>CAVWIH010000001.1:0-46361 GCA_963755025.1 uncultured Actinomycetes bacterium
GGTGGACCGCAGCGGGTTCGAACCGCTGACCTCCGCCGTGCAAAGGCGGCGCTCTCCCAACTGAGCTAGCGGCCCACGAGGCCCACAGTATAGCGCCTGCTACCGCGCCGCCTCGGCGACCGCGTAGTCGATGAGGCGGCGGGCGACAGAGAGCCGGTGAGGCAGGGCCGGCAGCCGCCCCACCGGAAACCACTGCGCGTCGGCGATCTCGCCCTCCTGGCAGTGGATCTCGCCGCCCGCGTACTCTGCCAGAAAGGCGACCATCAGCGAATGCGGGAAGGGCCAGCACTGGCTGTCGAAGTAGCGCAGGCCGCCGACCCGCAGACCCACCTCCTCGTCGACCTCTCGGCGAATGCAGTCCTCGAGCGACTCCGAGGGCTCCACGAAGCCTGCCAGCGCGCTGTAGATCGGCGACCCGCTGGGTCCCCATCGCCGCGCCGCGGTGGCGAGCAGTAACTCCCTCCCACCCGGGCCTTCTCGCGTCACCAGGACCATCATGGCCGGCGCGAGTCTCGGGTAGTAGACCTGACCGCAGGCCGGACAGCGGCGCGCGCGTCCCCCGTCGCTCTCTTCAGTGGGCGTGGCGCAGGCGCCGCAGAAGTGGTGAGTGCGCTCGAACGCGAGAACCTGTGCGGCGCGACCGGCCACCGCCACGAGTTCGTCGGGCAGGCGGTCAAAGAGCCGGCGCAGCGGCTCGAACGTGAACCCCGGCGGCGCATCTTCGTCATGCGCCCACGCCGCCCAGCAGGGAACGTCGCCCAGAAGGCCTATGCAGCGGGCGCCGTCGACGGGCACCGGCAGCCCGTCGCCCAGCGGCACGGTGCAGTCGCCCGTCTGGCCCGACACGGCCAGCGTGAGGAGTTGCTCACCGGTCTGGCCCGACAGGGCCAGCGTAAGGAGTTCCTCGCCGGCGAACACGAACCAGAGCCCTCCCGGCGGCCCCGGCGTGGGCGCAGACCACAGCGGCGTGAACGACTCAGGCAGCGACATCGACGATGAGTGAGACAAACCACACTCCGTTCCGGACGGCAAAGCTCGGCACTTTCGGGCCGGCTCAGCTTAAGCCATATCTCAGGAGGCACCGCATGTCAGCCCAACCCTCCCCGCCCGCCTGTGCGCGCCAACCTCTCCGGGTGCGCTGCGAGCCGCCTGCGCGGGACTCAGTCTCCCCGCAAAGCGATCTTGAGATCGTTCACGTTGGTGTCGGTCGGGCCTGTGAACACGAGATCGCCGGCGCGGGCAAGGGCTTCGTAGGACTCGTGCGCGGCAAGTGCAGCGGCGCCGTCGCCGCCTGCCTCCACGCCCCGCGCCGCCGGCGCCGCCGCGCCGCCTGCCGCCGCCGCCGCGCCGCGCGCGGCCCCGCCCCCCGCCAGCTTCGCCGCCGTGGCGTCGTCGACGGCGCCGCCGGCGGCGTCGGTGGGGCCGTCGCTGCCGTCGGAGTCGAGGCAGACGACGACGGCCGCCGGCCCGCCGGCCAACTCGAGCGCCGCGGCCAGGGCGGCCTCCTGGTTGGGTCCGCCGCGGCTCCGGGCCGGCCCAGCAGGTCCAACCGCGGCCCCGGCTCCCCGCTCGGCCGCGCCGCCGCGGCCCCGGGCGACGCCGCCGGTCAGCGTCACCGTGTTCTCGCCGCCCGCCACCAGGCAGGTGCGCGGCGCGCTGACCGCCAGGCGGCGCGCGAGGGCGAAGCCCGCGTCGCGCGCCTCGCCCTGCCAGTCCAGACCGAGCAACACGGCGGCGTAGCCCAACGCCTGCGCTTCGGCCACCGCCGCGGCGCACATGCGCGCCGCGTCGGCCATGACCCAGGTTCGGACGGCCGGCAAGTGTTTGGGCGTCTCCTCGTGCGGGTCGGCGCGCCGCAGCCGGGCGATGACGGCCGCGGGCAGCGCGTCCCACAGGGCGAAGCGATCGCAGACCGCCTGCGCCGCCGCCCAGGTCGACGAGTCGGGCACCGTGAGGTCGGTGACGTAGTCGAGGGGGTCGCCGACGACATCGCTGGCGGTGAAGTTCACGATCTCGCAGCCGCAGGCCGCGCCAAGGCGACCGCCCTTGATGGCAGAGAGGTGCTTGCGCACGTCGTTGATGCCGACGATGTCGGCGCCCGAGGCCAGCAGCAGGCGGTTCGTCTCGATCTTGTCGGCCAGGGAGATGCCCTTCGCGGGCACGACCGCCAGGGCGGAGCTGCCGCCGGTGACCAGCGCGATGACGAGGTCGCCCGGCCGGGCCGCCTCGGCGATCGCTTGCAAGCGCAGGCCGCCGGCCAGGCTCGTCTCGTCCGGCACGGGGTGGCTCGCTTCAAGCACCTCGACGTAGCGCAGCGCGTGGCCCTGCGCCTGGCCGCGCTTCACGACGACGACGGCGTCGGCAAACCGGGGGCCGAGGAGGCCGTCGAGCACCTCGGCCATGCCCAGGGTCGCTTTGCCGGCGCCGAGCAGGAACAGGCGGCGGCCGGTCAGGTCGATCGCGGTGACGCCCTCGTCGCCGGGGCGCTCGGTGACATCGATCGCGGTGACGCCGTCGTCGCCAGAACGCTCGATGACATCGATCGCGGTGACGCCCTCGTCGCCGCGGTGGTCGCCAGGGGGCTCGCCGCGCTCGCCGCGCTCGCCGCCGGAGTCGAGGCCGGCGATCGGCGTGCCGCGCACGAGCAGGCGGTCGCCCTCGACGCGCAGCGCGCCGGCGAGCGCCTCGGCCGGGTCGGCGGCGCGCAAGCCGGCGGCGGCGATCGCCAGCGCGTCGGCGCGCAGCGCCGGGCGTCCGTGTCCGGTCAGCTCCTCGTAGTTGGCAAAGCGCGCCGTCCCCATGGCGGCCCCGCGCCCCTGCGCGACCGTCCCGGAACTCAGGCGCCGGGCGCGGCGGTCGCTCCCGTCACCGGCCGCCTGAAGTCGCGCCCCGCGTACACGGCCGAGCTGCCCAGCCACTCCTCGATCTGCAGCAGGCGGTTGTACTTGGCGGTGCGCTCGCCGCGCACCGGCGAGCCGGTCTTGATCTGGCCGCAGTTCAGGGCCACGACCAGGTCGGCGATGATCGGGTCTTCGGTCTCGCCCGAACGCTCGCTCACGCACACGCCGTAGCCGCCGCGAAAGGCGACGTCGGCGGCCTCGAAGGCCTCGGTGAGCGTGCCGATCTGGTTGACCTTCCACAGCAGGGCGTTGGCCGCACCCATGGCGATGCCCTTGCGCACCCGCGCAGGGTTGGTGACGAACAGGTCGTCGCCGACGATCTGCACACCGGTACGCGCCGCGCCGGCGGCCGCCGCGCCGGCGCCCGCCGCGGCCGTTCCGGTTCCCGCGCCGCCCGCCGCGGTCGCTCCGCCGACCTGCACCCCGGCGAGCTCGCTCGTGAGCGCGGCGAAGCCCTCCCAGTCGTCTTCGTCGAGCGGGTCTTCGATCGAGGCCACGCCGTAGTCGCGCACGAGCTCCTTATAGAGCTCGATCATCTGCTCGGTCGTGTAGGTACGGCCCGAGACGGCGTAGGTGCGGCTCTGCGGGTCCCAGAAGTGGGCGGCGGCGGCGTCGAGCGCGTAGACCACGTCGTCTTTGTAGCCGGCCGCCGCCACGCCCTCGTGCACCAGCGCCAGGGCTTCGTGCACGTCGACGATCGGCGTGGCGAAGTCGCCCTCGTCGCCGGTGTTGGCCGAGAGCTTGCCGTAGCGCGCGACCACGATCTCCTGCAGCGCCATGTGGGTCTCGCTGGCCATGCGCAGCGCCTCGCTGAAGCTGCGCGCGCCGACCGGCATCATGATGAACTCCTGAAAGGCGAGGTCATTCGACGTGAGGCGGCCGCCGCCCACCAGGTTGATCAGCGGCACCGGCAGCACGCACGAGTCGAAGCGCAGGTAGCGGTGCAGCGGCAGGCGGGCGGCGGCGGCGGCCACGCGGGCCACCGCGAGCGACACGCCGCAGAGCGCGTTGCCGCCCAGGCGGCTCTTGTCGGGTGTGCCGTCGAGCTCGCGCAAGAAGCTGTCGATGGCGCGCTGGTCTGAAGCGTCGCGGCCCGCAAGCGCCGGTCCGATTTCGTCGTTCACGTGGCCGACGGCGACCTGCACGTCGTAGCCGCCGTAGCGGGCGCCGCCGTCGCGCAGCTCGCGCGCCTCGCCGCTGCCGGTCGAGCGGCCGGCCGGCACGTCGGCGTGACCGGTCACCTCGCCACACGTGACTTCGACCTGGATGGTCGGAAAGCCGCGACAGTCGAGAATCGGACGGGCGTGGACGGCGGTGATCGGTAGCGTCACTGGTTCCTCCTCGGTCCTTGCTGTACCTTGCGTCGCTTGTCAGTACCCTGCCTCGGGGTCGACCCGCCCGACGAACTCTGCGCCCCTTGCCAGGCGCGCCACGTTGTCGGCGATACGCGCGGCAAGCAGCGGCTTGGTCATCTCTTTGGTGTCGGCGGTGTGCGGCGTGATGAGGCAGTTGGGAGCGCTCCACAGCGGGTGGCCGTCGGGCAGCGGCTCGGGGTCGGTCACGTCGAGGGCGGCGCCGCCCAGCCGCCCGGCGTGCAGGGCCTCGACCAGCGCGTCGGTGTCGACGATCTCGCCGCGCGCCACGTTGATAAGCCACGCCCCCGGCGCCATGGCGGCGAGCTCGGCGCGCCCGATCAGGCCGCGCGTGCGCGGCGTGAGCGCCAGGGCGAGCACGACCGCGCGGGCGCCCGTCAGAGCCTCGTCCAGGTGCCTGAGCCCGACCGTGCGCCAGGCCGCGGGCAACGGCTCGGGCCTGTGGCGCACGACGGTCACCTGCGCGCGGAAGGGCTCGAGCAGGCGGATGAACTCGCGCGCCACGCCGCCGGCGCCGAGCACGGTGACCGGCTGGTCGAACAGGTTCACGCCGCCCGGTTCTCCCCAGGAGTGGGCCCGCGCGCGCTCGGGCAGCAGCCGCAGGCCGGCCAGCAGCAGCGCCAGCGCGTGCTCGGCGACCGGCTCGGCGTACGCCCCTTTGGCCGATGTCCACTGGCGTTCGCGGTCGACCACGCCGGCGGCCACGATGCGCTCGACGCCGGCCAGCGGCAGCTGCACCCACCAGATGCCGGGATGGCTGTCGAGGGTGGCGCGCAAGGCGTCGATGGCGCGCGAGTCGGTCCACACCAGACCGAGCGGCGATTCGTCGATGCCGACCGCCTGACCGCCGCCGCGCTCTATCGCCTGCCGCGCCCACTCCGACGATCGCGGGCCTACGGCGATGCGCGGTCCGGCGCCGGCGCCCGAGCCGCCGCTGCCGCCTGAGCCGCCGCTGCCGCTCTGGCCGCCGGCACCGCTCGACCCGTCGGCCCCGCGCGCCGCGGCGCTCACGTGTGGCACAGCAGGCCGCCGTCGACCACCAGCGTCTGCCCGGTGATGTACGAGGCGTCGTTCGACGCCAGAAAGGCGACCGCGGCGGCCACCTCTTCGGGCGTGCCCTGGCGCTGCATGGGCACCGTGGCCTCGATCGCCGCGACGATGTCGGCGTCGGACATGTTGTCGTGCGCGAACTGCGGGTCGTTGAAGCCGGTGTCGACCCAGCCGGGGCACACCGAGTTCACGCGGATGCCCGACTTGGCGAAGTCGATGGCGAGCTGCCGCGTGAGGTTGACGACGGCCGCCTTCGACGCCGTGTAGGCGGTGAGCGCCGGCTCGCCGAGCAGACCGCTCACCGAGCCTGTGGTCACGATCGCGCCGCCGCCGCGCGCCTGGATGGCAGGCACTACCGCCTTGATCACCAGGAACATGGCCGTCACGTTCACGACGAAGACGCGGCTCCACTCCTCGAGACTGACCTCGAGCACCGTGCCGGCGCTCAGTCGGCCGGCGTTGGAGTGCAGGATGTCGATGCCGCCCGCCTCGTCGACCACGCGGGCCACGACCTCCGTCACCTCGTCGGGGCTCGTCACGTCGACGCGATAGGCGCGGCCGCGGCCGCCGGCCGCGTCGCACTCGCCGGCGACCTGCTGCGCCTCTTCGCCGCGCACGTCGACTATGGCCACGCTCGCGCCCTCGGCGGCAAAGCGCAGGGCGCTCGCCCGGCCTATGCCGTGCGCGCCACCGGTCACCAGGACCGACTTTCCCTCAAACCGCGCCATCGGTCGTCACCTCGCTTCTTGGTCCGGCCACAGGGGCAACAGCGACCCCCGGTCGTCGAATCTCATCTCGACGCCGGCGTCGGTGGCAGCCACGACGAGGTCGTCGCGCCGCCGCGCCTCGGCGGCCAGCGGCTCGCTGACCCCAACGACGTCGAGATGCTCGGTGTCTTCTATCCACATCAAGCGCGCACCGGCCGGCTCGCGCCGGCCGCACGAGGCCAGGGCGGCCTGTATGGCCAGGCGATCGCTGTCGAGCACCATGGGCAGCTTGGCGCGCTGCAGGTCAACGAGGCCGGCCGTCAGGGCGTTGGCGTAGATCGCGCCAAAGTCGAGCGCCCGCGCCAGGCGCGCCGAGACGAAGTCGACAAAGCCTATGCCGAGGCCGTTGCCCGACGAGGCCTCGGTCAGGCTGAGCGCGGCGATGCAGGCGATGCGCGGGCTCTCGGGCTCGGCCTCGCCGGTGATGTACAGGCGGCCGATCACGTTGGGGTCGACGCCTTCGCCGCTGATGTCCTTGCCGAGCCGCTGCACGACGAGCACATCGAGCTCGGTGAGCGGCAGGCGCGGCATCAGGGCCTTGGCCAGGTCCAGCAGGCGCTCCTCGGCTTCGCCGGCGATCTCGCCGGGGCGCAGCCCCTGCACGTGGGCGGTCTGGCCGACCTCGTTCTCGACCACGGCCAGGGCGCCCACGACCAGGCCGCGCGCCACGATCAGGCGCGCCGCCTCGCCGATGCCGGCGCGCAGGCCGGCCGGGCCGGCGGCGTGCAGCTCGGCGGCGCTCGCCAGGTGGCCCAAGCCCACCGCCAGCATCTTCGCCGGGCCGCTCTCGAGCGGACCGTGAACGTCGGTGTGCGCCTTGACGCGGCCGACCACGAACACCGCGCCGGCCCGCGCCGCGAGCCGGTCGACGTAGACGCGCGTGCCGCCGCCGGGGCCTACACCGCCGGCGCGCGCGCCACCGCCGGCACCAGCGCCGCCCGTCACACCCACCTCGTCGACGGCCATGGTCGCGCGTAACGGCGCGCCCACCGCCTGCTCGGTGATGCCCAGCTCGTCGAGCACCGCGAGCTGGCCGGCTTCGGTGCCGCCGCCGTGACTGCCCATGGCAGGCACGACGAAGGGCTCCCAGCCGGCGGCGCGCAGTTCGGCGACCACCGCTCTCAAGATGACGACGACGTTGGCGATGCCGCGGCTGCCGGCCGTCACGGCAATGGGGCCCGGCGTGCGCTCAGACTCGGCCAGCACGGCCGCCACTTCGCGGCGCGTGGCGGCCCGCACGTCGGCCAGCGGCGCGCCGACCGTCGTCCGGCGCACCGCCGTGAGGTGCGGCAGCGGCACGCTCCTGACGAACGCGTTGAGGCCCGGCAGCGGCTGCGCCGCCACCGATGGATCCCCTGCCGTGTGACCGTTCACCTGCGCACTCTCCGGCCTTGTCCGGGTGCTCCGTAAGACGCGCCGACACTATAACGTTCGTGGAGCCCGGCCGCCCGTTGTGGCCGGGCCCCACCGCCTGCGCGCCGCGCTACGCGACGCGGTCGCGCTGCGATTCCTCGCGCCACGAGTCGGCCGACGTGGGCCGGCGCCGCTCCGCGATGTCGGCGAAGAAGGGCGACGACCTCGCCGTCTGGCGGATGATGAAGCCCAGCAGGTACGAGATCAGCACGCCCGCCACGGCCACCCAGGCCACCGGCGCCGACTGTGTGGTCAGGCCGTAGAAGAAGATGGCGCCCATGAACAGGCCGCCGATCAGGGGCAGCGCGCCGACCAGCACGGCCGAGCTCAGGTTGCCGCGCAGCTCGGCGCGGTAGAACCACACGCTGCTCAGCGCGATGACGAAGTACATGAACAGGCCGAGCATGCCGTCGGCGCTGATCACGTAGCCGATGGCCTTCGTCGCCGACGAGTTCGCCAGGTAGAAGATCAGCACGATGGGCGGGATGGCCGCCAGGATGAGCAGCCCGAGCCAGGGGGTCTGGTGCACGCGGCTCATCCTGCCCCAGAGACGGGGGATCAGGCGGTCGCGAGCCATCGCGTAGAGCACCCGGCTGGGTTCGACCATCTGGATCTGGCTCGTGCCCAGCACGGCGATCAGCACCGCCAGCGGCAGCGCGCGGCCCCAGAAGCCGGGAACCAGCAGCGTGCCGGCGTAGCCCAGCACGTCCGAGCCGTGAGCCTGCACGGTGGACTGGCTCGCGATGCCCTGGAAGACCATGATGAGGAACGTGTACCAGAGCGTCAGAAAGCCGGTGCCCAGCATCATCGCGCGGCCCGGGTTGAGCTTGCGTTTGGTCGACTCCTCGCCCAGGGTGGCGGTCGCCTCCCAGCCCAGGTAGAGGAAGCCGCAGACGACGGCCGCCTCGGTCAGGCCCTTGAAGCCGCCGATGCCGCCCAGCGAGTGCGAGATCGAGAAGTCGGAGATGCCGGGCAGCGAAGCGCCCCCGGCATGAGACGCCTCGTGGATCAGGGCGAGCACGACGAACGAGATGACGGCGGCGTACTCGATCACCACGAAGGTCATCTGCAGCCACACCGTCGGCCTGATGCCGCGGATGGCGAGCCAGACCAGCACGCCCATGATGGCGGTCGCGATGATCCAGGTGACCGGCTTCGAGAACGTGCTCGTCGGGGCGATGATGAACAGCAGGTAGACGCCCGCCAGCGTGATGTTGCCCACGTTGGCGAGCGTGCTGGTGATGGCGTTGAGTAGCCCCGTGCCGATGCCGATGGCCGGCGCGACCGCTTCGCTGACCCACACGTACGGGGCGCCGGCGTGAGCGCGCCAACGGTTCAGGTTGGCGTAGCCGACCGACACGAAGAACATGGCGATGCCGACCACCAGCACCGCAAGCGGCGAGGTGTGCCCGGCAAAGCTCAACAGGATGGCGAGCGTGAAGGCGACGCTGCTCGAGGGCGCTACGTTGGCGATCGAGACGATGAAATCGCCCCAGAGGCTGACGGCGTCTGCCTTCAGGCCCACTTCCTTGCTGCTACCAGTCTGCATAGACATGGCGTGCGCTCCTTCTCCCAAGCCCTAAGGCGACCAGAAACGCGGACGGAGACGGGAAGTGAGTCGCCTCCATCTCTGACAGAAGAAGTGTGCCAGCGCTTCTCACAGTTCGAACCGTATAGAGGGTGTCTGTGCTCGTTAAGCCGTTGGCGCAGCGATCGGGGCTGCGGGAAAGCCGAGGCGCTGCGACCGGGGCTGCGGGCGGCGGCGCTTTGTGCGCCGCCGACCGGGGCCGCGCCCGGCGGCACGCCCGGCGCCGCGATCGTTGCTGCGTGACCGCCGACCGGTCCGCGCACTCCCCGCCTCAAGAGGATTGAAACCGTCCGGCTTTCGGGCAGGAACTCTGGAGCGGCCGTCTATGGGTCGGCCGCTCCACGAAAAGGAGCTTCCTTCATGTCTGATGCAGCCATCCTGGTGGAAGGGCTGACCAAGAGATTCGGCACGGTCGCGGCGCTCGACGGCATCGACTTCGAGGTGCCGGCGGGCAGCGTCTTCGGTCTGCTCGGCCCCAACGGCGCCGGCAAGACGACCGCGGTGCGCGTGCTGGCCACCATCCTGCGCCCCGACGGCGGCCACGCCGAGGTCATGGGCTACGACGTCGTGCGTCAGGGCGCGCAGGTGCGCTTTCAGATCGGCCTTGCCGGCCAGAGCGCGGCCGTCGACCCCAACCTCACCGGCCGCGAGAACCTGCGCCTCATCGGCAAGCTCGCCCAGATGCGCCGCGCCGACGTGGGGCCGCGCGCCGACGAGCTGCTCGGCCGTTTCGACCTGAGCCACGCCGCCGACCGGCCGGTGCGCACCTACTCGGGCGGCATGCGGCGGCGCCTCGACGTGGCCGCCGCCCTCGTGCAGCGCCCGCCGGTGCTCTTTCTGGACGAGCCCACCACGGGCCTCGACATACAAAGCCGCACCGAGCTGTGGACCGTCATCCGCGAGCTCGTGGCCGAGGGCGCCACGGTGCTGCTCACCACGCAGTACCTCGAAGAGGCCGATCGCCTGGCCGACCGCATCGCCGTGGTCGACCATGGCCACATCGTGGCCAACGACACCTCGGCGGCGCTCAAGGCGCACCTTGCCGGCACGGTCATCGAGATCGGCATGGGCACCGAAGAGATGGCGAGCCGCGCCCACGAGGTGCTGGTGCGCGCCGTCGCCGACCACCCCCAGCGCGACGGCACGATGGTGCGCCTGACCTCGAACGCCGGCCCGAGCGCCCTGATCGAGACCCTGCGCCTGCTCGACGCCAACTCGCTGACGCCCACGACCCTCACCGTGCGCGAGCCGAGCCTCGACGACGCCTTCCTGGCGCTCACCGGCCGCAAGCCCGAGAGCGGTGACGACGACGACGAACGCGGTCATGGCGACGGCGGCGGGCGGCGCGCGACGCCGGCGCAGCCGACGCCGGCGACGACGCCTCGCGCAGCGGCGGCGACGGCGAAGCATCGCCGAGCGACGCCTGGAGCGAGGCCGAGGCCAGAAGCGCGGAGGAGTTCCTCGGTGAACCCCCCGAAGATCCGCAACGCAGGAGGGTGGCATGAGCGTCACCACGCCGCGCGCGTACATGGCCCCGGCGCGTCGCTCGGCATTCTCCGGGCTGCGCGACGCCTGGGCCATCACCGGGCGCAACCTCATCGTCTACCGGCGCGTGCCCACGCTGCTGGTGTTCACGCTGATCCAGCCCGTCGTCTTCGTGCTGCTGTTCCGCTACGTCTTCGGCGGGGCGATCTCGGTGCCCGGCGGCATACCGTACGTCGACTACCTCATGCCCGGCATCTTCGTGCAGACCGTGGCCTTCGGCGCGACCAACACGGCGATCGGCCTCGCCACCGACGTGAAGAGCGGCCTGCTCGAACGCTTCCATTCGCTGCCCATGGCGCGCTCGGCGGTGCTCACCGGGCGTACGTTCGCCGACCTCACGCGCAACGTCTTTGTCGTGGCCCTCATGGCCATCGTCGGCGTGCTCGTCGGCTTTCGCGTGCAGACCAACGCCCTGCTCTTTCTGGCCGGCGTGCTGATCGTGCTCATGTTCGCCTACGCCTTCTCGTGGATCTTCGCCACGGTGGGCCTGGCGATCGGCGACCCCGAGAGTGCCCAGGCGGCCACCTTCCCGGTGCTGGCGCCGCTCGTCTTTGCCTCGTCGGTGTTCGTGCCGGTGAGCAGCATGCCGAGCTGGCTGCAGGGCTTTGCCACCTATCAGCCGGTCTCGGTCACGGCCAACGCCGCGCGCGCCCTCATGCTGGGCGGACCGACCCTCTCGTGGGTCCTGCAGTCGATCGCCTGGTGCGCGGGCATCGTGATCGTCTGCGCGCCGCTCGCCGTGTGGCTCTACCGGCGGACCAACTAGCGCCGGGCGCAGGCGCGGCGGCGCGGGCGGGGCCGGCCAATGGGCCGGCCCCGCCCGCCGCTCGTCCGCCCCGGCGACCCCCCGCCACCCGCCGCCCGCCTTTGCGCCCGGTCGCGCGCCGCATAGAATCGCGCCGATGAGCGAACGGTTCCCCATTCTCGTCTCGAGCGCCGGCCGGCGCGGCGCGCTGGTCGGCATCTTGCGGCGCACGCTGGCCGACCTGGGCCTCGACGGCGAGATCGTGGCCTCCGACATGACGCCGCTCTCCTCGGCCGCGCAACTGGCCGACCGGCGCGTCGTGGTGCCCCCGCAGGGCGACCCCAGCTTCATCGACGCGACTCTCGAGGCGTGCCGTACCCACGGCGTGCGCCTGCTGGTGCCCACCCACGACGGCGAGCTGCCGCTGCTGGCCGCGGCGCACGAGCGCTTTGCCGAGATCGGCACGACCGTCTCCATCTCGGCGCCGGCCACAGTGGCGATCGGCCGCGACAAAGCGCTGACCCACGACTGGCTCGTCGACCGCGGCTTTCCCACCGTACGCCAGGCCGCACCGGCAAAGGTGCTGGCCGCGCCCGACGGCTGGTCGTGGCCGCTGTTCGTCAAGCCGCGCGAGGGCTCGGCCGGCATCGGCGTACGGCGCGTGACCGACCCCGCCGACCTGGCTCGCGCCGTCGCCGGCGACGGCGGCGACGACCTCGTGGTGCAAGAGGTCGCGCCCGGCCGCGAGCACACCGTCGACGTGCTCGTGCTGGGCGACGGACGCTGCGTCGGCGCCGTGCCGCGGCGCCGCATCGCCGTGCGGGCCGGCGAGGTCGAGAAGGGCGTGACCGTCCGCGACCCGGCCATCGAAGGCCTCGCGCGCCGCGTGGCCGAGGCGCTGCCCGGGGCGTACGGTGTGCTCAACGTGCAGATCTTCGTCGACCCAGTCCAGGGCGACATGCGGGTGATCGAGATCAACGCCCGCTACGGCGGCGGGTTCCCGCTGGCCTACGAAGCCGGCGCGCACTACCCGGCCTGGACGATCGAAGAGATCCTGGGGCGGCCCTCGAGCGTCGCCGACCGCTGGCGCGACGGTCTCGTCATGTTGCGCTACGACGACGCCGTGTTCGTCGAGGCGGCCGACGTGGGGCTCGCCTGATGCCGCGCTGCTCACTCTGTCGTCGGCCTCGCCCGATGCGCCGCCGGACTCCGCGCGCCGCCGTCCGCTGGGTCTGATGAGCCCGGCCGCACTGCCGCGCTGCCTGGTCTTCGACGTCGACGACACCCTCTACTACGAACGCGACTACGTGCGCAGCGGCTTCGCCGCCGTCGGCGTTTATGCGGAGCGCGAGCACGGCATCGTCGGCCTGGGGCCGGCCTGCTGGGCGCTCTTCGAGTCGGGCGTGCGGGGCAGCACGTTCGACCGGGCGCTCACCGGACTCGGACACGCCCCCGACCCGGCGCTGGTGAGCCAGCTGATCGGCGTCTACCGCGCCCACCCGCCGCGCATCAGGCTGCTGCCCGACGCCCACGCCTGTCTGGAACGCTGGCTGGGGCGCGCCTACATCGGCATCGTGACCGACGGTCCGGCGGTCAGTCAGCGCGCCAAGATCGCCGCGCTCGAGCTCAGCGCCTATGTCGACCGCGCCGTCGTCACCTCTGAGCTCGGCGCCGACGCCGGCAAGCCCGACCCGCGCGCCTTCGCCCTGCTGCAGGGCGAATCGGGCTGCGCCGCCGTCGAGTGCTGCTACGTGGCCGACAACCCGGCCAAGGACTTCGGCGGTCCCCGTTCACTCGGCTGGCGCACGGTGCGCCTGCGGCGCGCCGCCGGCCTGCATGCCGCGGCGCCGAGCGGCGCCGACGTCGACCGCGAGATCGCCACCTTGGACGAGCTCGACGAGGCGCTGTAGGAACCAGCCCGCGCAGGCCGAGCGGCCGGTGCGGGCCGCCGCACGACGACGCAGGCCGAAAGGAGGACCGACGGACATAGCAACCACATCCAGCGACGCGCTCGCCACCGGCGCCGACGGCCACGACCGCTGCTTCTGGGCGGTCGGGGCGCCCGAGTACCTTGGCTACCACGACCACGAGTGGGGGCGGCCGGTCGAGAGCGACGACGGCTTCTTCGAGCGTCTCTGCCTCGAGGCGTTCCAGTCGGGGCTCTCGTGGCTCACGATCCTGCGCAAGCGGCCCGCGTTTCGCGCCGCCTTCGCCGACTTTCACCTGGAGGCGGTGGCCGCGTTCGGCCCCGACGACGCCGAACGCCTCATGAACGACGCCGGCATCGTGCGCAACCGCCGCAAGATCGAGGCCGCCCTGCACAACGCCGGACGCTGCCTCGAGGTGGTCGACGAGCTCGGCTCGCTGGCGGCGCTGCTCTGGCGCTTTCGCCCCGCCGAGGCGCCGCCGCCCATCCGCTCGCGCGCCGGCTGGCCGGCGGTGACCCCCGAGTCGACCGCCATGGCCGCCGAGCTGCGCAAACGCGGCTTTCGCTTTGTCGGTCCGACCACGGCCTACGCCACCATGCAGGCCGCCGGCCTCGTCAACGACCACGCCGAGGGCTGCTTCGTGCGCGAGCAGGTCGAGCGCGAGCAGCGCGCGCGCCGCACGGCTCACGAAGTAGCCGGCGCCACGGACCGGCCGCGCAGCCTGTCGGCGCCCGCTACGAAGCCCGGCGTTCCTGATCGCGGTGCTGCGCGCTCACTGCGACGCGGCGCTCGGCCTCGGCTTTCAGGTCGGCGAGGCCCGACTCAAGCGAGCTCTGCAGCGTGCGCCGCAGCCGCCCGGCGAACAGGCGCACCACCAGGCCCTCCCACGACTCCGCTTCGCGGACGAACGTGCCGCCGTCGCGCGGCTCGAGCCGGAACGTATCGATCGCTTTGATGCCCATGGTCGAGCCCGTCCACGAGATAGTCCGGGGAGGATCGACCTCTTGCAGCGTCGAGCTGATCGTGCCGGGACCCGACTTCCATACGAAGAGCGTGCCCGGCGCCAGCGAGCCGTGCAGCGCCATCGACTGCACGTCGTGCTTCCAGGTGGGCCACTTCTCGAGATCGGTGAGCAGCCGCCAGACTGACTCAGGGTCGGCTGCGATCTGCGTCTCGGCTCGCGCTATGGCGGGCGCCTTCTCGTGGATCTCCATACCGCCGCTCCTGTCCGACCGACTTGCTCTCTGCTTGTCCGTCTTCCCGCGGGCAGGCATCCCAACCACACAGCCCGGACCGCGCCGCGGCCAACGTCGGGCGCGGGCCGTCGGCCCGCACCGGCCACCGTCGTGCGGGCAGCCGCCCGCGCGTGCCCAACTGCTACACTGAGGCGCCATGGAGTCCTCGTCCGAGCACCCCACCCGGCCGCCCACGCCTGCCGGCCCGCACGACGGCGGCGAAACGCCGCCCGCACCTGCCGGCCTGCACGACGACGGCGAAGCGCCGCCCACCTCGCCCGGCCCGCACGACGGCGGCGAAACGCCGCCCGCGCCGCCGCCGCTCGAGTTCGGCGCGCGTGACGCCGGCCAAGCGCCGCCTACTCCGCCGGCGCGGCGCCACCCTCGGCCACCGCGCCGCCGTCCGCGCCCGCTGCTCGTCCTCGTGCTGATCGCAGCGCTGCTCGTCGTCGTCATCGCCGCGGTCGCGGTCGCCACGCATCACACGACGGGGACGGGCACAGGTTCGTTCAGCGGGCAGGTGAGCGCGCCCGGCGGCGGGCGCCACCAGCGCGTCGCCGCCTGGCTCACCAGCACCTCGCGCTCCCTCGACACCGCTCTCGCGGCCCACGCCCTCGACGAGGTCGACTGCGACTGGTACACGATCGGCGCCGGCGGCACGGTGAGCGCCGGTCCCGAGAACCTCGCCCTGGTCGCCGACGCGCGCGCTCACGGCGTGCAGGCCTTCGCGACGGTCACCAACCGGCCCGACAGCAGCGGTTCGTTCACCAGCTCGATCCCGCGCGCCATCCTCTCCTCGCCCGCCCGGCAGCAACGCGCGATCGACGGGCTCGTCGCGCTGGCCGTGGCCAAAGGTTACGACGGCATCGACATCGACTGGGAGCTCGTGCCGGTCGCCGAGCGCAACGCCTTCAGCCACTTCATAGCGAACCTGGCGACGGCGCTGCACGCCCGCCACCGCCTGCTCTCGGTGGCGGTCTTCGCCAAGACCTCCGAGCCCGGCAAGTGGGACTCGCAGAAGGTCTACGACTACCACGCGCTCGGCGCGGCGGTCGACGAGCTCAAGATCATGACCTACAGCTTCAGCGGACCGTGGAGCTCGCCGGGGCCGCAGGCGCCGCTCGGCTGGACGCGCGCGGTGATCGACTTCGCCCGCACCGTGGTGCCGGCCAAAAAGATCTACATGGGCCTGCCGTTCTATGGCTACGACTGGCACGCCGGCGGGGCGACCGCCGTGCAGGCCGCCGACGCCGCCGCCCTGATCGCGGCCCACCACTTCAAGGTCGCTCACGACGCGGCCTCGGGCGAAGCCGACCTGAGCTACACCGACACCCAGGGCGTGAAGCACGTCCTGTGGTTCATCGACAGCCGTGCGCTCACGACCAAGCTCGACCTGCTCGAGTCGCACTTTCCCGGCATCGGCGGCGTCGCCATCTGGCAGATGTACCGCGAAGACCCGGGCTTCTGGACCGTGCTCGAACGCACGATGAGCCGCTAGGTCGGGTTCTCAGCTTGCCGCAGCGCCTCGGCGAAGCGCTCGTAGGGTCCCGCCGGCACGCAGATCTCGCAGCGGTTGGTGGTCTTCACCCGGTCGGGCTCGTCGGCCGCCCAGGCGGCGAGCTGCTCGCGAGCCGCGCTCGCCGCCGGCGTGGCTACGCCCTCGAGGTCGACCTGCAGGCGCGCGAGGACCGCGCGATAGTTCTCGCAGGCGGCGCAGCGCGCCATGGTGTCGTGGATCTGGCCGAGGGCGCGCACGATGTCGGCGATCGGCTCGTCGAGGCCTGTCGCCGGCGCGTCGGGGCTGCGCGGCGCGCTGCTGCGCGGGTCGTCGGCGCGGCGCGGCGTGCTGCTGCGTGGGTCGTCGGGCGCCACGGCGGCTAGAGGTTCGTGAGGCTCGTCTCGGCGCCGTCGGTGAGCGCGCGGCGGGCCGCGTCGCGCGAGCTCGCGGTCGTGCTCGCGCGTGGTGGCGAAGACGCGATACAGGTGCGCCTTGGCCGGCACGAAGGCGAGGATGCCGGTGAGCAGCTCTTCTTCGACCTGGCCGCTGGCGGGGTCGTAGATGAGGATGCGCTTGGGACCGGTCATGGGGTTCAGCGGCCGCGGGTCTTGCGAGGCGACGTCGCAGACGAACTCGATGCCGGCCAGGGCGGCGGGCAGGCGCTCGACGGATACGCTGGTGGAACTGCTGGCGGGTCCAGTCGCTGGCCCCCGGCGGCAGCGCGACGCGCTCGATGGCCTGCTCGTAGACCATGCGGTACTTCACGTCGCGGTGGATGATGCGCTCCCACTCGGCGGCCAGGCAGGCGGCGGCGCGGCGGCGAACCGGGGTCGTCGGCCCAGCGTTCGACCTCGGTGAACAGCGACCACTCGGTGAGGTGGCGGTAGGCGCGCAGGTCGTCGAGCGGGCTGTGCGGCAGGATCGACGTCCATGGTGTCGGAGAAGATCTCGCGCATGTGCAGGTCGATGGCGTGGCCGATGCGGTGAAAGTAGACGTTCTCGTACATGTAGAAGCGCGCGTTCAGGAACGCCCGCAGGGCGTTCAGCGCGCGCTTGTGGAACGTGAGGCCGTCGGGCGAGCAGAAGCTGTAGTAGATGAGGCGCGGCACGTCGACCGCCGCCAGCGAGACGCCGCACATGTAGGCGTCGCGGCGCACGTAGTCCATGTTGTCGGCGGTCACGGCGCCCGACAGCACGGAGTGCAGCAGCCTGACCCAATGGGGCACCTCGCCGAGTCCCTCGTCGTGCGCGCGGATCAGCCAGGCCACGTGCACCGGGTCGATGCGCTCGCCGGGGGCGAAGGCCCCGTGGGGCGAGCGCTCGAGGGCGCGCAACAGGTCGCCCAGCTCGTTGACGATCAGGTGCTGCGACAGGCGTTCGTGGTCGAGCCCGAACCTGGGGTGCAGGAACTGGTCGTCGAAGAAGTGGCTGAAGGGGCCGTGGCCCAGGTCGTGCAGCAGGCCGGCCATGCGCAGCGTCTCTTCGACCAGGGCGCGCGAGGGCGTGTCGGGGGCCTCGTCGCGCAGCGTGTCGTACAGGTTCTCGGCGAACTCGCCGGACAGGTGCATGGCGCCCAGGCTGTGGGCGAAGCGGCTGTGCTCGGCGGTGGGGAACACCCACCACGAGCTCTGCAGCTGATGGATGCGCTTGAGACGCTGCACCCAGGGGTCGTCGATGATGGTCGCTTCGGCGACCTCGCCCTCGGTGCGCGGCACGGTGATGCGCAGATAGCCGTAGAGCGGGTCGGCGATCAGGTGAATATCGTCGTAGGGCAGGCCCATGGCGACAAACATACCACCTGTGCGTGGCCGCCCGTACGTGGCCGCGGCGCCGCTGCGGCGCGCAGGGGCCGCGGCGCGTGCACTGCGGGTCCGCTGCGCAGGGCCGCGGCGCGTGCAGTACGGGCCCGCGGCGCAGGGCCGCGGCGCGTGCAGTACGGGCCCGCGGCGCAGGGCCGCGGCGTGTGCGACCCGGCCCGTCGCTCAGGCCACGAGCGGCCCCGGCAGGCTGCCCGTCTGCCAGCTCGGGCCTTCGTCGAGCAGGCTGCGGTAGGCGGCCTCGTGCGCCCGCACGAAGCGCTCTATGCCGAAGCGCTCCTGGGCGGCGCGGCGGCACTCGGCCGGGTCGATCTGGTCGATCTGGCCCAGCGCCTCGACCATCTCGTCGACGTCGTCGACGATGAAGCCGGTGCGGCCGTGCTCGATCACCTCGGGCACGGCGCCGCGGCGGAAGGCGATCACCGGCGTGCCGGCGGCCAGCGACTCGATCATCACGAGGCCGAAGGGCTCGGCCCACTGGATCGGGAACAGCGTGCAGCGCGCGCGCCGGTAGAGCTCGTCTTTGGTCTCCACGTCGACTTCGCCGCGAAAGTAGATGCGATCGGAGAGGTGGGGCTCGATCTCGGCGGCGAAGTACTCGTGCTCGGCGGCCTCGTTGACCTTGCCGGCGAGGATGAGCCGCGACTCGACCCGGCGCGCCACCTCGACGGCGTTGTGGGCGCCCTTGTCGGCGATCATGCGCCCGATGAACAGCAGGTAGTCGTCCTTTTCGGCCGAGAAGGGGTGCCGGTCGATGTCGATGGCGTTGGGGATGGTGGCCACGAAGGGCAGCTCGGGCAGCCCGCCGCGCTGGTAGTCGGAGATCGCGATGAAGCGCAGGTCGTGGCGCATGGTCGACAGCACTTCCTGCGTGAGCGGGTCGGCGGGGCCGTGCAGCGTGGCCACCACGGGGGCGCCCACCAGGCGGTGGACGAGCGCGCCCATGGCGCGCGAGGCGAGGCCGTCGTGGTCGTGGATCACGTCGAACTGGCGCGCCTTCGAGTAGGCCTCGAGGCCGTGGATGATCTCGACGTGGGCGTGAGTGGCGATCTTCTCGCTGGGGGCGCGGCCGTACACGAACGACAGCCGCGCCAGCGTGCTGGAGTCGCCGCTGGCGAACAGCGTGACGTCGTGGCCGCGCGCCACGAGGCCCTCGGTGAGCAGGTGGACGACCAACTCGATGCCCCCGTAGCCCGTCGGCGGCAGCGGAAACCAGGGCGGGGCGATCATGCCGATCCTCATGTGGCGTGCCTCCGGGGCGGGTCGACGCGTGGCCAGCGGCCGCGCGCTCGTGGTGCGCCAAGCCCAAGTCGCGACGCGGCGCTGCCGCCATCCTTCCCGTACGAACAAGCGGCACAAACCCACGTGGGGGCGCCCGACGTAGCGCGGCGGGCGGCGGGGCGGCGGGGCGGCCGCAGCGGGCGGCGCAAGCCTGCGGCGCGCGGCGGCGGCGCGCGGCGCAAGCCTGCGGCGCGCAGCGGCGGCGCCTGCCGAGCGGCTCTGGGGCGGCGTTGGGCGTGCTATCGTCTGGGCTGTGATCGACCTGCACGCGCACACGACCTACTCCGACGGCACCTTCTCGCCGCGCGAGCTCGTTGCGCTCGCCGGCAGGATCGGCCTGAGCGCCGTGGCGGTCACCGACCACGACTCGATCGGCGGCGTAGACGAGGCGCTCGCCGCCGGCGCCGAGCTCGGTATCGAGGTCGTACCGGGAGTCGAGATCAACCTCGAGCACGACGGCCGCACGGTCGACCTGCTGGGCTACTTTCCCGGCGGGCCGCCGGGCGCCGAGCTGCGCGCCGGCCTCAGCGAGCTGCGCGGCTACCGCGACGTGCGCAATGCCCAGATCCTCGAGCGCCTGCGCGGGCTGGGCTACCCGATCGAGCCGGCCGAGCTCGCCGACATCGCCGGCAGCGGTGCCGTCGGGCGGCCGCACATAGGCGAAGCCATGCGGCGACGCGGCTACGTGAGCTCGATCACCGAGGCCTTCGACCGCTTCCTGCACCGCGGCGCGCCCGCCTGGGTCGACCGGCAACGCCTCTCGCTGTCAGAGGCCGTGCGCCTGGTGCGCCGCGCCGACGGCCTGGCGGCGATCGCCCACCCCGACATCATCCGCACCGACGAGGCCGGCCTGGCCGCGCTGGTGGCCGAAGCGCGCGGCTGCGGCATAGGCGGCCTCGAGTGCTTCTACCCCGAGCACAGCGAGCAGACGGTGGCGCGCTGCCTCAAGCTCGCCGCCCTGAACGGCCTGGTGCCCACGGGCGGCTCCGACTTTCACGGCCAGACCAAGCCCGACGTGCGCCTGGGGCAGGCAAACGACGGGCGCCCCGTGCCCGACGCCGTGCTCGCCGGCCTCAAGGCGCGCTGGCTGCAGGAGCACGAAGCGCGCGCGGCGGGAGCGGCCGAACCGAGCTGCTGAGGGATCGGCCACGGCGGGCGATGGCGGTGCAAGGGTGAGACGACTACGCGCGGGGTTGGCCGCGCGAGAGCGCCGCGCGAGTCCGGCTACGACTGCTGCTGCGCCTTGCGCGCCGCCCGGCGCTCCTCCCACGCGGCGCGCTCTTGGCGTATGCGCTCCTCGGCGGCCTCGACCTGCTGGCGGTTCTCGGCGCGCTTCTGCATGCGGCTGATGAAGATGGCGACGGCGATGCCCACGGCGATCGCGAACACCCAGGCGAGCACCCCGAAGACCTTGCTGATGCGCACCACGCTGGCGGCGAACACGTAGGCGAGCGTCGACATGGTGGTCGCCCAGGCCAGGCCGCCGAGCGCGTTCCAGAAGACGAAGTGCTTCCAGTGCATGCGTGAGGCGCCGGCGAACAACGCCGCCCAGACACGCAGAAAGATCACCCAGCGGCCGAAGAACACCGTCTTGGGACCGTGGCGCTCGAAGAAGCTGTCGAGAATGGCGAGCTGGCGGTCTTTGACGTGCAGCACGCGGCCGTAGCGGAACAGGAGCGGCCGCCCCCCGGCCCGCCCGACCAGGTAACCCAGGTTGTCGCCCACGATGGCCGCCGAGGCGCCCACCAGAATGACGAGGGGCAGCGAGAGGATGCCCTTCGAGGCCGCCAGGCCGCCGGCCAGCAGCACCGTCTCGCCGGGCAGCGGTATGCCGGCGCTCTCACCCAGGATCGGCAGGAAGATGATGAAGTAGCCGTAGTGCCGAAAGGCGGTCTCGACGTTGTTCATGATGTTGCTGAAGAACGAGAAGACGCTGGCCACGACGGAGAGGTGCGCGGCGAGGGTGAGAAAGAGTGTGTGCATCCCGCGAAGGATACCATCGCGGCGGCAGCGGCTAACGCCGTGCCGCCGGCTTCACGGTTCTCGCGGCTAACGCCGCGCCGCCCTGCCTCACAGTTCTCGCGCGGTACCCCCTACGGTATACTGACCTCATGAGCGATCTCAGCGACACCTCCGCCACCGGCTCCGACGCCGCGGCGGCCGCCAAGGTCGACGCCGAACCCGTCAGATCCGACGCGGCATCCGCCGCGGCCGCCCAGCCCGACGCCGAGGTCGACAAGATGGTCAACCGCCTGCGCCGCATCGAGGGCCAGGTGCGTGGCCTGCAGCGCATGGTCGCCGAAGGCGTGCCGTGCGAAGACGTGCTCACCCAGCTGTCGGCCACGCGCGCGGCGCTCGACCGCGTCGGCATCTTCCTCATCACCCACAAGGTGCGCGAGTGCCTGCAAGACGAGGACGACGCCTCGTCCGAGACCGCCGTGCAGCGCGCCCTCGAGACCTTTCAGCGCTACGCCCAGCACCTGCAGGTGCAGCCCGGCCCCGACCAGCCCTGAGGGCCCGGGCGCAGGAGCCTCGTGGCTGAGCCGTTCGATCCGCGTCACGCCGCCCGTCTCGACGACCCCGCCAGGCTCGACTACCAGCCGGTCGCCGACATCCTCGATCTGCTCGCGCTGCGCGGCGACGAGACCGTCGTCGACTACGGCGCCGGCGTGGGCTACACCACGCTCCCGCTGGCGGCCGCGCTGCCGCGCGGCCGCGTGGTGGCGGTCGACCGCAGCAAGGAGCTGCTCGACGAACTGCGCCGCCGCGCGACGGCGAGCGCCGCCGAGCGCACACCGGCAGCCACGGCCCCCGTCGACTACGTGCACACCACCGAGAACCGCGTGCCGCTGCCCGATGAGAGCGTCGACGCGATCCTCGCGGTGAGCGTGTGGCACGAGATCTACGACGACCAGTCGGCGCTCGCCGAGCTGCGCCGCCTGCTCGCCCCCGGCGGCGCCCTGGCGATCGTCGACTGGGCGCCGGTCGAGCGGCCCGTCGGCCCGCCGCCCGCCCGCATCCTCACCCTCGAGCAGGCGCTCGCCGTGGTCGCCGCGATGGGCCTGACGGCCGACGTCGTGCGCCCGGCCGGCACGCTTTTTGCCTACTACTACGCCATCGTCGCCCGCGCCCCCGCGGCGCTCGCCTAGCGGCGCCCCACGGGCGCCGCGCTCGCCTGATGCCTTCGGGCACGTTCGTCAGAAAGGTCGTCTGATGCCCTCAGAGACTCCCTCCGCCACGCCGCAGCCCACACCGTCGCCCACGCCCTCCGCCACGCCGCAGCCCACACCGTCGCCCGCACCCAACGCCGCACCGACGGCCCGGCCGTCGTCGCCGGCGAACGCGTCCGGTCCGGGCGCCGCGCCGGCGCGACCGGCGGTCGTCGAGCCACGTCAAGGCGCAGTACGACGCCGAGCTGCCGGCCGCCCTCGAGCGCGCCTGCGCCCCCTTCGGCGGCTTCGGCGCTCTGGTCAAGCCCGGCGAGCGCATCGGCGTCAAGGTCAACCTGCTGCGCGCGGCGCCGCCCGAGAAGGTCGTGACCACCCACCCGGAGACGCTGCGCGCCGTGCTGCGCGCCATCAAGGCCGCCGGCGCCACCCCCTTTGTGGGCGACAGCCCGGGCGGCCCCGGCCGCGAGCGCCAGGTGCGCCGCGGCTACGAGGTGAGCGGCATGGCGGCGGTCTGCCGCGAAGAAGACGTCGAGCTGCTCGTGCCCGACGCCGACGTGGTCGAGCTCGCCACGCCCGACGGCCGCCTCTTTCGCAGCTTCCCCGTGGGACGCTGCTGGACCACCGCCGACGGCATCATCCAGGTCGGTCCTTTAAAGACCCACGGCCTCATGCGCCTGACCGGCGCGGTCAAGCTCACCTTCGGCTGCGTCACCGGGCTGCGCAAGGGCCAGCTCCACGTGCGCGCCAGCGAGCGCGCCGACTTTGCCGACATGCTGCTCGACCTGCACCTCGCGCTGGCGCCGCGGCTCACCGTGATCGACGCCATCGTCGCCATGCAGGGCAAGGGGCCGGGCAGCGGCACGCCGCACGCCATGGGCTCGCTGCTGGCCGCCGTCGACTCGTCGGCGCTCGACGCGGCCCTGGCCGACCTTACGGTCCACAAGCGCGGCGACATCTACACGCTGGCCGCCGCCGAGCGCCGCGGCCTGATAGACCTGGACGACCCCTACCGCCTCGAGGGCGACCCCATCGTGCCCGACCACGGCTTCGAGCACGCGCCGCGCGACGCCCAGGAGCGGGTGCCGCCGGTGCTGCGCCACCTGGCGCGCCACGCGCTCACGAGCCGGCCGCGCCTGGTGAACCCGGCCGTCTGCACGCGCTGCGGCGACTGCGCCCAGATCTGCGGGGCGAACGCCATCACCATGGCCCCCACGCCCGTCTACGACAACGACAAGTGCGTGCGCTGCTACGCCTGCACCGAGATCTGCCCGACCACCGCCATCCAGGACGTGCGGCCGCTCACGCTGCGCCTGATGAGGGTCGGCCGCTAGCCCGACTGCGCTGCGATGTATCGCACACCCTCGACGGCCTGGAAGTCGGAGTCTTGCGTCCAGAGCGTGGCCGCGACCGAGCGAGCTGTGGCGAGCATGACGCTGTCGGCCATCGGCAGCCTCAGCGTCGCGCTCACGCGGGCGGCGTCGAGGGCGATAGGTGCCGTCAGATCGACGACGGAGCCTTGTTGCATGAGCGCCACCGCCTGCAATGCGTCGCTCTCGCCGCGCTGCTGCGCCACCTGCGTGAAGACCTCGTAGACACTGATCGTCGGCACGACCAGGTCGCTCGGCGCCTCGAGTGCCGGCGCGAAGAAGTCGGCGTTGGGTCCCGCGGCGAAGTACTCGAGCCAGCCGCAGGAGTCGACGACATTCACAGGCGGTCGGTCTCGCGCGGCACGTCGGTGGCGATGCCGCGCAAGAAGCCGCGCATCTGCTGAGCGGACTTCACGGCCCCGCGCCGCAGCCTGAAGACGACGATCTCGGGGCGGCAGAGCAGGCGGAAGGGCAGAAAGCTCGTGCCCACGCCGCGGCTCACGTAGACGAGCGCGCCGTCTTCGTCGTAGAAGCCCTCGCGAAAGCGGGCGCGCGGCTGGCTGAGCATGATGCGCCCGCCCCTGGTGCCGGGCACCGGCAGGCAGATCTGGCCGCCGTGGGTGTCGCCCGACAGCACGAGCGCGACGTCGCCGGGGCTCAGGTGCTCGGCGACCTCGCCGTAGTGGCTGAGCAGCAGGCGCAGCGTGCCGGGCCGGCGGTCGAAGGCGGCGCGCACCGCGGCGGGGTCGCCGTAGCCGTGCTTCACGTCGTCGACGCCGCAGACCTGGAGCGTGGCCGCGCCGACCGCGAGCGAGACGCACTCGTCGTTCAGCAGTTGCACGCCGCACTCGCCCAGGCGCGAGAGGTCGGCCACCGCGGCGCGCTGCAGCTTGATCTCGCCGTGGTCGTGATTGCCCAGCACGGCAAAGGCGCCGCGCGCAGCGGGCAGGCGGCACAGCTCGGCGTAGAGCTCTTCGACGCGCGAGTCGCCGGTCACGAGGTCGCCGGTGATGACGATGAGGTCGGGGGCGGCGCGGCGCGTGGCGTCGACGGCCTTGCGGATGGCGCGCAGGTTGAAGCTGGGGCGCGAGCCGGCGTGCAGGTCGGAGAGCTGCGCGATGGTGAAGCCCTCGAGGTCGGGCGGCAGGTCGGCGACGGGCAGGTCGTGGGAGACCACGCGCAGCCACTGCGATTCGTAGAGCAGATAGCAAAGGGCGAGGGCGGCGGCGGCGCAAAGCGCCGCCGCCGCCCTCGCCGCGCGCCGCGCAGGCGTCAAGGCTGGCGCGGTTCGTCCTCCATCTGCTTGCGCAGGCGGGAGCGCGTCTCTTCGATCTTGCGCTTGAGGTCGTCGGAACGACCCATGGCCTGCTCGCGACCGGCGCTGACCGCCTCGGTGAGCCGCTCGCGCTGCTCGTTCCAGTCGGTGCCGGTGAAGAGCTGGTTGCGCACCTCTTTGCCGGTCTTGGGGGCAAGCAGCACGGCGATGCCGGCGCCGAGCGCCGCACCGAACACGAATCCCGCTAGCTTCACGGCGACCACCTCGCTTGTTGACCGTTTCGGCGTCTGTGAACCGACGCCCATTCTACCTTGCGCCGCGCCAAACATGAGCGACGGCGGGGGTTCTCTACAGCAGGTGCGTGCCGTTGATCACCAGGGCGAACTCGCAGCCCAAAAAGGCGGCGGCCCGGCGGCACATGAGCATGCGCGACAGGAAGATCTCGAAGTACTCCATGACGTGCGACACGGTGGTGTCGATGTCGAGCGACAGGGTGATGGTGCGCGCCGCCGCGTCGACCGTGACGGCGGCGTTCTGCGACGCCAGGTTGACGCGGTCGTGAATGTCGAAGGTGTGCGGGTCGGGGTTGCGCACGCGGTCGCGGTTCACGTCGGACTTGTCGCCCAGGATGAGGGCGGCCGAGACGTCGGAGATGGCCTCGCCGTACTGCTCTTCGTGGTTGCCGATGGCCGCCATGACCTCGACGTACTCCTCGACCGGCATGCCCATCTGGCTGAGCAGGTCGCGGGCGATCAGCGCCGCGGCGATGCCGTGGTCGAGCCGGGTGATGGCGTTGCCCACGTCGTGCAGGTAGCCCGCGATGGCGGCCAGCTCGGCGTTGCGCGCGGGGCGGTCGAGGTCGAGCAGGATCTTGCGCGCCGTGGTGGCGACGATCATGGCGTGGCGCTCGGCGTGCTCGGTGTAGCCCAGCACCTCGAGGTTGTGGTCGGCTTTGCGCACGAAGACGGCGACCTCGGGGTTGCGGCGCACGTCGTCTAGGGTGATGAGAGCCCTCGCGGTTTGAGTCGCGGGCTCGGTCTTGGGTTCGGTCATGTGCGTGTTCTTGCTCCTTAGTGGCCCCGCGGGGGGACCTTACGGCCGGATGGAAAACCCGGCCAGTGTCGTATCGACAGGCACGGGCTCGCACGTGAGCTGTTCGACCTCGGCGCCCGACGGACCCTGCCGGCACCAGTCGAGCATGGCGTCGACCGCCGCGCCGTCGCCCTGCAGATGCCCTTCGACGGCGCCGTCGCCGCGGTTGCGCACCCAGCCCTGCAGGCCCAAGCGTACGCCGGTCTGGTGAGCCGAGTAGCGAAATCCTACGCCCTGCACGCGCCCGGCGGCGCGAAAGCGCACGGCCTTCACGGCGCCGGCGCCTTCATTCGCCAAAGCCGCCGGCGCCCACCAGGGGCACGAACCGGCAGGGGATGCTTTCGACCTCGTGCAGGCCGTCGGCCGAGCGCGTGATGACGGTGAGCACCTGGTCGCGTCCGGCGGGGCCGATGGGCACCACCAGGCGGCCGCCCTCGGCGAGCTGCTCGAGGAGGAGCGGCGGCGCCTGCGGCGCCGCCGCCGTCACCACGATGCGATCGAACGGCGCGTGCTCGGGCAGCCCCAGGCTGCCGTCGCCCAGCACGGCGGTCACGTTGTGGTAGCCGAGCTTGGCGAGCACCAGGCGAGCGCGCTCTTCGAGCTCGGCGCGGCGTTCGATGGTGAAGACCTCGTCGGCGAGCTCGGCCAGCACGGCCGTCTGGTAGCCCGAGCCGCTGCCCACCTCGAGCACGCGGCTGCGCACGGTGAGCTGGGCGAGCACGGTCATGAGGGCCACGATGTAGGGCTGCGAGATGGTCTGGCCCGAGCCGATCGCCAGGGCGCCGTCGTCGTAGGCCTGCGTCGACCAGGCCCTCGGGCACGAACAGGTGGCGGGGCACGGTGCGCAGGGCCGAGAGCACGTCGGCGTCGTGGATGCCGCGGGCCTCGATCTGGTCGGTGACCATGGCGTGGCGGCGCTCGGTCTGGGCGTGTTCTGCGGTGGCGTGCGGACCGCTGGCGGCCATGTCAGCGGCTCAGCACCCGCAGGCCCTTGTACTTGGCGACGTGGCGGCGGCGCAGGCGCACGTCGAACCAGGTCGTCCAGGCGAAGACCGCGTAGCCGACCGGCGGCAGCGTGGCCGACAGCACCGCGGAGCCGAACGCGGTGAGGTCTTCGACCAGGCTGAGCAGCGGCATGGTCATGGTGCTGGTGGTGGAGCGCGGCCGCCACAGGCGCTTGGCGTTGATGCCCAGCAGGGCGAGGCCGGCACCGGCGACGATGCCCACAAAGAAGCCGATCGTGCCGTGCGACATGGCGGCCGCTCCGGCGATCGCCCCGGCGGCTATGCGCCAGGGCACCGAGAGGCGCGCGTAGAGGCGGTCGAACGACGGCACCTTGTCGACGGCGATCTCGATGATGGAGAGCAGCACGAACACGGCGATGGCCGTCGAGCTTTCGAGCCAGCCAAAGCCGGCCGCCACGTGGAACCCCCAGCCCTGGCGCGAGAGCACGCCCATGATGAGCAGCGTCATAGACGCCCGCACGCCGGCGGAGATAGACAGGCCGCAGAGGCGGCCGACGGCCCAGATCCAACTCGTCACGATGCTTCCTTCACAGCCTGGTTGTACCCGCCTTCGTGGATAGGTCGCGGGCCGGCGCGCGTGAGCGGCGCGCTCGGCCGGCGCGAGCGAGCGCCACGCGGACGCTCGCCGGCCCGGGCTCGCCGACGCGAACGATAGCAAGGAACGTGAGGTCGCGAAAGCTCGAGACTACGCGCTTTTGGGCAAACGGTATCGAAAGCGCGCCGCGCGGCGGGCAAGCGCCCCGGCCGCAGCGACGCGTCAACGGTGTGCCGCGCGACGGCGCAGGGCAGACAGACCCGTTCCAAACGAGGAGTCGAGCGACATGAGTGATGACAACGTCGGCCGCGGCCAGCGCATGGGTGGCTGGCTCGGCGACTACGAGGAACTGGTGGGCCACGACGCCGACGACGCCAAGCGCCGCGGCGAGCCGCCCCTTCAGGTACGCAAGCTGTGGAACCCCGTCACCTACCGCTGCGCCTTCTGCGGCGAGAGCTTTGTGAGCAAGACGATGATCCGCCGCCACCTCGAGCGCCACGCCGCGCAGAACGCGGAGCGCGTCGAGGCCGAGGAGCGCGCCGCCTAGCGAGCTCTAGCGCGCGTAACTCTTGCGGCCCTCTTCGTAGAGATCGGCCCCGTGGCAGTCGTTGACGACGATCGCCGGAAAGTCGTCGAACGTGAGTCGCGCGATGGCTTCGGGGCCGAGCTCCGGGTAGGCGATCACCTCGTTGCCCACGATGCGCCGCGCGAGCAGCGCGCCGGCCCCGCCGGTGGCGGCGAAGTAGACGGCGGGCGCGGCGGCCATGGCCTGTTTGACTTCGGGCGTGCGCAGGCCCTTGCCGATCATGCCCCGCAGGCCGTGGCCCATGAGCGTGGGCGCGTAGGCGTCCATGCGGCCGCTGGTCGTGGGACCGGCCGAGCCGATGACGGCGCCGGGCCTGGTCGGCGACGGGCCCATGTAGTAGACGACGGCGCCGTGCAGCTCGAAGGGCAGCGGCTCGCCGGCCTCGAGCAGGGCGACAAGCCGCTTGTGGGCGGCGTCGCGCGCCTGGTAGACGACACCGCTGATGGCGACCTCGTCGCCGGCGTGCAGGCTGCGCACGACGTCGTCGGTGAGGGGCGTGACGATCTTTCTGACGGCCATCTCGCCTCCTAAAGGACGATGCGCTTGTGACGCTGCGCGTGGCATTGCACGTTCACGGCGACCGGCATGCTGGCGATGTGGCAGGGCATCTCCTCGACGAACACGGCGAGACAGGTCTGCGTGCCGCCGAGGCCCTGCGGCCCGATGCCCAGCGCGTTGACCCGCTCGAGCAACTCGGCTTCCATGCCGGCGATACGCTCGTCGGGGTGCGTCGAGCCGATCTCGCGCAGCAGGGCCTTTTTGGCGAGCACCGTGACCATGTCGATGGTGCCGCCCAGGCCCACGCCGAGCACGATCGGCGGGCAGGGGTTCGAGCCGGCTCGCGAGACGGTGTCGACCACCGCCGCGACGACGCCCGGCCAGCCCTGAGCGGGCTTGAGCATGGCGAGCGCCGACATGTTCTCGGCGCCGCCGCCCTTGGCCATCATGGTGATCTCGACCTCGTGGCCCGGCACGATGGTGGTGTGCACGATGGCCGGCGTGTTGTCTAGCGTGTTGGCGCGGGCGTGGGCAGGCTGGGCGACGATCGACTTGCGCAAGAAGCCGTCGGCGTAACCGCGGCGCACGCCTTCGTTCAGGGCTTCGTCGAACGAACCGCCGACCAGATGCACGTCCTGGCCCAGGCTCACGAACAAGACGGCAAAGCCGGTATCCTGACAGATCGGCACGCGGTCGTCGCGGGCGATGTCGGCGTTGTCGACGAGCTGCTCGAAGATCGCCTTGCCGGCCGGCGACTCCTCGGTCTCCACGCCGCCCTCAAGCGCGCCGTAAACGTCGGCCGGCAGGTCGAAGTTGGCCGTCATGCAGAGCTCGCGCACCGCCGCCGTGACGGTAGCGACGTCGAGCTCCCTGGTGGGGTGGGCTTCAGTCACGGTCGACCTCCCGTCGCCGCTGCCTGCCGCCGCGGAAGCCACGCTTACGCGGATCGCGCCGGCCTGTGTGCCTGTCTGTTCCACTCGACCGCGGTGACGATCGCCAGGGCGACCGGCAGCACGGCCCAGGGCAGCAGGACTTTCCAAGCCTTCATGGTCGCTAACTTAGCACCACGGCGAGCGGCCGCGACACTAGCCGCCGCTGCCGCTTCAACGCTTGTCCCAGCTCACCATGAAGCTCGAGCCCCCGGCCGACAGCGGCGAGGCGCCGGCCTGGCGGCGCCCGTCGACGAGCATGTTCACCCTGCTCCAGGGCAGCGCACCGAGAGGGCGGCCGTTCACGCGCACGTGCGTGAACCGCACCATGCCGAAGTCGGCGAGCGGCACCTGGCCGCTGCTCGCCGACGGCGCCTCGGTCACCACTTCGGCCGACGAGAGCGTGGCTGCGTGGTCGACCTGCCTTGTCGCGAAGCGTTGCCCGTTGGTGGCGTCGCGCAGGCTCAGCGTGAAGGCGCCGCGACCGTCGCTTGCGACCGTCGCCACGACCACGTCGCCCGGGGCGACCGCCATGGGCGCGTCGACCGCGGGACCGGGCAGCATCTCCCACCACACGCCGTAGCGCGGCCCGAACCGGGTGAGGACGCTGGTCGTACCGATCTGCTGCAGGCTGTGGCTGTCGCGACCGTCGAGCCCCACCCAGAAGCTCGCGGCGGCGCCCGGACGCGTGGTGTCGCGGGCGGCCGGCACCACCCACGTCGCCGTGATGCTGGTGAAGCGACCGTGGGCGACGAGGTACCCGGCCCAGTTCAGCGACTCCTCGGTGTCGCCGGCGCCGCCGAAGAGCGTCGCCGCGCCGCTGCGCGCCAGTCCGAGCATCATGGCCGCCGCGAGCGCGACGACGAGCACCAGACCGACGAGCACCGGCCACAGGGGCAGGCGCGCGAGCACCGGGAGCGGTGCATCGGCCCCGCCACCCGCGGCCGGGGAGGGGTCACTCGAGACGGGACCGGCGGGAACGGCGTCGGCGCCCTCGAGAGTCGGCTCGTGACCTTGGTCGGACATGTCACAGACTGTTCCCGGCGCCGCAGAGGCGGACACCGGCGGCCGCTGGAGGGCGGCGAGGCCCCCGCTACTCGTGCTTCCAGGTCACCGAGAAGGTGGCGGCGTTGCGCGCCAGCGGCGAGGTGACCGCCTGCGGCGTGCTGTCGGAGCTCATGCTGAGCCGGTCCCAGTTGAAGGTGCCGATGGGGCGTCCGTTGACCCGGGCGTTGGTGAAGGTCAGGGTGCCGAAGTTCGGCAGCGGCGAGGGGCCCGACACGGTGGCGGGCGCCTCGGCGACCACCTCGGCGGTCACGAGCTCGGCGCCGGGGCTGGGCTGCAGCGTGGAGTAAGCCGCGTGGGTCCTGTTGTTCCTGATGAACAGGGTGAAGTTGCCGTCGCCGTTGGTGGTGACGCTGGCCGTGACCGAGTCGCCCGGGCTCAGGGCCATGCGCACGTAGACCGGCGCCTTGGGCACGACCTCGAACCAGACCTCGTAGGCGGGGCTGCCGCCGAGCTCGCCGCTCAGCGTGCCGATCTGTTCGAGGTTGCGCGTGCCGCGGCCGTCGATGCCGACCCACACGGCGGCGACCTCGGTGGGCTGCGTGCCGGCCTTGACGGCGGGCACCACCCACGAGGCGCTCACGCTGGTGAAGCGCCCGTGCGAGGCCACGTAGCCGGCCCAGTTGCTCGAGGTCTCGAGCGCGCCCTGGGCGAGCCGCGGCGTGGCGGCGTTGCTGTGGGCGACGCCCAGGCCAAGGCTCACGAACACGCTGATCGCGGCGGGCGTGCACAGGGCGATGATGACGATGAGCGGCAGCGGTCCGACCGGGTGCAGGAGCGAGACAAAGCGTAGCCGCCTGAGGCTACGATAGGCTCGCGCAAGGCGGCCGGTGTGCGCCAGGCCGCCGGCGATCTGCTCGCCGGGCGAAACCAGCGCGCCGAGTTCGTGCAGCCCGCGGGAAGCCGAGTCAGGCTCGACTGCTTGGTCGTGCATGTTCCCCCTTCAAGCGCACCGGCGTGACTCGCCTGCGCGCCCCTTCCTTCTACCCACGCGCGAACCATGGCACGTGTGTTGCGCGACGTCCAGTACGACGATCACAAGGCCGTTCTACGACCTTGGGGGCGGCTGGAGGAGCGCGGCGGCGCGGGGCCGCGGAGGGGTCAGTGGGTGGGCCGCGGGGCGGTCAGTGGATGGACCGCGGGGCGGTCAGTCGAACGGTCGCGGAGAGGTCGGGCGAAGAGCCGCGGAGTGGTCGGTCGAAGAGTCGCGGAGTGGTCGGTCGAAGAGTCGCGGAGTGGTCGGTCGAAGAGTCGCGGAGGGTCAGGCGGGCGTGCTCAGCCGCGCGTATCCGGCTGCCGCAGGGCGGCGCGCACCAGGGCGGGCACCTCGTCGGGGCGGCGCGCGACCGGCACGCCGACCGCGCCCAGGGCCTCGGATTTGGCCGCCGCGGTACCGCGGCCGCCGCTCACGATGGCGCCGGCGTGACCCATGGTCTTGCCGGGCGGCGCGCTGAAGCCGGCGATGTAGGCCACTACGGGCGTGGTCATGTGCTGCGACACGTAGTCGGCGGCGCGTTCTTCGTCGTCGCCGCCGATCTCGCCGATCAGCACGACGGCCTGCGTGGCGGGGTCGGCCTCGAACAGCGCGAGGCAGTCGAGAAAGCCGACGCCGTGCACCGGGTCGCCGCCCATGCCGACCACGGTCGACTGTCCCAGGCCTGCCTGGGTGAGCTCGTTGACGATCTGATAGGTCAGCGTGCCGCTGCGCGAGACGATGCCCACCGGCCCGGCGGTGAAGATGTCGGCCGGCATGATGCCCACGTTGGCCCCGCCCACCGAGACGAGGCCGGGGCAGTTGGGCCCGACGAGCTGCACGCCGCGGCGCTCGAACGCGGGGGTGACGGCCATCATGTCGTGCACGGGAATGCCCTCGGTGACGCAGACGACGACCCTCACGCCGGCCTCGGCGGCCTCGAGCAGCGCGGCGCGTGAGGCGCCCGCCGGCACGAACTGCACGGCCACGTCGGCGCCGGTAGCCCTTACCGCGGCGGCCGCGTCGCCGAACACCGGCACGCCGGCCATGGTCTCGCCCGCCTTGTTGGGCGAGGTGCCGGCCACCACGGCGGTACCCGCCGCCAGCATGCGCCTGGTATGGAACGAGCCCTCGCGGCCGGTGATGCCCTGCACCAGCACGCGGCTCGACTTGTCGACCAGGATCGCCATCTCAGACCTTTCCGGCCGCGGCGGCGACCGCCGCCTGCACCGCTTGCCAGTCGCTGTCGGCGGTCTGCACGCCGGGCAGGGCCGCCTGGGCCACGATCTGCAGGCCTTCGACGGCGCCGTTGCCGTCGAGGCGCACCACCACGGGCAGGCCGCCGGCGCCGCGCGCGGTCAGCACGTTGACCAGGGCGTGGGCCACCTCGTCGCAGCGCGTGATGCCGCCGAAGATGGTGACCAGCAGGGCGCGCACGCGCGTGTCGGTGAGGATGAGGTCGAGCGCGGCGGCGATACGCGCTTCGCGCGCGCCGCCGCCCACGTCGAGAAAGTTGGCCGCGCCACCGCCGGCTTCGGCGATCAGGTCGAGCGTGCTCATGACCATGCCGGCGCCGTTGCCCAGCACGCCGACGTCGCCGTCGAGCGAGACGTAGTTGATGCCGGCCGCCGCGGCGCGCAGCTCGCGCTCGTCTGCGTCGGTCTGGTAGGCCGCCCATTCGGGGTGGCGGAAGGCGGCGTTGCCGTCGAGGGTGACCTTGGAGTCGAGCGCCAGCAGCGGCGCTCGCCCGCGGTGACGCACAGCGGGTTGATCTCGACCAGGGTGGCGTCGTTCTCGCAGAACAGCCGCCAGAGGTCGGCCAGCAGCTTGGCGAACTGCGCGGCCAGCGCGCCGTCGAAGCCCGCCAGCGCGGTGAGCTCGGCGAGCTGGGCGGCGGTCAGGCCGCTCACGGGGTCGAGATGCTGGCGCGCTAGCGCCTGCGGTTCGTCGCGGGCGACCGACTCTATGTCCATGCCGCCGCGCACCGAGAAGAGCAGCAGCGGCGCGCTTGGCGGCGCGGTCGACGGCGATGGCGAGGTAGAGCTCGCGGGCGATGTCGACGGCCTCTTCGAGCAGCACGCCCACGACGCGCTTGCCGCGGATCGTCATGGCGGCGATCTCGGCGGCATCGCGGGTGAGCTCGTCGGCCGTGCGCGCCACGCGCACGCCGCCGGCCTTGCCACGACCGCCGGTGAGGGCCTGCGCCTTGACCACCAGCGGCAACCCCAAATCGGCGGCCACCTCGAGCGGGTCGACGCCGCCGGGCAGGACCATGCCCGAGCGCCCCACGGGAATGCCGGCCGCGGCGAACAACTGCTTGCCCTGATACTCGAAGAGGTCCATGAGGAAGTACTCTAACGCCAATCGCGCCCGCAAGACGAACCGGGCGCGACGACGAGCACGGAGATGACGTGGACGGCATGATCAGAGATGGGCTGAGCGAAGACGACGTCGCCGACGAGGGCCGCGAGGACGAGGACGAGAGCGGCGACGAGGGCCGCGAGGACGAGGACGAGGAGCGCGGCGAAGGCCGCGAGGACGAGGACGAGGCCGAAGGCCGCGGCGAACGCCTGACGGCCGACCTGCGCGACGCGGCGGCGTGCCTGGCGCAGGCGCGCCGCGTGGTCGTCTACAGCGGCGCCGGGGTGTCGAAGGAGTCGGGCATCTCGACGTTTCGCGACCGCGACGAGGGCCTGTGGGCGAAGTACGACCCCATGGAGCTCGCCACCGCCGCCGCCTACGCGCGCGACCCGGCCTTTGTGTGGGGCTGGTACATGGACCGCTTCGGCCTGATCGAGCAGGCCGCGCCCAACCCCGGCCACCACGCTCTGGCCGAGCTCGAGCAGCTCGTGGCGCTCACAGTGGTCACGCAGAACATCGACGGCCTGCACCAGCGCGCCGGCTCGCGCGACGTGGTCGAGCTGCACGGCAGCGCTCTGCGCTTCAAGTGCGTCGAGCGGACGGCACGACGGCTTCAGTCTGGCCGAGGTCGCGGGCAGCGACGAGGCTCCGCCTCGCTGCCCCCGCTGCGACGCCCACATCGCCCCGACATCGTCTGGTTCGGCGAGGCGCTGCCGGGCGACGCCATCGAACGGGCCCTCGACCTGGCGGCGCGCTGCGACGTGCTGATCGCGGTGGGCACGTCGGGGGTCGTCTACCCCGCCGCCCTGGTGCCGGTCACGGCGCACGAGAACGGCGCCGCGCTGATCGACGTCAACCCCGAACCCGACGCCTTCGCCGCCATGGCCGACTGGTTCCTGCAGGGCCCGGGCGGTGAGGTGCTGCCGCGCCTGGTGGCCGAGGTAGAAGAGGCTGCGGGCGGAGTAGCTTCGCGCGGCGGCGGAGCGGCTGCGGGCTCGCCAACGTCGGCGGGAGCCGGCGCTCTCGTCAGGCCGGGTCGCGGCGCAACTCGTCGCCGGCGCTCTCGTCAGGCCGGGTCGCGGCGCAACTCGTGGCCGTCGCTTTCGTCAGGCCGGGTCGCGGCGCAACTCGTCACCGGGGCGCATGCCGGCTTCGGCGCGGCGCACGACGAAGTCGATGCGCCGGGCCCGCGTGTCGGGGCGCTTGGCCTGCAGCACGTGGACGATGTAGGCGCGCCGGTGCGACGCCGGCCAGTCGTAGAACTGACGTTGCGCCTTGGGTACCGCGGCCAGCGCCGCCTCGAGGTCGGGCGGCGTCGTGTCGGCGGGCAGCGAGGTGAGCTCGTCCCAGGCGCCGCTCTTCTTGGCGGCCGCTACCGCCGCCAGGCCGGCAGGGGCCATCAGTCCCTCGCGGGTAAGGCGCTCCACCCGCTCCTTGTTGCTCGCCGACCACTGGCTCGCGGCCTTGCGCGGCGTGAAGCGCAGGACGTGGCTGCGGTCGTCGACGCGCCGCAGCAGGCTGTCGACCCAGCCAAAGCAGAGCGCCTCTTCGACCGCTTCGTCGAGGGTGACGCAGGGTTCGCCGACGTGCTTCTTCAGGAAGACGAGCCAGATCTCGGAGCAGCTCGCGTGGTTGGCCGTAAGCCAGGCGCGCCAGGCGGCGCGGTCGGCGGCGAAGAACGTCTCGGTGATCTCGGTCATGCAGTCATGCTCGCAGGCTCGGGCGCACGACCGACCGCCTTAGCGTTCCTCGAGAACGGCTCCCATGCCGGCCGCGAGGTAGTCGCGAGAGCGCCGCACGTAGCGGTCGCACAGCTCGTTGCGGGGACGCAGGTCGTCGTCGGTGACCTCGCGCACAGCCTTGGCCGGCGAGCCCACGATGAGGCTGCGCGGCGGGAAGACCTTGCCCTGGGTGAGCAGCGCGCCGGCGCCCACGATGCTCTCGTCGCCCACGACGCAGCCGTTCAGCAGGATGGCGCCCATGCCTATGAGGCAGCGCGCGCCCACGGTGGCGCCGTGCACGATGACGTTGTGGCCGACGACGCAGTCGGGACCGATCTCGACCGGATACCCGGGGTCGGAGTGGGCCACCGAGTTATCTTGAAAGCTGCTGCGCGCGCCCAGATGGATGCGCTCGACGTCGCCGCGCAGCACGGCGCCCGGCCACACGTTGGCGCCCTCGCCGAGCACGACGTCGCCGACGAGCACGGCGGTCGTGAAGACGAAGGCCTGAGGGCCCAGCTGCGGGGTCTGTCCGTTGAAGGCGTAGAGCGGCACGGCGGGCAGTATATCGCACCACAATGGTGGGTAGGATGCCCTCGACCACGCGTGCGACGACGCCCGCGAACGCCCACCCGGGAGGGACCCCATGAAGTTTGTGCACGCCGCCACGCGCACGACCGACCTCGACGCCGCGATCCGCTTTTACGAGCAGCTCGAGTTGCACGAGTCGCGCCGCAGCGAGCTCACCACCAACCGCGCGACCCTCGTGTTCATGGAACCGCCGGCCGGCAACTTCGCCATCGAGCTCGTCTACAACTGGGACCACGACAAGCCCTACGACGGCGGCGAGCGTTTTGGCCACTTCGCCTTCTGGGTGAGCGACCTGGACGACACGTACCGGCGCCTGGTGGCGGCCGGCGCCCAAGAGGTGGGCCGCCCGCCGGCGGCGCTCGAGGGCAAGGGCCCGCGCATCGCCTTCGTGGCCGACCCCGACGGCGTCTGGGTCGAGCTGATCGAGCACAAGGACGCCTGAAGCGGGGCATCCTCACGGGTGACGGCAAGCGCACGTGAGGAGGTCGACGGAGTGAGCACAGACACTGGCAAAGGCGCCAGCGCGGGCGCAGGGCGGCCTGGCGCGGACGGGGCAGCGGGCGACCCCGCGGCGTCGTACACCGTCGTTAACCTGAAGCAGGTCGAAGACCAGGCGCCCAAGTTCGGCCTGTCGCCCGGCCTCGAGTCGCGCTTCGCGCGGACGCATCTCGGCCTCGCTGTCTCGGGCCTCTCGTACTTTCGCCTGGCGCCCGGTTTTCGCGAGCCGTTCGGCCACCGCCATCACGATCAGGAAGAGGTCTACCTGGTCGTGTCGGGCAGCGTGCGGGCCAAGGTCGGCGACCAGATCGTCGAGCTCGGAGCCTGGGGCGCGCTGCGCGTGGCGCCCCCGGTCGTGCGCGACCTGGAGGGCGGGCCCGAAGGCGCCGAAGTGGTCGCCTTCGGCGCACCGAGCCACGACAACCGCGACGCCGAACCCATCCAGAACTGGTGGACCGACTGAGCGGCCGAGCTGGCCGCGGTCAGGGCGACAGCGGGCCGCGGTTAGGCCGGCGAGCGGGCCGCCGGTGGCGGGGGGAGCGAGCCGCCGGCAGGCCGCAGCCGAGCCATCGTCAACAGGATTGCCCGGCGTCGCGACCGGCAACGGTTCATCCATGCGAACGCGCAAAACGGGTGAGCGGCCCGTGCGCTTCGCGCGCCGCCCCCCGCCGCTCGCCCCAGACGAAGGGAGACGCGATGTATGCACGGATCGCGCGCTTCGAAGGCGGCACGCCCGAGGTCGTCGAACGCCAGGTCGAACTGCTGCGCCGCGACGTGGCCGCCGCCCGAGATGGCACCTCGACCAACCCTTCGACGATTGCCCTGAGCGGCGTGGTCGAGCGCGTGCTGATGCTCGTCGATCGCGAAAACGCGGCCGCCACCACCATCGTCTTCTGCGATACACGCAAGGACCTGCTCGAAGCCGACCGCATTCTCCGGGAGATGCCGGCGCCGGGCCAGTCCGGACGCACGTCGGTCGACATGTACGAGGTAGCGGTCGACGAGTCGCCGCGCGCGCAACGCAGGGCGGCCTGAGTCTGGCTAGTGGGCCGCGGCGCGGGCGTTGGCGGCGCCGCGGCTGCGGCGGAGGCCCGGCGCGGGTGCCGCCCCGGCGGCGGGAGTGCCGCGACGGCTGGCCGGATCGGCGGGTAGCCGCCGGCATCGGCGGCGCTTACGGCAGTGCGACGACCTCGTCGCGCCAGAGCACCCAGGGAGCGCTGCCGTCGCGCGCGAACACAGCGTAGCGCCACGAGCTGCCGGCGCCCACGTCGCGGTCGCGAAACGAACCGGTGTCGCCGTCGTAGATGACCTGCCACTGGTCGGCCGAGCTCTGGCTCGGGCGTGGGCGCGCGCGGCGCCCGGCGCCGGCGCGGCGCCCGCCGCCGCGGCGCGTACGATGCGCACGCGCAGCAGCGTGGATCCGGGGTAATCCCAGCCGAAGACCACGCTCCCGTCGGCGACTGCGGCCAGGCGCAGCCTGAAGACATTGACATTGGTCTCGACGCGCTTGGAACGGTCGCTCACGGGCAGCTCTCCGACATGGTTTCGGGCGGGTTCGTCGGTGTGGTATCCTACCTCCCCGCATCCTGCGGGATGGCGCAGTGACCGGACAGGGAGCTCCGGGCCTTGGTCTGAGGCTCGAATCCCCGTCCCGCAGCCATGCTTTTCCCCATTGGGGCGCATTCGTCTAGGGGCCTAGGACGCCGCCCTCTCACGGCGGTAACACCGGTTCGAATCCGGTATGCGCTACCACCCTCTTTGGGCGTAGATGCAGGGGTTTTGTGTATTCTCACGACCGCCTCGAAGCGCCTTCCGGCAAGCCCGCTTGCAACCCTCCTGCAACCGAACGCAGCGCTAGAAGATGGCACTCGGCGGTGCCGGATGGCACTCAGCGGCAGTATCCCGGTTTCGCATAGACTTCCGTCACTGCGTGCCGTCGTGCTCCCACTTGAGGAGGCCGCGTGTCAGCCAGACACGAGTCGCATTCCCCGCCACCGCTTGAGCTGGCCACCGTCCTCGTCTCGATCGAATTCCGGGACTTGTCGCGGTCACCAAGTCCATCCTCCAAAGTGCCGGCATCCCCTTCGTTGCCGATGGGGAGTCGCCTGGGCATCTGTACTACCGCGGACGGATACGCGTCAGTCGCGAGGACGCTACGGATGCTGAGGCGCTTCTGAAAGACTGGAGAGGTAGAAAGCCGTGGGCGAGGGAGGTCGATCTCATCGTCGTGCGTGACCACAAGCTCGCCGAGCGAGATAGTGAAGGCCCTCAAACACGCCGGCATCCACCATATTGGGTTTTGGCCCGAGGGCATGTTGTTCTCAAACCCTTGGGGGCCGCGGCATGGCCCGTTCCATGTCCGCGTACGCGAAGAGGACCTCGCCCAGGCGCGGCTGGTGCTGCCCAGCAGCGGGCTGACCGAGAGCTAAGGCACCACCGAGGTTTCCTTCGCGTTCTTGCGCTAACTGCGGCCTAAGATAGCCGCCACCATCTCAGAGCGCGACGGAGATACCTTCCGTGGCCTCGGAGAGGCATCGGTCGTAGGCTTGTCCTGGTGATTACCTTCGAGCGGAGGGGACCGTGAGCGAGGGAGTCAACCTCATCGTCGTGCACGACCACAACCTCGCCGATCAAATCGTCGCGGCGCTCAAGCGGGCCGGCATCCAACACGTTTGAGTTCTGGCCGGAGCACATGTTGGGCGAGCGCCTCGACGTTCGGGCCATTGTGTTCGGCAGGTTCATTCACGAGTATCCGAAGCGAAAGAATCTCGGCCCCTTCCACATCCGCGTGCCCGGAGAGTGGTACCACGACGCGCATGTCGCCCTGATGAAGAGCGGACTTGCCGCATCCGACCAACGCTAAGGAGCGTTACCATGCACCTTTTCGGTGATACGTCAGGACCCCACATGGCGCATTTCCACGCCCGCCGTGAGAACGGTTGCATCGAACTCGACTGGGAGGTCCGCAAGGCCGATGAAGTGCGCTGGCGGGTGCTGCGCTCGGAGCAGGACTATGCGGCCAGCGCTGAACCGCCCGGCACCAACGGCCAGGTGCTGGTCAGCGAAAGCCCGGACACCTACCTCGCAGACCAGGGCCTCGACCCTGACAAGCACTACTGCTACACCGTCTTCTCACAGGAACCCGACGGCACCTGGCGCAAGCAAGTCGAGGTCAAGCTGCGCCCGCACGACCTACTCGGCTGGTTTCACCCCCAAGCGCACGACATCGTGGATGCCCAGGCGAGCCTGGCACGAATGCCTTCGGGGTCCGAGTTCACGCAGCGGTCGCCACTCGACGGGCTCACGCGCGGCGCAGCGGGAATGGGCATCGACACGCGTCGTCAGTCATCTGCGGTCCGGGACTGGCTGACTCTGGACGGCGGCGACTGAGGGGGCAGAAAGGACCCGGCCCCGCGTCCTTCACCAGGTCACATCCAAGCCTCCCACGGCTCGGGTCTGTTCCACGTAGCCGAAGATGTCTCCGTTGCCTCGGAGGTGTCATAGGCGACCGTTCTGCCACCCGCATGTGCCCGCATGCCCGGCAGGTCGTTAGCCTACTAGTGGTCGCCGAAGGGCCTTCCAGAGCCCGCTTGCAACCCTCCTGCAACCGAACGGAGCGGCAGAAGACGGCGCTCGGCGGTGTTGGACGGCACTCAACGGCGGTCGGGCCATCCGCGCCAGGGCTGTTTAGCGAGGGTCGGCGGGGTTAGTCTGCAACCAACCGGTTGCCGAGATCCCAGGAGGCAGCGCAGTGCCGCCCGACAAACGTCCGCCCCGTACGCGTCGATCGCTCAGCAAGGCACGCATGGAAGCGCTTAGCGACGGCGTGTTCGGCTTTGCCATCACGCTGCTCGTGCTGGACATCGCGATTCATCCGCCGGGCTCGCCGCTGCACGAAGTGCTTCAGGCCTGGCCGGCCTATTTCGCCTACGTCGTTAGCTTCATGACGATCGGCGCGGCCTGGCTCGTCCACAGCTCGCTGACCGATCGGCTGGCGCAGGTCGATCCGATCTTCCAGCGACTCAACCTGCTCGTCTTGTTCGCGGTGGTGTTCCTGCCGTTCCCCACCCGGCTGGTCTCCCTGTCCCTGCACGACTTCCGAGGCGAGGTCGTGTACGTCACCATGTACGGGCTCACGATCCTGGCCATCCGCATCACGGGAGGGGTACTGGATGCCTATGCCGCTCGTGCCCGTCTCTACTCGCCCGACAAAGACGACGAGGAGCTGCACCGACACCGCCGCAAGACGCTGCCGGCCTTGGCCGTGTATGTGATCGCGATCCTCATCGGCCTGGTCGAGCCCTTGGTGGCGATGGCGCTGTACTTCACCCTGGCGGTCTTCCTTGTCGTGCCGTTCCGCGATGTCGGCCGGCTGTTGTTCCGGCGCTCGTGACTCTGCCTCCGAACCGCGCACCTGCCAGAGCATCCGACCCGGTGACTACTCTCCATACCTCTCTCGCTCACGAAGGCCCCACCCACCGGCACGGCATGCGCAGGAGACTCGGCTTTTGAGGTCGCCGCAGACGCTGAGCGAAACCGACCGGCGGATCGTCGTGGCTTGGGCAGCGGACTGCGCCGAGCGGGTACTCGGATTGTTCGAGGCCGAAGCTCCAGACGACGGCCGCCCGCGTGCTGCGATCGCCCGGGCACGCGCCTTTGCCCGTGGCGAGCTCGACGTTACAGAGGAGATTCGACGCCGTTTCGTCGGCGGTGCCGCTGCGCGCGAGGTGATGGCTCCCCAAGCCGTGGCTGCCGCACGAGCTGCTGGACAGGCCGCAGCCGTCCCCCATATGGGCGCGCACGCCCTGGGTGCCGCGGCATATGCGGCAAAGGCGGCTGGGCTGGCCGCGCCTGACCAGCCTGAGGCCGTCAGTCAGGAGATCCGCTGGCAGGTTGGCCGCATGTCTGCCGCGGTCCGATTCGCCCTGCGACAACTGCCACCCGTCGGTGAGAATCGCTCCGGTCCCCTCGGGCCAGGGCTTCTCGCATCGGGTCTCCTCGGCACGGTTATCCGTGAGCTGCAGGCCAGCTTGGCGGAGGACGCGTCGGAGGACTAGATCCGTCAGCCGGACACGTCGCTCCGGTGCGATCTGGTGGACTCGTCGCGCAAGTTCGAGATCTGTCTGGTTGGGTCCACCAAGCAGTAGCACGATGGTGGGCAATTTCGGCCGCCAGCATTTTTGAGCCCATCGCCCCCAATCGGCAGGCTCTTTTCGTTGAGTTCGGGCTGCCCGGGAAGACACCCCATACAAGACTATGCAGCGGGGGCAGCGCTGCTGGCGAGGAGGCGAGCATGACCACAACGAGGATTTCCGGTGGCGTCGCACATGAGCTACCGACAGACCTGCGGTGCGCGTTATCGTCCGACCCTGAAGCTCTGGCGGCCTGGGAAGACATCACGCCACTTTCCCGCAACGAATGGATTTGCTGGACGATCTCCGTCAAGACCCCGGAGAAGAGAAAGGAACATGTCACTAGGGTCGTCTCGGAACTTAAGGAAGGGATGCGCCGCCCTTGCTGTTGGTACGGCTGCGTTCATCGCAAGGACAAGGCGTTAAGCCCTTCCCAGAAGTTCATGCTCGACAGACGAGCTGGCAAATAGGTCGAGCGGGCATGACTGACCAGCGAGCTGTCCCCTGAGCGGATCAGGGGACGGCACTAGGCCCGGAGCGTGCGGCCTACCCTCGCACTTCCTGCCCCGCCGCCGCCAGCGCCTCATCCAGGGCGGCGTAAACGGGGATGACCGCAAGGAGCCCGGTGACCTCGATGAGCCGTTTCAGCTGCCCAGGCGCGCAGACCAGGAGAAGCGAAGCGCCTTCCTGTTTGAGCCGTTTGGCGTTCGAAACAAGGACAGCGAGCGCAGCCGAGTCGATGAAGGGCACCGCCGAAAGGTCGACGATGACGTGCCGGGCAGTGCCGTCGACGTCACGATGGAGTACCTGGTCAAGGGTCGGTGCCGTGTAGAAGTCGACCTCGCCGTCGACCATGACGATGGCGACGGTATCGGAGGGTCGGTCGACGTCCACGCGAAGCTCAAGGTCGAGCCTCTCTGAGCCGTGTGCCGTCGGCGCCGCGTCGGCTGAGGCGCTGTATGCAGGACAAAAGCGGCGAGTACAGGTTCCGCAGGGCTGTGGCTGGTCAAGCCCGTTGCCCACCAGAGATCGAGACTGGACTCGACTCAGGGTGTCCCGGTCACCCCGTCGACTGCCGCCAGCGCCACGGCCTTGACCTGGGCAATGCCGATCTCCTCTGACGGCTGATGGTTGGACAGCACCGCGACCAACAGCTGCTGGTGGGCATGCTCGATGACGCCGATGCTGTTGATCACCCACAGCTGGGGGTCCGGCAGCCAGCCGTCCTTGACCGCGAAGGATGTGCCGGGCGTGGCGGCGGCGCTGACGCCCCAAGCCTGATCGGGTGTCACGTCCTCCATCAGGTCAAGCTCAAAGGACCGCGATGCCCTATCGAGTGGAGAAGGCGTCGAAGTCAGGTCGCGAAGCAACCTGAGCTGGTCCGAGACGGTCGTTGTGGTGAGACCCCAGTAGTAGTCGGCCCCGGGAGTCGTATGCGTAAGGCCGAGTTTGGCGTTGGCTTCGGCCATGCCCCACGCTGCGCCGTCATCGCCCCACAGGTCGGTGGCCGCGTCGTTGTCGCTGTCTTCGATCATCTGCTCGGCGAGTTCGTCTTCGCCAGTGCTGAGAGCGGTGCCCGACTGCTCGTTACGGAGCAGTAACGCCGCCAGCACGTCGGCCTTGACGATGCTGGCGGTGTGGAACAGCTCAGTAGGGTTGTAGAGGGCCCGTGCACCTGTAGTGCGGTCTATCACGCCGACGGCGAGGTCTCCGGTGTGGTGTGCGAGGATGGGGGCAAGCGCGGCGACGAGCGCCCTCTGGGGGTCGGCGACCGCCGGAGTTGGGGTGGCACGAGGCGACGATATCTTGACCGTGGGGCGGACCCGAGCCGAGGCAGACGGACTGCCCTTGCGACGACGCGATCGGCCGGCATGCTCGTGGGCCCGCGCGACCGAGACGCCGGCCACGGCCGCGACCGCGATCACGACCACAAGCGCCGACACTGACGCCAGTCTTCTCAGGCGATTGGGTCGCCGATGGCGTGCCCTCGTCCTGCCGCGGGCCGGTCGGCCTCGGCCGCCCCGCTGCCGCGAGCGGGCCGGCAGGCTCAACCTCGCCACCCAGACGCCGATCTCATGTCCGTTTCCTGGTCGGTCGCATCCTAAGAGTGAAGCACGTAGCAAGCACAATACGGCCAGCCGCCTGTCCACGCCAACAAGTGGCTCTATGACGAGGGGTCCGACGGCGGCTCTAGAATCACACAAGGGGAGGTGCGAAGGTCTTTGAGGATGCACAGACACAGATGGGCGACCGTGGCGATCGTCGCCGGCGCGCTTTGCGCCGCTCTTTGCGCCCTGGCCCTGCTTGCCTGGCCGCGAGTCGACATCGATTCGACCAACGTGGCACTGGCGCGCGTCACCCTGCCGCACTTCGCCGGACGGGTCACGGCGGTGACGGTCAGCTCGCCGAGCGGCCAGCCGGTCCCCGTGCAGCTGCATCGCGGTGAGCTATGGCCCCAGCGCAAACTTGTCGCTGGTGAACTTCTTTCGGTCGAGGTCACGGTGCGCCGTCCCGGTTGGGCAGGTTGGCTTGTTGGCGCCAGCAAGCAGCGCAGCTTCACTCTCAGGACGCCACAGGCGCAGCTGCTGGGCCGCTGGCTGCAGGTCAAGGCTGGCTCGCCGGTCACGGTGGCCTTCGATGCGCCGGTCGAGATGATCTCCCTCTCGGGGTCGCCGGCGCGGGCGTTGCCCAGCCCGCAAACAGTCGTGGCGCTGGGCGTGGTGGCAGGCAGCTCGCGCAGTGCCGGGACGATCAAGGTCGCGGCTTCTGCGCGCCCTTGGGAACGCCTGTCGGCACCCCTTAAAGTGAGCTGGTTTGCCGCACGGCCCTACGCGCAACTGCTCGCCGAGCCCAGGTCCGGGGCACGGCTCGCACCCAGCGGCACGCTGACCCTGACCTTCTCCCGGCCAGTTCGGGATGTGCTGGGCGGCGCCCGGCCGCAGGTCGCGCCCACAACCGCCGGTCACTGGCGCCTTGCCGACGCGCACACCCTGGTCTTTCAGCCGAGCGGCCTCGGTTTCGCGTTCGGTACGCAGGTGAGTCTGACGCTGCCAGTCGCGGTGCACCTCGCTGGCCAGCCAAACGCCACCGTCACGCGCACGCTCGACTGGCAGGTGCCGCAGGGCTCGACCTTGCGCCTGCAGCAGCTGCTGGCGCAGCTGGGCTACCTGCCACTTGCCTGGAAGCCGACGCATCAGTCGGCGCCGTCGCTGGCGAGCGAGCTGGCCGCCGCGGTCTCGCCCCCGCCGGGGCGGTTCGTCTGGCGCTACCCGCGACTGCGCTCCATGCTGGGCTCGCTCTGGCAGCCCGGGCAGTACACCGTCACTGCGCAGGGCGCGGTCATGGCCTTCGAGGCCGACCATAGTCTGACCGCCGATGGCGTGGTCGACGACCAGGTGTGGGCCGATCTGCTGCGGGCCGCCGTGCATCATCAGGCCGCTCGCCAGCCCTACGACTACCTCGAGGTCTCGCAGGCGAGCCCCGAGACACTTTCGGTCTGGCGCGCCGGGCACATCATCTACTCGACGCCGTGCAACACCGGCATCGCCGCCCGGCCGACTGCCGATGGCACGTTCCCGGTCTATGCCCGCTATCTCTCGACGACGATGAAAGGCACCAACCCCGACGGCAGCCCCTACAACGATCCCGGGGTGCCTGATGTCGCCTATTTCAACGGCGGCGACGCCGTGCACGGCTTTCTGCGGCCCGGGTACGGCTGGCCGCAAAGCCTGGGCTGCGTCGAGCTGCCCTACAGTGCCGCAGCCGTGGTGTTCAACTACGACCCCATCGGCACGCTGGTCTCTGTCTCCTGACACCGATCAGGCCGTCTTCGGGGAGCCGGGTGGAGCGAAGGCTGCATCGTGGTCGCTTGGCGCCAGGGGCGTCGGCATCGGGTCGGCACGACTGCCCACTTGCAGGGCTCTGACAAGACAAAAAGTCTCGCTGACCTACCCTCACCAGATGCACGGGCAGTGACCACCCTCCCTCTTGCTTGCCTCCTGGCCTTCGCGAAGCCCGACATAGCTCTGGCGTACTCTGAGGCGACGAAGATAGTGTCCGGGACCCAGAAGAGTGCTGCGCACGAGGGTGGCTTTCGGGGCGCTACTTGACCGCCAGCCTGTTCCAGCCCAGGCGGCTCTGAGCGTTGCCCGCCAGATCGCTCGCGTAGATGCGATAGGTGTAGCTGCCGCGAGCCAGCGTCACCCGCGACCTGTAGCCAAGCGAAGCGCCGGTCTTCTTTGTCCCCAATGCGATGCTTTTCGCCAGCTTCTTGTGTGCGCTGTAGATCTTCAGGGTCACCTTGGCTGTGGGACTCAACTTATCGGTGACCCTGTATGGGAAGGTGACGGAGGCGTCGCGGCGCACGCTGAGTGACTTCAGCGCGTAGGTGGCGGGACCAGTG
>CAVWIH010000002.1:0-34143 GCA_963755025.1 uncultured Actinomycetes bacterium
TCACCTTCCACGGCCTCGGCGACCTGAGCAAGGTCAAGCCCGAGGACCTGCCCGAGATGCCGCAGGCCTTCTCCAACTACGAAGAGGTCATCCAGGCCTACGAGCAGCGTCTGCTCGACCAGCGCCAGGTGCCCGTGCAGCGTTCCGCCGGCGTCGCCGAGTTCACGCGCAAGGCCATCAGGCTGCGCCTGTCCGACGGCAGCCGCGTGGTCACCACGGTCGGTCGCGCGATCTTCAACATGGAGATCGAGAACGGGCTGCGCGAGCTGCTCGAAGACGACTTCGACCCGGCGAGCTACACCTACCTCAACGACAACGTCACCAAAAAGGCGCTCGCCGCCTTCATCAACGAGCTCGTGGCCGCCTACGGCGCGACCAAGGTCGCCCGTCTGCTCGACGTGTTCAAGGCGGTCGGGTTCCGCTACGCCACGCGCGCCGCGGTGACGGTCTCCAAGAACGACGTCGTGATCCCCGAAAAGCGCAAGGCCGCCATTCTCTCCGCGCACGAAGACATGGTCACGCAGGTCCAGGAGCAGTACAACACCGGCTTCCTGACCGACTCGGAGCGGCGCGAGAAGATCGAAGAGATCTGGCGCGAAGCCGACGTGCAGATCACGGCGGCCACCAGAGAGAACTTCAACCCTCTCAACCCGATCTACATGATGGCCACCTCCGGCGCCCGCGGCGACATCAAGCAGATCCGCCAGCTCGCCGGCTGGCGCGGTCAGATGTCCAATCCGAAGGGCGAGATCATCGAGCGGCCCATCAAGTCGAGCTTCATCGAGGGCCTCTCAGTGCTCGAGTTCTTCATCTCCACCCACGGCGCCCGCAAGGGCCTCGCCGACACGGCGCTGCGCACCGCCGACTCGGGCTACCTCACGCGCCGTCTGGTCGACGTCGCACAAGACGTGATCATTCGCGAAGAAGACTGCGGCACGCACGAGTCCGTGCCCATGTCGCCGTGGTCCACGCGCAAAGACGACAACCCGGCCCTGCTGGGCACCACCCTGGCGCAAGACGTCGTGCGGCCGCACAGCGACCGCGTCGTGCTCAAGAAGGGCGCGACCATCGACGCCAGCGCCATGGGCCTGCTCAAGGAGCTCTTCGGCGACCTGCCGAACGCCAAGATCAACGTCAAGCCCAAGCCCAGCGCCAAGATCGAGAGCATCGCGATCTGGACGCACGAGCCCAACGAGAACCTGATCGGCCGCTACCTGGGCAAGCCCCTCGTCGACGAAGCGACCGGCGAGGTCGTCTACGACCGCAACACGGTCATCGACGAAAAGACGCGGGCCGGTATCGTCGAGGTCCTCAGCCACAGCACCGAGAGCGACCCGTCCGTGCCGGTGCGCAGCGTGCTCAAGTGCGACGCCGAGCACGGCGTCTGCCAGCATTGCTACGGCTACCGTCTGGCCACCAACTCCACGGCCGACATCGGTGACGCGGTCGGGCACATCGCCGCGCAGTCCATCGGCGAGCCCGGCACCCAGCTCACCATGCGTACCTTCCACACCGGCGGTGTGGCCGGCGCCGACATCACCCACGGTCTGCCGCGCGTCGTCGAGCTCTTCGAGGCCCGCAAGCCCAAGGGCGTGGCGCGTATCGCCGAGGTCGCCGGTCGCGTCGAGGTGCAAGAAGGCGAGCGCGGTCCCAAGCTGACCGTCATCGCCGACGACGGCATCTCGAAGGAATACACCTTCCCGCGCCGCACGCACATGCTGGTCGAAGAAGGCGACGTGGTCGAGGCCGGCGCGGCCCTGAGCCCGGGCTCGCTGTACCCGGCCGACCTGCTGCACTGGGGCGGCGACACCCGCACCGAGCGCTATCTGGTCGACGAGGTGCAGGAGGTCTACCGCTCACAGGGCGTCGAGATCAACGACAAGCACATCGAGATCATCGTGCGGCAGATGATGAAGAAGGTGCGCATCGTCACTCAGGGCGACACCGTCTTCCTGCCGGGTCAGCTGGTCGACCGCCATCCGTTCCGCACCGAGAACGAGCGCTGCGTCGCCGACGGCGGCAAGCCCGCCGAGGCCGAGCAGGTCATCCTCGGCATCACCAAGGCGTCGCTCGCCACCGAGAGCTTCCTGTCGGCGGCCTCCTTCCAGGAGACCACCAAGGTGCTCACCGACGCCGCCATCGAAGGCAAGGTCGACAACCTCGTCGGCCTCAAGGAGAACGTCATCATCGGCAAGCTCATCCCGGCCGGCACCGGCTTGCGCCGCTACCGCTCGATCGAGATCGAGCCGGCCTGGAAGCGCGAGGCGCAGCAAGAGGCGATCGAGGCGCTCGGCTACGGCGGAGGCTCGCCGCTCGACTAGAGTACACTCCGAGAGCTACACCCGAGTGGGGGCAGGGCGCCCGCGCCTTGCCCCCACTCGCAAACGTTGGTACACTACGCGACTGCCGTCCATAGGGTGGCCGGTCCGAACGACAATCAGGAAGGTTGCATGGCCACGATCAACCAACTCGTGCGCAAAGGCCGCGAGAGCAAGGTCAAGCGGGGCAAGACCCCCGCACTCAAGGCATCGCCGCAGAAGCGGGGCGTCTGTACGCGTGTGTACACGCACACGCCCAAGAAGCCGAACTCCGCTCTGCGCAAGGTCGCGCGCGTCCGGTTGACCAACGGTATCGAGGTCACGACCTACATCCCCGGCATCGGCCACAACCTCCAGGAGCACTCCGTCGTGCTCGTCAGGGGCGGCCGCGTCAAAGACCTCCCGGGCGTTCGGTACAAGATCATCCGCGGCTCCCTCGACACGGCCGGCGTCGCCGACCGCAAGAAGGCCCGCTCCAAATACGGCGCGAAGTCGTAGGGAAGGGGAGCTGTCATGCCACGCCGCGGCACCGTCACTCGTAGAGAGGTCCTGCCCGACCCCGTCTACAACAACAAGCTCGTCACGCAGGTAGTCAACAAGGTCCTGCTCGACGGCAAAAAGTCCGTCGCCGAAGGCATCGTCCACGATGCCCTTGAGATAGTCCGTTCACGCACAGGCCGCGAGCCGGTCGAGGTGCTGCAAGAGGCCATCCAGGCGCTCACGCCGCACCTCGAGGTGCGCAGTCGCCGGGTTGGCGGCGCCACCTACCAGGTGCCCGTCGAGGTGCCCGGTCGTCGTGCCCGCACGCTGGCCATCCGCTGGCTCGTCGGCTTCGCTCGCGACCGTCGCGAGAAGGTCATGGCCGAGCGGCTCGCCGGAGAGATCCTCGACGCTCTCGCCGGCCAGGGCGGCGCCTTCAAAAAGAAGGACGACATCTTCCGCATGGCTCAGGCCAACAAGGCGTTCGCCCACTACAGGTGGTAGGCGCCTCGCGCTCCTGAACTGGCATACGTCGCAGCAGTCCCGGGTGGGACAGCGACGCCAGAAGCAAAACCCCAAACGAATGAGCTTCACGTGACAACGACTACTGCTGCACAGCGCGAGTTCACGATCGACAAGACTCGCAATATCGGCATCATGGCGCACATCGACGCCGGTAAGACCACGACCACCGAGCGCATCCTCTACTACACCGGCAAGACCCATAAGATGGGCGAGGTGCACGAGGGCGCGGCGGTCATGGACTGGATGCAGCAGGAGCAGGAGCGCGGCATCACCATCACGTCGGCCGCCACCACCTGCGACTGGCGCGACATGCGCATCAACATCATAGACACGCCCGGGCACGTGGACTTCACCGTCGAGGTCGAGCGCAGCCTGCGCGTGCTCGACGGCGCCATCGCCCTCTTCTGTTCGGTCGGCGGCGTCGAGCCGCAGTCCGAGACCGTCTGGCGCCAGGCCGACAAGTACGGCATCCCGCGCATCGGCTACATCAACAAGATGGACCGCATCGGCGCCGACTTCTTCCAGGGCGTCGACATGATGATCGAGCGCCTCGGCGCGCACCCCGTACCGCTGCAGATCCCGATCGGGCGCGAGTCCGACTTTCGCGGCGTCGTCGACCTGGTGACCATGCAGGCCACCGTCTGGACCGACGAGCTCGGCACGGCCTGGGAGACGACCGACATACCCGCCGACCTGATCGAGCTCGCCGAAGACTACCGCCACCGCCTCATCGACTCCGTCGCCGACCACAGCGACGCCGTCACGGTCGCCTACCTCGAGGGTCGCGACATCGACCCCGCCGACCTCATGGCCGCCATCCGCGCGGCCACCCTCGACATCTCGATCACGCCGGTGCTCTGCGGCTCGAGCTTCAAGAACAAGGGCGTGCAGCCGCTGCTCGACGCGGTCATCGACTACCTGCCGTCGCCGCTCGACGTACCGGCCGTCCACGGCCTCTCGCCGACCGGCGCCGACGTCATCCGCGAAGCCGACGACGGCGAGCCCTTCTCGGCCCTCGCCTTCAAGGTCATGACCGACCCCTACGTCGGCAAGCTCACCTACTTTCGCGTCTACTCCGGGCAGCTCAACGCAGGCTCGTACGTCTATAACTCGACCAAGGGCCGCAAAGAGCGCATCAGCCGTCTGCTGCAGATGCACGCCAACCACCGCGAAGACCTCGAGGCCATGTTCGCCGGCGACCTCGGCGCGGCTGTGGGTCTCAAGTTCACCGGCACGGGCGACACGCTGTGCGAGCAGGCGCACCCGATCGTGCTCGAGTCGATGGTCTTTCCCGAGCCCGTCATCTCGGTGGCCATCGAGCCCAAGACCAAGGCCGACGAAGACAAGCTTTCCGCCTCGCTCGCGCGCCTCGCCGAAGAAGACCCCACCTTCCGGGTGTTCTCCGACGAAGAGACCGGGCAGACCGTCATCTCGGGCATGGGCGAGCTCCATCTCGAGATCATCGTCGACCGCCTGCTGCGCGAGTTCCGCGTCGATGCCAACGTAGGCCGGCCGCAGGTCGCCTACCGCGAGACCATCCGCAAGCGCGCCGAGAAGGTCGTGGGCCGCTTCGTCCGCCAGAGCGGCGGGCGCGGCCAGTACGGCCACTGCGTCATCAACCTCGAGCCCAACGAGCCCGGCGGCGGCTACCAGTTCGAAAGCCGCATCATGGGCGGCTCCATCCCGCGCGAGTACATACCGGCGGTCGACCAGGGCATCCAGGAAGCGATGACCACCGGCATCCTGGCTGGTTATCCCATGGTCGACGTCAAGGTCGAGCTGATTGACGGCACCTACCACGACGTCGACTCCTCTGAGCTGGCCTTCAAGATCGCCGGCTCGCTGGCGCTCAAAGAGGGCGCCCGCAAGGCGCAGCCCGTGTTGCTCGAACCCATGTCAGCGGTCGAGGTCGTCACCCCGGCCGACTTCATGGGCGACGTCATGGGCGACTTAAGCTCGCGACGCGGCCATATCGAGGGCATGGAGCAGCGCGGCAACGCGCACGTCATCACCGCCACCGTGCCGCTCTCGACCATGTTCGGCTACGCCACCGACCTGCGCTCTATGTCGCAGGGTCGTGCCACCTACACCATGCAGTTCAAGCACTATGCCGAGGTGCCGGCGGGCATCGCGGCGGATATCGTAGCAAGGGTCAAAGGCGTCTGATGGCGCGGTTTGCCCTTGCCAAGCCGGATTGTGTATACTGCCAGTCTTGCGGTCGGGCAGGTTCCCTCGCCGCGACCATCGACTGGGTATCACGTCCCCCTGAGTGTCCATTGCCTTCGGGTGCCGGGATAAAGGAGTAAGTACATGGCAAAGCAGAAGTTCGACCGCAGCAAGCCACATATGAACGTGGGCACGATCGGGCACGTCGACCACGGTAAGACGACCCTCACTGCGGCGATCACGCTTGTGCTTCACAATCGCGGGGGCAACACTCAGTTCGTCGCGTTCGACCAGATCGACAAGGCTCCCGAAGAGCGCGAGCGCGGCATCACCATCGCCACCGCCCACGTCGAGTACGAGACCGAGACTCGCCACTACGCGCACGTCGACTGCCCAGGGCATGCCGACTACATCAAGAACATGATCACGGGCGCCGCCCAGATGGACGCCGCCATCCTCGTGGTCGGCGCCGACGACGGCCCCATGCCGCAGACGCGTGAGCACATCCTGCTCGCCCACCAGGTGAACGTTCCTAACATCATCGTCTACCTGAACAAGGTCGACCTTCTCGACGACCCCGAGCTCCTCGAGCTCGTCGAAATGGAAGTCCGCGAGCTGCTCTCCGACAACGACTTTCCCGGCGACGAAGTGCCGGTCATTTCGGGCTCGGCGCTCAAGGCTCTCGAGTGCGGTTGCGGCAAAGACGACTGCGAGTGGTGCTCGTCGATCGTCAAGCTCACCCAGGCGCTCGACGACTACCTTCCGCAGCCGGTGCGCGACGTCGACAAGCCGTTCCTCATGCCCGTCGAAGACGTCTTCACCATCACCGGTCGTGGCACGGTCGCCACGGGCCGCGTCGAGCGTGGCGTGGTCAAGGTCGGCGAAGAAGTCGCCCTCATCGGCATGCAGGAGAAGATCGACAAGACCGTCGTCACCGGCATCGAGATGTTCCGCAAGCTGCTCGACGAAGGTACTGCCGGCGACAACATCGGCATCCTGCTGCGCGGCGTCAAGCGCGAAGGCATCCAGCGCGGCATGGTCGCCGCCAAGCCCGGCAGCATCACGCCGCACACGCACTTCAAGGCTCAGGTCTACGTGCTGTCAAAAGACGAAGGCGGCCGTCACACGCCGTTCTTCAACGGCTACAGGCCTCAGTTCTACTTCCGCACCACCGACGTGACCGGCGTCATCACCCTTGAAGAGGGCGTCGAGATGGTCATGCCGGGCGACAACACGGTCATGGAAGTCAAGCTCATCACGCCGATCGCCATGGACGAAGGTCTGCGGTTCGCCATCCGCGAGGGTGGTCGCACTGTGGGCGCCGGGGCGATCTCGGAGATCATCGAGTAAGAAGACGGCGTAGCGTCGATCAGTGGACGGGCGTGTCCGCGGCTTAGCAAAACGGACACGCCCGGCCACGTGAACAAGACAGAAGGCGAGAGTTGGCTCAGCAGAAGATACGCATCAGGTTGAAGTCCTACGATCACGAACTGATCGAACGCAGCGCGCAGTCCATCGTCGAGACGGCGCAGCGCAGTGGGGCGACTATCTCGGGTCCGGTGCCTTTGCCGACCGAGAAGAACGTGTACTGCGTCATCAAGAGTCCGTTCAAAGACAAGGATTCCCGCGAGCACTTCGAGATCCGCACGCACAAGCGGCTCATCGACATCCATCAGCCGACCCCCAAGACGGTCGACCAGCTCATGCGCCTCGACCTTCCGGCCGGCGTCCACATCGAGATAAAGCTTTAGCGGTATGAATGGCATCATCGGCAAAAAGGTCGGCATGACCCATCTCTTCGACGAGAACGGCAACCGCGTGGCGGTCACCGTCGTCGAAGCCGGGCCCTGTACGGTCACCCAGGTACGTACGGCCGAAAGCGACGGCTACTCGGCAGTCCAGCTCGCGTTCGAGGACTGCAAAGACAAGCAGCTCACCAAGGCCGAGCTGGGCCACCTCAAAAAGGCGGGCCTCAAACACGGCAAGCGGCACCTCGTCGAGTTCCGCGGCATGGCCGACCTCAAGGTCGGCGACACCGTCACCGTCGAGGCCTTCGAAGACGGCCAGCACGTGAGCGTCACGGGCGTCTCCAAAGGCAAGGGCTTCCAGGGCACCGTGAAGCGTCACAACTTCGCGCGCGGCCCCGAGACCCACGGCTCGCACAACGTGCGGGCGCCGGGCTCGATCGGCGCCAGCGCCTATCCGAGCCGGGTCTTCAAGGGCAAGCGCATGTCGGGGCACATGGGCGCCGAGCGGGTCACTCAGCTCGGGCTGCGTGTCGTGGCGCGCGACCCCGAGAACAACCTGTTGCTCATCAAGGGCGCGGTTCCAGGCGCCACCAATTCAGTCGTCATCGTCAAGGGTACGTGATCGTGGCCGACGAAAAAGACAAGACTCAAGAGACCGCGCCGGCCGAAGGCGAGGCCGACACGCAGGCCAAGCCGGCCCGCGCGCCGCGCAAGCCCGCCGCCAAGCCGGCCGCCAAGGCCGCCAAGGCAGAGGCTGCCAAGGCCGACGAGCCCGACGCCACAGCCGACGTCGAGCCCGCCGCCAAGGCCGACGAAGCAGCCGACGCCGCGCCCGCCAAGCCGGCGCGCCGTCGCGCCAAGCCGGCCGCCGACACGGCGAGCAAAGACAAGGCCAAGCCCACGCGCAAGCGCGCCGCGGCCAAAGAGGCCGCTCCGGCAGCCGAGCCCGTCAAGGCCGCGCCGGCCGCGCCCAAGACGCCGCGCCAGAAGGCCGCCAAGCCGGCCCCCCGGCCCGTCGTCAACCGCGCGCCCGACGAGCGTACCGCGACTGTCTTCGACGCCGCCGGCACGCAGGTCGAGGAGATCAAGCTGAGCCCCGAGCGGTTCGGCCTGACCGCCGACATCAACCTGCTGCACCTCGCGGTGCGTTCCGAGCAGGCGGCCCGGCGCAGCGGCAGCGCGAACACCAAGACACGCGGCGAGGTCTCCGGTTCGACCGCCAAGCTGTATCGCCAGAAGGGCACCGGCCGGGCACGCGCCGGCTCGGTCAAGTCGCCCACCCGTATCGGCGGCGGCACGGCCTTCGGTCCCAAGCCGCGCTCGTACGACCTCAAGCTCAACCGCAAGGCGGCGCGCAAGGCCCTGGCCATGGCGCTCTCCGACCGTGCCGAGGGCGGCAGCATCTACGTCGCCCGCGGTCTCGAGTTCGACGAGCCCTCCACGGCCGCCATCGACAAGCTCCTCGTCGCGCTCGACCTGGCCGCCCCGGTGCTGTTCGTCACCGACGACGAGCCCGTGGTCGCCAAGTCCGCGCGCAATCTCAGGTATGCCGAGACCGGCGAGGTGCGCCGTCTCTCGGTGGAGCAGGTGCTTCGCAACCGCTCCATCGTGGTGACCGAAAAGGCGCTCTCCGTCTTGACTGGAGCATGACCATGATCGAAGCCGAAAAGATCGTCATCAGGCCGATCATCTCAGAGAAGAGCTACGCTCAGATCGACCACCACAGGTACACCTTCGAGGTGCACCCCAAGGCGCACAAGACCATGATCGCGCAAGCGGTCGAGCAGCTCTTCAACGTCAAGGTCCTCGGCGTGGCCACCTCGCACGTGCCGGCCAAGCCCAAGCGGCGCGGCTGGGCGTCGGGTCACACGACGGCCTGGAAGAAGGCCGTCGTGCAGCTCTCGCCGGCCGACAAGATCGAATTCTTCGAGGGCAGGTAATGGGCATCAAGAGCTATAAGCCGACCTCTCCGGGCCGGCGCTTCATGACCACCGAGACCTTCGAAGACGTCACGCGCAGCGAACCGGAGCGCTCGCTGGTCGAGCCCGTCACGCGCAAGGGCGGCCGCAACAACAACGGGCGCATCACCACACGTCACCAGGGCGGCGGCCACAAGCGCCGCTACCGGGTGATCGACTTCAAGCGCGACAAAGACGGCGTGCCGGCCAAGGTCGCCCACATCGAGTACGACCCCAACCGCTCGGCGCGTATCGCCTTGTTGCACTACGCCGACGGCGAGAAGCGCTACATCGTGGCGCCGCAGGGCCTCAAGGTGGGCGACACCGTCGAGTCGGGCGCCAAGGCCGACATCAAGGTCGGCAACGCCCTGCCGCTCGAGAACATTCCGACCGGCACGACCATCCACAACATCGAGCTTTACCCCGGCCGCGGCGCCCAGTTCGTGCGCAGCGCCGGCACCAGCGCCCAGCTCCAGGCCAAAGAAAAGGGCTATGGGGTCGTGCGCATGCCGTCGAGCGAACTGCGCCGCATCAGCCTGGCTTGCCGGGCGACGGTCGGCGAGGTCGGCAACTCCGACCACTCCAACATCGACGGCGGCAAAGCCGGCCGCACCCGCTGGCGCGGCGTGCGTCCGACCGTGCGCGGCACGGCCATGAACCCGGTCGACCATCCGCACGGCGGCGGCGAGGGCAAGACCACCGCCGGACGCCACCCGGTCACGCCGTGGGGCGTGCCCACACTCGGTTACCGCACAAGGTCGGACCACAAGCGCTCCGACAAGCTCATCATCCGTGGCCGCAAACGCGGCAAGCATTCGTGAGGCAGGAGGAAGCCTCTTGAGCAGGTCAGCGAAGAAGGGTCCGTTCGTCGACGCGCGTCTCATGACACGCATCAATGCGATGAACCAGGCCGGCCAGAAGCGCATGGTCAAGACATGGTCGCGGTCTTCGACCGTCTTTCCCGAGATGGTCGGTCACACGATCGCCGTCCACGACGGTCGCAAGCACGTACCCATCTTCATCAGCGAGTCCATGGTAGGGCACAAGCTCGGCGAGTTCGCGCTGACGCGTACCTTCCGCGGCCACGTCAAGAGCGACCGATCGGCGAGACGTTAGCGATGGCAGTAAAAGCACAAGCCAAATACGTGCGCATGTCGCCGCGCAAGGTCCGCGAGGTCGTCGACCTCATCCGGGGCAAGTCTGTCGCCGACGCGCGCACCACGCTGGTGTTCGCCAATCGCGGCGCATCGGGCATCGTCGCCAAGGTGTTGAACTCGGCAGTCGCCAACGCCGAGAACAACAACAGCATGTCGGCCGACGATCTCTACGTCAAAGAGGCCTACGTCGACGAAGGTCCCACGCTCAAGCGCTGGAAGTTCCGCGCCATGGGCAGGGTCAACCGGATTCGCAAGCGCAGCAGCCACATCACCATCGCGGTCGACGAAAGGAAGCGGGCGTAGTGGGCCAGAAAGTGCATCCCGGCGGCTTCCGGATCGGCGTTATCCACGACTGGAAGTCGCACTGGTATACCGAAAAGAACTTCAAGGAGTACCTCGCCGAAGACGAGAAGATCCGCAAGCACATCTTCGGCAAGCTCGCTCACGCCGGCCTTTCGCGGATCATCATCCGCAAAGACCAGAACAACGTGACGATCGACATCCACACGGCCCGTCCGGGCATCGTGATCGGCAAGAGCGGTTCCGAGGTCGATGCGCTCCGCAAGGAGCTGCACGCCATGACCCTGAAGAACGTCCAGGTCAACATCGTCGAGGTCAAGCGTCCCGAGCTCGACGCCGTCCTCGTCGCCCAGTCCATCGCCGAGCAGCTCGAGAACCGCGTGAGCTTCAGGCGCGCCATGAAGCGGGCGCTCACCAGCGCCATCCGCTCGGGCGCGGCCGGCATGCGCGTCAAGTGCAGCGGGCGCCTGGGCGGCTCCGAGATGGCCCGCAGCGAGCACTACAGCGAGGGTCGCGTGCCGCTCCATACGCTGCGCGCCGACATCGACTACGGGTTCAAAGAGGCCAAGACGACCTTCGGTCGGATCGGCGTCAAGGTGTGGATCAACAAGGGCGAGATCATGCCCGAAGGGTTCCCGGTCACCGGCCGTCAGCCGGAGCGCGAAGAGCCGAGTCGCGACCGCGGCGCGGGCGATCGTCGTCCCCGGCGACCGCAGACCGATCGTCCGGCGCCAAGAAGATAGCGGGTAGGCACAATGCTTCTTCCCAAGAGAGTCAAGCACCGCAAGCATCAGCGCGGCCGCATGCGCGGTCTCAGCAAGGGCGGCACCGAAGTCGAATTCGGCGAATACGGCCTCAAGGCGCTCGAACCCGGCTGGGTCAACAACCGCCAGATCGAGGCCGCCCGTATCGCCATGACGCGCTACATCAAGCGCGGCGGCAAGGTGTGGATCAACATCTTTCCGCAGAAGCCGGTCACCAAGAAGGCGGCCGAGACCCGTATGGGCGGCGGCAAGGGCTCACCCGAAACGTGGGTCTGCGTCATCAAGCCGGGCAAGGTCATGTTCGAGCTCGCCGGAGTGAGCGAGCCGGTAGCGCGCGAGGCCATGAGACTGGCCACGCACAAGCTGCCGATCAAGTGCAAGTTCGTGACACGGGAGGCGGACCTCTTTGAAGGCTAGACAGGTTCGAGAACTCTCCGACGAGGAGCTCGAGGTGCGCATCCGCGACACCCGCAAAGAACTCTTCAACCTGCGGTTCCAGCACGCGACCGGCCAGCTCGACAACCCGCACAAGTTGACTATCGCGCGGCGCGAGATCGCCCGTCTGTTGACGGTGCACATCGAGCGCGAGCACGCACACGTAGGCGGAGGTGAGGGCTGATGCCGGCCCGCAAGTCAGATTCGGCCGGCGTGCCGGCCAAGAAGGCCTCGGCGGCTCGTAAGCCGGCGGCCAAAAAGGCGGCCGGCAAGACGTCGGCCAAGTCGGCTGCTGCTCGCAAGGCGGCCGCCGGCAAGACGGCGGCCCCGGTCGCTGTCAAGAAGCCGGTCAAGCCCGCACGGCCAGCGCCGGAGAGGGTGCCCGGACGCAAGGAGCGCCGCGGCGTCGTCGTGAGCTCCGCGATGGACAAGACCATCGTGGTGCGTATCGACGCGGTGCGTTCGCACGAGAAGTACGGCAAGGTCGTGCGTCGCACCAGCAAACTGCACGCCCACGACGAGCACAACGTGGCCAACATCGGCGACGTCGTGCGTATCGTCGAGACTCGTCCGCTGAGCGCCACCAAGAACTGGCGGCTGCTCGAAGTGCTCGCCAAGGCAAAGTAAGAGGCGGAGAACCAAAAGATGATCCAGACCGAGTCGAGACTGAGAGTGGCCGACAACACCGGCGCCCGCGAGATCCTGTGCATCAGGGTGCGGGGCGGTTCGCGGCGACGCTACGCCCGTGTGGGCGATGTCATCGTGGCCACGGTCAAGTCGGCGACACCTGGAGGCAGCGTCAAAAAGGGCGATGTCGTCACCGCCGTCGTGGTCCGCACCAAAAAAGAGTTCGGGCGTAAAGACGGCACCTACATCGCCTTCGACGAAAACGCCGCCGTGCTGATCGACAACCAGAACAACCCACGCGGCACGCGCATTTTCGGGCCAGTCGCGCGCGAGCTGCGCGAGCGCAATTTCATGAAGATCGTCTCTCTGGCCCCGGAAGTCCTGTAGGGCCTGGGTGAGGGAGCTGAGGTCAACCATATGTCGGTAATGAAGATCCATAAGGGCGACCAGGTCATGGTCATCAGCGGCAAAGAGTCGGGCAAGAGCGGCAAGGTGCTGCGCGTCGACAAAGAGAAGCGCCGCGTGGTCATCGAACGGCTGAACATCGCCAAAAAGCACACGCGCCCGAACCCCAAGAAGAACCCGCAGGGCGGCGTGGTCGAGCAAGAGGCAGCCATCGACGCCTCCAACGTCATGCTCGTCTGCCCGGCTTGCAGCGAGTCGACCAGGGTCGGCTACCGCTTCACCGACGACGGCGTCAAGGTGCGCGTCTGCCGGCGGGCGGGCTGCGGCAAAGACATCGACAGGGCATAGGCATGTCACGACTTAAAGAGAGATACGCAGCCGAGATCGTGCCGGCGCTCCGCGAGCGCTTCGGATACGAGAACATCATGCAGGTCCCGCGCGTCACCAAGGTCACCCTCAACATGGGTGTCGGCGAGGCCAAGACCAACGCCAAGCTGCTCGACGACGCCGTCGAAGAGATGACCCAGATCAGCGGGCAGCACCCGGTGATCACGAAGGCCCGCAAGTCGATCGCCAGCTTCAAGCTGCGCGAAGGCATGGCGATCGGCTGCAAGGTCACCCTGCGTGGCGAGCGCATGTACGAAATGATCGACCGTCTCGTCTCTGTGGCGCTGCCGCGTATCCGCGACTTTCGCGGCATCGCGCCCGACCAGTTCGACGGCCGCGGCAACTTCTCCATGGGCATCCGCGAGCAGACGATCTTTCCCGAGATCGACTACGACTCGGTCACCCAGATGCGCGGCATGAACATCACGATCACGACCACCGCGACCACAGACGAAGAAGGTCGAGCCTTGCTGTCGATGCTGGGCATGCCCCTTCGTGAAAGCTAGGAGTTAGCACATGGCCAAGACATCTCTGGTTGTGAAGGCCGCCCGCAAGCAGCGGTACAGCACCCGCGAATACCACCGGTGCATGCGCTGCGGTCGTGCGCGCGGTTACTTCCGTCAGTTCGGCCTGTGTCGCATCTGCCTGCGCGAGCTCGCTCACGAGGGCGTCATTCCAGGCATGACCAAGTCGAGCTGGTAAGGGGGGCGACGAGAAATGTCAATGACTGATCCCATCGCCGATATGCTGACCCGCATCCGCAATGCGAACCAGGCAAACCACGCCGAGGTCGAGATCCCCGCTTCGCACATGAAGGCGGGCATCGCCAAGCTGTTGCTCGAGCAGGGGTACATCACCGGCATCGAGAACCGGCGCGGCGAGCATGGCGACCTGCTGGTCATCGGCCTCAAGTACGGCAAGAACCGCGAGCGCGTGATCTCCGGCATCAAGCGAGTCTCCAAGCCGGGTCGCCGCATCTACGCGCGCAAGGATCGTCTGCCGAAGGTCCTGGGTGGCCTCGGTGTCGCGGTCATCTCAACGTCACGTGGTCTCGTGACCAGCTCAGAGGCACAGCGCCTTGGGCTGGGCGGCGAGGTCATCTGCTTCGTCTGGTAGGGAAAGACCCATGTCACGTATCGGAAAAGCTCCCATAACCGTGCCGGCCGGCGTCGAGTTCGCCAACGTGCACGGCGTAGTGACCGTCAAGGGCCCCAAGGGCGAGCTCACGCAGCGCCTGCCGCGCGAGATGATCATCACGCTCGCCGACGGCACGATCACCGTGGCCCGGCCCACCGACAGCGCCCCGCACCGGTCGCTGCACGGCCTCACGCGCACCCTCATCGCCAACATGGTGCAGGGCGTCACCGACGGCTTCGAGAAACGTCTCGAGATCGTCGGCGTCGGCTACCGCGCCAGCATGAAGGGCGCCGACCTCGAGCTGCTGGTGGGTTTCAGCCACCCGGCCCTCGTCGTCCCGCCCGCGGGCATCGAGTTTCAGACGCCGTCGCCCCAGGTCGTCCTGGTGCGCGGCATCGACAAGCAGGCCGTCGGCGAGGTCGCGGCGCAGATCAGGCACCTGCGTCCTCCCGAGCCGTACAAGGGCAAGGGCATCCGTTATGCGGGCGAGTACGTCGCGCGCAAGGTCGGCAAGCGCGCCTAGGCGTGACGAGACCAGAAGGAACTGACGCATGACTACCAAGACTACCGTCGAGGCTCGCGCCAAGAGGCGCCGCCGGATCCGCGCCAAGGTCGTTGGCAGCGCGGCGCGCCCGCGTGTCTCGGTCTTTCGTTCGAACCGGGCGATCTACGCCCAGCTCATCGACGACGCCAGCGGCACCACCCTTGCGGCGGCCCGCTCGAGCGAAGTCGACGGTGACGGACTCGACAAGTCCGGCGTGGCCAAGAAGGTCGGCATACTGCTGGCCGAGCGGGCGCGCGCCGGCAATATCGACTCGGTCGTGTTCGACCGGTCAGGTTACCTGTACCATGGGCGCGTCAAGGCGCTCGCCGAGGGCGCCCGCGAGGGCGGGCTCGTTTTCTAGCGAGAAAGTGAAGGAAGCTCTGTGGCCAGAACACCTGCTGATGGAGTAGAGCTCAAGGAACGCGTCGTCGACATCAACCGCGTCGCGAAAGTCGTGAAGGGCGGTCGTCGCTTCTCGTTCACCGCGCTCGTGGTCGTTGGCGACGAGAACGGCAACGTGGGCGCAGGCTACGGCAAGGCGCGTGAGGTCCCGCTGGCCATCCAGAAGGCGATCCTCGACGCCAAGAAGAACATGTTCAAGGTGCCGCGCTACCGCACGACGATCCCTCACGAGATCCTCGGCGTGTACGGCGCCGGCCGCGTGCTGCTCAAGCCCGCCTCCGAAGGCACGGGTGTCATCGCGGCGGCCGGCGTGCGCGCCGTGCTCGAGCTGGCCGGCGTCCACGACATCCTTACCAAATGCCTGGGCACCACCAACCCGATCAACATGGTGCGCGCCACGGTGACCGGCCTGCAGGGTCTCAAGACCCCGGCCGACGTCGCCCGCTTGCGCGGCCTGACGACAGCCCAGGTCCTCGGCCTGCCGCCTCGCGGCGCGGCCGGCGACTCCGAAAAGGCCGACGACACTCCGGCCGCCGAAGAGGCGTGACCATGGCCGACCTTGAGATCACCCAGATAAAGAGCGGCATCGGTACGCCGCCCGACCACCGCGGCACGTTGCGGGCGCTCGGTATCAAGCGCATGCACCACACCGTGGTCCAAGAAGACAACCCGGTCATCCGGGGCATGATCCGCAAAGTGGCGTACCTCGTCGAGGTACGGCCCGCCACGAAGAAATCGTGAGTAAAGCATGAGCGATCTCGGTCTCAACGACCTCAGGCCCAACCCGGGCTCCACCAGGAACACCAAGCGCCTCGGGCGCGGCAAGGGCAGCGGCCAGGGCAAGACCGCCGGCCGCGGCCACAAGGGCTTCAACGCCCGCGCCGGCGGCGGTGTGCGCCCCGGTTACGAAGGCGGCCAGATGCCGCTGTATATGAGGCTCGGCAAGCTGCGCGGGCCCAACGCCAAGAAGAGCATGCCGATCGGGCCGTTCCGCACATACTGCGTACCGGTCAACGTGGGTACGCTCGCCAAGGCGTTCGAGGCGGGGTCCGAAGTCACCCCCGAGGCCCTCGTCGCCAAGCGCATCGTCAAGAACACCCGCACGCCCATCAAGATCCTGGGCGGCGGCGAGGTCACGGTCGCGCTCACAGTGCGCGTCGAGGCGTTCTCTGAAAAGGCGGCCGAGAAGATCGTGGCGGCCGGCGGTAGCATCGAGCTGCTCTAACCTGAGCTGCGAACAAGGCGGGGCGCGGCATGAATAACAAGCTCTGGCAGTCGCTGGCGAACTCCTGGAAGATCCCGGAGCTCCGCAAGAAGCTGCTCTTTACGGCGGCGATGATCGCCATCTATCGCTTCGGCTCGCACGTGCCGGTGCCGGGCGTGAACATCCAGGCCCTCACCAACTTCTTCAACAGCGGCGCGAGCGGCGTGGTGGGCTTCCTCAACCTGTTCTCGGGCGGCGCGCTCGGCCGGGTGGCCGTGTTCGCGCTAGGCATCATGCCGTACATCACGGCGTCGATCATCATGCAGCTCCTCACGGTCGTCATCCCCAAGCTCGAAGAGCTGCAAAAAGAGGGCGAGCAGGGCCAGAAGATCATCACGCAGTACAGCCGCTACCTCACCGTCGGCCTGGCCGCGGTGCAGTCGATCGGCTACATCTTCCTGTTCCGCACCTACCACGCGCTGCCCAACCTGACCATCACCAAGTTCGCCCTGATCATGTTCACCCTCACCGCGGGCGCCACGGTGGTCATGTGGATCGGCGAGCTCATCACCGCGCGGGGTATCGGCAACGGCATGTCGATCCTCATCTTCATCAGCATCATCTCGCGCCTGCCGGGCGGCATTCAGAAGTTCTTCCAGGGCTCCATGTCGCTGGTCTCGCAGATCGGCTTCGTCATCATCGCCCTGGCCGTGGTCGTGGGCGTCATCTGGATCACGAGCGGCGAGCGTCGCATTCCGGTGCAGTACGCCAAACGCATCGTGGGCCGCCGCATGATGGGCGGCACCAGCACGTTCATACCGCTCAAGGTCAACATGGCGGGCGTGATCCCGATCATCTTCGCCTCGTCGGTCATGCTCATCCCGCCGACCATCGCGCAGTTCCTGCCGGGCGGCCAGAACAGCTGGTTCTCGCACGCCTTCGGGCCGAGCTCGATCCCCTACATCGTCGGCGAAGCGCTGCTCATCATCCTGTTCACCTACTTCTATACGGCGGTCACCTTCAACCCGATCGACCAGGCCGACAACCTCAAGAAGTACGGCGGCTTCGTGCCCGGCGTGCGCCCGGGGCGGCCCACGGCCGAGTTCCTCGACCGCATCCTCACGCGCCTCACGCTCCCCGGGGCCCTGTTCCTGGCGGCGCTTGCCGTGTTACCATGGTTGCTCTACCGGTTCCTGAGCGTGCCGTTCAACTTCGGCGGCACCTCCGTTCTGATCGTCGTCGGCGTCGCGCTCGACACCATGCGCCAGATGGAGGCACAGCTGCTCATGCGGCACTACGAGGGTTTCCTCAAGTAGATGACCTCCCGCCCACTCGACATCGTGCTGCTGGGAGCGCCGGGGTCGGGTAAGGGCACGCAGTCGGCGCGCATTGCGCCGGCGTTCTGCCTGACCCATATCTCCACCGGAGAGATCCTGCGCGCCGCCGTCAAGGCGGGGACCGCGCTGGGCGTCGCCGCGAGCGAATCCATGAAGAGCGGCGAATTGGCGCCCGACGACATCGTGATCGGCATCATCCGCGAACGTCTGGCCGAACCCGACACCGCGACGGGCTTCATGCTCGACGGCTTTCCGCGCACGCTCGACCAGGCGGTGGCGCTCGACGACATGCTCGCCGAAGCCGACCGGCAGCTCACGCTGGTGCTGCTCATCGACGTGCCCGAGCGCGAGCTCATCCAGCGGCTCGCCGACCGGCGCACCTGCTCGCAGTGCAAGCGTGGCTACAACCTGGTGTTCGACCCGCCCAAGGCGCCCGACGTCTGCGACGTCTGCGGCGGCGAGCTCTACCAGCGCGACGACGACAACGAAGACATCGTGCGCCACCGGCTGCAGGTCTACGTGCGCCAGACGGCGCCGCTGACCGGCTATTACCGCGACAAAGGCATCCTGGCGACCGTCTACGGCGGGGGGCGCAACCCCGACCAGGTCTACGGCGACATCGAACACGTGCTGACCGCCGCTCAGCGGCAGGGGGCGACGCAACCGGCATGATCGTGCGCAAGTCACAGTCCGAGATACGCCGCATCGCCGCGGCTGGCGCCATCCTGGCCGACTGCCTCGACATGCTGATCGGCGCCGTCAAGCCCGGCATCACCACCCTCGAGCTCGACGGCATGGCCGAAGAGTTCATACGAGCCCGCGGCGGCACGCCCACGTTCCTCGGCTACCGCGGTTTTCCCAAGTCCATCTGCGCCTCGCCCAACGACATGGTCGTGCACGGCATACCGGGCGCCTACACGGTCGCCGCGGGCGACGTCCTGTCGCTCGACGTGGGCGTCACGCTGCAGGGCTACGTCGCCGACTCCGCGACCACCGTGGCCGTGGGCGACGTCGGTCCCGAAGCCCTGCGCCTGCTCGACGTCACGCGGCGCTCGCTCGAAGCGGGCATCGGCGCCTGCAAGGTGGGCAACCGCCTGGGCGACATCTCGCACGCCGTGCAGGAGGTCGTCGAAGCGGCCGGCTTTGGCGTGGTGCGCTCGCTGGTCGGTCACGGCGTCGGGCGCGAGATGCACGAAGAGCCGCAGATCCCCAACTATGGGCCGGCCGGCAAGGGGCCGCGCCTCGAAGCCGGCATGGTGTTCGCCATCGAGCCCATGGTCAACGTCCACGATCACGACGTCTATGTCGGGCCCGACCGCTGGAGCATCTTCAGCGCCGACGGTTCGCTCTCGGCGCACTTCGAGCACACGGTGGCCCTGACGGCCGCCGGTCCGCGCGTGCTCACCAGACGGACGAGCGAGGTGATGGGCGGCGCCGGTCAGGCGGTCACCGCCTGACGGCTCCGCCGGCATCCTCGACTCGGCAAAAGCGCTGTGGTATCATGAGCGGCCGCGTTCTCGAACGACAGGGAGTATGGCAAACAAAGAAGAAGCGATAGAGATCGAAGGCGAGGTAGTCGAAGCCCTGCCCAACACCATGTTCAGGGTGCTCCTCGACAATAAACACGAAGTACTTGCGCATATTTCGGGCAAGATGCGTATGAACTACATTCGCATCCTGCCCGGCGATCGCGTAAAGGTCGAACTCTCACCGTACGACCTCAAGCGCGGGAGAATCACCTACAGGTTCAAGTAGGCGCTCGAACCGGTGATCGAGGCAGGCATGCCCGCCGGTTCTGGGGGCCGCTTGCGCGTTCAAGTGAGGATGGCATGAAGGTCAGAGCATCAGTAAAGCCGATCTGCGAGAAGTGCAAGGTCATCAGGCGGCACGGTGTCGTCCAGGTGATCTGCACCAACCCGCGTCACCGGCAAAGGCAGGGGTAAGCGAATGGCACGAATCGCGGGCGTCAACATCCCGCCGCAGAAGCGGGTCGAGATCGGTCTCACCTACATCTACGGCGTAGGCCGGTCGACCTCTAACACCATCCTCGCGACCTTGAGCATCGATCCCGATACCAAGGTCCGCGACCTGACCGAAGAAGAAGTCGTGCGCCTGCGCGAGGCCATCGACGGGTCTGTTACCGTCGAAGGCGACCTTCGCCGCGAGCGCTCGCAGAACATCAAGCGGCTCATGGACATCGGCTGCTACCGCGGTATCCGCCATCGCCGCGGCATGCCGGTCGACGGCCAGCGCACCAAGACCAACGCCCGCACGCGCAAGGGTCCCAAAAAGACCGTAGGCGCGCGCCGCAAGAAGTAACCAACGTCTAAGCAGACGACCCGGAGGTCGAGAGCAGAGTGGCAAGACCGCAAAGAGCCAAAGGACGCCAGCGGCGCAAGGTTCGCAAGAACATCGCCATCGGCCAGGCGCATATCAAGACGTCGTTCAACAACACCCTGGTGACGCTCACCGACAAAGAGGGCAACGTCATCGCCTGGGAGAGTGCCGGCGCGGTCGGCTTCAAGGGCTCGCGCAAGAGCACGCCGTTCGCGGCGCAGGTCACCGCCGAATCGGCCGCCCGCAAGGGCATGGAGCACGGCCTCCAGAAGGTCGAAGTCTTCGTACGCGGCCCGGGTTCCGGGCGCGAGACGGCCATCCGTTCACTTCAAGCTGCGGGGCTTGAGATCCTCGGCGTCAAAGACGTGACGCCGGTACCGCACAATGGCTGCCGCCCTCGTAAGCGGCGCCGGGTCTAGCGAGGTGCGCGCCGATGGCTAGAGATCTTTCACCCCAGTGCAAGCAGTGCCGCCGCGAAGGCATGAAGCTCCTGCTCAAGGGCGAGCGCTGCTTCACCGACAAGTGCGCGGTCGAACGTCGCGCGTACCCGCCGGGCGAACACGGCCGCGGGCGCATCAAGCAGTCCGAGTATCTGCTGCAGCTTCGCGAAAAGCAGAAGGCACGGCGCTTCTACCAGGTCCTCGAAAAGCAGTTCCACCATTACTACGTGGTGGCGAGCGGCCAGCAGGGCATCACCGGCGAAAACCTTCTGCGCCTTCTCGAGATCAGGCTCGACAACGTGGTCTACCGGCTGGGCTTCGGCGCTTCACGCCGCCAGGCTCGCCAGCTTGTCCGTCACGCCCATTTCCTGGTGAACGGCAAGAAGGTCGACATCCCGTCGTACCAGGTGCGGCCCAACGACGTCATCTCGGTCAAGGGCTCGAGCAAGGCCACCGAGACGATCCGCGCGGCGACCGACCTCACGGCTTCGGTGGCGCCCTGGCTGCAGGCCGATCACGACAATCTGACCGGCAAAGTCCTGCGGTTCCCCGAGCGCAGCGAGATCTCTGCGCCGGTGCAGGAGCAGCTCATCGTCGAGCTCTACTCGAAGTAGTCGATCCATCTCCCGGCTTTCACCTTAAGCCGACAAGAGAACAGTTACAGGAGGCCAGTTGCTTACCTTCCAGATGCCCAACATCACCCGCGAGCAGGTGGCGAACAACCGCACACGCTTCGAGGTAGAGCCGCTCGACCGGGGCTTTGGGCACACGTTCGGCAACGCGCTGCGGCGCGTCCTCCTGTCGTCGCTCGAAGGGGCGGCCGTGAGCTCGGTCAAGATCGAAGGGGTCTCGCACGAGTTCTCTACGCTGCCCGGCTTAAAAGAGGACGTCACCGACGTCATCCTCAACCTCAAGGGCATCATCTGCCGTCTGCACGGTGAGCTCGACGAGGTCCAGGTACGCCTGGTCAAAGACAAGCCCGGCAAGGTCGTGGCCGCCGACATCGACGTACCGGCCGAGCTCGAGGTGCTGAACCCCGACCACTACATCGCCTCGCTTTCGGGCGGCGGCGCGCTCGAGATGACCCTCACCATCAGGCGCGGCACGGGGTATGTGTCGGCCGACGGCAACAAGGCGGCCGAGACCGTCATCGGCGTCATGCCGATCGACTCCATCTTCAGCCCCATCAAGCGCGTCTCCTACATCGTCGAGAGCGCTCGTGTCGGCCAGCGTACCGACTACGACAAGCTCATCCTCGACGTCGTCACCAACGGCGCCATCACGCCCGAAGAGGCGCTGCGCCAGTCGGCCGAGATCCTGGTCGACCGGCTGCAGATCTTCACCGACCCCGACCGCCAGCACGCCCTCGACGAATTCCCCATCGAAGGTGTCGGCGCGGCTGCCGGCGGCGGCATGGACGACGTCCTGATCGAAGAGCTCGAACTGGGCGTGCGCTCCTACAACTGTCTCAAGCGCGAAGGCATTCAAACGGTCGGCGACCTCGTCACCAAGACCGAAGCCGAGCTGCTGAACATTCCCAACTTCGGCAAGAAGAGCATCGACGAAGTCAAAGAGAAGCTCGCCGAGCGCGGCTTGTCGTTACGGGGTGAGGACTGATGCGTCACCAAAACTCAGGCCGCAAGTTCAACATGCCGCCCGATCAGCGCAAGTCGCTGCTGACCGGCTTGGCGGTCGCCGTGCTCGAGCACGAAAAGATCAAGTGCAGCCACGCGCGCGCCAAAGAGGTGCAGTCGCTGGTCGAGCAGTCCATCACGCTCGGCAAGCGCGGCGACCTCGCCGCTCGCCGGCTCGCCATCGCCAAGCTGCGCAACAAAGAGATCGTCTACAAGCTGTTCAACGACATCTCACCGCGCTACGCCGATCGCAACGGCGGCTACACCCGCGTCATCAAGCTGGGGCCGCGCCAGGGCGACGCCTGCGAGATGGCGTATCTCGAGCTGGTCTAGCCCGCGAGGGCGTGGCCACCCACGCAAGGTTCGCAGGGGCGGGGGCGCCGCAGGCGCCCCCGCCCCTTTTTTTGTTTCTTCTCGCCACTGCAACGCGCGCGACCGACTTGAGCGCCGGCACTCGGGGGTGAAGGCGTGTCGCTGATCGACATCGAGGGGCTGCGGTTCAGCTACGGCGGCGCGGCCGACGACGCCCTGCGGGGCGTCGACCTCGTCGTCGAGCGCGGCGAGTTCGTCGCCGTGGTGGGCGCCAACGGCTCGGGCAAGTCGACGCTCGGCCGCCTGCTCGGGGGGCTGGCGCGACCGACCTATGCCACGCGTGCGCAGGTCTGCGGTCACGAGCTGCACGAGCGCCGAGGGTCATTTCGCCGTGCGCCGCGACGTCGGCGTGCTGTTCCAGAACCCCGACAACCAGATCGTGGGGGCGACCGTCGAAGAAGACCTCGCCTTCGGCCTCGAGAACATCGCCCTGCCCTCTCCCGAGATCGCCCGTCGCGTCGACGACATGCTCGAGCGCTTCGACCTTGCCGGCCTGCGCGGCCGCGAGCCCCACCTGCTGTCGGGCGGTCAGCGGCAGCGCACGGCCCTTGCCGGCGTGCTCGCCGTGCCGCGCCGCGTGCTCGTGCTCGACGAACCGACCGCCATGCTCGACCCCGCCGGTCGCGACGAGGTGCTCGCCGCCGTGCGCGCCGAGGCCGACGCGCGGCCTGACCATCGTGTTCATCACCCAGGAGATGGACGAGGTGCTGCTCGCCGACCGGGTGGTGGCGCTGGCCGCCGGGCGGGCCGTCTTCGACGGCCCGCCCGGCGGCCTCTTCGCGCAAACCGCGCTCCTCGAGGAGCTCTCGCTCGGCCTGCCGCCCGCCGCCGAGCTGAGCCTTGTCCTGCTCGAACGCGGCGTCCTGCCCGAGCTCACGCTCACCCTCGACAAGCTCGTCGCCGCCCTCGGTGCGACGCCGCCCTGCGGGAGCGGGCCCGCCGGCGCGGCCGCCTCGCACGACGCAGGGCCCGCGCCGGCGGCGACCGCGCGCCGGCGCTGCCCGCGGTCGTCCCGCTGGGCGTGGTCTGCCGCGACGTGTCGTTTCGCTACGACGAGGGGGCGACCACAGTGGCCGCCCTGAGCGCCGTCGACCTGGAGCTGGCCCCGGGGAGCGCCGTGGCCCTGCTCGGCCCGACGGGTTCCGGTAAGTCGACGCTGCTGCAGCTCGTGCGCGGCTTGCTGAGCCCCGACCAGGGCAGCGTGCTGCTCGACGGACTGGAGCCTGAGCAGGCCGGCCACGACGACCGCGAACGGCGCATCGGGCTCGTCTTTCAGATGCCCGAGATGCAGCTCTTCGCGGCCACCTGCCGCGACGACGTGGCGTTCGGGCCGCGCCAGCTCGGCTGGCCGCCCGCCGAGGTCGACGACGCCGTCGCCGGCGCTCTCACGGCGGTGGGCCTGCCGCCCGCGAGCTTCGCTGAGCGCCATCCGTATTCACTCTCCGGGGGCGAGCAGCGCCGGCTGGCGCTGGCCGGGGTGCTCGCCATGCGTCCCGCGCTGCTGTTGCTCGACGAGCCGTTCGTGAGCCTCGACCCGGCCTCGCGGCGCGACCTGCAGGCGATCCTCGGCGACCTGCGCGCCTCGGGCATGGGACTGGTGCTGGCCACCCACGACGTCGATCGCGCCTACGCGCTCTGCGATTCGCGCATCGTGCTCGACCAGGGATCCGTGGTCGACGCCGGCCCCTGGCGTTTCGGCGCCGGCGGCGAAGAGGCTCTGCTCGCGCACCGCCTGAGGCCGCCGTTCGTGGTCGAGCTGTGGGGGCGCCTCGGCCGCAAGGCGGCCGGGGCGCCCCCACAGCTCGCCGCCGCCGCCGAGGCGCTGCCGTGAGCGGCGGGGAGCGGGGGTGGTCGCGGTGAGGATGGCGATCGCCCAGTACTACCCGCGGCCGTCGCTCATCCATCGCCTCGACCCGCGCTGCAAGGTGGTCGCCGTGACGGTGCTCGTCATAGGCCTGTTCCTGCGTTCGTCGTTCGCCGGCCTGGCGGTCTACGGCGTGGCGGCGGCGGCCGGCCTGCTGCTGAGCGGCGTGCCGCTGGGCTGGGTGGCGCGCGGCCTGCGCCCGGTGGCCTGGCTGCTGGTCCTCACGTTCATCGTGCAGCTCCTCTTCGCGCCCGGGCGCGCCTTTTACACGTTCGGGCCGCTCCACCTGTCGACGCGCGGCCTCGCCATCGCCGGCTACCTCAGCCTGCGCCTCGTGGTGCTGGTGGTCGCCAGCCTGCTGCTCACCCTGACGACGCCGCCCATCGCGCTCACCGACGCGCTCGCCTGGCTGGGCCGGCCCCTGCGCCGCCTGCGCGTGCCCACCGAGGAGCTCGCGCTCATGGTCACCATCGCCCTGCGCTTCATTCCCACGCTGCTGCAGGAGATCGACACCATCATGAAGGCCCAGCGGGCGCGCGGGGCGAGCTTCAACCGCGGCGGGCCGCTGCGCCGGGCGCGGGCCCTGGTGCCGGTGCTGGTGCCGCTGTTCATCCTGAGCTTTCGCCGGGCCGACGAGCTCGCCCTGGCGATGGACGCGCGCTGCTACCTGCCCGGCGCGCCGCGCACCCACCTGCACCCGCTGCAGGCCCACCGACGCGACGCCGTACTGCTCGTGGTGGTCGTGGCGGTCGTCGTGCTGGCGGAGCTGATCTAGTGGGCGGCGCTCGCGAGTCGTGGCGGCTCGACCTCGCCTACGACGGCACGCCGTTCGACGGCTGGGCGCGGCAGCCCGGCCGGCGCACGGTCGAGGGCGAGCTCGAAGCCGCCCTGGCGACGGTGCTGCGCGAGCCCGTGCGACTGAGCGTCGCCGGCCGCACCGACGCCGGCGTGCACGCGCTCGCCCAGGTGGCGTCGTTCGGTGCGCCGGCAGGCGTGGTCGAGCCGCATCGCCTGCGCCTTGCCCTGAACGCCCTGCTGCCCGGCGAGATCTCGGTGGCCGGTGTGTCGCGGGCGCCCGACGGGTTCGACGCCCGCGCGGCCGCCGCGCGCACCTATCGCTACCGGCTCTGGCTGCCCGACTCACGGCCGGTCTTCGAGCGCCTTTACGTCTGGGACGTGCGCGGTACGGTCGACCTCGACCTGCTGCAGGCCGCGGCCGCCCTGTTCGTGGGCCGTCACGACTTCTCGGCATTGACCTCGTCGGCGCGCTTTTACCGCACCTGCGAGCGCACCATCGCGAATGCGCAGTGGCGCCTGGCGCCCGACGGCCGCGAGGCTCAGTTCGAGATCACCGCCGACAGCTTCCTGCACAACATGGTGCGGGTCGCGGTGGGCTCGATGGTCGACGTCGCCCAGGGCCGCCTCAGTCTGGTCAAGCTCTCGGACGGACTGGCCGGCGGACGCCGCGCCGAGCTCGGACGCACGGCGCCCGCCCGCGGCCTCGCCTTGCTGCGGGTCGACTACTGACGTGGCGCGCCGCGGCCTGGCCTGGCTGACCATCGGGCGCCTCGAGGTGGCGGCGGTGGTGCTGGCCGCCCTGGCCGGCCTCTACAGCCTGGCGACGAGCGACCAGGCGTCTGTGCGCATGGCCATCGTCGTGCTGGCGCCCGCGCTCGAGGCGGCCCTGCCCCTGGCGGCGCGGCGGTTTGCTCCGGGGCGCCGACACTCGGCGCGCGTGATCGCCGCTTTACTGGTGTCGTTCTACGTGGCCTTCGCGCCCATCGGCATCGACAACTACCTGTACCTGCCGGCCGTGGTGGTGCTGCTCGCGGTGATCGTCGTGAGCAACCGCGAGCGCTGGCGCGAGATCCGTTCGCGCGGCGACGGGGAGCGCTGAGGCGAGGCGGCGAGCGACTTCGTCGTCGCCGCTCAGGCGTGCGTGACTACGTGGCGCGCCTAGTCCCGGCGAGCGACTTCGTCGTCACCGGCTCAGGCATGCGCGACTACGTGGCGCGCCTAGTGACTCAAGAACTTCTGCACGGTGCGCGCCTTGACCGTCGGGTCGACCACGACGTAGTCGCCGCCACCGATCATCTGCGGCGTGCCCTGCAGCACGGTCTTGAACTGGCGGGCGCCTTTGGCGCGCCAGTCGAGGTAGGCGAGTTCGATGATTTGGTTGGTCGACAGGTCGGTGCTGACGTCTTTCATGAACTGCGCGCCGATTCCCGGCAGATGAAAGAAGTTGCCGGGGCGGGCGATCTTCGTTTCGAGCGCCTGCACGACCTGCTGCTGGCGGCCCATGCGCATGAAGTCGCTGTCGGAATGGCGCACGCGCGAGTAGATCAGCGCGCGTTTGCCGTCCATGAGCTGCGGACCCTTCTTGAAGTGCACGATGATGTTGCCCGAGTACCACGAGGTGATGTCGGAGGGCACGTCGATCACGACGCCGCCGACGCTGTCGATGAGGCGGGGAAAGCCGTGGAAGTTGACCACCATGACGTGGTTGACGGGCACGCCGGTAAAGCTGCTGATGACCTTGATGGCGAGCGCCGCGCCGCCCCAGAAGTAGGCCGCGTTGATCTTCATCTGGCCGTACCTGGGGACGGTGACGAGCGTGTCTCGGGGAATGGAGAGCTGGCTGACGGCGTGCGTGCGGGGGTCGAAGCGCATGAGCAGGATGCTGTCGGAGCGCGCCGGTTCGTGGCCGCGCTGGTCGGAGCCCAGCACGAGCAGGGTGGTGGGGCTGCTGAGCACGCCGCCGTGCGAGTCGGTCAGGGCGGCGCGCGTCGTCGTGGTGACGTGACGGTTGCTGCGGGCGACGGCCTTGTCGAAGGTCCGGTAGCCGAGAATAGCCCAGACCCCGAACGCAATCGCCAGGGCGAGCGGGATGGCCAGGAGGTACCACCAGCGAAAGCGCCGGCGCGTGCGTGACGGTCGCGTCGCCTCGTCGGCGTTGTCGGACCGCGAGCGCCCGCGCCGGTCGCTGCGGTAGACGCTCGCCGGTTCGGCCTGGGAGCGCGTGGAGCGCGTGCCGTTCGCGGCGCCGCCACCGCGTCCGCTGGCGGCGCTGCGCTCGCGGCCGCCGCCCGAGACGCTACGCTCGCGACTGCCGCGCGAGACGTCGCGCTCGCGGCCGCCGGCGGCGGGGCGCTCGCGGCCGTCGGCGGCGCGCTTTGGCGGCGCGGCGGGCGGCTGTGCGGGGGCGTCGGTGCGCGGCCGCCGGACGCGCGCGGCGCGGTACCTGTTATAGGGCTTGTCGTCTGCGTGGCTCATCTGTCGCCTCGTGGTGCGCGTCGCGGCGGCGGCCTGGTGAGCGGGTCTGCCGCCGGCAGCAGGCCGGCGACGCCGCTTACCGGCGCGCGGGGCTCAAGGCCGCTTGCGGGGGACCCGGTGAGGGTAAGTACGCCTCGTCACGGGGAGTTTCCTTCTCTGAAGCCAGTGTACAGCATGGTATCGTGTGCCGGAGCGGCCCTTTCGCGGGTCCCGGCGGGAGGTGTCGGTCAGACTTGAGTGCGTCGCGTTCCATCGTGGGTGTCGATCTCGGCGGCACCAAGCTCGCCGTCGGCCTGGTCGACGACAACCTCGGGATCCTCGCCCGCAGCATCGGCGCCGCCGCCACGGCGTCGCCCGAAGCCTGCCTCGACGACATCTACCGGCGCCTCGACGAAGCCGCGGCCGAGTACGGTCCGATCGACGCGATCGGGGTCGGCACGGCGTCGATGGTCGATTTTCGCGGCGGCCGTATCGTGCAATCGGTCAACCTGCCGCTCCGCGACGTGCCGCTGCGCGACCTGCTCAGCGAGCGCTACGGCGTGCCGGTCGCGGTCGACAACGACGCCAACGTCGCCTGCCTTGCCGAGTTCCGCTACGGCGCCGGCAGCGGCACGAGCGAGATGATCATGCTCACGCTGGGCACCGGCATCGGCGGCGGATCGTCACGAACGGCAGCCTCTACCGGGGCGCCAGCGGCGCCGCGGCCGAGATCGGCCACATGATGATCGACTTCGACGGACCGCCCTGCCGGGGTTCCTGTCCGAACCACGGCTGCCTCGAGGTCTACGCTTCGGGGCACGCCATGGGCGAGGCGGCCCGCGCCACGGCCCGCGCCCAGCCCGACTCCGCGCTGGGCGCGCGCTGGCCGCCGGCGACGAGGTCGGCGGTCCGCTGCTCAGCGCGCTGGCCCTGGCCGGCGACCCCGTGGCGATGGCCGTGCTCGACGGCATCGGCGCAAAGCTCGGCCTGGGCATCGTCAGCCTGGTCAACATCTTCAATCCCGAGCTCGTCGTGGTCGGCGGCGGCGCAGCCCAGGCCGCCGACGTCGTGCTCGGCGCCGCCCGCCGGGTCGTGGCCGAGCGCGCCCTGCAGCCCAACCGCGATCAGGTGCGTATCGTGCCGGCTCGCCACGGGGTCGATGCCGGCGTGCTCGGCGCCGCGGCGCTCGCCATCATCGAGCTGTTCCCCGACGAAGCCCCGGCGCGCGGTCGCTCGCTGTAAACGGCGGCGGCCGGGTGGCTTGCGGGTCGGCTTGCGGCCGTGTTGCCGAGCGCGCGGGCGCCCGGTATCCTTGGAACAGGAACGGTCAATCGTGGGCGAACGCCACCCGGCTTCGCCCGACAGGAGGTGACAAGGCCACATGGCGCACAAGATCACTGATGAATGCCTCGCTTGCGCGGCTTGCGTAGACGAGTGCCCCGAGGGCGCGATCTCCGAAGGCGACGACATCTACGTCATCGACGCTGAGCTCTGCACCGACTGCGGCACCTGCGTCGACTCGTGCCCCAACGAAGCCATCGTCGCCGAGTAACCTCACTCAAACCACCCCGGATGCCAGGCGGCGCGGCCCGATAAGGCCCAGGCGCCGACCTGGCGGCCGATCTTTTCCGTGCGGGGGCGGGGTGCGCGCAGAAAGGCGCGGACCCCGCCCCCACACGTTTTAGTGCACCTGCGGCTCCGGGCCCGGCGCCTCTGTGCGGCGTCCGCCCTGCACCACCCTGCTCGCCGCGCCTCTGCGCGGCGCCGGGCAGGGCGGCCACGCCACTGTCCACGGCGTGCCCTGCCGGGCCCGGCACAAGCCGTCGCCACCGCTGGCCACAACACTGCAGTCGGCGAGCCGCGCGGTCGATACCTACAGTCAAGCGGGACCCACAGCCCGCGACCCCTCGGGAGGGGCGGCGACCGCGGCCAAGCGGCATTCGCCCTCCCGACACGGTGTCGCCGGTCGCGGGTCCCGCTTTGCGCTTCCTTGTGAGAGGATGCGTGCGTGCTCTACGTCTGCGCCACACCTATCGGCAACCTGGCCGACGTCACGGCGCGCGTGCTCGACACGCTGCGCGCCGTGCGGCTGATCGCCGCCGAGGACACGCGCCACACGCGTAAGCTGCTGGCGCGCTACGACATCCACACGCCCCTCACGAGCCTCTTCGCCCATAACGAGGCCGAAAAGACGGCCGTCGTGCTCGAACTGCTGGCCGGCGGCGCCGACGTGGCGCTCGTCACCGACGCCGGCATGCCGGGCGTCTCCGACCCGGGCGTGCGCCTCGTGGCCGCCGCGGCCGCCGCCGGGCTTGCCCTCACCGTGCTGCCCGGACCCTCGGCGCCGGTCACCGCGGTGGTCGCCTCGGGCCTGCCCGCCGACCAGGGCTTTCGCTTTGTCGGCTACCTGCCGCGCCGCGCCGCCGACCTGCAGGCCGCCTGGAGCGCCTGGGGGCGCTGCGGCGGCCTCATCGCCGCCTTCGAGACGGGGCCGCGCCTGGCGCGCAGCCTTGCCTGCCTCGCCGCTCTGGCGCCCGACGCGCAGGGCGCCGTTTGTCGCGAGCTCACCAAGGTCCACGAAGAGGTCGCCCGCGGCGCGCTCGCAGCCCTGGCCGCCAGGTTCGCGGCCGGCGCCAAGGGCGAGATCACCGTGGTGATCGACGCCGGCCCGCCGACCGGCGCCGAGCACGAGGCCGCCGAGCGGGCGGGGGCGGCGGCGGCCGAGCTGCGCCAGGCCGGTCTGTCGCGCCGCGATGCCGCCGCCGCCCTCGCCGTCTGCCTCGGCGTCAGGCGCAACGAGGCCAAGCGCCTGGTCGACGAGGCGAGCCCCGACGCCTGAGGCGGCGCGGCGCCCGCCCGCGAGCAAAGCGCGGCCGGTACGGCGCACACCACGAGCCGGGTCCGAGGGCGGCCTGAGGTAGACTTGGCCGCAGTACCGGCCCGTCGGCTGAACAAGGGAGGCGCTCAAGTGGACCTGCTTGCCGAGCTGCGCACGCGCACGCTGATCTTCGACGGCGCCATGGGCACACAGCTCATCGCCGCCGGGTACCGGCCGACCGAGGCGCCCGAGTCGTGGAACACGAGCGCGCCCGACGTGGTCGCCGGCATCCACCGCGCCTACCTGGTCGCGGGCGCCGACATCATCGAGACCAACAGCTTCGGCGGCAGCAGCGCCAAGCTCGCCGCCTACCACGCCGCCGAGCGCGTCGTCGAACTGAACACGGCGGCCGCTCGCTTGGCCTGCGCGGTGCGCGACGAGGTCGCCCCCGGCAAGCTCGTGGCCGGCGACATTGGGCCCTCGGGGCGCATGATGCCGCCCCTCGGCAACGCCACCGTCGACGAGCTGCGCGACGTCTTTGCCGAGCAGGCCGAGGCGCTGGTCGCGGGCGGCGTCGACCTGATCGCCATGACCACCTTCTTCGACTTGGAAGAGGCGCGCGCCGCCGTGCTCGGCGCGCGCGCCGTGGCGGGCTCGCTGCCGCTCTCCATCTCGATGGCGTTCAAGCCCTCGCCACACGGCTACCGCACCATGATGGGCGTCACGCCGGCCCAGGCCGCCGCCCGCCTGCTCGACGCCGGGGCCGACGTGCTCGGCGCCAACTGCGAGATCACTTCAGAGGAGATGCCCGCCCTGGTCGCCGAGTTTCGCGCCGCCACCGACGCGCCGCTCGTGATGCAGCCTAACGCCGGGCAGCCGCGGCTGCTGCAGGGTCACACGGTCTACGAGGAGACTCCCGAGCGCTTCGCGTCGTTCATGCCCGCCATCGTGGCCGCGGGCGCGAACGTGGTGGGAGGCTGCTGCGGCACGACGCCGGCCTACATAACGGCGCTGGTGCAGGCCCTGGGGCACTAGGCGCGCGACGAAGTCACGCCCGCCTGAGCGGGAGCGACGCAGTCGACTCACGGCACTAGGCGCGCAGCGAAGCCACGCACGCCTGAGCGGGAACGACGAAGTCGACTCACGGCCTAGGCGCGCAGCGAAGCCACGCACGCCTGAGCGGGAACGACGCGGTCGCCTGGCGGCCTGAGGCCGCCTACTTCTGGAGCGCGGCGCCGACCGTGTCGAAGATGAGGCGCACGGCGTGCAGCGCCGTGATCTCCATGGGGTCGTAGAGCGGATTGACCTCGACGACGTCCATGCCGACCACGTGTGAGCGCAGCGCGACCGCGCGCAGCAGGGCCTTGGCTTCGTAGTAGCTGAAGCCGCCTGGTTCGGGGGTGCCGGTACCGGGCGCGATGCTGGGGTCGAGGGCGTCGATGTCGAAGGTGATGTAGACGTCTTCGCCCGGTTCGATGTGGGCCACGAGGTCGGCGACCGGCGTGGTCTTGGCCTGCTCGCACCAGAACGTCTTGACGCCGCGCTCGGCGGCCAGCTCGATCTGGTCGGCCGCGGTGTGCAGGCCGCGGATGCCGTACTGGGTGACGCGCTGCACGACCCCGCTTTCGTGAGAGCGCACGATGGGACTGGCGTGGGTGAAGCGCATGCCGCCCTCGTCGTTCAGGTAGTCCATGTGGGTGTCGAACTGCACCAGGTGTAACGGACGGCTGCCGAAGGCCCTGAGCACGGGTAGGTGATCGAGTGGTCGCCGCCGAGCACGACGGGGAAGAGGTCGTGCTCGAGCAGGCGCGCCACGCGCGCCCCGATGAGTGGGTGGCTGCGTTCGGGCTGTGCGGTGGGCGGCAGGTCGACGTCACCCGAGTCGACGAAGCGCACGCCGCCCAGCAGGGCCGCGCCCACCTCGCCGTCGTAGAACGGCGCCGCGCCGTCGCGGTAGGAATAGGTGGTGGAGGCGTCGCGCATGGCGCGCGGCCCGTAGCGCGCGCCGGGCCGGGCCGTGGTGGCCTCGTCGTAGGGGATGCCGAGAATGGCGACGTCGGCGTCGGTGCTCCTGGGGTCGGCGTTGTAGGGCGCCTTGAAGAAGCTCGCGATGCCGGCAAAAGGCGGGGATTCTCCCATGGGGGGAATCATACCGGAGCGGTAACGGACGTGGGAGCGCGAGCGCGCGTTCGAGCGTCGTCACGCGTGATATAGGATAGCGCCCGCGAGAGTCTGCGGAAACGACGGGAGAGCCATGAAGATCCAGCGGAGACCCACCAACGTGCTGCTGCCGGTGCCGCTCGTCATGGTCACCGTCGCCGGTGTCGACGGCGGTCCCCCCGACGTCGCCACCGTCGCCTGGGCGGGCACCGTGTGCTCGGCGCCGCCTATGCTGAGCATCTCCGTGCGGCCCTCGCGACACTCCTACGGCCTGCTGCAGCGCAGCCACGAGTTCGTGGTCAACGTGCCGCGCGCCGCGCAGGTGCGCGAGGTCGACCTGTGCGGCAACGCCTCGGGGCGCGACACCGACAAGTTCGCCGCCTGCGGCTTTCACACTGTGCCGGGGGCGCTCGTGGGCGCGCCGCTGATCGAGGAGTGTCCCATCAACATCGAGTGCGTCACCCGTCATCGCCTGAGCCTGGGCGCGCACGACCTGTTCATCGGCGAGATCCTCGCCGTGCACTACAGCGACGACGTGGTCGACTCGCGCGGCCGCCTGCAGGTCGACAAGGTCGACCCGCTGGCGTACGTGCAGGGCGAGTTCTGGACGCTGGGCGAGAAGGTCGGCAGCTACGGCTTCACGGTCAAAGAACAGAGCAACGAGGCCAGAACGTGAGCCGTTTCTCCATCACCACCCCCATCTACTACGTGAACGCCGACCCTCACCTGGGGCACGCCTACACGACGATCGCCGCCGACATCCTGGCGCGGCACCACCGCCAGCTCGGCGACGACGTCTTCTTTTTGACCGGCACCGACGAGCACGGCAACAAGGTGGCCCAGGCGGCCGAGCTCGCCGGCCTCACGCCGCGCGCCCACGTCGACACCCTGGCCCCCAAGTTCCGCGAGATGACGCGCCAGGTGAACGCCTCGAACGACTTCTTCATACGCACCACCGACCCCGAGCACGAAGCCTACGTGCAGCGCTTCGTCGAAAGGCTGCAGGCCTCGGGCGACATCGAGAAGCGCACCTACGGCGGCCAGTACTGTACCGCCTGCGAGGCCTTCTACTACGAGCGCGACCTGGTCGACGGCAAGTGCCCGGTGCACGGCACCGAGCTCGTCTGGCTCGAAGAAGAGAACTACTACTTTCTGCTGAGCCGCTACCAGGAGCGGCTGCGCGACCACTACCTCGAACACCCCGACTGGGTGCGGCCGCGCTCGCGCTACAACGAGGCGCTGTCGTTCATCGAGGGCGGTCTCGACGACATCTCCATCAGCCGCAAGTCGATCACCTGGGGCATTCCCGTGCCCTGGGACCCCGAGCAGGTCATTTACGTCTGGGTCGACGCGCTCATCAACTACGTCTCGG
>CAVWIH010000003.1:0-34822 GCA_963755025.1 uncultured Actinomycetes bacterium
CGTGCAGCATGCCGCAGAACGGCAAGCCGCAGGGAGGCTGAGCTACGATTGAATGCGGCGGACGGCACGACCGCATAGATTACACGAGTATCTGAGGCATGGCAAGAGGGTGCAAGATGTGGTTGCCCACAACTTGCACCCCCCAAACCAGGGCTTTGAGGGCGGCGCTTACCGCCCCACGGGATGACTCGGGTGTCTATTTGACTTCGACGGTGGCGCCGGCCGCTTCGAGCTGCTTCTTTGCCTCTTCGGCCTCGTCCTTGTTGACGCCCTCTTTGATCGGCTTGGGGGCCTCTTCGACGACCGCCTTGGCCTCTTTGAGGCCGAGCCCGGTGAGGGCGCGGACGACCTTGATGACCTCGATCTTCTTCTCGCCGTAGGACTGCAGCACGACATCGAAGGCCGTCTGCTCTTCTTTTTCTTCTGCCTCGCCGCCGCCGGCGGCGGGAGCCGCTACGGCCATCGGGGCGGCCGCGCTCACGCCGAACTCGTCTTCGAGGGCGTGCACCAGCTCGGCCAGGTCGAGGACGCTCATCTTCTTGATCTGCTCGATGAGCTCGTCTTTGGTAAGTGTCTTGTCTGCCACGTCAGTCCACCTCGTCGTTGGAACGTTCGTTTCAGTGACTCGTGCAGCGAGCGGGGCCGCTCAGGCCTCGCCGGCCGCCGTCTTTTGGTCGACGATCTGCTGGAGCGCCCGGGCGAAGCCCGAGATCGTGCCTTGCAGCACCGTGACCAGGCCGGTCAGCGGCGCCGCCATGGTGCCGACCACCTGGCCGAGCAGCACGTCGCGCGAGGGCAGCGCGGACAGCGACCGCACGCCTTCGGGGTCGATCATGTCGCCCTGCAGCAGGCCGCCGCGCACCACGAGCTTGGGGTGAGTGCGCATGAACTCGATGAGCGCCTTGGCGGGCGCCACCGGGTCGGCGCCGCAGAAGGTCACGGCCGTCGGGCCCGTGAGCAGCGGCACGATCTGCTCGCGACCGGCCGCCGCGGCGGCGCGCCGCGCGAGCGTGTTCTTGAGCACGTGCAGCTGGGCGTCGCCGTCGCGCAGCTTGGCGCGCAGCTCGGTGAGCTCGGTCACCGTGAGACCGCGGTAGTCGCTCAGGTAGAGCGCTTCGGTCGCGGCCAGGAGCCGTGTCGCCTCTTCGACTACCGCCTCTTTGTCTTTTCGCAGCATGTGAGACCTCGCGTCGAACGAAAAACCCGCTCCCGGACGGGAACGGGCCGACAGGCATGGTGCAAGTCTGGCGCGATTCTCGCCTCGGGCGGGCGGGCCATCTGGGCCCATTTACGTTCCCCACCGGGGAACACCGACCGTCACCGGCTTGCGACGCGCGAACGCGCCGCGAATGCGCAGTATAGGTGTTGCGCCGGCCGCTGGCAACTGCGCCTGCCGACGGCCCCGCCCGTGCTGCTCGGTGCGCCGCGGACAGGCGGCGCGGTCGCTGCCGGTCGGGCGCGAGGCGGCGAGCCAGGCCCGCCGCCCGAAACGCTAGGCTTCGAGCAGGTCGCGCTGCCGCGTGCCGTCGAGCTCGATCGACGGGCCCATGGTCGACGTGAGATTGACGCTCTTCAGGTAGCGCCCTTTGGAGGCCGACGGCTTGGCGCGCACGATCTCGTCGAGCACGGCGCTGTAGTTCTCGACCAGCTGACGCTCGTCGAACGACTTCTTGCCGATGCTCAGGTGGATGATGCCGCTGCGGTCGGTGCGGTACTCGACCTTGCCGGCCTTGGCGTCGGTGACGGCCTTGCCGACGTCGAAGGTGACCGTGCCGGACTTGGGGTTCGGCATGAGACCGCGCGGACCGAGGATGCGGCCAAGCTTGCCGACGGTGCCCATCATGTCGGGCGTGGCGATGGCCACATCGAAGTCGAACTGGCCGGCCTGGATCTGCTTGGCGAGGTCGTCGGTGCCGACGATGTCGGCGCCGGCCTCGGTGGCCTCGCGGGCCTTGTCGCCCTCGGCGAACACGGCGACGCGCACGGTGCGGCCGGTGCCGTGGGGCAGGATGGTGGTGCCGCGCACGATCTGGTCGGCGTGGCGAACGTCGACGCCAAGGCGGAAGTGGACTTCGACGGTCTCGTCGAACTTGGCCGTTTCGAGCGCCTTGAGCAGGCGCATGCCTTCGAGCGGCGTGTAGACCCTGTCGGGGTCGATGGCAGCGCGGGCTGCCTGATACTTGCGGCCGTGGGCCATGGTGCCTCCTTGTGGTTCAGGCGGCGGCCTGACGGCCGCCTCCCACCGCGCACGCCGGCTGGCGTACGCCTGGTTGTGCTTTGCTTACCCTTTGGTCGGTGGTCGGCAGTCGCCCGTGCTCAGGCCTTGTCGACCGTGATGCCCATGCTGCGCGCCGTGCCCTCGATGATGCGCATCGCGGCTTCGACGTCGTTGGCGTTCAGGTCGGGCATCTTGAGCTCGGCGATCTCGCGCACCTTGTCGCGCGACACGTTGGCGACCTTGACGCGGTTGGGCTCGCCGGAACCCTTGTCGACGCCGGCGGCTTCGCGCAGCAGCACGGCGGCCGGCGGCGTCTTGGTGATGAACGTGAACGAGCGATCCTCGAAGACTGAGATCTCGACGGGGATGATCGTGCCGTTCTGGGCCTGCGTACGGGCGTTGAACGCCTTGCAGAACTCCATGATGTTGACGCCATGCTGGCCCAGGGCGGGGCCCACCGGAGGCGCCGGGTTGGCGGCGCCCGCGGGGATCTGCAACTTGATAATGGTCATGACCTTCTTGGCCACGTCATCCTCGCTTCGTCAGGGGGATCACTGCTGTCAGCCTGTCTTTTTGACCTGCTCGAACCCGAGCTCGACGGGCGTTTCGCGGCCGAAGATCGAGACCATCACCTTGAGCTTGTTCTGGTCGGCGTTGACCTCGGAGACCTCGCCCGAGAAGTCGGACAACGGACCAGAGGTGACGCGTACGACTTCGCCGACCGAGAATTCGGCCTTCTGCTTGGGACGTTCGACGGAGGCGGTGTGAAGGATGCGGTCGACTTCGGCGCGCGAGAGAGCCACCGGCTTGTTGGCGGCCCCCACGAAACCGGTCACGCCGGGGGTGTTCTTGACGGCCGACCACGATTCGTCGGTGAGCTCCATCTGCACCAGCACGTAGCCGGGGAACACACGCTTTTCGGTCGTGATCTTCTCGCCGTCTTTGGTCTCGACGACCTGTTCGGTGGGCACGACCACGCGCACGATCGCCTCTTGCTGCGCCATCGAGACGATGCGGTGCTCGAGGTTCTCCTTCACCTTGTTCTCGTGGCCCGAGTACGTGTTGACCACATACCACTGGAACACACCGACTCCGTTTCTGTTACTTGGGCAGGATGTACTGCAAGAGGTGGGCGAACACCCAGTCGAGCGCCCCTGTGTACACGCCGGCGATGGCTACGGCGACGAGCACGACGAGCGTTGACATGAGCAGCTCATTGCGAGTCGGCCACGTGACCTTCGACAGCTCGAGACGTACGTCGCGCAGGAACTTTGAGAAGCTGAAGCCCTGCTTTTGGCCGGAACGCGACTGGGCGCGCTGCTTGGCCGCGGACGTCTTCGAAGCGCGCTTTGCCGGCGCTCCCTTGGTGGGGCGTGCATCGCGCTTGCCGGTCTGCGTGGTGTCGGACTTTTTGCCCGATCCCGTCTGATTGTTCCTCACGGCTTTCGCCACGACGATGCTCCGTTTCGACTGGCAGGGCTGGAGGGACTCGAACCCCCGACCCCCGGTTTTGGAGACCGGTGCTCTACCAATTGAGCTACAGCCCTAAGGAAGCCAGACGCCGCCCCGCATACCCGCGGAGCAACGCCGGTCCTAACGAGTTTCCTTGTGAACGGTGTGCCGTCCGCACCAGCGACAGTACTTTTTGATCTCGATGCGGTCGGGGTCGTTCTTCTTGTTCTTATTCGTATGGTAGTTGCGACGCTTGCATTCCTGGCAAGCGAGAGTCACCAGTTGGCGCACGCTGTCTCCCTTTCACAGAAAGCAAGTTAGGATAGCAGGCCTTCGCGAGGGGGTCAACGAGCCTCGGGCCCGTGCGGCGTACTGGCGCCGACCGGGCCACGCCCCCTGGCGAGGCGTGAGTATAGCAGACCACGGGGGCGCCGCAACACGGAGCGCCAGAGTCTCTGTCGTTACGGTTGTGTCCCCAGCGCCGCCCGGGGTCAACCGCATCGGTCGGCCTTTCGCCCCGGCGGACCGGCTCGCCGCGGCGAGCGTGTAGAATCGTCTGCGACCGGAGACAGGGGAGCAGTGGACGACGACCGCAGCAGCGAGCAGACCGAGCCGGCCGCCGAAGGTCCGGTCACGAGCGGTCCGCCGCCCGACCCGGCGCAGGCGCCCGACGACCAGGGACAGGCGCCCGACGACCAGGGACGGCCCCCGGCGTGGCAGCCACCCGCCTGGCCGCCGGCGCCCGGAGGGCCGCCCGCGTGGTCGCCCCCGACTCAGCAGCCTTCCGCGTGGTCGCCGCCGCCGCCCGACGCGCTGCAGCCCTCCGCGTGGCCGCCGCCGCGCGACGCGCAGCAGCGGCCTCCGTGGCGACAGGCCGAGCAGCAGCCCGCGCGACAGGCACCCGCCTGGCCGCCGCCCGATGCTCGCCAGGCGGCCACCGCCCGACGGCCGGCGCAGCAGTACGGTGCGCCGCGCGTGGGCACGCCCGCGCCGCCGGCCGACGCGCAGACCTTCGGCGTCACCCCCGGCCTGCGACCCGGTCAGGTGCCCTGGCACGGGCGCGACGTGCTCTTCGCCGTGCTCATTGCCGCGGCGCCGATCGCCGCCCTCACCGTGGTGGGCACCATCTCGAGCGGGAGCGCGTCGGCCGCCAGCCAGACACCGACCGCCGCCTACGCCTTCGCGGCGATCGTCTCGACCGTGCTGGTCGACGGCTGGCTCGTCTTCTGGGCCTGGTTCTTCTCGCTGCGCAAGTACCGGCTCTCGCTTTCGAGCTACGGCTTTCGCGGCTTCGAAGAGACCAGCTCGTGGGCCGTGGCGGCGGCCGTCATCGTGGGCGGCGTGCTGGCCACCACCGTGCTCGGCACGATCAGCGACTACGCCTACCGCAGGATCGTGGGCCCGGTGCCCAAGGAGAACGTCGTGACGATCTTCCCCCACACCTCGGCCGGGCTCGTGCTGTTCATCGTGCTGGCGGTCGTCGTGGCGCCGCTCCTCGAAGAGACGTTCTTCCGCGGCTTCGTGTTTCAGGGGCTGGCGCGCTCGTGGGGACCGCTTGCCGGGGCGCTCACGTCGGCGCTGATCTTCGCCGCGTGGCACCAGCAGCTGTCGGTGCTCGTCCCGATCTTCGGTCTGGGGATCCTGCTGGCGGCCCTGTTCTACTGGACCAAGTCGATCTACGCGAACATCACCTTCCACGCCGCGTTCAACGCCCTCGGCATCATCGCCTGGTGGTACGTGACCAAGGGCTGACCGGCGGCCTTACTGCAGCAGGGTGGGCTTGCGCAGCTCGCGGCAGTGGCAGGGGGCGTCGTCGCGCGACCACGACACGGCCGCGTCGAGCACCACGCGACCCATGACGAAGGCATCGTCGGTGAACCGCCGCTTGAGCTCGTCGTGACTCCAGTCTTCGACCACGCCCTCGGCGTAGTTCACGATGAGGTAGATGCCGGCGTAGCAGGCACCGATGTCGCGGGCCAGCCAGACCTCGGGCGAGAAGCTCTGCCCCACGACGTCGCCCGCGCTCTGCAGGTGGCGGACCTCGGCCGGCGACTCGAAGCGCGGACCCTCGGTCACCACATAGACACCGCGCGAGAAGAGGCGCCGGTCGGGCGCCAGGCGCCCGGCGCCGCGCAGCAGCGCCGCGCGACCCACCGGACACACCGGCTCGCGCATGATGAGCAGGCGGCCGCCCACCACGCCCTCGCCGGCGCGCTCGGTCGTCAGGTCGACGAAGTCGTCGCAGACCACGAGATCGCCCGGGTCGAGCAGGTGGTTCAGGCTCCCGACGCCGGCCTCGGAGAGGATGCGGCGCACGCCGGCCCTGTGCAGCACGCTGAAGACCTGGCGCGAGGCCAGGCCGCGCGGCACACCCGGGCGCCAGCCGTGCATGCGCACGTGCAGCACGGGCTCGCCGGCGAGCGTGAACAGCTGAAAGGGCGGACTGTCGCCGTAGGGCGTCTCGAACACGAGGCCCTCGGCGAGCGGGCTGGCGTCGGGGTGCAGGTCGCCGGGAAAGGCGCCCCCCTGAGTCGCTGAGCCACCGATCACCGCCAGCGCGGCGGCCGGCACCGCGGCCAGTGGCACCGGTCAGAACCCCGTGATCTGGGTGGGCACCCGCACGGCGACCAGCTGCACGTGGTCGCCGGCGTCGGTGGTGAAGCGGCGCAGGCCCTGGTCGAGCGTGGTCGGGAACCCGCGCACGGCGCCGAGCACGCTCTCGCCGGCGGTGACGTTGGCGCCGATCATGACCTGGGGCCTGATCACGTGGGTGATGATGAGCAGCAGGCTGGGGTCGTCGGCGAGCTGCAGGTCGATCTCGGTGTCGGTGTAGCGACCGAGGAGCTTGTAGGTGGTGACGGCCATCACGCGGCCGTCGACCGGGCTGTAGACGAAGGCGCCGGGCACGGCCCCCACGTCGAGGCCGGCGGTGCGCGACGAGGCGTCGCTCGCGTCGCCGCTCATCATGTAGTAGCGCATGCCGCCGCTGGCGAAGAGGTCGGCCAGGGTGCCGGTCACGCCCGAGGGATCGCCTTGCTGGCCCACCGGGCTGAGCGCGACGCTGTTGGCGTTGTCGACGGGGTGAAAGGCGACGGCGGTGGTCGCTTCGAGTCTGACGGGCAGCAGGATGCTGACGTTCTCGAGCTTGGCCACCACGACCCGGCGGTCGACGGCGCCTGCCTGGCCGAATTGCGACACCACGTTCGCCGTGGGCACACGGGCCGGCTTGGACACGGGCCAGGCGTAGGCGGCCCAGACCGCCCCGAGGACAAGAGGGACGACCACTGCGATGGCCGTGAAACGCCGGCGCCTGACCTGACTCCGACGGACCTTCCTGGCCTGCCGTCGTTCGTTACTCAGGCTCTGCATGGTCATGAGGGTATACGCGTCGGCGGCTTCGCGCAACAGGCCGCGTCCTCCCCGAGGCTCGCTGCGGCCGGCTGGTTGCCTGGCCAGACAACGCGTTCCCGACCTCGATCGTTCGTGAACCGTCGGACGCCGCTCAAGTCAACCGGACCTGCCTCCGATACGTCCAGCAGACGTGCGCTCACAAGCGACCCCGGCGACCGCGCCGGGGGCGAACGTCCGGAGGCAGTCATGAAACGACTCTCCCTCATCGTCGCCCTTGCAGCGATCGCCGTGCTCGGCGTCGGACCAGCCGCCTCGGCCCACGCCACCACGCTCACCAAACCCGAACAGCAGCTCCTCGCCCTGATCAACCACACGCGGGCCAAGCACGGCATGCACAAACTGACCGCGATCAACTGCCTCGAACGCGCCTCGCACTCGCACTCCCGCGACATGGTCAAGTACGACTACTTCAGCCACAACTCCCACAGCGGCGAGTCGTTCGCGGCGCGCCTCATCCGCTTCGGCTACGGCCACGCGGGCTACACGAGCTGGGCGATCGGCGAGGACATCGCCTGCGGTTACGGCTCGGGCGCCACGCCCAAGGCGATCTTCCGCGCCTGGATGCACAGCCCGGCCCACCGCGCCGTCATTCTGACCAGGCGGTTCCGCAGCGTCGGCCTGGGCCGTTCGAAGGGTACGGTCAAGGGCGTCTCGGGCGTCGTGTTCTTCACCCTCGACTGCGGCGTGCGCACGCACTAGACGCGCGACGAAGTCACGCCTGTCTGAGCGGCGACGACGAAGTCGACCGACGGACAGGCATAGCGACGAAGTCACGCCTGTCTGAGCGGCGACGACGAAGTCGATCGCCGGCCTTAGACGCGTCGCGGCGCCCCCACGCCATCTGGGCGTTTCCGGGCCGGCATCGGCTAGGATGACGCCATGGCCGACCTGTCATTCCTGACCGACGGCTCGCACGAGCAGGTCGTCTACGTCACCCATCGCGCGGCCCGCGCCGCCCAGCCGGCGGCGCTGCCCGACGCGCTGAGCCCCGACATCGCCGCGGCGCTCGCCGCCCAGGGCATCACCAGCCTGTTCACCCACCAGCGCCGCGTCTGGGACCTGCTGGCCGAGGGCCGCAACGTGGTCGTGGCCACGGGCACCGCCAGCGGCAAGTCGCTGGCCTTCGCGCTGCCCACGCTCGACGCCTTCGCCCGCGACCCCACAGCCGGGCGCTCTTCCTGTACCCCACCAAAGCGCTCGCCCAGGACCAGGCGCGCAAGCTCGCCGCGCTGCGCCTGCCGGGGGCGGTGGCCGCGCTCTACGACGGCGACACGCCGCGGGCGCAGCGCCCCCGCATACGCGACGGCGCCACCATCCTGCTGACCAACCCCGACATGCTGCACGCTGGCATCCTGCCGAGCCATGAGCGCTGGGCCGAGTTCCTGCACCACCTGCGCTACGTGGTGCTCGACGAGGCCCACGTGTACCGCGGCGTGTTCGGCTCGCACGTGGCCCAGGTGGTGCGCCGCCTGCGCCGTCTCTGCGAGGCCTACGGCTCGCGGCCCCAGTTCGTGCTCGCCTCGGCGACGATCGCCAACCCGCAACCCTTCGCCGAGCGCCTCGTCGGCCTGCCGTTCGCGGCGGTCGACGACAACGGCGCGCCGCGCCCCGAGCAGACGATCGTGCTCTGGAACCCGCCCTTCGTCGACGTCGCCCTGGGCGTGCGCAAGAGCGCCCTCGCCGAGTCGAGCTACGTGCTCGCCGAAAGCGTGCTGGCCGGGCGGCGCGCCATCGACTTCGCCCCCACGCGCAAGGCGGCCGAGCTCATCTACGGCTACGTGCGCCGGCGCGTCGGCGACCGCGACCGCGCGGCCGCCGACACCGTCATGCCCTACCGTGCCGGCTACACGCCGCAGCAGCGCCGCGACATAGAGCGCCGGCTGTTCGACGGCCAGCTGCGCGCCGTGGTGGCGACCAGCGCGCTCGAGCTCGGCATCGACGTGGGCAGCCTCGACGTGGCCCTGGTCACCGGCTTTCCCGGCACCATGACCAGCCTCTGGCAGCGCTGGGGGCGCGCCGGGCGCGCGGGCAAGGGCTGGGCGGTGCTGGTCGGCGGCCAGGACGCCCTCGACCAGTACTTCATGCGCGAGCCCGAGCGCCTGCTGTCGCGCGAGGTCGAAGAGGCCATCGTCGACCTGACCAACCCGCACATCCTCGAGTCGCACCTGAGCGCGGCCGCCTACGAGCGCCCGCTGACCGAGCGCGACGAGACCTACTTCGGGGCGCCCGGCATGGCGCGCGCGGCGCAGCTTGCCGCGAGCGGCAAGCTGCGCCGCGAACCCGGGGGCGCCCTGGTGTGGTCGCGCTCCCACTCCCCCGCCGCCCGGGTCGGGCTGCGCTCGGCGTCGGCCGAGACCTTCGTCATCTCCGACGGCCGCGACGGCGCCGTGCTGGGCACGGTCGAGGCCGGCCGCGTGTTCCGTTCGGTCCACCCCGGCGCGGTCTACCTGCACCTCGGCGAGAGCTACCTGGTGCGCGACCTCGACCTGGACGCCCGCAGCGTGGTGGTCGAGCCCTTCTCGGGCGCCTACTACACGCAGGCCAAGGTCGAGAAGCACGTCGTGATAGCGAGCGCCGGCTCGCCGCGCCCGCAGGCCGGCGGCGCCGTGCTGTACTTCGGCACGATCGAGGTCACCGAGCAGGTCGTCGCCTACCAGAAGCGCGACCTGGACGGCGGCGAGGTGATCGGCTCGGTCACGCTCGACCTGCCCGAAGAGGTCTTCACCACCGAGGCGCTCTGGTACACGCTGCCGCCCGAGCTGCTGGGCGCCTGCGTCGACGAGGGCGCCCAGCTCGGCGCGCTGCACGCCGCCGAGCACACCTGCATCGCCATCCTGCCGCTCTACGCCATGTGCGACCGCTGGGACATAGGCGGCCTGTCGACCGCCTGGCACTGGCAGACCGACCTCGCCACGGTGTTCATCTACGACGGCTACCCGGGCGGCATAGGCCTTACGCGACGGGCCTACGAGGCCTTCCCGGCGCTGGTCGCCGACGCCGCCCTGCTCATCGCCGAGTGCCCCTGCGAGGCGGGCTGCCCGTCGTGCGTGCAGAGTCCCAAATGCGGTAATTTGAACGAGCCGCTGCACAAGCAGGGAGCGCTCGCGCTCCTGCGCGCCATCACGGCCACGAGCAACGACCAGGGGGAGCAGACATGACGCCGGCCGGCACCGAGGGACCGAAACACGGGGAGCTTGTGACCGAGGGCGCGAGCGCGGACGGCCCGAGCGCGGCGGGCGTACGGCGTAGGCGCGGCGGGCGCGGACGCTGTGAGCGCGGACGGCGTAGGCGCGGCGGGCGCGGACGCTGTGACCGCGGCGGGCGCGACCATCGCGCCGCTCGACGCCGCGCAGCTCGCCGAGCTCGAGCCCCTGTGGCGCGCGCTGATCGACCACATCCGCGACCTGGGCTCGGTGGTCGAGCTCGTGCCCCACGAGCAGTCGTGGCCGCGCCGCCTGGCCATCTACGAGGGACTCCTCGCCGACGGCGAGTCGTTCGCGCTGGGCGCTCGCCGCGACGGCCGCCTGATCGGCTACGCCCTGGTGCACGTCGCCCCGCCCGACGCCGTGTGGTCGACCGGCGTCGCGCTACGCCGAGCTCACCTCGCTGTGCGTGGCCGCCGGCGAGCGCGGCGGCGGTCTGGGCACCGCCCTGCTCGACGCCGCCGAGGCGCGCCTGGCCGCGGCGGGGATCGACCAGTACGTGATCGGCGTCGACACGGTCAACGAAGGCGCGCAGCGTTTCTACGAGAAGCGCGGCTTTCGCGACGGCTTTCACCTGATGCACGGCTGGGTGGGCGGCGCCCGCCACGAGCGTCCCTCCGACGCCGGGGCAAAGGCCGGGCAGGCGACAGCGGGGCCGGCGGCGCGACCTCGGGCGCACCGGCCGCGGCCGGCGCCCAAGCCGCGGCGGGCTCCCCGGCCGCGGCCGGCGCCGCCCCCGACACCCCCGAGTCGATCATGCGCGGCATCGACTGATGGCCCGCACCTACGTGAGCGTGATCGGCGGCAGCCGCTGCACGGCGGCGGTGGCCGCGCTCGGCGAGCAGCTCGGAGAGCTGCTCGCCGAGCGCGGCTGCGTGGTGGTGTACGGCGGCATGTCGGGCGTCATGGACGCCGTGGCGCGCGGCGCGAAGCGCCGTGGCGGCGACTGCGTGGGCGTGCTGCCGGGGCTCGACCGCGCCGGGGCGGCGCCCGACCTTTCGCTCTCGCTGCTCACCGGCATGGGCCACGCCCGCAACCTCGCGGTGGTGGCCAGCGGCGACGTCGTGATCGCCCTGGGCGGCTCCTGGGGCACGCTGTCCGAGATCGGCCTGGCGCGCTCGATCGGGCGCGAGGTCGTGCTGCTCGAGAGCTGGACCGTGACGCCGGCCGAGGGCGCCGCCGACGGCCTGCACCGCGCGTCGAGCGCCGCCGAGGCCGTCGAGCTTGCTTTGCGCATCGCGGGCGCCCGGCCCTAGACGGCGAGGCAGCCCCCGCGCGCCGGGGTGGGCGAGCGTGCGCAAGCGCGCCCTCTTCGCCGCTTACGTCGAGGAGGGCTTGGGGGTAGGAGTCGACGAAGTCGACCCCGAGGGGTTGGGCGTCGGGGTCGACTTGGCCTTGGTGCCCACCAGCAACACCTCGGGGACCATCGAGTAGACGCTCTTGAAGTCGTCGTTCCAGAGCAGCTTGCCGTTGGCGTCGTAGACCTTGCGGAAGCAGTCGATGCTCATGCCGCCCACGCCCGGAGTGTCGACCCTGGTCGTGCCTTTGGCGAGGGTGGGGTCGTCTTGCTTGTGGATCGAGAAGGGCACGAGGTCGTACCAGTTGCTGATCGATGAGACGACGTGGCGATGCAGCGGCGCGCTGTACAGCGAGACGGTCAGGGACCAGCCCGTGAAGTTCGTCTTGAGCAGGATCCAGTTGGGTGTGTCGTTGCGGAATTTGAGGTCGTAGGAGCCGTAGCTCACGGTGGCGTCGCGCGCCAGCGGGTAGTGCGCGATGTAGAGCTCGTGGTTGTGGCGTTCGACGATCTGCAGGCCGGCCTCGAAGGCGGCGTTGAAGACCGTTGTGGAGACCTGGCACATGCCGCCGCCCACCGTATCGCCGAGCTTGCCGTTGATGATGGTCGGCGCCATCTTGAACCCCTTGGCCGCAGTGCGCTCGCCGGTGGTGGCGTTCACCGAGAAGATCTTGCCGGGTGCGATCAGCGTGTTGTTCATGAGCGACGCGCCCAGCGAGACGTTGGTCAGGCGGTTGCTGGTGCCGGCCACCGCAGTGGTGTAGGTGCCGATCCGCGTGCTGATGCGCAGGGCGCGCGCCTCGGCGTCGGTGAGCGTGGGCGGCGCCTTGCCAAAGACGGCCTGTGCGACGCGGCTGCCGCCCACGGCGGCGGCCGCATCCATGTTGGCGATCGTCGCTTTGGGCACCACTCCGTAGCCCGGCGAGCCGCGCTTGATGCGCACGTGCCGGCCACCGGCGGTGGTCGTGAACGTGGCGTTCCGGCCGGGCCTGCCGACCTGCTGGGTGATGAAGTCGAAGTAGCCCCGGGTGACCGGCGAGTCGAAGGTCACGCGCAGATGCGGCTCGCTCGACTGGTGCACGAAGGCGAGGTACTGGCCGAGATCCTGGCGGCTGATCGTCCAGGTGTGGCCGCCGTGGACGAGCCGCAGCGGTCCCGCCAGCCAGGCCGTGGCGGTCGCGGCCGCCTGTTGTGCGTCGGCGGTCGACACGACGGGGGCCACGGTGACCACCGGCAGCGCCGCGCTCACCTGGCGACCCGAGAGCGCGGCGTCGGCCAGCAGGCGCACGACGGCGGCGCGCTCGACGGCGCGACCGTTGCTGGCGGCGCGCACCACCGACCGCGAACCGCTGATCGACACCGCGCCCTGCACCGGCTTCACGTCGACCGCCTGCGCGATGGCGTCGAGACGCTCGCGCGTCGCCGGCTCGGCAAAGGTGACCGAGGCGGCCACCGGATGGCTGGTGAACAGCAGGGTGAAGCCGCGCCAGCCGCGAGCCATGAAGTTGCCGGTGCGCGTGTAGGCGAAGGCGCTGCCGGCCGCGACCCTGGCGCGCAGGCGCGCGTGCAGCTCGGCCGCCGTAAGGCGCCACTGCCGGCCGCTCCACGAGAGCGTGACGCCCCCTCCCCGCAGCGCGACGGTCTCGAGCTTCTGGGTGGCCTGGGCGACGGTGAGCCCGCCGACCGCGACGCCGTCGACCGTGATGTTGCGATGGATCGTGTCGCCCGTCGACGCGGCGTCGAAGGCGACGGCGGCGACCAGCAGGGCGAGCACGATGCCCACGACGAGCACGACCACGAGGCGCGCCCGGCCGCGGCCGCGACCGCCGCCGCGCCCGAACAGCTTCTCGAACGGCCACGCCACGAGCGCCACGAGCAGGGCAAGGATGAGGATGGCGAGCGGCTCTTTCTTCTTGCGTCGCCGCGGGGGTCTCTGGGGTGGCTTTGTCATTGGCACTATTCTAACCGGAGAAACGGGACGGGCGCTTGCCGATCACGAGGCAGAGACGTTCGACGAGCCGCGGCGCACCATCGTCACGCGCGATCCCGAGGCATTGTCAACCACGGGTCGCGAGTGACCCCTCGGCGGCCACTCTGCGAATGATATAGTGGGCGCGCTCGTAGCGGGAGCGTGGGGCTCCCGGATCGGGGAGCTGCCAGTGGGGGATCACCAAAGCTCGCCATCGCGCCGCCGCGTCGCCGGCGTCCCGGCATTCGTCGCGGCCAAGATCGCCACGCCCAGCGGCGGGTTCGCGCTTATACGCCCCGCCGTGCTCGCCAAGCTTGCCGAGGGCGCCGAGCGGCGGCTCCTCATCGTGCGTGCGCCGGCCGGCTACGGCAAAACTGTGGTCGTCGCCGAAGCCTCGCGCCGGCTCGGCTGGCGCGCCGCGTGGTACCGGCTCGACGTCCTCGACCACGACCCGGCCGTGCTCATCGCCTCGCTCGTGCAGGCCATCCGCGAGCCGGTCCCCGGATTCGGCGCCATCCTGCTCGAACGCTTCGCCGAAGCCCACGAAGTGCCCATGTCGCCGTCCGAAATGACGGCCCTGCTCGTCTCGGAGCTGCGCGACGAGGTCGACGGCGACCTGCACATCGTCATCGACGACTACCACCAGGCGATCGCATCCGCCGAGCTCAACCGCACCCTCGACTACCTGCTTGCCAACGCGCCGCCGCACGTGCACCTCGTGCTGCTCACGCGCTACCAGCCGGCGATCGCCACGACCCGCCTGAAGCTCGACGATCAGATCGTCGAGCTGAGCTTCGAAGACCTGCGCCTCGACGCCGAGCAGGTCGTCGAACTCTTCGCCGCCCGCTCGCGGGCCGGGCTCGCCCGCGCCCAGGCCCGCCGCCTGGTCGCGCCTCACCGAGGGCTGGCCGGCGAGCCTGGTGCTCATCAGCAGGGCCCTCGACTGGACCAACCTCGGTTCCATCGAGCACGCCCTGGTCGACCCGCGCCTCACGAGCGACGTCTTCTCGTATCTGTCCGAAGAGGCGTTTCGCCGCGAAGACGCCGAGACCGTCGCGTTCCTGCTGGCCACCTGCTGCCTCGAATCCATGACCGTCGAGCTCGCCGACAAAGTGGCCCGCGCCGACCACGCGCAGCGCTCGCTCGAGCGGCTGGTGGCGCACAACGTCTTCACCTTCGTCGACCGGGCGACCGGCACGTACCGTTACCATCAGCTCCTGCGCGACTACCTCCGGCAGTGGTATGTCAACGAATACGGCGCGGGAGCGTTCCGCGACCTCCAGATCCACACCGCCGGTGCGGTCGAAGACGCGGGCGACCCCGAGACGGCGATAGAGCTCTACCTCGCCGCCAACGAGCCGGGCGAGGCGCTGGCCGTGGTGTCGCGCAGCGGCGAGCTCGTCACCGACAACTGCCGCTTCGACTCGCTGCGCTCGTGGCTCGACCGACTGGCTCCATACGCACGCACACGACGACCCGTGGGTCTTGTTCTTGCGGGGACAGCTGGCGTTGCGCGAGGGCGATTCGTCAAAGGCGCTCGACGCCCTCACGCTGGCCGAATCCTCATTTCGGGCCCGCGGCGACTCGTGGGGCGTGTACCACGCTCTCAGCGCGATCGAGGCCATCTGGTTCTGGAAGGGCGACCTCGGGCAAGCGGCCGCTCACTGTGAAGCTGCCTTGCGGGCGGCCACCACAGCAGAGCAGCGTGTTCACACATTGGTCAGTTTGGGATCCGCACACAGCTACGTCTGCCACTGGGCGCAATCGGAACAGTTCTGGAACGAAGCACGCAGTGTCGCAGACCAAGCGTGCTTTCGCGAACTGGTTCGTATCGCAGCCTTGGAGGCGAATACCGGGTACCTCCGCGGGGACTTCTTCATGTCAAGGGCACGCCTGCACGCGGTATTGCCGCAAGTTCAGACTGTTGGCCTCGCGAGCTTGGCGGTTTCGATTCTGGGCACCATGGTCGAGATTGAGCGGGAGCTTGCCGACTACCGAGGCGCGCGCAGCACCGCTAGCGCGTTCACTATGGAGTGCGGACGGCTCGGTCTCGACCACGTAGAACACGTTTTCGACATCAGCCTATTTCGGTTGGCCCTGTCGGAGGATAGCGGCACCGGGACCCTATCTGATTTCGAACGGTTGGCGGCATCGCCGCAAGTCCGTGAAGACGCTTGGTCCTTCTCGATGATGTTGACCGGCCTTGCGAACGCCATGCGCCACGCGGGGCGCCTCGACGATGCCTTTATCACCTTTGGCCAGGCCGCCGGAGTCGGGCGTTCTATCGGCGCCCCCTCGCTTTGGCTGGCGGCCGAAGCCGGCCTCTGCCTCGTTTCGGGCCTGACGGGCGATCCATCGGACGGCGCGACCCGCCTGATCGACGTGGAGCGACAGAGCGCCGCGCTCGAGCTTGCGTTCATCAGCAACCAGTGCCTCTTCTTCAGGGCGGCCCTGGCGCCACCTTGGCGGCGACGCTCGCTCGGCCCTCACCTCTCTCAGGGCATGCCTGCCCGCCCAGCTCGAGTTGGGTCACATCGACTTCCTGTGCCAGGAGTTCGCCCAGTGGCCGGCGCTGGCCCTGGTGGCGCTCAACGACCCCGAGCTTGCGGGGCACCGTCGCCCGCTCGTCCAGGCGCTTGCCCACAGCGCGAAATCTGTGCCCCTGTTCATCGACGTGTTCAGAGGCGGCGACGACTCGCTGCAGGGGCTGGTCGATCGAGGCGTGCGGACAGCACTCCCATCCAGACATCCCACAAGAGCTTGTGGCATGGACAAGGAAGCACGGCACGCCGCGGCAGCTACGCTCGGTGCGCAAGCTACTGCCGCGCGGCGAGCAGGACGTCGGGCGGGCTGGCGACCTTACCAGCCGCGAGCACGAGGTGCTCGGCCTCGTCGCAGCGGGTCTTCGCAACCACGAGATCGCGGCGCGGCTGTACCTCTCAGAAAAGACGGTCAAAACGCACGTCAACCACATCTTCACCAAGCTGGGCGTCACCGACCGCGTCCAAGCCGTGCTGTACTATCGGCAGGTCGTCGCACCGAGCACCACCGAAGATACAACCACGGGCTGATTTCACCCTGACTCGCGGCCGATAGCCTCCCTCTTGCCAATCGGACCGGGAGGGGGGTCATGGAATCATCCGCATCGATCGTCTTCGTAGAATCGCAGCGCATGAGTCCACGCAAGAAAACAGTGATCGAGATCCTGCGCGACAACCCGGGGTTCGTCTCGGGTCAAGCGATCAGCGATTCGCTCGGCATCTCGCGCAACGCCGTGCACAAGCACGTGAACTCCCTGCGCGCCCGCGGCTTTCGCATTCTCGGCATCTCGCGACGCGGCTATCGGCTCGAAGAAGAGCCGCGCCGCCTCGTCATGCCGGTGGTCGCAAAGCTCACCCAGGGCTCGGCCCTCGGCAGGTCGCTCAGATACCACGACGAGATCGAGTCGACCAACGCCGAGGCGCGGCGCCTGGCGAACGACGGCGCTCCCGAAGGCACGGTCGTGGTCGCCGAGAGCCAGCTCAAGGGCAGGGGCCGCCTTGGCCGCACCTGGACGTCGCCACCGGGAAAAGGCCTGCTCTTCTCAGTAATCCTGCGGCCCGAGCTGGCCATGACCGACGCTCACCTGCTGACTCTGACGACGGGCGATGCCGTCGCCGAGGCGATCGAGGCGCAGGTGAAGATCCCGGTGCACCTAAAGTGGCCCAACGACCTCATCGTCGACAACAAGAAGGCAGGCGGCATCCTGCTCGAGGTATCGGGCGAACAGGACAGGGTCGACTGGGTCGTCGCGGGCATCGGCATCAACGTCAACGTCGAGTTCTCCGAACTGCCCGTGCCGCTCAGAAAGACCGCGACCTCGCTCAAGATGGCGACCGACAAGACGGTCGACCGCAGCGTCCTGCTCGCGAGGATCCTGCTCACGCTCGAACGCACCTACGTCGACTGCCTCACCAACGGCTTCGAGCGCACCCTGCGCGAGTTTCGCGAGCGCGATTACCTGCTGCACCGCAGCGTGAGCATGCAGACCCGCGAGGGTCCCGTGGTAGGCGAAGCGGCGGGCATCGACGACCGCGGCGCTCTCCTTGTGGAACTGCCCGATCGCCACATCCGGCGGTTCCATTCCGGCGACGTCACGTTGCATCAGTAGGGAGCGAGCGCGAGACGGCGCCTTTGACAGGGGGCCGCCTCGCGCTTTACATTGTCAACTCTTGCTGTCCTCCTGAGTTGACAATTGCACACTCCCCTCTCCACGCGTGACCTCGCCCTGGCGGCTCTGTTCGCCGCACTGATCTCGCTCGGAGCCCTCGTCAGCCTGCCGCTCTTCGGCCCGGTGCCTCTCACCCTCCAGGTCTTCTTCGTGCTCGCTGCGGGGCTCGTGCTCGGCGCAAGGCTCGCCGTGCTGAGCGTGGTCGCCTATCTGATCGTCGGCCTCGTGGCGCCCGTCTATGCACAGGGAGCATCAGGGGCCGGCGCATTAGTAGGCCCGGCCGGAGGTTACCTCTTCGGGTTCGTGGTCGCCGCCTACGTGGTCGGCAGACTTTGCGAGCGCTGGCAGGCGGAAGGGTTCTGGGCGCTGTTCGGCATCGCGTTCATCGGTCTCGTCCCGATCTACGCCATTGGCGCCTCGTGGCTGGCTTGGCAGCTCCACACGACGAGCCTCGATGCCATCCTCTGGGGTGGGGTCGGACAATTCGTTCCGGGAGATGTCGCCAAGGCAGCGCTGGCCGCTCTCAGCGCTCGCGCGCTGTTCAGCCTGCCGCTGGGTCCTCGCGCGCCCTCGCGAGTCCGCTGAGGTCAGCCAAGGCGTCACCGCGCAAGCGCAGGTTGAGGCGTCCACGTTCGTACTCGTCCATGAAGTCGGTCGCGCTGCCGTCCCGATAGGCGAGGTCTTTGTCTCGCAGGATGCCTGCCAGGACCTCGACCCATCGCGCATCGAGACCGACGCCGGCCATCGCCCGCAGCTCCTTGAGCGCTTCGAACGAGCTCAAGGCCCTACGGTACGGGCGGTCCGAGGTCATGGCGTGATAGGTATCGGCCACCGCCAGCATCTTGCTGGCTTCGGGGATCGATTCACCTTTGAGACCCAGCGGATAGCCGGTGCCGTCCAGCCGCTCGTGGTGATAGCGCACGATGTCGGCCACATTCTTGTAGGTGGCCATGTGCGAGAGGACCTCGGCCCCCTTTTCCGGATGCTGGCGGATGTACGCCCACTCGTCGTCGTCGAGGGTCGAGTCTTTACGCAGAATGGCGTCCGGCGTGCCCACCTTGCCCAGATCGTGCAGCAGACCGGCGAGGTGGATCTCCTCGGCTTCGCTCTCGTCCATGCCCGCGGCCAGCGCCATGTCGCGGCAATACATCGCTACCGCCGCCGAATGGTCGGCGGTGTACTCGTCTTTGCTGTCGAGCAGCACGACCATGGCGACGGCAAGCCCCAGGTTCATCTCGAGGTACTTGTCCGTGAGTTCCTTCTGCTTCTCGACATGGGAGCGCTCACGGACCAGGAGCTTGAACATGTACTGGCTTGCGAAGAGCGGAATGAACAGCAGGACAACGGCGGTAATCCCAGCGGTCGCGTACAGCGCCGCGACGGCCACGCCCATTCCCACAACAACTGCCGACGATTGCAGATGTGATCGCATGTCGTCGCGCCAGAACATTCTCAGGGAGATTCCGTATTTGACCCGAGCGCCAAGGCTGGTCAAGAGATTGTTGACGCCCTCGTAGACGAGCCCAGCGACCGCTCCCGCAAAGAGCAGCGCAAGCGACACGCTTCCGTCGCGAATAGCCATCTCATGGTGCAGGACTGCAAATACTGCCGCGGCTGCAAACGCCGAGACTGCTAGGTTCGAGCAGTTGTAGACCACGATCGCTCGCGACGACTCGCGCCAAGCTCCCCAGAGGCCGACCACGGCCGCAACCGACATTGCAGGAATCTGCCCCAGGAACATGACTGCCAAGAGGATGGGTAGCGTGCCCGCCGTGACCGTTACGCGGTCGCGAACCTCCACCGCCATCTCATCAGCAATCACAGCAATGAGCGCGAGAATCACGGTGTCGAGCACACGCCCGGAAAGTGCCCTATTCCCACTCGCCAGCTTGCCCGCATAAATCGCGCACGCGGCTGCCAAAATGCTCGCCGCGAAGGCAAGCTTCACAAAATCACGTTCGCGCTTATTCGCCTGCACCAACCACCGCCCCGCAGTTAACACAAATCTATCGGCGCGTCGCTGGCTCGGCTTTAGCGCTTTCCGTCAGAAGTGTTGAGTAATCTAGTGAATCTTGCTGTTGCCGCCAGAGGCGACGAGCACCAAGACAATCGACGCCAAAGCGTTTTCGACCTTTTTCACTTGAATCTTTCCTTCTTCGAAGAAACTAGTGGAGCTTGGTCATCGTGACGATCATCAGGACCCCCTAAAGTTCTAGGTCAACCATGCCGATAACTTAAGGTTGACGATTGCTGTGGTCTGGATGGTATACACAGGCTCGTAGCCTGCGCAAGCCCTCGTCCGTCAACCTGCCGGAATCGGAATGGCCTTGCTTTGCCTAGACTGACAACGCTTTCGCGCCAAAAAGCCTCGTGTATGAGCGGGAGGAGCCCGGGGTGACGACCATCAGCGAGACCGCTCCAGCCCGTCCGCTCGCGCGCAACACCAACTTTCTGCTCCTGGTGGGCGGACAGTTCATCTCGCAGATGGGCGACCGCCTCGCCATGGTCGCGTTTCCCTGGCTCGTCTACACGACGACCCATTCGGCGCTCTCTACGGGTGTGGTCCTCGCGCTGTTCACGCTCCCGTACGTGCTGTTTGGGGCCGTGGCCGGTGGCGTGCTCGATCGCCTCGACAGGCGGGGCGTGATGGTGGCGGCCGACATTGTGCGCGGCGGGCTGGTGCTGGCCGTGCCGTTCGTCGCGCAGCACTCCACGGCGGGCGTGTTCGCGCTCGCGTTCCTCACGTCGTGCGCGACTGTCTTCTTCGACCCCGGCCTGATGACGCTCCTTCCGGAGATCGTGCCGGACGACGGTCTGCTGCGCGCCAACTCGGTGCTCGACGCGAGCTCGCACGTCACCGAGATCGTGGGCTACGCAGCCGCGGGGTTCATCGTCTACTACCTCGCCACCCGCACGACGTTCACCGTGGACGCCGCCACGTTCGCCGTGTCTGCCGTGACGCTGCTGGCCATGACGCTCAAAGGCGGCGGGTCGACAGCCGACGGCGATGACGTCGACGGTGCCCTGCCGCGGCTCGGCTTCTGGCGAGAGACCCGCGAGGGGTTCTCGTACCTGCGTCGCCACGCCGGTCTGCGCGCCAACACCATCGTTGCCGTGGCGGCGGTGGCCGGCGTCGGCGCCTTCTACCCCTTGACGTTCCTTCTTGCGGCCGAGCGGTTCCACGGCGCGCGCACCTTCGGCTTCATGGAGGCCGCCATCGCGGTCGGCTACCTCGGCGGCTCTCTCGCGATGGCCGCCGTGGGCAAGCGCGTGCGCAAGGGCCTCGCCATGACGATCGGGCTGATGGTCATGGGCGGTTGTTACACCGTGCCGTGGGTCGTCCACTCCCTGCCGCTCGTTCTGGCCGACTTCGTGGTGCTCGGCGCCGCCAACGCGGCGGCGCTCATCTCGATCGACACCTACGTGCAGAGCGTGGTGCCCAAGGCGCTGCGGGGGCGCGTGTGGGGCACCAGGTTCACTCTCACGCAGGGCGTCTATGCCCTGGGCGTGCTCGTGGCTGGGGCGCTCGCGACCACGCTCGGCCTTGGGCCGCTCTTTGGGTTGTGCGGCCTGATCGTGTTCGTGCCGGCCCTCGTCGGCTTGTTCGTGCCTGTGGTGCGCGACATCTAAGACGACGCGCTCGCCGCCGCGTCGCCCCGCGGCCGTCCCCGCGCCGCGCTGCACGGCCGCCGCCGGGTCGCACTCGGATCCCGGCCGCCCAGCTGTGAGGCCATCCTCACCCTCGTGGTAGCCTAGATGATTGATTCCACGCCCACAGCCTCAGGCGCAGTAGTCGACCAGGGCGCGGCTCGGCCGTCCCAGCCGGTGGTTGAGGCTGATGCAGACCGCCAGGCAGCAGAAGCGTTGCAGGATACGCTCGCGTAGCCCCGCCATGGTGCGTGCCCCGTGGCGCTCCAGGGTGAGCAGATCCTTGGCCGTCCAGAAGATCGACTCGATGCGCTGGCGGATGGGCGCCAGGTACGGGCCGGCTGCGGTCTCGTCCTTGCGCGCAGGTCGCACCACAGCGACGCCGCGCTCGGCGGCCCCGCGAGCGAACTCGCGCCCGGCGTAGCCCTTGTCGCACAGAAGGACCTCACCGCCGCGCGCCGCGCGTCGCAGCAGCTCGAGGGCCACCTCGCGTTCGCCGCGGGCGGGATCGGCGAGCGTAAAGGCCCGCGGGGTACCATCGGGAGCCACCAGCAGGTGGAGGCGAAAGCCCCAGAACCAGCGCGAGTGGGCGGCACAGTAGCCGTAGCCGGCGGCCTCGCCAAGCGCTGAGCGCTTGGCCGTCTCGCGGCTGGCGGCGCAGGGCAGCGGGGTCGAGTCGCACAGCAGAAGGTCGTCCGTAAAGCCCGGGCTTTTGCTGGCGAAGACGCCCGTGAGCCACTCGATCGTGTCGGCCAGACGGCGGCGGCGTTTGTGATAGCCGGCCTGGCGAGGCACGTCGGGGAACAGATGGACGAGGCGCTTGCGGGCCGTCGCCAGGAAGCGCCGGTCGGATGGGATCCCCATGATCGCCTGGGCCACGCAGAGGGTGACGACCTCGGCGTCGCTCACGCGGCGGCGGGCGTTACGCCGTGCCTCTGGCAGAAGATCGTCGGCTGTGCAATAAACCACGGTGCAGAGAGTGTCGAGGTCGGCGTCCATCGTGGCCTCCGGGCAGACGGTGACTTAGGGCACCGTCGGCTTCGGCCTCTCTGCTTCTCTTTCCTTGCCTGAGGCGAATCTCGTGGAATCAATCATCTAGGCGCGACCGAGGGGGCGCGCGACGGCGCAAGAGCCCGCGCGCGAGGGAAGGACACCGTGACCACGCCAGCCGACACCGGCCAGACGCCGGCGCTGCGCCAGACCGACTGGACTCAGCTCGCGCTGGTCTGTTTTGCCTCGTTCGTGGTGTGGTCGGGCTTCGGCGCCATCCTGCCCTACCTGCCGGTCTTCCTGCACGAGCAGGCGCACGCACCGGTGTGGATGATCGGCGTCATCGCCTCCATGTACTACGCCGGCACGTTCCTGTGCTCGTCGCCGCTCGGCCGCCTGAGCGACCGCGTAGGTCGCAAGCCCGTCGTGGTCAGCGGCGTGTTCCTCTACGCGCTCGCCACCCTGCTGTTCGTGACCACCACGAACGCGTGGTGGTTCCTGCTGTTCCGCCTGTGCGAGGGAGTCGGCGCGGCCTCAGTGGGGCCGGCGGGCAGCGCGTTCATCGCCGACATCAGCAACGACGAGACCCGCGGGCGCGCCTACGGCCTGTTCACGAGCGCGCAGTTCGGCGGCCTCGTCGCCGGGCCGCCGCTCGCCATCCTGCTGAACACGCTGGGCGGCGGCGGCAAGCACGGTTTCTACGCGATCTTCCTGGCGGGCAGCGCCATGACGCTGGCCATGGGCATCATGCTCGCCGTGTTCCTGAAGGAGCCCGCGCACGTCGCGGCGCGCCGCAAGGAGCGCGTCGTGCGACCGAGCTACCGCTCGCTGGCCACGCCCTCGGTGGTCGCCTTTCTCGTGGTCGCCGCCACGAGCCACTTCGCCATGGGCGGCTGGGAGGTGCTCTGGAGCCTGTGGTTGCGCCACCTCGGCGCCTCGATGGCCTACGTGAGCCTCACCTGGATGGCCTTCTCGGTGCCCATGATGTTCTCGTTCGTCGGCGGCATGCTGGCTGAGAAGGGCAACCGCTTTCGGCTGATGTTCGCGGGCTACACCTTCTCGGCGTGCTCGTGGATCGTCTACGGCTTCACGCGCAACCTCACAGTCTTTCTGCTCTTCAACGTGCTCGAGGGCATCGCCGTGGCTATCTCGATGCCGGCCAAGCAGGCCTTCCTTGTGCAGTGCAGCCCGCGGCGCTGGCTGGGCACGGTGCAGGGCATGGAACAGACCTCGATGCAGCTCGCCGCCCTGGTGGGCACGCTCACCGCCCCCGTGCTGTTCACGTGGATCAGCGGCTACGCGATCGGCGTGGGCGGCTTTCTGGCCCTCGGCGGCCTCGCCGCCGCGGCGCCGGTCCTGGGGCGCAAGTGGACGCAGATCGCGGCGCAGGGCGAGGCGCTCAGCCTCGCAGAGGCGGAGCGCCTCGCCTCGGCGCCGGCCGGCGGCGCCTTCGACGACGAGCGTTCGCCGGCCGGATAGGCGCCCACCGAAGGTCCGCGCTCAAGTCGATTGAAGGATGGCCGATGTCGAGGTAACCTAGGTCGAACCCGGTCATCAAGCAGCTCGGCGGGTGTGATGTTCAAGAGACTCCGTCCAGAAAGCGGCGCTCGCCGCACGATCATCGACTACGGCCTGACGGCCGTCATCGCGATCGCCCTCGCCATCGTCGTGCAGTCGTTCGTGGTCAAGCCCTACCTCATTCCGTCGACCTCGATGGCCAACACGCTGGTGCCCGGGCAGCGGGTGCTGGTCGACCGCATGGTCTATCGGTACCGCTCGGTCCACCGCGGCGACATCATCGTCTTCCGTCGCCCGCGGCCGCCCTACGACGTGCTCATCAAGCGCGTGGTCGGGCTGCCCGGCGACCTGCTGTCCGTGCACGGCGGTCACCTGTACATCAACGGCGTGCGCGCCAACGATTCCTTCGTCGACAAGGTCAACGGCGTCACCGAACCCACCGACCCCGCCGACCCCTACGCCAGCACCTACCCCGATGCGCCGTGGTCGCTGGCGCAGCCCTTCCGCGTGCCCGCCGGCAACTACTTCGTGATGGGCGACAACCGCACCGACTCGGCCGACAGCCGCTACTGGGGGACCGTGCCGCGCCACGCCATCATCGGGCGCGCCTTCTTCACCTACTGGCCGCTGGGTCGTCTGGGCGACCTGTAGTCCGCACCGTTCTGGGCGACCTGCAGCCGGTCTTAGGCGACCCGTAGTCCCTACCGCTCAGGCTCGGCGGACAAGCGCGCAGGCGCGCCTCAGCTCGCAGTGCCCCAAGGCTTGAGACGAGGAGGGGCGGTTCGCCCCAACACCGAACGAGGAGGGGGCGGCCCGCAGGGCCGCCCCCTCCTCTTGTTCCATCTGCCGACCGCCGCGCCTCTGTTCGTGCTGCTTGCGGTCGGAATGCTCGTGTCGCCGAAGCGTCGAAGCCTCGTGGACCTGACTCTAAGGCCCCCTCAGGCCGCTCGCCCGGGTGGCCGCAGCTCGGTCGTCGTGGCGACGGGCACCGCCGCCGCTTCGGCCTGCTCGGGCCGCGACTCGTCGTACCACGGCACCATGGCGTCGACGGTCTCCATCTTGCGAGCGAAGAACGGCCGCGAGCGCTTGGAGAACAGCCAGAAGGCGAGCATGCCCACGATGCCGGCGACCAGGAAGACCGCTCCCAGGATGAAGGGTGGCCCGACGCCGAACCACGAGGTGCCCGACGCCGAGTTGGCCGGGTACCAGAGGCTGTCGAACGACGCGGCGAGCACCCAGGTCAGGATGGCCGCGCCGGCCAGCGGAAAGACGAGCAGCATCAGCACGCTCTTCCAGCTCTCGAACAGGTGATGGCGATAGAACAGCGGCACGGCGTAGCCGTTGATGCCGTAGTAGAAGGCGATGGTGATGCCCAGGGCGGCGATCGAGTCGGCCAGCACGTTCTGGCTGAGCAGGGTCAGCCCCACGTACCACACGATCGAGGCGATGCCGTAGATGATCGTGCCCCAGACCGGCGTCTGGAAGCGCGGGTTGACCTTCGCCCAGACCGACGGGATGGCGCGATGCGAAGCCATCGACAGGGTGGTGCGGGCGCCCGGCAGGATGGTGGTGAGCGTCGAGGCCGTGGCCGAGGTCAGCACGACCGCGATCAGCAGCTTGTCGAGGCCCGAGCCCAGCACGGCGTTGCCCAGGGGACTCAGCACGTCGGCTGAGTTGTTGCCCAGGAAGGCGGGGCCGTGGAAGGCCTGCGCCGCGGTGGTCGCCAGCACGTAGATGAACACCAGGGCGACCGTGCTGAGGATGGCGGCGATGCCCGGCACGATCGATTTGTTCGAGGTCTCCTCGTTGACCGAGACCGCGGTGTCCCAGCCCCAGTAGATGAAGAGGGCGAGCAGCACGCCGCCGGCGAGCGCCCCCAGGTTCATGTTGGGCACGAACCAGGAGACCGCCGGGTGGATGGAGCCGGCCGGATGTGAGGTGTAGACCTTGGTGAGCGCGACCACCGAGAAGATGACCAGCATGAGGTACTCGAAGCCCAGCAGGAACCACTGCAGCCGGGCCGACACCTCGATGCCGATCGCCGTGATCGCGCACATGAGCACGAGGAAGGCGACGCCGATGACCGTCACCCAGAACAGCGAGTTGGCCAGGCTGTTGGCGCCGATCAGCAAGAAGAAGTAGGTGCCGGTGATCTGCGCCAGGCTGGCCATGACGATGACGTCGGCGGCGACCATGACCCAGCCGGTCACCCAGCCGGTGCGCGGACCGATGGCTCTGGTCACCCAGCTGAAGGTCGTGCCGCAGTCGGGATCGGCCTTGTTCAGGTAGTAGTAGGAGCTGGCGATGAGGATCATCGGGACGAACGAGATCAGCATGATCGCCGGAGACTTGAGGCCGACCCCGGCCACCACGACCACCAGGCCCAGGGTCACGGCCAGGCTGTAGGCCGGGGCCGTCGAGGCGATCCCGATGACGACGCTCGACAGCATGCCTACGGCGTTGGTCTTGAGGCCCTTGGCGTCGTCGGTCGCCTTCAGCGTCTCGTCGCGTTTGGGTTCGGGAAGTGGTACCACTGCACCTTCCACGTGCCCTCCTTCCGAAAGCCAGGCGGAGGGCGGAAGGCCATCCGCCGCGGTACAAGGGCCCCCCGGTCATCAACAGGCCGAGGCGGCTAACGCAGGGATTCCCCTTTGGCCGTAGTGGTAAAACGGGTTGGCTTGCCGGCCGATGCGAGCCGGGCGCGAACGACGGGGCGAGCCGAGGGCTCAGGCCTGCGGGTAGCGCCGCACCTCGCCGTAGAGGGTGTCGCGCTGGACCGGCGTGAAGCCGGCGGCGGCGATCAGGCGCACGAGCTCTTCGACCGTGACCGCGTGGCTCACGCCCGCGGCGCGCACCACGTTCTCCTCGATCATGGTCGAGCCCATGTCGTTGGCCCCGAACGACAGCGCGACCTGGCCCATGCGCAGTCCCTGGGTGACCCACGACGCCTGCACGTTGGGCACGTTGTCGAGGTAGACCCGGCTGACCGCCAGCAGACGCAGGTAGTCGCTGCCCGTGGCGCCGGGCCGGCCGTCGTCGAGCGCCGTGTTGCCCGCCGCGAAGGTCCAGGGGATGAATGCCGTAAAACCGCCGGTCTCGTCTTGCAGCTCGCGGATGCGGCGCAGGTGCTCGATGCGTTCGGCGGGCGTGTCGACTGAGCCGAACATCATGGTCGCCGTGCTCTTCATGCCGAGCGCGTGCGCCTCGCGCATGACCTGCAGCCAGGTCGCCGTGGGGATCTTGTGGGGGCTGATGGCGCTGCGCACGCGGTCGACCAGCACCTCGGCGCCGCCGCCCGGCAGCGAGTCGAGGCCCGCCGCGCGCAGCCGGCGCAGCGTCTCGGTGACCGTCGAGGCCGCTGCGGCTCGCGATGTGGGCGACTTCGGGCGGCGAGAGCGAGTGGATGTGGATCGGGTAGCGCGCCTTGATGTCGGCGAAGACCTGCTCGAACCAGCAGATGTCGAGGTCGGGCGACAGGCCGCCCTGCATCATGATGGCGGTGCCGCCGAGCGCGAGGGTCTCCTCGATCTTGCGGAAGATCTCGTCGCGAGTGAGCAGGTAGCCCGCCCCGCTGCCCGGCTCCTTGTAGAAGGCGCAGAAGCGGCAGCCCGAGATGCAGTAGTCGGTGTAGTTGATGTTGCGGTCGACCACGAAGGTGACGTCGCTAGCCGGGTGGAGGCGGCGCCGGACTTCGTCGGCCGCCGCCCCGAGCTCGAGCAGGTCGCCGCCCTCGAGCAGCGCCAGCGCGGCGGCGTCGGTGAGCCGTTGCGCCGCCACGTCAGGCACGCTCGTCGGAGGGCGCGGTCGCAGGCGACGCCGCGCGCGACGCGGCGGTGGCGGGCGCGCCTGCGGCGGGCGACGCGGCGGCGGCGGCGAGGCGACGCGGCGGCGGCGGGCGACGCGGCGGCGGGCGCGTCCGCCGCGAGTCGCGTCGAGGGAGCGCCCGGCTCGTCGAGGCGCAGCTCGAAGTGCACGACGGCGCCCTCCGGCACGCTGGGCTCGCCAAAAGCCGGCAGGCCGTCGACCTCGAGCTCGCCGGGCAGCAGCACAAAGCCGAGGCGCTGGTGAAAGGCGAGGGAGTCATGGTTGACGACCGAGGTCACGGCCCGCACGCGGCTGCGCCCGGCGGCCCGGGCCGCGTCGCTGAAGCGTCCGTAGAGGTCGCGAGCCAGGCCCACGCGCCGCCAGGCCGGGTCGACCCCGACGAAGTGCACGTAGGCCTCGTCGTCGTGCGTCGGGCACAGAAAGCCGACCAGAAAGGCGACGGGCCGCTGTTCGTACTCGGCCACGAACGACGTGTCGCGGAAGTGCTCGAAGAAGACGCGCGGCAGCATGGCGCGCAGGTCGCGCCCGCCCCACCACACCGGCATGGCGTCGGTCACGGACTGCCAGTCGCGCGGCTGTGCGTGCCTGACGGTCAGGCCGCAGCAGGTCATAGCGCCTGGCCTTCGCGTGCTGCCATCGCCGACTCGCGCGCCGCCGAAGTCGCGGCCGACTCGGCCGCCGGCGCGGCGCCGCCCAGGTCGGGCAGGCGGTCGAGCTCGCCGATGGCCTGCGCCCGGCGGTAGAACTCGGCGAGACCGCGGCGGTAGTCGTCGGGAAAGCCGTACTTGAGCTGGTCGAAGTAGTGATCGAGGTAGGCGGCGCTGAAGTCGCAGAGCTGCGCCGCCGCCGCGGCGGTCTCGAGGTGGTGGGCGGCGCAGCGGTCGCGCGAGGCGACCAGCGCCGCTTCGATGGCGCGCGCCTCGTCGCCGCGTTCGTCGAGAAAGTCGCGGCGCACCGCGCAGACCGCGTAGACCATGGGCAGGCCGGTGACGAGGCGCCACTCCTCGCCCAGGTCGTAGCTGTAGGGGTAGACGCCGGCGCGCAGAATGTGGAGCGCCTCGTCGCCGATCAGCAGCAGGCCGCCGAAGTTGGCGAGCGCCTGGGCCAGCGGACCCTGACGGGCGCCGTACGAAGGCGCCATGCCCCACTCGTCGCAGAGCACCTTGAGCAGGCACACCGAGGTGGCGCTCTTCTCGGTCAGGGCGATGCTTTCGACCTGCGCGCGCGGCAGCTGGGTGAAGAGCTGGATCGAATCGACGGCGCCGAACGAGCTGATCGAGATGCCGGGCAGCAGCGCCAGCTTGTCGGCGTGACGGGCGAACTCGATCGACGAGGGCAGGGCAACGTCGATCTCGCCGGCGACGAGCAGCCGGTTGAGCTCGGACGGCGGCCCTTCGACGATCTCTGCCTCGTAGCCCAGCCGCGAGAGCTCCTCGACGAAGTGGTAGTAGAGCGGGAAGCAGTTGACGAACTCGATGCGTCCGACGCGGGCGACTCTCACCTGGGCGCTCCGTCGTCGTAGCGGCGCACCACGTTGTAGAGCGTGTCGCGCTCGACCGGCACGCGCCCGGCGCCGCGGATGACGCGCACGAGCTCGTCGCGGGTGAGCTCCTGGCCGGTCTCCACGCCGGCAGCGTGGCTGATCTTCTCTTCGACCACGGTGCCGTCGAGGTCGTTGACGCCGAACGACAGCGAGACCTGGGCGAGCTTGAGGCCGACGTTGATCCAGAAGGCCTTGACGTGGCGGAAGTTGTCGAGCACGAGGCGCCCGGCGGCGAGCACCCTGAGGTCGTCGAAGCCGGTCGGTCCGGGCAGCTCGGAGAGGCCCGTGTTGGCCGGCTGAAACGAGAGCGGGATGAAGGCGTTGAAGCCGCCCGACTCGTCTTGCAGCTCGCGCAGGCGCAGCAGGTGGTCGGCGAGCTCGTCGGGCGTCTCGACGTGGCCGTAGAGCATGGTGGCGTTGGAGCGCAGCCCCACGCCGTGGGCGATGCGCATGACCTCGAGCCACTCGTCGCCCGAGATCTTGCGCTCGCAGATCAGGTCGCGCACGCGGCCGCTGAAGACCTCGGCGCCGCCGCCGGGCAGCGAGCCCAGGCCGGCCTCTTTGAGCTGGCGCAGCGTCTCCTGCACGCCGAGGCCGCTGACGCGCCCCAGGTGGGCGATCTCGCTGGCCGTGAAGGCCTGGATGTGGACGTCGGGAGCGAGCTCCTTGAGGCCGCGCATCATCTCGAGGTAGTAGTCGAAGGGCAGGTCGGGGTGCTCGCCGCCCACGATGTGGATCTCGGTGATGCCGCCGGTCAGGGTCTCGCGCGCCTTGTCGAGCACTTGGTCGACCGACAGCGTGAAGGCGTCGGCGTCGCCGTCGTCGTGGCTGAAGGCGCAGAACAGGCAGCGGTTGCGGCACACGTTGGTGTGGTTGATGTGGCGGTTGGCGATGAAGTAGACGTCGTCGCCGACGGCGCGGCGGCGCACGTAGTCGGCCAGCGCGCCGATGGCGATCAGGTCGGAGCTGGTGAGCACGTCGCGGGCATCGGCGGCCGACAGGCGCCGCCCGTCGAGCACCTTGTCCCACACGTGCGAGAGGCCGGCGCGCCGGCTCAGCAGGTCGATCTGTCGTTCGTCTAAGCTCATGTCGGCTCGTTTGCGCTCGTGTTCACAGGTACTCCCAGCGTACCGGCCGCCGGCGTGGCGGTCGACAGTTAGCGATCGGCAGGGCAGCGTCGTTCATAGGGTAGCGGCGTTCATAGGGTGGCGGCGTTCATAGGGTAGCGGCGTTCACGCGGTGATGCGCAGCGGCGGTCACGTGCTGGCTGCGTGGCGACGTTCACGTGGCCCAAGCGGTTCAACTGTAGCGGTCGACCATCGAGCCGGCGAGCTCGTCGAGCAGCTCCCGCTCGAAGCCGCTCGGACAGGCGGCCAGGCGCCGCCGGGCCTCGTTCATGAAGTCGAGGGCCATGGCGCGGGCACGCTCTATGGAGCCGCTCTCGCGCACGTCGTCGACCACCCCCTCGAGGCAGGTCTCGTTGTCGCGGCAGGTCAGCAGCCGCGGGCCTATGTCGGGCCGCGTGGCGATGGCCAGGACGATCGGCAGGGTGACGGTGCCGTCGCGCAGGTCGGCGCCGCGGCGTTTGCCGGTGACGGCCTCGTCGCCGGTCAGGTCGAGGATGTCGTCGAGCATCTGGAACGACAGGCCGAGCGAGTCGCCGAAGGCGCCCAGGGCCGCGACGGTCTCGTCGCCGAGGCCGCTCATGCGGGCGCCCAGCCGGCAGGCCGCCGAGAACAGGTCGGCGGTCTTCAGGCGGCAGCGATGCAGGTAGTCGTCGACGGAGACGGTGGTGCGAAAGGCGTCGCCGGCCTGCAGGCGCTCGCCCTCGGACAGCCCCCAGGCGACCTCGGCGAGCTCCGCCACGGCGGCGGCGTCGCCGCTGCCGGCGAGCTCGGCGAAGGCCTGCGCCAGCAGGTAGTTGCCCGTCGAGATCGCCATCTGGTCGCCGTAGGTGCGGGCCACGGTCGGCAGGCCGCGGCGCAGCTCGGCGCCGTCGAGCACGTCGTCGTGCACGAGGGTCGCCATGTGGAGCAACTCGACCGCGGCGGCGGCGCGGGTGACCGCGCCATCGAGCGGGCCGGTGTTGCGCGCCGCCAGCAGCACGAGCAGCGGGCGCAGGCGCTTGCCGCCGGCGGCGAGCGTGGAGCTGCCCGCCTCGCCGAGGCGGCCGGGGATCGACGAAACCACCCTCGAGAGGCGCTCCTCGACGGCGGCCAAGCCGGTGGCCACGCGATGGCGCTGCGCGGCGGAGCGCCACGAGAGCACGTCGGCGGGCTTCACGACGGCACCGAGGCGGTCGGACCGACGCCGGCGCCGGCGAGGCAAGGATCGCGCATCAGTCGGTCGGCCCTCACGCCGGCGCCTCGCCCACGTGCAGCGCCATGGCGCCGAAGCCGAACAGGCGGTAGCGCACGTGCGTGAGGCCGGCGGCGCTCATGATGGCCGCCAGCCCGTCGGCATTCGGGAACGACCGCACCGAGGCCGGCAGGTAGGCGTAGGCCTCGGCGTCGCCGGTGACGAGGGCGCCCATGGCGGGCACGACGCGCTCGAACCAGACGCGTGGAAGCGCCGCCCGGCGGCGCCGGCCGGCGTGGTCGCCTCGAGGCACACGACCGGCGCTCCCGGCGCGGCCACGCGCACCATCTCGGCGAAGGCCTGCGCGAGGTCGGCCACGTTGCGCACGCCCCAGCCGACGGTGACCGCGCCGAAGCTTGAGTCGGCGAAGGGCAGCGCCAGCAGGTCGCCGTGCACGAACTCGACGGCGGGCGCCGCGTGGGCCGCCTTGGGGCGGGCGCGATCGAGCATGGCCTGCGAGAAGTCGAGGCCGGTGACCGCGGTGCCCGGGTAGCGCCGCGCCAGGGCGAGCGTCAGGTCGCCGGTGCCGCAGCAGGCGTCGAGGATGGGCTTACCGGGCAGCGGCGTGGCGGCGGCGGCAGCCGCGGCGCGCCAGCGGCGGTCGAGCCCGACCGTCATCAGCCGGTTCATGAGGTCGTAGTGCGGCACGATGCGGTCGAACATCGCCTCGATGCGGGCGGGGTCGCGAGCGGGCCGAGCGTCGCTCATGTGCGCGCGGCCTTCCCAGGGCCGCGACAGGCGCTGCGCGAAACCCAGCGCCTGCAGCACCCGGTCGACGACGAAGTCGACCAGGTCGTCGAGGGTGCGCGGCAGCGAGTAGAAGCCGGGCATGGGCGCCACGATGACGGCGCCCGCGCGGCGCGCTTCGAGCAGGCGCGCGAGGTGGATCTCGGAGAGCGGCGTCTCGCGCGGCACGAGCACGAGCGGCCGGCCCTCTTTGAGGGCGACATCGCCGACGCGGTGGATGAGGTTGTCGGTGGTGCCGAGCGCGATGTGGGCGACCGTCGACATGGAGCACGGGCAGATGACGGCCGCGTCGGGGAAGTTGCTGCCGCTGGCCACCGGCGCCTCGAGGTCGCCGGGCGCGAAGACGCGGGCCTCGGCCTGGGCGGCAGCAAGGAAGGCGGCCGTGACACCGGCACGGTCGCGCACGTCGAGCTCGAGCTCGTGAGCCACGACGGCCACGCCGACCTCGGAGAGGCACAGCGTGAGCTCGCAGCCGGCCGCGGCCAGCACCTGCACCAGCCGCACGGCGTAGGGCGCGCCGCTGGCGCCGGTGACACCGACGAACAGACTGGCGGGCGGCTGCGTCATGAGAGCTCCTTGCTGGCCGGTGACAGTCCCGACGCCCTGCGGCGTCGGGGAAGCGCTGACAATGCGTCGACCGACTACGTCGTCGCCGCTCAGGCGCGCGTGACTTCGCCGCGGGCCTGATGCCGATCCCTATCCTATCGCGCCTCCGACGGCGCCGTCCCCGTCGGCACGTGGAGGCATTGGACGCCGCACGTCGAGGCCTGCGGGTCCGTCGGCTGCGGCGGGGCCGGGGGCTCGGGCTCTCGCTTCGCGAAGCAGAGTACGGCATCTGCGGCTGCGCCGCAGAGAGCGCTCACGCTCAGAGTTCGCCCTCGTCCCCCGACCCCACCTGCGCCGACTCCCTCATCCGTCGCGCAGCACACTTCCTAGACCCTCTCTGCAGAAGGGCGTAGGGTCCGGAAGGCAGTACGCAGACTGCAGAATCACTGTTAGGTGCACACTGTGGCGTCCGAGAACAACAAGCGACCGCGGCGATCCCTTGCCCCGACCCTGAAGGCGCGCGGTTTCAGGAAGTCGGCCGCGACGTGGCGCAAGTACGGCAGCGACGCCATCGTCGTCGTCAACCTGCAAGGCTCCAGTACGGTCCGTCCTTCTACCTGAACCTTGGTGTCTACTTCCGCGCCGTCGGCGCTCGGACGGACCCGCTCGCATACCACTGCCACATCCGGACTCGCTTGAGCAAGCTAGTGCCGACGGACAGCGTCTCGCTGAACTCCTTGACTTCGAGCAACCCCGTGCCAGATCACGTCCGATTCGCGGAGCTCGAGAACCTCCTCGTGGACCACGCCTGCCTTGGCTTGAACTCGTCTCCACGCCCGAGGGGGCGCTCCAGTATGGCCGCTCGCTTCCCGCTGGATCGGCGTGGGTGACACGGGAGGGGGCGCAAGTTCCTTGGCCTGGCGCGAGGCACCTAACACGCGCGTCAACCTGACAAACCGAGGCCCACAGAGTGGAGTAGAGTCCGGCGTGGGCAGGGCCTCGCTTTGCAGGTCATGCCCAACACGTTAGCCGGACTTGGAAGGCCGAGTTTTTTGACGGATAGGCACACAGAGGACCAGCTCGCGGCGCGAACACCTGATGCCGTAGCTACCATCGCAAAGGCCGTTGCGGGCATGACCCCGGTCGTCGGTCCTCTCCTTGCTGAACTGATCGGGACGATCGTTCCCGGACAGCGCTCCAGCCGTGTTGCCGAGTTCTGCGTTCAGCTTGACGCTCGCGTTTCGGAGCTCGAGAAGGCGAGCCTCCAATCGCAGCTCGAAGACCCGGAGTGTTTCAGCCTGGTGGAGGAGGCGCTATTGCAATCAGCTCAGGTCGTTTCCAGCAATCGCCGCGCGCAGATTGCCGAGCTTGTTGCCCGCAGCCTTACTCTCGGCGAGATGGAGTACGCCGAATCGGAGCACGTACTGGGCACTCTCCGCGAACTCAACGACGTTGAGGTCATCCGGCTAGGCTCGTATCTCCATCGATCCTACGGCCCAGACGAGTATCGGGACCGTCATAGCGAGGAGTTGGCGTCGGTGTTCGCCAATTACGCTTCACCTCAACGCGAAAAGGACAAGTCCGCCCTGCAGCAGAGCTACGACCAACATCTCGAACGCCTGGGACTGCTACGAGTGCGCTACTCCGTCGATATGCAGACCAAGGCCCCCCGCTTCGACCCACGAACCGGAGCCCAGAAGGTGAGCGGCTACGAACTGACGCCTTTCGGCTCGCTGCTGTTGCGACAGATCGGCGTGGAGTGAACGCAAGCACGGCTTGTGGACAAGCATTTTCAGCAGACTCGTCGAGAGTGCCAAGAGCGGGCGCCTCGCTCGCACCTCAAATGCAGCGACGTTAGCGCTACAGCGCGAGCCGCAGTTGTCTACC
>CAVWIH010000004.1:0-39896 GCA_963755025.1 uncultured Actinomycetes bacterium
AGGGCGTCGGGCCGGCGTGCGCCATCGCGAGGAGGATGTCGATGCGCTTCTGGATGGGCGGGTGGGTGTCGAAGAGGCCCGCCGACTCTTTTGTCTTCTTGCCCTTGAGGGGGTTGGCGATGTACAGGTGCGCGGTCGCCCTGGTCGCCACCCGCAGCGAGTGCGGGTCACCGGCGATCTTCTGCAGGGCGTGAGCCAGGCCGAGCGGGTTGCGGGTGGCTCGACCCCCGAGGCGTCGGCCAGGTACTCGCGGTGGCGCGAGATCGCCATCTGCACCATGAGGGCGAAGAACGGCGCCAGGATGGCGAGCAGAATGGCAATCAGAAAGATGACCACCCCGAGGCCGCCGTTGTTGTTGCTGCTGCGCCGCCCGCCGAACCCGAAGAGCGTGGAGCGCAGGAAGAAGTCGGAGACCAGCGCGATCATGCCGACCAGCACGCCGACCAGGGTGGCGAAGCGGATGTCGAAGTTGCGCACGTGCGACATCTCGTGGGCGATCACGCCCTGGAGCTCGTCGCGGCTCATCATCTGCAACAGGCCGGCGGTGACCGCCACCGCGGCGTGCTGCGGGTCGCGGCCGGTGGCGAAGGCGTTGGGTGCGGGGTCGTTGATGACGTACACGGCCGGCATGGGGATGCCGCCCGCGATCGACATCTCCTCGACGACGTTCCACAGGACCGGCGCCTGGTCGCGAGTCACGCGTTGTGCGTGGCTCGCGGCCAGCACGATGCCGGCGCCCCCGTAGTAGCCGATCAGGCTCCACACGATGGCCACGATGCCGAACACGCCGAGCAGGCCAATGCCCGCAGTGGAGGAGCCCCAATAGGCGAATCCGATGGCGAATCCGAGTGTGAGCAGCACGGCGATGATGATCGCGACGAGCAGTACCGAGTCGCGCTTGTTACGGGCGATCTGGTCGTACATCGGGGCCTGGTCCTTCGCTTACTGCGCCGGCTGCTGGGGCGGAGCGGGCGGCTGCGCCGGCGGCGTCGGGGGCTGCTGGGCCTGTGCGGGTGCGGCGGGCGCCTGCATCTGGACCTGCGGGGCCATGCCCAGGTCGACCTGCGGCACCTCGTGGTCGGCGGCGTCGCCCTCGAAGAACTGACGCGGGGCGAAGTTGAACATGCCGGCGATGGTGTTGCTCGGGAACTGCTGGATCTTGGTGTTATAGGCCATGACGCTGTCGTTGTAGAACTGGCGCGCGAACGAGATCTTGTTCTCGGTCGTGGTGAGCTCCTCTTGCAGCGACATCACGTTCTGGTTGGCCTTGAGATCGGGGTAGTTCTCGACCACGGCGAACAGCGAGCGCAGCGACTGGGTGAGGGTGTTCTCGGCCGCGGCCTGGGCGGCGGGACCCTGGGCGCCGGCGGCGACGGCGGCGGCGCGCGCGTTGGTGACCTTGGTCAGCGTGTCCTGCTCGAACTGCATGTAGCCCTTGACCGACGAGACCAGGTTGGGGATCAGGTCGTGCCGCCGCTTGAGCTGCACGTCGATCTGGCTCCAGGCGTTGTCGACTTGGTTGCGGCGACGCACGATGCCGTTGAAGGTCGACCACAGCAGGAGGGCCACCACCACTACGATGACGATCACCACGATGAGTGCAATCACAGCGTCTGCTCCTTTGGTGTTTTATCCCTGCGCAGTATTGTCATTGTACGTCAGGACGATGAGTGTCGGGGGCGGCGGCGCCGCCGGCGCCCACGCACAGGAGAGCTTGCCCGCGCGGGGAGGATGCTATGCTGGCCGGCATGGAGCCTGAAGGCAGGAGCGCGCAAACCACGCACGAGGCGCGGCCATGAAGCGCGCCTGGGTGAAGGCGGCGGCCGTGGTCGTGGCGCTCGTCGTGCTGGCCGGCGCCGGCTACGCCGTCGTACACGGCCGTACCGGCGACGGCGGCACGGGTCAGCCGGCGCCGGCTCCGTCGGCCACGCCGACCGTCGCGAGCGCGGCGACGACGACCCCCGCGCCCACGCCGCGCTGGCAGGTCGCCAAGGCCGTCGGCGCGGTCGTCGCCTACAGCGCGCCCAGCACGAGCGCCACCGTGCGCCAGCGCTTCGCGCGCCTCAATGTGAACGGCTACCCGACGGTGTTCCTGGTGCGCGGCGCGCGCCAGGTCGGCGCCGCCACCTGGTACGACGTCTGGCTGCCGATCCACCCCAACGAGAGTCACGGCTGGATCAAAGAGGGCGGCGTCGCGATCTACACGACGACCGCCAAGATCGTCATCCGCCTCGGGGAGCGCCGCCTGATCGTCTACAAGAACGGCGCGCTCGCGGGCAGCTATCCGGTCGCCGTGGGCACCGCGCAGCTCCCGACCCCGACGGGCATCTACTACGTCAATCAGAAGCTGCGGCCCGCGACGCCGGGGGGGCCGTACGGCGTCCTTGCCCTGGGGATCAGCGCGTTCCAGCCGCGCCTGCCGGACTGGCCACAGGGCGGGCCCGTCGCCATTCACGGCACCAACGAAGACGCCCTCATCGGCAAGGCCGTGAGCCACGGGTGCGTGCGCATGCACAACGCCGACGTGCTCAAGGTCAGCGCCCTGGTGCCGACCGGCAGCCCGGTGGTCATCGTGAAGTAGGTGGGGGAGACCGCCGCGGGGCGGTCGGCCGGGCGCAGGCGCGCCGCGGGGGTCTTACCAGTACTCGCCGCCCTGAATGAGCTGCATGTCCTTGGCCTTGCACTTGGGGCAGGTGTACGACTGCGCCTTCTCCAGAAAGAACAGCTGGCTGTCGCACGTCGAGCAGTGGAACTCGTCGACCATGATGTCGGCGCCGGTGAGGTCGACCGAGGTGATCTCCTTGCAGTTCACGCAGACGGCCGGCATGAACCGCTTGCGCGGATCGTTGGCGCTGACGCCCCATTGGACGTTGTCGGCCGTATACCCGCACTCGCGACAGACGAAGGTGGTGTACTCTCCCATGCCGGAAGCCCTCTTTTCGGAAGTCGATGGTTCTCGCCACACGTGCCCGGCCTAGGTATCGGCAGTATCGTCCGAGCTATTGAGGGCAGGCACGGACCGAAAGCCCGGGTCTTTGATTAGTCTTCGAGGCCGGTGGTATATACTTACGCGGACAAACACGGACAATCAGGAGGCGAAGGCTTTCGAGAAGTGGGTGCGCGAGTCGCCCACTTTTGTTTTGTGGAGATGAGTGAGCGCGACCGTGAGCTAGTGACCGAGATCGAGACGACCCTCGCGGGGCAGTTCCCCGAGCTCGAGGTCGTCGACGTCGACGTACAGGGTGGCCGCGGTGCGCGTCTGACGGTCTATGTCGATCATCCCCAGGGCGTCGACCTTGCCTTGTGCGAGGCCGTGGCGCATGCCCTCGACGATCTGCGTAGCCGCTATGCGCTCGATGTCTCGTCGCCTGGTCTCGACCGACCGCTGCGCACGCCCGCTCACTTCGAGCGCGCCAGGGGCGCGAGAGTGTATGTGAAGACCGAACCCCGCCTCGCAGGGCGAGCGGTCTTCAGGGGCCGGCTCACGCAAGCCGGTCCTACCGTCGTCACGCTGACGCTCGATGAGGGCGCGGCGGTCGATATCCCGTTCCAAACGATTGCGAAGGCCCACGTGATCTTCGAATTCGACGACAACGGAGGGCACCAGTGAGTAGAGAGATCATCGAAGCTCTACGACAGATCGAAAAGGAGAAGGGCATCAGCGCCGAGACGCTGCTGAGCGCGCTCGAAGACGCGTTGCACTCCGCCTACCGCAAGACCCCCGATGCCGTCGAGACGGCCAAAGTCGAGATCGATCCCGAGACAGGCGATATCCGCGTCTTTCAGCTGATCTTTCCGGAGGACGTCGACGTCGAGGCGCTCAAAGTGCGCAACGAAGAAGGCGAAGAGATCGGCATCGACCTGTCCACGGTCGACGAGACCGCCATCGAGCGCCACGAAGTGACGCCCGACAACTTCGGGCGCATCGCCGCCCAGACGGCCAAGCAGGTCATCCTGCAGCGCATTCGCGAGGCCGAGCGCGACCTCATGTTCGAGGAGTACGTCGACCGCGTGGGCGACATCGTGACCGGCATCGTGCAGCAGAGCGACCAGCGCTACACGCTCGTCGACCTCGGCCGCGTCGAAGCCCTGCTGCCCAAGAGCGAGCAGATCGACAGCGAACGCTACGAGCACGGCGCGCGCGTCAAGGCGATCATCATCAAGGTGCAGAACTCGACCAAGGGCCCGCAGGTCATCCTCTCGCGGCGCTCCGACGACCTCGTGCGCCGCCTGTTCGAGCTCGAGGTCCCCGAGATCTCCGACGGACTGGTCGAGATCAAGAACGTCGCCCGCGAGCCCGGGTTCCGCTGCAAGATCGCGGTGATCAGCCACACCGACGGGGTCGACCCCGTCGGCGCCTGCGTCGGGCCCCGCGGCTCGCGCGTGCGCATGGTGGTCAGCGAGCTGCGCGGCGAGCGCATCGACATCGTGCCCTACAACGACGAGCCGGCGCGCTTCGTCGCCAAGGCCCTGTCGCCGGCGCGCGTGCGCGAGGTCCTGGTCGACGACGAAGGCCGCTCGGCCACCATCATCGTGCCCGACGACCAGCTGTCGCTGGCCATCGGCAAAGAGGGCCAGAACGCCCGCCTGGCCAGCAAACTGACCGGTTGGCGCATCGACATCAAAAGCCAGAGCGAGATGGCCGACAACGAAAGCGAGCTCACCTACGCCGAAGACGGCGACGACGTGAGCGGCCACTGCGTGGCCGTCATGTCGAACGGCAAGCGCTGCCCCAACATGGCGCTGCCCGGCAGCCGCTACTGCGGCATCCCGGCGCACCAGAAGCTCGCCGAAGCCGAGACCGGCGGAGCGGTGGCGGCGGAGTGACGGTGGCGCCCGAGAGCAGCATGCCGCGGCGCACCTGCGTCGGCTGCCGACGCGTCGCCGACGCCGAAGCCCTGGTGCGGCTCACCCTGCACGACGGGCACGTCGTGCTGGCCGCCACGCACCCCACGGGGCGCGGCGCCTGGCTGTGCCCGCAACCCGACTGTTTAGAGCAGGCGACACGCCGCCGCGCGCTTGAGCGCGCCCTCCGTGCCCGCGTGCCCATCGACGACGATCTGCGCAGGCGCTTCACCAGCGTCTGCGAGCAGCGAAAGGCGGTGATGTGAGTGGCCCGCATGAAACCTGTCGCTGAGGTCGCCCGCGAGCGGAATACGACCATCGAAGACGTACTCGTCCACCTCAAGCGAGCCGGTATGGAGCTCGCCGACGGCCAGACCGAGGTCGACGAGGACATCGTCGACAAGGCTTTCGCCACCACCTCGAGCGGTCCCCGCCGGGCGCGTCCCGGCGGCGCCGGCAACCGCCGCCGCCGCGTCGTGATCGACGCCCAGGCGTCGCGCCGCGGCCCGGGGCCGTCCAACGACCGCCGCGGTCGTCGCGACCGCCATCAGGGCGGCGACCGCGCCGAAGCCGCGCTCGTGGTGCCCGCCGAGGGCCAGAAGGTCAAAGTGCCCTCGGGTTCGAGCGTCAAAGACGTCTCGCAGCTCATCGGCGTCTCGACCGCCGAGATCATCAAGACCATGATGGGCTACGGCGAGATGGCGACCATCACCCAGCCGCTCTCCGACGAGGCCATCTCCATCCTCGCCGACGACTTCAAGCGCACGGTCGAGATCACCCACGCCGCCGACGAAGAGGTCGAGCTCGAAGAGGTCGTCGAAGACAAGCCTGAAGACCTGAAGCGCCGCCCGCCGGTGATCGCCGTCATGGGTCACGTCGACCACGGCAAGACGAGCCTGCTCGACGCCATCCGCGAGACCGAGGTGGCCGCCGGCGAGGCCGGCGGCATCACCCAGCACATCGGCGCCTACCAGGTGAAGCACGACGGCAAGAGCATCACCTTCCTGGACACGCCGGGCCACGAAGCCTTTACCGCCATGCGCGCCCGCGGCGCCAAGGTCACCGACATCGCGGCCATCGTGGTGGCCGCCGACGACGGCGTCATGCCGCAGACCGTCGAGGCCATCGACCACGCTAAGGCGGCGGCCGTGCCCATGGTCATCGTCATCAACAAGATCGACAAGCCCGACGCCAACATCGAGAAGATCAAGCAGCAGCTCACCGAGTTCAGCATCGTGCCCGAGGAGTGGGGCGGCGACACGGTCTTCGTCGAAGCCAGCGCCAAAAAGCGCATCGGGCTCGACAACTTCCTCGACATGCTGCAGCTGGTCGCCGACGTCCAGGACCTCAAGGCCAACCCCGACGCGCCGGCCAGCGGCGTCATCATCGAGGCCAAGGTCGACGTCGGCCGCGGCGTGGTCGTGACCATGCTGGTCGAGCGCGGCACCATCCACGTGGGCGACGCCATCGTCGCCGGCGAGGCCAGCGGCCGCGTGCGCGCCATGCACGACTTCCGCGGCAGGCCCATCACCGAGGCCGGCCCGTCGGTGCCCGTCGAGATCATCGGCTTCGACTCGGTGCCCGACGCCGGCGAGTTCTGCCGCGTCGTCAAAGACGAAAAGGCGGCCCGCGTGCTCGCCAACCGCCGTACCAACCGGCTGCGCGCCGAGGGCCTCGCCAAGCAGCACGCCCTCACGCTCGACGACCTCTACGCACGCATCGCCGAAGGCGAGGTCGGCGAGCTCAATCTGGTCATCAAGGCCGACGTGCAGGGCAGCATCGAGGCGCTGGCCGACGCCCTCGGGCAGATCAGCCACGACGAGGTCAAGGTCAACATCATCCACTCCGGCGTCGGCGGCATCAACGAGTCCGACGTCATGCTGGCGACCGCCTCAAAGGCCATCATCATCGGCTTCAACGTGCGGCCCAACGCGCCGGCGACGGCGCTGGCCGAGACCGAAGGCGTCGACATCCGCACCTACCGCGTGATCTACAAGGTGACCGAAGACGTACAGGCTGCGCTCGTCGGGCTGCTCAAGCCCGACGTCGTCGAAGAGGTGCTCGGCCAGGCCGAGGTGCGCCAGCTCTTCAAGGTCTCGCGGCTGGGCACCATCGCGGGCTGCTACGTGACCCGCGGCAAGATCACCCGTTCGGCGAGCATCCGCGTGCTGCGCGACGGCATCGTCGTCCACGACGGCCGGCTCGCGTCGCTCAAGCGCTTCAACGAAGACACGCGCGAGGCGGCCGAGGGGTTCGAATGCGGCATCCTGCTCGACGGCTTCAACGACCTCAAAGAAGGGGACACGCTGGAGGCGTACGAGACGAAGGAAGTCGCCCGTGGCGGGTGACGCGCACGTCGGCGTGCTGCACGCCGAGCTCCATTTTCCGGCAAACCGCTCGCTAAAAGACAAACGGCAACCGCTCACCAGCCTGCGCGACACGCTGCAGCGGCGCTACCGGGCGTCGTTTGCCGAGGTGGGCGGTCAAGACAGCTGGCAGCGGTCCGAGGTGCTCGTGGTTCTCGCGGCGTCCTCGGGCCGTCAGGCGAGCGAACGCATCGACGAGATCGACCGCTACCTTCACGGGCGCGACTTCGAGGTCTCACGCGTGTTCATCAAGTCGGTCGACGCAGTAGAGGATCTGTGGGACTCAGGCTCCTGAAGGTAAACGAAGCCCTGCGCGAGGTGCTCTCGCAGGAGATCGCCGCACTCAAAGACCCCCGCATCGGTTTTGTGACCGTGACCGGCGTCGAGGTGTCGGCCGACCTGCGCCACGCCAAGGTCTTCGTCAGCGTGCTGGGCAACGCCAAGGCCCGCGAGCGCACGCTGGCCGGCCTGCGCGCCGCCCACGGCCACCTGCAGCAGCGCATCGGCGCCGACGTGCGCACCAAGCGCACGCCGCAACTGCTGTTCCTCTACGACGAATCCGTCGACCGCGGCCAGCGCATCGAGACCCTGCTCAAACGCTACGAAGGCGAGCTCGGCCCCGAGGACGACGAGACCGAAGGCACCTCCGACGACTTCGCCGCCGGCGACGACACCACCGACGCCGCGGCCGACGAGCCGCGAGAGCCATGACGATCGTCGCCCCAGAGCTTGCGGCCGTGTGCGCCGCCATGCGCGGCGAGTCGCAGGTGGCGGTCGCCGTGCACGAAAGCCCCGACGGCGACGCCGTGGGAGCCGCCGCCGGCATGCTCGACCTGTTCGCGCAGCTCGGCGTCGAGGCGGCGCTCTACGTCGACCCCGGCGTGGAGCTGCCGCTGGCCGACGAGTTCCTGCCGGCCGAGCGGGTCGTGGTGGGCGCGCCGCCCGAAGCCGCGACGCTCTACGCGCTCGACTGCGGCTCGCGCGAGCGGCTGGCCCTGACCCTCGGCGAGCGCCGCGGGCGCACGATCGACATCGACCACCACCACGACAACACGCGCTTCGGCGACCTCAATCTGGTCGATCGGCGACGCCAGCAGCACCTCCGAGCTCGTCTGCGACCTGGCCGAGCGGCTGGGCCTGCGCTTCTCGCCGCGCGCCGCGGCGGCCCTCTACGCCGGCATCTCGTTCGACACCGGGCACTTTCAGCATTCGAGCACCTCGGCCTCCACCTTTGCCTGCTGCGCGCGGCTCGTGGCCGACGGCGCCGACCCCAACCGCCTCTACAGGCTGCTCTACGAGACGCGCACGCTGGCCTCGCTGCGCCTGTGGGCGCGCGCCATCACCGCCGCGCAGGCCGCGGCCGGCGGCCGCGCCCTGCTGGCGCCGCTCACCACCGCCGACTTCGCGGCGACCGGCGCCCGCGACGACGACACCGAAGGCATCGTCGAAGCCCTGCGCAGCGTGCCGGGGGTCGAGGTCGCCGCCCTGCTGCGGCCGCGCGGCGCCCACAAGGTGCGGGTGAGCCTGCGCTCCGAGGGCTTCGACGTGAGCGCGGTCGCCGGTCTCAAGGGTGGCGGCGGCCATCGCCAGGCGTCGGGCTTCACCGCCGACGGCACAGTCGAGGAGGTGACCCAGTGGCTCAGTACCGTACTCGACGAGCGCCTCTCGACGGCGTCCTCCTGATCGACAAGCCCGACGGCTGCACGTCGCACGACGTCGTGGCGCGGGTGCGCCGCGCGCTGCGCCCCGCGGTCAAGAAGGTGGGTCACGCCGGCACGCTCGACCCGTTCGCTACCGGCCTGCTCATCGTGCTCGTCGGCAGGGCGACCAAGCTGGCGCGCTTCTTCGTCGACCTGCCCAAGGAGTACGTCTGCACGCTGCAGTTCGGCTGGACCTCCGACACCGGCGATCGCACTGGCGAGCTCGCCGCTACCGGCCACTCGACGAGCCTCGACGAGCTCTCGGCCGCGCTGCCCCGGTTCCTGGGGCGCATCGACCAGAAGGTGCCGATGACCTCGGCCGTCAAGGTCGACGGCGAGCGCCTCTACCGCAAGGCCCATCGCGGCGAGGTCGTCGACACGCCCACGCGCGAGATCGAGATCACCGCCATCGACGTGCTCGACTTCGACCCGACGGCGCTCACGTCGACCTGCCGCGTGCTCTGTTCCAAGGGCACCTACGTGCGGCAGCTCGCCACCGACATCGGCAGCGTCCTGGGCGCGGGGGCCTACGTCGCCAGCCTCGCGCGGGCGGGCACCGGCCCGTTCCGCTTGGAAGACACGCAGACGCTCGCCGAGTTCGAAGAGGCCGTCGGTGCGCGCGAGCCCGACGACGAGCACATCCCGGGGCTCGTCTCGCCGGCCGAGGCGCTGCAGTTCATGCCGGCGGTCACGCTGACCGCGGCCCAGGTGGTCGCCGTGCGCAACGGCGCCCGGCTGCCCAGCGGGCCGCCGCACCCGGTGCGCCTGCTGTTCCGCGGCGAGCTCGTGGCGATCTACGGCCCGCTCGACGAAGGATCCGGGCTGCGACCGCTCGTGATGCTCTGATGGAGGTCGTCACCGACCTCGCCGCCGCGCCGCGGCGGCCGCGCAGCATCGCCCTCGGCACCTTCGACGGCGTGCACGCCGGTCACCAGCTCGTCGTCGGCGTGGCCGTCAACGCGGCTCGCGAGCGTGGCCTCTCAGCGACCGTGGTCACCTTCGACCGCCACCCGCTGGCCGTGATCGACCCCGGCCATCAGCCGCGCCTGCTCACGCCGCCGGCCGTCAAAGAAGAGCTCATCGCCGCGCTCGGCGTCGACGAGCTCGTCGTGCTGCACTTCGACGCCGCCCTCGCGGCCCTCGCCGCCGACGACTTCTGCCGCGACGTGCTGGCCGACACGCTGCAAGCGGCCGTCGTCGCGGTGGGGGAGAACTTCACCTTCGGCGCGCGCGGCGCCGGCACGGCCGCCTCGCTCGCCGCCTGCGGCGACGCCTGCGGCTTCGAGGCCATCGTCGTGCCGCTGTTGCAGTCGCACGGGCGCCCCATCAGCTCGTCGCGCATCCGCCGGCTGCTGCACGACGGCCGCCTGCCCGAGGTACGCGCCATCCTCGGCCGGCCGCCGCGCCTGACCGGCGTCGTCGTGCACGGCGACAAGCGCGGCCGCACCCTCGGCTTTCCGACCGCCAACATCGAGGCGCACACCGGCATGCTCTTTCCGGGGCGCGGCGTGTACGCGGCCCGCGCCAAGGTGCGCGACCGCTGGTACCGGGCGGCCGTCAACGTGGGCCACAACCCGACCTTCCTGCACCGCGGCGACGAGACCGCGTTCGTGCGCATCGAGGCCTTTCTGCTCGACTTCGAGGGCGACGTCTACGGCGCCGACATGGTGGTCGACTTTCTCGCCAAGCTGCGCGACGAAGAGACCTTCCCGGGGCCCGACGCGCTGGTCGCACGCATGCACGACGACATCGCCCGCACGGTCGCCATGAGCGACCCCGCCTACCTCGAGCTGGGCCTTTGAGCGCTCGCCGGGGCGCCGCCGGCGGGGCCCGGCCGGAGCGGTCTCCTAGTTTGTCGCTACCCCTGCGTGTGGTACCCTACCGAACGACCGTCTCTCGGTTCCGGGCCGCCATCCCGGTACTGGGTTTCCGGATCATCCCGTAAGGGAGGTGATTCCCCTTGGCATTCACAACCGAAGACAAACAAGCGATCATCTCGCGATTCTCAAAGCACGAAGGCGACACAGGGTCGCCCGAAGTGCAGGTGGCGTTGCTCAGCAAGCGCATCGACGACTTGACCGAGCATCTCAAGGTCCACAAGAAGGACCATCACTCCCGCCGAGGCCTGCTCATGATGGTCGGCCATCGCCGCCGTCTGCTCGACTACCTGCAGGCAAAGGACATGGAGCGCTACCGTTCCCTGGTGAAGGAGCTCGACCTGCGCAAATAGGCGGGGGCCGTGTTTTTCCGTAACCGTGACTGGGCCTGCCCCGATGCGTATGGGGCGGCCGGAAGGATTCGAAGGTATACATGACAACCGTTCACACCGTTGAAGTAGAGGTCGGGGGACGCATCGTCACCCTTGAGACCGGCAAGCTCGCCAAGCAGGCAAACGGCGCCGTGCTCGTACGCTGCGAGGAGACCGTGGTGCTGGCCACCGCGGTGGCCCGCGAGGACATGCGCGAAAACCAGGACTTCTTTCCCCTGACGGTCGACGTCGAGGAGCGCATGTACGCCGCCGGCAAGATCCCCGGCGGCTTCATCAAGCGCGAGTCGCGCCCGAGCGACAAAGCCACGCTCACCGCCCGCCAGATCGACCGGCCCATCAGGCCGTCGTTCCCCAAGGGCTTCATGAACGAAGTGCAGGTCATCGCCACCGTGCTGTCGTACGACCAGGACAACGCCTACGACGTGCTCGCCATGACCGGCGCCTCGGCGGCCCTCACCATCTCCGAGATCCCCTTCCTCGGTCCGCTCGGCGCCGTGCGCGTCGCCCTGATCGAGGGCGAGTACGTCGTCAACCCGCTGCTCTCGCAGCTCGACGACGCCTCGCTCGATCTCGTGGTCTCCGCCAGCCGCGACGCCATCGTCATGGTCGAAGCCGGCGCCAACGAGGCCAGCGAGACCCAGGTCCTCGAGGGCCTGCGCATCGCCTACACCGAGATCCAGAAGCTGATCGACGCGCAGCTGCGCCTGCGCGAGCTCGCCGGCAAGCCCAAGTGGGACGTGCCGGTCGTCGAAGTCGACCGCGCCCTCTACGACGAGATCGTGCGCTCCTACGGCGCCGACGTCGACCGCGTCACCGCGATCGAAGAGAAGAAAGCTCGCCAGGACGCCACGGTCGAACTACGCACACGCATCCTCGAAGCCCTCACCGCGGGCGTCGACGAAGCCGACGTGCGCGAACGCACCACGCAGGTCAAGCGCGCCTTCGCACAGCTCGAAAAAGACGTCATCCGCCGCCGCATCGCCGTCGACAAACGGCGTCCCGACGGGCGCGCCACCGACGAGATCCGGCCGATCACCTGCGAAGTCGGCCTCATGCCCCGCACGCACGGCTCGGCGCTGTTCACGCGTGGCCAGACGCAGGCCCTGACGCTGCTCACCCTCGGCTCGACCGGCGACGCCCAGCGCTCGACACGATCAACCCCGAGACCTCCAAGAAGTACCTGCACCACTACAACTTCCCGCCGTACTCGGTGGGCGAGACCGGTTTCATGCGCGGCCCCAAGCGCCGCGACATCGGGCACGGCGCCCTGGCCGAACGCGCACTGGTGCCCATGCTGCCCGACGAAAAGGGCTTCCCCTACACCATGCGCCTCGTCTCCGAGATCCTCGAGAGCAACGGCTCGTCGTCCATGGCGAGCGTCTGCGGCTCCACCCTGTCGCTCATGGACGCCGGCGTGCAGATCAAGGCGCCCGTGGCCGGCATCGCCATGGGGCTGATCAAGGAGGGCGACGACTACGTCGTGCTCACCGACATCGCCGGCGTCGAAGACCACCTCGGCGACATGGACTTCAAGGTGGCGGGCTCGCGCCAACGGCATCACCGCCCTGCAGATGGACATCAAGATCTCGGGCGTGAGCTTCGAGATTCTGGCCGATGCCCTCGAGCAGGCCCGTCGTCGGCCGCCTGTTCATCCTCGACAAGATGCTCGCCACGCTGCCCGAGCCGCGCGCCGAGCTCTCGCCGTACGCGCCGCGCATCTTCACGATCCAGATCAACCCCGACCAGATCGGCATCGATCATCGGCAAGGGCGGCGAGACCATCAAGGGACTCTGCGAGGAGTTCGGCGTGCAGATCGACATCGAAGACGACGGCACCATCTACGTCGCCGCCCCCGACATGGAGGCCGGCGAGGCGGTCACCGAGCGCATCCCGTCGATGACCAAGGACATCGAGGTCGGCGACATCATCACCGGCAAGGTGGTCAAGACCACCGACTTCGGCGCCTTCGTCGAGCTCAAGAAGGGCGTCGACGGGCTCATCCACATCTCCAAGCTCGGCGGCGGCAAGCGGGTCGACAAGGTCGAAGACGTCGTCACCCGCGGCGACACGATCACCGTCGAGGTCGTCGAGATCGACAAGGCGCGCAATCGCATCGGCCTCAGGCCGCTCGAGGCGCCGGTGGAGCGTTAGGGCCGGAGGCCGGCCATCCAGGGCTTCCAGATCGCCACGCTCGACAATGGGCTGCGGGTCGTCACCGAGCCCATCGACGGCGTGCGGTCGGTCGCGCTCGGCAGTCTGGATAGGGGTCGGGTCCCGTCACGAGGACCCGGCCCGGGCCGGCATCTCGCACCTGATCGAGCACCTCATCTTCAAGGGCACGGCCGACTACTCGGCCTGGGACATCGCGCGCATCTTCGACCAGATGGGCGGTGAGCTGAACGCGGCCACCGCCAAGGAGTACACGCTGGTCCACGCGCGCTTCCTCGACGCTCACTTAGACGAGGCCTTCGCGGTCATGGCCGACATGGTCGTGCGGCCGCTCATGGCCGAGCTCGACGCCGAGCGCGAGGTCGTCCTCGAAGAGGTCGCCCTCTACGAAGACTCACCGTCCGAGCTCATCCACGACTACCTCGCCGAGACGGTCTTCTGGGAGCACCCGCTGGGCCGCCAGATCATCGGCACCGCCGAGACGCTGCAGGGCATGGACGAACCGGTCATCAGCGCCTATCACCGGCGAGCACTACGTGAGCCCGGCGATCGTCGTCGCCGCGGCCGGCAACCTGCGCCACGAGCGCATCGTCGAGCTCGCCCAGCGGCACTTCGGCGCCGGCGCCGCCACCGCGCCGCCACCCGAACCGCGCCTGCGCCAGCCCAAAGCCCGCCACGACGCCTTCTTCATGCGCAAGGACACCGAGCAGTTCCACGTGTGCCTGGGGGCGCCGGCCATGTCGCGCACCGACCCGCGGCGCTTCGCGCTGTCGGTCTTAGACACCGCGCTGGGCGGCTCGTCGAGCTCGCGGCTGTTCCAGGAGATCCGCGAGAAGCGCGGCCTGGTCTACTCGGTCTACTCCTACACGTCGCTCTACGCCGACACCGGCATGGTGGCCATCTCGTTCGGCTCGCGGCCCGAAGGCCTGGCCGAGGTCATGCAGCTCTGCACGACCGAGCTCGAGCACCTCGCCGACACGCTCACCGTCGAAGAGGTCGAGCGCACCAAGGAACAGATCAAGGGACAGATCGTGCTCAGCATGGAGAGCCCCTCGGCGCGCATGAACCGCCTGGGACGCAGCGTGCTCATGGGCCTCGAGATCCGCACGCTCGACGGCATGCTGGCCCAGGTCGAAGAGGTCGACACCGAAGCCGTGGTCGCTTTGGCTCGCGAGTTCTACGACGTGGGCACCTGGTCGGCCGTCTGCATAGGCCCCGAAGCGGCGCCGTTCCAGGCGACCGTCGACGGCTACAGATGGTGGGACCCGGAGTGACCGGCGTCGTCGTGCTGGGGGCGCTGGGGCGCATGGGTTCGCTGCTGTGCACGACGATCGAGCGCCAGAGCGACCTCACGCTGGTGGCGCGCGTCGATCCCGCACCGGCCCCGGTCGCCGCCGGCCCGGCGCCGGCCGCGCCGCTCTACGCCACGCTCGACGAGGCGCTCGCGGTCGCGCGCCCCGACGTCGCCGTCGATTTCACCGTGCCGGGCGCCGTGTTCGCAAGCGTCGGCGCTTCGCTGCGCGCGGGGCTGCCCACGGTGGTGGGCACCACGGGACTCTCCGACGACCAGGTCGAGCGCCTGTCGGCCCTCGCCGCCGAGCGCGGCGCGGCCCTGCTCATCGTGCCGAACTTCGCCCTGGGCGCCGTGCTGCTCATGCAGTTCGCCGCCCAGGCCGCCCGCTACTTCCCGTCGGCCGAGATCATCGAACTGCACGAGCAGGGTAAGGTCGACGCCCCCTCGGGCACCTCGCTGCTCACCGCGCGGCGCATGGCGCAAGGCGGCGCCGCGCATCCGCACGGCGCCGACGAGAGCCGTCCGTCGCGGGGCCTCGCCGCCGACGGCGTGCGCATCCACAGCGTGCGCCTGCCCGGCCTCGTCGCCCACCAGGAGGTCGTGTTCGGCGGCGAGGGGGAGACCCTCACCATCCGCCACGACTCGCTGTCGCGCGAATCGTTCATGGGCGGCGTCCTGCTCGCCATCCGCCGCGTGCCCTCGCTGCAGGGCACGACCGTCGGGCTCGAGAGCCTGCTGGCCGACCCGAGCGTCGGTCAAGAGCCGAAGGGATAACGCCCGTGGAATCGTTCGGAGACATCCTGACCGCGATGGTCACCCCGTTCACCCTCGACCTGCAGGTCGACTACCTGGCGTTCGCGCGCCTCGCCGACCACCTGCTGGTCAACGGCTCCGACGGCCTGGTCGTGGCCGGCACCACCGGCGAGTCGCCCACCCTGACCGACGACGAGAAGGTCACCCTGTTCCGCCACGCCGTCGAGGTCGCCGGCGGGCGCGGGCCGGTGATCGCCGGCACGGGCTCCAACGACACCGCCCACTCGGTCGCCCTCACGCGCCGCGCCGAAGACGCCGGCGTCGACGCCGTGCTGGTCGTCGCGCCCTACTACAACAAGCCGAACGAGCGCGGCCTGCGCGCCCACTTCGCGGCGATCGCCGGCGCCACCAACCTGCCGCTGATCATCTACAACATCCCGTCGCGCTGCGTGATCGACCTGTCGCCCGAGCTGCTGGCCGACCTCGCCGCCATCGACAACATCGTCGCCGTCAAGCAGGCCAACCCCGACCTCGGCGCGTCGCGGCGCCTGCTCGAGCTGTGCGACCTGGGCCTCTACGCGGGCAACGACGACATGACGCGCGACGTCGCCGCCATGGGTGGCTGGGGCTGCATCTCGGTGGCCAGCCATCTGGTGGGGCCGCGCCTCAAAGAGCTCGTCGTGGCCGCGCGCGCGCGGCGACACGGCGCGCGCCGACGCCATCGACACCGAGCTGGCGCCGCTGATCGCGGCGCTGTTCGTGACGAGCAACCCGATACCGCTCAAGGCGGCGCTCAACATGCTCGGTCACGAGGTGGGGGGCCTGCGCCTGCCGCTGGTCGACGCCTCCGACGACGAACGCCGCGCCGTCGAGGTCGAGCTCGCGAGGCTCGGCCTGCTGTAAGGCATGCCAAAGATTAGATGGTCGCGGGCGGCCGGGCTCCCCAAAGCGGAGCCGGTGCGCGCGGCCTCACTGGACAACACGAGGACAAGCTGAAGACTATGAATGACAACACCCTGAAGATCATCCCGCTCGGCGGGATGGGCGAGATCGGCAAGAACATGACGGCCATCGAGTACGGCGGCAAGATCGTCGTGGTCGACTGCGGGCTGGCCTTCCCGCGCGACGAGATGCTGGGCATCGACCTCGTCCTGCCCGACATCACCTTCCTGCGCGAGCGCCGCGACGACGTGCTCGCCTTTCTCATCACCCACGGCCACGAAGACCACTTCGGCGCGCTCGCCTACGTGCTGCGCGACATCAACGTGCCGGTCTACGGCAGCCGTCTCACGCTGGCCTTCGCCAAGTCGAAGCTCGACGAGCACGGTCTGCTCAAGGTCGTCGAGCTGAACGAGGTCACCGAAGACTCGGTGCTCGACCTCGCGCCGTTCACCGTGCGCTTCTGCGCCATGAGCCACAGCGTGCCCGACGCCCTCGCCATCGTCATCGAGACGCCCGAGGGCCGCATAGTGCACTCCGGCGACTACAAGTTCGACCACACGCCGATCGACGGCCGCGTGACCGACGTCAACAAGCTGGCGCAGCTCGGGCAGGAGGGCGTGCTCGCCCTGCTCGCCGACTCCACCAACATCGAGAGCGAGGGCAGCACCGGTTCCGAGAGCCAGGTCGGCCAGGCGTTCCATCGCATCTTCGCCGACTCCGACGGGCGCGTGCTCGTGGCCTGCTTCTCGTCGCACATCCACCGCATCCAGCAGGCCGTGCAGATCGGCTACCTCCACGGCCGCAAGTTCGCCGTGTCGGGGCGCTCGATGGTCAAGAACGTCAACATCGCGCGCAACCTGGGCTACCTCAAGGTGCCCGACGACGCCCAGATCAAGCTCACCGAGATCGACAACTACCCGGCCGACCAGGTGCTCATCCTCACCACCGGCAGCCAGGGCGAGCCGCTGTCGGCGCTCTCGCGCATGGCCTGGGACGATCATCCCCAGGTCGAGCTGCGCCCCGGCGACACCATCGTCCTCTCGGCGCGGCCCGTGCCCGGCAACGAGATCAGCGTGATGGACACGGTCAACCGCCTCATGCGGTCCGGCGCCAAGGTGATCTATGGGAACAACAGCGGCGTCCACGTGTCGGGTCACGCCTCGCGCGAGGACCAGCGCATGCTGCTCAACCTGCTCAACCCGCGCTTCTTCGTGCCCGCCCACGGCGAGTACCGCCACCAGTTCCTGCACCGCGAGCTGGCCCGCGAGGTCGGCATCCCCGACGACCACATCTTCATCCTCGACAACGGCGACGTGCTCGAGCTCACCGCCGCCACCGCCGCGATCACCGGCAAGGTGCCGGCCGGCATGATGTTCGTCGACGGCCTGCAGATCGGCGGCGCCGAGCACGTGGTGCTGCGTGAGCGCCAGCAGCTCGCGGGCGACGGCATCCTCATCGCCGTCGTCACCGTGAGCGTGCAGACCGGCGAGACCGTGGCGCCGCCCGAGCTCGTGGCGCGCGGCTTCCTGTACGACGAAGACCACGAGCACGACCTGCTGGCCGAAGCCCGCGACGACCTTGTCGTGCGCCTGCGCGAGCTCACCAACGAGCACGCCACCGGCAAGCGCCTGCTGCGCGAGGACGTCCACGACGCGCTGGCCCAGTTCATCTACCGCCGCACCAAGCGCGAGCCGCTGATCATGCCCGTGGTGGTCGAGCTCTGACGCTCTTGCGCACCTGATCCGGCGGGCGCGCCTAGGGTTCCGGGCGCGCCCGTCGAATAGCCCAAGCATGGCCACACCTCGCAGCACCTCTTCCGCCGCCGGCCGACGTCGCGCGGGCGGCTCTGCGGCCCCCAGGAAGGCGCGCAGCGCGCCGTCGCGGCGCACCACCCGGTCGGCTCCCGCCGTGCGCAAGCGGCGCGGCAAAGGCGGCGGCCGGGGGCGCGAGATCGCGGCCCTCGCCTGTGTCGCGCTGGCCGTCTTCACCGTCTTTGTCCTCTACCTGGGCTGGCACGGTGGCATCCTGGGGCGCTGGCTGGTCGACGGGCTGCGCCTGCTGGGCGGGCTCCTGGCCTATCTCGCGCCGGCTATCCTGCTCTACGCCGCGGTCCTGCTCATCGCGCGGCGCGAGCGCCGGCCGCCGGGCGAAGTCACCGCCGGCGTCATCATCCTCTGCCTGAGCTTCGCGCTCGCCTGCGCGGCCGACACGTTCGGACTGTTCGGCGGCACGCGCGCGGCCCAGACCTTCGTCGGCCCCTACATGAAAGACCACGGCGGCGTGGTGGGGGAGAGCCTGTACGCCGGTCTGCACCCCGTCATCGGCGCCATCGGCGTCACGGTGCTCGTCCTTGTGACCGCGGTCGCCGGCCTGTTGCTGGTCAGCGGCTCGTCGCTGGGCCTGTGGGCCAGCCGCTCGCGTCGCGGGGTCGCCGCAGCCGGGGGCGCGGCGCGCCGTTCGGCGCAACGCTCGGCCCAGTCGCTGAGCGAGCGGCGCACGGCGGCCCACGAGTTTCGCGAGAGCTCGCGCGAGCGCGCCGCGGCGCAGCGCGCCGCGCAGCCCGGCGCGCGCAGCGTCGAGCTGATCGACGGCGAGCGTGACCTGCCCGACGTCTTCGGCATGGGCGGCGCCGTCGCTGCGGCGACCGTCGCCGAGGCCGTGGCCCCGGTCGAGCGGGCGCCGGCGCCCCTGCGTCCCGACGAGATGTTCGACGACACACCCGGCGAGCAGCTCTCGCTGGCCGGCGAGGCCGACGACGCCGGCGACGAAGCGAGCGCCGTGGCCTTCGACCTGCCCGGGGAGCGCCTCTGGAGGCTGCCCGACCCGGCGCTCCTGCTGCGCACCAAGGCCGGCGAGGGCGAGGCGCGCGCCGTGATCGAATCGGTCGCCGCGCAGCTCACCGAGACCCTCGGCCACTTCGGCGTCGAGGCGCGCGTGATCAACACCATCTCCGGCCCGCGGGTAACGCAGTACGAGCTGGCGCTCGCCCCCGGCACCAAGGTCAGCCGGGTGGCCGCGTTGCGCGACGACATCGCCTACTCGCTGGCGGCCACCGAGATCCGCGTGCAGGCGCCCATCCCGGGCAAGTCGGCCGTCGGCGTCGAGGTGCCCAACCGCGAGCCCAACTGGGTCAGCCTGGGCGACATCCACGGCGACCTGCCGGTCAACGCCTCGCCGCTCGCCATGTGGATCGGCAAGGACATCACCGGCAAGCCGGTACTGGCCGACCTCACGCGCCTCATCCACGTGCTGATCGCCGGCACCACTGGCTCGGGCAAGAGCGCCTGCCTGAACAGCATCGTGAGCTCGATCCTGCTGCGCGCCACGCCCGACCAGGTGCGTTTCATCATGATCGACCCCAAGAAGGTCGAGCTCTCGCACTTCGACGGCGTGCCGCACCTGCTGGCGCCGGTCGTCACCAACGTGCGCAACGCGGGCGGCGTGCTGGCCACGATCATCCACGAGATGGAGCGCCGCTACGACCTCATGATGCGCACGGGCAACGCCCGCGACCTGCGCGAGCTGAACAAGCAGCTCATCCTGGGCGGCGAGAAGCCGCTGCCCTACATCGTGATCGTCATGGACGAGCTCGCCGACCTCATGATGGTCGCCCCGGCCGAGGTCGAGCACGCCGTCATCCGCCTCGGGCAGCTCGCCCGCGCGGTCGGCATGCACCTGGTGGTCGCCACGCAGCGGCCCTCGGTCGACGTGGTGACCGGCCTCATCAAGACCAACATCCCCTCGCGCATCGCCTTCAAGGTCTCGTCGCAGACCGACTCGCGGGTGATCCTCGACACCGGCGGCGCCGAGAGCCTGCTGGGCGACGGCGACATGCTGTTCCACCCCTACTCGAGCTCCAAGATGCTGCGCGTGCAGGGCGCCTTCATCTCCTCCGAAGAGATGAACCTGATCACCGGTCATTGGCGCGCGCAGGCCGCCCCCGAGTACCGCGAAGACCTGCTCGAGGTCGCCACCGGCGACTCCGGCGAAGGCACGGTGGGCGACGGCGGCGACACGCTCATGGCCGAGGCCATCACCACGGTCGTGCGCACCGGCGCCGCGTCGGTCGCCCTGCTGCAGCGCCGCCTGCGCGTGGGCTACGCCCGGGCGGGCCGCCTGATCGACGTGATGGAGCAGCAGGGCATCATCTCGGGCTTCGACGGCAGCAAGGCGCGCAAGGTGCTGATCGACGAAGACGACCTGCCGCGCGTGCTCGGCGGCGGCGAGCCCGCGGCCGCCGAGCCCGCGCCGCCGGCGACGGCGAGCGACGACGACGAGCGGCGAGCCCGCCTGAGCCTCGCGCGCCGCGCCGCTGCGCGGTGGTCAAGGGCTTCCCGGCGCCGCCCCGGCACCTTGCCGGCGCCGGCGCACGCCACGGCCCGTCGGGCGGGCCCGAAAATTGTGTTCTTCGCGGACCGAACGTAGACTCAGTGGTCACGGCGTCGCCGGCGGGCGGCGCCGCCCGCCAGGGCGGGCCCGCCGCGTCAGTCAGCCACGAGAGAGAGTCGCGTGTTCGAGATCGGAAGCACCTTGCGCGAGACCCGGGTCCGGCGCAAGACCACGCTCCAGCAGGCCGAAGACGACACGAAGATCCGTGTCAAATACATCCAGGCCATGGAGAACGACGACTTCGATCTCATGCCGTCGGCAGCCTACGTCAAGGGCTTCCTGCGCACCTACTCGCTCTACCTCGGCCTCGACGCCGACGTCATCCTCGAAGAATACCGCTCGCGGTTCGAGCCCAACGAAGAACACGAACCGTTCGGCGGCAACTCGGCCCTGGGCCGGCCGCACGCCCACCGCCGCCGCAACACCCTCACGTTCATCGCGGTCGTCTGCCTGCTGATCCTCGGCCTGCTCTACGTGCTGGGGCGCTACGACTCGCCGAACAAGTCCACCCCGCCGCCGCCGGTCACCGTGACCAGCCACTCGCCGGCGGCCAGCCCCAGCTCGACGCACTCGACCACCCCCAGCGCGCGCTTCTCCGTGCGCGTCGCGGCCGACAACGGCTCCTGCTGGATCCAGGTGCGCAAGACCGGCATAGCCGGGCAGATCATCTATCAGACGACCATGGCCCAGGGACAGACCCATACCTTCCTGACGAGCGGCGCGCTCTACGTGCGACTCGGCGTGCCCGCCTACGTGTCGATCAAGGTCAAGGGCCGCCCGCTCTACCGGCCGGTCGAGACCCTCTCCAGCAACTACAAGGTGACAAAGAAAGGCGTGGTGAAGCTCTAGATGGCTCAGGACTTCTCGTTCGACGTGGTCTCCGAAGTCGACCGCAACGAGGTGCGCAACGCGGTCAACCTCGCGCAGAAGGAGATCGCTACGCGCTACGACTTCAAGAAGTCGGTGAGCAAGGTCGACCTCGAAGGCGACGACCTCGTGCTGGTCTCCGACAACGACGGCAAGCTGCGCTCGGTGGTCGAGCTCCTCGAAGAGAAGCTCGTACGCCGCAAGGTGCCGCTCAAGGCGTTGCAGTACGGGCCCATCGAGGCCGCGCTCGGCGGCACCGTCCGCCAGCGCGTCGCGATCACCCACGGCATCTCCGACGAGAAGGCCAAGGCCGTGGGCAAGCTCATCCGCACCAACTTCAAGAAGGTCAAGGTGCAGATCCAGGGCGACGCCGTGCGCGTCTTCTCGCCCAAGAAAGACGAGCTCCAGGCGGCCATGCAGGCCCTGCGCGACGAAGACTTCGGCATCCCCCTGCAGTTCACGAACTACCGCTGAGCGCGGTCGGGGCCCGCACATGACCGCGCCGGTCCCGGCGACCTTCGCCGTGATCACCATGGGCTGCCCCAAGAACGAGGCCGACTCCGACAGGCTCGAGGCCGCGCTTGCCGGGGCGGGCCACAGGCCCGCCCCGGCAAGCGCGGCCGACCTCGTCCTGGTCAACACCTGCGGCTTCATCGACGCCGCCAAAGAGGAGTCGATCGACGTGCTGCTCGACGCCTGCGAAGCGGCCCACGCCCGCGGCGCGCGGGTGGCCGCCTACGGCTGCCTGATCGCCCGCCACGAAGCCGAACTGCGCGCCGCGCTGCCCGAGGTCGACGTGTTCTCGGCCTTCGACGTGGGCCCGGTGCTCGAGCTCCTCGGGCGTCTCGGCCGCGGGCGCGCCGCCGACGAGGGGTCGGGCGGCGGCGCGGGCGCTGCGCGCCCGCGCCGCCGCCCGACCCACGCCTACGTGAAGATCTCCGACGGCTGCGACCGGCGCTGCTCGTTCTGCGCCATCCCGCTCATCAAGGGCACCTACGAGACGGTGGCGCCCGGGGAGATCCTCGCCGCCGCGGGCGACGCGCTCAAGGCGGGCGCCCGCGAGCTCGTGCTGGTCGGGCAGGACACGAGTCGCTGGCGGGTGGCGGGCTACGGCGGCCTCGACCGCCTGTTGGGCGATCTGCGCGCCTTGGGGGCCGTCTGGCTGCGGTTGCTCTACCTGCAGCCCGACGGCCTGTCTGCGGGCGTCCTCGAGGCGCTCGCGGCCCACAGCGTGCCGTACCTCGACCTGCCCCTGCAGCACGCCTCGCGTGCGGTGCTCGCCGCCATGGGCCGCTCCGGCGACGGCGACGCCTATCTCGACCTGCTCGCGCGCGTGCGGGCGGCGCTGCCGCAGGCCGCACTGCGCTCCACCTTCATCGCCGGCTTTCCCGGCGAGACCGACGACGACGTCGAGGAGCTGGTCGAGTTCATCGACGCCGCTCGCCTGGCCGTCGCCGGCGTCTTCGTCTTCGATCCGCAGGAGGGCACGGTGGCGGCCACGCTGCCCGGTCAGGTGCCGGCCGCCCTCGCCCAGGAACGGGCGGCCCGGGTGGGCGACGCCATCACGCGCGCCGCCGAGCGGTACTGGCGCACCTTCGTGGGTCGCGAGGTCGACGTGCTCGTCGAACGGGGCGTTCGCGGCACGTCGTCCGAGCTGACTGGTAGAATCGCCCAACAGGCCCCCGATGTCGACGGCCTCACGTTCGTCACGGGGGCGCCGGCGCGTCGCGGCCAGCTCGTGAGAGCCGTGATCGACGACGTCGACGGGTACCACCTCCTCGCACAGGCCGTGACATGAGCGTCGACACCGACAAGCCGCCCGCCACCGGCTCATCACTGAACGCCGCCAACGCCATCACCGTGGCGCGCATCATGCTCATCCCGGTGTTCGTGGTGCTGCTGGTCTCTGACATCCCGTACGGCGCCTTCCTGGCGATCGCCGTGTTCAGCATCGCGGCCTTCACCGACAAGCTCGACGGCTACATCGCGCGTTCGCGCGGCCAGATCACGACGCTCGGCCAGTTCCTCGACCCGCTGGCCGACAAACTGCTCATCTCGGCGGCGCTGATCGCCCTCGTGGGGCTCGACAAGCTGCCCGCCTGGGTGGCCATGGTCATCATCGCCCGCGAGTTCGCCGTGACCGCCCTGCGCGTGGTCGGCATCGACCAGGGCGTGTCGATCCCGGCGGGCACGCTGGGCAAGGCCAAGACCACCAGCCAGATCGTCTGCATCATCATCCTCATGTGGCCCCACGGCCACCTGAGCTGGGCGCCCTACGTCGAGGTGCCGGCCGTCGCCATCATGGTCGCGCTCACCCTGATCTCGGGGCTGCAGTACTTCATCCGGGCGCGCGACAACCTGCATCTGCCGGGGACCGGCAAATGACGCAGGCCACGGCGGCGGTGCTGCTCACCGGCAGCGAGCTGCTCGACGGCCGCACCCGCGATCGCAACGGTCACTACCTGGGCGGCACGCTGGCGCGCCGCGGCTTTCGCATGGGCCACATCGTGATCTCGCCCGACGACGCAGGCGCCCTGCGCCGCGACCTCGCGGCGCTGCTCGCCGAAGCGCCCGCCGTGCTCGTGGTCTCGGGCGGCCTGGGCACCACCCACGACGACCTCACGGCGGCCACCGTCGCCGCGGTCACCGGCCACGAGCTCGCCTCCGACCCCGCAGCGCTGCGCATGGTCACCGACTCCACGCGGCGCGTGGCCGCGCGCCGCGGCCTGCCGGCCGACGAGCTGCTGCCTCAAATGAGCCGCCAGGCCCTGCTGCCCCGGGGCGCCTGGGCCATCGCGCCAGCCGGCGTCGCGCCCGGCTTTGTGCTGCGCCACGGCGCCACCAGCATCGTCGCCCTGCCGGGCGTGCCCTGGGAGGTCGAGGCGATGTGGCCGGCCGTGCTCGACACCCTCGCCGCCGAGGCCGGCGTCGCGCCGCCGCGCACGCTGTCGGTGCGGCTCTACGGCTGGGGCGAGGTGCAGGTCGCGGCCCTGTTGCGCGACGCGGCCACCGACCGCCTGCGCGTGGCGATCACCGCTTCCACCGGCGAGGTCACGGTGACGATCGCTCATCAGGCCGACGACCCCGCGGCCACGACCCAGGCCGACGCGCTCGTGGCGGCGCTCGCGGCCGGGCCTGTGTTCTCGAGCGACGGGCGCACCGTCGACCAGCTCGTGGCCGACCTGCTGCGCTCGCGCGGCGCCACCGTGGCGACCGCCGAGTCGTGCACCGGCGGCCTGCTCGGCGGCCGCCTCACCGAGCTGCCGGGCAGCTCCGACTACGTGCTCGGCGGCGCCGTGACCTACGCCGACGCCGCCAAGCGCGACCTGCTGGGCGTGCCGGCCGAGCTGCTGCGCGAGCACGGCGCGGTGTCCGAACCGGTGGCGCGCGCCATGGCCGAGGGCGCGCGAGCGCGGCTGGGGGCCACCTATGCGCTCAGCACGACCGGCGTCGCCGGTCCCGGCGGCGGCAGCCCCGGCAAGCCCGTCGGCCTGATCTTCATCGCCTGCGCCGCACCCGACGGCACGGTCGTGCGCCGCCACGAGTTTCCCGGCGACCGCGACACGGTGCGGGCGTGGAGCGTGGTAGCCGCCCTGCACCTGCTGCGCCGCGCGGTCGCATCGTGAGCGCCGCCGGCACCGGCCGGCGCGCCGCCGGCATCGAACCCACGCAGCGCCTCTTCGTGGCGTGCGACCTGCCCGCCGCCGCGGCGGCGGCGGTCGAGCGCTGGCAGGCCGCCGAGCTCGCTCCCCACGACGAGCTGCGCGTCGTGCACACCCTGCACGTCACGCTCTGTTTTTTGGGCGGTGTCGCCGCGTCTCGCGTGCCCGACATCACGGCCGCCCTGGGCGCGCTCGCGCTGCCGGCGCTGCCGGCGTCGCTCGGCGAGGCCCTCTTCCTGCCCGAGCAGGGCGCCAAGCGGGTCGTCGCGCTGCACCTCGCCGACGACGCCGGGGCGCTCGCCGCGACGCAGCGGGCGGTCTCCGACGCACTCGTCGCACTGGGCGTCTACACCCCCGAGCGGCGCCCCTGGCTGGCCCATCTCACGGTCGCCCGCTACCGCCGCCCAGGTCACCCTTTTTCGCTGCAAAACGTCACCGTCGGGGCAGTTGGACTGCCCTCGGTCATCCTGTATGCTAGCCACCTCGAGAGGGGCGGGGCCGTCCACACTCCCCTTGCGACGTTTCCTGCACCTGCTTCATGAACAAAGAGAGGAGTGGCCACTGTGGATAGGGACAAAGCCCTCGAAGCCGCCGTCACCCAGATCGAGCGCCAGTTCGGCAAAGGCAGCATCATGCGCATGGGCGAGCACGCCGCCGCAGCCGACCTGCAGACCGTGCCCACCGGCTCGCTCGCGCTCGACATCGCGCTCGGCGTCGGCGGCATCCCGCGTGGCCGCATCGTCGAGATCTACGGCCCCGAGTCGTCGGGCAAGACGACCCTGGTCTACCACCTCATCGCGCAGGCCCAGCGCCTGGGCGGCGTGGCCGCCTTCATCGACACCGAGCACGCCATGGACCCCAACTACGCGCGCACCATCGGCGTCAACGTCGACGACCTCCTGGTCAGCCAGCCCGACTACGGCGAGCAGGCCCTCGAGATCACCGAGATGCTCATCCGCAGCGGCGCCGTCGACATCGTCGCCATCGACTCCGTGGCTGCGCTCACGCCGCGCGCCGAGATCGAAGGCGAGATGGGCGACAGCTTCGTGGGCCTGCAGGCCCGCCTCATGAGTCAGGCGCTACGCAAGCTGGCCGGCACCACCAGCAAATCGGGCACCATCTGCGTGTTCACCAACCAGCTGCGCGAAAAGATCGGCGTCATGTTCGGCAACCCCGAGACCACCACCGGCGGCAAGGCGCTCAAGTTCTACGCCACCATCCGCCTCGACATCCGCCGCATCGAAACGCTCAAAGAGGGCACCGACGCGGTCGGCAACCGGGTGCGCGTCAAGGTCGCCAAGAACAAGGTGGCGCCGCCCTTCAAGCAGGCCGAGTTCGACATCATGTACGGCACGGGCATCTCGCGCGAGGGCACGTTGCTCGACCTCGGCGTCACCGCCGACGTCGTGCACAAGAGCGGCGCCTTCTTCAGCTACAACGACGAGCGCCTGGGCCAGGGCCGCGCCGCCGCCCGCCAGTTCCTGCGCGAACACCCCGAGATCTCCGACGACATCGAGCGCCAGATCCGCGACCGCGCCGGCTTGCCGGCAGCGCCCACGCCGCCACCTGTAGCGCCCCTCAAGGGCAAGGCCGCGGCCGCCGCCGCGGCCGCCCTGGTCGCCGCCGAAGCCGAAGCAGCCAAGGCGCCGGGCAGCGCCGGCTAGCAGTCGGCCGCCGCGCATGGCGCTCGTCACTGCGCTCAAGCCCACGCGCCGCGCGGGCCGCATAGCGGTGCACGTCGACGACGCCTTCGTGGCCGCCGTGGGCGAATCGCTGATCGTGCGCCACGGCCTGTTCGTCGGCCTCGAGCTCACCGACGCCCAGCTCGCGGCGCTGCGCGCCGACGCCGCCGCCGACGGCATCGCCGCCGACGCCTACCGCCTGCTCGCCCACCGGGCGCGCTCGCGCGCCGAGCTCGCCGCGCGCCTGCGCGGCAAAGGGCACGACGAGCCCGCCGTGCAGGGCGTCATCGCACGCCTCACCGGCGAAGGACTGGTCGACGACCAGGCCTTCGCCGCCGCCTTCGTCGCCGACAAGCGCCGTCTCGCCGGCTGGGGCGCGGGCCGTATCGCCCGCGAGCTCGACCGGCTGGGCGTCGACGCCGCCCTGGTGCAGGCCGCGCTGCCGGCCACCGACGAAGCCGCCGCCGACGAGCTCCAGCGGGCGCGCGCCGCCCTCGAGCGCCGCGGTCCGGTCGGCGCGCCCCTCGAACAGTCGCGCAAGCGCGCCTACGACTACCTCGTGCGCCGCGGCTACGCCACCACGGTCGCCTACCGCGCGGTCCGCGAGTGGTCCGCCACTCATTGACAGCCTTCTCGGCCCGACCCTACAATCAACCATGAGCAGCTTGCTCACTGACTTGCGTACGTACTTAGTGGCATCTGAAGGCCATGCACTCCGGCCGTAACGGCTGGCCTGTCGAACGAGCGACGTAGGGGCTTTTCACAACGTAGACCGATCTTGAGAACCCTCCGGCTTCACCGAAGCCGCACGTCACACGTCTTGCAGTAACGGAAGTTGAGTGCGCATCGCCGTAGCATGGCCCTGTCAGAACACGATGGGTGCGATGGCGTGAGCCGGGCAAGTTGCCCGGCTTTTTTCGTTTCTCTAGCTTGCACTTGACTACTGATCACCGGCACAAGGGGACAGCATGATCGCAGTGTTCATCGTCGTCGCGCTCGCGGCCGGCGCAGCGGCGGGGTATCTCGTCAGACGGTATCTCGTCGACACGCGGCTGAAGGGTGCGCAGGGAGAGGCGCAGCGCGTCTTGCGCGACGCCGAGCGCGAGGCCGAGACCACCGTCAAAGAGGCTCGCCTCGAAGCCAAAGAAGAGCTCCAGAAGGTGCGCGCCGAAGTCGAGGCCGACCTGCGCGAGCGTCGCGTCGAGCTCAAGACCTCTGAAGAGCGCGTGGCGCAGCGCGAAGAGCAGCTCGAGCGGCGCTCGTCTGAGCTCGAACGTCGCGACCAGCAGGTCGCCGAACGCGAGGCGCAGGCGGCCGTGCTCGCCGAGCAGCTAAAAGACGCCCACGCCCAGCAGACCGCGGTGCTCGAGCGCATCTCGGGCCTGACCGGCGCGCAGGCCAAGGAGATGCTGCTCAAGCAGACCGAAGACGAGGCCCGCCACGACATGGCCAAGCTCATCCGCTCGATCGAGGAAGAGGCCAAGCACGAAGCCGACCGCCGCGCCCGCAACATCCTCTCGCTGTCGATCCAGCGCACCGCGGCCAACCACGTCGCCGAGACGACGGTCTCGGTCGTGCCGCTGCCCTCCGACGACATGAAGGGGCGCATCATCGGCCGCGAGGGCCGCAACATCCGCGCCCTCGAGAACCTCACCGGCATCGACTTCATCATCGACGACACGCCCGAGGCCGTCGTGCTCTCCGGTTTCGACGGCGTGCGCCGCGAGATCGCCCGCCTGACCATCACCAAGCTGCTGGCCGACGGTCGCATCCATCCCGCGCGCATCGAGGAGATGTACACCCAGGCCAAGGCCGAGATCGACGCCACCATCGAAGAGGCCGGCGAGCAGGCCTGTTTCGACGCCAACGTGCACGGCGTCGCTCCCGAGCTCGTCAAGGTGCTCGGCCGCCTCAAGTTTCGCACAAGCTACGGCCAGAACGTGCTCAATCACTCGGTCGAGGTCGCCCACCTCGCCGGCATCATGGCCAACGAGCTCGGCGCCAACCCCAAGGTCGCGCGCCGCGCCGGGCTGCTGCACGACGTCGGCAAGGCTATCGACCACGAGGTCGACGGCTCGCACGGCCAGATCTCGGCGCAGCTCGCCCGCAAGTACCGCGAGACCCAGAGCGTCGTGCACGCCATCGAAGCCCATCACCAGGACGTCGACCCGCAGACGGTCGAAGCCGTGCTCGTGCAGGCGGCCGACGCCATCTCGGCGGCCCGGCCGGGCGCCCGTCGCGAGTCGCTCGAGGGCTACATCAAGCGCCTCGAGTCGCTCGAGAAGATCGCCGAGTCCAAGAAGGGCGTCGAGAAATGCTACGCCATGCAGGCGGGCCGCGAGGTGCGCGTCATGGTCAAGCCCCAGGAGATCAACGACGACGACGCCGTGCTGCTCGCTCGCGAGATCGCCAAGGAGATCGAGGAGACGCTCGACTACCCCGGTCAGATCAGGGTCACCGTGATCCGCGAGAGCCGGGCCACCGAGCTCGCCAAGTAGGCTATGCGGACCAGGCGCGCGACGTAGTCACGCCCGCCTGAGCGCTATGACGGAGTCGACTATGCGGACCAGGCGCGCGACGAAGTCACGCCTGCCTGAGCGCTGACGACGGAGTCGACTATGCGAACATTCTTTCTACGGTCGTTCGGCTGTCAGATGAACGACCACGACGCCGAGCGCATCAGCGCTCTGCTCGAAGGCGACGGCTTTGTGCGGGTGACCCGCATCGACGACGCCGACGTCATCGTCTACAACACCTGCACCGTGCGGGCGAGCGCCGACGACCGCCTCTCGGGCCATCTCGGCGAGGCCGCCCGCGTCAAGGCCCTCGACCCCGGCCGCGTCGTGGTCGTGGCCGGCTGCCTGCCGCAGGTCGAGCGCGAAGCGCTCTTCGAGCGCTTCCCGTTCGTCGATCTGGCGTTCGGCCCCGCGCACCTGCGCGAGCTGCCGGCCGCCCTCGCCGAGCGCCGCCAGCGCGGCTTCTTCGACGGCGAAGGCGCCCTGTCGGGCGAGCTGCCGGCCCACCGCGAGCGTGCCTTCCAGGCCTGGGTGCAGGTCATGTCGGGCTGCACCAACAACTGCTCCTACTGCATCGTGCCGGTGGCTCGCGGGCCGGAGCGCAGCCGTCCGGCCGCCGAGGTGGTCGCCGAAGTGCGCGCGCTGGTCGCCGACGGCGTGCTCGAAGTCACGCTGCTGGGCCAGAACGTCAACGCCTACGGCAACGATCTCGCGGGTGCTGCGCGGCCGACCTTCGCCGCCCTGCTCGCCGAGCTCGACGGCGTCGCCGGCCTGCGCCGGTTGCGCTTCACGACCTCGCACCCGCGCGACCTGTCCGACGAGCTCGTGCGGGCGATGGCCGACCTGCCGACGGTCTGCGAACACCTCCACCTGCCCGCCCAGTCCGGCTCCGACCGGGTGCTGGCGGCGATGGGGCGCGGGTATACCATGGACTGGTACCTGCGGAGGGTCGACGCTTTGCGTGCAGCGGTCCCGGACATCGCGATCACGACCGATCTCATGGTGGGCTTTCCCGGCGAGACCGACCACGACTTCAGCGACACCCTGCGGCTCGTCGAGGCGGCCGGCTTCGACGCCTCCTTCACCTTCGTCTACTCGCCGCGCCCCGGCACCCGGGCCGCCACGCTGCCCGACCAGGTGGCGCCCGACGTCGCCCGCGAGCGCATCGGCCGGCTGGTCGCCGCCACGCAGCACGAGAGCCTCAAGCGCCGCGCCGCCGCCGTCGGTCACACGGTCGAGGTGCTCGTCGAGGGCGAGAGCAGGCACGGCGCCCAGCGCCGCGGCCGCACCCGCCAGAACGTCACCGTGAACTTCACCGGTGCCGCCGCGCCCGGCGAGCTCGTCGCCGTGCAGGTCACCCAGGCGACCTCGACCACGCTGCGGGGCCGCACAGAGCCACGTTAGGAGGTGCCCGTCGTGCAAGGCTGCGTCTGCCCGCACCCACCGCTGCTGATCCCCGCCGTCGGCGGCGAGAACCGCCTTCGGGTGCAGGCCACCATCGACGCCATGGAACGCCTCGCCGCCCAGACCGGCGACGTCGACCTGGCGATCGTCGTCTCGCCGCACACGCCGGGGTTCGCGCGCGCGGCCGGAGTGCGCACGCCGCCCGAGCTGGGCGGCGACTTCGGCGCCTTCCGCTGCCCCGAGGTGGGCGTCGAGATCGACAACGACGTCGAGTTCGTCGAGCGCCTGCTCGAACGCGCCGCGGCGCCCGGCCAGCCCGCCATCGAGCCGCTGGGCGACGCCGAGCTCGATCACGGCGTCCTCGTGCCGCTGTTCTTCCTCACGGCGCGACGCCTCGTGAATCTCTCGGTGGCGCGCGACTACGAAGTCCATAAGAGCATCGGCCGCCTGCTGCGCGACACCGCCGACGAGCTCGGCCGCGACGCCCTGTTCGTGGCCTCGGGCGACATGTCCCACCGGCTGCTGGCGGGCGCGCCGGCCGGCTACGACCCGCGCGGCGCGCAGTTCGACGCCGAGGTGGTCGAGCTGTTCGCGCACAACGACCTCGACGGCCTGAGCCGGCTCGACCCCGAGCTCGTACAGGGAGCGGGGGAGTGCGGCCTGCGCTCGTTCATAGCGCTCGGCGCGTTCCTGGGCGCCGACTCCGCGCCGGCGCGCGTGCTGTCCTACGAAGGTCCCTTCGGCGTGGGCTACGCGGTCGCCGCTTTCGGCGCGCCGGCATGAGCGCCGACACGCCTGCAAGGTCGCCGTCCGACGGCGAGGCCGCTGCGCCGGTCGACGATACGACCCGCGGCGCGGCCGCGTTGCCGGCCGGCGACGGCACGAGCGACGGCGTGCCGGCGACCAGCCCGGCCGAGTACGCGCGCCGCTGCGTCGAAGCGCTGGTCGGCGGGCGCCCGGCTCCGCCGGCGCCCGCCGAGCCCTTCTACGGCCGCGTCGCCGCCTGCTTCTGCTCGCTCAAGAAGAACGGTGAGCTGCGCGGCTGCATCGGCACCCTCGCGCCCCTGGCGCCCACGCTCGGCGACGAGATCGCCCGCAACGCCTTCGCGGCCGCCTTTCGCGACCCCCGCTTCGGGCCGGTCACTATGCCCGAGCTCGATGCCCTGGCGTACACGGTCGACGTGCTCAGCCCCAGCGAGCCCTGCGAGCGCGACGGGCTCGACCCGCGCCGCTACGGCGTGATCGTCTCGGCGCAGGAGCGCCGCGGCGTGCTGCTGCCCGACCTTACCGGCATCGAGACGGTCGACCGCCAGCTCGCCATAGCGCTGGGCAAGGCCGGCATCACGCCCGGCGAGCCCTTCGCCATCGAGCGGTTCACCGTGAGCCGCTTCGGCGAGGCCGGCTGCGACGAAGCTTGTGGCTGAGCCCGCCGTCGCGCCGGTCGTCGCCCTGTTCGGGCCCACCGGCATGGGCAAGACCGAGATCGCCGTGGCGCTCGCCGAGGCGCTGGCGCCGAGATCGTCTCGGCCGACTCCATGCAGGTCTACCGCGGCCTGGCGATCGTCACCAACCAGCCCAGCGCCGAGCAGCTCGCCCGGGTGCCGCACCACCTGGTGGGCGTGGTCGACCCGCGCCACGAGTTCTCGGCCGCCCGCTTCGCCGAGCTCGCCCGCGGCGCGGTCGACGAGACGCTGGCGCGCGGCCGGCGCGTCGTGGTCGTGGGCGGTTCGGGACTGTACCTGCGCGCCGCGCTGGGCGGCCTGACCTTCGGCGCGCCGCCCAGCGCCCGTTCGCGCGAGGCCCTCGAGGCGCTCGCGGCCGCCGACCCCGGCGAGTTGCGCGAGCGCCTGCGGCGCGCCGACCCGGCGGCCTACGCGGCCATCGACGCAGGCAACCCGCGGCGCGTGGTGCGCGCCCTCGAGGCGCTCGAGGCTCCCGCGGGGGCCGTGGCCACACAGCCGCGCGACGAGCTCTGGTCAGACGCCGGCTTCGATCACCCCACCCGCCTGCTGGGGCTCGACGTCGACCGCGGCGAGCTGCGGGCGCGCGTCGAGGCGCGCGTCGACGACATGGTGGCGCGCGGCCTGCTCGACGAGGTCGCCGCGGCGCCGCGGCCGCTGTCGCGCACCGTGGCCCAGGCCATCGGTGTGGGGGAGATGCTCGCCGTGCTGGCCGGCGAGCTGCCGCTCGAGGTCGCCGTCGAGACCATGAAAGCGCGCACCCGCCGCTACGTGCGCCGCCAGCTTACTTGGATGCGCAAGTTAAACGCTGATATCATCCCGACGTCCGCACGTCCCCCCGAGTCCGTCGCCCGCGAGATCGTCCGGCGACTGTCCTGACGAAGAGGAGGGTCCGCCTGTGGAACCCACCTGGTGTGGTCCCGGCAAGATGCAGTTCTCGGCCTGGCAGGGCCTGGGCAACAAATACATCATCCTGCACGACGAGGAGATCCCGTTCGAGCTCACTCCCGAGCGCGTGCGCCGGCTGTGCGACCGCGACTTCGGCATCGGCTCCGACGGCATCCTGGTGATCGGCCCGCGCAGCGGCCCCGAGCGCTTCGGCCTGCGCATCTTCAACCCCGACGGCAGCGAAGCCGAGATGTGCGGCAACGGCGTGCGCATGGTCGCGCGCAAGCTGCGCATGGAGGGCTCCATCACCGGCGACCGCGTGGTGCTCGACACCGCGGCCGGCGAGATCGTGCCGGTCCTGGGCGACGGCTACACCGTGCGCGTCGACATGGGCGTCGCCCGGTTCGGCGGCGAGAAGCTCGCCCACTTCAGCGGCGACGCGATCGGCGAGAAGCTCACCACCTCGGGGCGCACGTTCGACTTCACCTTCGTCGACGTCGGCAACCCGCACGCCGTCATCCGCTCGCCCTGGCCGCTCGAGCTCGTGCCCCTGCACGAGCTCGGGCCGGCGATCGAAGAGCACAGGTACTTTCCGCGTAAGGCCAACGTCGAGTTCGTCGTGCCCGTCGACGCTCACAACGCCAAGATCCGCGTCTGGGAGCGGGGCGTGGGGGAGACCCACGCCTGCGGCACCGGCGCCACCGCTACCGCCGTCGCTCTTGTGCGCACCGGCCTCTGTCAAAGCCCGGTGACGGTCGAGCTGCCCGGCGGCAAGCTCGAGGTCGAGGTCGCGGCCGACTATCGCGTGCACATGACCGGCCCCGCCGAAGAGATCTACCACGGCGACCTGTCGCTCGAGTTCCTGGAGCACCTGACATGACGAAGACCTTCCGGCCCAACCTCTCGCGGCGCGTCGAGAGCCTGCCGCCGTACCTGTTCGCCGAGATCGAGCGCAAGGTGGCCGCCAAACGGGCGGCGGGCGTCGACATCATCAGCCTGGGCATAGGCGACCCCGACACGCCGACTCCCGAGCACGTGATCGCCGCCCTGGCCGAGGGTGCCCGCGACCCCGCCAACCACCAGTACCCCACCAACCGGGGAACGGCTGAGTTTCGCGCCGCGGTCGCCGGGTACTACCAGAATCGTTTCGGGGTGACGCTCGACGAGGAGACCGAGATCGTGCCGCTGCTGGGCGCCAAAGAGGGCATCGCCCACATCTGCTTCACGCTGCTGAACGAGGGCGACGTCTGCCTGGCGGCCGACCCCGGCTACCCGGTCTACACGACAGGGCCGCTGATCGCCGGCGGCACGGCGGTGCACCTGCCGCTGCGGCCGGAGCTCGGCTTTCAGCCCGACCTCGAGGCCATCGACCCGGCGGTCCTCGACAAGGCGCGCATGATCTTCGTGGGGTATCCCAACAACCCGACCGGCGCCGTCATCGAAGACGACTTCTTCGCGCGCCTCGTGGCGTTCGCTCGCGAGCACGACATCGTCGTGGTGCACGACAACGCCTACGCCGACATCACCTTCGACGGCTACGTCGCGCCGAGCTTTCTCGAGACTCCCGGCGCCCGCGAGGTCGGCGTCGAGCTGTTCTCCCTGTCGAAGAGCTACAACATGACCGGCTGGCGCGCCGGCGCGGTGGTGGGCAACCCCGACGGTGGTCGACGCCTACTGGCGCCTCAAGACCAACATGGACTCCGGCATGTTCGGCGCCGTGCAGCATGCGGCCGCGGCTGCGCTCACCGGGCCGCAGGACTCGGTGCGCGAGCTCTGCCGCGCTCTACGGCCACCGGCGCGACCTGCTCGTCGCCGCCCTGCGGCGCGCCGGCATGCGGGTCGAGCCTCCCAAGGGCACCATCTACCTGTGGGCGCCGGTGCCCGCCGGCCACACCTCGGGCAGCTTCGCCGAGCTCGTCCTGAACCAGGCCGACGTCATCGTCTCGCCCGGAGCGGCCTACGGTCCGTCGGGCGAGGGTTACGTGCGGTTCTCGCTCACCGTGCCCGACGAGCGCCTGCGCGAGGCGGTCGAGCGCATCGCCGACCGCGTCAAGCTGTAGCGTTTGCCGCACTTCGCGCCCAGCTTGTGCCACAATCGTCGCCGATGACGCTGCATCCCGACAATCAGGAGCGCCCCTCGGCGCTCGTCTTCGCGGTCATGCCGCCCGGCGCCGAAGAGACGCGCGAGGAACGCGACCGCATGGCCGAGATCGGTGAGCTGATCGAGTCGGCCGACATGGACCTGGCCGGCGTGGTCGTGCAGCACAAGCGCCGGCCCGACCCCCACACCTACCTCGGGCCCGGCAAGCTGGCCGACCTGCGGGTCGCCGTCGAAGAGAGCGGCGCCACCTGCGCCGTGTGCGAAGACGACCTGTCGCCCGGCCAGGTCGCGGCGGTGCTCGACGCGCTCGACGTCGACGTGCTCGACCGCACCGAGCTGATCCTCACGGTCTTCTCGGCCCACGCGCGCTCGCTCGAGGGCCGTCTGCAGGTCGACCTGGCCCAGCTCCAGTACGAGCTCACGCGCGTGCGCGGCCAGGGCCACATCATGTCGCGCCTCGGCGCCGGCACCGACATGCGCGGACCCGGCGAGCAGAAGCTCGAGGTCGACCGGCGCGTGATCCGCCAGCGCATCCAGACCCTGCGCGCCCGCATCGACCGCATGGCCCGCACGCGCCGCACCCAGCGCGGCCGCCGGGTGCGCGCCGACATGCCGCTGATCGCGCTGGCGGGCTACACCAACGCCGGTAAATCGACGCTGCTGAACGCGCTCACCGACGCCGAGGTCTCGGTCCGCGACCGCCTGTTCGAGACCCTCGACCCGACCACGCGCTCGTTCCGCTACCGCGACCGCGACTACCTGATCACCGACACCGTGGGCTTCATCCGCAAGCTGCCGCACCTGCTGGTCGACGCCTTCGCCTCGACGCTCGAAGAGACGCGCATGGCCGACCTGCTGCTCATCGTGGCCGACGCCGCCCAGCCCGCCGAAGAGATCGCCGCCCATCAGGAGACGGTCGCCGACGTGCTCGGCGAGATCGGCTCGGGCGAGGTGCCGCGCCTGCTCGTCATGAACAAGGCCGACCTGCTCGACGCGCCCGGCAGGGCGCGCCTCGCGGCCCGCGAGCCCGATGCCGTCTTCATCTCGGCGCGCACAGGCGAGGGTCTCGACGACCTGCGCGAGGCCATCAACGCCTTCTTCGAGCGTTCGCTGGTCGCGGTGCGCCTGCTCGTGCCTTACGACCAGGGCGCCGTGATCGACAAGCTGCACGGGGTGGCCACCGACATCCGCCAGGAGAGCGTCGCCGAGGGCACGCTGATCGACGCGCGTCTGCCGCTGCGCGAGGCCAATCGCTATGCGGCGCTGCGCATCGACCTGCCGCCCGACGACGGCGACGGCGATGGGAGCGACGGCGATGCGGCCCACAACGGCGCTGCCGATGCGGCCGCCGACCCGCCCGAGGTGGGGTAGAGGTGGACCTCGCCGTCATGCGGCTGCGCCCCGATGCGCGCCTGCCCGAGCGCGCCTACGCCGGCGACGCCGCCTTCGACCTGCACGCCGCGGTCGACCTGGTCATCGCTCCCGGGGAGCGCGCCGTCGTGCCGACCGGCATCGCCCTTGGACTGCCGCCCGGCGTGGCCGCGCTCACGCTGCCGCGCTCGGGCATGGCCGCTCGTCACGGCATCACCATCGTCAACGCTCCCGGCCTCATCGACCCCGGCTACCGCGGCGAGATCCAGATCATCCTGCTCAACACCGACCGGCACAGCGCCTTTGCCGTGCACGCCGGCGACCGCATCGCGCAGCTGCTGCTCGTCGACCTGCTCGACGTCGCCTTGGTCGAGGTGCCGAGCTCGACGACACGGCCCGCGGCGCGCGCGGCTTCGGCTCGAGCGGCACAGCGCCCAGCGACGCGCCCGGGCGCGCCTGAGGCGAGGGTCGTCGTGCCCGAGAGCCCGTCAGCCGAGAGTCGCCCTGAAGCGGCGAAGGGCCAAGGCGACCCGATCGAGGCAAAGGCCCAGAGCGGCCATATAGGGCAAAAGGCCAGAGCGGCCCGATACGGGCAAAAGGCCAGAGCAGCTCAGATGCGACAAAGGGTCTGGGCCGCGACTCCATAGAGCGGCTCGCCGGGCCTACTGTGCGTGTCGGCGCTCTTATCATCACGGGCGACGGCCTGCTGCTCGTACGGCAGCAGCGGCGCGACCGTGAGTACTGGCTACTGCCCGGCGGCGGCGTGCAATTCGGCGAATCGCTCGCCGGAGCGCTTGTCCGCGAGTTGCGCGAAGAGCTGAGCCTCGAGATCGTGCCGGGCCGGCCTTTGGCTATGGCCGAAGCGATCTCCGACGACATGACGCGCTATCCCAAGCACGTCGTGCACGTGATCATGCAGGCGACGCTGGGCGACGCCGCGGCGGGCCCGCGCCTTGGCGGCGACGCCGCCGTGCTCGAATCGCGCTTCTTTGCGCGCGAAGCCGTGCGCGAGCTCACGATCAGACCGCCGATCACGCCGTTTCTCGACGCCTGTTTCAACGCGTTGCCGACGGCCATGGAGTACCTCGGCGTCGTCTGGTAGGCGCGCATCGGGCTTGTTCCGCCGCACGGCGAGGCTCGTTCGGTCTGCACGGCGGGGCTGGTCGCATTGCATGACGTGGCCGGTCGGCCTGCGCGGCGCGGCTTGTCGCCGTGCACGACCTGGCTCGTCCGCCACCGTTTCCTCGATAGAGGCTCCTGAAGAGACCCGGTAAGGCCGCAGGCGCCCTCGGTTGAGCCTGTCTATAACGCACGATAATCAGTGTTATGTAAAGCTACGGTCAATGGCGCCGCAAACGGTCTCGCGACGGCGACCCGCTCCCCAAAGACTCCCCACGGACGACATGCCACCGGCGCGATGCGCTCCACGATCTGTCCCGGTCTGTCGGGCGCGCGATCGTCGGGAGTCGTGCGCCTGGCGGCCGCTGCCGCGACGAAGGCCCAGGACACGTTTCCGCGACGACGGCCCAGAACACGTTGCCGTCGTTGCCGTGAGTTACGCCGGCGGCAGCACGAGGCCTTCACGAATCCGCGAGTTCGGAGCGCGGTCACGCCCCGCCGGCTGTCGGCGGCGTTTGGACGCTTCGGCTGCAGCAACGGCCCGCTTTGCACGTGCGGCGAGCTCTGGCCGTCGGCGGCCTGCTCGGCTGCCGACCTCGAACGGCTCTTCGCGCGCCAGATTCCCAGAGAAAGTGCCGTGTATGCAGGGAAAGATAGAGAGTACCGACAGATGTGCGTAGAGCGTGAGTGCGGATGCCGTCACGGCCCTCGAGAACCGGGCGGACGGTGTTGCCCCTGCGCCTCAGTCGTCTGCGTCAGGGGGTCTGGCCCACCGCCTGCGCCCCGGCCTTCGCGCCGTCTGCGGGAGGGTCTCCCCCGCCGCCTACGCCCCAGGCCTGTCGCGCCGCCTGCGCGAGGGTCTCCCCCGCCGCTCGGGCTAGTAAGTGATGAGGCTGTAGACCTCGATGCCGGGCAGCAGGTCGCGGCCCTTCAGGTCGGCGAGCTCGACGAGGAAGGCGGCGCCCACGACGTTGCCGCCCATCTTCTGCACGAGGCGCACCTTGGCCGCAGCCGTGCCGCCCGTCGCGAGCAGGTCGTCGTGCACGAGCACGTTCATGCCCGGCTCGATGGCGTCTTCGTGGACCTCGAGCGCGTCGCTGCCGTATTCGAGCTCGTACGACTCGGAGATGGTCGTGAAGGGCAGCTTGCCCGGCTTGCGCGCGCAGACAAAGCCGGCGTTCAGCGCGTAGGCGACGGCCGAGCCCAGGATGAAGCCGCGCGACTCGGCGCCCAGCACGACGTCGACGTGGCGCCCGACCGCCCACTCGGCCATGCGGTCGACGGCGGCGCGCAGGCTCTGAGGGTCTTGCAGCAGCGGCATGATGTCGCGAAAGAGGATGCCGGCCTTGGGAAAGTCGGGGATCGCTCTGATCTTGGCGGCGAGGTCGATCTCCCTGGCGTCCGGCACGGTGTCCTCCTGAAGGTTTGAGACGGATGTGACGGTCAGACCGTCAGGCGTCGGATGTAGCGCGTGAGCAGGAGCTGGTGCAGTTGCGACATGGCTTGCACGAGCTCCTCGAGGGCGTCGAGCGCCTCTTGGCGTTGCTCCCGGTGCGAACGGAGCGAGGGCAGCATGACCTGCTCGATGAGGCCGCCTTCGCGGTCGACCGCGCTCTTCATGGCGCGCAGGTTCTTGGGGCGCAGTCCGGCGCGAGCCAGGCGTGCGGCGGTCGCCACCACGCTGGCCTCGAGCTCGGTGTAACGACGCACGCCGCTGACCTGGCGGCCCTTGATGAGCTCGAACTCCTCGAGCTCGGCGAGCAGCGCGGCGTCGGTCGAGGCGAGCTGCTGCAGCTCTTCGGCGGTGAACTCTTTCTCGCCGGCCGGGTTGGGCACGAAATCGGCCTTGCGCAGGCCGCCGCGGGCCGGCCCGGCTACGCCGGCCGGCGCCCGCTCGATCTCTTTGCGGATGACCTTGAGCGGCAGGTATTCGTCGCGCTGCAGCGCCAGCACGCGGATGAGGCGCTGGTAGTCGTCGCGCGAGAACAGCCGGTAGCCGCCCTTGGTGCGGCGCGGCGTGACCAGGCCCTGCTCCTCGAGGTAGCGCAGCTTGCTCACGCTGATGTCGGGGAACTCGCCCTTGAGGCGGTCGACGACC
>CAVWIH010000005.1:0-39099 GCA_963755025.1 uncultured Actinomycetes bacterium
ACGCCGACCTGACCAACCTCGGCAAGCTGATGGGTACCTCGGCGCAGGCGACCAAGGTCGCCGACACCATGAAGCAGCGCGCGACGGCGATCGAGCAGAAGGTCGCCGGCCTGCCCAAGCAGAACGTCTTCGTCGAGATCTACAGCAAGCCGCTCATGACGGCCGGCACCGGCACCTACATCGACAACATGGTCGCCCTCGCCGGCGGCACCAACATCGGCGACGCCGCCGGCAGCGGCTATCCGACCTTCAGCGAAGAGGTCCTGTTCAAGGACAACCCGCCGGTCTACATCGCCACCACCGGCAGCATGCAGAGCCCGGTCAGATCGCCAAGCGCAGCGGCTATAGCGCCCTGCAGGCCGTCAAGGACGGGCGCGTCTACGTCATCGACCAGAACTTCCTCGATCGCCCCGGTCCGCGCCTGATCGACGGGCTTCAGGAGCTCGCCCAGGCCATCCACCCCGAGGCGTTCGGCTCGCCGTCGCCTTCGGCATCGGCGACGCCGTGACCCATCCGACCGAGAGCCGGCGCGGCCACGACACGCGAGGGCGACGCCACGGCAACCCAGGTCGCTAGAGACGACAAGGCCAGAGGCCGACGCGAGCGCGCCGGGCCGCCCGTGAGGGCTGGCCCGGCATCGCGCTGGTGGTCGGCCTCTCGCTGGCCTGCGTCGTCATCTCGCTGTCGTTCGGGCCGGCCTCGCTGTCGCCCGCGCAGCTGTGGCACGAGCTGCTGGCGGGGCCGGGCGTGCGGACCCCCGACGGCATTATCTTCTGGCAGATTCGCATGCCCCGCGTGGTGCTGTCGTTCCTGGTGGGCGGCGCGCTGGCCGTGGCCGGGGTGATCCTGCAGGACCTGTTCCTCAACCCGCTGACCGACCCCTACGTCACCGGCGTGTCGTCAGGCGCCGCGCTGGGGGCGACCGTGGCGATCGTCCTCGGCCTCGCCGGAGGGCTGTGGCTCACCGGCATGGCGCTGATCGGCGGTCTCGCCACGCTGCTGCTGGTCTGGGCGGCGGCCCGCCGCCGCGGCCGCATCGACGTCTACGTCATGCTCCTTGCCGGAGTCACGGCGTCGTACCTGTTGAGCGCCATCATCACCGTGGTCATGATCCGCGCCAACGATGACCTGGGGGCGATCCTCTACTGGCTGCTGGGCAGCTTCTCGGGGCGCACCTGGACCGACGTCGAAACGGCGCTCGTCGCGGTGCCCTTCATGATCGTGCCGCTGTTCTTCACCAAGGAGATGAACATCCTCCTGCAGGGCGAGAAGCGCGCCCTCGAGCTGGGCGTCGACGTGGAGCGTACCAAGGTGGTCTTAGTGGTGACGGCCGCCGTTCTCACGGCGGTCGCCGTCTCGGTGTCGGGCATCATCGCCTTCGTGGGGCTTATCATCCCGCATCTCGTGCGCCTGCTGGTCGGACCCAGTCACCGCCGCCTGCTGCTGCTCTCGATGCTGATGGGGGCCGCCTTGCTGAGCCTGGCCGACCTCCTGGCGCGCACCCTGGTGGCGCCCACCGAGCTGCCGGTCGGGGTGGTCACCACGTTCATCGGCGCGCCGGTGTTCGTCTATCTGCTGCGGCGGGGCAGGCGCGCATGAGCGGGCTCGACACCACGGACGTCGCGGGCGGCGGCGCGGCGGGCGGCCCGGACGCCTCGCGTGCGGCAGCGGCCGGCAGCCCGGACGCCTGCCGTGCGGCCGTAGCCGCCAGCCCGGACGCCTCGCATGCGGCCGCCGAACGCCCCTCTCCGATCGTCGCGGTGCGCGAGGCGTCGTTTGCCTACGATCCCGACCACCCCGTGCTCAAGAGCCTGTCGTTCGACGTGGAACCCGGCGACTTCGTGGGGGTGGTCGGACCCAACGGCAGCGGCAAGAGCACGCTGCTCGACCTGATCGACGGCTTGCTCGCGCCGGGTTCCGGCGCGGTCCTCGTCAACGGCCGCGCGACCCGCCAGTACAAGCGCCGCGACATGGCTCGCGAGGTCGCCCTGGTGCCGCAGCACTTCGCGCTCGAGTTCGACCTTACCGTGCGCGAGGTGGTCGAGATGGGCGCCTACTGCCGCGGCGCCGAGTGCTCGCCGGCCAGCGTGGCCGCGGCGGCGCTCGGCAAGCTCGGCATAGCCGAGCTTGCCGAGCGCCGCTTCCCCCAGCTCTCGGGCGGCGAGAAGCAGATGGTCGTGCTGGCCCAGGCGCTCGTGCAGAACGCCGGCGTCCTGCTCCTCGACGAACCGGCATCGAGCCTCGATGTGTCTCATCAGCTGCGCCTGTTCGAGCTGCTCAAAGAGCTGAACGCCGACGGCCTCACCGTGATCTGCGTCCTGCACGACCTGAACCTGGCGCTCACCTATTTCAACCGGCTGCTGGTCCTGTCGCAGGGCGGCGTGGCTGCCTGGGGCCCGGCCGAAGAGGCGCTCTCGCCCGAGGTCCTCGAGGCCGTCTACGGCGTGCGCGCCCACGTGCACCACCACGCCGGCCGCACCTATCTCACGTTCTCGCCGCGAGCTCCCCGCCAGGCCGGCGGCCGAGGTCACGTGCACCTCGTCTGCGGCGGCGGCACCGGCTCGAGTCTCATGCGCGAGCTCACCGACCGCGGCTACGAGGTCAGCGCCGGGGTGCTGAACGCGCTCGACTCCGACGAGGTCACGGGCCGCGAGCTGGGCCTCTCGATGGCCGTCGAGGCGCCCTTCAGCCCCATCGGCGACGACGCCCACGCCGAGAACCTGCGGCTCATGACCGCCGCCGACGTCGTCGTGCTCGCCGACGTGCCCCTCGGCCACGGCAACGCCCGCAACCTCGACGCCGTGCAGGTCGCCGCGCTGGCCGGCACGCCGGTCTGGGTCGCGGCGGCGCTCGGCGACAACGACCCCGGCGGCCTCGCCGACCGCCCTGAGCGGCGCGTCGCTGCGCCGCTACGACGACGAGCGCGAGGTCCTGCAGGGGCTTGCCGATCGGCAGGCCGGCGACGAGCGGAGCGGCTCGAGCCCGGAGTAGGCTCTTGCCCCGGCCGGAGCGCCCGCCCCCGCATAGACGAAGGGCGGGGTGACGATGACTCGTCACCCCGCCCTTCGGGACCCGCTTGCGCTTGTTGCGTCAGTCGATCAGGTGCGCTCGACGGTGCCGTCCCAGGTGCTGACCTTCGTCTGGGCCTTGTCGGCGGTCGAGAACCAGCGGCTGGTGACGGCCTTGGTCTCGGTGAAGAACCTGACGCCGTCGGCGCCCAGGCAGTGCGACTCGCCGAAGAACGAGTCCTTGTGGCCCGAGAACGGGAAGAAGGCGACCGGCACCGGGATGCCGACGTTGATGCCGACCATGCCGCCGTGGCTGCGCTTGGCGAACTCACGGGCGTAGTAGCCGCTCTCGGTGTAGATGCACGAGCCGTTGGCGAAGCGGCTCTGGTTGGCCAGCTGCAGGCCCTCTTCGAAGTCCTTGATGCGCTTGATGAACGTGACCGGGCCGAAGACCTCTTCCCAGCCGCAGCTCATCTCGGGGGTGACGTGGTCGAAGATCGTCGGGCCCACGAAGAAGCCGTTCTTGTTGGCTTCGGGAAGCTGCGGCTTGCGGCCGTCGACGATGAGCTCGGCGCCCTCGGCGATCGACTTCTCGATCCACTCCAGCACGAACTCGCGGTGGCCGGCGCTGACGACCGGCCCGAGGTCGGTGTTGGGATCGTAGGCAGCACCGATGACGAGTGCCTTGGCGGCCTTCACGAGGTAGCCGACGAACTCGTCGGCGACGGACTCCTGCACGCAGATCGACGGCAGGGCCATGCAGCGCATGCCGGCGCAGCCGAACGTCGAGTTGATGATGCCGGCGGCCGAGCGCTCGAGCGCCGCGTCTTCTAAGACGATGCCGTGGTTCTTGGCCTCGGTCTGCGCCTGGACGCGCTTGCCGTGGGCGGCCGCGATCTCGTAGACGTGCAGGCCCACCGAGGTGGAGCCCACGAACGAGACGCCGCGGATGAGCGGGTGCGTGAGCAGGAGCTCGGCCTCGTTGCGGCCGCAGGTGAGCAGGTTGACGACGCCCTTCGGCATGCCGGCTTCCTGGAGCAGCTCGACCAGTCGGATGGCGGTGGTCGGCACCATGCTGGCGGCCTTCAGCACCATCGTGTTACCAGTGACGATGCAGAGCGGCACCATCCAGCCGAAGGGGATCATGGCCGGGAAGTTGAAGGGTGCGATGCCGGCGAAGACGCCGAGCGGCTCGCGGTAGGTGACCGTGTCGTGCCCGGCCGACACGTTCATGAGCGACTCGCCCTTCATGAGCATGGGGGCGGCCATGGCGGTCTCGCAGGCCTCGAGCACCTTGACGACCTCGCCGCGCGACTCGTCTAAGTTCTTGCCGAGCTCGGTGGCGGTGAGCAGGGCGATCTCCTCCATGTGGTCTTCGAGGAGGCCCTTCCACTTGTAGATGACCTGGCAGCGCTTGGCGACGGTGAACTCGGACCACGTGAGGAATGCCTTGTGGGCCGACTGGATGGCCTCTTCGACCTCGCTGGCGGTCGCCTGGGGCGCCTGGGCGATGACGAGACCCGTGCTCGAGTCGGTGACCTCCATGTACTTCTCGGCGGCCGATTCGCGCCACTCGTTGTCGATGCAGATCTTGAGCGTCTTCACGTCGTTTACGACCTGTGCCATTTCGTTCCTCTCGTATCCGGGTTACCTGCGAATGGGGATACCTGCAGTAATTTAATCACTTAATTAATGCCGCTGCACCCAGGTCGGCGCCGAGCAGATCGGACAGGCCGTTGCGCAGGATGCTCTCGAGGGCGGCGTACGGCCGCGCGAGGTCGAAGTCGTCGTCGACCGCCTTTTGAATGGCGAGCCCGTCGACGACGGCCAGCATGAGCTCGGCGAACCCCAGGAGGGCGTCGAGTGGCAGCGGCGTCTCGCGTTCGTCGACCTTGAGCCAGTCGAGCTTGATCTGCCGGTACCAGTCGATGACCTCGGCGAGGCGCTTCTTGAAGCGCTCGTCGCGCACGGCGTAGGGCAGGATCTCGAAGAAGGCGCGAAACGACTCGGAGGCGCTGATGGTGCGCAGTCCCTCGACGAACTTGGGCAGCAGGTCGTCGCCGGTGACCGTGCTCATGATCTCGGCGACGGCTTGCTGGTCGTCGCGAAACGCGGAGTCGATCATGGCTTCGACCAGGCCGGCTTTGTTGCCGAAGTAGTACTGCACCATCGCCGAGTTCTCGCCCGACTCGGCGGCGATCGCCTTGAGGGTCAGCCCCGCGAAGCCCCTGGTCACGAGCACGTGCTGGGCTGCCGCCAGTATGCGCGCCGCGGTGGGCGGCAGCGCCGGCCGGGGGTCTTCGACGCCCGGAGACTTGCGGCGGTCGGGCGCCGGCATCTCGCTCAGTCGATCGGATACGGAAGGCATGTGGCCAGTCTACTCAATCGATTGATTAGTTGTGAAGGGGGTCACGACAGAAAGGAGCCGCGGAGCTCGCTTTGGCGAGCTCCGCGGCTTTCGGGCCCACTTGGTGGCTCGAGCCGGGTGGCTCGGGCCGCTCAGCGACCTGGCCGCCTGGTGAGCCAGGCACCTGATGGCTTGGCCACTCGCTGGCCTCGTCCGCTCAGCTGTATTTCACCCGCGGGTCGAGCCAGGTGTAGGCGATGTCGGTGAGCAGGTTGGCGAGCACCACGAGCAGGGCCGCGAACTCGACCGTGCCCATGATCATCGGGTGGTCGAGGTTCTCGATCGCCTGCCAGGCCTGCCAGCCGATGCCCGGTATGCCGAACACGATCTCGACGATCAGCACCCCGCCCAGGAACCAGCCGATGTCCATGCCCAGCAGCGTGATGATCGGCGACCAGGCGTTGCGCATGATGTGGCGCCAGATGACGGTGCGCTCGGGCAGCCCCTTGGCGCGCGCCGCCTTGACGTAGTCTGCGTTCAGGATGTCGAGCATCTTCGAACGCACCATGCGCGAGTACCAGGCGGCGCCGGTAAGACCCAGCGTAAGCCCCGGCAGGATAAAGTAGAGGGGGTGCAGCGCCCCCGGGTACGACTGGATGTTGGGGAAGATCGGCAGGCGAAAGGCGAAGAAGTACAGCAGGAGGATGCCCAGGAAGAAGGTCGGCATAGACACGGCCACCAGGCTGAAGATGGTGCCCGCGCGGTCGCGCACGCTGTACTGGTGCAGAGCAGAGATCATGCCGATCGGGATGCCGATGAGCAGCTCGAAGATGAGCCCGAAGACGGCGATCATGACCGTCGCCGGGAAACGCTGCAGGATGGATTGGGTCACGGGCAGCTGGTTGGTGTACGAGTAACCCAGGTTGCCGTGCGCGAGGTGCCACATGTACAGGCCGTACTGGTAGTAGAGCGGCCTGTCGAGGCTCAGGCTGTGGCGGATCTGGGCGAGCACCGCCGGCGTGGCGTGGGGCCCGGCGATCTGCTTGGCCGGGTCGGCCGGAATGGCGAAGGCCAGCAGGAACGTGATCAGGCTCACGCAGAAGACCACCACCACGGCCCACAACAGCCGCCGCACTATGTATCTGCCCATTGCCTCAGGCCTCCGCTCGGTGGGCCGCGTGTGTCACCGCGGCCGTCACTTCTTCCAGTAGCTCGGAAAGTCGAACGTCCAGGCGGGGCTCGTGTAGAAGCCGCCGGTGGCCGTGGACGACATGGTCGTGAGGATCGGCTGGTACAGCGGCACGATGGGCGCCTGCGCCATGATGGTCTGCTGCATCTGCTCGTAGAGCTTGGTGCGCGCCGCGCCCGGCGCCATGGGCTGCGACTGGCTGTAGAGCGACTCGACCTGCGGGCTCCACCACCAGCTCACGTTGGCGCTGCCGTCGGTGGTGGCCGCCGACTTGCTGAACAGTGGGCCGATCCAGTCGGACGGGTCGGGGTAGTCCATGTACCAGTCGGTCAGGCCGATCGGCACTTTGGCGCTCTGGCGCTCGATCAGGCCCCAGTAAGGCGCCTCGGCGAGCTGCTTGATACTGGCCTTGATGCCGACCTGGGACAGGTCGTACTGGATGGTCTGGGCGAGCTTGGGCATGGGGTCGACGTTGTGCGTGTAGAAGGTCACCGAAAAACCGTTGGGGTAGCCGGCCTGCGTGAGAAGTTGCTTGGCCTTGGCCGGGTCGTACGTGTAGAACTGGGCGCCGGCGACGTGCCCCGGCATGCCCTCAGGGAAGACCTGGTTGAGCGGCTGCGCCTGTCCGTAAAGGAGCTTCTGGATCTTGGCGGTGTCGATGGCGTAGTTCACGGCCTGGCGCACGAGCGCGTTGTCGAACGGTTTCACCTGCACGTTCATGAACACGTAGTACCAGCCGACCTCGGGAGCGGCCGTGACCTGCTTCTTCCAGGTGGGGTTCGAGGTGACCTGCACGTACTGGCCCGACGGTATGCCGCTGCCCAGCACGTCGATCTGGCCGCTCTCCAGCTGCAGCAGCGCGGTCGTCGAGCTGGCGGCGAACTCGAACTTGAGCTCGTCGAGGTAGGGATGGCCGGCCACGAAGTAGTTCGGGTTGCGCTTGAGCACGATCTCCTGGCCGTTGCTCCAGTGATCGAACATGAAGGGCCCTGTGCCCAGCGGGTGGCGCGCGATGGCCTTGTTCGAATACTTCGCCTCCCACTCCCTGGCGAGCACCGCGGTGAACGGCAGGGCCATGACCTCGTCGAAGATGTAGTTGGGCTGCGTCAGGTCGATCTCGAGCGTGTAGGGGTTGACGACCTTGATGCCGGCGGCGTGCGTCGCCTTGCCGGCCTCGAGCGCCTTGGCGCCCACGATCGAGTCGTACAGGTAGCCTGCCGGCGCGCGCGGCGACATCTTGGGGTTGAGCATGCGCTCCAGCGACCACTTGAAGTCGGTCGCCGTGACCTCGCGGCTCACCGGCGGCTGGAACATGACGCCGTGGCGCAGGTGGAAGGTGTAGGTCTTGCCGCCGTTGGTGATGCCGCCGTTGGCCACCGAGGGCACCACGGTGGCGATGTCGGCGGTCACGGTGGCCGGTCCCGGTTGTGCGGCGTAGGTCAGCAACTGGTTGAAGAGGCAGTGCTCGATCGACCACGACTCGATCTCCCAGGCCACGGCCGGGTCGAGCCCGGTGGGCTCGCCCTGAAACGAGACGTTCAGCGTGCCGCCCGTCTTGGGCGTTGTGCTCGTCGTGGCACCGCCACCGCTGCCGCTCGTCGAGCTGCCGCAGCCGGCCAGCAGGGCGATGAGCCCGGCCGCGGCCAGAATCAGCAGGATGAGCATCCATCTCGATCGGTGATTCCTGTGTGATGCTGCCATGGTGACCCCCCCGGCGCGGCGCGCGCGCCTTGCGGCGCTCACCGGCGCCGCTGTTGTGGGTCGAAGGCGTCGCGCAGACCGTCGCCGACCAGGTTGAAGGCAAGCACGGTGATCATGATGCAGAGGCCCGGGAAGAGCGTGAGCCACAGGGCGCTCGTGTAGTACTGCTGGCCGTCGGCGATCATCTGGCCCCACGAGGGCGTCGGCGGTTGCACGCCGAGACCGATGAACGACAGCCCGGCCTCGAGCAGTACGGTGGTGGCAATGCCTAAGCTCGTGTAGACGATGATCGGCGCCACCAGGTGGGGCAGGATGTGGTTGGTCAGGATGCGGCGGTCGGTGCAGCCGGTCAGGCGCGCCGCCATGACGAACTCCTTCTCGCGGATCGACAGCACCTCGCCGTGGATGACGCGCGTCATGGGCGCCCAGTAGACGATGCCGATGACCACGACGAGCACCCAGATGCCGGGCTTGCTGATCGACGACGACAGGGCGATGGCCAGCAGGAAGATGGGGAAGGCCAGCATCACGTCGGTGGCGCGCATGATGAGCGTCTCGAGCCAGCCGCGGAAGTAGCCGGCGAGGATGCCGAAGATCACGCCGAGCAGCAAGGCGAAGCCGTTGGCCAGAACGCCGATCACCAGGCTCACGCGGGCGCCGTACATGAGGCGGCTGAGCATGTCGCGGCCGAGCAGGTCGGTGCCCAGCCAGAAGTGTCGCCCGGGGGCCACCGGCTGGCCTTTGGCCGTGAGCCCGCTGTCGAACTGCGTAAGCGGACTGTGCGGCGCCAGCCAGGGGGCGAAGACGGCGACGATCACCAGCAGGATGATGACGACGAGGCCGGCGACCGCGAACTTGTCCTTGCGAAAACGGCCCCAGACCTGGCTCCAGGTGCCGCGCGTCTCGATGATCTCGGCCTCGGGCAGCCACTCGCCGTAGGCCTCGGCGCCGACCAGCTCGGACTCGGAAAGGCCTTCGTGGGCAAGCCTGTCCTCGCGTTCGAGTGTCATCTCGAGCTCGGGTTCCCAGGTGCGTCCGGCACCGCGCCGTATCTCAGAGCGATAGTCCGGGATGGAGTCGTCGGGCGGCAGTGGGCTCATGAGGCGTCACCTCCCGGGGTCGTCTGGCCGGCGGCGGCCGTGCCGGCCGCCGCCGCGCGGTCTTCGGCCGACCTGATCTTGGGATAGTCGGTGTCGGTCACCAGGTGACAGGCGGCGTAGTGGCCGGGCTTGATCTCGCGCAGCACCGGGTCGTCGACGTCGCACAAGCCCTCCTGGGCCGCCGGGCAGCGCGTGTGGAAGTGGCAGCCCGAGGGCGGCGAGGCGGGGCTCGGCACGTCGCCGGCGAGCACCACGGGGCGCCGCCGCTCTTCGACCAGGGGGTCGGGGATGGGCACGGCCGACAGCAAGGCCTGCGTGTAGGGGTGGAAGGGCTCGCCGTAGAGCTCGTGGTTGGCGGCCAGCTCGACGATGCGCCCCAGGTACATGACGGCCACCCGGTCGGAGATGTGGCGCACGACCGAGAGGTCGTGGGCGATGAACAGGTAGGTCAGCCCGAAGCTGCGCTGCAGCTCTTGCAGCAGGTTGATGATCTGCGCGCGGATCGAGACGTCGAGCGCGCTGATGGGCTCGTCGCAGACGATGAAGTTGGGTTCGACCGCCAAGGCGCGGGCGATGCCTATGCGCTGGCGCTGGCCGCCCGAGAACTCGTGCGGGTAGCGGTTGATGGTGTTGGGGTTGATGCCCACCAGGTTGAGCAGCTCCTTGACCCGGTCCTCGCGCTCGCCGCGCGGGCGCAGGTCGTGCACCAGCAGCGGCTCGCCCACGATGTGACCCAGCGTCATGCGGCTGTTGAGCGAGGCGTAGGGGTCTTGGAAGATCATCTGCATGCGGCGGCGCTGACGGCGCAGCGCGCCGCCGTGCAGCCGGGCCAGGTCGGCGCCCTCGTAGAAGACGTGGCCGGCGGTGAGCCTTTCGAGCTGCAGGATGGCGCGCCCCGTGGTCGACTTGCCGCAGCCCGATTCGCCGACCAGGCCGAGCGTCTCGCCGCGCCGCACGTCGAAGCTGAGGCCGTCGACGGCGCGCACCGCGCCGACTTTGCGCTGCACGATCACGCCCGAGGTGATGGGAAAATGGACCTTGAGGTCGGTGATGCTGACCAGGGTGTCGCCACCGTCGCCGTCGGCGCCCGTCGAGGGCGCGCCGGCGGGCACGTTCGGCGCCCGGAACGCCGGCGCTCTGCTCGGGGCGCGCCCGGCACGGGCGCGGCGTAGGGGTCGCCGGCCATCTCAGACGACGCCGTCGCGACGAGCTGGTCGGCGTGGAAGCAGGCCGACAGGCGCCCCGGCGCGGTGGGCATGAGCGCGGGGCGCTCGACGCGGCACTGCTCGGTGCGCAGCACGCAGCGCTGCCCAAAGGCGCAGCCCGGGGGCAGGTGGGCGAGGTCGGGGGGCAGGCCCTCGATCGACTGCAGCGTCACCTTGCGCGGCTCGTCTAAGCGCGGCACCGAGCGCAGCAGGCCGACCGTGTAGGGGTGGTGCGGGTGGCCGAAGAGCTCCTTGGCGGTGGCCGACTCGACGATGCGCCCGGCGTACATCACGAGGATGCGCTCGGTCATGCCGGCGACCACGCCGAGGTCGTGGGTGATCAGCATGATGGCGGCGCCGTAGTCGTGCGAGAGCTGCTTCATGAGGTGCAGGATCTGTGCCTGGATGGTGACGTCGAGCGCCGTGGTGGGCTCGTCGGCGAGCAGCAGCTTGGGGTTGCACGACAGCGCGATGGCGATCATGACGCGCTGGCGCATGCCGCCCGAGAACTGGTGGGGATAGTCGCGCAGGCGCTCGACGGCCTTGGGTATGCCGACCGTCTCGAGCAGCTCGACGGAGCGCTTCACGGCGTCGGCGTGGCTCACGCCGAGGTGGTTCTCGATGCCCTCGGTCATCTGCCGTTCGATCGACAGCACCGGGTTGAGCGAGGTGACCGGGTCCTGGAAGATCATGGCCATGTCGCGGCCGCGCACGCGGCGCACCTCGCGCTCGGGCAGGGCGAGCAGGTCGCGCCCCATGAACTCGACGCTGCCGCCGACCGTGGAGTTGCTCATCATGCGCACCAGGCCGAGGATGGCGAGCGCGCTGATGCTCTTGCCGCAGCCCGATTCGCCGACCAGGCCGACCGTCTCGCCGGGCGCGATGGCAAAGCTCACGCCGTCGACGGCGTGGACATTGCCTTCCTGGCTGTCGAACGTCACAGCGAGGTCGGTGACCTTGAGCAGACTGTCTCCCTGCGCTGACACAATCTGTATCAAAGGTTTTTATCGGACCTTTGGCAAGCCGCGTAGGGAAAAGTATCATGGCCGCGCAGCAGCAGAGACCACCGCGACCCGGGGGCCACGAACGACCATGACGACGATCGGTTTTGCCCCGCTCGACTTGGCCACGCGAGCCCCCTTCGGCATAGCGCGCTGGAGCCACAGCGAGTTCGCCGACTTCGTCGTGACCATGACCGACGGTACCGGGCTGACCGGCTTCGGCGAGGGCGCGCCCAACGCGCGTTACGACGAGACGCGCGACGGCGACGCGGCCGCGCTCGAGGCCCTCGCCGGCGCGCTCGAGGCGGTCGAGGGCGTCGCGGCGGTCGAGGCGTTCTGCGCCGCGCAGCCCGGGTTCCCCGCGCTGCGCGCCGCCCTCTCGGCCGCCGCCTGGGACCTCGCCGGCAAGCAGGCCGGCGAGCCGGTCTGGGCCCTGCTCGGGCTCGACCAGCCCACGGTGCGCACCTCGCTGACCATCCCCATCGGTGACCCCAAGACCATGCTGGCTCAGGCGCACGCCGCCGCCGGCTTTCGCATACTCAAGGTCAAGCTCGGTTTCGACGGCGACCTCGACGTGGCCAGGCGCCTGGCCCACGAGCTGCCCGACCGGCGCTTTCGCTACGACGCCAACGAGGGCTGGGACCGCGAGCGCGCGGCGCGCTCGCTCGAGGTGCTGGCCAAGCTGAACGCCGAGCTCGTCGAGCAGCCGCTGCCGGCCGCCGATCTCGAAGGCCAGGCCTGGCTGCTCGACCGCTCGCCGGTGCAGCTCTTCGGCGACGAGGCGCTGCTCGACCTCGAGCACTTGGACGACGTGGTCGAGCTCTACGACGGCTTCGTCGTGAAGCTCGCCAAGGCGGGCGGCATCGCCGCCGCCGCCGCCCTCATGACCGCCTGCCGCGAGCGCGCCAGCCGGGTGCTGCTGGGCTGCATGATCGAGTCGAGCCTGGGGATCGCCGCCGGGCTGCACCTGGCGAGCCTCGCCGACTACGTCGACCTCGACGGTTTTCTGCTGCTCGCCGACGATCCGTTCACCGGCCTGCCGCGTTCGGGTGACACGCTCACCGCGCCCGACCTGCCCGGGCTGGGCGTCGCGCTCGTGGCGGCGCTCTAGCAAGCTCGCCGGCGTGTCGTTGGCCGCCGCCGTTGGCCCGGCGCCGGCCCGGCGCCGGCCCGTCACCTCGTCGCTCGGACCGGCGCGGCGCCGGCCCGTCACCTCGTCGCTCGGGCGCCGTGCGCCAGCTAGGCCGTGAGCTCCTCGTACAGACGGCGCCCCGCGGCGGCGACCGCGGCGTAGCCGCCCTCGCCGTCGCTCATCACCGCCAGCACCAGCGTCGCGCCCGCCGGCGTGCGCACCACCCCGCAGTCGTGGCAGAAGCGGCCCCCGGGCAGGTCGTCGCCGGGCTTGCCGGCGTAGGTGGCGCCCCCGGGCAGGCCACGCGGCAGGCCGTCGCGGTGCTCCTGCAGGGCAAGCGAGGCGAGCACCCGCTCGCAGGCCGTCGCGCCGATCCGCGGATCGCCGGCGACGAGCAGCCCGAGCAGCTCGGCCAGGTCGGCCGCGCAGGTCAGGTTGTCGCGGCCGGCGGCGGCCGCCTGCCAGTCCATCATCTGCCGTTGCAAGATGGTGTGGCGCAGACCCAGCTCGCCGGCCAGGGCGTTGACCCGGTCGCAGCCCACGGCGGCGACCACGGCGTTGGTGGCGTCGTTGTCGCTCACCACGAGCGCGAGATGCAGGCAGTCGGCCAGGGCGAGCCGGGCTGGGTGGCGAAAGCCGCGCAGCACCCCGGCGCCGCCGACCGCCTCGCCGGGCGCAAAGGTGTGGGGCTGCGCCTCGTCGAGCTCGCCGGCCGCGACCGCCCGCCAGAAAGCAGCGCCGAGTAGCACCTTGATCGTGCTGAACGAGGGCAGGACCGCCTCGCCGCGCGCGTCGGCGTCGCGGCCGGTGGTCAGGTTCGTGGCGTGCCAGGCGATCACGAAGGCGATGATACATCGGCTCTTCTCGTCTCGAGCCGCCTCCGGCTGCCGCCGTCGCTGCCGTCGCCGCGCGGCTTCGCACGGCCCGCACAGCCTCGCTCGCATGAACCGCACTCCATCGTGCGTCGCAGTTGTTACTACTGTCGTCTGGTAAACATTGACATGCTCACCCGCTCTCGGGTGTTAATGGCTTCACGTCGCTGCGGTTCGACGCGCCGCGGCTCAAGGTCAAGCGACCCCTGCGGAGGGCGTTCAATGACGAGGGGCGGATTCCTTAAGTGGCTGATCGGCGCCGATCGGCGCGGTCGCCCTGGGCGGCATCGTCTATCCGGTCGTGCGCTTCCTCAAGCCTCCCGCGACGAGCACGGCGGCCATAGGCCAGGTCGTCAATCTCGGCTCGTTCGCGGCGTTCCCGCCCGGCAAGCTCACGGTGGCCACGGTCAACGCGCGTCCGGTCATCGTGACCAACGTGGGCGGTAAGCCGGTCGTCTACTCGGCGATCTGCACCCACCTCGGCTGCGTCGTCTCGCCCAGCGGCAACGAGCTGCACTGCCCCTGTCACGGCAGCGTCTACTCGGCGGCCGGCAGGGTCGTGCACGGTCCGGCGCCCCTGCCGCTGCCCTTCTACAGCGCCAAGGTCAGCGGTGGTTCGTTGCTGGTCGGTCCCGTGACCTTCACGCGGGCGAGCTACCCGACCTGGTACAAGGGGCAGTTCGCGTGAGCGTCGACGACACCACACCGCAAGGAGGCGACGTGAGCCAGACCGACGCCGGCCACGACGCGCCGGCCCACGGCCGCCTGCCGGGCCCGCTCGCCTGGATCACCAACCGGCTCGGCATGGAAGAGCTCATGGAGGACCAGTACAACCGCATCGTGCCGGTCCACGCCACCAACTACATCTACTGCTTCGGCGGCATCGCCTTCATCCTCTTCCTCATCCTCGCCGTCACCGGCATCATGATGGTCGTCTACTACCAGCCCACGCCCGACGCCGCCTATCAGAGCGTCGTCAACATCTCCACCAACGTCGCCTTCGGCTGGTGGATCCGCTCCATCCACAAGTGGGCCGCCACGGGCATGGTGCTGCTCGTGTTCGTGCACATGCTGCGCGTCTTCTTCACCAGCGCCTACAAGCGGCCCCGCGAGCTCAACTGGATCAGCGGCGTCGTGCTCCTCGGGGTCACCATGGCCTTCGGCTTCACCGGCTACCTGCTGCCCTGGGACCAGAAGGCGTACTGGGCGACGCGCGTGGGCACCGACATCGCCGGCTCCACGCCGTTCATCGGTCACTTCCTGCTGGTCAGCCTGCGCGGCGGCGAGAACATCACCGGCGCCACGCTGGGGCGCTTCTTCGACCTGCACGTGCTCGTGCTGCCGGTCATCATCGTCGTCTTTCTGGGCGCGCACTTCTTCATGATCCGCCGCCACGGCATCTCCGGAAAGCTCTAGCAGGCTGCTGAAGATCGCCTCGCCTCAAGCTCTCCGAGAGCCTTCCGGAGGATGACCCTCGCCGCCTCGCGAACCTGCTAGTGTGCGGCCAGGCAGGCGACGGGGAGGGGCTCAGGATGCGCGGTGACGAGGAGCGGCAGGCGGGGTTCATCGTCATGACCACGCTCGAGGACGTGGTGCCCGACGATCATCCCCTGCGCGCCATCCGCGCCCTGGTCGACGTCGCCCTTGGGCAGATGAGTCCCGAGCTCGAGACTCTCTACGCCGAGCGCGGTCGCCCCTCGATCGCCCCCGAGTACCTGCTGCGCGCCCAGCTTGCCCAGATCCTCTACGCCATCCCCTCCGAGCGCCGCCTGGTCGAACAGCTGCGCTATAACCTCCTGCTGCGCTGGTTCGTGGGCCTGCCCTTCGACGAGCCGGTCTGGCATCCGACGACCTTCACCAAGAACCGCGACCGCCTGCTCACGAGGGAGGTCGCCGAGGCCTTCTTCTCTGCCGTGCGCTGCCAGGCCGCCTCGCGCAAGCTGCTCTCCCGCGAGCACTTCTCCGTGGACGGCACGCTCCTTGAGGCGGCCGCCTCCTTGAAGAGCCTGCGGCCCCGCGAGGAGGGTGAAGATGGGGAGCCGCCGGCCGGCGGCGGCGGGCGCAACCGCAGCGTCGACTTCCACGGCGAGAAGCGCGGCAACGAGACGCACCGCTCGACGACCGACCCCGACTCACGCCTGGCCAAGAAGGGACGCGGCAAGGAGGCGCGTCTCTGCTACGCCGGCCACAGCCTCACCGAGAACCGCCACGGCCTGATCGTCGACTGCGAGCTGACTGCGGCCACCGGCAGCTGCGAGCGTGAGGCCGGCCTGCGGCTGCTCGCCCGTCAGCGGCGCCGCTCCGGCCGCGCTCGCCTGAGCGTAGGCGCCGACCGCGGCTACGACACGGCCGGCTTCGTCGCCCGGGCTCGCGAGCTGCACATCACCCCGCACGTGGCCGCCAAGGACCGCTTCAGCGCCGTCGACGGCCGCACCACCCGCCACGCCGGCTACGCCACAAGCCAGCGTCGACGCAAGCTCGTCGAGGAGCCCTTCGGCTGGATGAAGACGGTCGGCGGCCTGCGCAAGCTGCGCCACCGCGGCGCGGCCAGGGTCTCGGCCATCTTCACCTTCGCCTGCGCGGCCTACAACCTGGTGCGCTTGCGGCGGTTGCTGGCGGAGCCGGCTCTGAGGTAGGGCCAGAGGCCCGGAAGGGCTCCCAAAGGGGCTGCCTTGCGGGGCTCGACAGCTCCAGAAACCACCTCATCCGTCTCGCCACGGCTCCTGGCTGCACGACACTCTCCGGAGGGCGCGCTTGTTCAGCAGCCTGCTAGAGGAAGGGAGGAGAGGCTCATGGCCGATATCGTCGACAGACCCCGTCAGGAGCACACCTCCCGGTACTACTGGGAGCGCGAGCACTCGCCCGGCGAGAAGTTCATACCGTACTTCTGGCAGGAAGCCGTCTCGCAGGTCATGATCCTGGCGCTCTTTCTGGCGGTCATCGGCGGTCTGGCGCTGCTCTGGCCGGCCTCGCTCGGACAGCGCGCCAACGCGCTCGTCACGCCGGCCAACACCAAGCCCGAGTGGTACTACCTGAGCCTCTTCCAGCTCCTTAAGATCGTGCCCGAGAAGATCGGTCTGATCGCGCCCGCCGTGCTCGTCGTGCTGCTGATCATCTTGCCGTTCATCGACCGTAGTCCCGTCCGCAACCCGTTGAAGAAACCGGTGACCACGACCATCGCCATCGTCGTGATCGTCGCCACCGTCGTGCTCACCATCTGGGGGGCCGTGTCGTGACGAGTCCAGAAGGGAGGCGCATGAAACGCATCATCGTGGCTCTGGCCGCCCCGGCGCTCGTTGCTGCCTTCGTGGTGGCCGCCGGCTGCGCCAGCTTGGCGACGCCCGAAGCGCCGTCGAGCGGTTCGCCGGCAGCCGGCGGCGCGAGCGCGGCCGTCACGGTCAGCCAGCAGGTCAAAGACGGCGCCTCGCTGTACGTGGCCTTCGCCTGCGTGCGCTGCCACGCACCCAACGGCGTGGGCGGCGTGCCCAACCGCCTGAACGTGGGCGGCGACGACACGATCCCGGCCCTGAACAACGCCTACCGCGACACCTCGGAGCAGTTCCACAACGCGGCCCAGATCACGACCGTCATGATGCAGGGCAGCATCTTGAGCCACAAGCCCGGCGTCATCAACATGCCGTCGTGGAAGGGCGTCGTGAACGATGCTCAGGCGAGCGCCATCGCCGCCTACATCCTGGCGGGCTTCCCCCAGGTCGCCGGCGTCGCCTACGACGCCAACCCGGCCTCGGCCTCCGACATCTACACGGCCTTCGCCTGCATCACCTGTCACGGCCAGGTCGGCGGCGCGAGCGCCTCGCCGGCGCCGGCGCCCAACCCGCTCAGTCCCGACAAGGCCGTACCGCTCCTGCGCAACCCGGCCGACAACGTCACGATCGCCGACATGACCGCGACGATCCTCGAGGGTTCCATCCCGCCGCCGGGCAAGGTCGGCGAGGTCCTCATGCCGGCCTGGGGCCAGATCCTCTCGACCCAGCAGCTCGCCAAGATCCTGCTGTACATACCGGATGGGCCCAAGGCCAAGGCGCTGCCCGCCCCGCCCGCTGCCCCGACGCTGCCGCTGGCGAGCGGCTCGGCGTCGGCGTCGACCAGCGCGTCGCCGGCCGCCTCGTCGAGCCCATGACAGGGCGGCCCGCATGAGCCTCACCGCGCTGCTCGGCCAGATCTCGCTCTCGCCGCCGCTCAACGTGCGCCTGATCGCCCTGGTGGTGATCGAGGTCGTGCTGCTGGCCCTCGTCGTGGCGCTGTGGTTCAAGTACGAGCAGTTCAAGAAGATCTCGGTCGACGAGTGGTGGGAGCGGCGGCGGCGCGCCGGCGTGTCGCCGCGTGTCGAGCGCATGATGCGCGAGTCGCACGACGCAGTATCTGGCCGAACGCGCCGAGGCCGCCGAAAGCGGCCAGCTCGACGGCGAATCGCGCCCCGCACGCGGCGATCCGCCCCGCGCCTAGCGACTGGGCGCCACCACCGTGGCGGCGTTACCGCCGCTCGCGCGCAAACGGCGTCGTGCGCCCGCGCCCGGGTGAAGGCGCCGGACCGGCGCCCGGGGCTTACGTGACGGCGTGGGCTCCCGCGTCGACGTGTACGATCTCGCCGGTGATCGCCCGCGACAGGTCTGAGAGCAAAAAGACGGTCGCGTCGGCCACCTCTTCGGCGGTCACGTTGCGGCGCAGCGGCGTGTGGGTCTGCAGCAGTTCCAGCATGCCGGCGAAGTCTTTGATGCTGCGCGCGGCGACCGTGTGGATAGGCCCCGGCGAGACGGCGTTCACGCGGATCTCAGCGGGCCCCAGGTCGGCCGCCAGGTAGCGCACGGTCGCCTCGAGCGAGGCCTTGGCGGGGCCCATGACGTTGTAGTTGGGGATCACCCGGTGAGAGCCCGCGTAGGTCATGGTGACGATTGCGCCGCCCTGCGCCATGAGGGGGCGGGCTTCGCGCGCCGCCGCGATGAGGCTGTACGAGCTGATGTCGTTGGCCACGGCGAAACCGGCGCGCGTGGTCTCGACAAAGCTGCCCTGCAGGTCGTCGGCGGGCGCGTAGGCGATGCTGTGCACGAGGCCGTGCAGCACCGGCAGCTGTTCGGCGAGCTGCCCCATGGCGTTGCGCACGCCGTCGTCGCTGGCCACGTCGCACTCGACGAGCGTCGCTTCGGCGCCGGCGTCGGCCATGAGACGGTCGAGGCGCGGCTTGATGCGCTGCGACTGGTAGGTGACGGCCAGCCGGCCCCCCTGCGCGATCACCGCACGGGCTACGGCCCACGCGATGCTGCGTTCGTTGGCGACGCCCATGACGAGCACGTTCTTGCCTGCGAGGAGTCCCGGCATGGGCGACTTATACACTGACGAGGGCGCGGCGCGCCAGCGAGCGGCGTTGCGATGAAGTGCCCGGCGCGGCCGCCACGCGGCAAGCGCACCGCCGTTCGCGCACCGCCCCAACGGCAAGTGCACGGCCGTTCGCGCACCGCGCCTACGGCAAGTGCACCGCCGAGGCCGACACCCCGCCCGGCAGAGCGACCACGAGGGCCGGCTGCGAGCCGAGCGAGTACGTCTCGCTGGCAGCTCCGCCGGCGGCAGGAGCCGCCGTGGTCAGCGGCCGCAAGTAGGCCACCGCCAGCGAGCCGGCCTGTGCCGCGTTGCTGATCGCCTGCAGGCCGAGCGAGAACGACGCCGGCGGGGTGCCCTTGAGGGTCCGCACGACGGTGAAGCCCTGGCTGGCTCCGCGCAGCGGCCCGACGCGCACCACGGCGACGTCGCGATAGGCGGCAGCGTGCGCGGCGGTGACGCCCGCGGCGCCCGCCGCCGGCACGGCAGCGCCTCCGGCCAGCGATGACGCCGGCGCCCTGACCGCGTTCTTACTGGCGCCGTTCGCCGCGACGCCGGAGGTTGCGTTCGAGCCGGGGTTCCGGGTGAGGATCGTGGCCAGTCCGATCACCAGCGCCAAGGCGAGGGCGGCGGCGACCAGGACGGCCGTCAGGCGGCGGCCGCGCAGCGGCCGCCGCCTGACGGCCTCGGGCTCGCCCAGCGAGTGCCGCAGCCGCGACCACCGCGAGGAGCCCAGGTTGGTGTAGCTCTCGTCGATCGGCGGAAAGCCGCGGCGCAACTCGGTCTCGATCGCGGCGAGATCGGACTTGAGGTCGGCCAGCCGTTCGCGCAGCCGGGCCGACTGCGACAGCGCGGCGGCGAGCTCGGGATCGTCGTCGAGCCCGAGGGCGTAGTCGAGCAGTCGATCATCGTCGAAGGCTGCTCGCTGGCTGTCGCTACGATCGCTCATTGGTCGGGAACCTCAGAAGCCATATGCCCCGATTCGCCGAGGCTACTCCCATCGATTTCAGCGCCGCCGCCGGTAGCGCCGGCCGGTCGTGTCAGCGCACCTCGCAGGCGGCCGAGCGCGGTGTACAGGCGCGACTTGACGGTGCCCGTCGGCACGCCCTGGCAGTGGGCGATCTCGTCCAGCGAGAGGTCGGCGAAGAAACGCAGGGCGACGACCTCGCGAAACTCGGGGGCGAGCGCCTGCAGGGCGTCGCGCAGCGGGCGGTCGCCGCTCGGGAGCTCGGGGGCGGGCGCCACGTCGGGCGGCGTCACGTCGGTGAGGCGGCGCACGAGCTGCAGGCGCCGTTTGCGCCGCCGGCCGAGGTCGCGCCCGGTGTTCAGGATGACCTGGTAGAACCAGCCGAGAAAGGTCTCCTCGCGCGGCAGCGTCGCCCGGAACACCTTGACGAACACCTCCTGGACGCCGTCGTCGACGTCGTCACACATGCCTTGCAAGAAGAGGATCTCGCGGGCGCGCGGGGCGTACAGGCGAAAGAACTCGGCGCGCGCCTCGGGCGTGCCGCGGCGCAAACGCTCCAGCAGTCCCGGGGGCAGACCTTCGATCCTCGTCCTCCTTGCAGGGGAGACGCAGCGGCCGCGTGAGAGGTTCGCCGACGCTCGGACGGGGCCAGTATAGCGCGCCCGCGGGGAGCGTCAGTCGAAGCCGAGCAGCACGACCTCTTCTTCGAGGCGCACGCCGCAGTGCTCGAACACGCGGCGGCGCACCTCGGCGGCGACACGGCGGATGTCGTCGGCCCCCGCGCCGGGGTGGGCGACGATGAAGTTGGCGTGCTCGCGGCTGACCTCGGCGAGACCCACGCGCATGCCCTTGAGGCCGGCCTCGTCGATGAGCCGGGCGGCGGGCACGTCGCGCGAGGGGTTCTTGAAGTAGCTGCCGCAGGAGGCGTAGTCGAGGGGGTGCTTGCCGCGCCGCAGGTCGGCGTCGCGGGCGATCTCGGCCAGCAGGGCGGCGGCCTGTCCGGAGTGCAGCGCGAAGGTCGCTTCGAGGACCACGGCCTGGTGGTCGCCCTTGAGGCCGCTCGTGCGGTAGCCCAGGGCCAGGTCGACAGGCGTCGCTACGTGCTCGCGGCCGCCGGCCAGCACGCGGGCGCGCACAAGGGCGTCGCCCACGGCCCTTCCGTAAGCGCCGGCGTTGCCGACCACGGCGCCGCCGATCGAACCAGGGATGTTGCCGGCGAACTCGAGGCCGGCCAGGCCGCGTCGCGCGACGTCGCCGACCACCTCGGGCAGGAGCGCTCCGGCGCCCGCCGTGAGCAACTCGCCGTCGAGGCGCACGTCGGCGTTGCGGGCGAGCACGACGAGGCCGCGGATGCCGCGGTCGCTGACGAGCACGTTGGTCGCCTGGCCGAGGACCGTGACCTCGAGGCCGAGCTCGCCGCCGACGACCACGGCGCGCCGCAGGTCTTCGGTGCGGCCGGCCACGTAGAGGTAGTCGGCCGGCCCGCCGACCTGATAGGCGCAGTGCGGCCCGATCGGCAGCGCGCGCTGCAGGCCGGGCAGCTCGCGCTCGAGGATGTCGCCCGCGTTGGGGTTGAGGCTGTCGTCCATGGTCCCCTTCTGAGACTCCCGCTGTGGCCTGATTATGACATCACCACCGAGCGGTTGACGGGCCACTGTTCGGCACGATAAAGTGCGTAACTCCTGTAGGAAAGAGGGAGAATACGCCGTGCACATCTCCACCCGATGTCGGTACGCGATCAAGGCGCTTGTGCGCCTGGCGCTTTCGTACGGCGGCGCGCCGGTGCAATCGCGCGACATCGCGACGTTCGGTGGCATTCCCGTCAAGTACCTGGAACAGGTCATGCACGATCTGCGTCAGGGCGGTCTGGTGACCAGCACGCGCGGCAAGAACGGCGGCTACGTACTCGCGCGCTCGCCCGGGGCCGTCACCTTCGCCCAGGTGCGCGAGATCATCGACGGGCCCTTCGAGGACCAGCGAATGCCGGGCGCCGGTCAGGCCGACGCCTTCGTCGAACCCGTGTGGCACGACGTGCGGCAGGCGGTCAACGAAGTCCTGGCCGGCGCCACGATCGGAGCGGCCGCGGAACGTGCGCGGTCGACCACCATGTACGCCATCTGAACCTGTGAGACAGACCACGATCCCCCTGGAGTGACCATGACCGACACCAAACAGAGCAGCCCCGGGTTCGAGACGGTGGCCTTGCACGCCGGCCAGAAGCCTGACCCCACCACCAACGCGCGCGCCGTGCCGATCTACCAGACGACGTCGTATGTGTTCAACGACTCAGACCACGCCGCCGCGCTGTTCGGCCTGAAAGAGTTCGGCAACATCTACACGCGCATCATGAACCCCACCAACGACGTCTTCGAGCAGCGCATCGCGGCGCTCGAGGGCGGCGTGGGGGCCCTGGCCTTCGCGTCGGGCTCGGCCGCCGTGACGTTCTCCATTTTGAACATCGCCGGCGCCGGCGACCACGTGATCTCGGCCAACAGCCTGTACGGCGGCACCTACAACCTGTTCGTACACACGCTGCCGCGCTTCGGCCTCGACGTCGAGCTCGTCGACCCCGCCGACCCCGAGAACTTTCGCCGTGCCATCAGGCCCAACACCAAGGCGCTCTACGCGGAGACGGTCGGTAACCCCAAGCTCGACACGCTCGACTTCGTCGCCGTGGCGGCCATCGCCCACGAGGCCGGCATCCCGCTGATCGTCGACAACACGATGCCGACTCCGTACCTGATCAGGCCGATCGAGCACGGCGCCGACATCGTCGTGCACTCGGCCACCAAGTTCATCGGCGGACACGGTACCTCGATCGGCGGCGTGGTCGTCGACTCCGGCAGGTTCGACTGGTCGCAGAACGACAAGTTCCCCGGCCTGGTCGAGCCCGACGCGAGCTACCACGGCCTCAAGTTCTACGAGGCTCTCGGCGCCATCACCTACATCACCAAGCTGCGCGTCAGCCTGCTGCGCGATATCGGCGCGGCGCTCTCGCCCTTCAACTCGTTCCTGTTCCTGCAAGGGCTCGAGACCCTGGCGCTGCGCATGGAGCGCCACAGCACCAACGCCCTGGCCGTGGCCGAGCACCTCGAGCGCCACGCCAAGGTCGACTGGGTCGTCTACCCAGGCCTCGCCTCGCACCCGGCGCACGACCTGGCCGCCAGGTATCACTATCGCGACCTCTACGGCGCCATCGTGGGCTTCGGCATCAAGGGCGGCCGCGAGACCGGCCGGCGTTTCGTCGAGAGCACCGAGCTGTTCAGCCACCTCGCCAACATCGGCGACGCCAAGTCGCTCGTCATCCACCCGGCGACCACCACCCACTCGCAGCTCGATGCCGATCAGCTCGAGGCGAGCGGCGTTACCGACGACTTCGTGCGCCTCTCGGTGGGCGTCGAGTCGATCGACGACATCATCGCCGACGTCGATCAGGCCCTGGCGCGAGCCTGAGCGACCGCGCACTGCGCGCAGGAGCGCGGGGGGCGCTTGGCGTCCCCCCGCTCCAAACGCGTAGAATCGCGCTGATGGACAAAACGCGCAGCGACAACCCCGGCCCGGCCACGACCAACGCGTCGCAGATAGGCGACGTGCCGATCGTCGCCGACCCCCAGGCGGGCTCCGCCGGCCTGGTCGCCACCCAGTTCGCCACCGTGGCCACGCCGCCGCACCTTCTGGCGCTCGAGGGCGGCCAGGCGCTCGGCCCCATCACGGTGGCCTACGAGACCTACGGCACGCTGAACGAGCGCCGCGACAACGCCGTGCTGGTCTCGCATGCGCTCTCCGGCGACGCCCACGTGGCCGGCCGTCACAAGCCCGACGACAAACGCCTGGGCTGGTGGGACATGCTGGTCGGGCCGGGCAAGGCGCTCGACACCGACCGCTATTTCGTGATCTGCACGAACGTCTTGGGCGGCTGCAACGGCAGCACGGGCCCGGGGAGCATCAACCCCGCCACCGGCGAGCCCTTCGGCACCGACTTTCCCATCATCACCATCGCCGACATGGTCGACGTGCAGGCGCTGCTGCTCGACGAGCTCGGCATCCCCAAGCTGCTGGCCACGATCGGCGGCTCGATGGGCGGCATGCAGGCGCTGCAGCTGGCCGTCGCCTACCCCGAGCGCACGCACAGCGTGATCGCCGTCGCCACAGCCGCCCAGCAGTCGCCCCAGGCGATCGCCTTCAACGAGGTCGGCCGCCAGGCGATCATGGCCGACCCCAACTGGCGCGGCGGCCATTACTACGGCCACAAGCTGCCGCGGCGCGGCCTCTCGGTGGCGCGCATGATCGGCCACATCACCTACCTGTCCGACATCGCCATGCGCGAGAAGTTCGGCCGTCGGCTGCAGGAGCTGCCCGACTACTCGTTCACCTTCTCGGCCGACTTCGAGGTCGAAAGCTACCTGCACTACCAGGGCATGGCCTTCACCGACCGCTTCGACGCCAACAGCTACCTGTACATCACGCGGGCGATCGACTACTTCGACCTCACACGTGGCAGGGCGAGCCTGGCCGACGCCCTGCGCCACACCCAGGCGCGCTACCTCGTCATGTCGTTCTCGAGCGACGGGCTGCACCCGCCCTACCAGCTCAAGCAGATCGTGAGCGCCCTGCGCGCCACCCACAAGCACGTGAGCTACTACGAGGCGCAGTCCGACTTCGGCCACGACTCGTTCCTGCTGGAGCGCTTCAAGATGGAGGGCGTCATCTCGAACTTCCTGGCAAGCAGCGCGGCCACCTTCACGCCGGCCGCCGCGCCGCCGGTCGCGCCGGCGCGACCGGCCTGACGGCGCGAGCGGGGGTCGGGGTCAATGGATCGTTTTGATTACAAGCTGATCGAGGAGATGGTCCCCGAGGGGGCTACCGTGCTCGACCTGGGCTGCGGCGACGGTGAGCTGCTGGCCGCGCTGGTGCGCGACAAGCACGTGCGCGGCAGCGGCGTCGACGTCGACCCGGCGGCCGTCGAGGCCTGCGTGGGCAAGGGCCTGTCGGTCTTTCACGGCGACCTGGACGAGGGTCTGGCCGACTACCTCGACGGCTCCATCGACGTCGTCATCCTGAGCTTCAGCCTGCAGCAGCTGCGCCGGCCGCGCATGCTCGTGCGCGAGATGGCGCGCGTCGGCCGCCTGGCCATCGTCAGCTTCCCCAACTTCGCGCACTGGTCGGTGCGCGGCCAGCTGCTGTTGCAGGGGCGCATGCCGGTCTCGGGCGAGCTGCCTTTTCAGTGGTACGAGACGCCCAACATCCACCTCTGCACGGTGGCCGACTTTCGCGACCTGTGCCGCCGCGAGGGCCTGCGCGTCGAGCGCGAGGCCTACCTCAACCGCTTCGACCGGCCCGCCCGCAGCCTGCGTCGTCCCAACCTGACGGCGCGCGTGGCGGTGCTCGCCGTGTCGCGTCCGGGGCCGGCGCCGGCCGGTTGAGAGCGGCGCGGCGGCCAAAGGGCACGGCGCTCGTCGTGTCCGGGGGCGCCGCGATGCCGTCGCGCGGCAGGCTTTCTGTCGCCCTTGAACGGGCGCGTACGTCAACGGGACAGCCGGGTTTCAATCGGCGGAGTCTCTGCGTACACTAACGAATGGCGCACTTCAGCGTTAGACAAGAATGGCCGGACGCACAGCAGCGCCGCAACTCCGGCCGAGCGCAACCGTAGCCCACGCACATGTCGGCATGCGGGCACGCTCCAGAACTGAGGAGGAACAGGTGCCTCAAGGTACAGTCAAGTGGTTTTCGACACAGAAGGGCTACGGGTTCATCACGCAAGACGAAGGCGGCGACATCTTCGTGCACGTGACCGGTCTCGCGCCGGGCACGACCGCTCTCGACGAGAACCAGCGCGTCGAGTTCGAGCTGAGCGAAGGCCGCAAGGGTCCGCAGGCTACCGACGTCAAGCCTGCGCCGGCCGCCGAGGCCTGACGCTTCGCTAGCAGCATAGCCTCACCAGCACGCCCGTGCGGGCGGGGGCGGTCGCGTGCGGCCGCCCCCGCCCGCACTCGTTTTTCGGGGCGCTCCCGCGGGGCACACTGAAACGACATACAGCGACGACGTCTTCGTCGTCGTCCCACCGACCAAAAGGGGGAGCGCATGGTCGACAACGTCACCTGGCTCGGGCACGACTCGTTTCGCATCAGCGGCTCGCAGACCATCTACATCGACCCGTGGCACATCGCCGCCGGGGCGCCACCGGCCGACATCATCCTCGTCACCCACGAGCACTCCGACCACTTCGACAAAGACGACATCGCGCGTATCTCGCAGCCGGCCACCGTGGTCGTCGGGCCCGCCGAGGTCACCGGGCAGGTCGACGGCGACACGCGCACGGTGGCCCCGGGCGACACGGTCGTCATAGGCAGCGCGACCGTACGTGCGGTACCGGCGTACAACACCGACAAGTTCCGCGAGCCGGGAGTCGTGTTCCACCCCCGCGCCGACGCGAAGGTCGGGTACGTGGTCGAGATCGACGGCACGACCTACTACCACGCCGGCGACACCGACGTGATCGACGAGATGTCCGAGATCGACGTCGACGTCGCCATGATCCCGGTGAGCGGCACCTACGTGATGACCGCCGACGAAGCCGCGCGCGCCTGCGGCAAGCTCCACGCCGGCGTCGTCATACCTATGCACTACGACACCATCGTGGGCTCGGTGGCCGACGCCCGGCACTTCGCCGAGCTGTGCCCGCTGCCAGTCGAGATCCTGTCGAAGGGCGCCTGAGCCGCGCGCCGCTAGTCTTCGTCGATGAGGATGGCCTCTTCGGGGCAGGCCTCTTCGGCGCGTCGCACGCACTCCCAGAGGGTGGGGTGCGGCTCGGGCTCGAGCACGTCGGCGAGACCGTCGGACTCGCGGATGACGAAGACCTCGGGGCACACCGCCTCGCAGGCGGCGACGCCTGTGCACTTGTCGTAGTCGATCCTCACGCGCATGCCCATGGCCGAAAGTCTACGTCATGGCAAACGCTCGCCAAAACGCCGCTGCGTCGTGCTCCGGCTCGCGGCGCCGCCTGACGGGTTGGCAATCGACCAGCGGGGTACGAAGGGCATGAGAGGCGGGCCGCGGCGGCGGCCACCACACGAGCGACGGAGGGCCGGGCGATGCTGAAAGAGGGCGACAGGGCGCCTGCCGTGACGGGCACGTCCTACGACGGACGCACGTTCGACATAGGCACGCCGGGGGTCCGACGGTGCTCTATTTCTACGGGCAGGCCAACACCTCGGGCTGAACTGTCGAAGCCGTTGAGTTCAACGGCCTCCTCGACCGGTTCGCGCGGCTCGGCGTGCAGGTGATCGGCGCGAGCGTCGACCCGGTGGCCGCCAACCGCAGCTTCGCCGAGCGCTACGAGCTGGCGTTCCCGTTGCTTTGCGACACCGACTACGCCGTCTCGTCCGCCTTCGGCGTGGCGCGCCCCATGGTCGGTGTGGCCAAGCGCACGACCTTCCTGATCGACCCCGACGGCACGCTGCGCAAGGTCTACCCCAAGGTGCAGGCCAAGGGCCACGCGGCCGAGGTGCTGGCCGCGGCCCACGACCTCTGGGGCGCGGCCGCCCCCGACGCGGCGACCGGCTAGACGACAGATGCGGCCGCCGCCCAACGCGGCGGCCGGCCAGACGACACGCGGCCGCCCTCAGCGCGGCGGCCGGCCAGACGACACGCGGCCGCCTTCAGCGCGGCGACCGGCCGAACGGCGGGGCCGCTGGGCCGCGCAAAGGAGACAGATCATGCGCCTTGAGCACGACTCGCTGGGCGACAAGGAGGTGCCGCAGGACGCCCTGTACGGCATTCAGACCCAGCGCGCCATCGAGAACTTCCCCATCTCGGGGCTGCCGCCGCGGCCCGAGCTGGTCGACGGCATCGTGCTCGTCAAGAAGGCCGCCGCGCAGGTCAATCGCGAGCTCGGGCTGCTTGGGGCCGACAAGGCCGGGGCCATCGTGCGCGCCGCCGACGAAGTCCTGGGCGGCGCCCACCGCGACCAGTTCCGGGTCGACCCCTTCCAGGCCGGCGCCGGCACCTCGCACAACATGAACGCCAACGAGGTCCTCGCCAACCGCGCCAACGAGCTGCTCGGCGGCGGTCCGCGCGGCGTCTACCGGCCCGTCCATCCCAACGACGACGTCAACCGGGGGCAGTCGTCGAACGACGACATCCCCACCGCCATACGCCTTGCCCTGCAGCGCCCGGCGGCTGCGCTCGACGCCGCGCTGCTCGACCTGCAGCACGCCCTGCGGGCCAAGGCCGCGGAGTTTGATCACGTGCTAAAGAGCGCTCGCACGCACCTGCAGGACGCCGTGCCCATCCGCCTGGGCCAGGAGTTCGCCGCCTACGCCGTGACGGTGGGCAAGGCTCGCATCCGCGTGGCGGAGGCGCTCGAACAGACGCGCGCCTTGCACATCGGCGGCACCGCGGCGGGCACCGGCCTGAACACCGACCCGCGCTACGCGGGCCTCATGGTCGCCCGTCTCTCGGAGCTCGCCGGCGCGCCGCTGCGCGCCGCCGACGACCTGGTGCAGGCCACGCAGAGCCTCGACGATTTCGTCGCCTTCTCGGCAGCGCTGCGTGGGGCGGCGCTCAGCCTGATCCAGGTGGCCAACGACCTGCGTCTGCTGTCGAGCGGGCCGCGCACCGGCCTGGCCGAGATCACGCTGCCGCCGGTGCAGCCGGGCTCGTCGATCATGCCCGGCAAGGTCAACCCGGTGATGGCCGAGATGCTCGACATGGTCTGCTTTCACGTGGTCGGCGCCGACGCCGCGGTGGCGTTGGCCGGCCAGGCGGGGCAGCTCGAGATCAACGTCATGACGCCGCTGGTCGCCTTTGAGCTGCTGTTCGCGCTGCAGGTGCTGGGCGCGGCGGTGGCCGCCTTCACCGAGCGCTGCGTGCGCGGCATCACCGCCAACGAAGACAACTGCCGGCGCTGGGGCGAGCGCAGCCTGGGCCTGGCGACGGCGCTCAACCCGGTGATCGGCTACGAGGCGGCCGCCGAGGTCGCCAAAGAGGCGCACCGCACGGGCAAGTCGGTGCCCGAGGTGGTGCTGGAACGCGGCATTCTGAGCGCCGACGAGCTCGCGCGGCGGCTCGACCCGGCCTCGCTCACCCAGCCACGCCCGCCGGCGGCCTCGGGCGCCGACGAGAAGTAGCGGCTGCGGCGCGCCGGCCTTTCCGATCGCAGGCGTCGCGACGGACTGCCCATGCGACTGTGTGTGGGCGGGCGCGCTACCGGCGCCGCGTGCGCGAGTACGAGAGCCAGAGCCGCAGGGCCAGCGCGCCGGCGAACACCGCGAGGACGATCCTGACGATCACGGCCTAAAAGAGCGCCTCGCCCGTGTGGCGGTCGTCGCTCGACGGGTCGCCGGCGGGTTCGGCGGTCTTGGTCGGCGGCTCGCCGTTGATGGCGGCCAGGTCGCTGGCCGAGCCGTTGACGGCTGCGGCGAGGGCGGCGATGGCCTCCGCCATGTCGACTTCGGCTTCCTCGGCGCTCGCAGCCGCGGGGTCGTCGAGCGGCTGGGCGTCGGGCGCGAGAGTCGGCTCATCGCCGGGCGTGTCGCCGGGCTCATCGCCGGGCGTGTCGCCAGGCACGGGCCTCGCGGCCGCGACGCCATCGGGAGCCGCTGCCAGGTACGTGTAGCCGTCGAGCATGTTGCACCAGGCCGACCAGCGCGCGCCGTCGGCCGTGCGGCCGGCGATCTCGTCGACCGCGGCCAGGCGGGCGGTCATGTCGTCGCAGTAGTGCACGATGACGGCCTCGCGGGTGGCGGGCACGACCGGGCTGCCCTTCTCGCGCTCGCCGTGGTGCGAGACGATGATGTGGCGCAGCTGGGCGCCGATCTCGTCGGGAAAGTCGGGGATCTCGTCGATCAGGCTGCGCACGATGTCGTGGCCGATCACGATCTCGCCGTGCAGGCGGCCGGCGTCGGTGAAGCCCGGCGCCATGGGGTCGGCCGAATACGAGTGCACCTTGCCGATGTCGTGCAGCAGGGCGCCGGCGACCGTGAGGTCACGGTTGACGGTGGCGAAGTTCGCGGCGACTGCGCCGGCGACCTCGGCGACGATGAGGGAATGCTCGAGCAGGCCGTGGCGGTAGGCGTGGTGGTTGCGCACGGCTGCCGGCACGATGGTGTACGTGGCGCCGGGTTCGCGGGTGGGGTCGAGGGCGCGCACCAGCAGGGCGTGCAGCGCGGGGCTTTGGACCGATGCGACGAGCGCGCGCAGCCGACCGACGAGCTCGTCGAGGGGTACCGGCGAGACGGGCACGAGCGTGCCGATGTCGTACTCGCCCGGCTGCATGATGCGCAGGGTCCGCACCTGGAACTGCTGGCCGTACTTCTCGTGGACGGAGTAGGTGCCCCGCACCTCTACGACATCGCCGTTGGTGAGGCGCTCGACGACGCCGCCGTCGGCGTCGAAATGGATGGCCTTGACCTCGCCCGAGGCGTCGCGCAGCTTGAGCCGCAGGAACGACTTGCCGTTGCGGTCGGTGGCCGGCTCTTTGTCGATCGCGACGAAATAGGTGGTCACGTCGCGGCCTTCGGGCAGCGCGCTGACGAGGATCTTGGCGCGTGAGGTCGGTCTCGGGGGTGGCGTCGGTCATGCTGTCTCCTTGGTCTCCTGTAGCGTAGCAGACGCGCGACGACGGCAGGGCTTCGCGCGCCGCGCCGCTCGCGCCTGCGGCGGCCCGCCAGTGCGAGGATGAGCAGCATGGCGGTCCCCAGCCCGATCACGACGGCGAAGGGCAGGCCGAAGGAGAGGCGGTAGAGCGCCGCCGCCGAGGAGCGAGCCGCAGGCGGTCGGCACGCCCATGCTGGCGTCGAAGACGGCGTAGCCCCACACCGGCGGCACTGAGCCGAAGGAGCGGCTGACGATGCCGGCCGTGACGAAGCGGAACGAGTCGAAGGCGCCGTAGAAGAACACGGCGAGCGCCCAGCCCGGCGGCCCCCAGCCGGCCAGCATGAGGACCGCGCCCAGCACGAGGCAGCCGATCGTGAGGCCGATGCCCTGGCGGTGGCCGCGCAGGTCGGTGGCGCGGCCGGCGACGAACGTGATGACGCTGCCGCCCAGGGCGCCGATGCCGGCCAGGATGCCGAGCGAGGTGTAGCCGAGGTGGTGCACCTGCGCGAAGTAGGGCTGCACGAAGGGCGCCGCCAGGTAGACGGTGAGAAAGCCGCCGAAGAAGAAGATGAGGTTGCGCCGAAAGACGCGGTTGCCGAGCAGATCGGCGAGCTTCCAGGGGCGTCCGGCGGCGTGGTAGGGCGTGTCCTTGATGAGGCATGATGACGATCGACGAGGCCACGTAGAAGCCATCGCGATCACGAACACCAGGCGCATGCCGTAATGACCGGCGATCCAGCCGCCGGCCAGCGGACCGATCGCCATGCCCAGCGGAAAGCTCGCGAACACGTACGAGATGTTGCGCGCCATGCGAGCCGGCTCCGACTTGAGCATGATGTAGACCTTGAACGCCGGGTTGTTGGCCATGTAAAGCCCGGTCAGCAGGTACCCGGGGATCAGCCAGGGCCAGCTCGGCGCCAGCGCGAAACACAGCGCGGTCGGCACCGTGAGCCACCACACCCAGACGATGATGGGCTTGAGGCGGATGTGGTCCGCCGCCCAGGCGCCGGGCAGGTAGCCCAGCGCCGTCATGACGAGCTGGATGGCCACGAGCGCGCCGATCATGAAGCGCGGCGCGCCCAGGTTCTTGATCGCGTAGACGTTCAGGAGCTGGTAGTAGAGTCCCAGACCCAGCGAGAACAGCAGGCTCGACCAGAAGGCGAGCCACAGGTCGCGGCCAAAGCCGGCGGGCGGCGCCTCGGCGCCGGCTGTCGCGCGGCCTTCAGGCATGGAGGGCGCCGCGTACGGCGCGGGGCGAGTGTTGCTCACGTGGGGACATCGCGGCCCTCAGTCTAGCAGCGCGAGGTCTCCGCGGCCGCGCCGTGGGTGCTAGGCGGCGGGCATCACAAGACGCCGCACTGAGGGTGGCGCGGCGGTGGACAGTACGACGGCCGCGGCGGGCGGCGGTGCGGCAGGCGGGGCATCGCGGACCTCGAGACAAAGCGAGGGGCGGGGAGCCGGTTGGCGCCCCGCCCCTCGGGCGGCTTGACGAAAGACAGCCGCTTTTCAGGTGAGCTTGTTGCTCAGAAGACGACTGCCTTCCGTCTTGCTACCTCGGAATATGCCATCAGCCACCTCCTGTCGTCGACTACGGGCCACGCCCCGGTCGAGCGTTCAACATCACAAGACCGGAGCGTGCCGGCAGTATAAGCCTTTTCGCCGCTGAAAACACCCGATTCGACCGGCGCCCTCGAGACCGTCCCTGCGTCAGATCCGCCCACCGCGCTACAGGAACCCGTGCGCGGCCCGACAGATCCGTGCGCGGTGTGACGGATCCGTGCGACGCCCGCAGCCGCCGGCCGCCGCGCCCGCAGCCGCCGGCCGCCGCGCCCGCAGCCGTCGCGGCGGCCCGCTTTGCGGATAGGATGGGAGTTGCGCCGGGAACATCTCCGGCGACGGTCGACGCGCGGGACGCGCCAGGCGCCGGCGGCGGGCCGCAGGCCCGCCGCAGCTTGAGACGAAAGGATCACAGTGGCCGATCTGCGTATCGGGGGCATGGCCCTGAGGGACGGAGTGCTCCTGCAAAGCCAGGACAACTGGGCGGCCGCCATTCGGCTGCCCGACGGGAACGTCGAGGTGTGCTCGGGCGCGCGGAGCCGCCTGCCGGGCCGCGCCGTGCTCGAACGCGTACCGGTGGTGCGCGGCGTGGGCCGCCTGATCGAGACGGTGACCGCCCTGCCCGCCATGCGGCGCGGCTTGGGGCGCAGCGTGCTGCCCCAGGAAGAACCGGCCGTGGTCGCGGCCGCGGTGGCGAGCGCGGTGGCCACCGTGGCGTTGCGCAAGACCATGAAGTCGGCGCCGCTCGCGCGCGAGCTGGCCATCACGGCGCTGTCGATCGCGCCGGCCCTGCTCGCCGTGCGCATGACCGAGCTGTCGCGGTTCCACGGCGCCGAGCACAAGAGCGTGGCGGCCTTTGAGACCGGCGGCGACCCCAGGACGGCGGCCAAAGAGCACGACCGCTGCGGCACCAACCTGCTCGGCCCCATCATGCTCACCAACCTGGCGGGCGGCCTTGTGCTGCGCGCCACGGGGCGCGACGACCAGCCGCTGCCGACCCTGTTCATGGGGCTCGTCTCGCTGGGGTCGGCCTTCGAGATCTTCTCGTGGATGAGCCGCCATCAGGGGACACCCGCTGGCCGATGCGCTGCGCGCGCCCGGCCTTGCGCTGCAGCGCCTGCTCACCACTCGCGAACCCACGCGGCGAACAGCTCGACGTCGCTCAGGCGGCGCTTGGTGAGTTGCTGCGCCGCGAGGGTGCGGAGCCGGCTGCGGCGGCAGTCTAGCGGATACGTCGCGCGTCTGGGCCGCCGATCGACTACGTCGTCGGCGCTCAAGCTGGCGGGGCTTACGCTGCGCGCTTAGTCCGCCGATCGACCACGTCGTCGGCGGCCGCGCTTAGTCGCGGGGCTGGCTCTCGCGTTCGCTCGAGGCGCACGCGACGGCGCTGCTTCGGCGGCCGCCCAGCGGCGTCGCTCGACCTCGCCTTCGACCACGAGCTCGGGCACCTGCGTGGGCCGGCCGTCGGCGCCCAGGGCGACGTACACGAGGTACGCGGAGTTGGTGTGCACAGTGATGCCGGTGTTCAGGTCTTCGGCTTCGACGCGCACGCCGATCTCCATCGAGGTGTGTCCGGCCCAGTTGACCGAGGCCTTGAAGACGACCAGGCTGCCCATCTCGACGGGCACGCGAAACGTGGTGCGGTCGATGGCGGCGGTGACCACGCGGGTGCGCGCGAACCGGTAGGCGCAGCAGCCGGCGGCTTCGTCGATGAACTTGAGGATGATGCCGCCGTGGATGTTGCCCATGAAGTTGGCGTAGGCCGGCAGCATGAGCGACGAGAGCTCGACGGCCGTGGCGGAGCCGCGCACGGCGCCGTCGATGTGATCGGGCGCGTGGTGGGGCGACTCAGACGTCGAACGACCCCGGGAGACGACGGCGCCGACGATCGCGGACCTCGCGGCCGCCGCCACCGGAACGGTCGCTGCGGCGGTCGCCTTTGCGACGATCCATGATGACCGTGATGTTGGGATTGTCTTTGTAGCGCTCGACCAGGCGGGCGTACACCTCTTCGCCGAGCTCGGGCGGCACGACTGAGTAGATCACCTGAGCCTCCTCACAGCAGGGCCAATCTACCAGAACCACCGGGCTCCGTCACCGCTAGTGGCGCGGGCCCCGGGAAAGGGTACGGGCCCGGGCTCTGCGCGCCGTCCCGGTAGCGAGGCGGCTTGCGGAACCCGGGCCCGTTTGAAGGGGGTGTCCGCAGTATCGGCAGGCAGCGCGCACGACTTTAGTGCTGCCTCTATCGTGGCGGCTTGCGCCTGCCGACAACGAATGCGGATGCAACGAGGGCGATAGCCCTCTGTCGGCAGCGGGAGCGCAATGACCACCGGAGACGATCTGAGCACCGACACAGCGGCGCAGGGCGACGAGCGCTCAGCGGCGCAGGGCGACGAGCGCTCAGCGGCGCCGGGCGACGACCCCGCCGCACGCGACGGCGACTCGCCCGCGGGGGGCGACGACGCCGCGCCCGTAGAGCGCCGCCACGCCGCGCCCGACGCCATGACCGACGCCGACGAGGCCCTGGTGGCCGCGCTTGCGTCGCCGGGTGGCCTGACCGCCTTCGTGACCGAGGTCGGACGGGTGCTCGACATCTGGCTCGTCGACATCTGGGCGTTCGACCGCGAGCGCGATGCCGTGGTCTACGAAGCCGTCTGGCGGCGCGACGGCGCCAGCGCGACCGAGCTCGCCGCCGTGGGCACTCGCGTGGCCTTGAGCGAGCGCCCCGACCTGGGACTCGTCCTCGAAAGCCCCGGACTCGTGGCTCGCCACGTCGACGATCCCGACCTCGCGCCCGAAACCCTCGCCCTCATGAAGCGTCGCGGCTACCGGAGCTGCTACGACGTCCCGCTGTTCGACGGCCGCACGGTGATGGGCGTGCTCGGCCTGGTCGAGCGCCGGGCCGTGCGCCGCTTGAACGACGCCGAGCTCGCCCTGCTCGAGCGCGTCTGCCGCCTGGCGGCGCTCGGCGCGCGCGCCGCCTGGGAGCGGCGCGTGAGCGACGAGCGCGCCGACCATCTCATGACCCTGGTCGAATCGGGCCGGGCGCTGGCCGCCACCTTTGGCCAGGGCGAGACCCTGGGCTCGGTCCGCGCGGAGATCGCCCGGCTGCTGCCCGGGGTGGAGCACGAGATCGAAGTGTGGCTGCGCCGCGAGGACGAGTGGTTCGTGCCCATGGGCTTCGACGCCGAGGGGTTGCCGCGCGGCGACGTCGGCGGTCCGCCCCCCGCGCTGGCGGTCAAGGCCATGGCGCGGCACCGTCCGGCGCAGTCGCGCCTGAACGGCGAGCCCACCAGGCTGATCGTGCCGCTGGTCGTCTCGGGCGAGGGCGTGGGCTACATCGACATCCACGGTCGGCCTTTGCGGCGCTTCTCGACCGAAGAGCTCGCCGTGTTGCAGGTGCTCGCCGATCACGTGGCCGTCGCGCTCGAGCTCAAACGGCTCGGACGGAGCCTCGACCGGCAGGCGGCGGTCGACACCGTCACCGGCTTCTTCAACCGCTGGTACTTCTACGAGCGTCTCTACTCCGAGACGGCTCGGGCGAACCGCTACAAGCAGCCGCTGTCGGTCGTGCTGGTGGGCATCGACGGCTTCGAGAAGTTCATGATCGGCCGCGGCAAGCTGGCCGGCGACGCCGTGCTGCGGGCCATCGCCCGGCTGCTCACGGCGAGCCTGCGCCGCAAGGTCGACGTGGCCTGCGTGCACGGCGTCGGCGAGTTCGCGCTGCTGCTGCCCAGCACGCCGCCGGCCAAGCCCGGCGCGGCGCTTGTCGCCCTGCGGCTGCGCGCCGCGATCGCCGGCATGGAGCTGCGCGACGAAGACCACGAGGTGCTCGGCCGTTTTACGCTCAGCGTGGGCGTCGCGGGGTTCCCGCGCCACGCCGAAGACGCCGACGAGCTCGGCGGCTTCGCCGTCGAGGCGCTCGCCCAGGCCAGGGCGCTCGGCGGCGACCGCGTGCAGGTCTGGGGCGCCCCGTCCGACGCCTTCCTTGCCGACGACCCCGACGAGGGCGAGGTGGCGCCCGACGAGCCGTCGCGCGACGATTCGATCGACGCGCTCATCCTGCCGCCCGACTGGGACGACTAGGCGCGACCGACGACGAAGCCGATCGACGGACTGGGCACCCGATGCGCCGCCCACGTTTTACACGCCCCTGACACAGGCGCCGAGCGCGGCTGACCTGCGCCCGCCATCATCGCCTCCGAGCAGTCAGCACGACTCACGAGGAGGGGACCATGGCCACCGTCACGGCGCACCGCCGACGAGGCCGGCTTGATACGATGCCGGCAGACGACCCGCTCGCCACGAGCGACACCGCGCGCCACGGGCGGCGTGCACGTCCCGCCGGGAGACTCATGAGCGCGACCGTTCTGATCGTCGAAGACGAGTTCAACATCGGCAAGCTGGTGCGCACCTACCTCGAGCGCGACGGCTACGCGGTCGTGTGGGTGGAGAGCGGCGAGGACGCCCTCGTCGAGCTGCGGCGACACGCCATCGACCTCGTCGTGTTAGACGTCGGCCTGCCGGGCATCGACGGCTTCGAAGTCTGCCGCCGCGTGCGCGCTTCGTCGACGGTGCCGGTCATCATGCTGACCGCCCGCGACGAAGAGACCGACCGCGTCGTGGGCCTCGAACTGGGCGCCGACGACTACGTGCCCAAGCCGTTCAGCCCGCGCGAGCTCGTCGCTCGCGTCAAGGCGGTGCTGCGCCGCACGCAGCCCGCCGCCCGCGCCGCCGCCGAGCGCCTCGTCTGCGGCACGGTCGAGCTGCGCGCCGACGCCCGCGAGGCTTCGCGGGCGGGCGTCGCGCTCGACCTGACCATGAAAGAGTTCGATCTGCTGGCCTGCTTTCTGGAGCACGCCGGCCTGGCGCTCACTCGCGAGCAGCTGCTCGAGCAGGTCTGGGGACTCGAGTTCCCGGGCGGTACGCGCACCGTCGACCAGCACGTCGCGCAGCTGCGCGCCAAGCTCGGCGAGGCGGCCACCATCGAGACGCTGCGCGGCGTCGGCTACAAGCTGGTGAAGCCGTGAGCGGCTTCGACGCTTTGCCGCCGGTCGCCCCGCCGCCGCCGGCCCCCGACGCCGGCGCGCTTGACCGGCGTGTCCTGCGCACCGCCGCCGCCCTCGTGCTGGTCCCCTGCCTGCTGTTCGCGGCGGTCGTGATGCTGGCGCTGGTCGCGCGCGGGAATGGGGTCGGGGAGGCCGGCTTCGCGGCCGACGACTCGTTGAAGCCACTCGTTGTCGTGCTCGGTCTGCTCGTGGCGGTCGGCGTGGTGGCCGCGCTCATCGTGGTCCTGAGAGACCGCCCTGCCGAGGCCCCATCGAACGTCGCCTCGAGCCCGGTCGCACGGTCGCGGGCCACGTCGGTGGGTACGCGCGCGTTCGTGGTCATGCTGATCGTGGTGCTGATCCCGTCGGTCTGTCTGGCCTCGTTCGGCGCGTGGGCGTATTTCAGGAGCTGGGATCGCGCGCAGACGCTTTACGAGGAGCAGGCGAGCTACCGGGCCCTCATGCTGCAGAACGAGATCGTCGGCCTGTCGAAGTCGCCGGCGCGGTTCACGGCCGCGCAGCGCGCGCTGCTGTCGACGGCGATCGCTTATCAGAACAGCAGCTACGACCAGCTGGACGGAGCCGTCGCGACGACCCTCGACCAGATCCGCGCCGACAAGTCACTAGCGCCGGTGATCGTGCGCGCCCTGCTGCGCCAGGGCTATGCGCTGGCCATGGACCGGAAGCTCGTCTCGGCCCCGACGGCGGCCGACATCGTGGCTTGGGTCGGTCCGGGCGGAGGCGTCTTGGTCTACGCCCCGGGCTGGGACGGGTCGTCGGCCAGCATCGCGCCGTACGCGCCGGCGGGACGGCTCTTGTGGCTCGGACTGACCGGCCTCGCGCTGACCGCCATGCTTGGGCTCCTCGGCTCGTGGATCCTCTCGCGCACTGTGGTGCGGCCGGTGCGCCGGCTTGCCGAGGCGAGCGGCCGGCTCGCCGAAGGCGAAGCCGGCGTCACCGTCACCCCGACCGGCCCTCGCGAGCTGCGCGACCTCGCGGTCGCCTTCAACGACATGAACGCCAAGATGACCAAAGCCCAGGAGGCCGAGCAGTCGTTCCTGCTCTCGGTCAGCCACGAGCTGAAGACGCCGCTCACCTCTATCCGCGGCTACGCCGAGGGCCTTGCCGACGGCGCCCTGCCGGCGGCCGAGGGCGCCGCCGTGATCGGCGCCGAATCGGCGCGTCTCGAGCGCCTGGTCGGCGACCTGCTCGACTCGGCGCGCATGCGCAAGAGCGCCTTCACGGTGCGTCGCGAGACGGTCGATCTGGCGGCCGTCGCCCGGGAGGTGGCGCGCCGCTACGAGACGACGGCGCACGACGACGGCCTCAGCCTGCTGCTCAAGCTCGCGCCCGAGAGCCTCGCCACGGCCGATCACGGACGCGTCCTGCAGGTGGTCTCCAACCTGGTCGAGAACGCCGTGCGCTGCACGCCGTCGCCGGGCTCGGTCACCATCAGCACCGCGCCCGGTCTGGTCTCGGTGTCGGACACCGGCCAGGGCCTGACCAACGACGACCTGCCGCGCGCCTTCGAGCGCTTCTACCTCTACAGCCGCTACGGGCACCAGCGGCCGGTGGGCACCGGCCTGGGCCTCGCCATCGTCAAGGAGCTCAGCGAGGCCATGGACGGCCGGGTGCGGGTCTCGAGCGCCGTAGGCGTCGGGACCGCGTTCACCGTCGAGCTGCCGCTCGCCGAGGGCCGGCCGCCGGGCGAGGCCCCGACCGAGGCGCCGGACGGGGCGCCGACCGAGGTGACGACGACCGACGTCACGATGGCGGCCGGGGCGACTCCTGCGGGCGACGCGCGGCCCGTGACCGAGGCGACGACGACTGACGTCACACCCGCGACCGAGGCGACCATGGCGACCACGGCAACCGATTGGGCGGAGCTCGCCGCGCCCGCCAGCGACGTTAAGGAACCCTCTGCGGTCGTCGTCGACCCTTCCGGCGATGGCGAGTGAGCGGCCGGTCCGGCGGGTCTACCACGCCCACCGGGTGAGCCGGCGCCGGCGCCGCCGGCGCCGGCGCCTCTTCGCGGTGCTGGT
>CAVWIH010000006.1:0-18652 GCA_963755025.1 uncultured Actinomycetes bacterium
GCCCACGCCCACCCCGACCCCGACCGTGACGCCCACCCCCCCCCCCCACCCCGACCAAGAGCACGACCCCCACGCCCACCCCGACCCCGACCGTGACTCCCACGCCCACCCCGACCACGACCCCCACGCCGGTCTCCGGCGACACCACGGTCACCGGCCAGACCTTCAACACCTACACCATCCCCGCCGGCACCCACGACGTGGACTACGTCGACTGCACCTTCAACGGCGGTAACGCAAGCACAGCCGTGCTCACCCTGAACCAGACCTGCTACGACCTCACCTTCACCGACTGCACGGTCGGCTCGGGCCCCTGGAACGGCGTCACCATCAACGTCACAAACGGCAACATCCACGACATCACCTTCACCGGCTGCCACATCCTGGCGGCGGGGCGCATGGGCATCGAGTGCACGCAGCGTCCGGCCTCCAACACCGTGGGCTACAAGGACATGAAGTTCATCAACGACGTGATCGAGCCCTCAGCCGAAGAGGCGATGAGCTTCGACGGCGGCTACTTCGCCGCCGACAGCCTGATCGACGGCTGCACGATCAACGGCTCCGACAACCAGGCAAACCCGGCCTACTCGGGCGCCATCGAGATCAACGGCCCGACCTACTTCACGGTGCAGAACACGACGACTACGCCTGCCGCAAGAACGCCTTCAACCTCGAAGGTCCGGCCGGCGCCAACGGTCACCTCGTCTTTGCAAACGACACGGTCGACTACTCCGTGCAGAAGGAGAGCCAGCCCACCGACGCCTCCACGGCGCGCCTCACCGAGCTGCAGAACGTCAACGACGCGGTCTTCAGCAACTGCAAGTTCGTCATGGGCCACGCCTGGAACGCGGGCTACTGGACGAGCTCCTCGGGCAACGACCTCTCGACCTCGACCCTGACGGGCTCGGGTAACGGCGGCAGCGGCTTCACGCTCGACTCCGCCAGCACCGGCAACAAGCTGCCGCAGAGCAAGTAACAGCACTCCACAAGGCAGCGAGCTGTCCCAGGGCAGCGAGACGCGGCGGGGCGGGCCACCTGACGGTGGCCCGCCCCGCCGCTTTACGTGCCCGTCCGGCCGAGCCCGCTGCCCTTTCCGCGACCAACCTTGTACTATGTGGCTACTATCGTGCAGGTCTTGGGGGGGTCATGAGACGGATCTTGGTCGCGGGCATCGTCGTTGTCGCAGTGGCTTGCCTGGGGGGCGTCGTCGCCGGTTCCGCTCACGCCTACGTGCCCGACGGCACTCAAGGTTGGTACTGGCAGATGCCGCAGCCCGCGGCCGGTCTGGCCGACGTCACCTTCGCCGACGCCGGCGACGCCTGGGCGGTGGGGGCCGGCGGGGTCATCCTGCACAGCACCGACGCCGGCCAGACCTGGGCGGCCCAGCAGTCCGGCACCGTCGACGACCTCGATTCGGTGAGCTTCGCCGACGCCCAGCACGGCTGGGCCTCCGGCGCGTCGACCTGGAACGACCCCGGGCAAAACGTCGTCCTCGCCACCACCGACGGCGGCGCAACCTGGGTCGACCGCACCCCCAGCGGCCTCACCCGGACCCTGACCAACGTCAGCTTCGTCGACGACCAGAACGGCTGGGCGGGCACGACGAGCGGCTATGCGGCGCATACGACCGACGCCGGCCTCACCTGGACCACCAGGCGTGTCGGGACCGCCAAGGGCGCGCTCGCCGTCGACTTCGTGAGCGCCTCCAGAGGCTGGGCCACAGAGGATGGCGACATCGTGTGGCGCACGACCAACGGCGGGGCGACCTGGTCGATCGTGCATCGCTTCGACACTCAAGGGTTCGTCGACTTCACCGACTCGAGTCACGGCTGGGCTGCGCTGGGGACCTATGGCAACGAGAGCGTATCGTTCTCCTTTCTTGCTACCAGCGACGGCGGCGTCCACTGGCGCGTCGTGCGCCGCATCGCCGACGCCTGGATCTCTGCGTTCCACACCTCGAGCCCTCTCGACGCTGCCTTCGTCGGCGTGGTCGAGAACGGCAGCACGGTCTCCGACTCTCTGGCGGGCTCCTACATCGTGAGCGCGACCACCGACGGCGGCATGAGCTGGACCACGCGGCACATAGGGAGGACCCTTGCGCCTGCGGCGATTGCGGGCCGAGGCAGCGCGCTGTGCGCGGTGGGCGAAGGCATCGTCGCCTCCGCCGACGCCGGCGGCTCCTGGAGCGCGGCGAGCTCCGGCCAGCAGTACTCGCTCAACGACGGCGTGGCGGTCTCGTCGTCCGACCTGTGGGCGGTCGACGACGGGGGTGCACTCCTGCATAGCTCCGACGGCCGGCAGTGGGCGGAACAGCCCAGCCCCGTGCGCTGGTCGCAGGAGCTGCGCGCCCTGAGCTTCCCCGACGTAAACGACGGCTGGCTCGTGGGGACCACCCAGTCGTTCTCGGGCGGGGTCATCTTGCACACCTCCGACGGCGGCGCCACCTGGAGTCCCCAGGCGTCGAGCCTCGCCGGGGAGCTCGTCGGCGTCGATTTCGTCGACGCCGCGAACGGCTGGGCGATCAGCGACGACCCCTGGGGCTCCGGGAACGGCGGCGCCATGACGGCGATCGAACGCACGACCGACGGCGGGGCGTCGTGGCTGGCGCAGTACGTGAACGGCAATCCGTCGCTGACCGCTGTCGATTTCGTCGACGCGACGACCGGCTGGGCGGGGGGCAGCGCCGCGAACGGCGAGGCGGCAGTCGTGTACAAGACGACCGACGGCGGCCAGAGCTGGGCGACCGAGGCGCTGCCTAAGGGGCTTACGGGTCTCAGCGGCCTGCAGTTTATAGACCAGAACGAGGGCTGGGCGGTCGGCTCGAGCTTCGCGGAGTCCTCGGCGCCCACGCCGCAGGGCTGGCTGCTGCACACCACCGACGGCGGCGCCACCTGGGCTGCGGTGACCACGGCGCCCGCGGGATCGTTCGTCGACGCGGTCCACTTTCTCGACTCCCAGCACGGCTGGCTGGCGGGGCTGGGCGTCTGGGCCACCACCGACGGCGGCGCCACCTGGGCGAAGGTCGCCGGCGGCGAGACGACGACGATCGCCGCTACCGACGCGACACACGTGTGGGCCTTTGGTGACGGCATCGTCGCGACGCTCGACGGCGACGGCGGCGATGCCGCCCCGCCGCAGACCCTCGACGACGCCGACTGGGCCTGGCATCGTCGTCCGGTCACGATCGCGCTGACCGCGAGCGACACGGGCGGCTCCGGCGTCAAGGACACGCAGTTCAGCTCGGACGGCGGCTCCACCTGGCAGCCGGGAACGGCGATCGCCGTGCCCGCGCCGGCCGACACCCACGCGAACGACGGCGAGCACATCTTCCTCTACCGCTCGACAGACAACGCCGGCAACACCGAGGCGACCGAGATCTGCGGCGTGGGCATCGACACCGTCGGGCCGGTCTGCGGTGCGCTCAAGAACGCGACCGCCGGCGCCGGCAAGTCGGCCATCGTGCGCTTCAAGGCCGCCGACGTGACGAGCGGCGTGGCCGTGGCGACGGTCCGCATCGAGACCCGTGCCGGCCGCGTCGTGCACACGCTGGTCGCCCGCTCCGGCGACTGGTCCATGGACCCGGCGCCCGCCTACCTGTGGCTGCGCTTCACCTGCAAGCTCAAGCCCGGCCTGTACCGCGTGGTGGTGCGCGCCGTCGACCGCGCCGGCAACCTGCAAACCAGGACCGGCCGCGGCTGGCTGCGCGTGGTGCGTAGCGGCGCACCGAAGGCCACGCCGCCATTCTGGCCTTCCGGACTGCCCGGCGAGGTGACCGAGTCCGGCGCGTCCGGCAACGGCGCGCCGGCGCGCCCGGCGCGTGCCGGGCTCCTCGGGTCGCCGTGGGGTGAGCTGCAGTGGCAGGCGGGCGGCGGGCGGCTCGCCGTCACGGGTGTGGGAGAGTAGAAGGCGGACGCGACACCGACAGGGGAGAAAAGCCCATGGCAACCGCTCTCACCCCCAAGACCACGGTCGGCACGCTGCTCAAGGACTATCCGTTCCTGCTCGACTTCCTGGCCGACTACCACCCTGAGCTCAAGAAGCTCACCAACCCGGTCATGCGGCGCACCATGGGCCGCACCGCGACCCTCGAACGGGTCGCGGCGCAGTGCGAGGTGCCGCTCGACCGCCTCATGAACGACGTGGCCGCCGAGGTCGCGAGGGTGACCGGCGAGCGCCCGGAGATCGCGCAGACGGCGGTCGCCGGCATCGACCCCGTGCGTCAGGAGGAGCTCAAGGCGATCATCACCGCGCTGCACACCGGCAGCACGCCCGACGACGTCAAGCCGCGCTTCGCCGCGCTGATCGGCGACATCGAACCTGCCGAGATCGCCGCCATGGAAGAGGCGCTCATGGCCGAAGGCCTGCCCGAAGACGAGGTCAAGCGGCTCTGCGACGTGCACGTGCAGGTCTTCGCGGACGCCCTCGAGGACCACGAGCCGGTTGCCGCTCCCCAGGGCCACCCCATCGACACCTTCCAGCGCGAGAACCAGGCGTTGCTGCAGATCACGCAGTCCATCCGCAAAGTGGCGGAGCGCATAGGCACGCCGCCTGGCGCCGCCGAATGGCAGCGGCTGAAGCCCGCCCTGGCGGCGTTGGTCGACCGCCTGCTCACCGTCGACCGCCACTACCTGCGCAAAGAGAACCAGCTCTTCCCGTTCCTCGAGAAGCACGGCGTCGAGGGTCCGGCCAAGGTCATGTGGGCCCTGCACGACGACATCCGCACCGTGCTCAAGGAGCTGCGCGGCGCGCTCGCCGACGACGATGCCGCAGCCGCCGTGCACGCCGCCACCGAAGCCGCCATCATGGCCGACGACATGGTCGTGAAAGAAGAGAAGATCCTCTTTCCCATGGCGGTCGACACGCTCTCCGAGGCGGAGTGGCGCGAGATCCGCGCCGGCGAGCCCGAGATCGGCTACTCGCTGATCACCGACGTGCCGAGCTGGCCGGGCGCCGGCGCCGAAGGCGCCACGCCGGCGCCGCCCGTCGCCGCCGGCTCGAGCGAGTTCCTGCAACTGCACACCGGCGGCATGAGCCTCGAACAGCTCAACCTCATGCTGGGCAAGCTGCCGCTCGACGTGAGCTTCGTCGACGAGCGCGACGAGGTGCGCTTCTACTCAGAGGGCGAGCGCGTGTTCCCGCGCTCGCCGGGCGTCATTGGCCGCAAGGTGCAGAACTGCCACCCGCCGGCCAGCGTGCACAAGGTGCAGGCGATCATCGACGCCTTCCGCGCCGGCCGCGAGGAGACCGCCGAGTTCTGGCTCACCCTCGACGAGAAGTTCCTGCATATCCGCTACTTCGCCGTACGCGACGCCGAGGGCGCCTACCGCGGCGTGCTCGAGACCGTGCAGAACGTGACGGCCATCCGCGCGCTCGAGGGGCAGCGGCGCTTGCTCGACTGGTAAGCTGGCGCGCGGCGAGCGGGTGCTCACGCGCGCCCTCGACCACGCCGACGGCGACGAAAGGACACACGTGGCCCTGAACGACTACCCGATCGACCTGCGGGTCGACTACCCGCCGCGCAGCTCGCGCGCCTGGGCCGCACTGACCATCGTCTGGATCAAGTTCGTCGCCCTCATACCCCACTTCTTCGTGCTGGCCTTTCTCGGCATCGCCCAGCTCGTCGTGGCGTTCGTCGCGCAGATCGTGGTGGCCATCAAGGGGGAGTACCCGCAGGGCATGTTCACGTTCGTGGCCGGCGTGCTGCGCTGGAACACTCGGGCTTTCGCGTTCTTCTTCTCGATCACCGACCGCTACCCGCCGTTCGCGCTCGAACCCGACCCGACGTACCCGGTCGATGTGGTGCTCGAGCGCCCCGCCCGCAGCAGCCGGCTCTACGCCGTCTTCACCGTCATCGTCCAGGTCGCGCTCGTCGTCGCCTTCATCGCGTTCATCGTCTACCTCATCCACCAGGGCTCGAACACGACGACGTTCGACAGCGACAACGTCAGCGCTCCGCGCCTCAACTTTGGCTCGCCGACCGGCGGTGGCGGTCTGGTGCTGCGCGACCTCGCCGCGCTGCCGCACTACATCGTGCTGTTGGTCCTGGGCATCGCCGCGGCCGTCGTGTGGATCGTGGTGCAGTGGGTCATCCTGTTCACCGCCGCCTACCCGCGGGGCATGTTCGACTTCAGTGCCGGAGTCCTGCGCTGGCAGACGCGGGTCAGGGGCTACGCCCTCGGCCTGAGCGACCGCTACCCGCCGTTCACCCTCGAGCCGTCGATCGGTGCGACGGCGCCCGGTCTCGCGCCGGCTGCCTGGGGCGCCACGGCCGTGCCCGGCGCCGCGCCTGCGTCGGCGCCGCCCGCCTGGTATGTCGACCCCTCCGGACGCCACACCCACCGCTACTGGGACGGCGCGCAGTGGACCCCGCACGTGGCCGACGGCGGGCAGGCCTCGTACGAGCCGCTCGTGGGTCCGGGAGCGCCGGGCGCCTGACACGGGGCCGGCTGCGCGGACCGGCGGCGACCCGCCCGGCTACGCCGCCATCTCACGAGTGTGCCGTCAGCCCACCTTGGGCGCCGCGAAGGCATGCGGCAAGGCACGCAGTACGGCGTCGACCACCAGGCGGGTCGTGTCGGGCCGCAGGTGCACGCCGTCGTAAAAGCCAGTGGCGGAGCCGCCGATGCTCGACAGCCGGCTGAAATCGAGGACGTTGAAGCGCGTGCTGCGTTGCAACCCGCGCAGATAGGCGAGCACCAGGCGATCGCGTGCCTGCCACCCGTGGCGGTAGATGGCCGCCAGGTAGCGCGGCTGCAGGGGCGCCAGCACGACCGTCGGCCGGGCGCCCATGTCGTTCATGAGGCGGAGGGTCAGCACGAAGTAGTGGCTGGGCGCCGGATCGATGCGCGGTGGCTGTCGGCGGTAGAAGCGCAATGCGGCCGCGATGTCGCCGTTGACCCGCCGCCGAAACGACCGCACCGAAGCGGCGGCCGAGATGGGGTCGGCGATCGTGAAGCCGTTGGGTGCGATGACGCTGGGCTCCTTGGCGCCGGCGAGCAGGGCCGTGTTCGCCGAGGCGCCGAGGCGTCCGAGCTGCGACTCGACCAGCGCACTCGGCAAAAAGCGCGCCAGGAACGGATCTTCGAGCAGGGCCGCCCTCGGCGAGAACTCGTCGAACTCGTCGGCGTGGATGATCCACAAAAAGCGAAAGCGGGCGGCTGGAAAGCGCTTGTGGAACAGACTGACGAAGCACCAGTCGTCCTGCGGAGTGGCGTGGGGGACGGCCGCGTTGAAGGCGGTCAGGCCGGTCACCCGTTGGATGTAGCCGGGCTGGAACCGCAGCGCCCGGGAGCCGCCCAGCACGACGAGTTGCGGCGGCCGCTTCATGGCCATGATCAGCTGCGTCTTGATGCCCCTGTCCGACAGGGTCCACAGCGCGGCGCCGGAGGGCCGCGGGCCGCTGCGGCGCGAGCTCGGGCGCGGGGCGGGCCGGCCGGCGCAGCCGGCGCCGGCGCCCGCGATGAGCGCGAGCGCCGCGAGCGCGGCCAGGATGCGCCCGTTACGGCGTGCGCGCGGCGCAAGCGCCGAGGCGGCGCGCATCCAAACAACACCAGGACCCGTCACAGACCTAGACCTCGCTGGCAGAGCATCGATGACGACTCTCTCTAGATGCCCGCGAGGGCGCGGAGTCGTTCGGCGATGGCGTCTTTAGGGAGTCCGTCGCAGCTTCGGCGCGCCTGGCGGAGGCACGCGGGGCTCGCGGCGCGGCGAGCGGCACGTCGAAGTCGGAACCCTCACCGTTCGTGAATCTCACGCTAACACAGCGGTGCTAGCGTGCCCAGAGTCAAGGGATGTCGATCCGCATTCGTGCGCGCGTGGGGGGCTGCCATGAAGGGTTGTTGGGCGCTATTGACTTGTACGGCGGTCGCGGTCCTGGCCGCGGCTGCTGCTCCCTCGGCCCTGGCGGCGAGCCGGCCGCAGACTCGTACCCATCCCCTCATGCCGGCGGCCCAACCGGGGGCGACGGCTGGGCTGTCGGGGCGAGCGACGGGTACGGCACCGGCAGCGTGATCCTTCATACGAGCGACGCCGGGGCGACCTGGGTGCCCCAGGCCTCGAACTTGTCCGGCGAGCTTTCGAACGTCGACTTCGTCGATGCGCAGAACGGCTGGGCGATCAGCGACGAGGACTTCGGCTATGGCGCGACCGGCGCTCCGCTCACGGTAGAGCACACGACCGACGGCGGCGCGACCTGGGTGCCGCAGCACGTCTACGACAACGCCGACCTGTCCGGTGTCGACTTCATCAGCGACACGACGGGCTGGGTGTCCGTGTTGCGCAGGTTCGTCGAGCGCGCCTCCGGCGTCGATCCCGGCGATGAGCTTCCCTACGACTACCTGCGCTTCAAGTGCACACTGAAGCCCGGCGAGTACCGCGTCGTGGTCCGGGCCCTCGACGTGGCCGGCAATCCCCAGTGCCTGATCGGCCACGGCGTGCTCAAGGTCGTGCGCCACGGCGCCCCCGTGTTTCGCGGCCCCGGCTGGCCGGCCGGTCTGGCGACGGACTACTCCGACTACGCAGCGCGCCTGAGCCACGACCCGCAGGCGCGGCGCTTGCTGCGGCTGCGGGTCTCCCTGCCGGACGGCCGGCGGATGCTCCTCACGTCGCTGGCCGGCAAGCTGCGCTGACCGCCCGCGTCGCCGGCCGGCAACGACCTCTGCGCCGGCTGGCACGCGCTCTGCGCCGGCCGGCGACGCGCTCAGAAGATGCCGAAGTGGATCATGGAGACGCCGCCGAAGACGAGGCAGTAGACGGCGAACGGAATGAGCGTGCGTGTCTTGAAGTAGCGCGACAGAAAGACGATCGCAAAGAGCGACGACCCCGCCGCGGCCAGAGCGCCGGCCAGCACGGGGCCGCGGATGCCGGCCCCCAGGGGCCCCGTCAGGTCGCCGACCTTGAGGATGCCGGCCGCGAAGATCACGGGGGTCGAGAGCAGGAACGAGAAGCGCAGGGCGTTCTCGTTGTTCAGGCCGCGGAACAGGCCGCCGACCATGGCGATCCCCTCGCGGCTGATGCCGGCCAGGAGCGCGAGCGCCTGCGCCGCGCCGATCAGCCCTGAGCTGAGCCAGCCGATCCCGGCCAGTTCGTGCTCGGCGCCGGCGTCCATGGGCACGATCGCGTCGTCGCGAAAGCGCGCCTGGCTCGTGGGCCGGCCGCCGGTCTCGACCGTCAGCCGTCGGCGATGAGGGTGCGGCCGAGGCGGCCGCGGCGGCCGCGGCGGGCACGCCGGCCGCGGCGGCGAGCCGCACGTTGCGGCGCCTGTAGGCCTCGCCGGCCAGCAGGATCAAGCCGTTGACGGTAAGGAAGAACGCCGCCGCCAGGGGCTTGGCGAAGAGCACGCGGAACTGGTGCTCGAAGGCGAGGCCGAGAAGGCCGACCGGGATCGTCGCGACGACGATCAGCCAGGCGAGCCGTTCGGCGTCGGTCTCGATGCGGTGCCTGACCAGCGTGCGCACGAACCCCTTGGCGATGCGCGCCCACTCGCGGATGTAGAAGGCCAGCAGCACCAGGGCCGTCGCCAGGTGGAGGCCCACGACGAAGGCCAGGTACGGGCTCTCGGGCAGTGACTCCTGGCGGACGAGCGTCGCCCAGCTGCCGCCGAACCACGAGGGGATCAGCACGGTGTGACCGAGGCTGGAGATCGGGAACAGCTCGCCGATCCCCTGGATGATGCCGATCACGATCGCCTGAAGGTAGCTCATGTGGTAGACGTGGTGCACGGCTTCATCCTCTCTGGTGCTCACTGGTGACCGGACACGGCACTCTACCGCACGGTCATCGCCGCCGGTCCGGATGGCTATCGTCCTATTGTCGCCACAAGCCCGCCGTAGCTACACGTGCGTATCGTCGTTCCCGGTCGCCGTGGATCGCCCGGCAGGGGCTCGGCGTCGCGCTCACGTGCGGGGCCCGGCGAGTCATGCACCGCGGACCGTTCGCCCTAGCGGTGGGTCACGCCCGCCTGGGCGCCGACGGCGAGCTCGAAGTCGCGCGACACGACGTCGCCCAGGGCGGCGTCGATCGCCGCGAGGGTGTCGGCCGACAGCTTCACGCCCGATACCGCCGCGTTGTCGAGCACCTGCTCGGGGCGCGAGGCGCCCACGATCGCCGCGGCGACCTCGTCGCGGCGCAGCACCCAGGCGAGGGCGAGGTGCGACAGCGACAGGCCGGCCTGCTCCGCCACCGGACGGAGTCGCTGCACGGCTTCGAGCACGGGCTCGCGCAGCCAGCGCTTGACCATGGGACCCATCTCGGGGCTGGCGGCGCGCGAGCCGGCCGGCGCCGGCTCGCCCGGCAGGTACTTGCCGCTGAGCACGCCCTGCGCCAGGGGCGACCAGACGATCTGGCTGATGCCGTGGTCGGCGCACAGCTTGAAGACCTCGCGCTCGGGCCCGCGCCACAGCATGTTGTACTGCGGCTGCGACGAGACGAACCTGGTGGCGCCCTCGACCTCGAGGCCGGCGCGGATCTGTTCGGGAGTCCACTCGCTGAAGCCGATCCAGCGCGCCTTGCCGGAGCGCACGACCTCGCTCAGGGCCGCCATGGTCTCCTCGATCGGCGTGGCGACGTCGAAGCGGTGGCATTGGTAGAGGTCGACGTAGTCGGTACGCAGGCGGGCGAGCGAGGCGTCGATCTGGGTGTGCACCTCGGCCGCCGTGAGGCCGCCGGCGTGGCCCTCGGCCATCGGCCAGAAGAGCTTCGTGGCCAGCACGTACGAGCTGCGCGGGTAGCCTGACAGGATCTCTCCCCAGGCCGTCTCGGCGGCGCCGCGACCGTAGACGTTGGCGGTGTCGAAGAAGTTGATGCCCGCGTCGAACGCGGCCCTGGTGCACGCTTCGGTCGTCTCGCGGCTCACGCCCCCCGAGTAGGTCAACCACGACCCCAGCGCGATCTCTGATACGGCCAGGTCGCTCCTGCCCAGCGTGCGGTAGTCCATGTCGGCCTCCTGAAAGTCGAGCGAGTGTCGGCGCCCTGGCGGTGTCCTTGCCGACAGACGCGCCGGCGGACGCGCTCGCCTGCGGTCGCCTTGCCGACGATGTTGCCGTCGCGGCGGGCGCCGAAACAGATGGTGAGCCCGCGCCGCTACAACCCGAGCGTCCTGCCGCTGCCCTCGACCAGCTGCACCACGATGCGCTGCGGCACCTTGGCGCGCACGGCCCTCTTCAGGCTGTCGGTCGGCGGCGGCGTCCCGGGGCCGAGCACGTCGATGACGATGTCGCCGCCCACCTGCTCCACGCTCTCGACCTGCCACCCGGTGCCCTTCACCCACCGGCCGGCGGCGGTCTCCGACGCGCCGACCCACTGCTCGTAGCGCAGCGTGCGCAGCGACGCGAGGCTGAGCGGCACGAGCAGCACGACCACGAAGACCACGATGAGCACTTTGGCGCGCCGCCCCGGCCGCCGGCCGCGGCTGGCGGCCGCGCGCTGGTAACCCGCCGCCGTAAAGACGACCGTGCCGGCCACGATGATGGCGGCGGCGTTGGTGAGGAACAGGACAAAGGCGCCCCACGCCAGGTCTGTGCGCCCCGAGCCGAGCGTGATGCCGACCACGGCCAGCACCGGCACGAGCGAGATGGCGATCGCCACGCCGGCGAGGATGTTCGACACGTCGCGGCGCACGAGGGCGAACGAGCCCGCCACGCCGACGGCCACCGCGATGGCCAGGTCGAGCAGCGTCGGCGCCGTGCGGCCGATGATCTGGGGGTTATCGGCTATGGGCATGCGCGCGATGGTCACCAGGCCGACCAGAAAGCCGAGCAGGATGTTGACGGCGATGCCGGCCACGAGCAGCCCGAGCGAGGCGAACAGGTCGCGCCGCGAGCCCGTCACGGTGGCCAGGGCGACGCCGTAGATGGGGGTCGCCAGCGGCGCCACGATCATCGCGCCGATCACCGCCGGCGTCGAATCGCCGACCACGCCGCCGGCGGCGATGAGGCTGGCGAGCACGAGCAGCATCCAGAACTGCGAGGTCTTCGCCCGCCGCGCGCCCGAGGTCAGGAACAGCGCGTCCTCGATGTCGGCCAGTGGGTAGCGATACTCACCGCCGGCGTCGATCGCCCTTGAAAGCCAGCCCATGTGTCGCCTTTCCCTCCGATGCCGCCTTGCCTGCGGCGACGTTATCACGCCGCCATCGCGGTGAGGGGGCCGGAGCCCGACGCCAAGCCGCCGCCCACGGTTTGCCCGCCGCCCGGCCCGGGCACCCACGAGCCGTGACCGAAGGGGATGCATACGGGCTGGAACCGTGGGCGCTCCGCGAGACCCGGCTCGACCTCGAGGCGCTCGCCCAGAGCGAATCCATCTTCGCGCTGGCCAACGGCCATCTGGGGCTGCGCGGCAACCTCGACGAGGGTGAGCCCGCCAGCCTGAGCGGCACCTATCTGAACGGCTTCTTCGAAGCGCACCCCATCAACTACGCCGAGCTTGCCTTCGGCCTGCCCGCCGCCGGCCAGACCATCGTCAACGTCACCGACGGCAAGCTCATCCGGCTGCTGGTCGAAGACGAGCCCATGGACGTCCACCGTGGCACCCTGCTCAGCCACGAGCGCGTGCTCGACCTGCGCACCGGCATCCTCGAGCGTCGCCTCGACTGGAAGTCGATCGGCGGGCGCGTGGTGCGCGTCACGAGCCGGCGCCTCGTGTCGTTTCGCTTTCGCAGCGTGGCGGCCATCAGCTACGAGGTCGAGGCGCTCGACGAGCCCCTGCGCGTGGCCCTGCAGTCGAGCCTGCTGGCCAACGAGAGCGACGTCGTCTCGACCGCCGACCCGCGGCGCTCGGCGGCGCTCTCCGACGTGCTCGAGGGCCGCATAGACGTGGCGCGCGGCACGCGCGTCGTGCTGGCCCACACGACGCGCTCGAGCGGCCTGTCGCTGGCCGCCGGCATGGAGCACGTGATCGAGGCCGACGACAGCCCCGCCACGCTGGCCGAAAGCGAGCCCGACCTGGGCCGGCTGACGCTGTCGGCGTCGATCGCCCCGGGGCGACCGCTGCGGCTCGTCAAGCTGCTCGCCTACCACTGGTCGTCGCAGCAGTCCGTGGAGTGGCTGCGCGACCAGGTCGACGGCAGCCTCGAGACCGCCCTGGCCGAGGGCTTCGACGGCCTGGCGCGCGCCCAGCGCGCCTACCTCGACGAGTTCTGGTCGCGAGCCGACGTAGAGATCGACGGCGACCCCGCGCTGCAGCAGGCCATCCGCTTCGCCCTGTTCCAGACCCTGCAGGCCAGCGCGCGGGCCGAGGAGCGGGCCATCCCGGCCAAGGGCCTCACCGGCGCCGGGTACGACGGCCACGCGTTCTGGGACAGCGAGTCGTTCGTCTTGCCGCTGCTCACCTACATCGCCCCGAGCCTGGCGCGTGATGCCCTCGTCTGGCGTCACTCCACCCTGGGACCGGCCCGCCAGCGCGCCCGCCAGGTGGGCCTCGCCGGCGCCGCGTTCCCCTGGCGCACCATCCGCGGCGAGGAGTGCTCGGGGTACTGGCCGGCCGGCCTGGCCGCGGTCCACGTGAACGCCGATATCGCCGACGCGGTGCGCCGGTACGTGCAGGCGACCGGCGACCAGGAGTTCGAGCGGCGCTACGGGGTCGAGCTGCTGGTCGAGACGGCCCGCCTGTGGGCGTCGCTCGGGCACGCCGGCGCCGATGGACGCTTTCGCATAGACGGCGTGACCGGCCCCGACGAGTACTCGGCGCTCGTCAACAACAACGTCTACACCAACCTCATGGCGCAGACCAACCTGCAGGCCGCCGTCGAGGCCGCCGGGCGCCACCCGCAGACGGCCCACGAGCTCGGCGTCGTCGACGACGAGCTCGCCGCGTGGCGCGCGGCCGCGGCGTCGATGTACCTGCCCTACGACGCCGACCTCGGCGTGCACCCTCAGGACCAGGACTACCTGCTGCACGAGCGCTGGGACTTTGCCGCGACCTCGCCCGACGACTACCCGCTGCTGCTGCACTTCACGTACTTCGACCTGTACCGCAAGCAGGTGACCAAGCAGGCCGACCTCGTGCTCGCCCTGTTCGTGCGCTCGCGCTCGTTCACGGCCGAGGAGAAGCGCCGCGACTTCGACTACTACGAGGGCGTCACCGTGCGCGACTCGTCACTGTCGGCCTGCACGCAGGCGATCGTGGCCGCCGAGGTCGGCCACCTCGAGCTGGCCCACCGCTACCTCACCGAGGCGGCCTTCATGGACCTCCACGACCTTGAGCACAACATCCGCGACGGGCTGCACATCGCCTCGCTGGCCGGCGCTGCCTGGGCGGTGGTCGCGGGGCTCGGCGGCATGCGCGACGACGGTGGGCAGATCACCTTTGCCCCGCGCCTGCCGGCCGGCATCGAGCGCGTCGCCTTTCGGGTCGCGTTCGGGGGCAACGCGCTGCGCGTCGAGGTCACTCCCGGCGAAGCGCGCTATAGCTCCAGGCCCGACGGCAAACCCCTCGCCTTTGCCCATTGGGGCGAGACCGTGACGGCTGCCGGCGGGCGGCTCGGTGACCGAGCCGATCCCCGCGTTGCAGCCGCTGCCCGAGCCGGCCCAGCCGCCGCATCGCGCTCCGGCGGCGCTCGGCGGGGACGGCGTCTAGCCTGCGCGCTCCGGCGAGGCGCGGCCCCCGGCGCGCTCGCCCGTTCTCTGCGGCCCTCGGAAGGATCTACCGTCGTCGGGAAGAAACCGCGCCCGGCCGGCGTCGATGATGGTGTACGGCAAAACCATCGGACCACGGAAGGTCGTCGATGAAACGATTCCTCATCTTCGTCGGAGCCGCCGTCGCCGTCGCTGTGACGGTCGCCGCCTGCGGCTCGCGCGCGAGTGCGACCACCACGACCACGGCCACCGTCGCGACCAGGCAGGTCGCCGGCGCCACGGTGCTGGTCACCGCGACGGGACTGCCCCTGTACACCAACGACCAGGACTCGGCCGCGATGGTGCACTGCACCGGGGCCTGCGCCACCGTCTGGCGGCCCTTGACCATCGCCTCGGGCTCGCCGACCGGCACCTCCGCCGCCGGCGCTCTGGGCGTCGTCTCGCTGTCCGACGGCACGCGGCAAGTGACCGTTGGCGGCAAGCCCGTCTACACGTTCGTGGCCGACAAAGCCGGTAACGTCACCGGCAACGGCGCGCACGACCAGTTCGCCGGCGAGAGGTTCAGCTGGCACGTCGTGACCACCGGCGGCACGCCCGTTTCGGCGGACGGGTCGGCCGGTGCAGCGGGCGGCTCGGGCATGAGCAGCGGCAGCCGGTATTAGTATGCGGTCGAGGTGACGAACGGCGCGCCGTGTCTGCCGGGAGCGCCGCGTGAGGCGCCGGACACGAACGCATCGTCCGGCGCCTCGTCGAGAGGCGAGATCTGGTCGAGTGTGCGATACGACAGGGTGGAATGGACGAGACCGTCACTGAGCTGGGACCAGAGCCCGACGACCGCGAACTGGCCGACCTTTGCGCGCTGGCCGACGGCAGCCTGCCCGTCGAGCGGCGCGCCGAGGTCGAGGCCCGCATCGCGGCCTCGCCGCGCCTCGCGGCCATGCTCGCGCGCCAGCGGAGAGCGCTGGCGGCCACCGCCCTTCTGGCCGACGAACCGGTCCCGGCGACGGCTCACCGCGAGCGTCGAGGCGGCCGTCGCCCAGGCGCCCGGCCCAGCGCGTCCGGCGGCGCGCGGGCAGTGGTGGCGGGGCAGGCGCCTGGCGTGGCGGCTGTCCGCGGGCGGCGCGCTCGCCGCGGCGATCGCGGTCGCCCTGGTGCTCACGCTGAGTAGCGGCCACGCGGCGCCGTCGGTGTCGGCCGCGGCGCGGCTGGCCCTCGAACCGGCGGCCGGACCGGCCCCCGCCGAGCTCGGCACGAGCCACACGGAACTGGCCGCCGACGTGCAGGGCCTGGAATTCCCCGACTACGCACGAGCCTTTGGCTGGCAGGCCAGCGGGGTGCGCCACGGTCGCGTCGGCGGCCGCCCGGCGACCGTCGTCACCTACTCCAAAGCCGGCCGCCGCATCGGCTACGCCATCGTCGCGGGCGCCGCTCTGCCGCGGCCGCCCGGCGCCGCCGCGACCGTCATCGGCGGCATCCGGTTTCAGACGGTGTCGTTCGAGGGCCGAGTCGTGGTGACCTGGCGTCGCCTGGGCCATACCTGCGTGCTGATCGGCGACGCGCCGCGCGCCGAGCTGCTCAGCCTCGCGAGCTGGCGGGCCGGCGGCACCCTGGGGTACTAGAGCGCGAACGGGCGAAGGGCGACCTAGCGGACGTCCTCGAGGCGCTTTGCCAGCCGGTCGCGCGCCCGCGACAACCTGCTGGTCACCGTGCCTTCGGGCACGTTCAGCACGCGCGCTGCCTCGGTGTAGCTGAGACCGGCGACGTCGACCGCGACGATGGCGTCGCGAAACTCGTCGGGCAGTTCGGAGATGGCCGTGAAGACGTCGTGGAGCTCGGCCGCCCGGCCGGGGTCGACGGTGGCTGAGTCGGCTTGGGCGAGGTCGTCGCTGAGCGAGGTCGTGGCCGGCCGTCGGCTCGCCGTCCGGTACTGGCTCATCAGCACGTTGTGCATGGCCCGCAGCAGATAGCCCACGTCGTCTTCGCTGCGCAGCAGGCGGGGCTTGGCGAGCCCTTGGGCGATGGTCTCCTGCACCAGGTCCTCGGCGTCCTGCCGCGAAGCAGTCCAGGCGCGGGCGGCCCGGTAGAGGACCGGCAGGTGCGTCACGAAGCTCTCGGGGTCCAGCCGGCGCGTGGTCAGCTCCACTCTCGCATGGCGGAAGCTTAGCATTGGGTCTACAGCGCCCGTCGCAGGGGCGCACGCGCACGACGACACCTTGCGCCGGCGGCGTGACGCGCCACAATGGTGATCGGGGAGCGGGGCGGCTATCGCCCCCGCGTCCGAGCGCGCCTGGTCGTCACTCGTGCCGGGTTCGTGCGGGGAATGGTGCGGCAAGGAGAGGGGACGATGGAGCAGCGGTTCTGTCCGGAGTGCGGCGGCGACGACGTTCGCCCGGTCGCCAGCGCCGACGGCACCTTCGAAAAGACGGCGTTCAGATGTGAAGAGTGCGGCTGGGCGGGCCTGGGGCGCCAGCTCGTGGTCTACCAGGATCCGGTCGACGAAGACGGTGCACGCGACACCGCCGATCGCGGACCGTGACGCCCGCCCCGACCGTATCGCGGGGCGACCCGCAGGCACCGACCGATGGACTTGCGAAAGGTGGGAGCGTCCTCATGACACCCGGCGAGCAGGCAGTATCCGACGCGGCGTCCGGCGCGGCGACACGCGGCGACCTGACGATGTGGTGCGAGCGCGCGGTGGCGCTCGGCGCCGCCGCGGCGACCCCGATGCCCGGTTCAAAGGTGGTCGTCGCCGAGTGGGTGCGCATGAAGTGCCTGTTCGGCTGCGACGAGCCCGGCGTGCACCGGACCTGTCCGCCCAATGCGCCGCCGGTCGAGCAGACCAGGCGCCTGGTCGGCGAGTTCGAGCGCGCCATCCTGCTCGAAGCGGGCCCGTTCGTAGGCCCCGAGAAGAGCGACGACGAGTCCCGGCGCCTCAACGACGTCGGGCTGGCGCTCGAGCGCGAGCTCTTTCTGGCCGGCTACTACAAGGCGTGGCTCATGGGCGCCGGCCCGTGCGACGTCTGCGGCGCTTGCACGCGCGGCGACGACTGCCCCACGCCGGAGCGCGCCCGGCCGTCGATGGAAGGCTGTGGCCTCGACGTCTACGCCACGGCCCGCAACGCGGGCCGCCAGATCGACGTCGTACGCACGCGAGACGCCGAGTACCGCTTCTTCGCCCTCGTCCTGGTCGATTGACGGCTCGCGGGAGCTGGGCGGCTGTCCCCAGCGCGACGGCGGTCCTACGGCGCCATCAGTCGAGCCGCAGCGCGAGGGCGGTGGGAGATCGTCGAGGAGGCGGCGGTCGCACTGCGCTCTCAGTCGAGCCGCAGCGCGACGATCTGGATGTCGTCGGCCAGGCGGGTCGCGTAGGCCGCGACGTCGCGCAACAGGCCGTCGGCGAGCGCCTGGGCCGACAGTCCGCGCAGCCCTACGATGGTCTCGATGAGGTGCTCCTCGCCGTACATGGCGGCGCCGCGGCGCGCCTCGGTGACGCCGTCTGTGTAGAGCACGAGGTAGTCGTCGGCCGTGAGCCTGGTCTGGCCGGCCGTGTAGGCGCTGGTGAACGTGCCGAGTGGCGGCCCGTATGCGACGTCGAGCGGTCGTCCGGCGTCGCGGCCAAGATGGACCGGCGCCGGGTGGCCGGCGCTGGCGTAGGTGAGTTGTCCCGTGTGCGGATCGAGCAGCCCCAGAAAGACGGTCACGTGGGGCTGGCCGGGATCGAGCAGCAGGAGCAGTTCGTTGGTCTTTGCCAGGACGAAGTCGGCGCCGGCTCGATCGTGGCGAAGGCCCGCATCTTGGCGCGCACGGTCTCGGTCAATCCGGCGGCGCGCACGCCCTTGCCGGCCACGTCGCCCACCACGATGGCCACGCGCCCGTCGCGGAGGGCGAACACGTCGCAGAAATCGCCGCCCACGAGCTCGGCCTCGGATGCGGTCGCCGAAGCTACGCCTACCTCGAGGCCGGCGATCTCGGGCAGCGGGTGCACGAGATTCTCCTGCAGCGCCGTGGCGAGGTCGCGCTGCTGTTCGTAGGCGGCGGCGTTCTGCAGGGCGGCCGACAGAAGCGACGCCAGGCGCTCCACGAAG
>CAVWIH010000007.1:0-41676 GCA_963755025.1 uncultured Actinomycetes bacterium
TCCACTCTCGCCAGCCCTTGCCGACACCTTCCGGGTGGAAGCACTTGCCGAGATACCGGCCATCGGGCGCCTGGCCCACGCCACACTCGTATGGGCGCTCAGGGCCATGGAACGGACACGCGCGCACGTGATACCAGACGCTGCCGTTTGCGTCGGCCGGCTGCTCGCGGTAGTCGACGCGCGGCGGCCTCCAGAATCTCAGCGAGCGGTCGGGCCAACTCCGGCGACTGTCACCTCTAGTCCTCCGCGAGTCGGCACGATCGCCGACGAGACTCTCGAGGAGTCCGAGCGGCACCGGCACGGACTCGGCCGGGCACGTTCAGCAAGACGCGAGCGGCGATGAGGCCGCTCCGCCGTCGGGTCGCCCTTTCTCTTGGTGGTCCCGATCAGGCAGGCTATACGTGATGCGTTGGCGACTGTGGTGTCGATTGTCGCCGCGGCCGTGTTGAACCCTGACGCGAGTGTCTCGAGCACCTTCTGAACGGTCGAGCGCGTCTCGGCAGTGTTGGGCAACTCGATGGGGAAGAGGGCGTAGTAGCCGTTGCCCGATAGGCAGCTCTATGGGTGGCGGCCAGCCGAGACCAGCCAGGTAGCCAGTGACTGCGTTCAGCACTTTCTCGGCCTCGGCAAGTTCCGCCTCGGTGGCTGAGATGCCGGGACGGCCGGACCGAGTCGATGTCGAGGAACAGCCAGGTGCGTCGTGCGATCTCGGCGTCTGCGGTCGTGGACTGCGCCGGGGCGACGATGCGGTTGTCGGCTCGCGCCAAGAGGTGGGGTCTGTGGCGTTGACAGTGATATAGACGTTGGCCTTACCCTCCCACGCGGCGGCGGCTTCGACGAGCTTCTCGGGTGTGTCGAAGTAGCCGGAGGCGGTGCGACCGAAGCGGTCGCACCTAAGGACGCGAACCTCGCGCACTTCGTCGGGACGCCATAGGGCCTGAACAAAGCGGAGGGAGTCTCGGGGAGTGGGGAGTAGTTGGTGCTCACTTGCCGGTTCGCCCCCAACGTCCGCTCGGGAGTACGAGCGTGCGACAGGCGGTGTAGTTCCGACTCGCACGGATGTCCCTGCGGCTACCGGGGCGACTCGGCCACGCCTGCCGGTGCCCAGAGCATCGCCTCGCGCAGTACCGCCAGCGCCTCAGCGGACCGCTGCTCGACCGCATCGACCTGCACGTCGACGTGCCCCGCCTCCTGCCGCGCGACCGCCGCGGCTGCGTGGCCGGGGAGACGTCGGCGGTGGTGCGGGCGCGGGTCACCCGGGCCCGCGAACGCCAGCGCCGCCGCCTGGGCGGCGCCGGCCTCACCGCCAACGCCCATCTCACGGCGCGCGGCTTGCGCGAGCTCTGCACGCTCGAGCCGGGGCCATCCGCGCGCTCGACGACGCCTACGACCGGCTGCGCCTGAGCGCGCGCGCCTGCGACCGCGTGACCAAGGTCGCCCAGACCATCGCCGACCTCGAGGGCGCCGCCGCCATCGGCGAAGGCCACGTCGCCGAGGCGTTGTCGTACCGCGAGCAGGCCTGGAGACCGTCGTGAGCGCGCCTCCCGCCACGCCGGAGCCACCGGCTGCGCAGCCCGGTGGGGAAGAGGCAGGCGGCGCGTCCGGCGCCGCTGCGGCCCGCGAGCTCTGCCTCTCGGCTGGCCGCCCAGTCCGCCGCCGACCGCGGCCTGGTCGGGCGCCTCGTCAGGGCGCACGGCAGCTTCGCTCAGGTCATGACGCTGCCGCGCTGGTCGCTGGCCCTCGCGGTGCGCAAGCAGGCCGACGCGACCGATGCCGCCGACGCCTCGTCGCCCGACCACGGCGACTCCGTAATTCTCGGCAGGAACAACCTGAGGGCGCCGAAGCCGTGGTCACCTGGGTCGACGCCGACTATCCGCCCGGCCTGCGCGAGCTGTTCGACCCGCCGCCCGCCCTGTTCGTGCGCGGCCGGCACTGGGCGGCGATGCTGCGCGCCCTGCGCGAGCGCCCCACCGTGGCCATCGTGGGCGCCCGCCACCCGCCTACGGCCTCGAGATGGCCTGGCTGCTGGGTTCGGGGCTCGCCCGCGCTGGTGCTAACGTCGTGAGCGGCATGGCCCTGGGCATCGATGCCCAGGCCCACGTCGGCGCACTCGACGGGCTCGGCCGCAGTCCGGCCGACGACCCGCCCTTCTGGCCCTCCGGCCGGCCCCTCGCCGACGCGCCGCCTCCCGGCCCGTCGTCCGCACGACGGCCGCCGATCCGCCTGTCGCCCTGCCGGTGGCGCTCGCCGGCGTGCTGGGCTCGGGCGCGCGGCTGAGCGTGCCGCGCACGAACAGCCGGCTGCGCCGACGTGGCGCGCTGCGGCGTGCTGCTGTCAGAGTACGGCTGGCTCCTGCCGCCGGCGCCCTGGCGGTTTCCCGCGCGCAACCGCCTGATCGCGGCCCTGGCCGACGCCGTCGTGATCGTCGAGGGCAGACACACGAGCGGCGCCCTGCACACCGCGGCCTTCGCCCTCGACCTGGGGCGCGACGTCCTGGCGGTACCCGGCGAAGCCGGCGGCCGCTGTCGGCCGGGCCACATCGCCTGCTGCGCGACGGCGCCCACCTGTGCGAGTCGCCCGACGACGTCCTCGCCCTTTTGCCGGGCTTCACGCCCGAGCCTGGGCCTCCCGGGCCGGCGGCCGGCGCCCGCTCGACGACGCCGGCGGCGCGTCAGCGGGTCCGACTCCGCCACCGGCGACCTCTCCGGCGACCCCGACCTGAGCCTTGCCGGCGTCGCACGAGCAGCCCGCAGGGCCGTGTGCTGGCTGCGCTGCGGCGCGGCCAGCACACGGCCAACCAGCTCGAACGCAGCCTCGGGCTGGCCCCACGGCAGGTGGCCGCCGCGCTGGCCATGCTCGAGCTGGACGGTCTCCTCGACGTCCTGCCCGGCGGGCGCTACCGCCTGCGCCGCAGGCCCCGCCCGGCGGCCCGCCCATGACGGGGCAGGAGGCGTGGGGAGCCATGGCGAACTTGCCAAGCAGACAGACACGCCATCGTCGCGACCGCGCGGCGGCGGCGCGGCGCCCCACGAAGGAAGTACCGACGACACCCACGATGGCCACTCGTCCACAGCCTGCAGCAGGCCCCAGCGATCCGGTCGCTCAGTTCCTGCGCGGCCTCGAGGTGCGGGGCGCCTCGCCGGCGACGCGCCGTTCGTACGGCTCCGACCTCGCGCAGCTCACCGAATGGCTCGACACGCGCGGCCTGGCGCTCGAGGCGCTCGACCGCGGCGCGGTGCGCGCCTACGCCGCCGAACTCGGCGGGCGCGGCTACGCCCCGCGACGCTGGCTCGCAAGCTCTCGTCCATGCGCTCGTTCTGCCGCTTTCTCACCGCGCGCGGTGTGCGGCCGCCGACCCGCGCAGTATCTTCCCGGCCCGCGCCGGCGGCGGCGGTTGCCGCACGCCCTGCGGCCCGCCGAGGTCGACGCGGTGTGCGACGCGGTCGTCGGCGCCGACCCCTTCGCCCTGCGCGACCGGCTCATTTTCGAACTGCTCTACGGCTGCGGGTTGCGCAGCCAGGAGCTGGTCGACCTGAACCGCGCCGACGTCCACGCGCGCTACGGCGAGCTGCTGGTGCGCGGCAAGGGCGGCAAGATGCGCATGGTGCCGCTGGGCGACGAAGCCGCCGCGGCCCTCGAACGCTACCTCGCGTCCGGACGCGGCGAGCTCGAGCGGCGGCGCGGCGGCGCAGCCGCCGCGCCGCTCGACGCCCTCCTGCTCACGCGCGGCGGGCGCGCCCTGCAAACATCCGACGTGCGGCGCATCGTCGCCAAGTACGCCGCGGCGGCCGGGGTCACGGCGTCGCCACACATGTTCCGCCATGCCTACGCCACCCACATGCTCGAGCACGGCGCCGACCTGCGCGCCATCCAGGAGCTCCTCGGCCACAGCTCGGTCTCCACCACGCAGATCTACACACACGTCAGCGGCGCTCACCTCAAGGCCGTCCACCTGCGACATCACCCCCGGTCGTGAGCGGCGTGGGCGTGGGCGGCGAGCGAGGAGTTTTCCCTGCCGCGGCTCAGGCATATGGCCTTGAGCGCAGTGGTGGTAGCATGGTCATGGCGTCGCCGCCGGCGGCGCGGGCACTTGTGACGTGGTGACGTCGGTTGAGTAAGGTCGCGTCAATGGGTCGTCTCGACGAGAGCAGGATCAACGATCTCTGGCGCCGGTTCAAGAATGACGGCGACCAGCAGGCACGCGACCGCCTGATCCTGGCCTACGCGCCGCTCGTCAAGTACGTCGCCGGTCGCATGGGCAGCGGGCTGCCCGCCCACATCGAAGAATCCGACCTCATCAGCTACGGCCTGCTCGGCCTGATCGGCGCGCTCGAACGCTTCGACCTGGGCCGCGAGATCAAGTTCGAGACCTACGCCATCTCGCGCATCAAGGGGTCGATCATCGACGAGCTGCGCTCCCTCGACTGGGTGCCGCGCTCGGTGCGCAGCAAGGCGCGCGAGATCGAGCGCGTCTGCGCCCGCCTCGAGAACCGCCTGCAGCGCGCGCCGTCAGACGACGAGATCGCCGGCGAGCTCGGCGTCACGCTGCCCGAGTTCCACCACTCGCTCTCGCAGATCGCCAACACCTCGCTCGTCGCCTTAGACGAGCTGTGGGCGATCTCGGGCTCCGACGGCGACACCGCCTCGCTCATCGACACCATCGAAGACCCCAAGAGCCACGACCCCTCGCGCATGCTCGACCTCTCCGAGATGAAGAGCCGCCTGGCGGCCGCCATCGACGCCCTGCCGCCGCGCGAGAAGATCGTGATCGCGCTCTACTACTACGAGAACCTGACCCTGCGCGAGATCGGCGAGGTCCTCGGCGTCACCGAATCGCGCGTCTCGCAGCTCCACACCAAGGCGATCCTGCGCCTCAAGGGCAGGCTGCGCGACGAGATCGAGCCCGCCGCCGTAGGGTAGCCGTCGGCGCCGCGGCCGCCCGGCCCGCGCCTCACGTCGGCGTCACGCATGCCCTACGCCCCTTTGTGGTACCATGGAGCGCTAGTTTGTGTCCTGCCAACCCCGACCCGACGGGTCCCGGGCGAGTGGCGGTGCCTCAGCTCATCCGAGGTTCCACTCGCTCTTTCCGTCGGCAGACAGCGCCACAGAAAACCGACCCCTCCAAGGAGGCACCCGTGCCTACGGTCAGCATGAAGGACCTGCTGCAAAGCGGCGTCCACTTCGGCCATCAGACCCGCCGCTGGAACCCGAAGATGCGCAGCTACATCTTCACCGAGCGTGGCGGCATCTACATCATCGACCTCCAGAAGACCACGGTCCTGATCGACGAGGCCTACAACTTCTTGCGCAACGTCGCCGCCCGCGGCGGCAGCGTGCTCTTCGTCGGCACCAAGAAGCAGTGCCAGGACTCCATCAAAGAAGAGGCCGAAGCGGCCGGGCAGCCCTACGTCGCCAGCCGCTGGCTCGGTGGTCTGCTGACCAACTACGTCACGCTGTCCAAGCGCATCAAGCGTCTGCACGAGCTCCGTCAGCTCGTCGCCGAGGGCTCCATCGACGTGCTGCCCACGCGCGACCAGATGAAGCTGCGCGGTGAGCTCGCCAAGCTCGAGACCAACCTCGGCGGCGTGGCCGGCATGGAGACCCTGCCGAGCGCCGTCTTCGTCGTCGACCCCCGCAAAGAAGCCATCGTCGTCAAAGAGGCGCGCAAGCTCGGCATTCCGCTGGTCGCGCTCGTCGACACCAACTGCGACCCCGACGAGGTCGACTACGTCATCCCGGGCAACGACGACGCCATCCGTTCCTGCTCCGTGATCGTCAAGGCCATGGCCCGCGCCGTCGCCGACGGCCGCGCGCAGGTCACCGCCGCCGAGTTCAAGGCCGCCGAAGAGCGCGCCGCTGCCGCCAAGGTGACCGCACAGGCCGAAGCCGCGCTGGCTAAGGCCGCCGCCGCCGTGGCCGCCGAATCCGGCACCGAAGCCGCCGTGGCCGACGCCGAAGCCGCCAAGGCCAAGGCCGACGCCGCCGCCAGCAGGGCCGCAAGCGACGCCGCCGCCCTCGAGCGGGCGGCCGCCAAGTTGAACCCGGTCAAGCCCGAGCCCGCCCCGGTGAAGCCCGCTGCGGTCAAGGCCGAGGCCGAACCCGCCAAGCCGGCCGCCGCTGCGGTCAAGGCCGAAGCGGCGCCGGTCAAGCCCGAAGCCGCTCGCGCCAAGGCGGAGGCCGCTCCGGCCAAGCCGGCGCCTGCCAAACCCAGCACCGCCGCGGCCGCCGAAGCGGCCAGGTCAAAGGCCGCCGCCAAGGCCGCCGTGGCCGAGGCCCTCGCCGCCCAAAAGCGGGCCGCCGAAGCCGTCGAGAACGCCATCGCCGCCGAAGCCGCCGCCGACAAGGCCTTAGACGCGGCCGCCGAGACCGAGGCGCAAGCCGAGGTCGCGGCCGTCGACGCCATCGTCGCCGAAGAGATCGCCGACGAGGTCAAAAAGACACGCAAGCCCGCCGTGCGCAAGTCGGCCAAGGCCGACAGCGACGCGCCGGCCGCGCCCGCGCACGACGCCGGCGCGAGCGACAGCAAAGACGAGAGTGAGGCGTAGTGGCTGACATCACCGCGACCATGGTCAAAGCGCTCCGCGACAAGAGCGGCGCGGGCATGATGGACTGCAAAAAGGCCCTCGCGGCCACCGGCGGCGACATCGAGAAGGCCGTCGACGAGCTGCGCAAAAAGGGCCTCGCCGCCGCCCAGAAGAAGTCGGGGCGCGCCGCCCGCGAAGGCTCGATCGACTCCTACGTGCACGCCGGCGGCAAGATCGGCGTGCTGGTCGAGGTCGGCGTCGAGACCGACTTCGTCGCGCGCAGCGAGCCGTTCCGCGAGTTCACCCACGACCTCGCCATGCAGGTCGCCGCGTCGAACCCCCTGTGGGTGCGCCGCGAAGAGGTGCCTGCCGCCGTCATCGAGCGCGAAAAGGCCATCTACCGCGAGCAGGCCAAGGGCAAGCCCGACAACGTCATCGAGAAGATGCTCGACGGCAAGCTCAACAAGTTCTACCAGGAGACCTGCCTCATGGAGCAGGCCTTCGTCAAAGACCCCGACCGCACGATCGAGCAGCTGCGCACCGACCTGGTCGGCGTGATCGGCGAGAACGTCGACGTGCGGCGCTTCGTCCGTTTCCAGCTCGGCGAGACGGCTGAGGACTGACGTCGTGCTCGAGGGCGGGTCGGGCGACGCAGAGAGTCCCGGCGGACACGCGGCCTTCGGGCGGGTCCTGCTCAAGCTGAGCGGCCAGGCGCTGGCCGGCGACGGCCACTCCATCGACCCGGCGCGCACCCTCGAGATCGCCCACTACGTCAGGCGGGTGCGCGAACGCGGCGTCGAGCTCGCCATCGTCGTGGGCGGCGGCAACATCTTCCGCGGCGTCGCGGCGGCGGCCAAGGGCTTCGACCGCGCCACGGCCGACTACATCGGCATGATCGCCACCGTGCAGAACGCGCTCGCCCTGCAGGACGCCCTCGAAGACGAGAACGTCGACACGCGGGTCATGAGCGCCATCGAGATCAAGGCGGTCTGCGAGCCCTACATCAGGCGGCGCGCCCTGCGCCACATCGAGAAGGGCCGCGTCGTCATCTGCGCGGCCGGCATCGGCAACCCGTACTTCTCTACCGACTCGGCCGCCGCCCTGCGCGCGCTCGAGCTGGGGGCCGAAGCCATCCTCATGGCCAAGCGCGAGTACGACGGCGTCTACGACGCCGACCCCGAGAGGGTCCCCGAGGCGCGCTTCATCCCCGAGATCACGCATCTCCAGGCGATCGAGCGCGGCCTCAAGGTCATGGACACGACGGCGCTCTCGCTGTGCATGGACAACCGCCTGCCGATCATCGTGTTCAAGATGACCGGCGAGAACATCGAGCGGGTGCTGGCCGGCGAACGGGTCGGCACCATCGTGAGCACCCCGGTGACGGGCTAGCAAGGAGGATGTGACGTGGAGAAAGAGCTGCTCGACGACGCGACCGACCGCATGGCCAAAGCCGTCGCGGCCACACGCACCGAGTTCAACACCGTGCGCAGCGGGCGCGCCTCGACGGCGCTGCTCGACCGCATCCACATCGACTTCTACGGCGTCTCCACGCCGCTCAAGCAGATGGCGACCGTAGCCGCCCCCGAGGCGCGCCTGATCACGGTCACCCCCTACGACCGTACCTCGATGAAGGCCATCGAGAAGGCCATCATGGAGTCCGACCTCGGCCTCAACCCGAGCAACGACGGCGCCGTCATCAGGCTGCCGATCCCGGCGCTCACCGAAGAGCGCCGGCGCGACCTCGTCAAGCTCGTCCACAGGCTCGCCGAAGACGGTCGCGTGGCCGTGCGCAACATCCGCCGCGACGCCATGAAAGACCTGAAGGAGCTCAAGAACGACAGCCTGATCGGCGAAGACGCCGAGCGGCGCGCCGAAGAGCAACTGCAGCACCTGACCGACAAGCGCACCCACGAGATCGACGAGCTCCTCAAGCACAAAGAAGCCGAGATCCTCGAGGTCTAGCGACCCTTCCCGCCCGGAAAGGTCCACGGCCCTCTCACCTCATGGCATCGCCCGAGCCCAAGCCGAAGCGAACGGCGCCGTCGCTGCTGCGCAAAGCGGGCACGGCCCGACGCCTGGCCCGCGGCGGCAAGTCCGACCCCGCGGCCGGCGGCGCCCAGTGCCGTTACCTGGCGGTCATCATGGACGGCAACGGCCGCTGGGCCAAACGCCGGCACCTGCCGGTAGCCGCCGGCCACAGGGCCGGCGCCAAGGCCCTGCGGCGCCTCATCGAACGCGCCCTCGACCACGGCCTCGCCGAGGTCACCGTCTACTCGTTCTCGAGCGAGAACTGGCGACGGCCGCCCGACGAGGTCGCGGCCCTCATGGAGCTGTTCGTCGAGCAGATCGAAGCCGAGGTCCCCGAGGTGCAAAGCCAGGGCGTGCGGGTGCGTTTTCTGGGCCGCAAAGCGGGCGTCGCCCCCGAGCTGCTGCAGCGCATCGACGCCGCCGAGGCGGCCAATCCCGCTACCCCAGCCATGACCATGTACATCGCCTTCAACTACGGCGCTCGCGACGAGATCGTCGACGCCGCCCGCGCCCTTGCGGCCAGGGCGGCCGGCGAGATCGCGGCGCGCCCCGACGGCGCGCCGGGCGCCGGTCTCGACGAGCTCGTCACCGAGGACGCCCTCAAGGCCTGCCTGTACGCGCCCGAGATGCACGACCCCGAGCTCCTCATCCGCACCAGCGGCGAGGAACGCATCTCCAACTTCCTGCTCTGGCAGCTGGCCTACACCGAGCTCTATTTCACCGACAAGCTCTGGCCCGACTTCGGTCCCGACGACTTAGACGAGGCGCTCGCGGTCTACGCCACGCGCGCCCGACGCTTCGGCGGCCGATGACTCGGGCCACGGCACAGCGACCGTCACTCCGGCTCACCTGCGGCTGCCCATGCTAGGCACGCGCGTCATCGTCGGCGTGGTCCTGGCGCTTCTGGCGCTCGTGGTCACCATCCACGGCGGCCTGTTCTTCTTCGTCGTGGCGCTCGGCGTGGCGGTGGTCGGCACCAACGAGTTCTATCGCATGATGCGTCCCTACCGGCCCCTCGTCCTGGCCGGCTTCGTGGGCGTCGTGCTCATGGCCTACTTCGGCTGGACGCACTCGCCCCAGACCCTCATGGGCGTCGTCGCCCTCACCTTGCTGCTGTCGTTCGGCCTGGCCGCCCTGCCCGGGCCGCGCCCCGGGGTCAGCGTGCGCATCGCCATCACCATGCTGGGGCTCGTCTACGTGGGCTTCGGCGTGGGCCACCTCGAGCTCATCCGCCGGCTGCCCGAAGGCCAGGGCTACGCCCTGATGGTCGTCTTCGGCGCCTGGGCCGGCGATACCATCGCCTACTTCACCGGGCGGTTCTTCGGCGCGACGCCGATGGCCCCGCGCCTCTCGCCCAAGAAGACCTGGGAGGGCTTCGTCGGCGGCTTCATCGGCACCGTGCTCATGGTGGTCTTCATCGGCCTCTACTACCACGCGCATCGGCGAGCTGCACTCGCTGCTGCTGGGCATCACGATCGGCGTGGTCGCTCCGCTCGGCGACCTCTTCGAGTCGCTGCTCAAGCGCGACGTCGAGATCAAAGACGCCGGCCGCTTCTTTCCCGGGCACGGCGGCCTGCTCGACCGCTTCGACGGCCTGCTGTTCGCCGCCGTGGCGAGCTACTACCTCATCCTCGTCCTGCACTAGGCGCGCGGCGAAGCCACGCATGCCTGAGCGGCGACAACGGATTCCTTTCGACGGACCAGGCGCGCAGCGAAGCCACGCATGCCTGAGCGGCGACGACGAAGTCGATCGACGGACTAGGCGCGCAGCGAAGCCAGGCATGACCGAGCGGCGACAACGGATTCCATTCGACGGACCAGGCGCGCAGCGAAGCCACGCCTGCCTGAGCGGCGACGACGAAGTCGATCGACGGACTAGGCGCGCGGCGAACTCACGCATGCCTGAGCGGAGACGACGAAGTCAATCGACCTACTAGGAGGGTCTTGACGTGAGCGCTCACCAGCCGGGCGGCGCAGCTCCCCGGCGCCTCGTCATTCTCGGCGCGACCGGGTCGATCGGCCGTCAGGCCATCGACGTGCTGCGCGCGCTGCCCGACATCGCGGTCGTCGGTCTGGTCGCCGGGCGCGACGCCGAAGGCCTGCTGGCGGCGGCCGCCGAGGTGGCCGGGCTCGCGGCGGCCGCTCCCCGGGCCGCGGCCGGCGCCCCGGCGCTCGCCCTGTACGACGCTGCGGCGGCAGCAAGCGCAGCGACGCGCGGCGCAGGGCGCGTCATGGCCGGCGACGAGGGCATCGCCGAGCTCATCGCCGCCGCCGGGCACGACGCCGCGCAGGCCGGCGCCGAGCTCATCGTCCTGAACGGCATCGTCGGCGCCGCCGGCCTGCGCGCCAGCCTCGCCACCCTGGCCGCCGGCGCCACGCTGGCCCTCGCCAACAAGGAGAGCATGGTGGCCGGCGGGCCCTTCGTGCTGGCCGCGGCGCGCGCCGCAGGCGCGCGCATCATCCCGGTCGACAGCGAGCACAGCGCCATCTTCCAATGCCTCGAAGGCGGCCGCTGGGGAGCGGGGAGGATGGGCGTCGAGGGCGCCGCGGCGCTGGCCGGCACGCCGGCCGCCAACGCGGCGGCCGCCGCCGACAGGCCGGCCCACGACCCGTTGCTGCACGCCGAAGAGATCCTGCTCGACCGGTTCCGGCGGTCCCTTTCGCGGCCGCACGGCCGCCGAGCTTGCCACCGTGACCGCCGCGCAGGCCCTCAAGCACCCGAACTGGGTCATGGGCCCCAAGGTGACGATCGACTCGGCCACCCTCATGAACAAAGGGCTCGAGGTGATCGAAGCCCACGAGCTCTTCGGCGTGCCCTACGACGCCGTGCGCGTGGTCGTGCACCCCCAGTCGATCGTGCACTCGCTCGTGCGCTTCTCCGACGGCGCCGTGCTGGCCCACCTCGGCGTGCCCGACATGCGCACGCCGATCGGCTATGCGTTGAGCTGGCCCAATCGGGCGGCCCTGCCCATGGTGCCGCCGCTCGACCTGTTCGCTCGCGACCTCGCCTTTGCCGAACCCGACACCGCCACGTTCCGCTGTCTCGCCCTGGCGCGCGCCGCCGGCGAAGCCGCCGCGCGCGCCTGGGCCGGCCGCACGCCCGGCAGCGGCGGCGGCGGCGCGGGCGCCGCCGCGCCCATCGCCCTGAACGCCGCCGGCGAGGTCGCCGTGCAGGCGTTCCTCGACGGGCGCATCGGCTTCTTGGCGATCGCCGACGTGGTCGAACGCGTGCTCGAGCGCTGCGCCGACGCGCCCATCGCCGACCTTGGGGCGGTCTTCGACTGCGACGCCGAGGCGCGCCGCGCGGCCGGCGAAGCCGTCCGCGCGGCGCGCTAGCCGGTGCAGGGTGCGCGTTACCGCGGCCGGGGCGGGCCCGGTGCGGCGCCGACCGTCACCGCGAGAACGGAGTCTGCGCAGGCGTCGTCTTTTGCGCGTCGAACGCCGCGGCTCAGGGAAGGCTTGCCTTGCAAGCGACAGAGATCTCGCGCGCCTGCCGATACGTGGTGTGCGGTCCCGGAACCGTGGCCCTCAGCGTGAGGGAGATCCTCTCAGCGCCTTCTCAGGATCGGCGGGTACGGTGTCATGGAGGGCGGATGCCGAGAGACACCCGCAAGAGTGTCGTGAGACGGCTGCGAAAGGCGTGAGGTCGTAGTGCAAGCGAGCGAGTCATGAGTGTGACCACCCCACGAAGGCTGGCCGACGCGCCAGAGGCGGAGCGCCGCGGGCCGTCGCCTTGGGGCGCCCTCATGCTCGCCGTGATCGTCGTGCTGGTGATCACCGGCCACTGGACGCTGGTCGTGGCGGTCCTCGGGCTGGCGGCGCTGATCTTCGTGCACGAGCTCGGCCACTTCGTGGCCGCCAAGGCGTTCCACATGCGCGTCGAGCGCTTCTACATCGGCTTTCCGCCGGCCGTGGTCAAACGGACCTGGGGCGAGACCGAGTACGGCATCGGCTCCATCCCGCTCGGCGGCTTCTGCAAGATCTCGGGCATGACCCCCGACGAGAAGCTGCCCGACGACGTCGTGCCTCGGGCCTACATGAGCAAGCCGGTCTGGCAGCGCAACATCACGATCTTCGCCGGACCGTTCATGAACTTCGTGGCTGCGCTGGCCATCATGTTCGTCTTCATCCAGGTCGGCGGCGTCCAGCACCCCACGCTGACCCTGGCGACGGTCGTCAAGGGCACGCCCGCGGCCAGCGCCGGCCTGAAGGCCGGCGACCGCCTGGTCTCGGCCGACGGCGTCGCCTTGCGCACCTGGGACCAGACGACGTCGTTCTTTGAATCGCGCCCGCACAAGACCGTGAGGCTCGTCTACACTACGCCCGGCGGTCAGCAGCGCGCGGTGAGCGTCAGGCTCGCCACGCGAACCGGCGCGCCCAGCCAGGGCTTCCTCGGGGTCGGTCCGCACACCTACGCGACCTACCCGGCGCCGTGGCGCGCGGTCGGCCTGGCCGCCTCGCAGACCTGGGGCATCGTGACCTCGACCTTCAGGGGCTTCGCCTTGCTCTTCAGCGGCAAGATCAACCCCGCCGGGCCCGACGGCGCAGCAGGCCCGGTCGGCATCCTCTCGGTCTCGCAGACCGCCGTGCGGCAGAGCTGGTATCCGATCCTGCTCGCCTTCCTGTCGGTCAACCTGGGCATCGTCAACCTGTTGCCCTTCCTGCCCTTCGACGGCGGCCACATCTTCTTCAACGTCGTCGAGAGCGTACGCGGCCGGCGAGTCGCGCCGCGCGTGTTCGAGCGAGCCATCGCCGTCGGCGTCGTGGTGCTGATCACGCTCTTCATCCTGCTCACCTACAATGACCTGCACCGCATCTTCCACTTCGGCTGAGCCTCGGCGCCGGCCGCCCGGCCGTCGCGCGCACGCTCTTCGCAAGAAGTCCCCGCAGACCCCTCCAGCAAGCCCGCCTTTGCGCCGATGAGTAGAGGGTTCGTCGCGCCGTCGCCGTAACCAGAGCAGACAACGGCGGCGCTCGCCGGGCGCGCGCTCCCCAGGGAGAGGGGCCGCCGCCCCGCGCGCGACGGACGCCGAACAGCAGCAGTCCATCGACGTACTCTGGAGGCTGAACGTGAAGGTCGTGATCCTGGCGGGCGGATTGGGCACGCGCCTCTCCGAAGAGACGCAGGTCAGGCCCAAGCCCATGGCCGAGGTCGGCGGCCACCCGTTGCTCTGGCACATCATGAAGATCTACGGCCACTACGGCTTTACCGAGTTCGTCGTGTGCCTGGGCTACAAGGGCTACGTGATCAAGGAGTACTTCGCCAACTACTTCCTGCACAACGCGAACGTCACGTTCGACCTGCGGGGACGCTCGATGGAGGTCCACGACGGCAAAGTCGAGCCCTGGCGGGTGACGCTCGTCGACACCGGCGCCGACACGCAGACCGGTGGGCGCATCAAGCGCGTGGCCGAGCACCTCGCCGGCGAGACCTTTCTGCTCACCTACGGCGACGGCGTGGCCGACGTCGACATCGCGGCGCTGCTCGCCTGCCACCGCGCCCACGGCCGCTTGGCCACCGTCACCGCGGTCCAGCCGCTGGGGCGCTTCGGCGCCCTCGAGCTCGACGGCGACCAGCGGGTCACCTCGTTCACCGAAAAGCCGGCCGGCGACGGCGCCTGGGTGAACGGCGGCTTCTTCGTGCTCGAACCGGGCGCGCTCGACTACATCGCGGGCGACGGCACCTACTTCGAGCGCGAGCCGCTCGAGCGGCTGGCCCGCGACGGCGAGCTGCGCGCCTACCGCCACCGCGGCTTCTGGCAGCCCATGGACGTCCTGCGCGACAAAAACCATCTCGAAGAGCTCTGGCAGTCGGGCGCGGCGCCGTGGAGAGTCTGGTGAGCCGCGCGGGCACGCACGACCCAGACTCGATCGCGGCGACGTTCGAGGGCGCCTACGCCGGCCGCCGCGTGCTGGTGACCGGCGACACCGGCTTCAAGGGCTCGTGGCTCTGCGCCTGGCTCGAACGCCTCGGGGCCGTCGTCGGCGGGTATGCCCTGGAGCCGCCGACCGATCCCAGCCTGTTCGAGCTCCTCGGCCTGCGCGACGGCGTCGACCACGTGGCCGGCGACGTGCGCGACGCGGCCGCCCTTGCTGCGGCCGTCGCCGCCTTTGCGCCCGAGGTCGTCTTTCACCTGGCCGCGCAACCGCTCGTGCGATTCTCGTACGCCGACCCCCGAGGCACGTTCGAGAGCAACGTGATGGGCGTCGTCGATCTGTTCGAAGCCGTGCGCACCTGCCCCTCGGTGCGCGCCGTGGTGAACGTGACCAGCGACAAATGTTACGAGAACGACGAGACGGCCACCCCCTTCGCCGAGACCGCGGCGCTCGGTGGCCGCGACCCGTACAGCGCGAGCAAAGGGTGCTCCGAGCTCGTCACGGCGGCCTACCGGCGCAGCTTCTTCGGCCCAGGCGTGCCGGTGTGCGTGGCCAGCGCCCGAGCCGGCAACGTGATCGGTGGGGGAGACTGGGCGAGCGACCGCCTGGTGCCCGACTGTGTCAGGGCGCTGCGCCGCGGCGATGAGGTCGTCGTGCGCCACCCCGGCGCCGTGCGGCCCTGGCAGCACGTGCTTGAGTCGTTGGCAGGTTATCTCTGGCTGGGCGCCCGGCTGCTGGGCGACGGTCACGCCCGCGACGGCGCCTGGAACTTCGGCCCGTCCGGCGCGGCCAGCCTGGCGGTCGCCGACGTCGTGGCCGCCTTTCTGTCTGCGTGGGGCGGCGGCTCGTGGCGCGCCGCCGCCGCGGGGCCTGAGCCCCACGAAGCGGCGCTGCTCCTGCTCGACAGCGCCAAGGCGCGCGACGAGCTCGGCCTGACCGGCGTCTGGGACGTACGCACGGCGATCGCGCGCACGGCGGCCTGGTACAAGGCGTGGGCCGACGGCGCCGCCGACCCGCGCGCGCTGGTCGATGCCGACATCTCCGCGTTCGTGACCGCCGCCCGCGCCCTGGGGCTGCCCTGGGCGACCGTTACCGCGGCCACGCCGGCCGGTGCGTCGTGAGCACGGCCGACGAGCTGCGCGAGCAGATCATGGCCCTGGTCGAGCGCTACTACCACGAGGCCTTCGGCTCGGCCGAGCTCGCCGCTCCCGGCACCACGCCGCAGGCCTTCGAGCCGGGCGCGTCGCGGGTGCCCTACGGCGGCCGCGTCTTCGGCGCCGACGAGCTCGCCAACCTGGTCGACGCCTCGCTCGAGTTCTGGCTCACTCACGGGCGCTACGCGGCGCGTTTCGAGCGCGAGCTCTCCGAACTGCTGGGCGTGCGTCACTGCCTGCTCACGAACTCCGGTTCGTCGGCTAACCTCCTGGCGTTCATGGCGCTCACCAGCGAGCGTCTCGGCGCGCGCCGTGTGGCGCCAGGCGACGAGGTCATCACCGTGGCGGCCGGATTCCCTACGACGGTGGCGCCCATCGTGCAGTACGGCGCCGTGCCGGTGTTCGTCGACGTCGAGCTCGACACCGCCAACGTCGCCACGGCGCTCCTGCCCGCCGCCCTCGGACCGCGCACCAAGGCGGTGTTCCTGGCGCACACCCTGGGCAATCCCTTCGACGTGCAGGCCGTGCTCGAGTTCTGCCGGGCCCACGACCTGTGGCTGATCGAAGACAACTGCGACGCCCTGGGCTCGCGCTTCGACGGCCGCCCGACCGGCGCCTTCGGCGACATCGCGACCAGCAGCTTCTACCCGCCGCACCACCTCACCATGGGCGAGGGCGGCGCCGTGTACACGAGCAACGATGAGCTCGCTACCATCGCCGCCTCGCTGCGCGACTGGGGCCGCGACTGCACCTGCCCTCCGGGGGTCGACGACCGCTGCGGCCGGCGCTTCTCGCGCGACGCCGGCGAGCTGCCCCACGGCTACGACCACAAGTACGTCTACTCGCAGTTCGGCTACAACCTGCACGCGACCGACCTGCAGGCCGCGGTGGGCTGCGCGCAACTCCCACGGCTCGCCGCGTTCACCGCACGCCGGCGCGCCAATCACGCCCGCCTGGCCGCCGCGCTGGCGCCGCTCGGCGACCTTCTCGTGCTGCCGCGCGCGACCCCCGGCAGCGAGCCGAGCTGGTTCGGGTTCCTGCTGACGCTGCGCGACGAGGCGCGGGCGAGAGGGGTGTCGCGCGACGCGGTCGTGCGCCGCCTCGAGGCCGCCCACGTCCAGACGCGCATGCTCTTCGCCGGCAACATCGTGCGCCAGCCGTGCTTCGACCCGCTGCGCGCCGCGGGCGGCGGTTATCGGGTCGCCTCTGCGCTCGACTCTACCGACCGGCTCATGAACGACGCCTTCTGGGTCGGGGTCTATCCCGGCCTCACCGCCGAGATGATCGACTACGTGGCCGCCCAGATCACGACCTGCTGCCGCGGAGACGAGAGATGACGCTCGCTCCGGCCGCCGGAGGCGACGCGCGCTTCCTGGGGCCGCGCGACGGCGCGACGCCATGACACCGGCAACGCCGCAGCCAGACGTCGCCTCCGGCGCCCAAAGCCCGCCCGACGGCCTGCGGGCCGTGGCCCACCTGACCGTCGGGGCGTTCGTGCGCGGCGACGACCTCGACCCCCGTCAGCGCGACGGCGGCGCCCAGGTGCGCCTGCTGGGGCTGCTCGTGCTGCTGGTGACGCCGGCGGCCTTCGCCTACCACGCCGTCATGCACGCCCTGTTCCCCTACACGTTCTCGCTGCCGTCGTTTCTGTTCGACCCCTTCTGGCGGTTCAACGACTACTTCGAGCCGTACCTCGTGGCCCGCATGTATCGCCCGCCCGACGGCACCAACACGGTGTACTCGCCGCTCATGCACCTGTTCATGACGTGCCTCACGGTCGCCCCGTCGGTCGTCGGGCTGACGCTTGTCTTCGCCGTGTTCGGCGCGTCGCTCGTAGCCCTGCTCTGGTCCGGCGTGACCGCTCGCGTGGGCTCGCGGCGCCTGCGTCAGATCTACGTGGCGCTCTTCTGCGCGCTGTCGTACCCGGTGCTGTTCCTGGCCGATCGAGCCAACCTCGAGATGCTGGTCTTCGCGCTGCTCGCCGCCTTCGTCTGGCTCTACTACTGGCGGGGCTCGCGCTGGGCGTTCCTGCCTCTCGCCCTGGCCGTCGCCGCCAAGTACTACGCCGTGGTGCTGGTCGTGATCCTGGTCGCCGAGCGGCGCTGGCGGCAACTCGTCCTGTGTCTGGTGACCGCCTTCGTCGTCGAGGCGGCGGCCACCGTCGCGCTGAGCGCGGTCTCAGGTTTCACGATCACCCAGGTCATCGCCAACACCGTGCACACCTTGCGGGCCGGCGACGACGGCGGCTCCCCGAGCGGCGTGTGGTTCTCGCACAACCTCGTCGGGGCGTTCGCCCTCGCCGACCGGCTGACCGGCTACGGGCTGCAGGTCGGCGGCTTCCATCTCGCGCTGGACATCTTCACAGTCGGTGTCTTCGCCATGGTCGTGCTCCGCGTCTGCCTGTACGAGATGCCTGCCTGGAAGCGCCTGGCGGCGCTGGTCGTCTGCATGACCGTCCTGGCCCCCGAAAGTCGCGACTACACGCTCATCCACCTGTTCCTGCCGCTCGCCCTGATCGGCCGCGACGGGTTCCGCTGCCCGCACCGCTGGCCCATCGCGGCCCTCTTCGGCCTGCTGCTGGTGCCCATGGCCTGGGTGCCCTACCAGACGCGCTTGCTGCCGCCCCACTCGTGGTTGAACTTCTCGATGATCATCTACCCGACGGTGCTGCTCGTGCTGCTCCTCGTCATCCTCTCGACAGGCGTCACGGCCAGGGAGCCGCGGCGGCGGGCCCTCGACACCGACGCCGCACGGCTCGGCGAGAATGCCGCTGAGGTGCTTGCGCGGCCCGTCCCGGGGTCGGGGGCATGACCCTGGCGGCGCGAGCCCTGGCGTTCGCCCGACGCCGTCGCGAACAGCTCCTCTACCTCGTCGTGGGGCTCTGGAACACGCTGTTCGGCTACGCTGCGTTCGCCCTGCTCTACCACGTGCTGCACGACACGGCAGGGGTCTCCAGGACCCCGGCGTCGATGACCGCGCTGATCATCGCCACCATCCTGGGTGTCGCCAACAACTACGTGCTGTACCGCACCGTCGTCTTTCGCAGCCACGGCGACGTGCGCCGTGAACTGCCGCGGTTCCTCGCGGTCTACGCCGTCGTGCTCGCGGTCAATCTCGTCGCGCTCCCCGTAGCGCTGCACGAGCTGCCGTTCAGCCCCTACGTGATCCAGGCCGCCTACACCGTCCTTGTCGTGGTCACGACCTACGTCGCCAACAAGTACTTCAGCTTCGCCGCGAAGGGCGCGCTCTCGTGACGGCGCGCCGCCCTAACAAAACGGGCGGTGTAAGCCGATAGGACAACGGAGGGTCCGCCGTGCGCCACGCGACGCAAGCGTCGTCAAAGGCGCCCGGCGACCGGAAGACCGCCGAGCGTCGAAGGGACTTCTGCAAACGATGCCGTTCATCAGCGTGGTTACGGGTTGTTTCAACGAAGAGGGCAACGTGCGCGAGCTGTACGAGCGCGTGCGCGCCGTGATCGAGGCGCTGCCCGACTACACCTACGAACACCTCTTTATCGACAACGCATCGACCGACGGCACCGTCGCCGTCCTGCGCGAGCTCGCCGACGCCGACGCGCGCGTGCGCGTGATCGTCAACACGCGTAACTTCGGCCACCTGCGCTCGCCGCACCACGCCATGCTGCAGGCGAGCGGCGAAGCCGTGATCTACATCGTCGCCGACCTGCAGGACCCACCCGAGCTGATCGCCGACTTCCTCGCCAAGTGGCGGGAGGGCTACAAGGTCGTGGTCGGGGTGCGTTCGGCGAGCGAGGAGCACGCGCCCATGCGCTGGGTGCGTAGCGCCTACTACGCCGTGATCGAACGCCTCTCCGAGGTGCCGCTCGTGCGCAACTTCACCGGCTTCGGCCTCTACGACCGCGAGGTCATGGCCAAGGTGCGCGAGATCGACGACCCGTACCCCTACTTTCGCGGCATGATCTGCGACCTGGGCTACAAGCGCGCCGAGATCAGCTACTACCAGCCGGCGCGCAAGCACGGCCTGACCAAGAACAACAGCTACACGCTCTACGACCTCGCCATGCTGGGCGTCACCAACCACTCCAAGGTGCCGCTGCGCCTGGCCACCATGGCCGGCTTCCTGCTGGCCAGCCTGGCCATGGGAGTGTCGATCATCTACCTCGTCATGAAGCTCATCTTCTGGCACACCTTCGACTTCGGCCTGGCTCCCGTGCTCATCGGCATCTACTTCTTCGGCGCCGTGCAGCTGCTGTTCATCGGCATCGTGGGCGAGTACATCGGGGCCATCCATACCCAGGTCTACCATCGCCCGCTGGTCGTCGAGAAGGAGCGCATCAATTTCGACTGAGGACGTCGAGGCTGGCTTCCCCGGCAGACGGCGGCGCTTAGCGCCGCCGTCCCTGTTGGCCACGGCCGTGGTCGCCGTAGCCGTGGTCGCACTCGTGCTCGCCTGGCGGCGCCTGTTCCTGGGTGTCGACCTGACCGACGAAGGCTTCACCGTGGCGGTGCCCTACCGCTTTGCCCTGGGCGCGCGCCCGTTCGTCGACGAGATGAACATCCTGCAGACGGCCGCGCTCTTCAGCTACCCCTTCGTCAAGGTCTACGTCTGGCTGCGCGGAGCCACCGGCATCGTGCTCTTCATGCGCCACCTCTACCTGCTGTGGAGCGCGCTCGTCGCCGCGGTCGCCTTCATGGGCCTGCGCCGGGTCGTGCGCTGGGAGCACGCGCTGCTCGCCGCGCTGCTGTGCGCAACGCTCGTCATCGCCCGCATCAGCGACCTGAGCTACAACACGCTGGGCGCCGGGCTGCTCGTGATCGCCATGGCCCTGGGCGCGCGGGCCCTGGTGGGCGACGGGGGCGACCGCAGCCTGGCGTTCGCCGGGGTCGCGCAAGCCCTGGCGGCCCTGGCCTATCCGACCCTGGTGCTGATCGTGCCGGTGGCCGCCGTCTGCCTGTTCGCCGCGGCCGCGGGCCGCCGCCGCCGCGCCGTAACGGCCTTCGTAGTCGGCGCCGTCGCCACCTTTGCGGCCGAAGGGTTGCTGCTGGCGAGCTTCGGCGTGGGCAACGTGCTGCGCTGCGCGCACTACCAACTCTCCGACTGGCAACGTCTCAACAGCGACTCCGGGCCGGCCAAGCTGCGGGCCATCGTCGACGGCGTGGTCGGGCACCTCGGCCTGTATCCGCTGATCGTGGTGGCGGCGCTGGCCCTGTGGCTCGCCTATCGGCGCTACCCGCTGGCGCGACTCGCGCTGGTCGCGGCGCCGCTCGCCCTGTTCCCGTTCGGTCAGCAGCTCGTGTCGGGCACCGACGGGTTCGCCGTGATCTACGGCCTGGCGGCCGCCTACTTCTACCTGTTCGTGCCCGAAGAGCGCCGCGCTCCGGCGACGACGCTGCTCGTCTGGGGCTACCTGCCGGCCCTCGCCGCAGGCCTGCTCACGGGCTACACGAGCGCGGCCGGCTGGCTGCAGATGGACGTCGGTCTGCTGCCCGCCATGGTGCTCTCCGGTGTCTTTCTGGCGCTCGCCCTGGCGCCGCGCGACGGTGAGCCGGCCGCGCTGCGCGCCGCCCTGCCGGCGCTGGGCGTCGCCTGTCTCTCGGGCGTGCTGGCCGTCTCGCTCGTGTGCGACTACCGGTTCCTGCCGCGCGCCGTGCCGTACGCCGAGCTCACCGTCACCATCCACGGCGGCCCGTACGCGGGCGTGCGCGCCACGCCGCAGCGCGCCGCCTATCTCGACCAGCTGCGCGCCGACCTGCCCCGGGTGGCGGCGGCGTCGGACCGGCTGCTGATCTTCTACCAGGCGCCCGCCTTCTACCTGTTCTGGCCGCACCGGGTGGCCACCAACTCGGTGTGGATCTCGAGCGCCAAGGGCCTCGACGTCAACGACGACCCCGGACCGCTGCCGCCGGCCACCACGGCCTACTACGAGCGCAGCGGCGTGCGGCCCGACGTCGTCCTGCGCGTCATCAACACGCAGGGTCTCTCGGCGAGCCAGCTTCTGGCGCGCTACTCGGCGGGTCTGGGCTCCGCCGCCAGCGGCCAGGCGTACCGGCTCGTGCTCGTGCGCGCGCAGTACGCCGTGTTTCGCCGTGTGGGCGCCGCGGCGCCCGTGGCGGCTGCCCCGCGCCCAGGCCGCGCTGCCCGACCCGGCGCCGCGGCACGCGGCGTGAGCCTCCTCTGGCGAGCCTCGGTAGCGAGGGCCTCGTGAGTCAGACCGTCATGATCACCGGCGGTTCCGGGTTCATCGGACGCAACCTGGTCGAAGAGCTGTCCCCACGCCGCCACGTGCTGGCGCCGACGCACGCCGAGCTCGAGCTGCTCGACACCGAACGGGTCGCCGGCTATCTCGCTGCGCACGACGTCGACGTGGTGGTGCACTGCGCCGTGCGGCCCGGGCATCGCAACGCCGCCGACCCGAGCGGCCAGCTCGAACGCAACCTGCGCATGTTCGCCAACCTGGCGCGCTGCCGCGGGCGCTACCGCCGCCTGGTCTTCGTGAGCTCGGGGGCGGTCTACGACGCGCGGCACTACCGGCCGCGCCTGCCCGAGACGGCCTGCGGCGAGCACGTGCCGGCCGACGAGCACGGCTTCTCCAAGTACCTCTGCGCCGCCTACGCCGCCACGCGCCCCGACATCGTCGAGCTGCGCCCCTTTGGCGTGTTCGGCCGCTACGAGGACTACGCCATCAGGTTCATCTCGAACGCCATCTGCAAGTCGCTGCTGGGCCTGCCGGTCACGCTGCGCCAGGACCGCCTTTTCGACTACACCCCGGTCGGCGACCTCGTGGCCGTGATCGAGCGCTTCTTCACCCACGAGCCGCGGCACAGCGCCTACAACGTCTCGGCTCCCGAACCGCGCAGCCTGCTGGAGCTCGCCCGGCTCGTGGTCGGCCTCGGCACAAAGGACGTGCCGGTGGTCGTCGCGAAAGAGGGCATGGGCGTCGAGTACAGCGGCGACGGCGCTCGCCTGCACGCCGAGCTGCCCGATCTCGTGCCCACACCGCTCGACAAGGCCGTCGCCGATCTGTACGAGTGGTACGCGCAACGCGTGCCGACCATCGACCGCACGGCGCTGCTGGTCGACCGGTGAGTCGCCGGCGGGACAGGCGCCGAGAGTCAGGAAGCGCACGGTGATCAAGGTCTCCGACTACATCTCGCGACGCATCGCCGAGCTGGGCGTGAGCCACGTGTTCATGATCACCGGCGGCGGCGCCATGCACTTAGACGACTCCCTGGGCCGGCGCACCGACCTCACCCTCGTGTTCTGCCATCACGAACAGGCCTGCGCCATCGCCGCCGAAGGCTACGCCCGCGTCAGCGGCCTGCCGGGCGTGGTGTGCGTCACCAGCGGGCCGGGCGGCACGAACGCCATCACCGGCGTGCTCGGCCAGTGGCACGACTCCGTGCCCGCCCTCTACGTGTCGGGCCAGGTGCGCAGCGACACGACGGTCGCCCTGAGCGGCCTGCCCCTGCGCCAGCTCGGCGACCAGGAAGCGCCGATCGTCGACCTCGTGCGACCGATCACCAAGTACGCGGCGCTCGTCACCGATCCGCCCAGCATCGGCCGTCATCTCGACGCGGCGCTGGCCGCCATGACCGGCGGGCGTCCGGGCCCCGTCTGGCTCGACGTGCCCGTCGACGTGCAGGGCGCCCTGGTCGACGAGGCCGAGGTCGACAGGCAACGCGCCGCCGCCGCGGCCCCACGCGACCCCGACGCCGGTTTCGCCCGCGACCTCGTGCGCCGCCAGGTCGCCGAGCTGGTCGACCGGCTGGCTCACGCCCAGCGCCCGGTCGTGCTCGCCGGCAGCGGCGTACGCACGGCCGGCGCCGCCGCCGCGCTGCTGCGCGCCGCCGACGTCCTGGGCGCCCCCGTGGTCACCGCCTGGAACGCGCACGACCTGCTCTGGGAGGGCCACCCGCTGTACGCCGGGCGTCCCGGCACGGTCGGCGATCGCGCCGGCAATTTCGCCGTGCAGAACGCCGACCTGCTGATCAGCGTGGGTTGCCGCCTGAACATCCGCCAGATCGGCTACGAGTTCGCCGCCTTCGCCCGCGACGCCTGGAAGGTGGTCGTCGACGTCGACGCCCTCGAGCTGCGCAAGCCCACGGTGACGCCCGACGTGGCCGTGCACAGCGACGCCGGATTCTTTCTTGACGAGCTCGACCGCGCCCTGCGCGACCGCTGGCGCTACGCCGGCGACGGGCCACGCTGGGACGACTGGCTGGCCTGGTGCCGGGCGCGCCGCGCGCGCTACCCGGTGGTCCTGCCGCGCTACCGCGACGTCGCCGCCCCGGTGAACCCCTATGTCTTCATCGATGAGCTGTCAGGACGCCTCGGCGACGACGACATCGTGGTGTGCGCCAACGGCTCCGCCTGCGTGGTGGGTTTTCAGGCGCTGCGGGTGCGCCACGGCCAGCGGCTGATCGCCAACTCGGGCACGGCCGGCATGGGCTACGACCTGCCGGCGGCCATCGGCGCCTGCTTCGGCGCCGGCGGGCGGCGCGTGATCTGCCTGGCGGGCGACGGCAGCATCCAGATGAACCTGCAGGAGCTCCAGACCATCGTCCACCACCGCCTGCCGGTCAAGGTCTTCGTCTTCGACAACGCGGGCTACCTGTCGATCCGCCAGATGCAGGACAACCTGTTCGACGGGCGGCGCGTCGGCGAGGGCGCCGCGAGCGGCGTCTCGCTGCCCGACATGGTCGCCGTGGCCCGCGCCTACGGCATACCCGCCGCGCGGGTCGGGTCGCACGACGGGCTGGGCGCCGCCATCGACGCCGCCCTCGCGGGCGACGGTCCGGCGCTGTGCGACGTCGTCATGACGCCCGATCTGCAGTTCGCGCCCAAGGTCGCCGCCGAGAAGCTGCCCGGCGGGCGCATCGTGTCAAAACCGATCGAGGACATGTGGCCGTTCATGGAGCGCGCCGAGTTTGCCGAGAACATGCTCATACCGGAGTGGCGGCCGCACGAGTCGCGCGCGCCGGGCAATGATCAGTCAGGAGAGGGGTCGAGGGCATGAACGCACTCGAGCATCGCATGGTCGAGGCGCTCGCCGACCTGCGCGAGAACCACCACGTGAGCGGCGTCAAAGCCGAGTTCGAAGCCGAGGGCACGCGCCTCGAAGAGGCGATGCGCCTGAAAGAGGTCGTCTCTCAGGCCGGCCTCGGCTTGACCATCAAGATCGGCGGCTGCGAGGCCGTGCGCGACATGTACGAGGCGCGCGTGATCGGCGTGCAGCGCGTCGTAGGACCGATGGTCGAGTCGCCACACGCCCTGCGCAAGTACCTGGCGGCGGTGCGCCTGGCATTCCCGGCCGACGAGCGCGACGACGTCGAGTTCTGCGTGAACATCGAGACGGTGACCGGCTACGAGAAGTTCGACGACATGCTCGGCCTGCCCGAACTCAGTGAGCTCGGCGGCGTGGTCCTGGGCCGCGTCGACATGACCGGCTCGCTGGGCATGAGCCGCGAAGACATCAACGAACCCGCCATCTTCACCATGGCGTCCGACCTCTTCAGCCGCGCCAAGGCCGCCGGGCTTGCCTGCGGCATGGGCGGCGGCGTGTCGGCGGCCTCGCTGCCCTTCATGCGCGAGCTGCCGGCCGGCTGCCTCGACCGCTTCGAGACCCGCAAGGTCATCTTCGAGTGCCCCGCCGCGCTCGAGAACGGCGCCGACGCCGGCATCCTCAAGGCAGTCGGCTTCGAGCTCATGTGGCTCAAGAACAAGCGCGACTTCTACAACGCCATCTCGATCGAGGACTGCGTGCGCCTCGAGATGCTGCAGAGCCGCTACGACGCCCTGATCGAGGCGGCCGGCGGTGTCTACGGCTGAGCCGCCCGGAGAGCGCGCCGTCAGGGCGGTCGCCTTCGATCTCGACGGCACCCTCTACATGGGCCGGCAGGCCGTACCGGGGGCGCCCCAGGTGGTCGCGCACGTGCGCGGCAGCGGCCTCGACGTGCTCTTCTTGACCAACACGTCGTCGGTCGACCCACGGCGCCTGGCCGAGCGCCTCGCCGGCCTCGGCATCACGGCCCGACCGGGCGAGATCTACTCGTCCGCGTCGGTCGCGGCGCGCTACGTGGCCGAGCGCGGCCACGAGGTGGTCTACGCGGTCGGACTGCCGGGGCTGCGCGACGAGCTCGTCGCGCACGGCCTGCGGCTGACCGAGCAGGCCGCCGCGGCGCAGGCCCTGGTGGTGGGCTTCGCCCCGGGGTTCGACGCGGCCACGCTGCCCTGCGCCTTTCGCGCCGAGTGCGAGTTCGTGGCCGCCAACGTAGACGCCGACTACCCGGGCGACGGCGGCCGGCGACTGCCCGCGGCGCGCGAGACCATCGACAAGGTGGCCGCCCGCCTGGGGCGCGCCTACGACTTCTGCGCCGGCAAGCCCGGCACGTACATGCTCGAGTGCGTCGAGCGCGACCTCGGCCTGGCCGCCGGCGAGATCGTCGTGGTCGGCGACAGCGTGACGAGCGACATCGCCATGGCGCGGGCCGCCGGCTGCCGCTCCATCCTCATCGCTCCCGAGGGCTCCGCCGGGGGCGGCGTCGGCGCCGTCGTCTCGCGCCTGACCGATGTGCCGGCCGCCCTGCGGACGCTCGGCGCTCACCTGGCCGAGAGCGCCCCCGCCCCCGGCGCCGGGGCTGAGTCCGGCTGAACAGCGGACACGCCGCCGGGGCCCTGTAGTATCCTCACCCCATGAGCAGCGTGCGACAGATCCGCGTCGGCGCCGTGGCGGTCGGCGGCGGCGCCCCGGTCGTCGTGCAGTCCATGACCAACACCCCCACCGGCGACGCCGCGGCGACCCTCGAGCAGGTGGGCGCGCTGGCGGCCGCCGGCAGCGAGCTCGTGCGCGTCACGCTGCCGGCCGCCGCCGACGTCGACGCCTTCACCGAGGTCGTGCGCCACGCGCCGGTACCGATCGTGGCCGACATCCACTTCGACTGGCGCCTGGCCTGCGCCGCCCTCGACGCAGGCGCCGCGGCCGTGCGCATCAACCCCGGCACCATCGGCAACGACGCCCACGTGCGGGCCGTCGTCGAGGCCGCCGGGCGGCACGGCGCCGCCATCCGCATAGGCGTGAACTCCGGTTCGCTGCCGCGCGACCTGCGTGGCCTGGCCCAGACCGACCCGGCCGCCGCCCTGGTCGAGGCCGCGCTGCGCCACGCGGCCCGCTTCGACGAGTGGGGCTTCGCCGACTACAAGCTCTCCGTGAAGAGCTCGAGCGTGCCCGACACGATCGCCGCCTACCGGGCGCTCGCCCTGCGCAGCGACGCGCCGCTGCACGTGGGCGTGACCGAGGCCGGCACCGCCTGGTCGGGCACCGTGAAGAGCGCGGTCGGCATCGGCGCGCTGCTGGCCGAAGGCATCGGCGACACGATCCGCGTCTCGCTGACCGCCGACCCGGTCGAAGAGGTGCGCGTCGCCTGGGCCATCCTCGAGGCCCTCGAGCTGCGCCGCCGCGGTCCCAACCTCATCTCGTGCCCGACCTGCGGCCGCACCGAGATCGACATCGTCGGCCTCGCCGAGACGGTCGAGGGGCGCCTGCGTTCGTACCGCGCGCCCATCAGCGTAGCGGTCATGGGCTGCCGCGTGAACGGCCCCGAAGAGGCGCGCCACGCCGACTTCGGCATCGCCGGCGGCAGGGGAGAGGGCATCGTCTTCGCCCACGGCGTCAAGGTGGCCACGGTGCCCGAGGGGCGCCTGGTCGAAGAGCTGTTCGCCTGCATCGACGCCGAGCTCGCGCGCGGCGCCGGCGCGCCCTCGGGCAGCGCGCCTTACTGACCCGGCGCGCCGGCCAGGAAACGCTTGGAGAGCGCCGCGAACGGCGCGGCCTGGGCGGTCTCGCCGGCCTGGGCGAGCAGCTGCGCCCGAGCCCCCAGCAGGTCGCCATACCAGGTGCGGATCATGAGCACGTTGCGATCGAGCGGCACCGTGCCGTCGGCCAGGTGGGCAAAGTCGAAGCGCGACAGGTCGACCGGGGTCAGCCAGGCGGCCAGGGCCGCCTGTGACGTGGCCGGCACGGTGCGTCGCGCCTTGAGCGCGACCCCGACCGATTCGGCGCTGTACCCCTTCACTATGCGCGAGTCGGGCGCGTACGTGAAATAGACGTCGCGGCCGGCTTGTTCGTAGCGCGCCACGAACGACGCGATCATGGCGTAGTAGGCGGCGTCGATGGCGGAGCCGTCGTAGGCCTTGCCCTGCTCGAAGGGCTTGACGGCCGCCAGGAAGGCGTCGACCTTGGCGCGCGAGCCGGCGATCAGCTGCGGATAGCGCTGCGCGAGGTCCTGCAGGTACCAGCTGCGGCGCAGCAGCTCCTGGTCGAGCACGATCACGTCGGGGCGCTCGTGCTCGACGTCCTGGGCGTAGTCGAGCGGAAAGCCGAACTGGTCGCGGTCGACCATGACCAGCGAGTGGGCCGAGGCGCCGCCGAGCACGTTATGGATATAGGCGTCGGCGAAGCGGTAGCGATGCATGGTGAGGGCGGGCGCCCTGCCGGCGGCCAGCACGAGCGGCACGGCGACCAGCACCGCCGCAACGACGCCCGCGGCCGTCGTCGCGCGCCGCCCGCCGGCGCCCGCGGCGGCCGCCTCGCCGCCGCGCTCGCGCCCGCCGAGCCGCGCCAGCGCCGCGCTCGCCAGCCACCAGGCGCCGAGGCCCATGAGCAGGCCCAGCACCAGGTAGAAGGGGATGTAGAACACCGAGGCCAGCGCCTTCTCGTCGGCGTTCGCAAGGGCGTCGGCCGTGTTGCTCGGAAAGTCGGCGATCAGGGTGATGACGGGCCAGGTGGCGACGAGCAGCGTCGCCGAGAGCCAGAAGAGCGGCCGGCGCCGCACGAAGAGCACGACGAGCCCGACCAGCGCGAGCGAAAGGACGGCCGGCAACCATTGATGGACCAGCAGCGAGGCCGAGGTGCCGAACTCGGCGAGCGTGGTGCCCACGCCGGAGTGGCCGCTCGTCAGGTACTGGTGCCGCGTGACGACCCGCCAGAAGTTCGTCCAGGTAGTGGCGTTGCCCCAGTTCATGAGCGGCCGCCGGGCAGCCGCCACGGGCAGGTAGAGGTAGGGCAGCAGCCCCGCCAGGTAGAGGCCCGCGCCGACGGCGAGCTGCCGCCACGACGGCCGCAGCCGGCGCTCGAAGGCAAGGCCGTACAGGGCGACCGCCGGCAGCAGCACGATGAAGGTGTCGTGCGCGGTGAGCCCGAGCCCCAGCACGAAGCAGACGGCGTAGAACAGGCGTCGCCGCCCGCGCGCCGTGGCCGCGCGCGTCCAGACGAGCGTGAGCAGCAGGAGCAGGGCGACGAGGGCTGCGTTCAGCCCGTAGACCTCGGCGATGATGGCCTGCGCCCACGTGGTCGCCGCGGTCGCCGCGAGCAGGCCGGCGCCGAGGCCGGCGGCACAGACGAGCAGGCCCGACGCGCCGGGGAGCGCCGGCGCCCAGGGCGAGCCGTCGCGGCTCGCCGCCGCGGCGCGGCGCCCGGAGCCGGCGACACGCGCGCCGCGACACTCGTCGATCAGCAGCATGGTCGTCCACGCGATGAGCCCGGCCGCCACGGCCGCAAAGACGGCCGACATGAGGTTCACCCGCAACGCCACCGTGCCGAACGGCAGGAGGGTGAAGAGGTGGGCGATGACCGTCCACAGCGGGTAGCCGGGTTCGTGCGGCACACCCAGGGTGTAGGCCGCCGAGATCAGCTCGCCGGAGTCCTCGAAGGTGACTGTGGGAGCGAGGGTCGCCACGTAGAGCGCCAGGGCCAGCACGAACGTCAGGGCGACCGTGCCGCCCAGCAGCCAGCGGCTCGCGCCGCGCGCGGCCGTGGGAGCGTTGTCGGCCACGACCGCGGCCGGCATGGCGGGTTCGGCGGCCGTGGCGGCCGGCTTGCCCGGCGCGATGGCGTCGCCACGGGCCGGCGCACCGCTGCGCGCTGAAGAGCCGGTGCGCGCAGGCACGCGGGAACGCGCAGGCTTACGGCGCTTGCGAGAGCTCACGTGGCGGTGTGGCAGGTGGGGGCCATGGCTGACCGGCTCAGGATATCGTGCGAGAGGCGTGGCCGCTATCGCAGTGAGCGCGACCCTCGAGCGCACCCTTCGCAACAGCCTCCCGTCGGCACGTCCGCTGCCCGGGCCGACCCTCTGCGCTTCGTTGCGGCGCGGCGCGACGGTGCCGTATCATGGCGTAGCCCTTGCGAGCCTCGATCGGTCGCGCCGTCACCGTGGCGAGCGCCCGAACGACGCCGGGGGCGACGGCCGAGCGACAGCCCGCGCCGGCCCGCAACCTTAGAGCGAACAGATCCGGAGTCCTGCCCCATGCGCGCAAGTCAGCTGCTGCTTCCCACAGTCAAAGAAGACCCGGCCGGCGCCGAGGCCGCCAGCCACAAGCTCATGGTGCGAGCCGGCCTCATCCGCCAGCTCGCCGCGGGGGTCTACGTGTTCCTGCCGGCCGGCTGGCGGGTCATGCGCAAGATCGAGGCCGTCATCCGCGAGGAGATGGAGGCGATCGGCTGCCAGGAGATGCTCTACCCCGTGATCAACCCCGCCGAGATCTGGCAGCAGTCCGGGCGCTGGGACGCCATCGGCGACGAGCTGTTCCGCTTCAAGGACCGCAAAGGCACCGACATGGTGCTGGCCATGACCCACGAAGAGGTCGTCACCTGGCTGGCGGCGCACGAGGTGCACTCGTACAAGCAGCTCCCCCAGCTCTGGTTCCACATCCAGACCAAGGAGCGCGACGAGGCGCGGCCCAAGAGCGGCCTGCTGCGCACGCGCGAGTTCATCATGAAGGACTCCTACAGCCTCGACGTCGACTTCGACGCCCTGCAGGTGAGCTACGACAGGCACATCGCCGCCTACGACCGCATCTTCGCGCGCTGCGGCCTCGACGTGAAACGCGTGCTCTCCGACCCCGGCATGATGGGCGGCAAGATCGCTCACGAGTACATGGCGCCCAGCGAGGCCGGCGAAGACGAGATCGTGTTCTGCCCCGCCTGCGGCTACGCCGCCAACGTCGAGCTCGCCGAGGCGGGCGCCGACGCCGACCTCGCGCCCGCCGCGGCGGGGAGTGGGAGCGACCGCCGCGAGATCCACACGCCCGACCAGCGCACCATCGACGACGTCGCTGAGTTCCTCGCCGTGACGCCGCGCGAGCTCGTCAAGTCGCTCGTCGTCATGAGCGCCGACCGCGGCGCGCTGCTCGTGCTTTTGCGCGGCGACCACGACCTCCACGAAGCCAAGCTGCGGCGCATCGTCGGCGAGTTCCGGCTGGCCACGCCCGACGAGGTGCTCGAAGCCCAGGGCGTGCTGCCCGGCTTCGTCGGCCCCGTCGGCACCAAGCTGCCCGTGCTGGGCGACGAGACCCTGCGCGGCGGCACCTACACGGGCGGCGCCAACAAGCCCGACTACCACCTGGCCGGCATCGCCGCCGACGAGGTGATCGGCGAGTACTACGACCTGCGCATGGTGCGCGGTGGCGACCCCTGCCCCGCGTGCGGCCACGCCCTGGTGGGCGAGCGCGTGATCGAGGTGGGCAACATCTTCCAGCTCGGCGCCAAGTACTCCGGCCCCATGGGGGCCACCTACTTAGACGAGCAGGGCAAAGAGCACGACATCGTGATGGGCTGCTACGGCATCGGCCTCTCGCGCATCGCCGCGGCGGCCGTCGAGCAGCACCACGACGAGCACGGCATCTGCTGGCCGGCGGGCATCGCGCCCTTCCAGGTGCACCTGGTCGTGGTGCGCGTCGCCGACCCGGTGCAGGCCGCCCTCGGCGACGAGCTCTACGCCGCCTTGCGCGACGGCGGTCTCGAAGTGCTCTTCGACGACCGCGAGCTCTCGCCCGGCATCAAGTTCAAAGACGCCGACCTGCTGGGCTGCCCGGTGCAGGTGGTGGTCGGCAAACGCGCGGCCGAGCGCGTCGTCGAGGTCAAGCCGCGCGTCTCGGGTGCCCGGGCCGACGTCGCCGTGGCCGACCTCGCCGCAGCCGTCACCGCCGCCCTATCCGCATCGTAACCGCATCGTTCCAGCGATAACTGTCGCGGCGCTCCGTACTGCCGTACGGGCAGGCCGAGCGGCGCCGCGTTGTCAGGACTGGCGACAAAAGGCCGGGTCTGCCGCTCAAGTTAGCGTCGTCTTTGGGCGATAACGTTAAGCGAAATGCAGACTATGCTCAAAGCTACTCGGCCGCGGTACACACGCGAACGCTTTCAGGCTGCCCTCAAGGGGCTCATGGAGGAGCGTCACCTGAGCTACCGCCAGCTCGCCTACAAGACGCAGCTGTCGGCCGGCTACCTCAACCACCTCACCAAGGGCACGAGGCCCGTACCGGCCGATCCCGTCATTCGCACCATCGCCACCTCGCTCTGCGTCGAACCCGACTTCTTCCTCGAGTTCCGGCTGCGCCAGGTGGCCGACGTCCTCGACGCCTCGACCCAGCTGATCGACGCGCTCTACAGCGTCCTGCTGCTGCACACGCCGGTCTCCGACGACATGAAGGCCATGCTCGAGCGTCCCGCCAACGGCAACGGTAACGGCAACGGTCACGGCGAGCCGCGTTCGCAGGTGCTCGCGGTCTGACCCCCGACGACACTTCGCGTGCTCCCCGCGACCGGCACAAACCGGTCGTTTTTCGTTGTGCCGCCGGCCCTCGGTCGCCACGCAGCTCACGCTCCGGTCCATGGCGCCGCGGCGTTCCCGTTGGCAGACTGAGGCCCTGCTTTGGCCGACGACGGTCGGCGAGTCCAGACAATGGAGGAGCGAAGCGATGAAGATGCCGAGGAGTAAGAAGCTCGTTTGTCGGCATCACTGTGGCCGTCTGGATAGTGGTCTGCGCGCTGGCCGCCCTGGCGGCGGTGTTCGTCGACGGAGCGGTCGCGGCCGTCATCGTCGGCACGGCCGTCTGCGTATCGACGGCCCTCTACCTCTACCGCCGCCTGCTCAAGCGCATCATGACCACGCTCAAAGACGGTCGCGCCTACAGCGAGCGACGCACCGAGGCGCTGTTCAGCCTCCACGAACTCTGTCGCCCGACTGTGGCGCTGCCGTTCCTGCGGGGCTGGGCGGCCACCCCCGACTTCGTCCTCGACGTCATCCTGCGCGCCCAGCGCTTTGCCGAACCGACGATCGTCGAGTGCGGCTCCGGCGTGTCTACGCTCTGGCTTGGCCTGTGGCTGCAGCGGCGGGGCCAGGGGCGCCTCGTGTCGCTCGAACACGACGGGCCGCATGCCGACCACATCCGCGAACTCGTAGCCGAGGCCGGCGCTCAGCAATTTGTCGAGGTCGTCCACGCGCCGCTCGTCGACCACACCATCGGCGGCACCAACTGGAGCTGGTACAGCCTCGACGCGGTGCCCGACATCCCCATCGACGTGCTTATCGTCGACGGCCCGCCCAATTGGATCCATCCTCAGGTGCGTTTTCCGGCCGTGCCGCTGCTCGACTCCCGCCTGACGTCGCGCAGTGTCGTGTTCTTGCACGACACCGGCCGACCGGGGGAGCAACGCGTGCTGGCCGACTGGCTCGCGTCACACCCGCAGTGGCATGCCGAGAAGATCGACACCGAAAAGGGTGGCGCCGTCGTGACCAGCGCCCCCGTCGGCTCGGCCGTCGGGGGCTGACGGGCGGACCCCTGCCGGGCGCCGGTCGCCTGGTCCTGAGAGATAGAGCGTGCGCCGCCGGGCCGACGCACGGTGGCGCGCAGGAGCAGGGCACAGGTTTGCGGGCCGAGAGGACCGGCCGGGCCGGCAAAGATCTTCCTGGGGCGCTCGGCGGTCGCTGACGAGTCGTGGGCGCCGGAGGGGGAGAGGTTGGTCGGCGTGGCCAGATTCGAACTGGCGACCCCTAGTCCCCCAGACTAGTGCGCTAACCAGGCTGCGCCACACGCCGACCGCAATCGAGGCCGTAGTGTAGCACATCGGCTGGGGGCTCCGGCACCCGTGTGAGCCTGCGCTACGTACGATCGGCGGCCGCGAGCGACAGGGCGCCGCCCGGTGTGCGGCAGGGCGCTGCGCCGCGTGCAGCAAGCCGCCGCGCCCACGTGAGCTTACCGCCGCAACCCCCACGTGAGCTTACCGCCGCGACCCCCACGTGCGCTTACCGCCGCCGCGCCCGCTGTCCTGTACACTACGGTGCGATGTCGCGTCGCATGATCCCCAATGCCATCACCATCGCGCGGTTGTCGTGCCTGCCGCTCTTTCTCTGGGTATACAGCCTGAGCGCGCCGGCCGCGAGCTGGCCGGCAGCCATCATCGTGCTCGTGCTCGCGCTCTCCGACGTGCTCGACGGCTGGCTCGCGCGGCGCTACGGCTGGCAGACCGAGCTCGGCCGCGTGCTCGACCCGGTGACCGACCGCATCCTCTTTCTCTTCCTGGTCGGCGCCCTGCTGCTGTTCGGCGTGCTGCCGTGGTGGGCGGTCGTGCCGCTCATCGTGCGCGACGCGCTCATGCTGGCCGGCTCCGCGCTCATGCTGCTCCAGTTCAACGAGAAGCCGCGCATCATGAGGGGCGGGCGCCTGGCCAACTTCACGCTCGTGTGCGGCATCCAGTTCTTCATCATCGACACGCGCCGCATCGCCTGGCCCGTCTACAGCGTGGGCGCCGCGCTCTACCTCGTCGCCGGCTTCCGCTACATCTGGCGCGAGGTGCTGCGCTGGCGACAGGCCCGGCCGAGCTCGGCGGCGGCTTCCTGACGCGAAGCCCCGTGGATACCGCCGCAAGGCACGAGTCACACGCGCCTCGCACACACCCGCGGCGCCCGCCGCTCACGCCCGCAGCGCCTGCGACTCACGAACGGCTCACGCACGGCTCACGCCCGTGGCGCGCCGATGTTCTCTGGTACTATCAGCGCATGGTGAGCGAGCCACAAGCGCTCTACAGCCGACCGATCGGAGCACGGTGCGCGCGGTCGTGATGGCCGGGGGAGAGGGCACGCGCCTGCGGCCCCTCACCAGCAACCAGCCCAAGCCGATGGTCTCGGTCGCCAACAAGCCGTGCATGGAGCACATCATCGAGCTGCTCAAGCGCCACGGCATCGAAGACATCGTGGTCACCCTCGCCTTCTTGCCCAAGGCCATCCGCGACTACTTCGGCGACGGCAGCGCGCTGGGCGTCAACATCAACTACTCGGTCGAGCAGGTGCCGCTGGGCACCGCGGGCAGCGTGAAGAACGCCGAAGAGCTGCTCGGCGAGCGTTTCATCGTGATCTCGGGCGACGCCCTCACCGACTTCGACCTCACGACCGTGGTGGCCGAGCACGAGCGCCGCGGCGCCATGGTCACGATCGTCTTGAAGCACGTCGAGAACCCGCTCGAGTTCGGCGTCGTCGTGGTGAACGACGAAGGCCGGGTCGAGCGCTTCCTCGAAAAGCCGACCTGGGGGCAGGTGTTCTCGGACACCGTCAACACCGGCATCTACGTGCTCGAGCCCGAGGTCTTCAACTACATCCCCGCAGGCCAGCCCTACGACTTCAGCCAGGAGCTGTTCCCCAAGCTGTTCGAGCTCGGCAAGCCGCTCTTCGGCACCATCGCCGACGGCTACTGGCAAGACATCGGCAGCCTCAGCCAGTACCTGGCCGCCAACCGCGACGTGCTCGACGGCAAGGTGCAGACCTCCATTCCGGGCATCCGCCTCGAGAACAACATCTACATCGGCGAGAACGTCAGCATAGAGTCGCTCGAGCACGTGACGGGCCCGGCGGTCATAGGTAACTACGCCAAGATCGACCGCAACGCGCGCATCGGCGCCTACACGGTGATGGGCAGCAACGTGGTCGTCAAAGACCACGCCGAGACGCGCTTCAGCGTGATCGACGCCAACACCTACATCGGCTCGGGCACCAAGGTCTACGGCGCCATCCTCGGCAAGAACTGCGACGTCAAGCCGGGCGCGACCATCAGCGAGGGCGCCGCCATAGGCGACGAGTGCGTGATCGGCGAGCAGGCCTACATAGCCCCCGACGTCAAGATCTACCCGTTCAAGACCGTCGAGTCGGGCGCCCAGGTCAACTCGAGCATCATCTGGGAGTCGCGCGGCACGGCGCAGCTCTTCGGCAAAGACGGCGTGGTGGGGCTCATCAACGTCGACATCACGGCCGAGCTCGGCCTCAAGCTGGCGCTGGCCTACGGCACCACGCTGCCCAAGGGCGCCAAGGTGGTCACCAGCCGCGACGCCCACCCGGCCTCGCGGGTCATCAAGCGCGCCATCATCAGCGGCCTCAACTCGACCGGCGTCGACGTGCGCGACCTGCGCGTGAGCTCGGCGGCGGTCAACCGCTTCGAGATCAAGGGCGGCAACGCGGCCGGCGGCATCCACGTGCGCATCTCGAGCTGGGACCCCGAGGTCATTCAGATCCAGGTCTTCGAGCCGCCCGGCATACCGGTCAGCGAGAAGACCCAGAAGAACATCGAGAAGTACTACGGCCGCCAGGACTTTCGCCGCGCCTTCTACACCGAGATGGGCCGCATCCACTTTCCCGACAGGGCTCACGAAACGTACATGCGCGGCCTCACCAAGTCGTGGGACACCGAGCTCATCCGCTCGCGCGCCTACCGCCTGGTGATCGACTACTCCTACTCGCCGGTGGCGCTCGTGCTGCCCCTCGTGCTGCCCTACCTGAACGCCGAGGTCATCTCGCTGCACGCCTTCACCGACGAGCAGAAGACGACCGTGGCGCCGAGCGAGCTGGGCGTCAACATCGCCGACGTCCAGCGCCTGGTCAAGGTGATGGGCGCCGACCTCGGCGCGGTCATCGACCCCGGCGCCGAGCGCCTCTACCTGGTCGACGAGCTCGGCCAGGAGATCCCGCTCGAGAAGGCGCTGCTGCTCTTCGTGCGGCTCGTGGCCGCCCGGCTGCCCCAGGGCCGCACCATCGCGCTGCCGCTCACCGTCACGCGCCTGGCCGAGCAGATGGCGGCGCCCTTCGGCATCGAGATCGAACGCACCAAGGTCTCGCTGCCGGCCCTCATGGAGGCCTCGACCGCCGACAACGTGGCCTTCGCCGGAGCCATCGGCGGCGGCTACATCTTCCCCGAGTTCCTGCCCGCCTTCGACGCCCTCATGAGCCTCGGCAAGCTGCTCGAGCTGCTGGCGCCCAGCGCCGTGCCGCTCTCCGAGCAGGTCGCCCAGATCCCCTCGAGCACGCTCGTCCACAAGACGGTGGGCTGTCCCTGGTCGCTCAAGGGCACCGTCATGCGCACCGTCACCGAGGAGCTGCAGCGCAGCGACGGCCACGACCTCAGCCTGCTCGACGGCATCAAGGTCTTCTACCCGGGCGGCTGGGCGCAGATCCTGCCCGACGCCGACGAGGCGCTGTTCCACGTCTACGCCGAGGGCGTCGACCCCGACGCCTCCGAGCAGATGGCCGAGGGCTTCGTGGGCAAGGTCCGCGCGGTGATCGCCGCCAAGACCGGCTAGCCTGCCCCCGCCCTCGCGGACCGCCGGCGGTCAAGGCCTGCGCGGAGCGTCCGATACATACCTGAGCGGGCTCATTTCCAAGGAAACCGCGCGTCGCGTGGTGAACCCTGTGACGACGCCGGCCCGTGCCCGGCCGACCGACGTGAACGGATCTCTCGAAACGACAGTCGCTCCACCAGGCCCCGTCGCGCGGCGACGGCGGCGGGCGCTCGCCGCCGCGAGCGTGGCGCTCGGTGTCGTCGTGGTGGCGCTCGTCGCGGGCGCCGTGGTCCAGGTGCTGCTCTACGGCCGCGTGCCCTACGGGGTGACGGCGGGCGGCGTGAGCCTCTCCGGCGACCACCCCGCCCAGGCCCGCGCCGCGCTCTCGCGCGAGCTCGCGGCAGGCGACCTGGCGAGCGTCGTCATCGGCACGAGGCAGGGTCCGCTCAAGCTCACGCTGGCCCAGCTCGGCATCTCGGTCGACGTCGCGGCGACGGCCCGCCAGGCGGCGGCGCGCGGCCGCCACGACGTGCTCGGCCTGCGCCTCTGGACAGGCGGCGGCGGCGCGGTCGCGCCCGTCGTGCGCTTCGACGGCGCCGCCTACCTGGCCGCCCTGCAGAAGATCGCGCCGGCCGCGGCGAGCGCGCCGCGCGACGCCACGCTGGCCCTGGCCGGCGACACCATCGCCGTGCGCCCTTCGGCCACGGGCCTCGCCATCGACGCGGCGCGCCTCAAGGCGCAGGTCATGGCCGCGCTCGCGGGCTGGCGGCGTTTCACCGGGACCGTGCCCCTCATGGTCGCCCAGCCCACCGTCGACACGGCTGCCGCCCAGACGGCCGCCGCCCAGGCCGACGCCTACCTCGCTACGCCGCTGTACCTGCGCTTTCGCGGCCGCGAGATCGTCTTGAGCCCGGCCCGCATGGCGACCATGCTCTCGGTCAACACGGGCGCCGACGCCACGACCACGCCGCTCACCTTCGACAACCCCCGGGGACGCGCCGCCCTGCTGCACCTGTTCGCCTTCGTCGAGGAGCCGGCGGTCAACGCCACGGCGGTCCTCAAGGGCAAGCAGGTGCAGATCAAGCCCAGCAGGGCGGGCTTCGGGCTCGACATGCCGCGCCTGCTGTCCGACATGGACTACGTGGCCAGCCAGCCGGGGCTGCGCCAGGTCGTAGTGCCGCTGACCGTGCTCGAACCCACCATGACGACCGATCAGCTCACGGCCCTCGGGATCGACGGCCTCGGCTCGCAGTTCACGACCTACTTCGACCCCGACAACAAGGCACGCACGCAGAACATCACCCAGGCCGCGAAGCTCGTCGACGGCACCATCATCAAGTCCGGCGCCGTCTTCTCGCTGAACGACACGCTCGGACCGCGCACCCTGAACCGCGGCTTCGACTACGCTCCCGTCATCGACGACGGCGTGCTGCGCCCGGGAGTGGGGGGTGGGCTCTGCCAGTTCGCCACCACGCTCTTCAACGCCGCCTTCCTGGCCGGGCTGCCGATCGTCGAGCGCCACCCCCACGACTTCTACATCGATCACTACCCGATCGGCCGCGACGCCCAGGTCGCCTACGGCTCGCAGGACCTGCGCTTTCGCAACGACACCGGCCACGCCCTGCTGCTGCGTTGCTGGGCGGACGACGGGCAGGTGACCGTCGTCCTCGTAGGCAGCACCGGGCGCACGGTGACCTTCACCACGAGCGCGTTCTACGACATGCAGCCGTCGGGCACCTCGCGCAGCCACCCGCGCGTCATCACCGACGACACGCTGTCCAAGGGCATCGTCGTGTTCGAGCAGGGCTTCGACGGCCGCACGGTGCGCGTCGTGCGTACCGTCAGGCAGGGGGGCACGCTGTTGTCGCGCGACATCTTCGTCTCGACCTATGCGCCCAAGGACTGGATCAAGCGCATAGGGACGAAGGGCTAGCGGGCTCGCCAGGCGGCCACCGGCGACGGCGGCCTCAGGCGGTCTTGGCGATGACCTGCTTGCAGACGATCTTGAGGGTCTCGAAGACACCCAGCCCGCTCACGGCGCAGGCCTCGATGACCGGCGACTGGGTGTGGTTGAGCAGCTCGTTCAAGTCTTCGACCGAGAAGATGTCGCTGAGGTCGCGCTTGTTCATCTGGATGACGAAGCCGAGCTTGCTCAGGTCGTCGCCCTGGGCCATGAGGTTGTCCCAGAGGTTGAGGTAGCTTTCGACGTTCTCGTCTAAGCGCGTGATCTGCGAGTCGGCCGCGAAGATGACGCCGTCGACGCCCTGCAGCACGAGCTTGCGGCTCGCGTTGTAGTAGCTCTGGCCCGGCACCGTGTAGAGGTGGAAGCGCGTCTGCATGCCCTTGACGGTGCCCAGGCTGAGGGGCAGGAAGTCGAAGTACAGGGTGCGCTCTTCTTCGGTGGCGATCGACACGAGCTTGCCGCGCGCCGAAGGGTTGATCTTGCGGTGGATGTACTGGATGTTGGTGGTCTTGCCGCAGAGCCCGCAGCCGTAGTAGACGATCTTGTAGTTGATCTCGCGGGCGGCGAAGTTGATCAGGGGCATATCAGGGTTGTCCTTCGAGGTCGGCGAACAGGTCGTCGATCGCCTTGCCGGCGGTGACCTCGTAATCGGCGTCGACCGACAGCGCCTCGTTTTCTTCGTCGGAGCCCTCGAAGATGGGCCGCAGGACCTCGATGGCGCGCTGCGTGTAGAGGCGCACCTTGCCGACCTGGGTCTCGCGCCCGAAGGTGATGATGAGCAGGACCTGGTCGGATACCTGCGAGACGTGCAGGTTGGAGGTCTTGCCTTCGTGAAAGAGCAGCGTGAACTCTTTTTCGTCGAGGATGCTGGCGAGCTGCTGGGTGGCGGCGAACGAGCTCGCGGCCAGCGAGGCAAGCGACAGCGTCTCGGGGTGATAGTCGTCGGAGGCCGTGGTGATGGGCTGGCCCGATGTGGAGATCAGCGCGAGAAAGGTCGACCCGGTGACGTCTTTCAGCTTGCGCAGAAGGTCGTCGCAAAGGTCGAGCTGGCGATCGTTGATGACGAGGCCCTTGCGCTTCGCCACTCGGGTTCTCCTTTCGGCACGGCGCGCTTACCCGCGGAGTATATCAGTAGGCCCGCGGCAAGAGAGCGCCCGCTCACACACGCTTGTATTGCGAGTATCGTCGTTTCCGGCCGCCAACATGAGCGTGAGGGTCACGAAAAGCGTGGGGGAGAGACGCGCATGGTAGAATCGAGCGTCGTGTGGGGGGATTGGACCGACCAATGAGCTTTACGGGGACTTTGTCCGAGCTCGGCTTGTGCGACCTCGTCGAGATCACCACGCTGGGCGCCAAGACCGGGGTGCTCGACGTCGTGCACTCAGACGGCGCGCCCGCCGGGCGTCTCGCCTTTCGCGACGGCGCGCTCGTCAGCGCCTCGTGTGGCGCGCTCAGCGGGGCGCGCGGGTTTTACGCCTTGCTCGCCCTCGAGCAGGGCGCGTTCGTGTTCGATCCCGAGCGCGACCCCGGCGAGAGCGTCGGCGACACCCTGCCGACCCGCTCGCTGCTCATGGAGGCCATGCGCCGCGTCGACGAGATCGGCCACCTGCGCACCGCCCTGCCGGCCGCCGCGCGCGTCGCGGCGCGCGCCGACGACCCTCGCGACGACGTCGAGGCGGCCGTCCTCGCCCGTCTCGCGCCGGGGCCGCTGGCGGTGAGCGAGGTCGTCGCCGGGGTGGTCGCCGATGGTCGCGCCGACGACTACGACGTGTTGCAGGCGCTGGCGCGGCTGCGGGAACGCGGTATCGTCGACCTGCCCGGCTGACCACGGCAGCACGGGCACTCAAGGCTGTTTGCCAATAGACCAAGCGTGGTGTGCAGGGTCGTGGGGAACATCTCAACGTGAAGTTGAAGGTTGCCCCGGTGTCCTGTAAGCTCTCCACCCTGGTCGCTATCACGGAAGGACAAGCGATGGACGACTTCATCGACCTCGTTTCGCTGTCCGACGAGGAGCTCAAGGCGCTCATCGGCACGCTCACTACCGAAGAGCACGAAGTCTCACGGCAGCGACGCATCCTGCACGGCAAGATCGACATCCTGCGGGCCGAGCTCGTGTTGCGCCTGCAGCGCCACCACCTCGAAGGCGAATCGATCATCACGGCCGACGACGTCAGCCGGCTCTCCGAGATCCTCGCCGGCAAGCGCGGCGCCACCGACCCCGGTCACGGCAAACCCGACGACCCGGCCGGCGGCAAGGACTAGGCCGTGTTCTGCCCCAACTGCGGGTACCGCAACTCCCAGGGCGTGAACTTCTGCGTGCGCTGCGGCGCGAGCCTGATCGCCGATCAGCCCGATCCCCAGAACACCATGAACTACTCGCCGGGCGAGACACCTGAGCGGCTCGAACCGCTGGCGGGCGACGTGCCCGACAGCGCCACGCTCGTCATTCGCAGCGGCGGCGGTCGCGCCGGCGAGACCTACGGCCTCGCCGCGCAGCGCACCACCATCGGGCGCCACCCCGACTCCGACATCTTTCTCGACGATGTCACCGTCTCCCGCAACCACGCCGTCGTCACCCGCGAAGACGACGCCTGCGTCATCGCCGACCAGGGCAGCCTCAACGGCACCTACGTCAACCGGCGGCGCATCGAGCGGCAGACCCTGCTCGACGGCGACGAGCTGCAGATCGGCAAGTACAAGCTCACGTACATCACGCCGTGAACGAAAAGACGGAAGTCCTGTTCGACATCGGCGACGAAAAGCTCATGACCATCGGGG
>CAVWIH010000008.1:0-34095 GCA_963755025.1 uncultured Actinomycetes bacterium
TTCCTTGGCGCGCCAGGAGGGATTCGAACCCCCGACCTTCGGTTCCGTAGACCGACGCTCTAATCCAGCTGAGCTACTGGCGCACAGGGAGTGGAAGTATACCGCAAAACGCCGCGCGTACGAGCCCGGTCGGCGAGATGCTGGCGGAGAAGCCGGGATTCGAACCCGGGAACGAACTAAACACCAGTTAACCGCTTAGCAGGCGGCTGCCTTCAGCCACTCGGCCACTTCTCCGCGCGGGGGCTCACTATACCGCACTGCCCGGGCGCTCGAAAGCTTACGCGTGCGAAGCGCGCACGGCGCGAGCCCTCAGGTGAAGTCGCGGGCTCCTCACTATAGGATTCGAAGCCGAACACCGAGAGGAGACCCCACTGTGGAGATCGCCGGCATCGCCGCCGAACTGCTCGCGCGCGTCGAGCGCGAGACGACCGAGTTGCTCAGCGCGCTGATCGCCATCGACACGAGCAACCCGCCCGGCAACGAAAGCGCGGTGGCGGCCTTTCTCGACGACTACTTTCGCAATGACGGGCTGAGCGGCGAGATCTGCGGCGAACCGGCCGCGCGCCGCAGCTTCGTGGCTACGCTGCGCGGCGCGCGCCCCGGGCCGCGCCTCGTGCTCATGGCCCACGAAGACGTGGTGCCGGCCGCGGCCGAGGAGTGGGCCGAACCGCCGTTCTCCGGCGTTGTCAAAGATGGTTACGTGTGGGGGCGCGGCGCGGTCGACGTGAAGAACCTGCTGGCGGCGTTCTGCGTGGTCATGCGCGCCTGGTCGACGAGGGCGTCGAGTTCGCCGGCGAGGTCGTCTTTGTGGCCGAGGCCGACGAAGAAGACGGCGCCATCGGCGGGGCGCGCTGGCTGTGCGCGCAGCGCCCCGACCTGGTGCGCTGCGACTACCTGCTGAACGAGGGCGGCGGGGAGTTCGTCACCATGCCCGACGACACGCGGCTCTACGAGATGCACGTGGGCGAAAAGGGTACGGCGCAGTTCCGCGTGATCGTGAGCGGCGAGTCGGGCCACGCCTCGGTGCCGCTGCGCCACGGCAACGCCGTGGTGGGCGCCGCCGACGTGGTGCGCGCCCTGCACGACTACGAGCCGCGCCCCAGCCTCGAGACCGTGCCTCCCGAGTACGTCGAGCTGCTGGTGGCCGACCCCGCGCTGCGCGCCGGGCTGCTGCACGAAGGCACGGCGCGGGCCGCTCTGGCCGAGCTCGGCGAGCGCGACCGGCGCGCCGCCGACCTGCTGGCGCCGCTCTACGGCGTCACCTTCTCGCCGACGATCGTGCACTCCAGCGGCGAGGCGGTGAACGTCTACCCGGGGAGCGTCGTGGTGACGGTCGATTGCCGCATGCCGGTGGGCTGGAACGAGGAGCGCGTCGCCGCCGAGGTGGCGGCGGCGCTGGCCGGCGTCGAGGCGCGCTGGGAGCTGTCGTTCCTGGGCACCATCGAGGGCAATGCCTCGCCGGTCGACTCGCCGCTGCGCGAGGCCGTCACGGCGGTCATGGCGCGCCTGGTGCCGGGGTCGCACGTCGTGCCGCTGCACTCTGTGGGGTTCACCGACTCGAACTGGTTCCGGGCGGCGTTCCCCGACGTCGTGGCCTACAACTTCGCGCCGTTCCTGGTAGACGACGGGGCGGCGGTCTCACCGCGCTTTCACAACGTCGACGAGCGCATCGCCGTGCGCGACCTCGCCTTTCAGTCGGTCTTCGCCTTCGAGCTCGTAAGAGAGCTGCTCGGCTAGGCACAGGGCCCGCGCGTCGGCCGGCCCCGGCCCACGCCGGGCCGGCGCGCCGCGTTCGGGCGCGCTGCGATCGGGGTGCGGCTCAGGCCAGGCTGGGTTCTTTGGCCGGGTCCGCGCCGGCCGGCGGGGCTGCGAGCGGGCCCAGGCCGTCGCGCGACATCGAGCACTTGTCGGCCGAGGCGCACCAGTCGGCGCAGGTGCGCGTGATGCGCGGATTGAACATGACGGCGCCGCAGCTCGCGCAGCGCCGGCGCTTGTCGTCTTTGAAGAACTCCACCGGGGCGCCGCACTCGCGGCAGGGCACATCGAAGATGTCGTCGGGCGTCCAGTTGATGAGATCGCGTCCGGGGCAACCGGCCATGGCGTCCTCCTTCTGCTCTGCCGCCGACATTAACCCTATCGGCCCAGTGTAAAGCTCTCTGACGTCAGTGTAGGCCGCGGCCGGCGGGCCCGCAACCCGGTAGCGCCGCCGCGCGCCGCTCAGGCGCCGCCCCGCGCCGCTCAGGCGCCGCCCCGCGCCGCTCAGGCGCCGCCGGCCGCCGGCGCCAGGATGGCGTCGAGGACGCCGTCGAGCGCCGTCGAGGTGGTGCTGTCGCGAGGCAGTTCGACGAGCGCCTTGCCGGCGGCGTCGAAGGCGGCCACCGACTGGTCGTCGGGGATCACGGCGAGCAGATTGAGGCCGCGCTCCGCGATGACCGCCTGCAGCTCGGGGGTGAGCTCGCCGACGGCGCGGTTCACGACCAGGTAGTGGCGTCCGACCTGCGTCTTCAACTCGGCGATGAGGTCGACGATGCGGCCGGCCGTCGTCAGGCCGCGCACCGAGGGGTCGCTCACGATGATGAGCACGTCGACGTCGCGCGTGGTGCGCCGCGAGAGGTGCTCGAGGCCGGCCTCGTTGTCGATCACGACCCAGCGGTAGCTCGCGGCGATGCGGTCGACGATGGTGCGCAGCATCGAGTTGGCGGCGCAGTAGCAGCCCGGGCCCTCGGGGCGGCCCATGGCCAGCAGGTCGAGCCCGGTGCCCTCGACCACGTTGGCGTTGATCTCGTACTCGAGCAGGTCGGCCTTGGCGATGCCGGCCTCGAGCTTGTTGGCGCGCGCCTTGGCCGAGGTGTCCTCGCGGATGTCGCCGACCGTCTTGTCGAGCGGCAGGCCGAGCACGTCGTTCAGGTTGCTGGCCGGGTCGGCGTCGATGGCGAGCACCGGCCCCTCGTGCAGCTCGGCGAGGCGGCGCACCAGCAGGCCGGCGATCGTCGTCTTGCCGGTGCCGCCCTTGCCTGCGATCGCGAATGTGGTGGTCATCAGGTCACTCCTTCCGTCGGCCTGTTCACCCCACGCGCGCTCAACAGGTCCCGCACGGTGGGGAACGTGTCGAGGTCGGTGTGGGGCAGGAACAGGGCCGAGGTGTAGTCGTCCATGAACGTGCCGTCTGCGGAGAGCTCGAGGTAGGTCATCTTGGCCGCCACGTCGAGCACGTCGTGGCGCACGTTCACGCACAGCAGCGCCGAGTAGGCGCCGAGCACGCTCGTGTTGCCGAGAAAGTGAAAGCGCTCGACCGGCAGGTCGGGCAGCAGGCCTATGCGGATCGCCTTTTCGATGTCGAGGTACTGGCCGAAGGCGCCGCCTATGAGGATCTGCTCGACGTCGGCCAGGTCGACGCCCACGCTGCGGCAGAGCACCGAATAGCCCGCGTAGATCGCCGCTTTGGCGCGCAGCAGGCCGGCCACGTCGCGTTCGCCGACGACGATGTCGTGGTCGGCGCCGGCCTCGTGCGCGAAGGCCACGACGTACTGGGCCGCGCCGCCGTCGCTCACCCGCACGCGCGGCGTCACCGCGGCGAGGCTGCGGTCGATGTGTCCCGAGCGGTCGAGCACGCCGGTCACGAAGAGCTCGCCGAGCAGGTCGATCAGGCCGCTGCCGCACAGGCCCACCGCCGGCGCGTCGTCGATCGTGCGAAACGACGGTTCGTAGTCGTCGGCGTTCACCCAGACGTCTTCGATGGCGCCCGAGGTGGCCCGCATGCCGTGCTCCACGCCGCCGCCCTCGAAGGCGGGCCCGGCCGAGCAGGCACAGGCGATCAGCCAGTCCTTGGTGCCGAGCACGATCTCGCCGTTGGTGCCGATGTCGATGAACAGCGTGAGGCGCTCGGTGGCGTACATGCCCGAGCTGATCACGCCGGCGGTGATGTCGCCGCCCACGTAGCTGCCCACGGCCGGCATGGCGTGCACGCGGGCCGCGGGGTTCACGTGCAGGCCGAGCTCGGCGGCGACGAGCTTGGGGGCTACCGAGATCGTCGGTATGTAGGGCTCCTCGCGCAGCGAGCGCGGGTCGAGGCCGAGCAGCAGGTGGGTCATGGTCGTGTTGGCGGCGACGGCCACCTCGTAGATGTCGCGGCCGGTCACCCCGGTGCGCGCCTCGAGCTTGGCGATGAGGTCGTTGATGGTCTCGACGACGAGCGCCTGCAGGCGCTCGAGGCCGCCCTTGCGGCGCGCGTAGACGATGCGGCTGATGACGTCTTCGCCGCAGGCGATCTGCTTGTTGAAGGCGCTCGACGAGTCGGTCACGCGGGCGGTGGTGAAGTCGACCAGGTAGGCCACCACGCTGGTGGTGCCCACGTCGACCGCCAGGCCGTAGTTGAAGCCGGGGTCGCCCGCCGGGCGCACGTCGATCAGGCGCGGCGGCAGGTAGCTGCCGTACACCCAGTCGCGCATCTCGAGGGTGAGGCAGACCCGCCAGTCGGCGGCGCGCAGGCGGCGCCCCAGGTCTTTGACGATGGGTAGCTCGGCGCGCAGCTCCTCGAGGCCGTGCTGGCGGGCGAGCTCGCGGCGCAGGCGGTCGAGGTCGCTCGTGTTGTCGGCCAGGGTGGGCGGCTCGACGGTCATGCAGAAGGTGCGCACGGCGGGGTCGCGGCGCCAGTCGCAGTGCACCGGCAGCAGGTCGGGCTGCGCGGCGGCGTGGCCGTGGGGCCGTACCTCCTCGGTGCGCCGCCAGGGCAGCGTGACCTCGACCGGGCCGGTGACCACCGAACAGCAGGCGAGGGCCGCGCCGGCCGCGACCTCGGCCGCCGTCAGGCGGCCGTGGTCGCGGCGCTCGAGGCCCTCGCCGGCGACCGTCACGCGGCAGCGCCCGCAGCGCCCCTGGCCGCCGCAGGGCGCGTCGATCTCGACGCCGGCCGCGGCGGCCGCGTCGAGCAGCGGCGTGCCGGCCGGCACCTGGGCCATCTCGCCGCCCGGCAGAAAGGCCACGACGACGCTCGGCGGCGGCGCGTCGCCGCGGCGCGCGGCGTCGTCGGCGAGCGGCGCGTCTGCCGGGCGCGCTCCCGGCGGTGTCGTCGTGGCGTCGGCCATCGCTCAGGCGCTCCAGACGTTCTTGAGAAAGCTGGGAATGTCGACGGCGTCGCGCGGGCCCACCAGGACTCTGCCAGTCGGGCAGCTCCTCTTCGACCTCGCCCGACAGGCCGGCGACCAGGCCGGGAAGCACGAGCTTCTTGTGGCTCAGGCGCTCGGCGACGCCCGACTGCTTCACCGTCTTGACGACCTTATCGGCGTCGAACTTGCCGGCCGCCCAGCCGGTGAGCACCGACTGGCCGTCGGCGTCGGCGACCAGCAGCCAGGCCGACCTGCCGCTGCCCTCGATCTCGCCCGAGACGATGAAGTAGGTGAGCGAGAAGTTGGTCGTGACGAGCAGCGGGCTGTCGGGGCCGGGCGAGCCGATGGCGTAGAGCTTGGGCTCGACCTGGATGGGCTTCTGCGGGTCGGTGTAGATGTTCTGGCGCAGGGTGAGCAGCGGGTAGATGAGCGCCGGGTCGAAGGTGTCGAGCACGATCACGCCGGCGTACTTGGCGATCGCCTGCGCGGCGCGCGCGAGCTCGCCGAACGGCGTGCTCGCGCGCGCCGCGGCGTAGAGCGGGTGACCGAGCGCGCGCTTGTTCTTTTTGAGGGCGAGGCGGCGCAGCTGGGTGAAGGCGGCGAGGTCGCCGGCCAGCGTGGCGGCGCCGGGGTCGAAGACCTGGTCTTCGACCCCGGCGCCGCTCACCTGCTGCGACACCTGGGCGAGCGCGTCCAAGTCGCCGCCCTCGGCGGCGACGATGAGCGCGCAGCCGTGCGTGGCGGCGACCTTTGCCTTGGCCTCCCAGTCGCCGGCCGTCGCCGGCCCGACGAGCGGCTTGTCGGCCGCCGCGCCGCCGCTCAGGGCGGCGTCGAGCGCGGCCGCGTCGCCCGAGAGCAGCACGAGCGGCAGGCCGGGGGCGGCGGCGCGGGCGGCGGCGACCGCCGCCGCGTACGCCGCCGCCCCAGCGCCCGCGTCTTCGAGCGCCACGCCGTCGAGGCGCAGCTTCAGCCCGACGCGCTCGATCTCGTAGGCGGCCACGCGGGCGGCGAGCTCGGCGAGCGCGCCGTCGTCGCTGCGCAGCCGCACGACCAGGCCGGGCTCGTGGTAGAAGGTCTTCTCGTGGCGGAACATGGCGACCTCGTTGCCCACCTCGAAGCGGCGTTCGCCGGCGCCCACCGCGACCAGGCGGATGGGCGGCGCCGAGGCGGCGTCGAGCGCCGCCCTGACCTCGTCGCTCACGTAGGGGCAGGCGTCGAGCGTGGTGCCCTTCTGGGCGAGCTTCATGGCGAAGGCCAGGCAGGTGGGAAAGCCGCACTCCTTGCAGTTGGTCTGCGCCAGCAGCTTGTAGATCTGCAGTCCGCTCAGGGCCATGGCTCAGGCCTCCTTGCCGGGCGCGCCGCCGGGACCGGCCGCCGGGCCTGCGGGGCCGGTCGCCGGGCCTCCGCCGCCGCCCGACGCGCCGCCGCCCGCCGCCAGGTCGTCGAGGGCGGCGCGCAGCGCGGCCACCGAGGCGGGGTGGCGCAGCACGGCGATGTCGGCGCCGCCCTCGAGCATGGTGAGCGCGGTGACGACCTCCCAGGCCGGCGCCCGCGTGGCGAGGGCGCCCCACGACTCGGGCACGCCCTCGGCGACGCGCGACTCCTTCTGGCGCCAGGACTCCTCGCCCAGGTTGCAGATCATGGGCTGCTGGGTCATGACGTCGCCCATGAGGGCGGCCAGGCGTAGGCGCTCCATGACCGAGTAGGTGTACTCGATGCCGTAGCCCAGGGCGCCGGTGTTGGGGTCCATGAGCACGCGTTCGAGGGGCAGGCCCATGTCCGAGATGAGGATGTTCAACTGCTTCGCCAGGTTGACGTCGATCGGCGAGAAGGCGACCACGACGTGGCCGTTGCCCAGGGCGGCGGCCACGATGGTGCGGTAGTTCTTGTCTTCGGCCAGGCCCAGCGCCAGGCGCTCGCCCTTGGCCTCTTCGGCGATCGCCACGAGCGCCTCGTTGTCTTTCTCGGCAACGCCGCAGCCGTAGACCACGAGCGGCACGCCGACCGCGTCGAGCACCGACCGCGTCGTGCGTGCGCACTGCTCGGCCGAGGCGTCGCCAAAGTCGGGGTGGGCGCCGCGCAGGCGCAGCACGAGCAGCTCGGCGCCGGCCGCGACCGCCTTGGCCGCCCAGGCGGCCGGCTCGCCGGCAACGCCCTCCCAGGCCGCCGCGAGCTCGGGCGACCAGGCGCCGCCCGGATCGACGTCGTTGATCTCGACGGCGAGCACCGGGGGGTGGGGGTTGACGCCGTCGAAGGACAAGAAGGGCAGGGTCGTCTCGCCGCCCACGGTCACGGTCGAGGCGCGCGTGCCGCCCTCGTCCGGGCCTGCGCCCAGGGTCACCTCTCTGACCTTTCCAGACCAGGTCTCCCTGGGGATCTCTACGATGCTCATGTCGCGCGCTCCGTTGCCGAAAGGTGGGGTCCGGCCACACTGTGCCCAAAAGTCGCCCGGCGTGATCGACGCGCCCGTCGACGCTCGCGCACGGCGCGCACGTCATGTTCGGCCGTGATCGCGGGTACGGTGGGGGTGAGTTCCTTCATGGAGCTGACCTCCCTGGGGCGTGGGCGGGCAGGGGCGAGAGTGCAGCCATGCGCTCGTTGAACCTGTGAGCCTAGTGGAAACTCCCTAAGGGTACTGTACGCAATGGCAGGGAGCGTGACAATGTTTTGTACAGAGAGTCGCAGAAGCGGCGGCGAGCGACCGCTCGCGGGGCGCCGCGGCCGGCCTGCGCCGGTGGTCGGGTGAGCGCCGTCGGTGACCGGGCGGGCAGCCTCTACGACGAGCGGCTGGCCAAGCTCGACCTGACCATCGAGGGCTACGAGCTGCGTGCGCCACGAGCAGGCCGTGTCGAGCGGCTTCACGCGGGTGACCACCGAGATCGTGCTGCGGGGGCGCGGCAAAGAGGGCCGCGGCGAAGACGTGACCTACGACGCGCCCGACCACGACGACTACCCGGCGCGACCTCGGCCTGGGCTGGGCCGGCACGCTGCACGCGTTCCTGCGACGGCTCGTCGTGGCAGCCGCTGTTTGCCCGTGAGCCCGCACGCCCGGCCAGCCGCGACTACCGGCGCTGGGCCTTCGAGAGCGCCGCGCTCGACCTGGCCCTGCGCCAGGCCGGCCTGTCGCTCGGCGAGGCCCTGGGGCTGCCCTACCGGCCGGTGCGCTTCGTCGTCTCGACGCGCCACGACATACAGCCCTGGCTGGCGCTCTACCCGGGCCTGCAGTTCAAGCTCGACCCCACGGTCGACTGGGACGCCGAGCTGATCGCGAGCGTGGCCGGCACCGGCAGCGTGCGCATCGTCGACTTCAAGGCCTACTACGCCGCCGGCATGATGGCCGACGCGCCCGACGCCGCCGTGTACAAGGCCGTGCTGGCCGCGTTTCCCAACGCGATCGTCGAAGACGCCGCCACTGACGGCGAGACCGGCGAGCTGGTGCGCGCCGCGGCGCGCCGCCTGTCGTGGGACGCGCCCATCCACTCCTGGGCCGACGTCGAGGAGATGCCCTGCCCGGCGCGCCACCTGAACATCAAGCCCTCGCGGTTCGGCACGCTGCGCGCGCTGATCGACTGCATCGAGCGCGCCCGCTCCGCCGGTATCGAGCTCTACGGCGGCGGTCAGTTCGAGCTGGGCGTGGGCCGCGGCCAGATCCAGGCCCTGGCCAGCCTGTTCTACGCCGACGGCCCCAACGACGTCGCGCCCATCGGTTACAACGAACCCGAGGCCCGCGCGGGCTTGCCGGTCAGCCCGCTCGAGCCGCCGGCGCGCGCGGCCGGCTTTGGCTTCGACGGCGCCTGACGTCTCTGCATCCCGACGGTCGCGCGCAGAGCTTGGTAAGATGAGACGAGAGGTCGGAGGCAGGCCACGTTCGGGCCTGCAGGCCCCAGGAGGCACCATGACAGCCAGCACGATCGATCCCGCCGCGGCGCGCCAGGTCGTCGACGCGCTCGCCGAGCACGAAGACGCGATCGGCGACCTGTACGACGCCTACGCCACCCTGCTGACCGCCACGGCGAGCTTCTGGCAGGGCCTGTCGGCCGAGGAATACGGCCACGGGTCGCTCATGCGCGACCTCGCGGCCCGCGAGCACGAGCTCGACGTGTTCGTCGACGCGCGCCGCTTTCCGCTGGCCCAGCTGCGCCGCGCCACGCGCGACGTGCGCGACCAGATCGAGCTCGCCGGCAGCAGCGGCGTGACGCTCGTGCAGGCGCTCGAGACCGCCCTGGGCTTCGAGCAGGAGATGGTCGAGCGCGAGGCTTACCAGGTCTTCGCCAGCGACTCGCTCAACGTGGGGCGCGTGCTCAAGCACCTGCGTGTCTCGTCGGAACGCCATCGCGACAGCATCAGGGAGCTCCTGATGCGCCAGCCGCGCTAGGCCGGGGCGAGGCATGCCGATCTGCGACAATTGCGGCACGGGCCTGCCCGTGGGCTACGAATACTGCTTTCAGTGCGGCTACCCCGTGCGCGGCCTGCCGCCCGACGCTCCCGACACCGACGCGGCGGGGGCGGCCGGCATGTTGCCGCCCCCGCCGCCCGGCGCCGGTGAGAGCGCCGCGCCGTTCGGCTCGCCGCCGCCCTTCGGCTACCAGGCGGCGACCGGGTACGCCGCGCCGGCGGCGACCATGCGCACCCAGGTGCTCGCCGGCTGGAACGTGCGCCTGATGGCGGCCCTGATCGACTATCTGGTGGTCTCGTTCGTGGTGGTCGCGGTCTGCTACGCCTGGTTTGCCGGCTCGCTGGGGGGCAGTCAGGGAATCATCAACCACCTCGTGGGCGACAACGCCGATTCGCACACGGTGCTCGTTCTCGAGATCGCGCTCATGGGCGGCTTCTTTGCCTACAACATGATCTGCGAGGCGGTGTTTCACGCTACGCTGGGCAAGCGCATGCTCAACCTGCACGTGGTGGCCTACGGGGGCGCCCGCGCCGGCGTGCCCGCCCTGCTGGTGCGCAACCTGACCAAGGCGCTGAGCTGCCTCATCCCCTTTGTCGGCGTGCCCGTCGCCATGGTGAGCATCGCGCTCGGCGCCAACAACCAGCGCATCGGCGACCGCCTGGCAGGCACCTACGTGCTGCGCGACGTGGCCACCATCGTCGCGCCCGGCACGCCCCGCTAGAGCGCCGTGCCTGCCAAGCGGCGCGCACTGGTGCTCGTGCAGCTCGCCTACGCGGCGCTCAGTGCGGCCGCGGCGGTCGCGCTGATCTTCGACCTGGGGCCCGTCTCTCACGCCATCAACCAGACCTCGGAGCGCATCGTGGGCGCTGCGCTGCTGGCTATGGGCGTGGGCGCGCTGGCCGTGGCCCGCGACCCCGCCGCCAACCGCATCATGCTGCGCGTCGAGTTCGTCTTTCTCGCTGTCTGCACGGTCTCGCTCGTCTGGAAGATGGTGATCGACGAGGGTGCCGGACCAAGCACCTGGGTGCTGCTCGCCGGCCTCGCCGTGGGCCTCGCGCTGCTCGCCTGGCTGGCGCCGGCCGCGACCGACGACCCCGCGTCCGGCCGCCGCCTCTAGCCGTCGCGCCGGCCGCAGCCTCCGCGCCGGCCCCGGGCTCCGCGCCGGCCCCGGCCCCCTCCGGCCCTCCGTTCGGCGGTAGTATGCTCGCTGCACGGCAAGCCGCCAGGCCGACACGGGGGTACCAGCATGGAACGGGCCGTCAGACTCTTGCGCGCCGGCGTGGTCGTGGTGGTGCTCGGTTGCCTTGCCGGGGCCGTGTGCGCCGCGCGCGCCCAGGCCTTCGCGCCGTACCGTATTCCCCCGCGCGTGCCCACGCCCAGCTCGGCGGCGGTGCGCGAGCTGTTGCAGGGCTCCAGCGTCTCGTCGACCGATTCGTGGATCGTCGTCCACCTGCAGGGCAGCCCTTACCGCATCGGCTTTCAGAACGGCTACCTGACCGCGCAGTCGTCGGACTACGCGATCCTGGTCGACGTGGGCACGCGCGGCAGCGCCGCGCGCACGATGGCCCGCACCGTGGCGCGCCGCTACATCTGGCCGCGCGTTCCGGCTGAGTACCGCGCCGAGCTGCGCGGCATAGCCAACGGCATGCACGCCGCCGGGTACCCCAACGACACACTCTGGGACGTGGTCGCCGCCAACGCCTGGGCCGACGAAGACTGCTACGCCACGCTGCTGGGCAGGTCGGCGACGGCCGCGACGGCCGCGACCGCGACGGCCGGCGCTACGACGGCCGCCGGCGCGGCAACGACGACGGCCGACGCCACCACGACGACAGCCGGCGCGACGGCCGCGACCACGGCTGCGACCTCTGCGCCGCTCGCCCTCGCCGCCCACCGCAAGGGCAAGGGCGGCTGCAGCGCCTTCATCGCCACCGGGTCGGCGACCGCCGACGGCGCGCCGGTCATGGGCCACGACACCTGGTCGCAGTACAGCGGCGCCTTCATGTACAACGTCATGTTCTACGTGCACCCGCTCAAGGGCTACGCCTTCAGCTACCAGTCGGCCGGCGGCGAGATCTGGAGCGGACAGGACTGGTACGAGAACAGCGCCGGCCTGCTGCTCACCGAGACCACGCTGGCCGACACGGTCTACACGCCGAGCGGCACCCCCGTGTTCGTGCGGGCGCGCGAGGCGGCCCAGTACGACGCCACCGTCGCCCAGGCCGTCCACACCCTCGTGCACGCCAACAACGGGGCCTACTCGAACGAGTGGCTGATCGGCGACTCCACGGGCACGATCGCCTCGCTGCAGCTCGGCGGCAAGGTGTACGACCTGCACGTGACCAGGAACGGCTTCTACGGCTCCTCGAACTTCGACTGGGGCACGAAGACGCGGGCCGAGGAGCGCGCCCACGACGCCGGCTGGGCGCCCGACGCCTACAACGACGCCCTCGTCGACTACGCGCGCTACCGGCGCTGGGGTCAGCTCAAGACCGCCTACAGCGGCAAGATCGACGCGGCGGTCGGCAAGACCATGGAGTCGGACACCTTCGACACCTACTTGGGCAGGCGTCAGGCCGACGCCAGGGACCTGTGCGGCGAGCCCGAGCACGGCACGCCCGGCCTGCGCGCGTGGGACAGCTGGGTGACCCTGCCCGAGGGCGCGACCGACGGCAAGGTCTGCACCGAGGCCATGGCGCGCAGCGGCCTGCAGTCGTGGGCCTGCTGGGGGCACGGCAGCGGCGATCATTTCAGCGCCGCCCGCTACGTCGCCAGCCCGAGCTGGCGGGCGAGCAACGGCGCGCTCGGGGTGTTCGGCCTCAAGACCTTCGCGGCGCAGACCACCGATCGCTGGGTGGCGCTGTACGATCCGGCCGGCTAGGGCTGCGCGAACCTGCGTTCGGCGTGGCGGCTCGCCGTCGGCCCGGTCTTACGAGGGGCTGCGGTCGGCGTCGTGAGCCGCCGCCAGCCGGCCGAGCGGCGGCACCGCGACGAGGCGGCGCTTGAGGGCGCGGCGCGCCTGCCAGTAGATGTCGTTGCGGTCCCTGACGAGCAGCGCCCAGCGCTCGCGGGCGTAGAGGGCGCGGTCGAAGCGCGAGCGGTACACCGACACGCGGTAGGCCGTCACCGGAGCGGCGCCGAGGTGCTGCTTGTAGTCGATCGTGCCCCACGTGAGGTGCATGCGGGCATAGCCCAGCGCGATGGCGTCGCAGATCGCGAACGACGCCATGAGCGCGCCCAGGTGCACGTCTTCGTAGAAGGGGTCGAAGCCCCCGGTGTGCGCCCAGCAGTCGTCGCCCACGAACAGCCGCAGGATAGCCGCCACGCACCGGTCGCCGTCGTATCCGCACAGCGCCGAGCCGTGGCGCTGCACCAGGCGCCACAGCTTGTGCGCGGTCGCAGCCTGGTCGGCGAACATCCAGGACTCGCCCTTGCCGCAGATGCGCTGCCGGTTCCATTCGAGGATCTGCTCGACCAGCGGCAGCGTGATGGCGTCGCCTTCGAGCGTCTCGAGCCTGAAGTCCGGATGCTTGCGGCGCAGCCCGTTGCGATACCTGTGCAGGTGCCTGCGCGTCGAGGTGCCCAGACGCGACTCCCACGCCCAGGAGCTGCCCTTCGGCAATTCGACCACCTGGTCGTCGCTACGAAAGGTCTGGCGCAGCGGCCGGTGCAGCTCGCGCGGCGGGAACTTGATCTCGGCCCTGATGCGGCGCAGCTCGGGGTGGGCGCGAAAGATCGCGGCCGTCACGCGCTCGAAGGCGGCCGGTTCGATGGCGGCCACCTTGTTGAGCACGTCGGCGGTGGCGCCGTGCGGGGCGAAGACGACGACGTGGCGCGGCTCGTGCAGCTCGCACACGCCCACCCGCTGCGGGCGGTCGTAGGTGGCGAAGTACTCGGCGGTGCTGAAGGGGCTGCCGTACAGGGCGGGCAGTTCGGCGAGCAGCTCGGCCGGCGCGTCGGCGAGCCTGCCGTCGGGGTGCACGACCGCGCCCAGGTCGGCATACCACAAGGGGCCGGGCACGCCGCCGGCGGGCCTGGCCGCCCGTCGCGCCGGACTCATTTCGGCGATGCTCAGGTGATCGGTCGTGGCGTTCCTGTTCGTCTGGTCGGGGCCGGTCGCGCGCGCCACCCGCGCCCGCGCGGCGTACCTACCCACGACGCGCGGCGGGGCAGTCCCGTTGTACGACGGCCGCGACGGCTGGCCGGGCGATCCCGTTCTACGAGGGGATCGCGACCTTCAGGAGCGCGGCCTGCGCGGTGCAGCCTCGGCCGCCAGGGCCATCAGGCGCCGCTTGAGCCGGCGGCGCGCCCGCCAGTAGTAGATCTTGCGGTCGCGCACGAGGGCGCGCCACTCCTCGCGGGCGTACAGCGCCTTGTCGAGGCGCGAACGAAAGACGGCGATGCGGTAGGCCCTGACCGGTACGGCGCCCAGGCGCTGTTTATAGTCGACGGTGCCCCAGCCGAAGTGCAGGCGCGCCGCGCCGCGGCGGATGGCCTCGCTCACGCAGAACGTGGTCATGAGAAAGCCGAGATGCAGGTCGGCGCAGTCCGGGTCGAACCCTCCGAGCTGCGCCCAGCAGTCGGGCCCCAGGTGCAGCAGGAGCTCGCCGGCCACCAGCTCGTCGCCCAGGTAGCCGCACAGCGCCACGCCGCGCGACTGGAGCAGCCGCCAGAGCTTGTGGGGGGCGGCCGGCTGTTCGTCGTAGATGTAGCTCTCGCCCTTGGCCACGACGCGCTGCCGGTTCCAGGCGAAGACCTGCTCGACCAGCGACAGGCCGATCTGGGCGCCTTCGATGGTCTCGAGCCTGAAGTCGGGGTGCGCGCGCTGCAGCCGGTTGCGGTACTCGGGGAGATGGCGGCGCGTGGAGGTGCCCAGGCGATGCTCCCAGGATGCCTGCGAGGCGGGCAGCTCGAGCGTCTGGTCGTCGGCCCAGTAGAGCTGGTGCGCCGGCAGGCTGAGCTTGCGCGGCGCGAACTTGACCTCGGCCCGAATGCGTCTGACCTCGGGGTGCGCCCGAAAGATGGCCGCCGCCACGCGTTCGACCGCCGCCGGCTCGATGTCGATCACCTTGTTGAGCACGTCGGCGGTGGCGCCGCGCGTGCTGAAGGCCACCACGTGGCGCGGCTCGTCGAGCTCGCAGGCGTAGATGCGGCGGGGCCGGTCGTAGGCCCTGAAGTACTCGGCGGTGCTGTAGGGGCTGCGGTACAGCGCGGGCAGCTCGTCGAGCACGTGGTCGGGGGCGCCGTCAAGGTGGACGACCGCGCCGAGGTCGGGGTAGAGAGCGCGCCGGTCGGGGGGCGCCGTCGCGGGCGGCGGCGGCACGAGCCGCAGATGCGGTCGCGGGGGCGCGTCGGCCGACGCGGCATCCGGCCCTGGGTGCGGATGCACCCTTGTGGGGGACGGCCCTGGTCCTAGCGGCAGTTCCTGCGGGTCCGTGATGCCTCTTTTGTCACTGTCGTGCCTGCGGCGGTGTATGCCGCGAACAGAGTTTTCCCAGCAAACCGGCGAAACGGGCTCGTTGTGACCGGCGGTGCGCTCGCGGCTCGGGACCGCGCGGTGCGCTCGCGGCCCGGCGGTGCGCTCGCGGTCCGGCGGTGCGCTCGCGGTCCGGCGGTGCGCGCGGTGTCGCTCGCGGCCCGGCGAGCGCGCGACCCCGGTGCCGCGAGCGCGGTGACCTCAGTGCGAGCGCGCGCCGCAGTCGAGGGTAAAGAACACGACGCCGGAGACGCCCTTGAACGTGCCTGCGGCGCGGCCCACGCCGGCGCTACGGAAGCTCCGGTCCAGGATGATCGCGCGGTGCGGCGGGCTGTGCATCCAGGCCGCGAAGATGGCCGCGGCCGTGCCGCGCGAGCCGCTGCCGTAGGCGATGTCTTCGCCGACGGTCCAGCTGCGGTAGCCCGCCGGCGAAAAGCCGAAGCCGATCAGCCGCGCCGAGAACGACGCGCCGCTGTACGAGCTGTGGCTGAAGTAGCCGCGGCTCACCATCTCGCGCGAGTGCGAGCACGAGGCGCGTTCGAGGCTCGGCACGATCTTCAGGCGGGCCATGCCGCGCGCTGCGCGCGCGTGATTGACGAGGGCGAGGACGCGTTTCTCGGTGGGCGTTGCGGCGCTCGATGCGCGGGCGGTGGCGGCGTAATAGCCGCCGCCGCAGGTCACGGCGGCCACGACGACGAGCGTCGCCGCCAGGCTGCGGATGAGCGTGCGGGCGCGCGGCCGGGCGGGTGCGTGGCCGCGAGCGCCGGCGCGGTCGGTTGGCGGACTCGTTGGGTGGGGGGCGGGGGAGAGCTGCAAACAGGCGTTGGCCAGCCGTTTACGGTGCATGACCTGCCTCCTTTCGAAAGTCCGTGGACTTCCTTGGGGTGGGCGCCGTCACGAGCGCCGTGCGCGTTTGGTCTGCTCTGGTTCGTTGCCTGGCCGGCAAACGCGGCGACCCTACAACCCGCGGGCGGGTGGGTCAATCACGGGTGATATTCGTACGAGCTTGTAGAGATGAGATAAGAAGTCTTCGTCGGTCGGGAAGGAATGGCCGGCCGCCGGCGTCGTTGGTGGTGTACGCCAGAACAGCGATCCCAGGGAGGGTGAGGCCGACATGGGCACCCACCGCACGAAGACCTCTTTCACGAGCGTCCGCAGCGGCTGGCTGGTCGCCACCGTCGCGCTGGTCGCTCTGGCGGCCTTCGTGGCCGCCTGCGGCAGCTCGTCGGGCGCGAGCACCACCCCGGTCGCCACGCCGGCCACCGCGCCGGCAACCACGCCGGCGACCACGCCGTCGGTCAGCACGAGCGGCACCGCGGCCGCGAGCGCCGTGGCCATCCAGAACTTCACCTTCACGCCCAAGACGCTGACGGTCTCGCCGGGCACCACGGTGACCTGGACCAATAACGACTCGACCGTGCACAACGTCATCTCGACCGTGAGCATCTCGCTGAACAGCGCCACCACGAGCACGTTCGCCAGCTCGAACCTGAACCAGGGCCAGACGTTCAGCTTCACCTTCACCAAGAAGGGCGTGTACTTCTACGAGTGCTCGATCCACAAGGCGTTGGCCAGCATGCACGCCGAGGTGATCGTCAAGTAAGGGGCCGTGGAGAACGGTTAACGGCGCCCGGGCTCGCGGAAACGACTCCCTGACGATACGGCGCCCGGCCTTTGATCCATCCCACCACACAGGAGGCATGCTCATGAACGTGCCACAGAAAGTCCGGCGCCGCTTGGCGCCTGCGGTACTCGGTGGAGCCCTCGTCGCCATCTTCCTGGCGGCGTGGGTCGGCTCTGCCGGCGCCGCGCCACGGTTTGCCTTCAACGCAACGGGCAACGTGCTCGTCGCCGACCAGTTCAACAACCGCGTGATCGAGCTGTCGCGGGCCGGCAACATCGTCTGGCACTTCGGCACGGGCTCGTTCATGGCGGGGCCGCATACGGTCGTCGCCCCCAACGACGCGCAACGCGTGCCCGGCGGCCGCACGCTGATCGCCGGCACCGGAGCACCGGCCGGAGCGCCCGGTTACCCGGCGGGCGGCGCCATCGACAGCAGGGTGTTGCTCGTCAACCACGCCGGCAAGATCGTCTGGCAGTACGGCAAGGCGGGCGTGAACGGCACGGGCTTCAACCGGCTGAACACGCCGGTCCAGGCGACCTGGCTGCCCAACCACGACGTGCTCATCACAGATCAGGGCAACGACCGCGTGATCATGGTCACGCCCGCGCATAAGATCGTCTGGCAGTACGGCCAGACCGGCGTCGCCGGCAGCGGGGCCGACCAGCTCAACACGCCGAACAGCGCGGAGCTGTTGGCCAACGGCCACGTCCTCATCGCCGACGAGGGCGGTAACCGCGTGATCGAGGTCACGAAGGCCAAGAACATCGTCTGGAGCGACACGACGGGGCTCAATGCGCCCGCCTTCGCGAGCCGGCTGCCCAACGGCCACACCCTGATCACCGACGGCGGCAACAACCGCGTGATCGAGGTCGACCACGCCGGCACGGTGGTCTGGTCCTACACGACGAACACGCAGCCGGGCAGCAACGCCAACCCGGCCCCTTCGCAGGCGGTCCGCCTGCGCAACGGCGACACCCTGATCGCCGACCAGTTCAACGACCGCGTCATCCAGGTCACCAGGGCCAAGAACATCCGCTGGAGCTACGGCATGCTCAACGTGCCCGGCAAGGCGGCCGGCCTGCTGAACGCACCCTACTCGGCCAAGGCCATAGGCGACTTCACGGGGCTGACCCCGCCCAGGTGAGGTAGCCGACCAACGCCCGATCGGCGGCGGGCGGCGCGGCTTCGCCGCGCCGCCCGCCGCCGCCGCCAGTCCCGACGAACGGCCGCTCGCCGGAGCCTGCTGACAACACCGATATGCGGGTACTTTGCGACCATGGAAGCTTCTCGCGATGTAGCGACGGGCGGTCGCGCCGCGGCTCGGTCCGACGAGGTGGAGCGCCTCGTCGCGACGGGGCGCGAGCAGGAGTACCTTGAGGCCTCCCAAGTCGCCGCCGTGGTCGCCGAGGCCCAGCTCGACCCCGACGGCATCGACGACCTGCTCATGCTGCTCTCAGACCTCGGTATCGACATCGTCGAAGACTCGGAGGCGGCGCCGCTCACCGCGGACGCGGCGCCCTTGACCGCCGATGGCCCCGAGGGCGACGCCGGCGACCTCGACCTCAAAGTGGGCGGCTCGTCGATCGACCCCCTGCGCACCTACTTCTCGCAGATGACGCGTACGCCCCTGCTGACGGCGGCGCAGGAGGTCGCCCTGGCCAAGCGCATCGAGGCTCACGACATGGCGGCCAAGCGCGCCATGATCGAGGGCAACCTGCGCCTCGTGGTCAACATCGCCAAGCGCTACGACGGCTGTGGCCTGCCGCTGCTCGACCTCATCCAGGAGGGCAACGTGGGCCTCATCCGCGCCGTCGAGAAGTTCGACTACCGCCGCGGCTTCAAGTTCTCGACGCTGGCCTACTGGTGGATCCGCCAGTCGATGACCCGCGCCCTGTCAGACCAGGGCCGCACCATCCGCCTTCCGGTGCACGTGATCGAGGCCCAGAGCAAGCTGGTCGCGGCGCGGCGCCTGCTCGAGCAGCGCGTGGGGCGCGAGGCCACCCCCGAGGAGATCGCCGCCGAGATGGGCCTCGACGTGGAGCGGGTGCACGAGCTGATCAACGCGAGCCGAGTGCCCCTGAGTCTCGAGACGCCCAGCGGCGAAGGCGACGACTCGTCGCTGTCCGAGCTCGTCGAGGACCAAGCGGCAGTGGAGCCCCTCGCCGCCGCCGTCGAGGGCGAACGGCGCTACCTGGTCGACCATCTGCTCGCCTCGCTCACGCAGCGCGAGCGCCGCATCATCGAGCTCAGGTTCGGGCTCAGCGACGGCGAGCCGCGCACCCTGTCGCAGATCGGCGACGAGCTCAGTCTGTCGCGCGAGCGCGTGCGGCAGATCGAGGCCAAGACGCTTGCCAAGCTGCGCAGCTTTCGTGACGCGCAAAAGCTCTGCGCCGTGGCCGAGTAGCTTCCGCGACGTCGGCCGTGCGGATGGAGCCGAAAAACGGCGAGGAACAGCCCCGAGATGCCGAGAACTGCAAGTACAGAAGTCGAACGTCGGCGCAGAAAGTAGGCGGCCGTGAAATCAGAATCGCGAAGGGTCGATGTCCATGACCTCGCCGGGCTTGCCGCAGCGCGCCACGAACTCGAGTTCTATCTCCTCGACCATGCGCTGGCCGCCGGGCTGACCTACGACCTGCTCACCTGCGTGCAGGAAGCGTCGAAGAACGCCCTGCGCTTTGCCGCCACGCCCTGCGGAGTGCGCGTCTCGGTCAGCGTTGGTGCAGACGAGATCCTCGTGACCGTGCGCGACTACGGCTCCGGTCTCGATCTCGAGCGCCTCACCGACCTGCCGCCCGATCCACTGAGCGAGTCCGGCCGCGGCCTCTTTTTGCTGCGGGCTCTGATGGACGAGGTCGAATTCCACGTCGAAGACGGCACTGAGGTGCGGCTGCGCAAGCGGCTGGTCGCTGAGTCTGCATCACGGATCGAGGCCGCCTGAGAGGCGTCGCCGCGCGGTGTCGCTACTTCGTGGGTCGCCCACACCGGCCGCGCCGCTCCGCCGCCGAGCCGGACTGCTGATGGTGAGGTGCGCAGAAGCGACAGGTGCACGTGGCGAGGTGACGCCAGCCGTCGTCGAGCAGGTGCTCCGTGCCGCGCAGACTGCTCGGCCGCACGATCATGGGAGCGTCTTCGGGGGCGGCCGACTCGAAGTTCGAGCCGACCGGCAGTACGACGCGCAGCAAGGTGTCGTCGGTAAAGATGAAGTGAAGCTCGTGCCAGGCGAACACCCTGGCCCTCTTGACTTGCTCGAAGGTCAGGCCTTCAGCCATACAACCACCCCGGTCGCCGCAGAACGGCACGAGCCTAGTTGCTCGGCGATTTCCCTGCAAGCGAAGAAGATGACCGGAGCCGTTCCGCGAGCCGACTATGAATGCGCCGGAAAGAGCTCCTTGACCATCACCAGATGCGTGCCGCTGCTGTGGCCGAACCGCACCGAGCTCATCAGCGACCAGATCATGAAGAGCCCGCGGCCCTCTTCGGCGGTCAGGCTGGGTGGCTTCGGGGGATCGAGACGCCGGGGCCGATACCGCAGCCCTGGTCTGCGACCTCGACCACCACGCTCCTGGCGGTCGCCTTGACGCGCACCGCGATGTCATCGCTGGCGCCGCTGTGCTGGAGCGCGTTGGCGACGGCTTCGTGCAACGCGATCAGGACGTCCTCGAGCATGCCGGCGGCCACTCCTGCGGCGGCCAGATAGGCCCACGTGCGCCAGCGCAGATCGGCGAGGCTGCGCACGTTCATCGGCACGGCCATGCACAACTCGTTGTCGATGGTGGCTTGCATCCGTCACCTCTCCCCTGGCTCCGTCTCGTTGACTTTGGCGCGCGGCTTGGGCCGCAGCTAACCGCTCGAGGCGAACGGAGCAGCCCGAACGGAGCGCCGCAGACGGTAAGGTCCCACAACCCGACAGTGATGGTACTCCGTCCGCTGGGTCGACGACCGTTTGTAATCGCAAAGGGTCGACGGTCGGAATCCTCACGAAAGACCGTCGGGCGGGACACCGCACCCGAAGGTGTGAGCAGAGGTACTGCCGAGCTTGGCGGTGGTTACGACGCGTGCAGTGAGAGCACCGCTCCCTGGTAGACCCCGAGCGCATCGACGATCGCCGTGAGCCGGGCCGCGCTCGTTCCGAGGGTGAACTCCACCGGCGCCAATGCGGCTCGCAGCGTTGCCAGCGCGTCGTCGAGAGACTCTCCGAACAGCGCGCCGCAGGGGCGGCCTTCGAGTGCGCCGTCCGCAGGGCTCACGCTGGCGCGCGCCGCAGCGCTCGCGTACTCCACGACCCCGTGGCGGTCCAGCAGGCACACGGGTGCGTCGACCGCCGCCAGAACGGCCTTGAGCTTGCCGAGCGCGGCAGCCGCGGCAGCTTCGGCGGCGCGTGCGCGCAGGGCGGCCCGCACAGAGGCGAGCAGGACTTGGCTCTCCACGGGTTCGGTCAGGTAGCCGTCGGCCCCGGTGTCCAGGCCCTCGACCACGGTGCCGCTGTCGCGGTAGGTGGCGGAGAGGAAGATCACGGGAATAGCGGCCGTCGCCGGGTCTGCCTTGAGCCGTTTGCAGACTTCGAAGCCGTTCATGTCGGGCATCTTCACGTCGAGCAGCACGAGGTCGGGCCGTTCCGCGGCGAGCTCCAGGGCCGCCGCGCCGTTGGCCGCCTCGAGCACCGTGAAGCCGCCCTTGAGCAGCATGCGGGTGGTCGCGTAACGACCCGCCTCGCTGTCGTTGACGTTGAGGATGAGAGGCCCGGCGGGAGTTTGCTGAGACGATGCGCCGACCGCGGGCGAGTCGGCATGGTCGGGGCTTGTCATGTCTGCTCTCCAGTCTGCGCGTCTTCGCCCTGCGCATCGGGGCCGGGTCCGGTCACCGGGGTCTCGACGCTAAAGACAGACCCCCCGCCGAGTGTACTTTGCAACGATATCGAACCACCGAGCAGCTCGGCCAGGCGCCTCGCGAGGGGCAGGCCGAGGCCAGTGCCTTTCACCTCGGGTTCGCCGGCGCTCTCGACCCGCGCGAAGTCGTCGAAGATGTGGCGCTGGTCGGCGGGCGCGATGCCGATGCCGGTGTCGGCCACGGTGAACACCACTCTGCCGCCATCCGCCGAAAGACGCGCCGACACCCTGACCTCGCCGCGCCGCGTGAACTTGAGCGCGTTGGAGATGAGGTTGCGCAGGATCTGGGCGAGCTTCGCCCTGTCGCTCGTCACCTCGGGCAGACCGACCGGGTCGTCGAACACCAGGGCGACCTCGTCGCTGCCGACCAGCGGGCGCATGAGGCCGCGCAAGCTGCGAAACAGCGCCGGTACGTCGACCGCGGCGAGTCGCACGGCGGTCGCTCCGGCTTGGGCCTTGGTCAGGTCGAGCAGGTCGTCGACGAGCTGGTTCATGTCGGCCGCCGAGCTGCGCATGAGGGTGATCTGCTTTTCCTGTTCGGGGGTCAGCTCGCCGTCGTAGCGCGCCAACAGGATCTCGCTGAGCGCCAGCAGCGAGGAGAGCGGCGTGCGGAACTCATGCGTGAGGTGCGCCATGAACCGCCGCTGGGTCTCGCGCAGTTGCTGCTCGAGCTGGGCGCGGTCTTCGAGCTCTTCGTAGAGCGCCATGACGCCGTGGTTCGTGTCGTCCAACTCCGCCTGCAGCAGGTCGATCTGCTGTTCTTTCCAGCGCGAATCTTCGATGAGGAACAGCAGGTCGTCGACGGGCGATTGCTCGGCAGAGATCGGCGGGGCCGCCCGGACCGCCCCCGCGACGGCGCGGTCGGCGGGCAACCGCTTCAAGAAACAGACCGCGCCGTGGCGCACGACGCCCTCGAGTCCGAGCACGACTGAGAGCCCCGACACGACCTCGGGCCCCAACAGGTCGAGCGCCGACAGGCTCTCGTGCCCGCTCGCCGGCTCGACCGTCAGGCAGAGGGTCTCGCCATGGGGCGCGCCTTCGAGCGCCAGGCGCAGCGTGCCGCCCTCGCTGCACTCGAGCAGGCGGTAGGCGATGACCCTGACCGCTCCCGCCAGGCCGACCGCCTCGCGGGCGGACAGCCCCACGGCGGCAGCCAGGCTGCGCGCCTGGGTCGCGGCCTGGTCGAGGTCGGACAGGGAGGAGATGCGCAGATCAGTCGACTTCACTGCGCCTCTGTCTGACGACCGCCACGGTAGCGTCGTCGCGGGCTCGGCCATGGTCGCGGTACAGGAGACCTGCGATCAATGCCGGGTCGCGGGCGAGCGCTCCCGGATAGCGCTCGAGGTCCCAGCGCTCCGACAGCCCGTCGCTGTGCATGACGAGCAGGGCGGGCGCCGCCGGCCACTCGTAGGTGAACTGGTGGACCCGGCGTACAGCGCCCCCCACGATGCCGTTGTGCGAGACGAGGTTGTGGCGGCCGGCGCTCGACACGATCGCCGCTCCGATGTTGCCTATGCCGGCGAAAGCCACCTGGCGTTGCGCCGTGTCGATGCGCGCCGCGGCGACGGCCGCGCCGCGCGTCTTTTGCAAGGCGTCGTGCAGCGCGACGATGATGGCTTCGGGCGAGGCGCCCGCAGTCTGGACGAACGCCCTGCGGCCCGCCGTTGCGGCGTCGGCGGCCTCGGGCCCGTGGCCCAGGCCGTCGATCACGACGATCACCAGGGCGTCGGGCTCAAAGCGCAGTGCCCAGGCGTCGCCGCTGACCGTCTCGCCGGGGTAGGGCACCGCCACCGCACCGACGTCGAGGTCGCGTCGTCGGTCGACCGGCGCTCCGCCCGGCCAGAACCGCGCCAGCAAGCCGGTGCCGCGCTGCCGTGCCGACGCGATGTCGACGGCATCGGCGGCGCGGTAGATGGCGCCAAGGCCGGTACCCGGGCCTCCGGCGGTCGAGTGCCCGTCGCGCAGGCTCGCGGCGATGTCGGCGATGCCGCCGCCCAGGTCGAGGGTGAGAATGTCGAGCCTGCCTGCGTCCCAGCCCGCCGGCGAAAGTACGACGCGGCCGCCCGTGTCGGTGTGTTTGAGGATGTTGCGGGCGGCTTCGGTCACCACCAGGGCGATGCGGCTCAGTTCGTCCGGCGAGAAGCCCATCTGCTGGGCCAGCCGGCCGGCTTCGCGACGCGCGTGGGCCACGTCGGTCGACTCCTTGATGTCGATGACGTGACCGATCACAGCCAGCGCGTGATGGCTATGGTGGTGCCCTCACCAACGTGAGAGTCGATGCGAAACTCGTCCATGAGGCGCTTGGCGCCACCCAGTCCCAGGCCCAGGCCCTGACCCGTGCCGTAATGGTCGCTCAATGCCAGTGGGATGTCGGCGATGCCCGGCCCTGAGTCGACGAAGGTGATGCGCAGGCCGGTCCGCGTGGCCTCGCGGACGATCTCGCCGGTCGCGGTGCCGCCGCCGCCGTAGACCACCGCGTTGCGCCCCAGTTCGCTCACAGCCGTGACGATCTTGGTCTGGTCGACCAGGCCGAAGCCCAGCTCGACGGCCCAGCGCCGGGCGGCCTGACGCACGCGCATGACGTCTTCTTGCCCCTTGAGTCGCAGGCGCTCGAGCTCTTCAGTGGGCATCGGCGCCGCCGCTCTCGCTGAGCTTGGCCATGCCGTGCTCCACGGTCAGCGCCGTGTGCACGCCCGTGAGCGAAAGGCCGAGCTCGACGATCGTCATGGCGACGGCCGGACGCATGCCGACGACCACCGTCTCGGCGCCGAGCAGCTTGGCGCCCTCGGCGATGTTGGCCAGCATGCGACCGGTGAAGGAGTCGACAACGCCAAGGCCGGAGATGTCGATCAGCACGCCGCGAGCGCTCGCTTTGACGATGGCCTCGAGCAGGTCGGTCTCGAGGTTGATGGCCTGCCGGTCTTCGATCTCCTCGTAGACCGAGACCAGCAGGAAGGCGCCCATCCGTATGACGGGAATGCGCTCCATGCGACCCTCAGGCGCCCGCGGCAGGAGCAATGGACATGCCGCTGTGGCGCAGGGCCAGGGCAAAGGCGTCGGCCAGCGATGCCTTGGTGGTGACCTCGCTGATGTCGACGCCGAGCTGCACGACGGTCTGGGCGATCTGCGGGCGGATGCCGCTGATGATGACCTCGGCGCCCATCAGGCGAGCGGCCGCGGCGGTGCGCAGCAGGTGCTGGGCGACGAGCGTGTCGACCGTGGGCACGCCGGTGATGTCGATGATGGCGATGGTCGAGTCGGTCTCGGCGATGGCGCCCAGCAGACTCTCCATGACGACCTGCGTGCGGGCGCTATCGAGAGTGCCGATGAGCGGCAGGGCGAGGACCCCCTGCCACAGGCGCACGACCGGCGTGGAGAGCTCGAGCATCTCCTGCTGCTGGCGGCGGATGAGCGCGTCGCGGCTCGCCAGGAACGCTTCGACCGTGAACAGGCCGAGCTTGTCGAGCAGCGCACTGATCTGCCAGGTCTCCGCCAGGAGCGCTTTGGGGTCGGCGCCCTGCTCGCGGCTCAGGTGCTCGAAGAGCGGCTCTTTGAGCGAGAAGATGAAGGTCGCCGTCTCCGACGGCACGAAGCCCAGCGCTGCGTGCTCGGCGGAGAGGTTGCCCAGCAGGTCGCGCAGGTCGTCCCACGCCGCCCCCGACAGGGTAGCCAGGTCGCCGTCGGCCACCGCCAGCGCGAGCATGTCGAGGAACCTGGCCGACTGGCGGCGCAACTCGCCCTCGCCGATCAGGTCGGAGCGCCGCGTCGGCGCCTGCAACTGCGCGGCGAGCCATTGCTCGAGCAGCTCGTCGCGACGGTCCTCGAGGATCGACTGCGTGAACGTGGTCTGCGCCATTACTCCTCCTTGAAGGAATGAACTCCTGAGCCTCGCCCGCTCGGCGAGGCAACCCTATCGCAGTTTTTGGGACACGAGACCGCGGCCGTTGCGGCCTTCGCCCGAGTCGCCCTCGGCGGGCGCGTCGTCGGCGCGACCGACGAAGCGCACGGCGAGGATCTCGAGGTCGTCGCGCAGCGTCCCGCCGAACTCGACGGCAGCGTCGCGCAGGCCTTCGGCTACGTCCTGCACATCGCCCCGGGCGCTCTCGCGCAGGGCGCGCAGGACGCGCCGCTCGCCGAACAGGCCCCGTGTGCTGCGCGCCTCTGTGACGCCGTCGGTGTAGAGCACGAGCAGGTCGCCCACGGCGAGGCGTCCGCTGCCGACCGGGAACTCGTCGCCCCACACGCCGAGTGGCGGGGCGAACTGCGTCGGCAGGAAACCCACCTTCGCGCCGCTCATGTGAGCAGCCGGTGGGTGACCGGCGCTCGTGTAGCGGAACTCGCCCGAACGCAGGTCGATCGTCACCATGAACGCCGTGACGAACTGGTTGCGCGCCGCTTCGTGGCGCAGCAGCAGCTCGCTTGTCTTGTGCATGACGTAGTCGGGTGCGTGGTCGATAGCGGCAAAGGCGCGCACCGCAGTGCGTACGGTCTCGGTGAGGCCGGCGGCGCCGAGGCCTTTGCCGGTCACGTCGCCGACCAGCAGCACGACGTGGTCGTCGTCTGCCAGGAAGGCGTCGTGAAAGTCGCCGCCGACCAGGTCGGCTTCGTGGGCGGGCTGCGAGACCGCGGCGAACTGCAGGCCGCGGACCAGGGGCAGCGGGCGCAGCATGTTCTCCTGCAGCGTGAGGGCGGCGCGTTCGAGGTCGCCGGCCAGGCGCAGGTTGTCGAGGACGACCGTGATGATGCTGGCGCAGCGTCGGGCGAACTCGCGTTCGGGGGCATCGAAGGTGCGGGTCTGTTCACGCAGCCCGAAGAACAGTCCACCGGTCAGCCGGCCATTGTTCACCAGGGGGGCAAAGAGACAGGCGTGCAGGCGCCAAGCCTGCCTCCAGGCCGGGCTCACACGGGCGTCCGCCTGCCAGTCGGCCACCTGGGAAACGTCGAGGTTGCCCACCGGAGGCTCGGGCCAGCGGCCTGGTTCGCGCGTGAGGGCGGCAGGCGCCGCGTGCGCGGACTGCAAAGGCGTCCACTGGCCCGCATCGAGGCGGGCGGCGAGGAACGAATCGCAACCCAGCGCGTCGACGGCGAGCTTGCCGGCGCCCTCGAGCGCCGCCGTCGGGTCGGTCGCGTCGGCCAGCTTCAGGCTGATGCGGCTGAGCGTGTCGGACAGGCGCTGCGATCGCACGTCGGCGGTGACGTCGATAGACGACAGCACCAGCCCCTCGACCTGCCCTGAAGCGTTGGTGACCGGCTGGGCCATCCAGTCCCAGTAGGTCACGCCGCGGTCGGGCCGCGCCGGGAGTTCCATGGGAAGCGCGCTGAGCTCGACGGCGCGCGCGGCGTCGCGGGCGCGCTCGAGAAAGCGCCGCAGTCCCGCTTCGGGCATGGCCTCGAAGTAGTTGCGGCCGATGAGCCGGTCGCGCGTCACGCCCGTGTTGCGCTCGAACTGACGGTTGGCGACCCGGATGGTGAACTCGCGGTCGAGGTAGAGGGCGCCGGCCGGCGACCCCTCGAGGATCGCCGTCAGCGTCTGGTGCTCGTGGTCGGCGCGGGCTTGCGCCTCGCGCTGCTGGGTGACGTCGCTCACGATCACGCCGACCTGGCCGGCGACCGGGCGAAAGGCGGCGATCTCGAACCAGCGTTCGAACACCTTTGAGTGGCGGCAGTAGCGCACCGGGGTGCCGCTGTCGGCGACCTCGCCGAGGACCGTGGCCCAGGCTGGGTCGAGTCCCCGGATGGCGTCTGAAGCCAGCTGGCCGACCAGCCGGGCACGATCGGAGCTCATGAGCTCCTCGAACGCCCTGTTGACTTCGAGAAAGCGATAGTCGCTGGGCGTGCCCTCGCCGTCGCGCACGATCTCGGCCAGGTAGAAGCCGTCCTGCAGGTTCTCGAACAGGGCGCGCAGGCGAGCGTCTCTCTCGCGAAGCTCGCTTTCGGCCAGCTTGCGCTCGGTGACGTCGTGGCCTACCACGAACGCCCCGTCGACCACGCCGGCCGTCTTGGTGAGCGTGGTGTTCAGGACGACGTCGCGCAGACGTCCGTCCTTTGTCTTGAAGCGATACTCGACCGAGTCTGCGATCGATTCGCCGGCGAGCCCGCGGCGGATCCTCTCTGCGAATACGGCCTGGCTTTCGGCGTCGAGCAGGTCGAACGGGTCCATGGCGAGCAGCTCTTCGCGCGTGTAGCCGCTCATCGTGCACATCGCGTCGTTGACGGTCTTGAAGCGAGGCCCGCGGAAATCGATCTCGTAGATGCCCGTCGGGGCGTAGCGGATCAGGTCGTGCGACTTCGCCTCGGCGTCGCGCAGCGCCTCCTCGGCGCGCTTTATGGCGGTGAGGTCGACCGTCGCGCTGCTGACGCCGACGACCTCTCCCGCCTCGTCGCGCAGGGGCTCCCACGTGATGTCGAGAAAGATAGGGCCGCCCGCGCGCTCGAGCCACATCTGCTCACGCAGCTCGACGCCTTCGTCGAGGACGCGGCGCTTGATGTCGCCGACGCGCTCGGCCTCGGCGGCCGTAAAGATCTCGCGGTCGGTCTTGCCGATGATCTCGTCGTGCTCGGCGGTGCGCTGGTTGTAGGCCCAGACGTAGCGCAGCTCGCGGTCCTGGAGCGCCACCGAGACGGGCGCGTGGCGCAGCGCCAGGCGAAAGCGGGCCTCGCTGTCGCGCAGCTCGCCTTCGGCCCGCTTGCGCTCGCTGATGTCGCGCACGACGCTCACCAGCGTGCGCCGTCCGCCGACGGTCGCACCCCGCGAGCTCACTTCGACCGGGAAGGTGCTGCCGTCCTTGCGGCGGTGGAGGCTCTCGAACAGGATGCCCCGCTCGTCGGCCTCGGTCATCTGGTGAGGCGATCTCGGCCTCGGTCTCGACTGCTCGCAGGTCGGTGACGGTCAGCTCCAGGAGCTCGTCGCGCGTGTAGCCGTAGGCGCGCTCGGCCGCCGCGTTGGCTTCGATGATGCGCCCGTCGCGGTCCATGAAGAGGATGATGTCGCGGCTGTTGGCCGCCAGGAGCTCGAAGCGACCGAGCATCTCCTCAGCCCGCTTGCGCGCGGTGACGTCGCGTACCGCCACAACGCGCACCATCCGCCCCTGCAGGCTGAATACTCTTCCGGTCATCTCGACGGCGAAGGTCGTCCCGTCTTTGCGGCGGTGCAGGCGGAACGGCACGGCTACGTTCTCGCCGACCTCCGCCGACCTGCGTCGTCGAGCGTGTCAGCTCGGGTTCGGCGGACAGGTCGAGGTCGGTCAGGCCGAGCAGTTCCTCGATCGTGTAGCCGTACGCGGCGGCCGCCGCCGCGTTGGCCTCGAGCAGGCGTCCGCTCTCGTGGTCGATGAGAAGGATCGCGTCGGATTCGCTCTGGAACAGCTGCCGGTAGCGCTCTTCGCTGTCGCGCAGCGCGCCAAGTAGCTGGTCGCGCTCCAGCTCGCCGCGCTTGCGCTCGGTGATGTCGTTGAAGTAGGCGCTGATGCCGCTGATGGTCGGGTAGATGCGTATCTCGCGCCAGCTGTCGTCGAAGATCGAGGGGAGTTCGCTCACGGAGGGCCGGCCGAGCTCCATGGCCTGCCGGTAGAGCTCGCGCAAGCGGGGCGGTCTGCAGCTCCGGGAACACCTCCCAGGGCGTGCGGCCGAGGAGTTGCTCGAGGGTCTTGCTCGAGAGGTGGAGCGCCGCCTGATTGGCGTGCACGTAGCGGTACTCCCAGTCCAGGGCGATGAAGCCCTCCTCGAGCTCGTCGAGCATGGCGCGTGTGCGGGCGCCGCCGCCGGTGCGCGGGTCGGTGAGCTCATCGTCACGGGGTGAGGCCTCGCAGCGCGGCTGGGCGCGGCGCGTCATGCGCACCTCGAGCCCGCCGTCGACGGTCAGTTCGAGCGAGTCCATGAGCTTGGCGACGATGTAGAGGCCGCGGCCGTGGTCGGACATGAGGTCGGGGAGCGCATAGCAATCGAAGCTCGCAAGGTCGAAGCCGCGACCCTGGTCTTTGACCTCGGCGACCAGGTCGCCGTCGACGAAGCGCAGTGAGACCTCGATGTCGCGGTCGCTGCCGCTGTGGCGGATGGCGTTGGTGGCGGCCTCCTCGACGCAGAGCACGACGTCGTCGATCGCCTGGGGCTCGGTGCAGTACTGGCGCAGATAGTCGCGAATGCGGTCGCGGGCGCGCAGCAGGTGCGAAGGCCGAGGAGGCACGTGGAACTGCAGGCGCGGTGGCGCGGCCGTCGGGTCTATGGTGCCATGCGACAACTGACTCCTCTGCAGGCGGTCACTGAGGCCGGGTGGGGGCCAATTCTACGGCGTCTGTGCGGGGAGTATCGAACGTTGCGGCCAAAGGCGAGCGGCGCGCTCGCCGCTCACGCGACGCTCGTCGACCGGACTGCGGCCAGTGCCTCGTCGAGCGTGGGGCAGATGACGAACAGGCGCTCCAGGCCGGCGACCTGCAGCAGGCGCAGGACATTGCCGAGCCCGCAGACGATGACGAGCTTGCCTCGCGCAAGTCGCTTGCTGCCGGCAACGAGGACGCTCAGCGCCGTCGAGTCGATAAAGGTGACCTTGGAGAAGTCGACGACGACGTGGCGAGCGCCCTGGTCGATGCACCGTTGCAGCGCCTCATCGAACCGCGGCGCGGTGAAGAGATCGACTTCTCCAGCGAGGGTGACGACGGCAAGGCCGTCGGGGCGCTGGGCGGACTCTGCCCGAAACTCCAACTCCGTCTCCTGACAGGCGCCGTTGCCGCAGAGTACACCCTCTGGCGTTGCGGCGACGTCGAGCGTCAAGAATTCTGGTCGGCGTGGGTGAAACTGTCAACCGATGCGGACCGTGGCGTCGCCGCCGTCGCGGAGTCTCACCATGCGAAACGAATTGACGAGGCCCAGAAGACCGGCGATGAGGGGCACGAGCAGGGCCACTTGCAGCGCGATGTGCCGGGCTTCGGTGTTGATGCGCACGATCTCGTTCTGGATCGCCGCGGGCTGATCGGCGAGCTGCTGGCGGAGCTGGGTGTTGCTCATGATCTCGGCGTCGTGCTCGAGGTGGGTGGCGACCTGCTGCTGCTGGGCCGGCGGCAGCACCGTGCTCGACTGCGCCATGTCGGTGAAGGTCAGCGAGAGCACGGCCAGCATGATGGCGCCGGCGAAGGCGAGCCCGAACGACAGCCCGAACGAGCCCGCCGCCGAGTTCACGCCGGCGGCCTCGCTGGCGCGCTCCTCCGAGACGGGCGAGAGCGTGTAGTTGTTGAGCTGCGACACCAGCAGACCGAGCCCGGAGCCGGCGATCAGCAGGGGGGCGACAAGGTACCAACCGGAGCTCGCCCGCGGGACGATCGGGATCAGGAGCGGCGATGCCCACGGTGAGCAGGGCGAAGCCGGCCCTCACGATGCCGGCCGGGCGCCGCTTGCCGGCCCGCTTGCCGGCAAGCAGCGCCACCCCGAACATGCTGAGCGAGAGCGGGGCGAGCGACAGGCCGGCCTGCATGGCGTTGTACTCGAGCACCATCTGCAGGTAGATCGGCAGGGCGATGATGGTGCCGCCCAGCGCGATCTGCTGGAGCATCTGCTGCGAGATGCCCAGCCGGAAGGTCTTGAGCCCGAACAGGTGAGGGTCGATCAGCGTCGGCTTGCCGCGCGCGGTCGCGCCGCCGCAGCCAGAAGACCAGGGCGGCGAGCGCCACGGCGCCGAGCACCAGGAGGGCGACCACCGAGTCGCCGCCCTCCTGCCACACCAGGATGCCGAGCACGATGCCGCCCATGCCCAGGACCGAGAGGATGGCGCCGACCACGTCGATCTGGCGGGACCCGGTGTACGGCACGTCGCGGACGAGCCCGATGCCCGGACAGGACGACCACGATGATCACGTCCTCGAGCAGAAAGCCGATGCGCCACGACAGGTAGGTGGTGATGAAGCCGCCGAGCAGCGGGCCGACCGCCGTGGCGACCGCGGCCGCGGCCCCGACCAGCGCGTAGGCCTTGCGCCGCGCCGCGCCCTCGAAGTTGCCGTGGATGAGCGACTGCATGGCCGGCAGCAGCAGCGAGGCGCCGAGTCCGCCGATGATCGCCCAGAAGACGATGATCGCGGTCAGGCCCTGAGCCAGGGTCATCGCCGCGGCGCCGACGGCGTAGCCGAGCAGGCCCAGCACGTAGGCCCGTTTGCGCCCGATGAGGTCGCCGATCTTGCTGCCGATCAGGATGAAGGCGGCCGAGACCAGCGCCTCGAGGGCGATCGCCGACTGCACGCCGCTGACCGTCGTGCCCAGGTCGTGCACGACGGCGGCGATCGACACGTTCATGAGCGAGGTGTCGACGACGAGCACGAACATCGCCATCGACAGCAGAAGGGCGAGACGCCGGTTGGGCTTCGCCCCGGCTGAGACGCTGGGGGTCGCGGTACCCGTCGCCTCTGTCATCGGCGCTCCCTTCGTTCGCCAAGTGGCGCGGGGCTGTGATACCCAAGGCTGCCTTCGCCCACGCCAATGCAGGTCGTGCCGACCGTCTGCCGGCGGGTCCCGCGCGAGGCTTGCGGACGGCGCCGGGCAACGTGTGTAACGGGATGCCGGCTCGGCAAGACTGGGCTCGAGCATCGACCATGCGCTTCTGGTCGACGTGAGCGGACCGGCCGCCCGGCGATGCGCAGGCGCCAGACACCGAGGGCGGCGGGCTCCGAGACCGAAGAGAGAGGGGGCCTGCACGTGACGTCCGGCGACTCCAGCGTGCCTTCACTGCGCCGCCGCGCGCTCGCCCTGCTCGCGCTGCTGGCGACGGCCGTCCTGGTCGTGGAGGTCATCGTCTTTGTCGCGCGCAACGTCGCCTGGCTCGTCGTCGCCCTGATCGGCCTGGCGGCGGTGGTAGCCGGCGTCTGGTGGCTGCTCACCGAGCGTATGCCGCGCCGGGCGGTCGGAATCGCGGGTCTGGTCGGCGGCGCCGCTCTCATCGGGGTGGCCATCTTTCGCGTCGTGGAGGGCTCAGAGGGCCCCATCGTGCGGATCGCGGCTGCCGGGGTTGCGCTGGCGGTGGCGGCCCTGGCCGCGCGGGCCGCTCTGGCGCCCGACCTGCGCGAGCTCGACCGGCTGCGCTCGGCAACCCGCGTTCGCCCGCGCAAGCCGGTGCTGCTGTGCAACCCGTGGTCGGGCGGCGGCAAGGTCGCCAGATTCGGCCTGGCCGAGATCGCCGCCGAGATGGGCGTCGAGACGGTCTTCCTGGACAAGGGCCTCGACCTCGCCGCCCTGGCGCGCGACGCCATCGCCCGCGGCGCCGACTGCCTGGGCATGGCCGGCGGCGACGGCTCGCAGGCGCTCGTCGCCTCGATCGCTCACGAGTGCGGCATCCCGTTCGTCTGCATCTCCGCCGGCACGCGCAACCACTTCGCCCAGGACCTGGGCTTCGACAAGGAAGACCCGCGCAAGGGCATGATCGCCTTTCGCGACGGCGTCGAGCGCTTCATCGACTTCGCGACGGTAGGCGACCGCCTGTTCGTGAACAACGTCTCGCTGGGGGTCTACGCCACGATCGTGCAGCAGGACAGCTACCGCGACGCCAAGCTCGAGACCTCGAGGGAGCTGCTCCCCGAGATGCTGGGCAGCCGCGCCGAACCGTTCGACCTGCAGTTCACCACACCCGATGGCGAGCAGGTCGACGATTCGTTCAGCATCATGGTGTCGAACAACCCCTACGTGCTGGGACCGTCGCTCGACGTCTCCCAGCGGCGCCGCATGGACTCGGGCCTGCTGGGGGTCTTCGCGGTGAACGCCACCAGCGGCAGCGAAGCCGCCGCCGCGGTCACCCGCAGCGCGCTCGGTCTGGGGAGCCGCGACCCCCATCTGCACCAGTTCACCGCCGCGTCTTTCGAGGTGCGCTCACGGGGTGGCAAGGCCTATGCCGGCATCGACGGCGAGGCCCTCGAGCTCGAGACGCCGCTCGAGTTTCGCAGCCACCCGGGCGCCCTGCGCATGCTCGTGCCCGACGACGTCCTGCTTGCCTCCGCGCAACGGCGCACGCGAGCCTTCAGCCCTCGCCGGCTCGCCGACGTCGCCTTGGGCCGCCCGGCGAGCGACGACGGCGCCCGCGCGGCAACATGACGTCGGCCACGCCCGGCCGCTTCGAGCGCTGGGTGCCCGGCGTGCAGGTGGCGCGCACCTACGAGCGGCGGTGGCTGCGCGCCGACCTCGTGGCCGGCGTGGTGCTGGCCGCCATCCTCGTGCCCCAGGGCATGGCTTACGCCGAGCTCGCCGGGCTGCCGCCCGTCACTGGCCTCTACACGACGATCGCCTGCCTGGTCGCCTACGCCGTCTTCGGACCTTCGCGCGTGCTCGTCCTCGGCCCCGACTCGTCGGTGTCGCCGCTGATCTTCGCCGCCATCATCCCGTTGCTGGCCGGTGGCGACACCGCCACGGCGATCGCCCTCGCCGGCATGTTGGCGCTCTTCGTCGGCCTCATCGAGATCGGTCTCGGCCTGGGCAAGCTCGGCTTTGTCGCCGACCTGCTCTCCAAAGAGGTGCAGGTCGGCTACATGAACGGCCTCGGCATCACGATCGTCGTCGGCCAGCTGCCCAAGCTGTTCGGTTTCTCGACCGACGCCAGCGGCTTCATCGGCGAGGTGCGCGCGTTCTTCAGAGGGCTCGACAAG
>CAVWIH010000009.1:0-48520 GCA_963755025.1 uncultured Actinomycetes bacterium
CGTTTCGGTGCAAGTATCTGGAGGTCCGGCATGAAGGCAACTCGGGCGAACTCTTCGAACGCGCTGCTCATGTTCGACTTCGACGGCGTGATCGCCGACTCGCTCGACCATCAGTGTCGCGCCTACATCGAGACCTTGCGGGCCAGAGGCTACGACGAACTGGCCACAGCCGAGCAGTTTCTCACCTTCACCGAGGACAACTGGTTCGCCGCGCTTGATCGCGTCGGTCTGCCGGCGCGGGTGGTGGGGGACCTTGAGAACGCCTTCGCTGCCCTGCCCTGCCCCGAGCTCTTTCCCGGAATGGCTGCGGTGCTTGAGCGCCTCGCCACCACACACCCGGTCGTCGTGATCACCTCGGGTCGCACCGACACAGTCGAGCGGATCCTCGACGAGCACGGCGTGCGCGGTATCAGTGAGGTGATCGGCGGTGACCAGGAGCCCTCCAAGATGCTCAAGATCGACGCCGTGCGCCACCGTCTCGGATGTGCGCTGCCCGGCTGGTATGTGGGCGATACGGTCGGCGACATCGTGGAGGCGCGGGCGGCCGGCGCCGGCACGGTCGCCGTGGATTGGGGCTGGCATGCCCCCGAGCGTCTACGTTGCGCCGCACCGGACCACGTGGCCCACACACCGGCCGATCTTCTCGAGCTCTTCCACTGTGAAGCGGTCCTTGACTGCACTCGCTGAACGCGACGAGGGGGCCGGCGCGCCAGCCAGGGCTGGCGCAGACTCGCTGCCCGAGCGGGCCCTGACCACCATCGATATCGCCGCGCAGTTCGCCGCCAAAGCCAGGGCGCAGACCGCTGTTGAGCGAGAGAGGGAGCAGGGGGAGCGCGCGGAGCAAGACGTGCCAAGGCCAGGTCACCGCGGTGCCTCCCAGGACGACCTGGAGGCAGATCGTAGATCGCCATTGTCCGGGTACTCTGTGCTCTCCGATGCGCAGCTTGCCGAGATCGGCGAGATGATCGCCGGGCTCGAGCGCCAGAGACAAGCCCTCTCTACGAGTGTGGCCGCCTTCGTCGAGCGCCTCACACTGGCGGGCGCTGCCGAGCGACTGAACGGCGTCGATCCCGAGGCGATCGACCGCATCCTGGCGGATCTGCTCGGCCGCCTCGTCGCCATGCTGGCGCCCGACCTCGAAGCAGCCGCCCAGCGTCAAGGGCGACCGCTGGATGAGACTGAACAGGCCCTTCTGGGCGGCTCGCAGGAGTGGCGCGCGCTCGCCGAACTGCTTGGACGTCTGCGCTAGCCGGCGGTGCGTCGGACGAACGACCCGATCGCGACAGACGCCTTCACTGACCGGCCACGGCGTCCACCTCTTAACGCCGTGCCTCACCCTTGTAACACGAACTTAAGAATCTGCGGCTATCTTTGCATCACCCTCCCCCAAGGGCGACCCCAAGCCCTTAGCGAGCCCCGCTCCCCCCGGCGGGGCTCGTTCCTTTTGTGGGGAGGCACCAACTTTCGAGCCAAGTGCGTGCATCTCCGAAGTGACGTCGATCGGGGCACCTTGGTCACCATTTGGTCACCAAGGAACTGTCGTCGCCTGTCAGTCGCCGCTAGCGCTTGGCAGCGCCGCCCGTCGATAGTAGCTGCACACTAGCCAGTTTTCGGCGTCAGGCGCTAGCGCCCGTCAATGCCCGATAGGCGGCAGTTTCGGATTTGCACGGCGGGAGTCGCCACGCGTCGAATGTCGGCGGCGGTGCCTGTGGGATCGGCGCGCGTACACCCAAAGCGTAGGTCGCGACCGTCGAACCCTCAGGGGGCGCGATGGGCCTATTCGCCCGCTATGGCGTGCGCACACTCCAGACAGTGCCCAAGTACGCTGTCACGTAGAGGCACCCACGCCCCACAACCGACACAACGAACCTGTGCTGGCGAGTTCGACGCCTCGCAAGTGCCAGCCGCGCGATCGCGCAACTTCGCGACGATTGTCTCCTTGAGCGCGGCTCGACGCTCAGAGATGAACCTCTCGCTTGCATCGAGGTCATCGAGCAGTTTCCCACCCATTTCCCGTTGCTGTGCCAATTGCGGCAGACGGTCGCGCAACTGCTCGGGCGTCCAGTGGCTGTCTCCCCGATCGACACGCAGTCGGGCCTCCTCTCCGGCTCCCGCATGGCCAGCTCTGGCCTTGGCGACGAGGGCTTCAATCTCGGCGTCCGCCTGGAAGCCCCGCTCCAGCCGCTCGGCCAGGTCATCGCCGAGCGCCTTGCGCACCGCCGCGACTTCAGCCTCTTGGGCTGCCCGCTCGCCAGCCAGCGCCCGCTCGGCCTGGTCGTTCATCGAGTGGACCTGCAGAAACTGCTCGCGAACCCGGTCGTCGTACAGTAAGGCGAGCGAGTGCTGTGTCTTCAGGGGCTCACCCGAGTTCGTCGTGAACTCGACTTGATAGCCAGCAAGCGCGGCCTCGGCCTCGTGAAAATCCTCCTCGAAGCGCCGCGCGCCCTGTTCGCCACGGTAGGGCTTTGCCCACCCTGGATGCCTCATGACGTGGCCGCTTGCGAGCCAGCCCGCCACCCTATCGCGCCACGTCGCCGAAATGGATGCCTCCAGACACACGTAGCGCACAAGGGCGAGGCCCCGGTCGTGTTTGCCGGGTGAGTAATAGGTCTCGCGACGCCAGCCTTGTTCGCGGAGCTTCGGCAACTCGTCCTTAAGCATGCCGCTGACGGTCCTGTCGGCGAGTCGTTGATCGAATGAGAAGACGATGTGGTGGCGCTCGCGGTCCAAGGCGAAGCGGAACGGCGTCCATCTCGGCTCGTCGTAGGGCACCGCAAGCACCTCCGCACGACGGTCCCGGAGGTCGCGCCATAGCGTCCAGCGCGCGTCATGCCGGCCTCCGGTCGGCACCTCGGAAGGCTCTATCGGATGGACATCCTCGCCGGGCCAGAGACCGCAGTCTTTGAGGTCGCGCGACATTTGTACGAGACCCTCTACAACCTGTTCTGGACTCACCTCTCCCTCGGACAGCCGATGAATCTGTTGCGTAAAGCGTCTGAGGAGGAACGTCTGCACTTCGGGCGGCAATGGAGCCTCCAAGCGCCGCGCCGCCGCTTCCAACAAGTCATGCGCTGTAGCCACCCTTGCTCCCAAATTCGAAGGCCAGCCCGAGTGCAGCAAACTTCATCACAGGTACAGGGAGGTCGCAAGGTCTTTCTCATGCCGTCGGCATGAACCCTGCGGCCCTAGGCAGGAGGAGCACGATGAGAAGGCTACGAATCTTGCGGGAGGAAGCTCATCTTTCGCGCACGCAGCTGTCATACGTCGCACGTGTCTATGGCAGCCTGGTCGGCCAGATCGAGCTCGGCCGGCTTACCCCGCCGCCAGACAGCGTCGTTCTGAAGCGCATTGCCGCTGCCCTCGACTACAGCGGTGAACCCGGTGAGTTGCTGGACGACCTCGATCCGCATGAGCTGCTGGCTAGCGAGGCGCATCCAACTGCCGCCAAGGCGCGTCGGTAGACCAGACTTGTGCAGGCGATGAGCGCACAGGGAGATAAGTCAGCTGCACTTGCTGAGCGGCTCGCTTTAGAGCGTGAATGGCACCCCGACAAGCAAGCCATGCTCGCCGCGCTTCGGGTAGTGCTGGGCCTTCCCCCTAGGCCGGTGAGGTTCGCCGAGGAGGCCAGCTCATGACTGCAACTCTTCTCGAGACGCTGCCCGCTTCTACCCGCGTTGCTACCTACGAGCGCGTGAGTTCAGACGAGCAGCGCGAGCGCAATACCATCGCCATGCAACGCTCTGCCCTGGACCGTGCGCTTGAGGTCCACGCCGATTGGAAACTCGTCGAACGCTACGTCGATGACGGCGTCTCTGGCACCGTGCCGTTCAACGAACGACCGGGCGGAGGGCGTCTGATGCGTGATGCCGAACTTGGGCTGTTCGATGTCGTGCTCGTCTATGACTTCAGCCGTATGGGGCGGCACGAGTACGACCCGCTCTACGTGCACTGCAGGCTTGCGTCGAACAACGTGGCTTTACGCTCAATCCACGAGGGTGACGCCGACGGCCTCCTCTTCCCCATCTTGAACGCCATGGCCAACAACGAGCGCAAGACCTTCCTGCGCCGGTCGGCCGACGGCATGAACGAGGCTGCGAGACAGGGCCGCTACTGCGGCGGCATCGTGGCCTACGGCTATCGCGTCGAGGGACACAAGAACACTTCGCATCTGGTCCCGGCTGAGGAAGTGCCGGCCGGCAGCTTGATGAGTGAGGCCGCTGTGGTGCGCCACATCTACCAGCGACTCGCAGCCGACGGTTGGAGCTGTCGGAGGGTCGCGGGACGAGTTGAACGATTTGGGCGTGCGCACCAAGTACGCCCTCGACGGTCGAGGCGTCAAGGGGCGCGGGACCCAGGGCCGCTGGGGCGCCGGGCGCATCCGCGCAATGGCGACCAACCCGGTCTATCGAGGCGAGCAGCTCTACGGGCGCCGAAGCGCCAAGCAACGCGAGGTGGTGAGTGCTCAGGCGCCGGCGCTGGTGTCCCCGGACGTGTGGCAGGCGGCCCAAGCGACGCTCAAGCGCAACTGCGCCGTTCCCAAGAACACGCGGCGCATCTATCCCCTCCGCGGTGTCTTGAAGTGTGCCATCTGTGGACGCAACTTCTGTGGCACGAGTAGTCACGGTGAGAACTGGTACAGATGCGATGGCACCCTTCGTCGCTCCGACCTGGTCGGCGAGCGCTGCTGCGCCAAGCGCGTCAAAGGTGCCTACCTCGAGCCGGTCGTGTGGCGTGACATCGAACGCTTCCTGCGCGACCCGGGAGACGTCCTCCTCGAGCTTCAACAAGAGGCCGCTGGAAACCCTGCTCGTGATCGCCTAATCGAAGATCGCACGCGCCTTGAGGCCGCCCTCGCTGAACGACGAGACGAGCGCGGGCGGTTACTCGACCTCTACCAGCACGGAGACATTGCGCGGCCGGAGTTCGAGCAGCGCGCTGAGGAGCTTCGAACAGCAACAACCAAGGTCGAGGAGCGCTTGGCAGTGCTGGTCGGCGAAGAGGACGACCAGGAAAATGAGCATCTGGATCCGGACCTATTGGCGGAGCTTCGGCGCCGCCTGGACGAGGGCCTATCGCCCGAACAGCGTCAGGAGATCGTGCGCCTGCTTGTGCGCGACATCACCATACACACGGGTTCGGACTCCGCGCGATCACAACGCGCTGTCATCCGGTATCGGTTCGACGGTGCAGTTGCGACCTGCACGGACAGGGGTTCATGGCGGCCACCAGCATGATGCGCGCCGGAAAGGTGAGCGACGAGAGCGCACGCGAGATGGTGACCTCGCCGTCTTCGAGCGGCTGGCGCAGGCCCTCGAGAGCGGAGAGGCGAAACTCGGGGAACTCGTCGAGGAACAGGACGCCGAGGTGCGCCAGGCTGACCTCGCCTGGGCGCGGCGTGGCGCCGCCGCCCACAAGGCCGACGGCCGAGATGGTGTGGTGCGGCGCCCGGAACGGGCGCCGCACCACGAGCGCCACGCCGGGCGGCAGCACGCCGGCCACGCTGTGCACGCGCGTGACGTCGATCGACTCGTCGACCGACAGCGGCGGCATGATCGAGGGCACGCGGCGCGCCAGCATGGTCTTGCCGGCGCCCGGCGGACCGACCATGAGCAGGTTGTGCGCGCCGGCCACGGCCACTTCGAGGACGCGTTTGACGCGGCCCTGGCCGAGGACGTCGGAGAGGTCGGCGTCGGTGGCCTCGTCGCGGCTCAGCAGCGTGGCGGCGTCGGGCCCGGCGGCGGCAGGCGCGGGCGCGCCCGCCAGCAGCGCCGCGGCCTCGCGCAGCGTGGCCGCGGGCAGCACCCGCAGGCCGGTGACCAGGGCCGCCTCGGCGGCGTTGGCGGCCGGCACCAGCAGCGCTCGCAGACCGCGTCGGCAGGCGCTCTGCGCTACGGCCAGCACGCCGGCCACCGGGCGCACCGCGCCGTCGAGGCCGAGCTCGCCGATGGCCGCCGCGCCGTCGAGGGCGCAACGGCTCTGGCCGGTGGCGCAGAGCAGCGCCAGGGCGATCGGCAGGTCGAACGACGGGCCCTCTTTGCGCACGTCGGCGGGCGCCAGGTTGACGGTGATGCGCCGTGACGGGAACTCGTAGCGAGAGTTGACGATGGCGGTGCGCACGCGCTCGCGACTCTCCTGCACGGCGGCGTCGGGCAGGCCCACGATGGTGAAGGCCGGGGCCGCCGGCACGACGTCGGCCTCGACCGTGATGGCGTGGCTGTCGAGCCCCGTCAGGGCTTCGCTGGGCACCCGGGCGAGCATGGCCCTCAGACCCCGCCGTCGAACGCGGCGCGCAGGTGGCGCACGCGCGGCGGCCGGCGCCGGGCGTCGATCGCGATGATGTCGAAGCGCACGTCGGAGACGCCGGCCAGGGCGTGCGGATGGCTGCCCAGCCAGAGCGCGGCGAGGCGCGCCACCTGGCGGCACTTGCGCGCCGTGACGGCGTCTTCGGGGGTGCCGCAGGTGCTCGTGCGGCGCGCCTTGACCTCGACGAAGGCCAGCACGGGCCCGCGTCGCGCGATGATGTCGATCTCGCCGCGGCCCACGCGCTGGTTGACCGCGACGATGCGGTAGGCCTGCTCCTGAAGGTAGCGGACCGCGAGGCGCTCGGCCGCGCGGCCGAACTCGTGGGCGTCTGGCTGCACGCGGGGCCTCCGTTTCTGGAGAGGAACGTGTCGTGACTCCCGGGATCGGGAGTGACGACGACGCTATCGCGCGCGACGAAGGCGATGAAGGCAGGTGGCGCGAGAGAGGCGGTGACGTTGGCCTTACGTCTACCGTGGCGAGGGCCTGCGGCCCTCAAGTGTCGTGCGGCGGCGCGGGCGCGCCGTGCGCCTACAGCGTCAGGTCGAGCTGCTCGTAGGCGACGCTGGCGAACGAGAGGCGGTGCAGCGCGCTCACGCCGTGCTCGGCGATCGCCTGCCGGTGGTCGGGGCACGAGTAGCCCACGTGGCGGTCGAAGCCGTACTCGGGGTAGTGCTCGTGCAGGGCGATCATGAGGCGGTCGCGGGTGACCTTGGCGACGATCGAGGCGGCCGCCACGGCCGCGGAGCGGCCGTCGCCGCCGACCAGGGCCTCGTGCGCCACGACGCTGTCGCGCAGCGCGAAGCCGTCGACGAACACCGGCCCGGCGACCGGCCCGAGGAGCTCGAGGGCGCGGTCGAGGGCGTAGAGGTTGCAGCGGTGCAGCCCGCGCCCGTCGATGGAGGCGGCCGAACAGCTCACCACCGCGAGCCTGTCGGCGCGCGCGACGACGCAGCCGAAGACCTCTTGGCGGCGCGCCCGTGTGAGCTTCTTGGAGTCGTTCAGGTCGGCGAGGGCGACGAAGTCGGCGTCGGTCCAGAGGGTGTAGTCGAAGGCCACGGCGGCCGCCACGATGGGGCCGGCAAGGCAGCCGCGCCCGGCTTCGTCGGCGCCGGCCACCGGCCCCCCGCCGCCGCGCTCGAGGTCGTGCGTGAGGCGCGGGTTGGTGGCGGCGTGTGCGGGTCGCTTGGCGGCCTTGGGGGAGGCTCGCTTGGCGACCGTGCGGCTCACGGCACGCCGATGCGGTTGAGCGGCCAGTAGATCAGGAAGGCCTTGCCGATCAGGTCGCGCGCCGGCACGGGCCCCCAGACCCGACTGTCGTCGCTGTCGGTGCGGTTGTCGCCCATCATGAAGTAGGTGTGAGCGGGCACTGTATAAGGATGGTTCAGCGACCACGGGTCGCTCATGGTGGAGCCGTCGACCGGCGTCGCGGGCAGGGTCGGCGCGGTCTGGCCGTCGAACTTGACGACGTAGGGCTCGTGCAGCTCGACCCCGTTGCGGTACACGTGTCCGCCGCGCAGCGACAGCGTGTCGCCGGGCAGGCCGATGAGCCGCTTGATGAAGACCACGCGCGTGTCGAGCGGGTACTTGAAGACCACGATGTCGCCGTGCGCCGGCGAGGTGAACCGGTACAGGAAGCGCGCCACCAGCACACGGTCGTGGGGGTCGAGGGTCGGCACCATCGACGACGACGGTATGCGGTAGGGCTTGACGACGAACGCCTGCAGCAAAAAGGCGACGGCCAGCGCGACGATGAGGATGACGCCGTACTCGACGAACATCCGGCGCGGCGACGAGCGCGCCTGCTGTTTGGCCGGGGTGACCTCGGTCTCGGTCACGACCGCGCCGGCCTAGTCCGTCACGAGACTGGCGTCGTTGACGCTCAGCCTGGTGTTGCTACGTCGCACGGCTAGTGCTGCTTCTCGCGCACCCTCGCCTGCTTGCCGATCTTCTTGCGCAGGTAGTAGAGCTTGGCCCGCCGCACGTCGCCCACCATGGTGAGCTCGATCTTCTTCGATCTTGGGCGAGTGGAGCGGGAAGGTGCGCTCGACGCCGACACCGAACGACTGCTTGCGCACGGTGAAGGTCTCGCGAGCGCCGCCGCCCTGACGTTTGAGGACGGTGCCCTGGTAGACCTGGGTGCGCTGCCGGGTGCCTTCGATGACCTTGAAGTGGACCTTGACCGTATCGCCGGCCTTGAACTGCGGGATGTCGTCGCGCAGTTGCTTGCGTTCCATGTTTTCGATGATCGTCACGGGATCCTCTTTCGGAAAGAAATGCGCGCGAAACTCTAGCAGATGAGCCCGTCGCACGCAAAAACGGCGGCGGCAGGCCCTCTATCTTAGCGTGGACGTTCCCCGCCGACCAGCCTCTCACGCCGCCAGTCGTCGACGGCGCCGTGGTCGCCGGAGAGCAGCACGGCCGGCACAGACCAGCCGTGGAACTCGGCGGGACGCGTGTACTGGGGGTATTCGAGCGCGCCGCCGAGCCCGGGCGCGAACGAGTCGCCGGCCACGCTCGCGGGGTTCGAGACCGCTCCGTCGATCTTGCGCACGACCGCGTCGAGCAGCACCTGCGCGGCGATCTCGCCTCCGGAGAGCACGTAGGGGCCGACCGAGACCCGGTCGGTGACCAGGTGCGAGACGCGTTCGTCGATGCCCTCGTAGCGGCCGCAGAGCACGCAGAGGTCGCCGCCGGCGAGCTCTGTGGCGAGGGCGTCGTCGAGCTGCCGCCCGCGGGGCGTGAGCTCGACCACGCGCCGCGTGGCGGCGAGGCTCGCCGGGTCGCGCTCGAAGGCGGCCTCGAGGGCCGCCCATACGACGTCGATGCGCAGCACCATGCCGGCGCCGCCGCCGTAGGGCGTGTCGTCGACCTGGCCGTGCTTCAGCGGGGTGGTGGCGCGGTAGTCCCAGAGGTTGAGCTCGACGCCGAGCGCGCGCGCCCGACTGACGTGCACCTGCTGGCCGAACCAGGCGAAGGCCTCGGGAAAGAGCGTGAAGACGTCGAGTCGCACCTAGAGCAGCCCCTCGCGCACGGTGAGCAGGCGGTGCTCGCGGTCGACCTCGACGAGCTCGGCGACGAACGGCACAAGCGTGCGCCTGCCGTCGGCCGAGTCGATCTGGAGGATGTCGTGGGCGGGGTTCATGAGCACCTCGGTGACGACCCCCAGCTCGTGATCGCCGGTGACGACGCGAGCGCCGAGGAGGTCGGAGACGGGATAGTGGTCGACGCCTTCGTCGAGACCGGTGCCCGACGCCAGGATGACGGCCCCGTGCAGGGCCGTAGCGGCCTCGCGTGAGTCGACGCCGGCGAGCCTGACGAGCGGCCGGCGATCGGTGCCGCCGGCCCGCGCGAGCACGATAGGTTGCGGCTCGTTCGTGCTGGGCCGCTCGATGAAAAAGCTCTCGCCGCCGGCCAGGCCGTCGAGGCCGTGGGGCAGCAGATCGAGGTAGAACTCACCACTGAGCCCATGCGCCCGGCCCACGGTGCCGCAGGCCCACAGGCCGGGAGCCACGCCGGGCCCCGTCAGTCGACGATCTCGACGATGGCCCGCTTGCCGTCGCGCACCGCGCTCGCCTTGATGATGGTGCGCAGCGCGCGGGCGATGCGGCCCTGCTTGCCGATCACCTTGCCGACGTCGTCTTTGGCGACGGACAGTTCGAGCACGACGGTGGTCTCGGTCTCGGTAGCCTGCACGTGGACCTCGTCGGGGCTGTCGACCAGCGACCTCGCCAGGTACTCAAGCAGCTCCTGAAGGACCAGGCCCTCTGTCTCGTCGACGGCAGCCATGCTCAGACGGCGATGCCCTTGATGGCCAGCAGCCTCTTGACGGTGTTGGAGGGCTGGGCGCCCTTGGAGAGCCAGGCCGTCGCCTTGTCTTCGTCGATGACGATCAGCGAAGGCGTCTGGCGCGGGTTGTACTGACCGATGGTCTCGATGGAGCGGCCATCGCGCGGCGCCCGGGCGTCGGCTACCACGATACGATAAATGGGGTTCTTGGCGCTCCCGACCCTGCTCAGCCTGATACGGACGGCCAACTCATCACCTCTTCCCACACACGAATGAGAGGCGCTCAACCGCGCCCCGAAGGACGTTCATGATACCACAGCGCGTCGGGCGGTCGGCGCGCGTAACGGAGAGGCCGCCGTCGGCGCCGCCACGCACCGGCGTCACGGACCGCCCATGCCCGGCAGCCTGCCCAGCAGGCCGCCTTTGGGACCGACCATCTGCTTCAGCATCTTCTTCATCTCGCGGAACTGCTTGAGCAGGCGGTTGACGTCGGCGACCTGCGTGCCGCTGCCCCGCGCGATGCGCTGACGCCGGCTGCCGTCGATGATGTCGGGGTGGCGCCGTTCCTCGGGGGTCATCGAGAAGACGATGGCCTCGATGCGGTCCATCTGGCCCTCGTCGACCTGGGCGTTCTTGAGCTCCTTCATGCCCGGCACGCCGGGCAGCATGCCGATGATGCTCGACAGCGAGCCCATCTTGCGCACCTGCTTGAGCTGGTCGAGGAAGTCTTCGAAGGTGAAGTCGGCGCGCCGCAGGCGCTCCTCCATGCGGGCGGCCTCTTTTTCGGAGATCTCGCCCTGCGCCTTTTCGATGAGCGTGAGCACGTCGCCCATGCCCAGGATGCGCGAGGCCATGCGGTCGGGGTGGAAGGCGTCGAAGTCGTCGAGCTTCTCGCCCGTGCTGGCGAACTTGATGGGCTTGCCGGTGACCGCCCGCACCGACAGGGCGGCGCCGCCGCGGGCGTCGCCGTCCAGCTTGGTGAGCACCACGCCGTCGATGTCGACGCGCTGCTTGAACTGCTCGGCGGCGTTCACGGCGTCCTGGCCGGTCATGGCGTCGATCACGAGCAGGATGTTGTGGGGCCTGACCTCTTTGCGGATGCGCACGAGCTCTTCCATGAGCTCGTCGTCGATGTGCAGGCGGCCGGCGGTGTCGATGATGGCCACGTCGCCCTTGTCGCGCGCGAAGGCGACGCCGTCGCGCGCGATGTCGACCGGGTCGACGTGGGCGCCCGGCGCGTAGACCGGCACGCCGACGCGCCCGGCCAGGGTGACGAGCTGGTCGATGGCCGCGGGGCGGTAGACGTCGGCGGCGATCAGCACGGGCTTCTTGCCGTCGCGCTTGAGGAGCTGGGCGAGCTTGGCACAGGTGGTCGTCTTGCCCGAGCCCTGCAGGCCGGCGAGCAAGATGACGGTCGGCGGCCGACCGCTGAAGGCCAGGCGCGAGTCGCCGGCGCCCATGAGCGCGACGAGTTCCTCGTTGACGATCTTGACCACCTGCTGGGCGGGGGTCAGGCTCTCCATGACCTCGACGCCCAGGGCGCGCTCTTTGACGTGGTTGACGAACTCGCGCACGACCTTGAAGTTGACGTCGGCCTCGAGCAGGGCCAGTCGTATCTCGCGCATGGCCTTGTCGACGTCGGCTTCGCTTAACTTGCCGTGACCGCGCAACTCGCCGAAGACGCCTTGCAGACGCTCGGAGAGGGAGTCGAACATGAGGGAACGTCCTCTTTCGTCGTGGACAGTGGGACAGATACCCACGGGCAGGGCGATTCTACCGCCCGCGCAGCGGCGGCGAAAAGCCCGCGCGGCCGCGCCGGCCCCTTACCGGTGAGGCAGCGAAAGGCGCCGCCGGCGCCGCGCGCCGAACTCGATCACCCACATGTTGTGCGGCAGCCCCGCCCACAGGATCTCGCGGCGGGGGCTCATGCCGAGCCGCCTGGCGACCGCTTCGGAGCGCGGGTTCTCGGTGTAGATGAGGCTGACGACGCGGCGCAGGCCCAGGCTGCGCGCCTGCTCGAGGCAGGCGCCGGCGGCCTCGGTGGCGTAGCCCTGCCCCCAGTAGTCGTGGTGCAGGTGGTAGCCGAGCTCGACCTCGCGGCCGCTGTCGAGGTCGCGCCACACGAGGCCGGCCCCGCCGATGACCTTGCCGGTGGTGCGCAGCACGACCGCCCGCCGGCCGGTGCCGTCGCGCGCCGCAAAGCTCATCTCCTCGTCGAGCCAGAGACGCGCCTTCTCGCGGGTGAACGGCTCTTTGACCCACCAGAACACGGCGGGGTCGGCGAGGATCTCGGCGACGTCGTCGAGATCGTTCTCGGAGTAGTCGCGCACGACCAGGCGCGGCGTGTCGAGGCACGGTCTCACGAAGCCGCGGCGCCGTCGTCCAAGAACAGGGCGCGAGCGAACTCGTCGGGGTCGAAGGGCCGCAGGTCTTCGAGCCTCTCCCCCACGCCGATCAGCTTGATGGGGATGCCCAGCTCCTCGCGGATGGCGATGACGATGCCGCCCTTGGCGCTGCCGTCGAGCTTGGTGAGCACCACGCCGCTCACCTCGACGGCCTCGGCGAACACCTGGGCCTGGCGCAGGCCGTTCTGGCCGGTGGTCGCGTCGATCACGAGCAGGGTCTCGTGCGGCGCGCCGGGGATCTGCTTCTCGATCACGCGGCGCACCTTGGCGAGCTCGTTCATGAGGTTCACCTGGGTGTGCAGCCGGCCGGCGGTGTCGACGATCACCACGTCGGCGCCGCGCGAACGGGCGGCCGCGATGCCGTCGTAGACGACGGCCGCCGGGTCGCTGCCGGGAGCTTGGCGCACGACCTCGCAGCCGACCCGCGAGGCCCACTCCGAGAGCTGCTCGACCGCGGCCGCGCGAAAGGTGTCGGCGGCCACCATGAGCGGCGTCTTGCCGAGCTCGGCGAGGCGATAGCCGAGCTTGCCGATGGTGGTCGTCTTGCCGGTCCCGTTGACGCCCACCATGAGGATCACCGTGGGCTGCCCGGTGACGTCGATCAGGTGGTCGTCGGAGTCGGCGGGGCGCAGCATCGCGGCGACGATCGCGGCGAGCCGTTCGAGGAGCTCTTCGCGCGTGGTCAGGTTCTGCTCGGCGGCGTCGGCTTCGAGCTGCTCGACGATGCGCACCGTCGCCGCCACGCCCACGTCGGCGAAGATCAGCGCCTCTTCGATCTGCTCCCAGAGCTCGTCGGTGATGGCGTCGAACATGATCGCGCGAAAGTGCTCGCGCAACGCCCCGCTGGCCTTGCCGATGTTGTCGCGCAGGCGCCCGAACAGGCCGCGCCGTTCCTCGGCTTCGTGCTCGACCGCGGCCTCGGGCAGCCGCGCCGACAGTCCCTTGAACGCTTCGTGCCAATCCACGTCAGTCAGCTCCCGCTTCGTGGTCGATCTCTTGCTCGGCCATGCGGGCGCTCACGACCTGCGATGTGCCGTCTGTGCCCATCGTCACGCCGTAGAGCAGGTCGGCCGCCTCCATCGTGCGTTTCTGGTGGGTGATGATCAGGAACTGCGTGCGCGCCCGGTACTCGCGCACCAGCGACACGAAGAGCCCGATGTTCAGGTCGTCGAGGGCCGCCTCGACCTCGTCGAGGATGTAGAAGGGGCAGGTCCGCGACAGCAGCAGCGCGAGCAGGAAGGCGAGCGCCACGAGCGAACGCTCGCCGCCGGACAGCAGGGCCAGCTTGCGGCCGAGCTTGCGCGCCGGCTTGACCTCGATGACGATGCCCGACGGCTCGTCGGCCTCGCCCGCGACGGTCGCCAGGCGCCCCACGCCGCCCGGGAACAGGATCCCCACCATGTGGACGAAGTTGCCCTGCACCACGGCGAAGGTCTCATCGAAGTCGGCCTCGATGCGCTGGGTGAGCTCGACGATGAGCTTCTCGGTCTCGTCGAGAGAGCGCTCGAGGTCGCGGCGCTGCTCGCGCAGGAACTCGACGTGCTCAGACAGGCGGGCGCACTCGGCCTCGGCCAGCGGGTTGACCGGCCCCACGCCGTCGCGGCGGCGCTCGAGGCGCTCGAGGCGCTCGCGCAGGGCCGCGGCCTCGTCGTCGTCCTGCGGCGGGTGGAAAACGCTCACCTCGAGCGCCGAGGAGATCTCGTCGAAGCGCGCCGCGACTTCGACGCGGCGCTCCTCGAGCCGGGCCACGGCCACCTGCGCTGCCCCGCGGCCCTCGCCGAGGGTGTCGATCTCGCGGCGCAAGGCGACCTCGTCTTCGGCGAGGCGGCGCGCGGCGACCCTGTCGCGTACCCGTCCCTCGGCCTCGCGCGCCTCGTCGCCCAGCCGCGCGATGAGCGGCTCTATGCCGGTCTGCAGCGCCGCCAGCGCGGCCACCACGTCGGCGCACGCCGCGGCGGCGGTGGGCACGCTGGCCAGGCGCTGGTCGACCAGGGCGAGGCGGGCGCGCGCGCTGTCGGCGCGGCGTCGCGCGCGGTCGCGCTCGTCGGCGGCGCGCTGCCGCCGGGCGCGACGTTCGTCGAGCTCGATGCGCGCCGCGGTGAGCGCCGCCAGCGTCTCGTGATGGCGCGCCTCGGCTGCCGTCGCGGCCAGCTCGGCGGCGGCCACCGCGGTGCGCGCCGCGGCCGTGTCGGTCTGCAGCTGCGCGCCCCGGGCGCCGAGCTCGGCGATGTCGGCGTCGAGCCGCTCGGCCTCGGCCGCCGCCGCCGCGAGGGCCTCGGCCAGGCGCCTCGCGCGGTCGGCGCCGGCGCGGTGCTCGGCGGCCACGGTCACCTCGCGGCGGCGCGCCTGGTCGAGCGTCACCGCCGCCGACTCGAGCGCCGCCGCCGCCGCCGCGCGGGCGGCGGCGAGCGCCTCGGCGCTCGCCTTGGCCCGCTCCACGGCGGCGGCCTCACGCACCTCGGTCTGCTGGAGCGCCGCGCGACGCTCGGCAAGCGTCTCGACGCGCGCCCGCCGTTCGACGACGAGGGCCGCCGGCACGCCGGCCGCCAGTCCGAGCTGGCCGCTTGACGGCCGGTAATACGAGCCGTCGCGCATGACCGCGAGGCCCTCGAACGAGTCGGGCACCGAGGTCAGGTCGTCGACGACGACGACGTCGGCCAGCACCTGGGCCAGGTGGTCGCCGGCGGCGATCGTAACCCTGTCGGCGAGGGGCAGCGCGCCGGCGAAGGCCTTTGGCGTCGCGCCCCGCGCCCGCGAGGGCACGAGCAAGCGCGCCATGCGCACGCCGGCCGCACGGAGCGCCTGCAGGAGCGGCCACTGGTCGGCGCCGCTGGCCACCGCCAGCGTGCCGGGGTGCTGCGCCAGCGCCGCCCCGAGCGCCAGCTCGAAGCCGCGCTCGCAGCGTACCGCCGAGGAGAGCTCGACCACGCCCGGATACCCCTCGGCGATGCGCAGCACGTCGGCGTCGACCTCGCGCAGCTCGGCGAGCGACGCCCCGGCATGGTCGAGGTCGGCCTCGACGCCGGCGCGTTCGGCGGCGGTCTGGCGCCAGGCGGAGGTCGCTTCGGACAGGGCGAGCGCGGCACTCGCGGCCTCGTCGGCGGCGGCGTCGGCCGCCGCTTCCGCGGCGGCGAGCGCCGCCGCCGCCGCGCCGACCGCCTCGTGCGCCGCGTCTTCGTCGGCCGACAGAGCCGCCTGCGCGGCGCCGATGCCTGCGGCCTCGGCCACCAGGCGCTCGCGTTCGGCGCCCACGGCGAGCAGCCGGTGCTGCGCGCGCTCGCGGCGCGCCGTGCCGGTCTCGAGCTCAAGTTCGAGAGCGCCGGCGGCGGCGCGCGCCTCGAGCAGCGCCGCGCGTGCCGCGGCGAGGTCGGCGGCGCACACGGATTGCGCCGCCTGGGCGTCGGTCAGCGTCGACTCGAAGGCGCCGAGGTCGGCGGCGCCGTCGTCGCCCGCCGGCGCCGTGGCGCTCTCGAGCTCGCTGGTCAGGTTGGCGCGCTCGCCTTCGGCGGCGCGCCGCACTTCGTCGAGCAGCGCGCCGCGCTGCTCGATCAGGCTGCGGCAGCCGGTCAGCCGGTCGCTCAGGTAGCGGGCCCGCAAGGCCCGCCCGGCGCGGCGCTCGCGTTCGCGCGCGTCGCGCGCCAGCGATTCCTCTTCGGCCTGGCGCGCCTTCTCGGTCTGTGCGAGACGCTCGTCGATCGCGGCGCGGCGCGTCACCATGGCGGCCACCGTGCCGCGCTCCTCGGCCAGGCGCGCGTCGAGCGCTTCGAGCTCACCGGCGAGCAAACGGCCGCGCGTCTCGGCCATCTCGTGCTCGATGTGGCGCAGGGTCTCGGCGGCGTTGGCCTGTCGCCGCAACGGCGTGAGCTGCAGGCTCGCCTCGCGCTCGAGGTCGCGGGCCCGTTCGAGGTTGCGCCTGACCTCGCGCAACTTCGCCTCGGAGCGCTCGCGGCGACGCTTGTAGCGGCCCAGGCCGGCTGCCTCTTCGACCAGCGCGCGGCGCTCCTGGGGTTTTGCCGCGAGGAGCGTCTCGACCTTGCCCTGGCCGATGATCGAGTGCATCTCGCGGCCCAGGCCGAGCTCGGCGGTGAGCTCGATGACGTCGGTCAGCCGGCAGGCGGCGCGGTTGATGGTATAGGTCGTGTCGCCGCCGCGCACGACGCGGCGGCCTATGCTGACCTCGGGCGTGGGCACCGACAGGGCGCCGTCTGAGTTGTCGAAGGTGAGCTCGACCTCGGCCACAGCGGCCGCCCGGCGGCCGTCGCTGCCGGCGAAGATGACGTCCTGCATGGACGTACCGCGGATGCTCGTGGGGCTCTGCTCGCCCAGCACCCACATGACGGCGTCGGCGATATTGCTCTTGCCGCTGCCGTTCGGTCCGATCACGACGGCGACGCCGGGTTCGAAGACGAGCTCGGTCTGCCGCGAGAACGACTTGAAGCCCTTCATGCGCAGCGAGCGCAGGTACACCCTCGGTTACACCCCGCCGTCTGTTTGAGGGGGTCGCGCACCCTGGCCGGCGTCGGGGTCATCGCCTGCTTCGTCGGGGTCGTCGCCTGCTTCGTCGGGGTCGTGAGCGTCGCGCGACTCGACGGCGCCGGCGGGCTCGTTGGGGGCGGCAGATCCGGCGGCGGCGGGCTCAGAGGCCGGCTCGACGGGCTGGGCGACCTCGGTGTCGTCGCTCACCTCGACGCTGTAGCTGCGCAGGACGGTGTCGCCGCGCGTGGCCGCGCCCATCTCGAACACGACGCGGGGCGCCGGCTCGCTCTCGGGCGTGAACGCGGGCACGGGGGTATCGGCGTCGGCAGCCGGAGCGGCGTCGGCCACGGGAGCTGGAGTCGGAGGTGCGACATCTGGCGCCGCTTCGACGACGGGCGCCGGCACGTCGGGCTCGACCGGTGCGCTCTCGGCTACCGGCGCCGGCACGTCGGGCTCTTCGCTCGGCGCGATCTCGGTCGCCGGCGCGGGCGCGCTCGGTGCGACACCGGGCACCGTGGCCGGAAAGCTGGGTTCGGCGACGGGCGCGGCCTCGGGCGCGGGCGCCGCGACGGCGGGCTCCTCGATCGGCGCCATGCCGGGAACGCCGGCGGGAAGGCGTGGTGCGGCCACGGGCGCGGCTTGGGCGCGGCATCCGGGCTACCGATCGCGCCGGCGAGCGCGTCTCGGTTGCTGGTGACGGGAGGTCGGGTGCGACCACGGCCTCAGCGACCGGCGCCGGCACATCGTGTTCGACGACCGGAGCGCTCTCGACGCTCGCCTCGTCGGCGCCGTCGAGCGTCGCGTCGTCGCCGACCTGCGTGTCGGAGTCGGCGCCGGCGCCGCGGCGGCGGCCGCGTGCGCGGCGCCGTTTGGGCCGCTCGGCGCCGCTCAGTTCGCGCAGGGCTTCGGCGGCGGCATCCTGCTCGGCGCGCTTCTTGCTGGCGCCCATGCCGCGGCCGAGGGCGACGCCGTCGACCACCGCTTCGAGCACGAACTCGCGGGAGTGCGGCGGGCCGACCGTCTCGACCAGCTGGTAGACCACGGAACGGCCGTTCTTGGCGAGCTGCTCCTGGAGCTCGGTCTTGAAGTCGACGTAGCTGCGCTCGGCGAACGAGATGTGCTCGGCGAAGGCTTCGATGACGGCCGGACGCACGACGTCGAGGCCGTACGTGAGGTAGACGGCGCCGATCAGCGACTCGGTCATGTCGGCGAGGATGTTCTCGTTGGACACGAGCTGGTCGAGCTCGACCGTCTCGTGACCGGTGCCGAAGCGGCGCACGAACTCGGGCAGGCCGAGGCGCGTGGCGACCTTGGCGCAGGTCGCGCGGCTCACGATGTAGGCGCGCAGCCGCGCAAGGCTGCCCTCGGAGTGGTCGGGGAAGCGGCGGTAGAGTTCGGTGGTCACGGCGAGGCTCAGGACGCTGTCGCCGAGGAATTCGAGGCGCTCGTACGAGCGGCCGCGTTCGGCCACCCATGACGAGTGCGTGAAGACCTGGCGCAACAGCCCGTCGTCGAGCTGCTCCGCCAGAGCCAGCAGACGCCAGATCATCTGTCGTTCTCCCCTATGGAAGAGGGGCCGACTCCGGATCGACGGAATGAGGCGGCCCCGGTACCGCGGCGCAAACGGCCGCGGCTTGCGGTCGTGGACCTAGTTCAGACGCCCCATGACGAAATCGACGGCGTTGCCGACGGTCTTGATGCCGGCAGCCTCTTCGTCTGAGATCTTGATGCCGAACTTGTCTTCCATGGTCATGACAAGCTCCACGAGGTCGAGCGAATCGGTCTCGAGATCCTCCTGGAAGCGCGCCTCAGGCTTGACCTTGTCTTCGTCGACGCTGAGCGTCTCGACGAGGATCGATTTGACCTGCTCGAAGACTTCTTCCCTCGTCATGCATTGACCTCCGGGTGCTGAATTTCAGGCTACTCTACCAGAACGCCAAGGCGGTGCAACACACCGCCCTGCGAGACTGTCGGTCGGCCGCGCGTGCTCGGCGGCGGTCGCGTTACCCGGCGTCCCCCAGGCGCCGGGCGATGGTCGGCAGAAGCTCGCTCGTGACTCCCCGCGACGCCGTGCGGATGCCGTTGGCGACGCCCGCGGCATGCGAGCTGCCGTGACCGACGATCATGGGGTGCCGCAGGCCGAGCAGGTAGGCCCCGCCGTACTGTTCGGGGTCGAGCGCCTGAGCGATGTGCCGCAGGTCGCGCGACATAATGGCGGCGCCGATCTTGGCGCGCAGCGAGCCCAGGACGGCGCTGCGGATCTCGCCCACGATGGTGCGCGCCGTACCCTCGAAGACCTTGAGGGCGACGTTGCCGGTGAAGCCGTCGGTGACGACGACGTCGACGGTGTGGCGCGAGAGGTCGCGACCTTCGACGTTGCCGAAGAAGTTGATCTGCGGGTCGGCCGCCATGAGCTTGTGCGCCTCGATCACCACCTGGGTGCCCTTGGTCGGCTCTTCACCTATCGACAGCAGGCCGACGGTGGGGCGCTCGAGGCCCAGCATCTCCTGGGCGAAGATCGAGCCCAGCACGCCGAACTGGCGCAGCGCTTCGGGACGCACCTCGGCGTTGGCCCCGGCGTCTAAAAAGACGACCGGCAGGGGGATAGCGGGCAGCAGCGTGCACAGCGCCGGGCGCAGGACGCCCTTGATGCGGTGCACGAGCAGCAGGCCGGCGGCCAGCGCCGCGCCGGTGTTGCCCATCGACACGAAGGCGTCGGCCTTGCCGTCGGCGACCAGGCGGGCCGCCACGACGAGCGACGAGTCGGGGCGGTTGCGCACGGCTTCGACGGGCTCGTCGCCCGAACCGATCTTGTCGGTGGCCGGCACGATCTCGATGTGCGGGTGGCCGCCTGCCGGCAGGAGCGCCCGCAGGCGCTCCTCGGGGCCGACCAGCACGACGCGCAGCAACTCGCTCGCCACCTGCAGGGCGCCTTCGACCACGACCTCGGGAGCGTTGTCGCCGCCCAGCGCGTCGACCGCCACGCGCACGACGACGCCGGTCTTTTGCGCGGTCACGGCGGCCTGGATGTCGTGCGGGGTGAGGACTTTGGGCAAGGGCGGGCTACCGGCTGAGGTCGCCGACCAGGCGATCGAGGTCGACGTTGGTGGCGATCTCGTCGGCGATGAGCTCGATCTTGCGCTTGTCGTGCACGCCGAGACGGCCGAACAGGCGGCGGATGCCGTCGGTCGCCGAGACGGTGTCGGTCGCGACCGAGACGATCGGCACGCCGAGCTCTTCGGCGCGTGCCAGCACCGCGGGACTGGGCACGTAGCTGCCCGTCAGCACGATCGCCACGGTGGGGGTCTCGAGCGCCGCGAGGATGATCTCGGAGCGGTCGCCGCCGACCACGACCACCTTGTGGGCCGCGTTCTGGAAGTAGCGCAGGGCGTGCTCGGGGCTCATCGCGCCGATCAGGTAGGTCTCGGCCGACGCGTCGCCGTGCTCCTCGCCGCAGATGTAGGTCGCGCCCAGCGCGGCGACGATCTCGGCCACGGTCACCGCGGCGAGCCGCTGGCTGGCCGGCAGCACGCCGTAGGTGGTGATGTCCTGTTCGGCGAGGAAGCCGGCGTACTCGCCGCGCACGAGGGCGAGGCGCGATTCGGGCACCATGTTGAAGACGGCGCCGAGCAGGCGCTGCTTGAGGCCGTCTTTGACGTAGCAGATGTCGTCGAGCAGGCGGGCGCCGGCGAACGCGCGCCACGAGGATCGCACCGAGGTCGAGGCGGGCGACGACGTCGGCGCCGCTGGCCTTGAGGAAGCGGCCCTGCCAGATCTCGCCGAGACCCTCGCAGACGACGAGGTCGTGGCCGTCGCGGACGCGCTCGAAGGCGCTCGCCACGCGCGCCAGGGTGTCGACGTCGGAGCCGGCCAGCACCTCGTGCAGGGCGCCTTCGTCGAAGACGACCGGGCAGAGGTCGGAGAGCGGCGCGTCGAGGCCGAGCACGTCGGCCACGAAGCGCGCGTCGTCGTCGACGAGCTCGCCGGTGGCGCCCTGCGGCATGATGCCGACGGGCTTGAAGTACGCGACGTCGAGGCCGCGGGCGCGCAGCGCCATGCAGAGGCCCACCGAGACGGTGGTCTTGCCGCCGCTGCCCTCGGTCGACGCGATGTAGAGGGATTTCATGCCGACGATCCCCGACTAGAGGTCTGCGCTACGCAAGGAACGAGCCGCCGTGACGTCGCTACTTCTTCTTCTTCTCTACGTCGAGGGGGATGACCTCGCGGCCCTTGTACGTGCCGCACTTGGGGCAGGCGCGATGCGGGCAGCTTGGGACTCTTGCACTGTGGACAGAAGCTCGCCGTCTCGACGCTGAGCTTCTGCTGAGCCCGGCGCGAGTCGCGCTTGCTCTTTGAGGTCTTTCTCTTGGGAACTGGCATCGGTGTCTCGTTTCTCGATTCGCGGACGTTCTACTTTACCGTTGCCGCGCCCATCTGTCCAAACGTGCCGGCGGCGCCCGCGCTCACGCCTCAGTGGCGGTGCTCGTCGCCGGCCTCGTTCAAGTCGGCGCCGCACACCACGCACAGCCCGCGGCAGTCCGTCGCGGCAGAGGATCTGCACCGGCAGGGCCTCGGCGATGGCGTCGCGCACCCAGCGCTCGAGGTCGAGCACGTAGCCTTGCGACGTAGGGTTCGTCGTCGCCGACCACCGACTCGCCGTCGGCGACGTAGTCGACGCAGGCCACCGGCACGTCGAGCGCGGCGTCGCGCCAGGCAGCGCTGACAGGGACCGCGTCAGGGCGGCCACGCCGGCGCCGTGCAGCGTCACGCGCCGTCCGACGCGCGACGCGCGTGAGCTCGAGGTCGACCCCGCCGCCGGCGACCTCGTAGTCGATGCCGCCCAGCGAGAACGGGGCGACGTCACAGAAGAGCCGGCGCTCGGCCTCGTTGCGCTCTCCGAACGAGAGCGACCGCAGGTTGAAACGGCGCATGTCGACCGGCACCTGCCGGCCGGCCGCACGGCCGGCCGTCGTGGCTCTTAGTCCTGCGACTCGGGGCCGATGGACGGCGTCTGCAGACGCTCGCGCCCGCGACGCACGGCCGCCAGGAACTTGTCGAGGTTCACCTCGAGGTTGCCCAGCACCTCGTCGGCGTAGTCCTCGGCGCCCAGGCGGATCTCGCGCTCGCGCTCGCGGGCGTCCTCGACGATCTCGTGGGCCTGCGCGCTCGGCGACGCGCACGACCTCCTCCTGGGCGGCCAGCTGCTCGGCCTTCTCGCGCGCCTCGGCCGACGATGCGCTCGGACTCCTGCTTGGCCTCGGCCAGCATCTCCTGGCGCTCCTTGACGATCCAGCGCGCCTGCTTGACCTCTTCGGGGATCGTGGAGCGCATCTGGTCGAGCAGGTCGTAGATCTCCTCACGGTCGATCATGACGCTGTCGGTCAGCGGAACCGAGCGCGCGTTGTGAATGAGGTCGTCCAACTTGTCGATCAGAACCAGCACATCCATGCGGGACCTACCTCTCCTTGAGGCGCTTACGCCTTTCGCGGGAACAGCTCGCCGATACGCCGGGCCACCGCCGGTGGCACCAGATCGTCGACCGACCCGCCGAACGTGGCGATCTCTTTTACGCCGCTCGAGCTCAGGAAGCTGTGCTCGGGCGAAGCCATCATGAAGACAGTTTCGATGTCGGGGGCCAGCTTCCTATTGAGCTGGGCCATGGCGAACTCGTACTCGAAGTCGGAGATGGCGCGCAGGCCCTTGAGGATGACCTTGGCGTCCCAGCGCAGCGCGAACTCGACGACGAGCTCGTTGAAGTGGTCGACGTGCACGTTGGGGTAGTCGGCCAGCGCGTCGCGCAGGAACACCAGGCGCTCGTCTGAGGTGAACAGCGTCTGCTTGCGCGTGGGGTCGTCGATCAGCCCGACGATGACGCGCCCGAACGCCCGGGCGCCTCGCGTGATGATGTCGAGATGGCCGACGGTGACGGGGTCGAAGGTCCCAGGACAGATGGCGGTGACGTTGCTCGGCACGCTCAGAACCTCGCTTGCAGGAAAGTGACCCGTGTGTCGCCGTACAGCTTGACTACCCGCTCGAGCAGCGGCAGATCGACCGCCTGGTCGCGGGCCGTCTCGACGACGACGACCGCCCCTCTGGCGAGCACGTCCGGCAGCCGGCCGGCCAGCTCGAGCTCGACGGCCGGATACAGTGCGTACGGCGCGTCGATAAGGACGAGAGTATACAGTCTCGCGCGGGCAGCGTCAGCCTTGAGGGCGCGCCGGTAGTCGGTGGCGCTCACGCGGGCGGCGGTCGCGCCGATCTCGAACGACGCCAGATTGGCGCGCAGCACCCGCAGCAGCGGCCGGAGCGCGTTCGACGAACGCACACGACGCCGCACCGCGCGACAGCGCCTCGAGGCCCAGCGCGCCGCTGCCGGCGAACAGGTCGAGCACGTCGGCGCCGTCGGGGGCGGCGCAGCCCGGCGAGTCGGGGTCGGACCGCGCGGCCAGGGCCATGGCGCCGAGCACGTCGAAGATCGCCTCGCGCACCCGGTCCGAGGTGGGACGCGTGGCGCGGCCGGCCGGCGCGGCAAAGCGCCGGCCGCGCCACGCGCCGCCCACGATGCGCATCAGGGCGCTCCACCCGGTGCGCCCGGCGTGCTGGTCGGGCGGCTCTGCGCAGGCCTGCTCGCCACGCCCGTCCCGCCCCTAGTCGCGGCCCAGGACGACCGGCCGGGCGGCCGGGGCCTGGCCGGCGATGGCGAAGGCGTCGTCCAGCAGCGCCGCGGCGGCGGCCCGCGATTCGCGGCGCCGCGAGTACACGCGGGCCAGCGTGTCGCCGGCGGTCACCTGCTCGCCGGGCCGGACGGCGAGCACCACGCCCGCCGCCGGGTCGACCTCGTCGTCGACGCGGCCGCGCCCGGCGCCCGCCAGCTGGGCGGCGCGGCCCACGGCGCGCGCGTCGACCGCGCTCACCCAGCCGTCGCGATCGGCGACGACCTCGGTCGCACGCCAGGCGGTGGAACTCGCCCGGCTGGAACCGCCCGCCCTGCACGCCCACCCAGCGCTCGAACCACTCGGCCGCCTGCCCCGAGTCGAGGGCGCGTTCGGCGCGCGCCCTGCCCGCGGCCTCGTCGAGCCTTAAGTCGGAGAGCGCGAGCAGCGCGGCGGCCAGCTCGAGCACGACCTCGCGCACGTCGGCGGGACCGTCGCCGCGCAGCAGCTCCCAGGCCTCTTCGACTTCGAGCCGATTGCCCACGGCGCGCCCCAGGGGCGCGTCCATGGCGGTGTACAGGCAGGTGACCTTGCGCCCGTACGTCTCGCCGATCAGCCGGCAGAGCGCACCGAGCGAGCGCGCCTGAGCCACCGTCTTCATGAAGGCGCCCGATCCGACGGTGAGGTCGAGGACCAGCGCCGAGGTGCCGCTCGCCACCTTCTTGGCCATGATGCTGGCCGCGATCAGGCCCTCGTTCTCGACCGTGCCGGTGACGTCGCGCAAGGCGTAGAGGATACGGTCGGCCGGCACGAGCCGCTCGCTCTGGCTGACGACGGCCACGCCGATGCGCTCCAGCTGGCGCAGAAAATCGCCCTGCGAGAGCTGCACGCGAAACCCGGGGATCGACTCGAGCTTGTCGAGCGTGCCGCCGGTGTGTCCGAGGCCGCGCCCCGACATCTTGCCGAAGAGCGCCCCGCACGAGGCCACGAGCGGGGCCAGCACGAGCGTGACCTTGTCGCCGACGCCGCCGCTCGAGTGCTTGTCGAGCACGGGGCGGCCGAGCACGGAAAGGTCGAGCACCTTGCCGCTGTCGACCATGGCCCGCGCCAGGCTGACCGTCTCGGCCGCCGAGAGCCCGCGTACCACGATGGCCATGAGAAGCGCGCTCGCCTGGTAGGCCGGGATCGAACCGTCGACCACGCCGGCCACGAAGGCGCGCAGGCGCGCTTCGTCTAACTCCTCGCCGTCGCGCTTGCGGGCGATCACGTCGGCCACCACGTCAAAGCTCACGCCGCGCTCCCCTGGTCCGTGCGGCAGCCGGAGTGGCCGCCCTCGAGCTCGGCCAGGAAGGCGGCGGCGAGGGGTCCCAGCGCCGCGGCGAGCGAGTCGCCGAGCCGGGCGCCGACCGCCAGCACCTCGGCGTGGTCGAGCGAGGCGCCCGACAGGTTGGCGACTAGCGAGACGACGCAGACGGGCACGCCGCGGCCGTCCGCGGCGCGCACCTCGGGCGCCGTCGACATGCCGACCACCTCGCCGTGGCCGCGCAGCCAGGCGGCCTCGGCGGGCGTCTCATAGTGGGGACCCGCGACCGCGACGTAGCGCCCGACGGCCGCGGCGAGCGGCGCCAGGGCGGCCGCCAGGCGCAGCCCGGCGTCGCGGTCGACCACCGGCAGGACGGGGGCGTCGTCGAAGGGCTCGTGCTGCAGGTCGACGACCTCGCTGACGACCACGACGGCGCCGAGCGGCAGAGAGGGATCGAGGGCGCCCACCGCGTTGGTGACGATGAGCGCGCGCACGCCCGCGCTCGCCAGGTCGTCGACGGGCCGCGTGAGCTCTGCCGGGCTCCAGCCCTCGTAAGGGTGAGGCCGGCCGCAGGCGAGCAGCACGCGCAGCTCGGCGCGCCCGCCGGGCGACCAGCGGGCGACCAGGAGACGGTTGGGGTGGCCGGCGACGGACGTCGCCGGCCACCCCAACCGCGCGTAGTCGATCTCGTCGACGACCTCGGCGCCGTCCGGGACCACTGCCAGGCCGGAGCCGAAGACGACGGCCAGATCGCCCTGCGGCAGGACCGCGTTCACGGTATCGCTGAGCCGGGCAGCGCGGGCTCGCGGCCGGTCAGGCGCTTCCAGGCGGTGGCGCCGACGTCTTCGAAGAGCCCGTCGTAGCGGCCGCCGCTCAAGCCGTACGCCAGCAGCGGCGAGTACTCGCGCGAGTGGTCGGTGCTCGGCGTCGTGGGGTCGACCCCATGGTCGGCGCAGAAGATGGCGACGTCGCCCGGCCCGAGGGCGCCGATCAGGCCGGGCACGGCCTCGTCGACCTCGCGCAGCCCGGCGGCGAAGCCGGCGACGTCGTTGCGGTGGCCCCACGTCTGGTCGAAGTCGACCAGGTTGGCGAAGAGCAGGCCGTGTGACAGTGCCTGCAGGTGGCGCCGGCAGGCGGCGAGCCCCGCGGTGTTGTTGGTCGTGTGGTCGTCGACGTCGACCCCGCGTCCGGCGAAGATCTCGGCGATCTTGCCGACGCCGATCACCGGCACGCCGTCGGCGTGCAGCAGGTCGAGGTAGGTCGTGCTGGTGGGTGCGAGCGAGAAGTCGCGCCGTCGCGGCGTGCGCTGGTAGCCCCCGGACGGCCCGGCGAAGGGGCGCGCGATGACGCGCCCCACGGCGTGGCGGCCGCTCAGGATGCCGCGCGCCGCGGCGCACCACTCATAGAGACGCGCGATGGGCACGACGTCTTCGTGGCAGGCGATCTGAAAGACAGAGTCGGCCGAGGTGTAGACGATCGGCTTGCCGCTGCGCACGTGCTCGTCGCCGAGCTCGTCGATGATCGCCGTCCCCGACGCGGTGCGGTTGCCCAGCACGCCGTGGCCGATGGCCCGCGTGAAGGGCTCGATCACCTCGGGCGGAAAGCCGTTGGGGTAGGTCGGAAAGCCGTGGTCGAGGGGCAGCCCCATCATCTCCCAGTGGCCGGTGGTGGTGTCTTTGCCCACGCCGCGCTCGAGCAGGCGGCCGTAGGTGGCGCCGCGGCGTGGCGCACCCAGCGGCAGGCCGACCACCTCGCCGAGGCCCAGGCGGGCGAGGTTGGGCAGCTCGACGTCGCTGCGCTCGAGCACGTGGCGCAGCGTGTCGGAGCCGCGGTCGCCGTAGTCGGCGGCGTCGGGCGCCTCGCCGGCGCCCACGCCGTCGAGCACGCAGACCAGGACGCGGGTCATGGCCTCTCCCCCGCGTCGGATCGTGCGCTCGCGTCGGATCGTGCGATAGTGCCGGGCCGTGGGCCCGCGTCGGGTCGTGCGCCCGCCTCAGGTCGTGCGCTCGTGCCGGCACGAGGCTTGCGGCCGCGCGCCCGCGGGTGGGTGCTGTAGAAGACCTCGCGCAGGTGCTCGGCGGTCACGTGCGTGTAGACCTGGGTGGTGGCGATGTCGCTGTGGCCGAGCATCTCCTGCACGCTGCGCAGGTCGGCGCCGCCCTCGACCAGGTGCGTGGCGAAGCTGTGGCGGAAGGTGTGGGCGCTGGCCCGGCCCTCGAGGCCTACGCGTTTGAGGGTGCGGCGCAGCACGTAGTCGAGGCCCTGGCGCGTGAGCGGCGCGCCGCGCGCGTTCAGGAAGACCTCGTCGTGGCGGCGGCCTTGGGCGAGGCGGCGGCGGCCGTGGGCCGTGTAACGGCCCACGGCCGCCGCTGCATACGAACCCAGCGGCACGATGCGTTCCTTGTCGCCCTTGCCGAGGCAGCGCAGCAGGCCGCCCTCGAGGTCGACGTCGCTCAGGCGCAGCGTGACGATCTCGGTGGCGCGCAGGCCGCAGCCGTAGAGCAGCTCGAACAGGGCGAGGTCGCGCTCGGCCAGCGGTCCTTCGAGCGGCACGCCGCCGAGCACGGTCTCGACCTCGTCGACGCGCAGCACGTGCGGCAGCGCCTGGGCGTGCTTGGGCGTGGCGAGCTGCGCGGCGGGGTCGGTCGCCAGGTCCTTCTCGCGCACCAGATACCGATAGAGGCCGCGCACGGCGGCCATGCGCCGCGCCACGCTGGTCGTGGCGCCGTCGCCGCCGCGCTCGCTGAAGTAGCGGTAGACGACCTCGGCGTCGGCCTCGAGCACGCCGCTGCCGGCCCCGCGCAGCCACGCCGCGAAGCGGGTGAGGTCGCGACGATAGGCGGCCACCGAGTTGGGGCTGAGCGTGCGCTCGAACTCGAGGTAGGCGAGGTACTCGGCGACCAGCGGGTCGACGGGCGCCGGGACCGACGCCGTCGAGTCAGACGTCGCCGGGGCGGGTGTCGCTCGCGCAGCGGGCGCGTTCGGCCGCGGAGCGCCCACCTACGTGGTGGCCGCGGCCGCCCGCAGCAGCGCGTGCAGCAGGCGATAGGCGTCGTCGAGCCGCTCGACCGGCAGGTATTCGTCGGAGGTGTGCACGCTCTCCATGCCCACGCTCAGGTTGACGCTCGGCGGGCCGCCGGCGTTGTAGACGTTGACGTCTGAGCCGCCGCCGCTCGCCGTGAGGCGCGGCTCGATGCCGATGTCGCGCAGCGCGGCGCAGGCGATGCGCACCGGGAGGGCGTCGTCGTCGAGGGCGAAGGCGGCGAAGGCGTCGCGCACGGTCAACTCGACGTCGATGCCGGCCAGGCCGGCCGCCAGCTCGACGGCATCGACCAGCTGCGCGGTCTGCGCCACGAGAGCGGCGCGATCGTGGCTGCGCACCTCGGCCTCGATGCGGCAGTGTTCGGGCACGACGTTCACGGCGCTGCCGCCGCTGATCAGGCCGACGTTGGCCGTGGTCTCCGCGTCGATACGGCCGAGCTTCATGGCGGCCACCGCGGCGGCCGCCGCGGCGATGGCGCTGCGCCCGCGCTCGGGGGCGATGCCGGCGTGAGCGGCGACGCCGTGAAAGTCGGCGGTCAGCATCTTCTGCGACGGCGCGCGGGTGATGACGGCGCCCACCGGGCCGGTGCTGTCGAAGACAAAGCCGGCGCGCGCCGTGAGCGCCTTCAGGTCGAGCGCCTTGGCGCCGCGCAGCCCCACCTCTTCGCAGGTCGAGAAGATGGCTTCGAGGCCGCAGGCCGGCGGCGTGGCGGCGAGGTCGGCGAGCACCGCGAGGAGCACCGCGCAGGCGGCCTTGTCGTCGCCACCCAGGATGGTGTCGCCGGCGCTGCGCACCACGCCGTCGGCGACCACGGCCTTGATGGGGCCGCTCACCGTGACGGTGTCCATGTGGGCGGCCACCACGATCGGGGTGCCCTGCCCGGCGCCGGGCAGGCGCACGATGATGTTGCCGCTGCCCGCTCCGGTGAGCGCCGCGCTGTCGTCTTCGGCGGGTTCGAGGCCGGCGTCGCGCAGGTAGCCGAGGATGAAGTCGGCGACGGCCCGTTCGTGGCCCGACGGCGAGGGGATCTCGACGAGCCGCACGAACAGGTCGAGCAGCCGGTCTAGGACTGCGCCCACGACTCCTCCAGCTCGCCCTCGCGTTCGTTGTGGTAGCGCGCCGCCGCGCCCACGAAGTCGCGGAACAGCGGCGCCGGCCGCGTGGGCCGCGACTTGAACTCGGGGTGGAACTGCGAGGCCACGAAGAAGGGGTGGTCGGGCAGCTCGACGATCTCGACCAGGCGGCCGTCGGGCGTGGTGCCCGAGACGACGAGCCCGGCCCGCTCGATCTGCGGCCGCAGGGCGTTGTTGACCTCGAAGCGGTGACGGTGGCGCTCGCGCACCTCGTCGGTGTCGTACGCCGCATGGGCCTTGGTGCCGGCCACCAGGCGGACTGTCTCGCCGCCGAGGCGCATGGTGCCGCCCATGTCTTCGACGCCCTTCTGCTCGGGCAGCAGGTCGATCACCGGGTACGGCGTCTCCTCGTCGAACTCCCACGAGTTGGCGCCCGCCATGCCGCAGATCGTGCGGGCGAACTCGATGACGGCGCACTGCATGCCCAGGCAGACGCCCAGGTAGGGCACTTTGCGTTCGCGACAGTACTGGATGGCCTCGATCTTGCCTTCGATGCCGCGCATGCCGAAGCCGCCCGGCACGATCACGCCGTCGGCGCCGGCGAGGCGCTCGGCGACCGTGGCGGGGGTGAGCTCCTCGGAGTCGATCCACAAGATGCGCAGCTGCCGGCGGTGGTGGATGGCCGAGTGCTTCAGGGCTTCCCAGACCGACAGATAGGCTTCGTGGAGCTGCACGTACTTGCCGACGAGGGCGATGGTGACCGGCTCGTGGCAGGCGTCGATGCGCTCGACCAGCGCGTGCCAGTCGGTGAGGTCGGGGACGGTGTCGGCCAGGCCGAGCTTGCGCACCACGAGCGCGTCGAGCCCCTCGTCGTGCATGAAGAGCGGCACCTTGTAGATGTCGTCGGCGTCGCGCGGCCGACACGACGGCCTCGGGCTCGACGTCGCAGAACAGGGCGATCTTGTCGCGGATGCCGCGGCTCAGGAGCTCTTCGGAGCGGGTCACGATGATGTCGGGCTGGATGCCGATCTCGCGCAGCTCGGCCACGCTGTGCTGCGTGGGCTTGGTCTTGGCTTCGCCGGCCACGCCGATGACCGGCACCAGGGTGACGTGCACGTAGAGCACGTTGTCGCGCCCGATGTCTTTGCGGAACTGGCGGATCGCTTCGAGGAACGGCAGGCTCTCGATGTCGCCGACCGTGCCGCCGACCTCGGTGATCAGCACGTCGACGTCGAGCTTCTGCGCCAGCCGGTGAATCGCGGCTCTTGATCTCGTTGGTGATGTGCGGGATGACCTGGACGGTGCCGCCCAGAAAGTCGCCGCGGCGCTCCTTTTGGATGACGGCGTTGTAGATGCCGCCGGTCGTGATGTTGGAGTCGCGCTCGACGAACTCGTCGATGAAGCGCTCGTAGTGGCCGAGGTCGAGGTCGGTCTCGGCGCCGTCTTCGGTGACGAACACCTCGCCGTGCTGGAAGGGGCTCATCGTGCCGGGGTCGACGTTGATGTAGGGGTCGAACTTCTGGATTGCGACCTTGAAGCCGCGGGCCTTCAGCAGTCGCCCTATCGACGCCGCCGTGATGCCCTTGCCGAGGCCGGACACCACACCCCCAGTCACGAAGATATGTTTCGCCATGCCCCCTCGCTTGCGGCCAGCGGCCACGTCGTCATTGCCTCGCCTGTGCCGGCGACCTGCGCCGCCGGTCGAGCTGCACGTTCCCGCGTGCCGGCGACCTGCGCCGCCGGTCGAACTGCACGTTCCCGCGGTTCGACGTCGCCGTGGGCGCCTGCGCCGCTGTGAGCCCATCGCAGGCTCGCGGCGGGCACGCAACGGCACGCCGCGCGGGCGAAAGACGGGTCGAATCGGCGGGTATGTGGGCTCTGCCCGATACTTGCGGGCCGTCACGAGCGGATGTCCGGCGAGCCCTGACGTCACTTCGGGGAGCAAGTATACCAAAGGCCGGGAGGGCGACAAGGATTCGCGGGGACCGGAGCCGCGCGAGCTCCCTTAAGAGGCGCGCGCCGCGGCGGCGCGTTCGAGCAGGGCCCTGGCGTGGTCGCGCGCCGTGAGGTCGCCGCCCTGCCCGCCCAGCATGCGCACGAGCTCGTCGAGGCGCTCGTCGCCGGCGACCTGGGCGACGACCGTCTCGGTGGTGTCGGCCTGGGGGTCGGCGAGCTTGCTGATCACGAAGTGGCGTTCGGCGAACACCGCCACCTGGGGCAGGTGGGTGATGCAGACGATCTGCGTGGCCGCGGCGAGCGCCGCCAGGCGCTCGCCGAGGACCGTGGCCGTGATGCCGCCGATGCCGGTGTCGACCTCGTCGAAGATGAGCGTGCGGACGTCGTGGCCGAGGTGCACCAAGCTTTTGATGGCGAGCATGGCCCGCGAGAGCTCGCCGCCCGAAGCCGTTTCGCGCAGCGGCCGCAGCGGCACCCCGGGGTTGGCCGAAAAGACGAACTCGGCTTCGTCGGCGCCCCGCTGGCCGAGCCCCTCGAGCCCCGCTCCCCTGGCCTGCAGCACGACTTCGAAGCGCACGTGCGGCATGGCCAGGCCGCGCAGTTCGTCGGCGACCCGCGCCGCAAAGAGGGGGGCGGCCGCGGCGCGCGCCGCCGTGAGCCGGGCGGCCAGTTCGAGCGCGCGGGCCTGGGCCGCTTCGAGGCGCGCAACGAGGTCGGATTCGTCGGCGACCAGACGTTCGAGCACGACGAGCCGTTCGCTCGCCGCGGTGGCGTAGGCGATGATGGCGTCGGCCGAGCCCCCGTACTTGCGGGCCAGCAGGCGGATCTGGTCGTAGCGCAGCTCGACGGCGTCGCGGTGCGCCGGGTCGACGTCTAAGTCGTCGAGGTAGTCGCGCAGGACGGCCAGCACGTCGTCGGTCTCGGCGGCGAGCGCGGCCAGGCGGGCCGCCGCGTCGGCGAGCGCGGGGTCGAGGCTCTCGGCCTCGGCCAGGAGGCGTTCGGCGGTGCGCAGGGCATCGAGGCCGCCGCCCGACGATTCGTCGGATAGCAGGGCGGCCGCGCCGCCCACGCGCTCGACGAGCCGCTCGGCGTGACGCAGGCGCTCGCGCTCGACCTTGAGCCGCTCGTCTTCGGCGGGCTCGACGGCGGCGGCTTCGATCTCGCCGACCTGAAAGCGCAGGAGGTCGACTTCGCGGTCGCGGTCGCGACCCTCGCCGCGCAGGGCGACGAGCTCGCGGGAGAGCGCCTGCAGGGTCGCCCAGGCGGCGCCGTAGTCGGCCAGCAGGGCGGCCACCTCGGGGCCTGCCCAGGCGTCGAGCAGGTCGAGCTGGCGGTCGAGCTGCAGCAGGCGGGCGTGTTCGAGCTGCCCGTAAAAGGCGACCCGCTCGCGCAGCGCCGTCTCGACCGCCGGCAGCGACGACACGAGGCCGTCGAGAAAGGCGCGCGAGCGCCCCTTGCGGGTGATGCGGCGCGCCACCGAGATGGTCTCGCCGTCGTCGTCGAACACGGCCTGCACGAGCGCCTGCTCGCAGCCCGGGCGCACCAGGCTCTCCTCGCCCTTCTGGCCCAGCAGCAGGCCTATGCCCTGCGTGAGCAGCGTCTTGCCGGCGCCGGTCTCGCCGGTGATGACGTTGAGCCCCGGAGCCAGCTCGAGCCGAGCCTCGGCGATGAGCACGAGGTCGGCGATAGAGAGTTCAGCGAGCATGGCCGCGGGCGCCGGCGCGCGAGCGCTCAGAAGACATGGCGCGCGCGGTTGAAGAGCTTCTCTTCGACGTTGTGGTAGAACGAGCCGCCCTCGCTCACCAGGAGCCGCGCCCGGGCCACGCCGGCGGCGATCTCGACGGTCTCGCCGCAGCACAGACGGCCCACCACCGAGCCGTCGGCAAGCACCTCGGCTTCGTCGGTGGGCGAGGCGTTGCGCACCCGTATGACGTGGTCGGGGCGCAGCACGAGGGGGCGAAAGCCGAGCGAATGGGGGGCGATGAAGTTGAGCACGAGGGCGTCGGCGTCCCACACCACGAGGGGGCCGGCGCACGAGAGGTTGTACGCGGTCGAGCCGGCCGGCGAGGCCACGATCATGCCGTCGCACAGCATCTCGCCCACCCGCGTGCCGGAGACTTCGTAGACGAGGCGCACGACGCGCTGCGAGCGCACGCGCGCCAGCACGATGTCGTTGACGGCCATCTGGCGCGCGCCGTTCCAGCGCGCCTCGACCGTGAGCAGGTCGATGATCGCATAGCTGCCCCGCACGATGCGCTCGAGCCCCGTGCGCCAGTCGCTTTGGCGCATGCCGGCGAGAAAGCCGACGTTGCCGAAGTTGACGCCGGTGGTGGGCACGCCGCTGCCCAGCATGCGCCCGAGCGCGCGCAGGATGGTGCCGTCGCCGCCGAGCACGAGGCAGAGGTCGACGCTGCGCAGCTCGTCGTCGTCGACGACCCGGTAGCCGTGGGAGTCGGTGAGGCGGTGCTTGGCGGCTTCGTCGGCGGGCACGACGAGCTCGAGCCCGAGGCGCCTGGCTTCGTCGACCAGCTCGTGGAGGGTGCGGTCGGTCGCCTTGGCCTGGTGGTGGGTGAGCACGGCGACGCGCCGCAGGGGCTCAGCCATGGACGGCCTCGACCGCGTTGCGGACGGCGTGCGCCGGGTCGGCGCGGCCCGCCGCGAGCGGGCTGCGCGCGTCGCAGAAATACGCGAAGTACTCCACGTTCCCCCTTGGCCCCGGGTGCCCGGAATCGCAGGCGCCGAGGACGGCGGCCCCGTGCTGTTCGAGCCACGCGGCGACGTCGGTGAGCACCTGCAGATGGATGGCGGGGTCGCGCACGACTCCGCCCTTGCCGACCTGCGCACGACCGGCTTCGAACTGGGGCTTGACGAGCACCAGGCCGCGGTAGTCGGCGCGGGCGGATTCTAGCACAGGCCCCAGGGCCAGCCGCAGCGAGATGAACGACACATCGGCGGTGACGAAGGACGGCGCGTACGGAAGACGATCGGCTTGGAGACTGCGGGCGTTGGTGCGTTCGAGCACGGTCACCCGCGGGTCGATGCGCAGGCGGTAGTCGAGCAGGCCGTACCCCACGTCGACGGCGACCACGTGGCGGGCGCCGTGCTGCAGCAGGCAGTCGACGAAGCCGCCGGTGGAGCTGCCGAGGTCGCAGACCTCTTCCCCATCGACCGAGACTTCGAGCTCGCGCAGCGCGTGACTCAGCTTGTCGCCGCCACGCGAGACGTAGCGGGGGCGCTCGGCGACGGCGAGCTCGGCGTCGGCGTCGACCAGGCCGCCGGGCTTGTCGGCGGCGCGGCCGCCGACTGAGACCTCGCCGGCCAGGATGGCGGCGTGGGCCTGCGAACGTGTGGCGAACAGCCCACGGGCAACGAGCAGCGTGTCGAGCCGCTCGCGCATGGGTCAGGAGATGTGGGCGAGGCCCGGCTGGCGCTCGAGGACGGCGGCGGCGATGGCCTCGGGGGTGAGGCCGAGGTCGGAAAGCAGGCGCTCACGGTCGCCGTGCACGACGAAGGCGTCGGGCAGGCCGAACCGCCGCACGCGGACGGGGCTGTCGGCCAGGTGCTCGACGACGACGCTGCCGAAGCCGCCGGCCAGGACGTTCTCCTCGATCGTCACGATGCGGGCGTGGGTGTCGGCCAGCTCGTCGAGCAGCGCGGTATCGAGCGGCTTCACGAAGCGCGCGTCGACGACCGTGGCCTGCACGCCTGCCTCGGCGAGCAGCTCGGCGGCGCGCAGCGCCATGCCGACGCCGGTGCCGATGCCCACGAGCGCCACCTCGCGCCCTTCGCGCAGCACCTCGGCGGTGCCGATGGGGATCTTCTTGAGCTTGGCGGGCTCGTCGAACACGGCGGCGAGGCCGCGCGGGTAGCGCACCGCGACGGGGCCGTCGTGCTCGAGCGCGGTGTGGATCATGTGCTGCAGCTGGACCTGGCTGGACGGCGCCATGACGACGAGGTCGGGGATCATGCGCAGGTACGAGAGGTCGAACACGCCGTGGTGCGTGGGGCCGTCGTCGCCGACCAGGCCGGCCCGGTCGAGGGCGAAGACGATGGGGATGCCCTGCAGGGCGACGTCCTGCACCAGCATGTCGAAGGCGCGCTGGAGGAAGGTCGAGTAGATGGCCACCACCGGCTTCATGCCGGCCAGGGCGAGGCCGGCGGCGAACACGACGGCGTGCTCTTCGGCGATGCCCACGTCGTAGAGGCGCCCGGGGAAGGCCGCCTCGAAAGCGTCGAGCCCCGTGCCCTGGGTCATGGCCGCGGTGATCGCCACGACGCGCGAGTCACGGCGGCCCTCGCGTACCAGCGCTTGGCCGAAGGCCTCGGTGTAGGTCGCCCCTCGCGGGTGCGGTTTGCGCTCGCCGTTGGACAGCTTGAAGGGTCCGGTGCCGTGGTACTCGGAGGGCTGCTCTTCGGCCGGCTCGTAGCCTTTGCCTTTGACTGTGCGCACGTGCACGAGCACGGGCCGCTTGGTGTCGAGGGCCTGCTGCACGGCCACCCGCAGCGCGCCGATGTCGTGGCCGTTGACGACGCCGATGTAGGCGAAGCCCAGCTCCTCGAAGATGAGGCCGGGGCCGAGGAAGGCCTTCATGCTCTCCTTGACGTCTTTGCCCAGACTGTAGGCTCGCGCGCCGATGGCGGGGATGCGGGCGATGGTGCGCTCCATGTCCTCGCGCAGGCGAGTGAGGCCGGGGTCGAGCCGGAAGCGGTTGAGGTACAGCTGGAAGGCGCCGACGTTGGGCTTGATCGACATCTGGTTGTCGTTCAACACGACGACGAGCGGCGTGCGCAGCTGGCCGGCCTGGTTCATGGCCTCGAAGGCCACGCCGCCGGTGAGCGCGCCGTCGCCGAGCACGCAGACCACGCGGCCGTCAGAGCCGCCGCTCAGGCGCGCCGCTTCGACCAGGCCTAAACCGTAGCTGATCGAGGTAGAGGCGTGCCCTGTGCCGATGACGTCGTGCTCGGACTCGCGGCGGCAGGGGAACCCGGAGAGGCCGCCGTACTGGCGGATGGTGTTGAAGCACTCGGCGCGGCCGGTGATGATCTTGTGGGCGTAGGCCTGGTGGCCGACGTCCCAGATGATCTTGTCGCGCGGGCTTTCGAGGACGCTGTGCAACGCGACCGTGAGCTCAACGGCGCCGAGGCTGGGGGCCAGGTGGCCGCCAACCTCGCTGACGCACGACAGGATCACCTCGCGTATCTCGTCGGCGAGGGCCTGAAGCTCAGTAACGGTCAGTGAGTGCAGGTCGGAAGGACCGCGGATACGCAGGAGCTGGTCCATTGGTCGAGAGTATACCACCGCCCCTCGCGGCGCCCGTCGCGCCACGCCGTTCAGGGCGGGGCGCGGGCGCGCGCGTCGCGGCGCCGGCGCCCGCGCCCTAGGAACGCCGCGCGAAGATGTAGTCGGTGACGGCGGCGAGACTGGCGACGTCGCCGCCCAGCGCCGCAAGGCGCGCCCGTGCTCGGCCGTGGCTCTCGGCGGCCAGCGTGCGCGCGCCAGCGACGCCGAAGCGCGAGACGTAGGTCGTCTTGTCGAGGCGCGCGTCTTTGCCGGTCGTCTTGCCCAGGTCGTCGGACTCGCCCTCGACGTCGAGGATGTCGTCGACGATCTGGAACAGCAGCCCGATCTCGCGGGCGAACTCGCGGTGGGTCTCGAGCTCCGCTTCCGACACGCCGCACAGCAGGGCGGCGCCGGCCACCGCGGCCTCGATCAGGCGGCCGGTCTTCAGGGCGTGCAGCTCGCGCAGCTCGTCGTCGTGGGTGGCCGTGGCGGCGACGTCCATGTACTGCCCGCCCACCATGCCCTGCACGCCGGTCGCCCGGGCCACCTCGGACAGCGCGCCGAGCAGCCTCGCGGGCTCGCCCTGCTGGCGGTCGGTGATCAGCCGGAAGGCTTCGGCGAAGAGGCCGTCGCCGGCGAGGATGGCGACGTCTTCGCCGAACTCGACGTGACAGGTGGGCAGGCCGCGGCGCAGGCTGTCGTCGTCGATGGCCGGCAGGTCGTCGTGGATGAGCGAGTAGGTGTGGATGAGCTCGAGCGCGGCGGCGAAGGGCAGGATCGCGGCGAGCGGTTCGCCGAGCCGCTCCGCCACCGCCAGGCTGAGCACGGGGCGGATCCGTTTGCCGCCCGCCAGCAGCGAGTAGCGCATGGCCGCGACCAGCGGTCGGGCGGCCGGCGCCGCGCCAAAGTCGAGTGCGGCGAGGTAGTCGTCGGTGAGCCGGCGCAGCTTGTCGGGGTAGCCCGGCCCGCCGCCGGCTCCGGGCAGCGCGTCGCGCGAAGCTGATGCGCCGGAGGAGCTCACGAGGCCCTGCCGGTCTCCTCGAGCAGGCGTGCGGCTTCGTCGGCGAGCTCGGCGGCGCGCTCGAACAGGCTCATCTCGATGTCGGTCGAGCCGACCTGGCCGGCGCGCTCCTCGAGGTCGCGCAGCTCGGCGGCGATCTCGCGCACGCGGGCCAGGGCCCGGGCGTCGCGCGCGGCGTGGGGTGCTTCGAGGCTCATGCCTCCTCCTCGCCGGGATCGGACTCGAGCGAGTCGTCGTCGGCGGCAGCGTCGACGGCGTCTTCGGTCGCGGGTCCGGCGGCGGCCGGCGGGCGGCCGTTGCGCAGCGCGCCCGCGAGGATGCCGTTGACGAGGGCGGCGGCTTCGTCGGTCGAGTAGCGCTTGGCGAGGCGCACCGCTTCGTCGATGGCGACCTCGGGGGGCGTCTCGCCGCTGCGCAGCTCCCAGAGCGCCAGGCGCAGGATGCTGCGCTCGAGCGGCGCGATGCGCGACAGCGGCCAGGCCGGCGAGTTGGCTGTGAGTTCGGCGTCGAGCTCAGCCAGGCCGTCGATCACCCCGGCGACGGCGCGCAGCGTGAACTCGTCGGTCTCGTACTCCTCGGCCTGCGCGCGGTTGGCGAGCAGCGTGTCGACCCCCACGTCGGTGACCTCGCGCTGATAGAGCACGAACACGGCGTCGCGGCGTGCCTGCTTACGGCTCGGTCTGCGCGGCGTCACGAGCGTCGGCCGGGCCGGTTATGCAGGCTCGATGGCAAACAGCGCCTGACCGTATTCGACCGCGGCGCCGTTGTCGGCGAGCACCTCGCGCACGACGCCGTCGACGTCGGAGCCGAGCTCGTTCATGAGCTTCATGGCTTCGAGGATACAGAGGGTCTGCCCCGAGGCGACGGTGTCGCCGACCGACACGAAGGGGTCGAGCGCCGGCGAAGAAGAGCGGTAGAACGTGCCCACCATCGGCGAGCGCACGACGTGATAGCCGTTGCTCTCGGCCCCGGCGGGTGTGGGCTTGGAAGCCGGCGCGCCGGCCGCCTCGCGGTCGTCGGCGCGCTCGGCCGCCGCCGGCAGGGTCTTGCGCACGGTGATGCGGACGTCGCCCTCTTCGAGGATCAGCTCCTGTAGGTCGCTGGCTTCGACCATGGCGATGATGTCCTTGACGCGGTCGCTGCCCGCTTCGCTCACCGTGGTCTGCATCTGCGCGCTCAGGTAGGCCGGCACCTGCGTGCCGAACACGTCGTGCTCGGGGCCGAGACGGTGGCGCTCGAGGTACGGGCGCGCGGTCTGCGGGAAGAGCGCGTACGACAGCACGTCTTCGTCGGAGTGCGCGAGGTCGCCGATCTCGTCGCGCAGGTCGTCGAAGCTTTCGGTGACGAGCTCGGCGGGGCGCACGCTGATCGGCTTCTCGTCGCCCAGCACGCGCTCGATGATGTCGGGCGAGACCGGCCCGGGAGCAGCGCCGTAGCGGCCCCGCAGGTAGGCCTTCATCTCGTCGGGCACGATGTGCCAGCGCTTGCCGGACAGCACGTTGAGCACCGCCTGGGTGCCGACGATCTGCGACATGGGCGTGACGAGCGGCGGAAAGCCGACCTCGGCGCGCACCACGGGGATCTCTTCGAGCACCTCGGGCAGGCGGTCGAGGGCGTTCTGCTCGCTCAGCTGGCCTTCGAGGTTGGAGATCATGCCGCCCGGCACCTGATGCGAGTAGACCTGCATGTGGGTGAGCGACGTCACGCCGCGGTCCCAGCCGCCCTCGAGGCGCACGCTCTCGAAGTACTTGGCGATGGCGAAGAGCTTCTCGAGGTCGAGCTCGGAGTCCCAGGGCGTGCCGATGAGGGCGGTCACGACCATCTCGGTGGCCGGCTGCGAGTTGCCGAAGGCCATGGGGACGGTGGCCGTGTCGATCACGTCGACGCCCGCCTCGATGGCCTTGAGGTAGGTCATGGGCGCCAGGCCGCCGATGTAGTGGCAGTGCAGCTGGATCGGCACCGCGAGCTCGCTCTTGAGACGCGTGATGAGCTGCTCGGCGTAGTAGGGCGAAAGCAGCGCCGCCATGTCCTTGATGCAGATCGAGTCGGCGCCCATCTCGACGAGCCGGCGCGCGACCTCGATGTAGTGGTCGAGCGAGTGCACCGGCGAGATCGTGTAGACGACCGCCGCCTGAAAATGCTTGCCCGACTCCTTGATGGCGGCCGCCGCGGTCTCGAAGTTGCGCGTGTCGTTCAGGGCGTCGAAGACGCGGAAGATGTCGATGCCGTTCTCGGCCGCCTTGGTCACGAATCGCCGCACGACGTCGTCGCTGTAGTGCCGGTAGCCGACCAGGTTCTGCCCGCGCAGCAGCATCTGCAGCGGCGTGCGATGCACGTGGTTGCGAATGACGCGCAGGCGCTCCCAGGGATCTTCGTCTAAGAAGCGCAGGCAGGCGTCGAACGTGGCCCCGCCCCAGCATTCGAGCGACTGAAAGCCGACTTCGTCGAGCAGCTCGAGGACGGGCAGCATCTGCGCGGTGCGCATGCGCGTCGCCCACAGCGACTGGTGGGCATCGCGCAGTGTGGTGTCTGTGATGCCGATGCGCCTGGCTCGCAACCTGACCGCTCCCCGTGTTCCCCGTGCGCCGCTAGACGCGCGTGATGTAGCTGCCGGTCCGCGTGTCGACCCGCACGCGCTCGCCTTCGACGATGAACAGCGGCACCTGGATGGTGACCCCGGTCTCGAGGGTGGCCAGCTTGGTGCCGCCCTGGGCGGTGTCGCCCCGCAGGCCCGGCTCGGTGTGCGTGATGGCGAGCTCGACGTGGTTGGGCGCCTCGACGCTGGCCGGCTCGCCGTTCAACGACAGCAGCTGGACCTCCTGGTTCTCGACGACCCACTGCAGCGCCGCGCTGGCGGTCGCCGGGCTGACCGTGACCTGCTCGAAGGTGCCCGGGTCCATGAGCACGACCTCGTCGTCGGTGGAGTACAGGTAGGTCATGGTCTGCGACTGCGTGTGGATGCGGTCGAACTTCTCGCCCGAGCGGAACGTCTTTTCGAGCACCGCTCCGGTGGCGATGTTGCGTACCTTGGTGCGCACGAAGGCGCCGCCCTTGCCCGGCTTGACGTGCTGGAACTCGACGATCGTGAAGTTCTCGCCATCGATCTCGATCGCCATGCCGTTCTTGAACTGACTGGTGGATACTACTTCGGCCATAGGTCTGTCTTTCTGGCTGCTCGGTCGGGACTGTGACGCCGGCGCGACCACGGTGGTCGTCCCCCTCTTGGAGTCGGCACCACATGATACACGAAAGCCACACCTGCAAGCCCCGATGCGCGGCGACTCTGGACCTGTTGCCGGCAGGCTAGCGCCGGCCGCGCCGTCGCCGCGCGCCCAGCGACGCGCCTAGACGACGCGCAGCTCCTTGGGCAACAGCGTGAGCCGCTCGCAGCCGTCGGCGGTGACCACCACCGTGTCCTCGATGCGCACGCCCAAGCGGCCTTCGAGGTAGATGCCGGGCTCGACCGTGACGACCATGCCGGGCGCCAGCCGCTCGCGGTTGCGCTTGCCGAGGCGCGGCTTCTCGTGGATCTCGAGGCCCACGCCGTGTCCGGTGCCGTGGCCGAAGTGCTCGCCGTAGCCGGCCCGTTCGATGACGTCGCGCGCGGCGGCGTCGACTGCTCCGCAGGCGACGCCGCCGCGCACCGCCTGCAGGCCGGCGAGCTGTGCCGCGAGCACGACGTCGTAGACGGCGCGCCCTTCGCCGGACGGGCTGCCCGCCGCGAACGTGCGGGTCATGTCGCTGTGGTAGCCGTCGAGGCGCGCACCCATGTCGACGACCACCAGGTCGCCGTCGGCGACCACCGCATCGCCGGGGATGGCGTGCGGCAGCGCGCCCTGGGCGCCGGTCGCCACGATCGTGGCGAAGGCGACGGCCTCGGCGCCGCGGCCGCGTACGGCCTGTTCGACGGCCCAGGCAAGCTCGCGCTCAGACCGTCCCCGCAGGCCCTGGGCGACGACCTCTTCGAGCGCGGCGTCGGCGATCGCCGCGGCGGCGCGCATGAGCCGCAGCTCGCCCTGGTCTTTGACCTGGCGCAGCGCGCTCACGCGGTCGCCGACGTTGACGAGGCGGCCGCCGAACAGGCGGCGCAGGCGACGGTAGCCGGCGTACGCCACGACGTCGCCCTGGAACCCCAGGCGGCGCGCGCCCTCGGGGCGGCCGTCGGCCGTCCCCCAGGCCGCGAGCGTGTCGGCGAGCAAGGCTGCCCCGCCCTCGCTGCGCACCAGGGCGATGTCGCCGCCGACCTCGGCCGAGATCTGGCTCCAGTACCGCGAGTCGCTGCAGATGAAGGCGTGCTCTCGGCTCACGAGCACGACGGCGTCGTCGCCGCGAAAGCCCGAGAGGTAACGCACGTCGGCCTTCGCCGACAGCAGGACCGCGTCGAGGCCGCGCTCGTCGAGCAGACGGCGCAGCGCGGCAAGCCGCTCGTTCACAGGCCCAGCACCTCCGCAAGTGAGTCGATCGCTTCGAGATACCCGTCGAGACCCTTCCCCGACACCCGCACCGCGGCGAGGTCGGCGACCACCGAGTGCGAGCGCCACTCCTCTCGCTGCTCGACGTTGGAGAGGTGGACCTCGGCGATCGGGCAGGAGACCAGCTCGAGGGCGTCGTGCAGCGCCCAGCTGTAGTGGGTCCAGGCGCCGGGATTGATGACCACGGCGGCGGCGGGCTCGTCGCCGCGGGCGATGTCGTGCAGGCGTTCGACGAGCTCGCCCTCGTGGTTGGTCTGGAAGCAGCGCACCGCGAAGCCACGCGCGGCGCCGTGCGCCGTGACGCGCGCGCCGAGCTCGGCCAGGGTGAGCGTGCCGTAGTGCCCGGGGTCGCGGCGGCCCAGCATGTCGAGGTTGACGCCGTGGAGCAGCCAGAGCACGTTCATCGGTCGAGCAGCCATGCGATCGCCTGGGTGCGCAGGTCGCTCGGCACGATCACGCCTGTGACCGGGCGACCGATGTCGGCCAGCAAGACGAAGCGCGCCTCGCCGGCGGCGACCTTCTTGTCGCGCGCCACGAGGCGCGCGACGTCGTCGACGGCGGCGCCCTGCAGGCGCTCGGGCAGCCCCGCCGCCGAGAGCAGCCTCTGTCCGCGCTCCGCCGCCGCGGCGTCGAGGCCCTGCAGCCGCTCCGACAGCCAGAGCGCGGCGCGCAGCCCCAGGCCGACGGCCTCGCCGTGCGAGTAGCGCTCGAAGCCGCCGGCGACCTCGATGGCGTGGCCGATGGTGTGCCCCAGGTTGAGCATGGCGCGCGCGCCCGTGGTCTCGCGCGGGTCGCGGCCCACCACCTCGGCCTTGAAGCGCACGTCGGCTTCGAGCAGGCGGGGCTCGGGCCGCGCGGCGTGCGCGACCCCAGCCTCGGTCAGGGTGAGGGTCGCCTCGCCGGCCAGCAAGGCGTGCTTGACGACCTCGGCCCAGCCGCCGCGCACCTCGCGCGCCGGCAGGGTCGCAAGGGTGTCCACGTCTTCGATCACCAGGCTGGGCTGGTAGAAGGTCGCCCAGGTAGTTCTTGCCCTCGTGCAGGTCGACGGCGACCTTGCCGCCCACGGCGGCGTCGACCATGGCGAGGATGGTGGTCGGCGCCTGGATCAGGCGCATGCCCCGCAGAAACGTGGCCGCGGCGTAGCCCGCCAGGTCGCCGATCACGCCGCCGCCCAGGGCGACGACCGCGTCGCTGCGCGCGGCGCCCAGACCGTAGAGACGGTCGTACAGCGTGGCGAGCACCGCGGGGCTCTTGGTCTGCTCGCCGGCCGGCAGCACCATCGTCGAGACGCGCCAGCCGGCGGCCTTGAGCGCTGCCGTGGCGCGCTCGAGGTACAGCGGGGCGACGTTTGCGTCGCACACCACGAGGGCCTGCGCCGCAGAGGCTCCGCAGAGCTCGCCGAGCCTGTCGAGCAGGCCCGACCCGATCTTCACCTCGTAGGCGTCGCCGCCGGCCGCCACAGCCACGGTCAGGGCCTCGGCGGGCAGTGCGGCGCCGGCGGCGGTCATGCCGCCACCGCGGCGAGGAGCTTATCGGCAACCCAGGCGAGGCGCTCGTGACCGGCGGTGCGCACGACCTGGGTCGACACTTCGTCGTACAGGGGGCGCCGCGCCTCGTAGAGCGCCGCGAAGCGGGCCTCGTCGCGCGCCAGCGGCCGGCTGCTGGTGCGTGTGCGCGCGAACAGCACACGCGGCGGCGCATCGAGCCACACGACGTGCGGCAGGCGTCGCAGCGCGGCGCGCACCTCGTCGATCGTGACCGCGCCGCCGCCGAGCGCCACGACCCGCGCGCCCTGCTCGGCGGCGCCGAGCTCGGCGAGCACGATCCCGCGCTCGATGGCGCGAAACCCCGCCTCGCCGTGCTCGGCGAACAGGTCGGCGATGGCGCCGTGGCGGGCGCTGATGACCTCGTCGGTGTCGACGAACGGCAGGGCGAGGCGCTGGGCGACGATGCGTCCGATACGGCTCTTGCCGGCCCCCATGAACCCCACCAGGGCCAGACTCCCCGAGGACGCCCGCTCGCCGCTCAAAGTCGTCGCAGGCGGGCGCGGAACGCGGCTACGGCCGCCACGAGCTCGGCGGTGGTCGCGCCGCCGAAGCGCTCGAGGACGGCCGCGGCGAGGCACAGCGCCACGACGGCCTCGCCGACCACGGCGGCGGCCGGCACCGCGCAGACGTCACTGCGCTCGACGTGCGCCTCGACGACCTCGTGGCTGCCCAGCCGCACGCTGTGTAGCGGGCTCATGAGGGTGGCGATCGGCTTCATGGCGGCGCGGACCACGATGGGCAACCCGGTGGAGATGCCGCCCTCGACGCCGCCGGCGCGATTGCTGGCGCGTCCGTAGCCTTCGTCGTCTGACCAGACGATCTCGTCGTGCACCTGCGAGCCGGGCAGGCCGGCCGCCGCGAATCCCAGACCGACCTCGACGCCCTTGATGGCGGGGATGGCGAACAGCGCCGCCGCGAGCTGGGCGCCGAGCCGGCGGTCGCCCTGCGCGTAGCTGCCCACGCCCGGCGGAAACCCGTACGCCACGACCTCGAAGACGCCGCCCAGCGTGTCGCCCGCCCGTCCCGCGGCGGCGATTGCCGCCCGCATCGCGGCGCTCGCGTCGGCATCGAGGCAGCGCAGCGGGTCGGCGTCGACCCCGGCGTAGGCGTCGGCCGTGGATGGCGTGACGACCGCGGCGGTGACGTCGCCGACCGCCACGACGTGACTGCGCACCTGACAGCCGAAGGCCGCGAGGAGTTGCCGGGCGACGGCCCCGCAGGCGACGCGCGCCGCCGTCTCGCGCGCGCTGGCGCGCTCGATGACGTCGCGCAGGTCGTCGGCCCCGTAAAGCTGAGCGCCCGGCAGGTCGGCGTGGCCGGGCCGCGGCACGCGCACCGGCGTGGCCGGCGTGGCGGTGGCCTCGACGGCCATCGTGTCGGACCAGGTGGGGGCGTCGCGGTTGGCGACCGCAAGGGCGACCGGCGCTCCGGTCGTGTACCCGTAGCGCACGCCGGAGCGGATGGTGACGCGATCGCGCTCGATCTGCTGCCGCGCGCCGCGGCCATAGCCGAGCTGGCGGCGGGCGAGGTCGGCGTCGATCGCAGCCGCGTCGACGGCGAGGCCTGCAGGGCAGCCCTCGATGATCGCGGTGAGCTCGCGACCGTGCGATTCGCCGGCCGTGAGATAGCGGAAGGTCGTCATGCCCGCTACCTTACACGCCACCGCGAACCAGAGACAACGAGGGCGGGCTGCTCACGAGCAGCCCGCCCTTGTGCGGTGCGCTTGGTGGTCGGTGGCCGGTCGGGCTATTTCGCGACGGACTGCCCGACGTGAAGGGTGATCTGCACGTCGGCGTGCAGGATGGTGACGGTCTGCGCCGGGGCGTTGATGCCGACCACCTTGATCTGGCCCCACGACGTGGTCGTGACCTGGCCTACCGAGAGGGCCGCGAAGGTCGTGCCGTCGACGCTGATGGTCGCGCTCGGCGTGCCGTTGCTGGTCTCGATGCTGAGCGCCTTGATGCTGTGCCCGGCGGTCGCGCTCGACGTGCCGCCGTGGGCGCTCGTCGAGCTGCTGCTCGACGAGCTGCCGGAGCCGCTTTCGGTGTAGCTGATGTGCAGCACCGTGACGTAGTAGACCTTTTGGGCCGAGCCGTTCACGAGCGTGATCTGGGTGGGCGTCGCGGCCTCGGCGACCTGGAAGGTCTTGGTGCTCGTGCCGGCGCCGACGGTGTACCCGTTGAGCAGCTCGAACGTGACGCCGCTCGAGGCGATCGCCTTGATGCTGAAGGCCGAGCCGGCCGGCGGCAGCTTGTCGCCCACCTTCTGGTCCATGTAGGTCGCGCCGACCGAGCCCGTCTTGACGGTGATGTTCGCCGATATCGCTTTCGGTGTCGGCGAAGACGTCGACGTCGAGGTGGTCGTGCTTGTCGAGCTGGTGCCCGGCGCAGCGGTCGCCTGGATGAAGGGGTTACGGCTGGTGAACTGGTCGAGGGTCGGCTGCTGCTTGGCGGGGTCGGCCGCCGTCGCCGCGCCGCCCGTCGACGAGGCGACGGTCGAGGTATCGGCGAGACCTGCGGCCGTCGGGTTGCCGGCGCCGTAAGTGCTCAGTGCGGTCGGCGCCGCCGTGACCGTGGACCGCCACGACCGAGGCCACGGCGATGGCGGCGACGACGACGATCGCCAGGATGGCGTTGGACTTGGAGGTGGTCATCATTGCGCACCTACCGTCGCGCCGGCCCCGGGCGTCCACTGATACCCGTTGATGGTGACCTAGCACGTCGAGATCGGGCTAGTCGTTGCCGGCGAGCTTGGTCTTCGACAGGGTCAGGCTGACGACCGAGAACATGCGTCCGGTCACGAGGAACTGACCGTTGCGGTAGGCGACGTAGTTCTCGAGCCTGTAGAGGAAGTCCTCGACGTCGAAGTAGCGCGCCGTCGAACTCAGCTGGATGGGCTGCACCGAGAACGGCACGCCGGCCGCCGTCGCCTCGGGGTGACGCCTATCAGCGCCAGGCCGGAGCTCTGGGCACGTCGTGGTCAGCGCGACGATGAACGACGGGATGGCGGCCTCCGACCGGCATGACCTGATGGAGCTTGATGAGGTCGGCTTCGGCCTGCGGCGCGGTCTTCTTGCAGCAGCGCGAGCTGGCGGATCTGCATCTGCGTCTGCGGCAGCGTGCTCTGCTGGGCCGCGTACTGGGTGTTGAGGTCGGCGAGCTTCTTCTGCTCTGGACTGTAGAGGAAGAAGTACCACAGGACGCCGACCACCACCGCCACGACGCCGACGATGATGTAGAGCTCACGACCGCGCAGCTTCATCACTGCCCACCTCCCATGGTGATCGACGGCGCCGCGGGGGCCAGCGGCGGCGTGGTCGCGAAGGGCCGCAGGTTGGCGGTGATGGTGAACGTCACGGTCGGCGGGGTGCCGTGGCGAGTACGACTGACGACGTGAGCTTGATGTTCATGATCTGCGGCATGAGGCCGAGCTGGGTGAGCAGGGTGGCTACCTGGTTGTGTGCGGCGTAGAGACGTAGCTGCCGTTCGCGTCGCCGGTCAGCGGTGAGGTCGGTGCTCCGAGGGTGCGTCGAGGCGCCCCTGCGGCTGCGTCGTTCGCGCCGGCGACCATGTACGGCGGCACGGTCAGGGTCATGCTGCTGCAGGGACACGCTCGCGGGATCAGCAGGCCGATCTCTTCGAGCACGTTGGACACGATGACCCGGGAGTTCAGGATCTGCGCGGCCGTCATGGCCATGGCCTGACGCTGGAGCTGCATGGTCTGATACGGCTTCAGATGCAGCGAGCTGGCACGTTGGCCACGTCGATCTGGGCCGAGACGTCATTGATCTGCGTCTGCTTGGCGTGGACCTGTCGAACGACATGAAGTAGACCGCGCCGAGTGCGACCACCAGGACGATGAGCCCGACGATGGCCAGCAGCAGACCCTGCTCGCGCGCGGCCCTTGATCGTTCTTCTGGTGGTAGAAGGTTGATGCGCGTCATCGCGGCCTACCCCTCGTCGTCGAGCGCCAGCCCGATGGCGATCGCGAGGCGCGGCGCCATCCACTCGAGCTGCACTTCGGTCAGTTTGGTCTTGTTCTCGCCGACCTCGCGCAGAGGGTTGCCGATCTCGACCGGGAGATGCAGCCCCTGCGAAAGGCAGTAAGCGATGTTGCGGGTGAGAGCGCCGTCGCCGGTGAGCACCAGCCTGGAGATCTCGCCCATGTGCTCCTGGGTGTGGTAGTAGTCGATCGAGCGGCGCAGCTCGTCGGAGAACGGCTCGCAGGCCCGCTCGAAGGTCTGATGGATCTCCTGCCTGCGTCTCTGGCGTGAGGTCGCCGGGCTGATCGGGTTGCTCGCCGCCGAGGCCGACCTGGATGCGCAACGCCTCGGCCTCTTCGAACGAGACCGCCCGGTGCTGCATGAGCGCCTGCGTGAGGCTCTCGGCGCCGAGGTTGATCACCCGGGTGAACTGCGTGACGCCACCCGCGGCGACGACCAGGTTGGTGATGCCGCCGCCCATGTTGACGAGGGCGACGACCTCGGCGCCGTTGCCGTCGGGCGCGCCCTGGTCGATGAAGCTGGGTTTGGGCGCGAGGGCCCGGATCATGGCGAACGCCTGCAGGTCGATGCCGCTGATGACCAGGCCGGCCTTCTTTGCGACGTTCACGAACTGGCGGACCATCTCGCGTTGCGCTGCTACCAGCAGGATGCGCTGCTTGATGGTGCCGTCGTCGGCGGCGTGCGTTGAGAGGACCTTGTAGTCGAGGATGGCCTCGTCGACAGGGATGGGGATGTGCTCCTGGGCCTGGAACTCGATAGCGGCCCGCAGCTCCTTTTCGTCGATCTGGGGGAACTCCATCGTGCGGACGACGATCTTCTGGTTCGCCACGCCCAGCTGGACGTTCTTGCTCGCGAATCCGCCCTCTTTCCAGAGGACTTTGAGCTCGTTGGCCAGGGAGTCGCCGTCGACGACCTCGCCTTCGAACACCAGTCCTTCGGGAAGTCCGCGGATCGCAGCATGCGTCAGCACGTTGTGCTGCTTTCCGGGCTTGACCTGGGCGGCAGCGATAGACGACTGCCCCAGGTCGAGACCCACACGCATTCCGTTCTTCGCCATGACCTTCCCCGTTCGCCTCTGTTGTTCAGGCAGGTTGTCGGCACATTCCGCATCGCGCTTTAGGCCAAAGATCGACGCGGGCCTGGCGGCCGAGCACGGCGCGGCCCGGCGCGGTCGCCGCCGGTACTTTCGCGTGGGTCG
>CAVWIH010000010.1:0-97369 GCA_963755025.1 uncultured Actinomycetes bacterium
AGCCCTGCCGCCCATGCCGTCGTCGGTGCGCTCTGGCCCGACGAGGCCATCGACGCCATCCACACCGCCTCGCTCGACCTGCTCGAGCGCGCCGGCGTGCGTGTCGAGTCGCCGGCGGCGCGCGAGCTGCTGCTGCGCGTCGGCTGCCGCGAGGGTGACCCCGGTCGCGTGCTCGTGCCGCGCGCCGTCGTCGCCGAAGCCGTGGCCGCGCAGGGCTCCGCTTACGTGCTGAGCGCCCGCGGCGCCGGTCGCTCGCTCGCCATCGACCCCGAGCCGGGCGAGATCTTCGTGCACAACATGGGGGGCGCCGCCGACGTCTCGGACGCCCTCACCGGCGTCGTGCGGCGGGCGACGCTCGCAGACCAGGGCGACTTCACCGGGTCATGCACCAGCTCGAAAACCAGCACGCCGTCTGTTCGCTGCTGCAGCCCCAGGACGTGCCCGACGAGCTCGAGCCGCTCTACTCGTACCTCATGGTGGCCTTCGAGACCGACAAGTACGTCGGCGGGCCCGGCATCTCGTTGTCCTTTCCAGGCGCGCTACCTGCACGAGATGGCGATCGCGCTGACCGGCGCGACCGGCGCCGACGGGCGCTACCCGCTCGACCTGGCCTTCTCGCCGGTGAGCCCGCTGCTGCTCGGCGCCGACGTGACCGACGCGCTGTCGATACCGTGCGCCGCGGTCGGGTCGTGGTCGAGATCCTGCCCTGCCCGGCGGCGGCCACGACGGCGCCGGCCGCGATCGCCGCCGCCGTCGCCCAGCAGAACGCCGAGGTCCTCGCCGGCCTGGTCGTGGTCCAGGCGGTCGCCCCCGGCACGCCGACCTACTACGGCCCGCGCCTCTCGGCGGTCGATCCGCGCACGGGCGTCTTTACGCTCGGGCACGCCCGAGACCGGCGTCTCGTCGTGTGCGGCGGTGCTGCTGGCGCGCCGCTACGGCATGGCCTGCGACTGCTACGGACCGTCGAGCGACGCGCACGTGGCCGACGCCCAGTTCGGCGCCGAGCATGCCCTGAACGCCATGCTCGGCGTGCTCGCTCGGCCGCGCTTTCTGTCGGGCGTGGGCGACGTGGCGGCCGGCGCCTCGTCGAGCCTCGAGGCGCTGGTCATCGACGACGACATCCTGGGCGACGTCTTCTACGCGTTGAGCGCGCGCCCGTACGACGACCAGGCGCTCGACGTGGGGGCGATCGTCGACGCGGTGCTGGGCGACAAGGGCTTCCTGGCCAGCAGGCACACGCGGCGCTACCTGCGTAGCGAGCTCGTCGCGCCGCGCCTCAGGGGCCGCGCCCGCGCCGGGGCGTCGGGCGCCGACGGGGCGGCGAGCGCCGGCCAGCCCGGCTCGGCCGCCGCCGGCCTCGCCGGCCTCGCTCGCGAGCGCGTCGCCGAGCTGCTCGCGCGCGAGCCCGTGGGCTTGCCTGCCGATACAATGACGGCGATGTGCGCGCAGATCGACGAGTGCGCGCGCGGGCTCGGCCTTTCGGAGTGGCCCGACCCGCGCCGCCTGCTCGACGATCGCCGCGCGCGAGCGCAGCAGCTGAGGCCCGTCAGCCAAGACCGATAGGGGCGACACGGGCGACCGGCCGCGCGGCCGCCGGTCCGCCCGAGAGCGCGCCCGCGAAAGGAGCCCGGCCGGTGGCGATCCCCTTCGTCTACGTGCGCGCGCAGGGCTCGTATCGCGAGATCGGTCGCTAGGTAGGCGAGGCCGCACGCCCGCAGATCGAGGCGTCGCTTGCCTTCTTCGCCGACAACTTCGCGGCGATGAGCGGCGGCCTGTCGTTCGAGGGCGCCGTCCGCGAGGCCGCCGCCTACCTGCCCTACGCGCGCCGCTGCACGCCCCATGCCCTCGAGGAGCTCGAGGGCATGGCCGAGGGCGCCGGCGTATCGTTCGCCGCGCTTCTCGTGCCCAACTGCGCCGAAGAGCTCACCGCCGCCGAGCCGGCTGTCGGGGCCGTGCCGCTGCCCGCCGCGACATGCGCCGGCGAGCCTGCCGCCGCGGCTCGGCGCCCCTTGACGCCCGGCTGCACCGCCGTCCCCGTGGCGAGCGGCGGGCGGCACATCGTGGGGCACAACATGGACTGGTACGTGGTCGACGCCCCCAACAACGTGCTCTTCGACCTGACCCACCCCGACGGCACCAGGCTGCTGGCCTTCGCCGGCGCCGCCTACCTGCCGATGGTCGGCCTGAACTCGCACGGCGTGGGCAACGTGAGCAACTCGTTGCACTCGCTCGACAACCGCCGCGGTGTGGCCAACTGTTTCGTGCGGCGCTCGACCATGACGGCCGCTACGCTCGAAGAGGCGCGCGAGCGCGGCCTGCCGGCGGCCCGCGCCAGGGGCACCAACCAGGTGTTCGCCGACGCCGCCGGCCGGCTGTGGGACGTCGAGTCGTCGGCCACGGCGAGCGCCTTCGCCGACCACACCGCCCGCGGCTACCTGGCGCATACCAACCACTACGTGGCGCCCGAGATGGCGCCGTTCGAGGGCTCCGACCACGAGGAGTCGCGCACGCGGCTGCGCACCGCCGAGGCCCTGCTCGCCGAAGGGCTCGACCACGGCGCCGAGCCCGTGGCCCTGGTGGCCGACGTCCTGCGCTGCCACGAACCGGAGCTCCAGGCGTGCATCTGCGGCCACCCGGAGCCCGCCGACCCGCTGGGCGAGCAGGGCATGACCGTCGGCAGCCTCATCTGCGACCTGGACGAGCGCCGGCTGTACGCCTGCGCCGGTCCGCCTTGCGAGAGCGCCTATCAAGTCTTTGACATGGACTGAACACGACGACCCGGGACGAGACGAGGAGAACGCTGTGGACTATCAGTGGACGACGACTACCTTCGAGATGCCCGGCTGCCACGTGGTGCGCAACCTGGGCGTGGTGCGCGGCGTGACGGTGCGCTCTGCGCACCTCGGCAGCCAGATCGCGGCCGGCTTTCGCTCGCTGGGCGGCGGCCGCATCGACGAGTACGTCGAGATGTGCGAACAGGCCCGCTCCGAGGCGTTCGCCATTATGGTGGCCCACGCCGACCAGATGGGCGCCAACGCCATCCTCGCCGTGCGCTACGACGCTACCGAGCTCATGCAGAACATGACCGAGGTGATCGCCTACGGCACCGCCGTCGTGGTCGAGGCCGACGCCCCGAGCGCCTGAGCCGCCGGTGCGTCGCGACGCACGCGCCGCGCCGCCCACTGCGCCTCGGCGCGGGCGTCGCACCGTCGCGGCGCGCGGCTGCGGGGGGCGCACCGCTTGCGGCGCGCCGCCTTGGACAATCTGCACTGCACTCTCGCCTTGTGGTTGGACAGAAGGTAGAGTAAGGGCGCAGCATGTACGGCGACGGCACCCGTGCGGGAGGACGACGAACAGATGATCACGGTTCAGGACATCCTCGAGATCCCCGGTCTCAATCTCAGGCTCTGCGCAGGAAAAAAGGCGATCAGCAACCCCGTACGCTGGGTGCACATCGCCGAGATGTCCGACCCCACGCGCTGGCTTAAGGGCGGCGAGCTGCTGCTCACCACGGGCCTCGCGCTGGTCGACCGCGAAGCTGAGCAGCTCGCCATGCTGCGCCGCCTGATCGACGCCAACCTCTCGGGCCTCGGTTTCGGCGTGGGCTTCGGCTTCAAATCGGTGCCCGACTCCATGATCGCGCTCGCCGAGGAGCACGACTTTCCGCTGTTCGAGGTGCCCTACAACATCCCGTTCATCGCCATCACCGAAGCCGTCGCCTCAAAGATCGTCAACGAGCAGTACTCGCTCCTGCAGCGCTCGCTGGCCGTGCACGAGAAGCTCACCAAGATCGTGCTCGAAGAAAAGGGCCTGCAGTTCATCATCTCGACGCTCTCGGCCCTGGTCGGCTGTTCGGCCGTGCTCTTCGACTTTCACGGGCTCGTGCTGTGCGAGGCGGCGCACCGGCGCCGCATCCCCGCCGAGCTGATCGCCGACCTCTGGAGGCAGATCTCCGACAAGCGCGCCTCGCGTCAGGACTTCGCCGCCGAGGCGCCGCACGGCGCCGGCGGCAGCGTGCAGGTCTACCCGGTCGTGGCCTCGCACCGCATCGGCGCCTTTCTCGCAGTCATCAAAGACGGCGGCGAGTTCTCCGACTACGACCGCATCATCCTGCACCACGTGGTCACGGTCACGGCGCTCGAACTGGTCAAGAAGAAGGCGGTCGCCGAGACCGAAAAGCGCCTGGCCGGCGACTTCTTCGACGAGCTCATCGCGAGCGACCTCTACGAAGAAGAGATCGCCCGCCGTCTGGCCTTCTTCGGCCTCGAACCGGGCGCCGAACAGCTCATCATGCTGGTCGACATCGACGGCTTCAAGGCCTTTGCCGACGGCGCCCGCGACAAAGAGCAGGCGGTGCAGGACGTCAAGGAGCGCCTGCATTGGGCGGTCGACGAGTTCCTCGCGCAACGCGACCTGCTGTTCATCTCGGCGTCGCACAGCGACGCGGTGATCGTGCTGGTCCAGCTCGGACAGCGCACGCCGCACGACATGCTGGCGCTGGCCGGCGAGTTGCAGGGCACGATCGGCGGCATGATCTCCGAGGTCACGGTCTCGGTCGGCATAGGCCGGCCCCACCGCCTGCTTGTCGACCTGCGTCAGAGCTACTACGAGGCGCTCTACGCCATCCAGATCCGCAAGCTCAAGGGCAGCACCAGTGTTATCGCGAGCTTCGACGACCTGGGCTCGTACGGCCTGCTGCTCGGCCTGCAGGACACCGTGTCGCTCGAGGTCTTCTACGACAGCGTGCTCGGCAAACTGCACGACTACGACGAGGCCAACGCCAGCGACCTCGTGAAGAGCCTGGCGTGCTTCTTAGAGGCCAACGGCCATTGGGGCGAGGCCGCCGAGCGCCTCTACGTGCACCGCCACACGCTGCGCTACCGCATGAAGCGCGTCGAAGACATCACCGGGCGCGATCTGGGCAGCTCGCAGGACCGCATGGAGTTCTGGCTGGCCCTCAAGGCCCGCGAGCTCACGGCCCAGGCGAGCAAGCGCCCCCGCGTCGCGCGCCCCGTGTAAAGCGCCGACGCCCAAGCAGCTCGCCGCCGAGGCCTTGAGCGCCGACGCCCGAGCAGCTCGCCGCCCAGGCCTTGAGCGCCGGCGCCCGAGCAGCTCGCCGCCGCCGGCTTTAGAGAGTCGACCGCCCGAGCAGCTCGCCGCCGTCGACCGGCAGGTTCACGCCGGTCAGGGCGTCGCAGGCGATCATAAAGCGCACCGCTCGCGCGATCTCGGCCGAGTCGACGAGGTGGCCGGTCGCCGACTTCGCCGCGGCCCTCATCGTGGCCTCACGGCGCGGGTCGTCGGGCAGGTCGATGGGTCCGGGAGCCACGCCGCACACCCGCACGCCGTCGGTCGCCCAGGCCTTGGCCAGCGACGCCACCAGCATGATCTGCGCCGCCTTGGCGGCGCCGTGCCCGGCGAAGGCGGCCGACGGCGTCGTGCCCAGCACGTCGGTCAGCGCCACGATCACGCCGCGGATGGGCGCGGCCGCGACGACCGACGGCGCGACTGCGCCCCCGGCAGCGGCGGCCTCAGCCTCGGCGGGGGCAGCGGCCGCGGGCGTCGCCGCGCCCGACACACGCGCAGGACCGCCCACGAACGCGTCGCGCGCCGCGCACGCGGTCACGAAGAAGCCGCGCACGATCACGTCGAACGATGCCTGCCAGGCGCTCAGGTCGGCGTGCTGGGGGAGAGCCGGGTCGAAGGGACCGCTCGCGGTGTAGACGAGCACGTCGAGGCCGCCGAGGGCTTCGCCGGCGGCGCTCACCAGGCGTGCGGCCTCGGTGGGCACGGCGGCGTCGCCCGACACGGTCACGGCGCGCCGCCCGAAGCCGCGGATGGCGGCGCAGGTCTGGGCGGCTTCGTCGGTCGCCGACCGGGTGCTCACCGCGACGTCGGCGCCGTGGGCGGCCAGGTCGAGCGCCACGACACGCCCTGTGCGGCGCGCGCCGCCGACCACCAGGCACCTGGCGCCTTCGAGTCTCATGCCGTCGCGCCGCGCGCGCGCGGCGTGTCGGCGAGCGCGCGCCTGTGCGCTTCGCTCGTGCCGTACCGCTCGCGCCTGGTGCTCACGCAACCCTCCGTCGTCGCTCCTCAGGTCCAGTATGATACACATACGGGGAACGGCCGCCTGTGGCGGCCGTAGCGACGCGGGGGAGACATGAAACGCGGACTCGACGCGCTCGACAAGGCGCTGATCGGCACGCTGTTCGGCAACGGGCGTCTGGCGGCCTCCGACATGGCCGCCCGCCTGGGCATCTCCACCCCGACCGTGCGCGGCCGCCTGCGCCAGCTCGTCGGGGCGGGTGTGCTGCGCATCGCGGCGCTGGTCGCCTCGTCCGAGACTCCCGAGCTCACCATCGCCATCGTGGGCCTCAGCCTCGACCGCTACAACCTCGACGAGATGGTCGAGCGCGTGGCGGCGCTCGACGAGGTGAGCTGGGCGGCGGTGGTCACGGGACGCTACGACATCATCGCCGAAGTCGTCACCACCGACGGCATGAACGGCCTCTACGAGTTCCTGAACGCCTCGTTACAGAAGCTCGGCGGCATACAATCGAGCGAGATGTTCGTCGTCATGAAGGCCAGCAACAAGTGGTTGCTGCTGCCGCCCGCCATGACCCAGGCGTGGACCAGGGCCAACGCCGACGACTGAAAGGCAGGGAGGCAAGACCGACGACCGCCGCCCACGCAGCCGCGATCGCAGAGGCCTCACGGGTTTTTCACGAATCGGCAATCGCACGTTCACTTTCTTTCGACTATGGAAGAAGACGTTCGGTTTTTCTGCTAGACTGCCACCGTCCACGGTCATGACGCGCGCCGGCAACGCGCTTCGTACCGGGGACTGCTGGGTGAACTGCGGTCAACAAGGAGGACGACGATGATCGTCGGCGTGCCGAAAGAGATCAAGAACGAGGAATACCGTGTCGCGATGACGCCGAACGGCGCCAAAGACTTCGTGCGCGCGGGTCACACCGTCGTGGTCGAGGCCGGCGCTGGCGTCGGTTCAGGCTTCAGCGACGCCGAGTACAAGGCCGCGGGCGCCGAGCTCGCTCCTGTCGACGACGTCTTCGCGCGCGCCGACATGATCTACAAGGTCAAGGAGCCCATCCAGGTCGAGTACAAGAAGTTCAAGCCTGGCCAGATCCTTTACACGTACCTCCACATGGCCGCCGCGTACGCTCGCGAGCTCACCGACGCCATGCTCGCCGCCGACATCAAGGGCATCGCCTTTGAGACCGTCGAGTACCCGAACGGCGCCCATCCGCTCCTCTTCCCGATGAGCGAAGTCGCCGGCAAGCTGGCCATCCAGGCCGGCGCCACCCACATGCAGAAGAACAACGGCGGCCGCGGCGTGCTCCTCGGCGGCGTCACCGGCGTACCGCAGGCCAAGGTCGTCATCATCGGCGGCGGCACCGTCGGCGCTAACGCCGCCAAGGTCGCCGTCGGTATCGGCGCCCGCACGGTCGTCGTCGACAAGAGCGCTGAGCGTCTGACCTACCTCGACGACGTCTTCGCCGGTCACATCGAGACCGTCCTCAGCACCGAAGCGGCCATCGAGGCCGAGATCGCCGACGCCGACCTCGTCGTCGGCGCCGTGCTGCTGCCGGGCGGCGCGCAGGCCCCGCATCTGATCAAGAAGAGCATGCTCAAGAACATGATGCCGGGTTCGGTCCTCGTCGACGTCGCCATCGACCAGGGCGGCTGCTTCGAGACCTCCAAGCCCACCACGCACACCGAGCCCACCTATGTGGTCGACGGCGTGATCCACTACTGCGTCGCCAACATGCCCGGCGCCGTGGCTCGCACCTCCACGATGGCCCTCGCCGGCGCGACGCTGCCGTTCGGCCTCGCGCTCGCCAACAAGGGCTTCGAGAAGGCCGTCGCCGAAGACGCAGCGCTGGCGCTTGGCGTCAACGTCTACCGTGGCAAGCTCACCATCCCGTCCGTCGCCGAGGCTCATGGCCTCACCTACACGCCGCTGGCCGACGCCCTCAAGGCGTAAGCCAAACGCACACGACTGACCTTCACGCGAGGGGCCGGGCCGCAAGGCCCGGCCCCTCGTTTTTTTGCGCCGCGCGCCGTTCGGCGCCGGTGGTTCCCCAGAAGAAGCGAGGGGGACCACGGGCGCCGGGCGGCGCGCGGCTCGTTGGTGAGCAGTCGCTGGGTCTGTGGAGGGTGGGTCGGGGTGCGCCTGCGGCGAGCGCCGCGCGCCCTACTTTACGTAGCGGCGCAGGCGCTCCCAGGGAGCGGCGGCTTCGCGTGCGGCCTGCATGAGGACGGCGGCGCGGGAGACCGAGCGCTGCAGGTCTTCGAGGCGCTCGGTCAGCTCCATCCCCCTGTCGCCCAGCGCGGCCGCCTTTTGGGCGGCCTGGTCGGCCCGCTGGGCGAGGCCGTCGGCGATCGGCACGAGCTCGCCCTGCGCGCGGCGCGCCGAGCGGTACAGCCGGTAGCCGCGCACGGCGAGCGGTACGAGCGCGACCAGCGCGGCGACGACCACGACGACGAGGATGATGAGCAAGACGGTGCCGTTCATACGCCGACAGTCTACCCCCGGCGCGCCGTTTGCGTTAGCGAGAAGCGGGCGGCGGCCGTGTGTGAGCGGAGCCTGGGCGGCGCCGCCCCAGCCTGGTCAGGGCATATGCAGCAGGTACCGACGGCAGGCGGAGGGCGCCTCGAAGTCGGACAGGCGACTGACCTTGACGACGTCGCCGGTGTGCGGCGCCTGCACCACTAGCCCGTCGCCGGCGTAGATCACCACGTGGTGGATGGGGTTGCCGAAGAACACGAGGTCGGCGGGCTGAAGCTGTGACTCGGGGACCGGCGTGCCCATGTCGGCCTGGTAAGCGGCGAAGTGCGGGAACGCGACGCCGTACCTGGCATAGACGTACAGCACGAGGCCCGAACAGTCGAAGCCGCTCGGGGTGGCGCCGCCCCACACGTACGGCACTCCCAGGAACTTGAGCGCGTCGCGGACCACGCCGATCTGGGCCTGCGTGCCGTGGATGGTGCCGATCTGCGCGAGCGCGACGCGACCCAGGTGGCCGGCCGAAGCCGCCGCCAGCCGATCGCGCTGGTCGACGATGCGCTTGATGCGGCCGTTCAGCCCGTTCAGGATCGCCTGGCGCTGGGCGAGTTGATCGGAGATCGTGGCGCGCGCCGCGTCGACGCGCTGCTGCACGACCATCGCCTGGTCGCGTGTGGTCGCGATCGACGCCTGCAGGGCGGCCACGCGCTTGACGGTGGCGATGAACCCGCTGCGCAGCGCGCGGTCCTGCTGGTTGACGCGCTTGTAGAGCTCGACGCGCGCTCCGGCGCCCGTGAGACCGCCGCCGTCGAGCACCTCGTCGAGCACGCCGTAGTCGCCGAGCTTGTACATCCAGGCGAGGTGCGCGCCCAGCACCGACTGCTGTCGGGCAAGGGCGCTCTGGCTCTGGGCGAGCTGCAGCCGGACCCGACCGAGCTGGATCTCGATCGCGGCGAGCTGCGACTCGGCGCCGTCCCACTGCTCGACGACCACCTCGAGGCGGTCGTCGAGGGCGGCGACCTGGTGCTGGACCTGGTCGGCGACCTGCTGCAGCCCCGAGAGACTGGTCGGCTGCCGGGTGGCGACGATCGCCTGCGGGTTCGCCGCGGCGCTGCCCGCCGACAGGCAGGCGAGACAGGCCGCCAGGGCGCCGGCGAGTACGCCGGCGCGCAGCAGCCGCCACAGGCGGCCGGGACGTGCGCTGGTGTCGGTAGAGGAGCTCATGAAGGTCGTCAGGGTCTGTATCGGCCGGTCACGGCGGGCCTTGACCGGCGCGCCGCCGCCGCGGGCGCTGACGTCGTCGCGGACGCGGCCCCGGCCGGCCGGCGAAGCGCCCTTTGGGCGGGGGTCGGGACCTTTACAGGGCCGCAGAGCGGCGGTATACTGCCAGCCCTGCTTGGGAACAAGGCAAGCAGATGGTACGTCGCGGGGTGGAGCAGTCCGGTAGCTCGTCGGGCTCATAACCCGAAGGTCGCAGGTTCGAATCCTGCCCCCGCTACCAAGCCTTCCGGGGCGCCCGTTCGGGCGCCCTATTTTTTTGGTCCTGACGTACTATGCTCTGACGCGCCCACGTTCGCTTGGCACAAAGGAGACAGGCATGGTGACGACGCTGATCGTCAACGGGAGTCCCTACGGCAGCGAGCTGCCCTATAACGCCCTGCGACTGGCCGGCGCCCTGCTCGTCAAGGGGCACTGGGTCGAGCTCTTCTTCCTGGGCGACGGCGTGCACACGGCGCGCCGCGGCCAGGACCCGCGGGGCGCGCACGCCTCGCTCGAAGAGTCACTGCTCGAGCTGCTCGGCAAGGGCGCCGTGGTCACGCTTTGCGGCACCTGCTGCCAGACGCGCGGCCTGACTGCCGCCGACGTCGTCGACGGCGCGCAGCTCGGCACCATCCACGACCTCGCCGACCTCGTCGTGCGCAGCGACCGGGTCGTCTCGTTCTAGGTCCCATGGCGGCGAGCGACAGGCGGCTCCGGCGATGGTGAGCGGCGCTCCTGCCGGCGCCCGGCGGCGCGGGCGATGGTGAGCGGCGCGCCGACGGGGCTCGACCGCGCGGGCGCCTGACGGCCGACCTGCGCCGGCGGGCGGCCGACTTCGTCGCCGCCGGCGCCCTGCTGCTCCCCGGCGAACGGCTGCTGCTCATGCTCTCGGGCGGCGCCGACTCCATGGCCCTGCTCGACATCGTGCGCGCCGTCGACCGGCGCCTCGGCCTGGGTCTCGAGCTGGCCGTCCTGCACGTCGACTACGCCACGCGGGGCGTCGCCTCGACGCGCGACCGCCGAGATCGTCGCCGCGGCTTGCGCCGCGCTCGGCGTGCCGCTGCACGTCGTGCGCCTCGCGCGCAAGCCGGCCGCGGCGGACTTCCAGGAGCGCGCCCGCGAGATCCGTTACGACGCCGCGCGGGCGCTCGTGGCGCGTGGCGACGCCGACCTCGTCGTCACCGCCCACAATCGCGACGACCAGGCCGAGACGGTGCTCTATCGCCTCGTCAAATACGCCGCGCCCTCGTCGCTGCGCGCCATGCGGCCGCGCGAGCAGGGCCTCGCCCGGCCGCTGCTCTGCCTGGGGGCGGCCGAGCTGCGCGCCTACTGTGCCGAGCGCGGCATCGCCTACGGCCACGACGAGAGCAACGACGCCGTCGACTACCGCCGCAACCTCGTGCGTCACGAGGTGCTGCCCGTGCTCTCGACCATCAACCCGCGGGTCGCCGAGACCCTCGCCGACGCCGCGGCGCTGGCCGACCAGGAGCACGCCGTCGTGGCGGCGGCCGTCGACCAGGCGTGGGCCCGCGTGGCGTTGCCGGCCGTGCACCCCGCCGACGGCGAGGCCGGCGCCGGCCCAGGCGTCGACCACGCCGGCGAAGGCCGGCCGGTACCGGGCGGCGAGCCGGCGTGGACGCTCGACCTGAGGGCCCTGGCCGCCGAACCACCCGCGCTGCGCGCGCTCTGCCTGCGCCGCCTCGCCGCCGCCGCGCTGGGCGACGAGGCGCTGCTCGGCCGGCGCGCCACGCAGCTCCTCGAGCGGCTCGCGGCCGGCAGCGCCGGGTCGCGGGCCGTCACGCTGAGCGCCGCGCTCGAGGCGGTGCGCGAGTACGACCGGCTCACGGTGCGCCGCCGGCAGCCGGACCACGTCTGCGCGCCCGCCGTCCTCGCGCCGGGCTCGTCGGTGGTCTTCTGCGGCCGGCGCTACCGCGCCGACCTGATCCACGGTCCCGCGTTCGAACGCACGACCACCGAGGCCTGGCTGTCCGTCTCGCGCCCCGACTGCGAGATCGTGCTGCGCCACCCGCGGCGCGGCGACCGCCTGCGTCCGTTCGGCATGGCCGCCGACGTGCTGCTGAGCGATCTCTTCGGCGCCGGCCACGTGCCGCGCGCCCGGCGACCGCTCGCGGTGGTAGCCGACCTCGACGGCCGGCCGGCCTGGGTCTGCCCGGGGCGCAGCTCCGAATGGTTCCGGGTGACGGCGGAGACACCGTATACTCTTCACATCTTCGAACAGGCAACGGAGGCGACGTGATCGACCCGATCGGCGACACCCTGGTAGGCCGCGACGAGCTGCGCGCGAAGATCGCCGAGCTCGGCGCGCAGATCTCGGCCGACTACGAGGGCAAGGACCTCGTGCTCGTGGGCGTGCTCAAGGGCGCGGTCTTCTTTCTGGCCGACCTGGCCCGCACCCTCACCGTCCCCTGCTCGATCGACTTCATGGCCGTCACCAGCTACGGCTCGTCGACCGACTCGTCGGGCGTCGTGCGCATCCTCAAAGACCTGGACCACCCCATCGAGGGGCGCGACATCCTGATCGTCGAGGACATCATCGACTCGGGGCTCACCCTGAGCTACCTGCTCAAGAACCTGCGTTCGCGCAAGCCGGCCTCGCTCGAGGTCTGCGCCCTGCTCACCAAGCCCGAGCGCCGGCGCATCGACCTCAAGTGCCGCTACATCGGCTTTGAGATCCCCAACGTGTTCGTCGTGGGGTACGGTCTCGACTGGGACGAACGCTATCGTACGCTCGACCATGTCGCGGGGGTGCGCGAAGAAGCCATCGCCGAGGCGGGGGGAGCCTGAGGGTTCTTTGCCCCAGTCTCAGGGGTATGCTAGGGTCAAGCGCCCACGGGGCGCCCACCTTGGCATGTTCCCCTCGTCGAGAGAGTTGACGTGAGCAGATTCATCCGCAGCGCCTTCTTCCCGATCCTCGTGGTCATCGTGTTGGCGATCGTCATCAACATGATGGTGCATCGTGGGAACGGCGGCTCGAGCGGTTCGGCCAAGCCCAATTACCAGGGCACCACCACGGTCCTGAACGTGCCGGCCACCAAGCCGCTCTCACAGCTTGCCGCCGATCTGGCCGCCGGCAACGTGCGCGCCATCGTCGCCGACCAGCAGACCCACGCGGCGCGCGTGACCGTCGGCCCGGCCGCGTCGTCGTCGACCGGCTCCTCCGGCTCGTCGTCGTCTTCGTCTGCGACCGGCTCCTCCGCCTCGTCGACGGCTCGTCGTCGGCTCGTCGTCGACCGGCTCGTCGTCTTCGTCTACGACCGGCTCGTCGTCGACCGGCTCTTCCGCCGCGACCACCGACTACGGGGTCGTGTACGATCCCGCTTCGTTTGCCGCGCTGCTCGCCAACTACAAGGTCACGCCCACCACGGGCGACGTGGCCACCACGAGCACCCCCCAGAGCTTCGTCAACGACCTGCAGAACGGTCGCATCTCGGCGATCGTCATGAACACCAAGAACCAGACGCTGCAGGTCACGCTGAACGACGCCAGCAAGACCAAGTACACGGTCTCGTACCCGTCCACCACGACCACCACCCAGCTCATCGACCAGTTCAACGTGCAGCTCGTCTCGAAGAACCCGGGCAGCCCGCTCTGGGGCAGCCTGCTGTCGTTCATCCTGCCGCTGGTGCTCATCCTGGGCTTCTGGTTCTTCATCATGAACCAGATGCAGGGCGGCGGCTCCAAGGTGATGAGCTTCGGCAAGAGCCGCGCCAAGCGCGCGAGCGTCGACTCCCCCAAGGTCACCTTCAAAGACGTGGCGGGCATCGACGAGACGGTCGAAGAGCTGCAAGAGATCAAGGAGTTCCTCGAGAACCCCAAGAAGTTCCAGCAGCTCGGGGCGCGCATCCCCAAGGGCGTCTTGTTGTTCGGCCCTCCCGGCACCGGCAAGACGCTGCTGGCGCGCGCCGTGGCCGGCGAGGCCGGCGTGCCGTTCTTCAGCATCTCGGGCTCCGACTTCGTCGAGATGTTCGTGGGCGTCGGGCGCGAGCCGCGTGCGCGACCTCTTCGAGCAGGCCAAGCAGAACTCGCCCTGCATCATCTTCATGGACGAGATCGACGCCGTGGGCCGCCATCGCGGCACAGGCATGGGCGGCGGTCACGACGAGCGCGAGCAGACCCTGAACCAGCTGCTGGTCGAGATGGACGGCTTCGAGATGAAGGACAACATCATCCTGATCGCCGCCACCAACCGCCCCGACATCCTCGACCCGGCGCTGCTGCGCCCGGGCCGCTTCGACCGCCAGATCGTGGTCGACCGCCCCGACCGCCAGGGCCGCCAGGACATCCTCGCCGTGCACACCCGCGGCAAGCCGATCGCCAAGCACATCGACCTGGACACGCTGGCCGCCCAGACCCCGGGCTTCACCGGCGCCGACCTGGCCAACCTAGTCAACGAGGCCGCCCTGCTGGCCGCCCGGCGGGGCCACAAGATCATCGACATGCCCGAGCTCGAAGAGGGCATCATGCGCGTGCTGGCGGGCCCCGAGAAGAAGAGCCGCCTGCTCTCCGACAAAGAGAAGGCGATCACCGCCTACCACGAGATGGGCCACGCCCTGGTGGGTCACTTCCTGGCCCACACCGACCCGGTGCACAAGATCAGCATCGTGAGCCGCGGCGCGGCGCTGGGCTTCACCATCTCGCTGCCCGCCGAAGACAAGTTCCTGACCACGATGGGTGAGTTAAACGACACCCTGGCGATGACCCTGGGCGGTCGCGCCGCCGAGGAGATCCAGTTCGGCGAGATCACCACGGGCGCCGCCAACGACTTGGAGAAGGCCACCGACACCGCCAAGCAGATGATCATGCGCTGGGGCATGAGCGAGAAGCTCGGCCCCCGCACCCTGGGCCACAACCAGGCGATGCCCTTCCTGGGCCGCGACTTCTCGCAAGAGGCCGACTACTCGCAGGAGATCGCCCAGGCGATCGACGACGAGATCAAACGCATCATCGAAGAGGCCCACGACCGCGCCCGCGCCGTGCTGCACGACCACCGCGAGCAGCTCGACTCCACGGCCAAGATCCTGATCGACCGCGAGACCCTCGAACGCGGCGAGTTCGAAGCGCTGCTGGCCGGCACCCCAGAAGAAGAGGTCTTCCGCGAGAAAGACGCCAAGGCCCGCCAGCGCAGCACCGGCGACAGCCCCAGCGAGCGCCGCACCCCGACGCCGCAGCAGCCGCGCCTGGGGCAGCCCGCCCCGGTCAATCCGCTCAATCCCGAACCGACCTGAGTCGGGCAGAGAGCCACCGGCCGGCCATGGACAAAGCAAAGATCGAACAGGCGGTGCTCCTGTACCTCGAGGGCATCGGCGAAGACGTCACGCGGCCCGGACTGCGCGACACCCCGCGGCGTGTCGCCGAGATGTGGGACGACATCTTCTTCGGCCTCGAGTCCGACCCCCGCGAGCTCCTCGTGCCCATGGACGAAGACCACCACCACGAGATGGTGCTGGTGCGCGACATCGCCTTCTACTCGGTCTGCGAGCATCACCTGCTGCCCTTCGTGGGCACCGCTCACGTCGCCTACATCCCGAGCAGCAGCGGCCACATCGCCGGCCTGTCCAAGCTGGCCCGCGTGGTGCGCACGATCGCCGCGCGCCCGCAGCTCCAGGAGCGCATCACGAGCGAGGTCGCCGATACCATCGTCGACGCCCTGAACCCCCTCGGAGCACTCGTGCTGATCGAGGCTGAGCACCTCTGCATGTCCATGCGCGGCGTACGCGCCCAGGGCACCAAGACGGTGACGAGCGCGGTGCGCGGCATCGTCGAGTCCAACGACGCCACCCGCGCCGAGGTCCTGGCGCTCATCAACGCCGGCCGCTAGGCCGCGCCGCCTCTCGCCCGCGTGCGCTACCCGCCCACAGACCTGCAGGTGAGCCTGCCGTGCGTCATGGGCATCGTCAACGTCACGCCCGACTCCTTCTCCGACGGCGGCGAGCACGCCGACACCGACTCGGCCGTGGCGCACGGCCTGCTGCTCGCCGCCGAGGGCGCCGCCATCCTGGACGTGGGCGGCGAGTCGACCAGGCCGGGCTCCGACCCGGTCACGGCCGACGACGAACTGGCGCGCGTCGTGCCGGTGATCGAGCGTCTCGCCGTCGCCTCGCAGGCGCTCATCTCGGTCGACACCACCAAGGCGGTCGTGGCGCGCGCCGCCTTAGACGCCGGCGCCGTGCTGGTCAACGACGTCACCGCGCTGCGCGGCGACCCCGCCATGGCGGCGCTGGTCGCCGAACGCGGCTGTCCGCTGTGCCTCATGCACATGCTCGGCGAGCCGCGCACCATGCAGGACGATCCGCGCTACGACGACGTGGTGGGCGAAGTCGTCGCCTTTCTCGAGGAGCGCCTGGCCTACGCCGTCGCCGCCGGAGTGCGCGAGGAGCAGGTGCTGCTCGACCCCGGCATCGGCTTCGGCAAGACGCTGCGTCACAACCTGTTGCTGCTCGCCCACCTCGACCGGATCGCGGCGCTGGGCCGCCCCGTCGTGCTGGGCGCGTCGCGCAAGCGCTTCATCGGCGTCCTGCTCGACGCCGCGCCCGGCGAGCGCACCGTCGGCACCGTCGCCACGACCGTCCTTGGCCTCGCCCGCGGCGCGGCCATCGTGCGCGTGCACGACGTGCGCCCCAACGCCGAGGCGCTGCGCGTGGCGCAGGCCATCCTCGACGTCGACTCACCCGACGGCGACGTGGTCGCCGCCGCCGCCGCGGGCCGCCGGAGCCCCCTGTGAGCCCGGCGCGGCGCTCCCTGGAGATCTCGCTCGCCGCCCTCGAGGCGCCCTGTCACTGCGGCGTGACCGCCGAAGAGCGCCGCGTGGCGCAGACGCTGCTGCTCGACCTGCGCCTCACGCCGCTCGAGGTCGGCGACTACGCAGGCGACGACCTCGCCGGCACGATCGACTACGGCGGCGTCGCCCGCCTGGCCGTGGCGACGGCCGCCGAACGGCCCTACAAGCTGCTGGAGCGCCTGGCGACCGAGATCGCCGACCGCCTGTGGGCCGCCCACGAGCTCGCCGAGCTCTCTGTCTCGGTGCGCAAACAAGCGCCGCCGGTCGGTTCGCCGGCCGCGACGGCCGGCGCCCACCTCACCTACCGGCGATGACGGCGAAGGTGATCCGGGCGGCATGAACGCCACGGGCGAGGGGGCGCAGGGCCCCGCCAGGCAGGCGCGTCGCGCCTTTGTGTCGCTCGGCGCCAATCTGGGCGAGCGCGCCGCGGCGCTGCGCGCCGCGCGCGCCGCGCTCGCCGCGCTGCCGGGCACGACCGTGGTGGCCGCGTCGCGCCTCTTCGAGACCGCCCCGCAAGACGTGACCGACCAGCCCTCGTTCCTGAACCAGGTCGTGTGCCTCGACACGACCCTCTCGCCGCTCGAACTGCTGGCCGCGGCGCACCGTATCGAGGACTCCGCCGGGCGTGTCCGCGAGCTGCGGTTTGGTCCGCGCACCCTCGATGTCGATATACTCCTCTTTCAAGGTGTGGAGAGCGCCGCTCCCGAGCTCACGCTGCCACACCCGCGGCTATGGCAGCGCGCCTTTGTGCTCGTGCCTCTCGCCGAGCTCTGGTCGCTCGCGCGCGACATGCCGCAGGTCGACGTCGCCCGGCTCGCCGCCGAGCTCGCCGGAAGCCAGGCCGTCAGGCCGTACGCGGAGGACTGATCGACGAGCACCGACCTCACCATCCAGCCGGGCGCCACGATGCCGGCCCCCGCGGCGCTCGCGTGACGGCCGTGCCGCGGCCCTACATCGCCAGCGTGCCGCCGCGCCCCCTGCTGCGCCGCCAGTTCGACGTGCTCGTGCTGGGCGGCGGCATCGCCGGGCTCACCGCCGCGATCGCCGCGGCGCGTCACTGGCACGTCGGCCTGCTCACCAAGGCGAGCCTGAACGACACCACCACCTTCCTCGCCCAGGGCGGCATCGCCGCCGCCCTCGGTGAATCCGACTCGCCCGAGCTGCACTTTCAGGACACGGTCGACGCCGGGGCCGGCCTGTGCGACCCCGAAGCCGTGCGCGTGCTGGTCAACGAAGGTCCCGACCGCGTGCGCGAGCTCATGGAGATCTGCCCGCGCTTCGATCGCCAGGACGGCGAGATCGTGCTCGGCCGCGAGGGCGCCCACTCGGTGCGCCGCGTGCTGCACGCCGGCGGCGACGCCACCGGGCGCGAGGTCTCGAGCACGCTGTCCGAGGCGGCCCGCATGGGCAGCCGCGTGCAGCTCTACGAAGACGAGTTCGTCATCGACCTGCTCACCATCGACGGCCGCTGCATCGGCGCGCTGTCGCTCAACCTGGCCGACGGCGAGTACACGCTGAACCTGGCGATGGTCACCATCCTCGCCACCGGCGGGGCGGGCCAGGTCTACGCGCGCACTACCAACCCCGAGGTCGCCACCGGCGACGGCGTGGCCATGGCCTACCGCGCTGGCGCCTCGATACGCGACCTCGAGTTCGTGCAGTTCCACCCCACCGGGCTGGCCGCCGACACCTCGCCGACGCCGCTGATCACCGAGGCGCTGCGCGGCGAAGGCGCGTTCCTGCGCAACGCCGCCGGCGAGCGCTTCATGACGGGCGTCGACCCCAAGGGCGAGCTCGCGGCGCGCGACGTGGTGGTGCGCGCCATGCTCGCCGAGATGCGCAGAGAGGGCTCGACGCACGTCTACCTAGACGCGACCGCGCTCGACGCCGACATGTTGCGGGCCCGCTTTCCGCGGGTCACCGGCCTGCTCGCCGAGCACGACCTCGACCTGAGCCGCGACCTCGTGCCGGTCGCCCCCGTGGCGCACTACTCCATCGGCGGCGTGGTGACCGACGTCTGGGGGCGCACCACGGTGCCCGGCCTCTACGCCGCCGGCGAGGTCGCCAGCACGGGCGTGCACGGCGCCAACCGCCTCGCCTCGAACTCCCTGCTCGAAGGCCTCGTCTTCGGCGACCGCGTCGTGCGCCACCTCGATCGCTACATCGGCGGCCTCGGCGAAGACGTGCGCCGGCTGCAGTTCGAGCTGCCCTCGCCGTCCGGGCACGCGGCGCCGCCCAGCGACATCGCCGCGGTGCGCCGCCAGGTGACCGGGCTCATGTCCGAAAAGGTGGGCTGGGTGCGCTCCGAAGACGGCCTGCTCGCCGCGCTCGAGGAGCTGCGCGCCATCAACTCGGCGCTGCGCCTGGGCGAGGCCGGACCGCCCGAGTTCGAGCTGCTCAACATCCTCACGCTCGCCACCCAGATCACCAAGTGCGCGCTGCTGCGCGAAGAGTCGCGCGGCGTGCACGTGCGCGACGACCACCCCGAGCGCGACGACTACCACTGGCAACGGCACATCACCCTGCGACTGCCGGCTGCCCGGGTGGCCGAGCGCCGGCCGTGAGCGCGGGCCTGTTCGACACGGCGCTGCGCGCGGCCGCCCACGACGTCGCCCGGCGCGCGCTCGCCGAAGACCTCGCCGGTTTCGGCGACCTCGCCGGACGCGCCTTCACCGCGCCCGGACGGGCGCGGGTCGAGGCGCGCGCCGACGGCGTCCTGTCGGGCGTCGCCGTCTTCGCCGAAGCCGCCCGCCTGGTCGACCCCGAGCTCGCCGTCGAGTTCTCCTGCGGGGCCGGCGCACCCTTTGCGAGCGGCGCCACGCTGGCCACGCTCGCCGGCCGCCTGTCGAGTATCCTCGCTCTCGAGCGCACCGGCCTCAATCTGCTGGCCCGGCTGTCGGGTGTGGCCACGATCACGGCGCGCTACGTGGCTCAGACGGCCGGCACGACGGCCGTGATCGCCGGCACGCGCAAGACCACGCCCGGGCTGCGCGCCCTCGAAAAGCAGGCCATCGTCGACGGCGGCGGCAGCCCGCACCGCTTCGGGCTGTTCGACGGCGCCATGGTCAAGGACAACCACGTGGCCGCGGCGGGCGGCCTGCCGGCGGCCGTGGCCGCCGTGCGCGGCGGCCTCTCGCACGCGCACCTGCTCGAGGTCGAGGTCGACACCCTCGAGCAGCTCGACCAGGCGCTGGCCGCCGGCGTGCCGGTCGTCCTGCTCGACAACATGGACGTCGCCACCGTGCGCGCGGCGGTGAGTCGCACCGCGGGCCGCGCCGTGCTCGAGGTCTCCGGCGGCGTCACGCTCGACACGGTGGCCGCCTATGCCGCCACCGGCGTCGCCGTGATCTCGGTGGGCGCCCTCACCACCGCGGCGCCCTGGATCGACCTCAGCCTGGTGGTCGACTGACGTGCTGCTCATCGTCGACGTCGGCAACACGCAGACCGTCATCGCCTTGAGCGAGGGCGGCGTCATCGCGCACGACTGGCGCATCGCCACCGTGCGCCACCGCACCGCCGACGAGATCGCCGGCCTGCTGCAGGGCTTCTTCAGCCTGCTGGGCGAGCGCGTCAAGGAGCTGGTCGACGAGGTGGCCATCGCCTCGGTCGTGCCGCGCCTCACGGCGCAGTGGGTGACGATGAGCGAGAAGCACCTCGGCCTCACGCCGTTCGTGCTGGGGCCCGGCGTGCGCACCGGCATCCGCCTCATGGTCAAGAACCCGGCCGAGATCGGCGCCGACCGTATCGCCAACGCGGTCGCCGGCCTCGAGACTTACGGCGCGCCGGTGATCGTCGTCGACTTCGGCACCTCGACCAACTTCGACGTGGTCGACTCGGGCGGCGACTACGTGGGCGGCGCCATCGCGCCCGGCGTCGAGGTCTCCATGGAGGCGCTCACCACGCGCGCCGCCCGCCTCATCAACATCGAGGTCAGCGAACCCGGCCGCGCCATCGGCCGCGACACCACCGAAGCCATGCAGTCGGGCGCCATCTACGGTTTCACCGGTCAGGTCGACGGCATCGCCGAGGCCATCCGCGCCGAGCTCGGCGTCGCCGCCCCGGTGATCGCCACCGGCGGCCTCGCGGTGCTGATCGCGCCCCACAGCCGCACCATCTCGGCGGTCGACCGGCAGCTCACCGTGCGCGGCATCGAGCTGGTGCTGCGCCGCCAGCAAGCCCACTGACGGCCCGCCGCCGGGCCGCCTCGTAGCCACGGACGACTTGCGCGACAGGCTGCTGCAGCCCCTGGCGATCGGCGCCCTGCGCCTCGACCGCCGCCTGCTCATGGCGCCCATGGCCGGTATCAGCGCGTGCGCCTTCCGGCGCTCGGTGCGGCGCTTCGGGGCCGGCCTCGTCTTCACCGAGATGATCTCGGCCCACGGCATCGTGCACGACAACCGGCGCACCGCGGCCTACCTGGCTTGCGGTCCCGACGAGCACCCCATCGGCTTTCAGCTCTTCGCCGCCGAGCCGGCGGCCCTGGCTCACGCCGCGCGCGCCGCCCTCACCGCGGGCGCCGACCTGATCGACCTCAACATGGCCTGCCCGGTGCGCAAGGTCATGAAGACCGGCGCCGGAGCGGCCCTGCTGGGCACGCCCGCGCTGGCTGTGGCCTGCCTGCAGGCGGTCGTCGCCGAGGTCGCCGGCGAGGTCCCGGTGACCGTGAAGATCCGCAGCGAAGTGCGCGGCGGCGACGAGGCGGGGCGCCGCCTGGCGCCCCGCCTCGTCGCCGCCGGCGCCGCCGCCATCTGCCTGCACCCGCGCTCCGCCGGCCAGCTCTACCGCGGCCTGGCCGACCACGCCGTCACGCTGGCCCTGGCCGGCGAGCTGCCCGTGCCGGTGATCGCCTCGGGCGACATCGCCGCCGTGGGCGCCGACGGCGTGGTCGACCGCGCCTTGAGCGCGCGCCTGCTCGACGGCGGCGTGGCCGCCGTCATGGTGGCGCGCGCCGCGCTGGGGCGCCCGTGGGTGTTCGGCGAGCTGCTCGACGGCGAGGGCGCGCCGCCGCTCGACGAGCGACGGCGCGCCCTCGCCCTGTTCGCCGGCGAGGCAGTGGCCGAGATGGGCGCGCGCGCGGTCGGCTATCTGCGCCGCTTCTGGCCGCGCTTTCGGCGCAGCGGCGCGCTCGACGCGGCCCTCGCCGCGCGCCTCATGGCGGCCGCCGATGTGGCGACTATTCTGAGGCTCGTACGGGCAGATTGAGGCTGAGCAGGCCGCCCGCCACGGTGAAGTGGCGCACGACCGGAGAAAGCCCTATACTACGTCTCTTATTCGGGCCTGCGTGTTGCAGCGGCCCGTTTCGTCGTAAGGAAAGGAAGCCATCGTGCCGGAAAGAGAGATCATCCTCACTCCCGGGGGGTACCGGCGCCTGAAGGACGAGATCGAGTACCTCTCCACCAAGAAGCGCGAAGAGGTGGCCGATCGCATCAAAGAGGCCCGCTACTTCGGCGACATCAGCGAGAACTCCGAATACGACGACGCCAAGAACGAGCAGGCCATGCTCGAGCAGCGCATCTTCGCCCTCGAAGACAAGCTGCGCTCGGCAATCGTGATCGACGAAAAAGACATCAAGACCGACGTCGTGGGCGTGGGCACCAAGGTCACCATCCAGGACGTCGCCCGCGGCGAGGTCGTGCAGTACTCGATCGTGGGGTCCGCCGAGGCCGATCCCAGCGAGCGCAAGCTCTCCAACGAGTCGCCGGTCGGCAACGCCATCATGGGCCACAAGCCCGGCGAGGTCATCTCGGTGCGCGCGCCGCGCGGCGAGATCAAGCTCAAGATCATCGACATCGAGCGGGCGTAGGGCCACGGCGCCGGTCATGGCCGACGACGTCCAGCCGCTCGGCGCAGCCGACGACCAGCCCCTCGGCGCGACCCAGGAACGGCGCGGCAAGCTCGCGCGCCTGCGGGAGCACGGCGTCGATGCCTTTCCCACGCGCTTCGACAGCCGCGACGAGATCGGCTCGTTGCACGAGCGCTTCGACTCGCTCGAAGCCGAAGCCGAAGCGCCCGGCACCTTCCGCGTGGCCGGCCGCGTCATGTCGCGCCGCGAGCACGGCAAGCTTGCCTTTCTCACCATCAAGGACGGCTCCGGACACCTGCAGCTGTTCGCCAAGCTCGACGCCCTGGGCGCCGAGGCGTTCCAGGGCCTGCTCGACGTCGACATCGGCGACTTCGTGGGCGCCGAGGGTACGGTGCTCAAGACGCGGCGCGGCGAGCTTTCGCTGCGGCCCGTCTCCTGGCAGTTCCTTTCAAAGGCGCTGCGCCCGCTGCCCGAAAAGTTCCACGGCCTGACCGACGTCGAGACGCGCTATCGCCGGCGCTACCTCGACACCATCGTCAACGACGATTCTCGCGAAGTCTTCGTCAAGCGCGCCCGCATCATCGCCGCCGTCCGCCGCTACCTCGACGAGCGCAGCTTCGTCGAAGTCGAGACGCCCATCCTGCAGCCGCTCTACGGCGGCGCCATGGCGCGGCCCTTCGTCACCCATCACAACGAGCTCAAGCGCGACCTCTACCTGCGCATCGCCGTCGAGCTCTACCTCAAGCGCTGCATCATCGGCGGCATCGACCGCGTCTACGAGATCGGCCGCAACTTCCGCAACGAGGGCGTGAGCTTCAAGCACAACCCCGAGTTCACCATGCTCGAGACCTACGAGGCCTACGTCGACTACAACCATGTCATGACCCACGTCGAAGAGCTCGTGGGCGCCGCCGCCTCGGCCATCGGCAGCCTCACCACCAGCTTCCGCGGCCACGAGATCGACCTGCGCCCGCCGTGGCCCCGCATCACCATGCGCCAGGCCATCCTCGACGGCAGCGGCATCGACATCGCCGCCGACGACGTGCGCGACGTGGCCGGCCTGCAGGGCGCCATCAAGGCACGCGGGCTCGACGACACGGTGCCGCTCAAGCCCACCTGGGGCCAGCAGGTCGACGAGCTCTTCAGCGAGACCGTCGAACCCAACCTCATCCAGCCGGTGTTCATCACCGAATACCCGCTCGAGATCAGCCCCTTCGCCAAGAAGACGCCGCACGACCCGCGCTTCGTTGAGCGCTTCGAGGGCTTCATCGGCGGCATGGAGAGCTCCAACGGCTTCAGCGAGTTGAACGACGCCGACGACCAGCGCGAGCGCTTCATGACGCAGCTCGAGGCCTTCGACGCCGGCGACGAAGAGGCCCATCAGCTCGACGAAGACTTCCTCGAGGCCATGGAGCACGGCATGCCGCCCACCGGCGGCGTGGGCATCGGCATCGACCGCCTCATCATGGTGCTCACCGACTCCGCCTCCATACGCGACGTGATCCTCTTTCCGCAGCTGCGCGGTTAACCGGCGCCGGCGGCCCCTGCCGCGGCCCGTCATCGCCAGCTGCCTGTTTGACCTCGGCCGTGCCGAGGAACAAGACAGTCCGCCTCTCGCGAACGTCGGCCCCTCGTGAACGTTCGTCTCTTGCGAACGTCATCCCGGGCGATCGGGCGAAAGGTCGCAGCGCCGTGGGAATCGGGTAACATACGAAGGAACCCCGCTAGGAGGATCAAGCATGTTCGAGCGCTTCACCGAACGTGCCAGACAAGTTGTGGTGCTCGCCCAAGAAGAGGCGCGCGCGCTCAAGCACAACTACATCGGCACCGAGCACCTGTTGCTGGGCCTGCTTCGCGAAGAAGAAGGCGTGGCGGCTCGCGTGCTCGACTCTCTCCAGATCTCGACCGAAGAGGTGCGCGCCGCCGTCGTGCGTATCGTGGGCACCGGCGAAGAGGTGGCGACCGGGCAGATCCCGTTCACGCCCCGCGCCAAGAAGGTCCTCGAGCTCGCCCTGCGCGAAGCCCTGTCGCTCGGCCACAACTACATCGGCACCGAGCACATCCTTCTCGGTCTGATCCGCGAAGACGAAGGTGTGGCGGCACGCATCCTGCTCGACCTCGACGCCGAGCCCGAAAAGATCCGCAACGAGGTCATGCGCACGCTGTCGGGTCCCACCCGTCGCGGCCAGACCGGCGGCCCCGAAAGCAAGAAGAACCCCAAGATGCTCGACCAGTTCGGCCGCAACCTCACCAAGCTGGCCGAAGAGGGCAAGCTCGACCCCTGCATAGGGCGCACCACCGAGATCGAACGCGTCATGCAGATCCTCTCGCGGCGCACCAAGAACAACCCGGTGCTCATCGGCGAGCCGGGCGTCGGCAAGACGGCCGTGGTCGAAGGCTTTGCCCAGCGCATCGCCAGCAACGAGGTGCCCGAGCTGCTCAAGGCCAAGCAGGTCTACACGCTCGACCTCGCAGCCCTGGTGGCCGGCTCCAAGTACCGCGGCGAGTTCGAAGAGCGCCTCAAGAAGGTCATGAAGGAGATCCGCGAGCAGGGCGACATCATCCTGTTCATCGACGAGCTCCATAACCTGGTCGGGGCCGGCGCCGCCGAAGGCGCCATCGATGCGGCCTCCATCCTCAAGCCGGCGCTGGCGCGCGGCGAGCTGCAGACCATCGGCGCCACCACGCTCGACGAATACCGCAAGTACCTCGAGCGCGACGCCGCCCTCGAACGCCGCTTCCAGCAGATCAAGGTCGAAGAGCCCGACACCGAGCAGACCGAAGAGATCCTCAAGGGCCTGCGCGACCGCTACGAAGCGCACCATCGCATCCGTATCAGCGACGACGCGCTGCACGCCGCCGCCGTGCTCTCGAGCCGCTACATCTCCGACCGCTACCTGCCCGACAAGGCGATCGACCTGATCGACGAAGCGGCCAGCCGCATGCGCATCCGCACCATGACCGCGCCGCCCAGCTACCGCGAGCTCGAAGAAGAGATCGCCACGGTGCGCACCGAAAAAGAGGCCGCCATCGAGGCCCAGGAGTTCGAGAAGGCCGCCAACCTGCGCGACAAAGAGCGCAAGCTGTCGCACAAAAAGCTCGAGCTCGAAGAGCAGTGGAAGACCTCCGACGAAGGCATGCGCGCCAGCATCGGCGAAGACGAAGTCGCCGAGATCGTCAGCATGTGGACCGGCATCCCGGTGTTCAAGCTCACCGAAGCCGAGTCCAAAAAGTTGCTGCGCATGGAAGACGAGCTCCACAAGCGGCTCATCGGCCAAGACGTCGCCGTGCGCGCCGTCTCCAAGTCCATCCGCCGTTCGCGCTCGGGGCTCAAAGACCCCAAGCGGCCGGCCGGCTCGTTCATCTTCCTGGGCCCCTCGGGCGTGGGCAAGACCGAGCTCGCCCGCACCCTGGCCGAGTTCCTCTTCGGCGACGAAGACATGCTGGTGCAGCTCGACATGAGCGAGTACATGGAAAAGCACTCCGTGTCCCGGCTGGTCGGCTCGCCGCCCGGCTACGTGGGCCACGAAGAGGGCGGCCAGCTCACCGAGATCGTGCGCCGCAAGCCCTACAGCGTCGTGCTGCTCGACGAGATCGAAAAGGCGCACCCCGACGTCTTCAACATCCTGCTGCAGATCTTAGAAGACGGCAGGCTGACCGACTCCCAGGGGCGCACCGTCGACTTCCGCCACATCATCGTCATCATGACCAGCAACATCGGCGCCGGCATGATCTCCAAGAACACCACGCTGGGCTTCGCCCAGGCCGACACCATGGGCATCAGCTACGACGACATGAAGTCGCGCATCACCGGCGAGCTCAAGCGCCTGTTCCGGCCCGAGTTCCTGAACCGCGTCGACGAAGTCATCGTCTTCCACAAGCTGACCCGCGAAGAGATCCGTCTCATCGTCGGCCTGCTGGTCCTGCGTACCGGCAAGCAGCTCACCGAAAAAGGCCTGTCGCTCGAGATCACCGACGAAGCCGCCGACCTGCTGGTCGACAAGGGCTACGACCCCACGCTCGGTGCGCGTCCGTTGCGGCGCGCCATCCAGCGCTACATCGAAGACAAGCTCGCCGACGTGCTGCTCGAGCGCAAGCTCGAGCCCGGTACGGTCATCAAGATCGACCGGCGCGACGACGACACGGTGCTCACCGCCAACGGCGAAGAGATCGGCTCGCCGATCGACGACCTGTCGCTGCTCGGCATCGACGAGCCCTTCATGGGCCCGCCGCCGGCCGACCACACGGCGGCCGCCGCCGGCGACGGCCAGTCTTCGCTGGCCGAAGTCCCGGGCGAAAGCTAAACCGGGGCCGTCGGCCGGGGTGCCGCGCAAAGACCACGTCGTTTTCACTTGTGGCCAGTGCGGGCGCCACGAAGCGCGCTGGGCCGGGCGCTGCCCCGATTGCGGCGCCTGGAACTCGTTCACCGAAGAGATCGTGAAAGGCGTGACGGCGGGCAGGGGCGGCACAGCCGCCCCTGCCCGCCGTCGTTCTCAGCTCGACGGCGGGGCCGCGGTGCGCCCCCTGTCGAGCTTCACCTCGTCGGCCGACGACCGCTTCACGAGCGGTATTCCCGAGCTCGACCGCGTGCTCGGCGGCGGCGTGGTGCCGGGCTCGCTCGTGCTGGTCGGCGGCGAGCCAGGCATCGGCAAGTCCACGCTGCTGCTCCAGGTGCTCGACGCGGTCGGCGCCCAGGGCGTCGAGCGCCCGGTCATGCTGGTCTGCGGCGAAGAGTCGCCCGCCCAGGTCCGCATGCGCGCCGAACGGGTCTGCACAAACCCGGGCGCCATCCAGGTGCTCGCCGAGACCGAGCTCGAGACCATCCTCGAAGCGCTCGACCAGCACCGTCCCGCGCTCGTCGTGATCGACTCCATCCAGACCCTCTACAACGACGAGCTGTCGTCGGCTCCGGGCAGCGTGAGCCAGGTGCGCGAAGCCACCTCGCGCTTTCTGCGCTACGCCAAAGAGAGCGGCACCGCCGTGTTCCTGGTGGGCCACGTCACCAAAGACGGCGCCATCGCCGGCCCCCGGGTGCTCGAGCACATGGTCGACACCGTGCTGCAGTTCGAAGGCGACCGCAACCGCTTCTTTCGCCTGCTGCGCGCCGTCAAGAATCGCTTCGGCTCCACCAACGAGCTCGGTGTCTTCGAGATGGGCGAGAAGGGCCTCGAAGCGGTCGCCGATCCCTCCGCCATCTTCCTGGCCGAACGCGGCGCGGCGGGCTCGTGCGTGCACATCGCGGTCGAGGGCACGCGCTGCTTTCTGGTCGAGGTGCAGGCTCTGGTCAACCCTACCGACCTCGCCCTGCCGCGGCGCCTGGCGACCGGGTTCGACCGCAACCGTCTGGCCATGATCGTGGCCGTTCTGGCCCGTCATGCGCGCCTCACTTTGGCAAGTGCCGACGTTTTTGTTAACATAGTCGGCGGGGTGCGCATCGAAGAACCTGCGGCCGATCTGGCCGTGGCTCTCGCAGTGGCATCTGCCGAACGAGGCGTCGCGCTTGCGAGCAACGCCGCTGTGTTCGGCGAGATCGGCCTTACGGGAGAGCTGCGATCGACCGGGCAACCGGAGCGGCGGGTCGCCGAAGCCACCAAAGTGGGCTTCGAGACCGTGCTCATGCCGATGGCCGATGCCCGGCGACTGCGAAACGGGGCCCGGGTGGAGGGTGTCGGCAGTCTGAGGGACGCGATCACCAAGGCCCTGTCGTCGCCCGACCAGCAACGGGGACGCCACCCACAGAACGAGACGCCGGGAGGTGGCTGAGCTTGTACAGAGTCGGCGATAAGGTCGTCTACCCGCACCACGGTGCGGGCAAGATCATGAAGATCGAGGACATGGAAGTCCGCGGTCAGCTGCGCGAGTACCTCACCATCCAGATCCTGCACAACGACATGACCGTCATGGTCCCCGTCGACTCCGCCGACCGCGCGGGTCTGCGCAAGGTCGTCGCCTCCGACGTCGTCGACGACGTTCTCGCCGTGCTGCACGGCAACCCCACGAAGATGCCCAAGAACTGGAGCCGTCGCTACAAGCACAACCGCGACAAGCTGAAGACGGGCGACATCTTCGAGGTCGCCGAAGTCGTGCGCAACCTCGCCATCCGCCACTGCGACAAGGGTCTGTCGACCGGCGAGAAGCAGATGTTCTCGAAGGCCAAGAAGATCCTGGCGAGCGAGCTCATGTACGCACGCGACATGAACGAGGAGCAGGCCAACGCCTTCCTCGACACGGTCCTCGACGAAGTCGGCGCCGCCGGCGCGGTGGCGCCCATCGACGCACCCGATCTCGCCGAAGTCGCCGAGGCTGCACCCGTCGCCTGAGCGTCACGGCGCCCGACGTCGCCGGCCGGCAGGTCGGTGCGCGCCCTCTCCACCGTGCTGCCCGCGCGCTGTCTTCGCCGCTGCCGGCGCGCCTTCTTCGCCGCTGCCGGCTCGCCTTCTTCACCGTGCCCGGTGGGGGCCCACGTCGAACGGCCGGTCTTCACCGTGCCCGGCGCCGGTCCGCTCGCCCCGATACGGCTTCTCTCCCTGCCCGGCGCCGGTCCGCTCGCCCCAACACGGCTTCTCTCCCCGCTCCTCGTCCCGCCACCGCCGCGGGGCCCGCTCGGCTTGCCCCCTGCGCCTGCCCGACGGCTACGGTCACGGCTGCACCTCACGCCGATCCGGCTCGATCTTGCCGACCCGATGTGTCGCCCGAAGGCGCGAGCCCGGCCAGGGTGTAGGCTATCCCGGCGATGGCGCCACGATCGTGCTCGCAGACGGGTCGCACGGTGGTGGGCAGGTGCCGTCGGCGCCCGGACGGCAAGCGTGGTGCGCGATCTCGCGGGCAAGATGAACTGTGTAAAGGTCGTGGGGGCTTGACCCCCTGAAAGGTGGGAGTGACGTGGTTTCAACGGGCGCAAAGGCCTGGGTGATCGTCGCGGCCGCCGGCGAAAGCCGGCGCATGGGACTGCCCGAGGGCGAGTCCAAGCAGTTCCTGCTCCTGGCGGGCGAGCCCATCATCTGCCACTCGGTGCGGCGCCTCACGGCGATCGACGAAGTGGCCGGCGTGGTCGTGGTGCTGCACCCGTCACACGTCGTGCGCTTCGCCGGCTTGCCCGACGTGGCCGATCAGGGCAAGCCGGTGCTCATCGCCGAAGGCGGTCGCGAACGCAGCGACTCGGTGCGCGCCGGCCTTGCCGTGGTGCCCGCCGACGCCGAGGTCATCGCCGTCCACGACGGCGCCCGGCCGCTGTTCGGCCGTCACGTCTTTCTCGACTGTCTCGCCGCGCTAGCCGACGCCGACGGCGCCGTGCCGGCGACGGCCGTCGTCGACACCCTCAAGCGGGCCGACGCCGGCGGCCGCGTGGCGCACACCGTCGATCGCCGCGAGCTGTGGGCGGCGCAGACCCCTCAGGTGTTCAGGGCGGCGGCCCTGCGGGCCGCCTACGCGGGCTCCGACGCGAGTGGCTCTACCGACGACGCCTCCGTGCTCGAGCGCGCCGGCGCCGGCGTGGTCGTCGTGCCCTCCATCCAGGCGAACGTCAAGATCACGACGCCGGCCGACCTGCCGCTGGCCGGCGCCCTGCTTTCGTGGGAGACCGAGACTGACGTCTAGAGTCGGCATCGGCTTCGACGCGCACCGGTTCGCCGAGGGGCGCCGCCTCGTCCTGTGCGGGCTCGAGATCCCCTGCGACCGGGGGCTCGCCGGTCACTCCGACGCCGACGTCGCCACCCACGCCGTGATCGACGCGGTGCTGGGCGCCGCCGGCATGGGCGACATCGGCGGGTTGTTCCCCGACACCGACCCGGCGTACGCGGGCGCCTCGAGCATCGCCCTGCTGGACGACGTCATGACGCGGGTGGCGGGGGCGGGCTGGCAGGTCGTGAACGTCGACCTCGTGATCGTCGCCGAGCGTCCGCGTCTGGCGGCGCACCGCGCGCCCATGACCGCGCGGCTGGCGGCGGCGCTGAAGGTGGGGGACGACGCAGTCGGGGTCAAAGCGACGACCACCGAAGGCATGGGGTTCGAGGGCCGCGGCGAGGGCGTCTCGGCGACGGCCGTTTGTCTGCTGGAGCGGACTAGGCGCGCGACGCAGTCACGCTAGCCTGAGCGACGACGACGAAGTCGTTTTGACAGGCCTGGGCGATCAGGCGACGGGCGGCGCCGGAGGCGTCGCGTCGTCGGTCGACTTGTGCTCGAGCTGCTTGGGCGCTTCTTCGTCGGCGCCGTCCAGGCCGGTCTTGAAACCACGAATGCTCTGCCCGATCGACTTGCCGAGGCTGGGGATGCGCGACGCGCCGAACAGCAGCACGACGATCGCGAAGATGATGCCCATTGTGACGGGGTTGAGGTCCACGGCGACCATGATGCTGTCCAATCTCTTCGTTAGCCTTAACAAAGTCCCGCGTACAGCGGAGGCGCCGGGGACGACGCTGAAGACGCCGTGACCAGGCACCTCTGTCACTGTACGGGCTCGCGCCTCGACAATCAAGATTGGAAACGCCGCGCCGCCCGCTGGTAGTAGACTCTTGAGCCGTTGCTAGTCACCCGATCAGAAGCGGAGGCGGCGCCGGCATGGAACACCTCACAGAGAGTCCCGACGGCCCCACGGTAGTGGCCGTCGTCGGCAGCCCGCGAGCCACGGGCAACACGTCGTACCTGGTCGACGTCGCCCTCGACGAGCTCGCGCGTCGCGGCGTGGCGGTCGAGAAGATCACCCTGGGCGAACATCGCATCCTGCCCTGCGAGGGCCACGACGACTGCGCCGACTTCGGGGCCTGCCCGTTGAACGACGAAGCCGGCCCCATCCTCGAGCGCGTCTACGCGGCCGACGGGCTCATTTTCGCTACGCCGGTCTACTACGAGAACGTCTCGGGTCAGATGAAGCTCTTCATCGACCGCAACTGCTTCAACAACTATCACGAGATCTGGCTGCGGGCCCGCGCCGTGGGGCTGATCGCGGTCGCCGAGAGCACCGGCTTGGACGACGCCATCGACGGCCTGCGGCGCTACGTGTCGCTCGCGTGCGACAAGAAGATCAAGCCGCTGTCGGTCTCGGGACTGGCCTACCGCGAAGGCGACGCCGCCGAGAACGCGGCCCTGGTCGCCGAGGTGCGCGACATGGCGCAGGCCATCGCGGCGGCGCTGCGCCCCGACGCGGCGAGCGCTTAAGCCGGCGCTGCGCCCCGACGCGGCGAGCGCGGGGCGGCGGCGACTACTCCTCGTCGCCGAGCGCCAGCCGCACAAGGCGGTCGAGCAGCTCGCCGAACCCGATGCCGGCTGCCTGCGCGGCCTTGGGGAAGAGGCTGTTGATCGTCATGCCCGGAAGGGTGTTGACCTCGAGCACGATGGGGCCGCGGTCGGGCGTGATGATCATATCGACGCGCGAGTACCCCCGGCAGTCGAGCGCCCGGTGCGCCCTGAGCCCCAGGTCCTGCACCGCCGCCGTCACCTCGGGCGAGAGGTCGGCCGGACAGATCTCGTTGAAGAGCGCGGGGTCGTACTTGGCGCGATAGTCGAAGAACTCGCGGCGCGAGACGATCTCGACCACCGGCAGGGCGGTGAGGCGCCGGTTGCCGATGACCCCGACCGTGATCTCCCGACCGTCGAGCCGCTCCTCGACCAGCACACGGCTGTCGTACTCGAAGGCCGTGGCGAGCGCCGCCGCCAGCTGGTCGGGATGATCCACCGGCCCCATGCCCACGCTCGAACCCTGGCGCGCCGGCTTGACGAACGCCGGAACGAGAGCGGCGGCGCGGCGCATGGCGTCGTCGTCGCGGTCTTCGCGCTCGATGACGACCGATCGCGCGACCGCGATACCGGCGCCGGCGAGCATCTTGGCGGCCATGCTCTTGTCCATGGCGAGGGCCGACGCGAGCACGCCCGACCCCACGTAGGGGATGCCCACGATCTCGAGCATGCCCTGCAGCGTGCCGTCTTCGCCGTAGGGGCCGTGCAGGGCGATGAAGGCGACGTCGATGCGCCGCCCGCTCTGCCCGACCTGCAGAGCCTCGGTGGCGGGCGCCGCTTCGGCGGCGGCGCTCTGCATCTCGTCCTGGAACGCGGCCGGCAGCTCACGGCTCCGCTCGGCGAGCTCCTCGTGCCCCTTGGCGTGAGCCAGCAGCGCGTCGGCCTTTGCGGCGAGGTCGGCGGGCAGCGCGGGGTTGGCCGCCATGAGCGCCAGAGAGTCGAACAGGACGACGTCGTAGCGGTCGCGCGGCAGGTGATCGGCGATCATGCGGCCCGAGGCCAGCGAGATCTCGCGCTCCGCCGAGGCGCCGCCCAGCAGGACACCCACTCGAATGCGCTGATCGGCGTTGCTCACGAGAGCCCTCCTTGGCTGGTCACGTCTGGTCCTTCGCGCCCCGGCAGCCGGTCGCGACGGTGCGCTCCTCGGTCACGACGGTGTCGACGCACAGGTCGTGCGGTTCGCGCGGCACGCGCTCGACCAGCTGGAGCTCGTAGGCGATGGCGACGCGCGGCGCGTCGGGGCGCAGGCGCCCCAGATAGGTGTCGTAGAAGCCGCCGCCGTAGCCCATGCGGCCGCCCTCGAGGTCGAACACCGAGCCCGGCACGATGACCACGTCGATGGCGGCGGGGTCGACGAGCGGCAGCTCGGGGCGCGGCTCGGGAATGGCGAAGCGGCCGGGCACGAGGTCGCGCGCCGGGTCGGACACGGCGAAGGCCTCCATGTGGTGCGGCCCCACGATGAGCGGCAGCGCCACCGTGGCCCCTTGGGCGAGGCAGCGCGCGATGAACGGCATGGTGTCGATCTCGGTGCGAAACGAGGCGAAGCAGAGGATGGTGTGGGCGCCGGCGACCTCGGGCAGCGCGGCCAGGCGGGCGCGCAGCGCCTCGTCGGCGCCGCGGCGCTGCGCGCCGGTCAGAGCGTCGCGCCGGGCCAGCACCACCTCGCGCAGCGCGCGCTTGGCGGCGGCGGTGTCGTCGCCTGGGCGGGCAACGCCGAGGCCCTCTGAGAGTCCGTTCACAGGTTCCAGGTCCTTGCTTGTGTCATATACTCACCTCCGTAGTATAGCTGGGCGTCCGGGCCGATAGCCTGTCGGTCCGCTTGCCCCGCGCACCAGGCAAACGCCCGTCAGGGCCGGTCCGTGAAGGGGTGCGGGCAGCATGGCCATACGCTCTCGCGAAGAGCTCACACTTGCCGATCTGTTCGCTCACACGCTGGGCAACCTGATCGCCCTCACGGGCCCCGAAGAGCAGCGCGTGGCGCCCACCGCCCAGCAGATCCTCGAGGCCCCCGACGGCGAGGTCTGCATACAGCCGGCCCTGTTCCGGCTCATGCAGCTCGTGCTGCTGCCCGAGGTGCTCGGCGCCAACTCCGGCCCCATCCTCTACGTCGCCGCCAAGCGCTTCAGCGGCAGCCTCGAGCTGCAGTCCATCCAGGACCTGAAGTCGTGGTTCGCCACCATGATGCTCGGCGAGCTCGAGGTCGAGCTCGACGAAGAGAAGGTGCTGGTCAAGCTCTCGAAGTGCATGACCTGTTACCGCCTGCCGCCCACCGGCAGCGCGCTCTGCGACTTCGAGCGCGGCCTGGTCGACGGCGTGCTCGAGCACATCACCGGCGCCGAGGTGATCACCAAAGAGACGTTGTGCTGGGGCCTGGGCGACACCGTCTGCCAGTTCGAGGCCTACAACACGGGCGCCGACGGCTACGTCTACACCGAAGACGGCACCCAGCGCGAGGTGCAGCGCCGCCTGCTGTCCGGCATCGCCGACCAGTCCGACATCGCCCTCGAGAACCTGCAGCTGGTGGGCGACCACCGCTACGCCGAGACCCGCGACGCGCTGACCGGCATGTACAACTTCCGCCATCTGCGCGAACACGCCAGCCTCGAGCTCGCCCGGGCGCGCCGCCACGACCGCAAGGTCGCCTTCGTCATGCTCGACATCGACAGCTTCGCCACCGTGAACGAAGCGGTCGGCGAGCAAGGCGGCGACGCCGTGCTGCGCCAGTGGGCCGATCAGCTCCGCGCCCTGCTGCGCGCCTGCGACCTCACCTGCCGGTACGGCGCCGACGAGTTCCTGCTCGTGCTGCCCGAGACCGGCGACGCCGAAGCCGACCAGGCCCTCGCCCGCCTGCGATCGGCGCTCGGTGAGATGGTCTGCACGGCCGACGGCCGCAGTTTCTCGCTCAGCGCCAGCGCCGGGGTGGCGACCTTCCCCGAAGACGGCGTCATCGTCGAAGAGCTGGTCGCCAAGGCGACCACGACCATGTACGTCGCCAAGTCGCGCGGCGTGGGCCAGATCGGCTTCTACTCGCCGCCCGGGCAGCCGGCTTGAGTCTGGGCGGCGGGCGGGGCCGCGGGCCCTGCCACGCCGCGTTCGTTGCTCGCGCCGCGAGGCTCGTGGTAGCGTAGCCTGCCGTGCCCGAACGCCTCGAGATCTTAGCCGTCGGTCGCCTCGACGCCGACCTGCGGCCTGCCTTTGCGCATTACGAGCGGCTCATCGCCGGGCTTTGCCGGCTCTCGGTCCGCGAGGTGCGCGAGGTGTCGCTGCGCGGGCGCGCGGCCGGCGAGGTGCTGCGCGACGAAGGGCGGCGGCTTCTGGTGGGCCTGCCGGCCGGCGGGGTGGTGGTGGCGCTCGACGCCGCCGGCCGCGGCTACGACAGCGAAGCCTTCGCGGCGCGGCTGCAGGCGTGGTCGCAGGTCGGGCCCGTGACGTTCGTGGTGGGCGGCTCGCTGGGCATGGCCGACGACGTCAAGGCGGCCGCACACGAGCGGCTGTCGCTCTCGCCGCTGACGCTGCCCCATCAGCTCGCCCGGGTGGTGCTGGCCGAACAGCTCTTTCGCGCGCTGAAGATCGCGCGCGGGGAGACATACCATCATTGACGTGCGCCGGACACGGCACAGGCAACTGCGACAGAGGGACGACTGACATGAGCGAGCGCGACGACCACGAGGAGCTGTACGGGCTGACCGGCCTGGGGCGGTCGCTCGGGCGAGCGCTCGCGGAGCTCGTGCCCGGCGAGCCGGCGGCGGCCGAGGTCACGCTGCCACCCAAGGCCGAGTTCGGCGACGTGTCGACCCCGGTCGCCCTGGCCGTGGCGCGCCGCGTGGGCCGTAACCCCCGCGAGCTGGCCGCCGAGCTGGGCGAGCGCTGGTGCTCCGGGGCGGGCGCGGCCGTGTGCGCTCGCTTCGAGGTCGCCGGTCCCGGCTTTCTCAACCTGTTCCTGAACGACGCCTGGTATCGCGAGGCGACGCGGCGCATGGTGGCGCTCGGCGCCGATCACGGCCGCGACGTCGTGCCCCCCGACGAGCGTCGCAAGATCAACGTCGAGTTCGTCAGCGTCAACCCCACGGGGCCGCTGCACGTCGGCCACGCGCGCTACGCGTCGATGGGCGACGCCCTCTGCCGCCTGCTCGGCTTCGCCGGTCACCAGGTGACCCGCGAGTTCTACGTGAACGATTTCGGCACGCAGATGGTGAAGTTCGGCCAGTCGCTCACCGCGCGTTACGCGCAGCGCCTGGGGATCGACATCGAGGTGCCCGCCGACGGCTACCTCGGCGATTACCTGCTCGAGGTCGCCGACCGGCTCATCGACGAGGTCGGCGAGCGCTACCGGCCGGCAATCGCCGCGGCCGCGCCCGACCTCTCCGCCGTGCCGCCCGAGGTAGTCGACCAGATCAAGGTGTGGGGCCGCGACGCCATCCTCGGACGTTTTCGCACCACCCTGGGGAACCTGCGGGTGCCTTTCGACGTGTGGAAGAGCGAGGCGTCGCTCTACGAGGGCGGCCCGGCTCACCGCGGCTTCGCCGGCGAGGTCGGCAAGGCGCTGCTCGAGCTGGACGACGACGGCGAGCTCTTCGACGCCGACGGCGCCGTGTGGCTGCGCACCACCGACTACGGCGACGACAAGGACCGCGTGCTGGTGCGCCAGACGGGCGCGCCCACCTACTTCCTCTCCGACATCGCCTACCACCGCGACAAGATGGACCGCGGCTTCGATCACCTGATCGACATCTGGGGCGCCGACCACCACGGCTACGTGCCGCGCATGAAGGCCATGTTCACCGCCCTGCCGCCGCACGACCCCGACCGGCTCGAGCTGATCATCGGCCAGCTGGTGAACCTGCTCGAAAGCGGCGTGGCGCGGCGCATGTCAAAGCGCCGCGGCGACATCGTCACGGTCGACGACCTGATCGAGGCGATCGGCGTCGACGCCGTGCGCTTCTTCATGGTCGCCCGCAGCCACGACTCGACGCTCGATCTCGACCTCGACCTGGCGGTCGAGCAGTCGAGCAAGAACCCGGTCTACTACGTGCAGTACGCCCACGCGCGCATCTGCAGCGTGCTCGCCAACCTGCCCGGAGGCGACGTGGCGTCCGACCCGGCGTCGTTCGGCGAGGTGGCTGTCGGCCCCTACGAGCGCAACCTGGTGCGCACGCTGGCGCGTTTTCCGCTGGTCGTGCTCGAGGCCGTCGAGCGCCGTGGGCCGCACCGTGTGCACGCCTACCTCGGCGAGCTCGCCGCTGAGTTCCACGTGTTCTACCGCAACTGCCGGGTGCTCACCGACGAGCCCGAGGTGGCGGCCTTTCGCGCCGGCCTGTGCGTGGCGACCCGCACGACCCTGGCCAAGGGCCTCGAGCTGCTCGGGGTGAGCGCGCCGCAGAGCATGTGACGCGGGGTCGCGGCGCGCGCGGCGTGGGAGCCTGAGGCCTGACGACAGACGCGGGGGGCGAGTCGCTTGTCGGCGACTCGCCCCCCGCGGTATCGGCGCCCTCGGGGCGCCGCCTGAGGCGTCAGGCGGCGAAGTGGTCTTCGGCGTACTTGCGCAGCTCCTCGGCCTGCTCGGGGTTGAGGTCGCGCTTCAGCCCGAGGAGGTGCGACAGCGCCAGGTTGGCCCGCCCGCGGAACAGGCGCTGGACGACGCTGTCGAGGATCGTGCTGGCCACTTCGTTGCCGGGGATGGCCGGCGTGTACACGTAGGCGATCGCCGGTGCGGTCCTGCGTGAGCAGCTCTTTCTTGACCAGGTTGTTCATGACCGTCATGACGGTCGTGTAGGCGATCTGGCGCTGCTCGCGGAGCGTCTCGTAGACGTCGCGCACGGTCGCCTGCTTGCGTTCCCAGATGATCGCCAGGATGTCGGCCTCGAGCGAGCCGATCCCGGTGAAGGGAGCACCCTTTGTGCTCTTGAGCCACTTTGGTCTGATGCGTTCCATGCGCCCGCCCCCTTTCGGAGCCACGTTATGCCGCCCGACGGACCACTTCCGCGAAAGCGGTAACGAAGGACCTCGTACATCACTACCATAGCCATGGAGCGGCCGCAACAATGCCGTTTACGGGTCGTTTCGTACGCCGGCGGCCGTGAGTCACTGAACGTACGCGGAGTCTTTGCGGCCAGCTCCGATCCGGACCGGGGGCGCGGTATGAATGTCCACATGCGTAGTTTGGTCAGTCCGGATAAATCCAAACGCCCTGCGCGTCCCCGTGGGCGAGGCCTTGCCGGCGCGCGCCCTACGGCGGTTTGGTAGGATGGCCGCGGCCCCGGCGGCGGGGCTCCGGCCGCCCGTTCCGCGCGCGGCCGGCCCCAACGAGGAGGTACGTGTCATGGCGCCCGACGTCGGCTTGTTGCGCGATCTGGTCACGGCGTTCGGGCCGAGCGGCTTCGAGCAGCCTGTGCAAGAGGTCCTGCGTCGTCGGGTCGCGCCCGTCGCCGCCCCCGAGACCGACGTGCTGGGCAATGTCGTCGCCACCGTCAATCCGGGCGGCGCCCCCTCGCTCGTGGTCGCCGCCCACGCCGACCAGATCGGCTTGCAGGTGACCTGGGTCGACGAGCACGGGTTCGTCTACTTCGACAAGCTCGGCGGCATCGATCACCTGTTGCTGGCCGGCCGGGCGGTCGTCATCCAGGGTCGCGAGGGCGCAGTCGACGGGGTGATCGGCAAGCGGCCCACGCACCTGATCGCCGAAGCCGAGCGCGGCAAGGCCGCCGAGCTGTGCGATCACTGGATCGATATCGGCGCGCCCGACCGCGAGGCGGCGCTGGCGCGCGTCGCGGTCGGCGACCCGATCGTCTTCGCGCCGCACTTCGTCGAGCTCGCCGGCGGCATCGTCGCCGGCCGGGCGCTCGACGATCGCGCCGGCCTCTACGTGGTGGCGCGGGCGCTCGAGCTTTACGCCGGCGGCGCCCGGCGCCGCGGCGCTCACGGGCGCTCTCGACGGTCCAGGAGGAGACGCGCTACATGGGCGCGCACGTGCAGGCGCGCCGCCAGCGTCCCGACTGCATGATCGTCGTCGACGCCGAGTTCGCGACCGACCAGCCCGAGGTCGAACCGCGCCGCGCTGGGCGGCGCCGCCCTGCTCGGTGGCGGTCCGGTCCTGGGTCGCGGCGGCGCCGGCAACCCCGCGCTGCTCGCCCTGTTTCGCGAGGTGGCGGCCGCCGAGGCGACATCGCCGTGCAGATCAAAGCCTTCCCGGGCGACACGCAGACCGACAGCGAGTACCTGCAGACCGCGGGCGGCGGCGCGGCCGCCATCAACCTGGGCCTGCCCGTGCGCTACATGCACTCGCCTCACGAGGTCGCCCACCTCGACGACCTCGAGGCGGCGGCGCACCTGGTGGCGGCGGTCGCGCGTCGCGCGGGCGAGGTCTTCGAGCCCGGTTACTTCACGCCGCGCGCCTAGCGGCGCCGCCGCCGCGACCCGTCGCGCGACCCCCGGCGCGACCTTGAAGCGACGGCGTCGGGTGTGGTGTACTGTGAGCCCGGTGCGGATGTAGCGTAGCTGGTAACGCGTCAGCTTCCCAAGCTGAAGACCGCGGGTTCGAGTCCCGTCATCCGCTCCAGCCTTTGCCCCACCGCCGCGGGTTCGCCTCAAGCGCCGCGCGTTCGCCTCACCGCGCGCGTTCGCCTCACCGGCCGCCCGTCAGGGCAGCAGGACGCCCAGGTGAAGGCGCTTGATGAGCAGCGCGCCGGCCGTGTTGGCCACGAGCAGAGCCGCGCCGGCCGAGGCCGAGCGGGGCGCCCTTGCCGGGCGACTGGCGGGCGCCGCTCGTGATGCCGTTCTGCAGCGCGGCGAAGCCGTCGGCGGCCTGCTGTACGGCGGCGTCGATGGCCGGGTCGTCGGAAGCCGCCGCGGTCGTCGGCGTGGCGGGCGTCTGCCCGCTCGCGGCGGTGCTCACCAGGTGGCCGGCCGCGCGCCAGGCGTCGAGGTAGGGCGTGGGGTCGACCGCCGGCCCGCCGTCGGGGTGGATCTCGAAGTGCAGGTGCGGCGGCGTGCCCTTGGCGTCGCCGGTGTCGCCCACGTAGCCGATCGTCTGCCCGGCGACCACGTGCTGGCCCTGCACGAGGCCCGTGGCGAAGCGCGACAGGTGGGCGTAGTAGAAGTAGTCGCCGCGGCGACGTCGTGAGATGGATGTTGTTGCCGCCGATGGGCGTGAGGCTCATGCCGGTGATGGTGCCGTCCTGCACCGCCACGACGAGCGAGCCGTAGGTCGCGAAGATGTCGTCGCCCTGGTGTCCGCCGGGCATGTCGGCGCGGTAGGCGCCGAAGGTGTCGGTGTAGGTGTAGGTGCCGACGACCGGGAACACGGCGCCCGGAAACCGGGCGAGGATCGCCGGCGACGGCGTCGCCGGCGCCGGCATGGCGCTGTAGCTGGTCGGCCGGGTACGACGAGCCGGTCGTCGGCTGTGGTGGGCGTCGCGGTGCTCGTCGGCTGCGGGGTGGGCGTACGTCGTGTGGGCGTGGCGTGGGGGTCGGGGTCGGCGTGGGGGTGGGCGTCGGGCGTCGGCGTGCCGAGCAGCGCGTCGAGGGTCGCCTGATCGGCGCGCACGTGCGAGCGTGCCGACGGTGATCGTGGTGCCGGCCGGCAAGCCGTCGGTGGCGGCGTGAGCACGAGGGCTGAGGCCGACGACCGAGGCGCTGGCCTCGCCGCCGCCGCCCTGCGGAGAACTCCTTGAGGATGGTGAGCGTGCCCACGCCGGGCACCGTCACGGTGCCCTGGTGACGGCAGCGCGGCGTCGTCGACGCCGGCGACGTGCAGACCCGCTCACGGCGCTGCCGGCGGTGGTGGCCTGGGCGTCGCCGTCGACCACGCTGGCCGTGCCGCTCAGCTGCAGGCGAGTCGGCGGTCACGACGCCGTCGAGCAGGCTGATGCCGGTGGCCGTCACGCCGGCCTTCGAGACGAGGGTGTGGTCGACGATGAACGACGAGGCGGTCGACGTGCCGCCGGCCAGCGCGACGGCCGTCGGGCAGGTCGGCGGCGGTGGCGGTGGCGGTGTTGTCGGTCGCGGCGGCGCTGACGGCGACGGCGCCGTACGGTCTGGCCGGCCCCGTCGACGGCGACGGCCGCCTGCGCTCCGGCGCCGGTCGAGCCGGCCGCGACGGGCAGCACGGAGAGGGCGGCGAGCAGCGCCGCGCCCTACGGCGAGCGCCAACGTCGCGCGAAGTGCGCGCCGGCGTTTCGGCAACGGCTGTCGCCTGCGGCGGCCCATGGCCTGCGTCGAGTATAGCATCGCGTCGGGGGGCTGTTCGGCGTGCGTCGCAGGGCTCGCCGCCGTTGACCCGGTGCGCGCCTCGGAGGGGCTCTCACCGCCGCCTCCGCGTCTGTCGCGGCCCTTGCGGCGTCCCGCCGGACTGGTAGCATGTGGACGGCCTCAGGGGGGGCGTCCGCACGCGCGACAGGCCCCCTCGCCGCGCATCCGTGCCCGACGCTCGAGGTCCGCTGACTGTGAGTCACTCGACCGAAGCCATCCGCCACGAGGCGGAGCGCATGCTCAAGGCGGCCGGCGCCACCGGCGCGCCCGTCTCGCTGCGCGACGTGGTGAGCTACCTGAACCTCTCGCTGGTCGAGCGGCGTCGCGAGCCGTTCGGCTCCGAGGCGGCGCTCGTGGCGCGCGGCGACGGCCACGCCATCGAGCTGCGCGGCAGTCCGGGCGAGCGCCGCCTGCGCTTCACGATCGCCCACGAGATCGGTCATTTCGTGCTGCACCCGGGGCGCGCCATGAGCGAGCGCGGCGGAGCGACCAACCAGGTCGACGGCCCGCCTCGAACGCGAGGCCGACCAGTTCGCCGCCGAACTGCTCATGCCCGAGCAGCTCGTGCGCCAGGCGGTGCTCGACGACGGCGGCGACGCTGCGCCGCCTGGCCGACCGCTTCGACGTCAGCGACGCAGGCCATGAGCCTGCGCCTGCGCCGCCTCGGCCTGGTCGAGCGCCGCGGCGCCGCGGCGCCGTCCCTCGCGCGACGCCTGACCTTCGCCGGCGCCGCCCAGCGGCGCGCGCCGGCGCGCGCCGTGTGCGGACGGCGCCCGAGGTGCGCGGTGTCGGCCGCGCGGGAATAGAGGGGTGCCTCGCAGGGCGCGGCGCGCCACGGTGTTCAGGCTGACGTCCCCGCTCGCGATGTGATGTACTACGGTGCCATCAGACCGGAGGCCACGTGCGCGATGTCAACGTCGGCCGCAAGTTCCTGGCCGAGTACCAGAGCATCATCTTCAGGGAGTCTGCTGAGCCGAGATCAAAGAGCTCGCCGCGCCGCTGCAGGGCAAGCGCGTCCTGCACGTCAACGCCACCTCGTTCGGCGGGGGCGTGGCCGAGATCCTCTACACCCTGCTGCCGCTCATGAACGACGTCGGCCTGCAGGCCGAGTGGCAGGTCATGACGGCCGACAGCGAGTTCTTCAACGTCACGAAGAGCTTTCACAACGGCCTCCAGGGAGCGCCGGTCGAGCTCACCGACGAGGTGCGCGCGCATCTACGAAGACGTCAACCGGCGCAACGCCGCGCAGCTCACGGGCCACTACGACTTCGTCGTGATCCACGATCCGCAGCCCTGCGCCATGCGCGCCTGGGTGCCGGACGACGGCGCCGGCGACGCACTGGATCTGGCGCTGCCACATCGACACCTCGACGCCCGACCGGGCGCTCTACGACTACCTGCTGCCGTTCATCCGCCGCTACGACCGGGCGATCTACACGATGGCCTCGTACGCGCCCGACGGGCTCGGCGTGCCGCTCGAGGTCGTGCCGCCGCGCGATCGACCCGCTGGCCCCCAAGAACATGACGCTGGTGCCCGACGACGCCCACTACATCGTGCGGCAGTTCGGCATCGACGTCGACCGGCCGCTGCTCCTGCAGGTCTCGCGCTTCGACCCCTGGAAGGACCCGCTCGGCGTGGTCGACGCCTACCGTCAGGTCAAGTCGCGCTGGCCTTCGTGCAGCTCGCGCTGATCGGCTCGATGGCCTCCGACGACCCCGAGGGCTGGGACTACCTCGAGAAGCTCCACGACTACGTGGGCGGCGATCCCGACGTCTACGTGCTCTCCAACCTCGACAACATCGGCAGCGTCGAGGTCAACGCCTTCCAGTCGCACGCCGCGGTCGTGTTGCAGAAGTCGACTCGCGAGGGCTTTGGCCTGACCGTGAGCGAGGGGCTCTGGAAGGCGCGCCCGGTGGTCGCCGGCGGCGTCGGTGGCATACCGCTGCAGATCGAAGACGGCGTCACGGGCTACCTGGTCGACTCGAGCGAGGCCTGCGCCGAGCGCTGCCTCGAGATCCTCGACCGGCCCGAGCCGGCCCACGCCATGGCCCGTCGCGGCAAAGAGCACGTGCGCGAGCACTTTCTCACGCCTCGCCTGCTGCGCGACTACCTGCGCATCTTCAACGACCTGCTGGCCGAATGACGCGTCGCGCTCCGGCCGCGCCGCCGGCCTGAACGATCGGCAAAGGGGGAGGGTGGTGACAAGCGCAGAGTCCACGCCCGGGCGCTCCGGGCCGCCCGCCGACGGCGAGTCGCCTGTCCGCCCGGAACCGTCTGCGGGCCCCGATCCGGCCGCCCGCCCAAAGCCTTCCGCGAGCTCCGAGCCGCCCCGCCCCGATCTCATCGTGGCGGCCAACCGTGGTCCCGTGTCGTTCCACAGCGACGCCGCCGGCGAGCCGGTCGTCACGCGCGGCGCCGGCGGCCTCGTGACCGTGCTCGGCGCCATGCTGCGGCGCCATCCGGGCGTGTGGATCGCGGCCGCGGCGAGCGACGAAGAAGAGGAGCTCGCCGCGGCCGCTCAGTCGCTGCGCGTCGACCTGGACGGCGAGACCTACCAGGTGCGGTACGTGGCCCCCGAGCGCGAGGCCTACAACCAGTACTACAACATCATCGCCAACCCCATGCTGTGGTTCATCCAGCACTACCTGTGGGACCTCGCCCGCCACCCCGACGTGCGCCAGAACGAGATCGACGCCTGGCGCGACGGCTACCTCGTGGTCAACCGCCTGTTCGGCGAGGCCATCCTCGACGAGCTCGGCGACGACGGCGCCGGTCGCGTGGTGATCGTCCACGACTACCAGCTCTACGCGGTGGCGCCGGTGGTGCGCGCCGGCGCGCCGCGCGCCTTTCTGCAGCAGTTCGTGCACATCCCCTGGGCGCAGTCCGACTACTGGAAGGTGCTGCCGCGCGACATCCGCGAACAGATCTTTCGCAGCGTGCTGGCCAACGACGTGGTCGCCTTTCACACGCAGCACTACGTCGACAACTTCCTGCAGGGCTGCGTCGACGTGCTCGACGTCACGGTCGACACGGCCGAGAAGGCGGTGCTGATCGACGACCGCACGGTCTGGGTGCGCGCCTACCCCGTCTCGATCGACCCCGAGGTGCTCGAGCAGGCCGTGCGCTCGACGCGCGTGGCGCGCGCCGAGCGCCAGCTGCTCGAGCGGCGCCGCAAGTACCTGCTGGTGCGCGTCGACCGGCTCGACCTGTCGAAGAACATCCTGCGCGGCTTTCTGGCCTTCGACCGCTTTCTCGAGCTGCACCCCGAGTTCAAGGGTCAGATCACGTTCCTGGCGCGCCTGCAGCCGTCGCGCGAAGACGTCGAGGAGTTCGTCGCCTATCGCGACCGCGTCATGCGCCTGGTGGCCGAGATCAACACGCGCCACGGCAACACCGACTGGATGCCGATCGACGTGCGCCTCGAAGACAACTTCGCGGCCACCCTCGCCGCCTACCGCCACTACGACGCGCTCATGGTCAACGCCATCTTCGACGGCATGAACCTGGTGGCCAAGGAGGGCGCCCTCGTCAACACCATGAACGGCGTGCTGATCCTCTCCGAGAACACCGGCGCCTTCGAGGAGATCGGCGCGCTCACGGTGGCGGTCAACCCGTTCGACATCGAAGACCAGGCGCAGGCCATCTACCGGGCGCTCACCATGCCCGAAGCCGAGAAGGCGGCGCGCGCCAAGGCCATCCGCGGCGTGGTCCTGGGCAACAGCGTCGAGAAGTGGGTGGCGGCGCAGTGGCGCGACATCGCGCGCAAGCGCGCCCTCGAGGGGCTAGAGGGTGGGCGTCACGACAGCGCGGGCCGCGCGTCGCGCACGAGCTCGCGGTAGAGCGCCTCGTAGCCCGAGGTCATCGCCGCCACGCTGAAGCGCCGCTCGACGGTCGCGCGGCAGACGTGCGGGTCGATCTCGTCGAGCCGGCCGACGGCGGTCACCATCTGGTCGACGTCGTCGCAGATGAAGCCCGTGACGCCGTCGTCGATGACCTCGTCGACCGAGCCGTTGCGCAGGGCGATCACCGGCGTGCCGGTGGCCAGCGCCTCGACCATCACCAGGCCGAACGGCTCGGGCCACTGGATGGGAAAGAGAAAGCCCTTGGCGTGCGCGAACAGCTCGTGCTTGCGCTCGTCTGAGACCTCGTCTTCGAAGACGATGCGCTCGCCGTCGACCTGGGGCTTGATGCGCTGCTCGTAGTAGTCGCGGTACCAGTCCTGCACGACGCCGGCCATGATGAGCCGGTGGCCGGTACGCCGCGCGACGTCGATGGCCAGGTGGAAGCCCTTGTCGTCGCACACGCGGCCGAAGGCCAGCAGGTAGTCGTCTTTGTCGGTGACCAGCGGCCAGCCCGCGATCGGCAGGGCGTTGTGCACCGTGCCCGCCCAGCTCATGCCGGGGGGCGCGAGGCTGCGCTGAAAGTCGCTGATCGAGGCGTAGGCGACGTCGTCGCGGAACTGCTCGTAGAACGGGTAGGCGTGGGCGTCGAAGGCGCAGTGCACCGTGTGCAACACGGGCGGCAGGTCGAGGAAGCGGCTGAAAGCGACCAGCAGAAAGCCGGAGTGGTCGTGCACGACGTCGAAGTCGCCGTCGTCGAGGATCTGCTCGACGGCGAAGCTCACGTGGCGCGCGTCGTAGGTCGTCATGGCCGAAGGCAGCGCCATCATGGCGGTCTGGGGCTCGGGGAACAGGGCGCGCAGCTCGGCCGGCGTGCGCGAGTCGCCCGACGCGAACAGCACGACCTCGTGCCCGGCGGCGGTCAGGCCATCGCACAGGTGCTTGACCACCCACTCCGTGCCACCGTAGCCGGCGGGCGGCACGGTGATCCAGGGAGGAGCTATCTGGGCGATCTTCATGAAGGGATTGTATCCACAAGAACGGACCTGCCACGCCTCGCGCACCGCGATGCTAGGATGCGGCTTTGTCGGAACGACCGGTGAACGAGCGAAAGGCCCGCATGTCAGCCCAGCGACCCTTGCTCTACCTGCAGTGCCAAAGCGGGGCGAGCGGCGACATGCTGGTCGGCGCGCTGCTCGGCCTCTTCGCCCCCGAGAGCGCTCCCGCGGCGCTCGCTCGGGTCGTGGCGCCGGCGCTCGCGGCGGCCGGCATCGACCCGGCGGTCGCCCATGTGGCGAGCGGCGTGAGCGGCGGCCTCGCGGCGCAGCGTTTCACGGTCGACGATCTGCCCGGCTTCGCCACGTTCGCCGCGCTCGACGCCGCGCTGCGACGTTCGACCCTCGACCGGGCCCTGGCCGACGGCGTCGCCGCGGTGGCCGCGCGCATGGCCGCCGCCGAACGCGCCGTGCACGGCGCTGCCGGGGGCGAGCACCTCCACGAGCTCGCCGGCCTCGACACCGCCGTCGACCTCATCAGCGTGCTGGCCCTGGTCGCCGCGCTCGATCCCGCGCGTATCGTCGCCTCGCCGCCGGTGCTGGGCGGCGGTACCGTCATCACGGCCCATGGCGAGCTGCCCGTGCCGACCCCGGCCGTCCTTGAGCTGCTGCGCGGCCTGCCGACCGGCGGCGCCGGCCCGGCCGGCGAAGCCGCCGAGCTGACCACGCCCACCGGCGCCGCGCTGCTCGCCCACCTGGCCGACGAGTTCGGGGCGCTGCCGCCGGGCCGCCTGTGCGGTTCGGGCCTGGGCGCCGGGCAGCGCGAGCTGGCCGGACGGGCCAACGTGCTGCGCGCCCTGCTCATCGCGCCTCTCGACCGCGCTCCGGGCGGCGAGGGCGGCCCGTGGGCCGAAGACGACGCCGAGCTGCTCGAGACGACCATCGACGACCTGCCCGCCGAGCTGCTCGCCGAGGCCGCCGCGCGGCTGCTCGCCGCCGGCGCGCTCGACGTCTGGGCGACGCCGGCGACCATGAAGAAGAGCCGTGCCGGCGATGGTGCTGCACGTGCTGGCGCGGCCCGCGCAGCGGGCCGCGCTCGCCGAGATCGCCTTCGCCGAGACCTCGACCTTCGGCCTGCGCGTGACCGCCGTGCGCCGCCTGCTGCTCGACGAGCGCCGCGTCACGGTCACCGTGGCCGGCGAGGCGGTGCGCGTGCGCCTCGGGTACCTGGGCGAGCGGCTCGTCACCGCCTCGCCCGAGTACGAGGACTGCCGGCGCGCGGCCGAGCGGGCGGGGCGGCCGGCCAAGGATCTCTACGACGAGGCGCGCGCCGCCGCGCGGGGGCTCGGCGGCGCGTGAGCGACGCCGCGCGCGACACGGTTTGACCCCTTAATTTGGGGCCTTGTAGTATCTGTCACAAGAAGACGACCGCGACGCGGGTCTTCCGGCCTCACATCCCGGACGCGTGAAACAGTGGATCTACAGAGGAGGGCGCGTTGAGTTCTGCCGCATAAGCCTGTCCGTCTATCTCCGGTGCCGCGAGACATCGAGATCGCTCAGGCGGCGACCATGAAGCCGATCACCGAGATCGCGGCCAAGGCCGGCATCCTCGAAGAGGAGCTCGAGCTGTACGGCCGCTACAAGGCCAAGATCGACTACATGGCCCTGCTGAAGCGCTTGAAAGATGTGCCCGACGGCAAGATCATCGACGTCACGGCCATCACCCCGACGCCGCTCGGCGAGGGCAAGACCGTCACCGCCGTGGGTCTCTCCGAGTCCATGAACGCGATCGGCATCAAGACCATGCTCGCCCTGCGCGAGCCGTCGCTCGGGCCGGTCTTCGGCATCAAGGGCGGCGCGGCGGGCGGCGGCTACTCGCAGCTCATCCCCATGGAAGACCTGAACCTGCACTTCACCGGCGACATCCACGCCGTGGGCACCGCCAACAACCTGCTGGCCGCCATGATCGACAGCCACCTCATGCACGGCAACGAGCTCGACATCGACCCGCTGACCATCTCCTGGCGGCGCGTCGTCGACCTGAACGACCGCGCCATGCGCGAGATCGTCAACGGCCTCGGCGGCCGCCTGAACGGCGTCCCCCGCCAGACCGGCTACGACATCACGGTGGCCTCCGAGGTCATGGCCATCCTCGGCCTCGCCACCTCGCTCAAAGACCTGCGCGCGCGCCTGGGCCGCATCACCTTCGCCTACAACAAGTCGGGCAACCCGCTGACCGCCGACGACATCGGCGCCGGCGGCGCCATGACGGTGCTGCTCAAAGACGCCATCAAGCCGAACCTCATGCAGACCCTCGAGGGCAACGCCGCCCTCATCCACGCCGGCCCCTTCGCCAACATCGCCCAGGGCAACAACTCGATCATCGCCGACCAGGTCGCCATGAAGCTGGCCGACTACCTGGTCACCGAGAGCGGCTTCGCCGCCGACCTCGGCGCCGAGAAGTTCATGGACATCATCTGCCGCTACGGCGGCTTTGCCCCGAGCGCCGTGGTCATCACCTGCACCATGCGCGCCCTCAAGATGCACGGCGGCCTGCCCATGGATCCCGAGGGCCTCAAGGCCGAGAACAACGCCGCCCTCGAAAAGGGCTGCGAGAACCTCGTCAAGCAGATCGAGAACATGAAGCTCTTCGGCCTGCCCGTCGTGGTCACCATCAACCGCTTCGCCTTCGACCGCCCCAGCGAGATCGAGATCGTGCGCAAGGCGGCCGTGGCGGCCGGCGCCGAAGACGCCGTGCCGATCAACGTGCACGCCATGGGCGGCGACGGTGGCCAGGAGGCGGCCGAGGTCGTCAAGGCGGCCGCCGACAAGGGCGGCAAGTTCGAGTTTCTCTACTCGCTCGACGCCTCGATCAAAGAGAAGATCGAGACCATCGCCACCAAGATCTACGGCGCCGATGGGGTCGACTACCTGCCCGAAGCCGAGGCCAAGATCAAGCTCTTCACCGAGCAGGGCCTCGACAAGCTGCCGCTCTGCATGGCCAAGACGCATCTGTCGCTCTCGCACGACCCGGCGCTCAAGGGCCGCCCGCGCGGCTTCCGCGTGCCGATCCGCGACATCCGCCCGGCGACCGGCGCGGGTTACCTCTACCCGCTGCTCGGCGAGATGCGCACCATGCCCGGCCTGGCCAAGCGCCCGGCCGCGGTCGACGTCGACATCGATACCGAGACCGGCCGTATCAAGGGCCTGTTCTAGAGACCACTCAAAAACAGGGACAACGGTAGCGAGCGATACCGACCGCGGGGCGGCGGCGCCACAGGCGCCGCCGCCCCGCGCCGCGAGCGGCCCCCACAACGGGCCGCCCGCGACGCCGGCCTCCGGCCGGCCGGCCCATCCGCCTCTCCTGCCCTGCTTTTGAGCGAAGCGATCGGAGGAACGCGTTGAGCGACGAGGCCACCATCTACCGCGACGAACCACTGCGGGTCTACCTCGACGACGCCGCGTCGGGCAAGCCCGCGCCCGGCGGCGGCAGCGTGTCGGCCTGCGCCGGCGCCCTGGGCGCCGGCCTGGTGTCGATGGTCTGCAACCTGACGATCGGCAAAGAGAAGTTCGCCGGCGTCGAGGAGGCCCTCACCGACGTCGTCGCGCGCTCCGAGGCCCTGCGCGCCCGGCTCGAGGAGCTGCTGCAGGAAGACACCACCGCCTACAACGCCGTGCTCGTGGGCTATCGCCTGCCCAAGGACTCGCCCGAGCAGCAGGCCGCCCGCACCGCCCACATCCAGGCGGCGCTCAAGGTGGCCGCCAACGTGCCGCTCGAGATCGCCCGCGTGGCGCTCGACGTCTGCCGCCTGGCCAGGACGGCGGCCGACCTCGGTAACCCGGCCGCCGTGACCGACGCCGCCATCGGCGCCATCCTGGGCGAAGGCGCGGCCCAGGGCGCCGCCCTGAACGTGCTCATCAACCTGGGCACGATCAAAGACGTCACCTACGTGGCCGCCTGTCGCGCCGAGCTCGACGGCCTTCTCGCCGAAGCAGTCGACCTGCGCACCGAGGTCATGGCGATCACGCACACGAAGCTGTAGGGGCCGCGCGGCGGCCCGCCGCGCGCAAGGCAAGCGACAAAGGACTGGACTGACATGACAGCGCAGATCATCGACGGCAAGGCGATCGCCGAGCAGGTGCGCGCCGAGATCGTCGCCGAGGTCGGCAAGCTCGCCGCGCGCGGCGTCAAGCCGGGCGTGGCGACCATCCTCGTGGGCGACGACGGCGGCGCGCAGTTCTACCGCGGCCAGATCGAGAAGAACACCGGCACAGTGGGCTTCAACTACTTCAACCACACCCTGCCGGCCGGCACGAGCCAGGCCGAGGTGCTCGAGCTCATCGCCACGCTCAACGCCGACGCCGCCGTGCACGGCATCCTTGCCCTCATGCCCATGGCCGGCGGCATCGACCAGAACGCCGTGTTCAACGCCATCGCGCCGATCAAGGACCTCGACTGCGTGAACCCGGCCAACGTGGGCCACGTGCTGCTCGGCGACTTTCTGTTCGCGCCGGCGACGCCGTCGGCGTGCATCGAGATCCTCGACCGCGAGGGCATCGAGCTGCAGGGCCTCGACGTGACGATCGTCAACCACTCCAACATCGTCGGCAAGCCGGCCGCGCTGCTCTGCCTCAACCGCAACGCCTCGGTGCACGTGGTGCACGTCTTCAGCAAAGACGTGCCGGCCGCCTGCCGCGAGGCCGACGTGCTGATCTGCGCGGCGCCCGTGCAGAACCTGATCAAGCGCGACATGGTCAAGCCGGGAGCGGTCGTGGTCGACGTCACCACCATCCGCCACGAGGGCAAGCAGGTCGGCAGCCTCGAGTTCGAGGGCGTCTGCGAGGTCGCCTCGAAGGTCACCCCGGTGCCCGGCGGCGTGGGCCCCGTGACCAACGTCATCCTGCTCAAGAACGCCCTCGTGGCCTGCAAGGCCCAGAGCGGCGTCGCCTGACGCTCCGCGCGAGCACCGCGGCCGCGTGCGCGGCCCCTCGGCCGCGGCCATGCGCCGCGGGCCGTGCGGTCCACCTCTGGTCGCCCGAGCTCCCGCTCGACGCGAGCGCCGTGGTTGCGCGACTCGCCGCCGAGGCGCGACAATGGGGCGACCGGCGACTTGCGTCGCGACCGCGCGCCAAGGCGCGGCCGGCGGCGCGCGCCGAAGCGCAGCCGACGTTGATGATGGAACGCCCCCCACGGGCCGTTCGTGGTGACGAAGCGGAGTGATGCGATGCCCAGGCGCGAGACAGAATCTCAGGCACACACCGGCACGGCCGTCCCCGCGCTCGACCTGACCGAGGTCGGTCGCGTGGTCGACGAGATCGACCCGCACGGCAACCTCATCGCCGTGCTGCAGCACGTGCAGGCCCACTACGGGTACCTGCCCGAGCCGGTGATCAACGAGATCGCCCGGCTGTCGGGCGTGCCGGCCTCGCGCATCTACGGCATCGTCACCTTCTACGCCCAGTTCTCGACCGAGCCCAGCGGGCGCCACAAGGTCTTCGTGTGCCACGGCACCGCCTGCCACGTGGCCGGCGCGCCGCGCATCACCGAGGCCATCGAGCAGGAGCTCGGCGTGGCCGACGGCGGCACCACGCCCGACATGAGCTTCACGCTCGACTCGGTGGCCTGCATGGGCGCCTGCTCGCAGGCGCCGGTCATGCGCATCGACGCCGACACGTTCGGCAACCTGACGCCCGACTCCACCCGCAAGTACATCCTCGGCGTGCTCGACGAGCTCGGCCTGAGCGCCGCCGACCTGGCGGGCGGCGCGGCCGCCCCCGAGGACGCCGCCCAGGCGGCTCCCGACACCGCGGCCCGCACGGCAAGCGACGCAAGCGAAGGACGGCGGCCATGAGCGAACCCACGACCGTGCCCCAGGGCGTGCGCGTCGGCGTGGTGCCGGCGCCGGGCGGCAAGCGTCGCGTGCAGGTCTGCGCCGGCACCGCCTGCGTCTTTGCCGGCTCGCTCAAGATGTTCGCCGCCTTCGAGGCCGAGATCGCCGCGGCCGGACTGGCCGACGAGGTCGAGGTCGCCATCATCGGCTGCCACGGCCTGTGCTCGCAGGGTCCGCTCGCCGTCATCGCGGGCGAGGAGACCTACTATCCCAAGCTCAAGGCCAAGCACGTCAAGCGCATCGTCGAAGAGCACCTGGTCGGCGGCAACATCGTCGAGGACCTGCTCTACGTCGAGCCCGGCAGCGGCGAGCGCATCGCCTGCTGGCACGACATCCCCTTCTACGCCCAGCAGACGCGCATCGCCTTGCGCGACGTGGGCAGCATCCACCCCGAACGCATCGAGGAGTACGTGGCGCGGGGCGGCTACGCCGCCGCGCGCACCGTGGTCACCGAAAAATCGCCCGAGTGGGTCATCGACGAGGTGCTCGCCTCGGGCATCCGCGGCCGCGGCGGCGCCGGCTTTCCCACCGGCCAGAAGTGGAAGTTCGCCTATAACTCGGTGAGCGACCAGAAGTACCTCATCTGCAACGGCGACGAGGGCGACCCGGGCGCGTTCATGGACGCCTCCATCATGGACGGCGACCCGCACGCCGTGATCGAGGGCATGATCATCGGCTCGTACGCGATCGGCGCCCGCGACGGCTACATCTACGTGCGCGCCGAGTACCCGCTGGCCGTCAGCCGGCTGCGCCTGGCGATCTCGCAGGCCGAGGAGCTCGGCTACCTGGGCGACCACATGTTCGGCTCCGACTGGAGCTTTCACCTCAAGATCAAAGAGGGCGCCGGCGCCTTTGTGTGCGGCGAGGAGACGGCCCTCATGGCGAGCATCGAGGGCCGCCGCGGCATGCCGCGCTCGCGGCCGCCGTTCCCGGCGGTCTCGGGCCTGTGGGGCAAGCCCACCAACATCAACAACGTCGAGACCTTCGCCAACATCCCCTGGATCATCACGCACGGCGCCGCGGCCTACGCGGCCCTCGGCACCGAGAAGAGCCGCGGCACCAAGGCCTTCTCGCTGGCCGGCAAGCTGGTCAACGGCGGCCTCGCCGAGGTGCCCATCGGCTCGACCATCCGCGAGATGGTCTACGGCGTGGGCGGCGGCATCAAGGACGGCCGCGAGTTCAAGGCCGTGCAGCTCGGCGGTCCCTCGGGCGGCTGCGTGCCGGCCGCGCTGATCGACACGCCGATCGACTACGAGAGCCTGGCCGCCACCGGCGCCATCATGGGCTCGGGCGGCATGGTCGTCGCCGACGACCAGACCTGCATGGTCGACCTGGCGCGCTACTTCTTGCAGTTCACCCAGAACGAGAGCTGCGGCAAGTGCGTGCCCTGCCGCATAGGCACCAAGCGCATGCTCGAGATCCTCGAGCGCATCACCGCGGGCGAGGGCGAAGACGGCGACATCGAGCGCCTGCAGAAGCTGGCCGCCACCATCAAGCGCACCAGCCTCTGCGGACTGGGCCAGACGGCCCCCAACCCGGTGCTCACCACCATCCGCTACTTCCGCGACGAATACGAGGCCCACATCTACGGCGGAGCCTGCCCGGCGCGGGCCTGCAGCGCGCTCATCAGCTACCACATCGACCCCGAGGCCTGCACCGGCTGCGGCCTGTGCGCCAAGAAGTGCCCGGTCGGCGCGGTGAGCGGCGAGCGCAAGCAGGCGCACGCGATCGACCTCGACGTGTGCACCAAGTGCGACACCTGCCGGCAGGTCTGCAAGTTCGGCGCGGTCGAGCGGCTGACCGGCGACGAAGTGGGCGCTCTGGCGAGCGCCGCGGCGCCGCCGGCCTGAAGGCCACGCGCCACGGGTCCCCGCCCCTCGCATTGACGGACGAGGTGCGATAGTCTGCGCGCCATCGGGGGGGAGCGCCGCGACATCCTTGCGTCGCGGCGCTTGTAGGCCCACACTGTCAGAAACCGACGCCCTCGGTGGGTCCGTTGTTCGAATCCTACGAGGCTTCGCAGTAGGTTGACATTTTCCGACTGTTGCATTGAAGTAAGTCAGTCGTCTATGTGATGAGGGGTCAGGGGTGACGTTCAGTCTCGACGCGATCGATCGCCAGATCGTCGCACTGCTTGCAGAAGATGGCCGCATCTCTTCAGCCGAGATGACGCGTCGCATCGGTCACGTCTCCGAACGCGCCGTGCGCTATCGCATCGAGCGCCTCACGCGGGCCGGCGTCGTCAAGATCACCGCCATCGTCAACCCCCAGGCCGTCGGCTACCGGGTGACGGGCGACGTGATCATCGAAGTCTCGCCCGGCATGCTGCAAGACGTCGCCGAACAGCTCTGCGGCCTCGATAACATCAGCTACGTCGCCGGCTCCGTGGGCGACGGCGATCTGAGCGCGCAGGTCTATGCGCGCGACACCGAAGACCTGTTGCGCTTCGTCGACGAAGTCATCGGCAAGGTCAGGGGAGTCTCACGCACGCGTACAGCCGTGGTCCCCTGGAAGCTAAAAGACATCTATCAGTGGCGCATCCCCGAGACGATCGGGGAGAAGGGAGGCGGCGGACTCTAGCTCAGGTAGGTGTGCAAGATTTGGGCGACCGGCCCGGGCTCTCTCCTTACTCGCCCGGGTGGCCGTTGAAGGGATCCAAGGGGGCGATAGTGTCTGAAGAACTAGCTTATGCACGTAAGGCAAGCGGCCTGGTGCGCGGCCTCTCCATGATGGACGCGTTCGCGGTCGGGTTTATGAACCAGGGCCTCACGCCCAGTATCTGGGTGGTCGTCAGTCTCGGTCTTGGCGTGTTCCTCGGCGGCAACCTCATCTACGCCGCCATCATCTCGGCGGTGTTCGCCGGCATCGGCTTCCCGCTCGTCTGGGGTATCCTCGGCGGCTCCATGCCGCGCTCCGGCGGCGAGTATGTGTACAACTCGCGCATCATCCACCCGATCTACGGCATCGCGCAGAGCTTCGGCGACGCCGCGATCTGGCTGATGTGGCTGTACGTCCTCGCGCCGCTGGCCGTCGACCCGGGCCTCACCATGACGTTCAACTACATGGGCTGGAGCGGCGCCGCCAACTGGCTGACCGACTCGAGCTGGCACACCTTCATCGTGGCGAGCCTTTTCAACGTGGTCGGCTTTTTGTTCGTGGTCTTCGGCATCAAGATCTTCGCCCGCGTGCAGAAGATCGTCATGTTCTTCGGCATCGGCGGCTGCGTCATCATCGGCGTCGTGCTGACGATCACGTCGCGCAACTCGTTCATGGCGAAGTGGAACGCCGCGGCCCTCGCCAACCACGGGCCCACCTACCACTCGTTCGTCGCTCAGGTCGGGGTGCAGGCAGGGCGCATCATGCCCACGCACACCAACTGGAGCGCCACGTTCGGCACCATGGTCGCCATGTCGTGGCTCTTCGCGTACGCCTACTCGATCGCCTTCATCGCCGGCGAGGTCAAGCGCCCCGACAAGTCGATCATCTGGGCCAACACGTTCGCCATCGCGGTGCCGTTCCTCTTCATGCTCTGGATCGCCATCGTGCTCTACAAGACGGTCGGCTTCCAGTTCCTGAACGCCACCGCCTGGAACGACAACAACGGCAACACGCTGGCCTCGATGGCCCACATGCCGCACGGCACCAACTTCATCGACCTCGCCGTGTACTCGTTAGGCTCATCGGCGACCTGGGCCAAGGTCCTGGCGGCTCTCATGGGCCTCTCGTACGTGGCCTTCACCGTGTGGTGGCTGGCGCTGTCGTACCTGGCCTTCCCGCGCATCCTGTTCGCGTGGGGCATGGACCGCATGGGCCCGAAGTGGTTCACCGACATCAACCCGCGCTTCGCGAGCCCGGTCAAGAACCACATCCTCTGCCTCGTCCTCGGCCAGAGCCTGCTGATCCTCTACTACGCGGCCCTGCAGAATCAGATGCAGAACATCGTGCTCACCGGCATGCAGGTGACCTCGGTCTTCATCCCCACGGCAATCGCCGCCCTGTGGTTCCCGTACTCCAAGCGGGCCAAGGGCGTCTGGGATTCGTCGCCGTACAAGAAGTGGATGTTCCTCGGCCTGCCGGTCGTGGTCTGGGGCGCCGCAGTCGACCTCGTGTACCTCGGCATCCTGCTCTACTACTTCATCTTCAACTCCGCCGCCAAGCAGTTCACCGGCCCTTCGGTGATCCTCTTCGTCGGCGTCTGGGTGCTGGGCATCATCTGGTACTTCTCCTGGAGTGCCTACAACAAGGCGAAGTCCGGCATGGACATCTCGGCCGTCACCTACGGCGAGCTGCCTCCGGAGTGACCTGACAGTCCGCGTGGGGGGCGGGAGCCCTGCTCCCGCCCCCCACTTTTGTTCACGAGGAGCGTGATAGATGATCAAACTGTTCTACGTCACAGATATCCACGGATCAAACGTCTGCTACCGCAAGTTCCTGAACGCGCTGCCTATCTACGGCGTCGACGTCGCCGTGCTGAACGGCGACCTGCTCGGCAAGGTGCTCATCCCCATGGTCGAGAAGGCCGGCGGGGGCTGGGAGTGCCACCTCATGGGCATGTACACCGAGATGAACACCGAGCAGGAGCTCGCCGACGTCAAGAAGATCATCGAGAACGCGGGCTACTACTGGATTCACCAGACCCGCGAGGAGTTCGAGGCCACCAAGGCCGACCCCAAGCAGATCGACAAGCTCTTCAAGCACGCCGCCTACGAGCGCATCCAGCAGTGGCTCGAGCTCGCCGACGAGCGCCTCGAGGGCAAGAGCCACCAGATGTACATCTGCCCGGGTAACGACGACTGGTGGGAAGTCGACGACATGATCTCCTGCATGAAGGTCATCAAGCCGTGCGACAACCTCGTCGTCGACATCGACGGTCACGAGATGGTCTCGTGCTCGCGCAGCAACCCGACCCCGTGGGACACGCCCCGCGAGGAGTCAGAAGAAGACCTCGCCGTGCACCTCGACGAGCTCTGCAAGCGCGTCAACAACTACGAAGGGGCGATCTTCAACTTCCACGTGCCGCCCCACGGCTACTCGCTCGACCTCTGCCCCAAGCTCGACAAAGACATGAAGATGTCGGCCGAAGAGAAGATCCACGCCGGCAGCCTGGGCGCCAAGCAGGTCATCGAGAAGTATCAGCCGCTGCTGGGCCTTCACGGTCACATCCACGAGTCGCGCGGCGCCCAGAAGGCCGGTCGCACGCTCATGATCAACCCCGGCAGCGAGTACTCCGAGGGCATCCTCAAGGGTGTCATCATCATGCTCGACAAGAAGAAGGTGAAGGACTACGTCTTCACGCAGGGTTGATCTGCATGCAGCGCGTCCCGAGAGCCTCCTTGTGGCCCAACAAAGGCGGTAGCAGGCGATGAGCACCAAGCCCTTCATCCTGCCCAAGGACATACCGATCGAGCAGTACCCCAAGCCCGAAGCCTTCCTGGCCGAGGGCAAGCGGATCGTCGACGCGGCTCGCGAAGCCGGCATCGTCATGCGGGTCATGGGCCCGCTGGCGCTGCACTACTACTTCCCCGAGCAGATCGAGCTGTACGCCAGGCTCGAGCGCTTAGGCGAGCGCTATTTCACCGACATCGACTACGCCGCGTACGGCAAGACCAGCGGCAAGATGCCCAAGTTCATGGAGACGCTCGGCTACGAGTGCGACCTGCAGACCATGATGAGCTCGGGCAAGACCCGGCACATCTACTACGCCGGTCCCGTCCCCATGATCGACGTGTTCTTCGACAAGCTCGACTACTGTCACGAGGTCCTCTACAAAGACCGCCTCGAGCTCGACCCCTACAGCGTGTCGCTCGCCGACATCATGCTGCAGAAGTTGCAGATCTGGGAGATCAACGACAAGGACCTCAAGGACATCGAGTACCTGCTCACCACCGCCGCGATCGGCGACGACGACACGCAGAAGATCAACCAGTCGTACATCGCCAAGCGCTTCGGCGACGACTGGGGCTTCTGGTACACGGCCACCACCAACTTCGGCCGGGTCAAAGACCACGTCGACAAGGTGGCGGCGTTCACCGAAGAGCAGAGACAACACATCAAGGACCGCTGCGACCAGTTCCTGGCGCGCATCGAGGCCGAGCCCAAGACCAAGGCGTGGACCAAGCGCGCCAAGAAGGGCACGGACAAGCTCTGGTACAACACGGGCTTCTCGGACTGGTGACAGTCGGCGGTTCCCAGCTGCGGCCCTGAGGGGGGCGGCTGCACGGGCGGCGGAGGTAGCGGCGACGGTCGGGGGGCCGTCGTCGCCCCGCCGCCCTTTTTCTTTGGGCGCGCACGGGCGCGCACGGGCGACAGGCGCGGTCCGTGCGCCGCACCGGCCCCCGAGCCCGCGCCACCGCTGCTGTGCGAGCCTGCGGCCCGCTCGACACGCCGCTGGGAGTACGAGTTTCTTCCTATGTATTTGCAGCGCCGCTCGAGGTGGTGTAGGTTTTCGGCGTTGTGGAACGGTCGTCGCTTGTAGCGGCGACCCCGGGGGGTTGCCGCACGGCAAACCGCGGCAGGTAGCAGGAGGGAACGCGTTGGCCCGAGGAACAGTCAAATGGTTCAGCAATGAGAAGGGGTACGGCTTCATCGAGCGCGAAGAAGGTGAAGACCTGTTCGTCCACTTCTCGGAGATCCAGGTCGACGGCTACAAGACCCTGAACCAGGGTCAGGCCGTCGAGTTTGAGATCGCCCAGAGCGACAAGGGCCTGCAGGCCTCCAAGGTCGTGCCGGTCGGCTGACACCGACCCGAACCTTGTACCGCTCCGCGACCCCGCCGGCCCCACACGGGCCGGCGGGGTCGCGTTTCGTTTGAGATGGGCCTGGCGGGGTCGCGTTCGTAGCGAGTCCGGAGCGCCGCTCGCCACGCTCGCCACGGGCCTCTTGCCCAGCGCGTCCTGTGGTACGATTGCAGGCCCGCGCGAGCGGGGTGTGTGAGGAGGACTCGCGTATGATCGACCAAAACGATGTCCGTCACGTCGCCCGTCTGGCGCGGCTGCGCCTTGAGCCCGGCGAGGCCGAGCGCATGACCACGGAGCTCGCCAAGATCCTCGAGCACATCGACAAGCTCAGCGAGCTCGATCTGAGCACGGTCGAACCCACCGCTCATGTGCTCGCGGTGACCGACGTGGTGCGGCCCGACAAACCGCGGCCCAGCCTGCCGCGCGCCGAAGCGCTGCGCAACGCGCCCGCGGTGAGCGACGACTGTTTCCGCGTGCCCCGGATGCAGTCATGACGGCCGGTCTCGACCCACTGCGCCTGACGGCGCGTGAAGCCCGGCGCCTGCTGACCGACGGCGAGATCGCCGCCTCCGAGCTCACCAAGACCTACCTCGACCAGATCGCGCGCGTCGAAGGCAAGGTGCACGCCTTCATCCAGGTGACCGCCGACAACGCCGCCAAGTACGCCACCGAGATCGACCAGGAGATGGGCGCCACGCGTGGCGCCCTGGCCGGCCTGCCCACCGCCATCAAAGACAACATGGTCACCGAGAGCGTCACCACCACCTGTGGCTCGAAGATGCTCGGCAACTACCAGCCGGTCTACACCGCCACGGCGGTGCGCCGCATCTGGGGCGACCATATCGTCATGCTGGGCAAAGCCAACATGGACGAGTTCGCCATGGGTTCGTCGACAGAGAACTCGGCCTTCGGCCCCACCCACAACCCCTGGGACCTCGGCACCGTGCCGGGCGGCTCGTCGGGCGGCTCCGCCGCCGCCGTGGCGGCCGGCGAGGCGCTGTGGGCCCTGGGCTCCGACACCGGCGGTTCCATCCGTCAACCGGCGGCGCTGTGCGGCGTCGTGGGCATGAAGCCCACCTACGGCGCCGTGTCGCGCTACGGCCTCATCGCCTTTGCCAGCTCGCTCGACCAGATCGGGCCGCTCACCCGCACGGTCTACGACTGCGCCCTGCTGCTGCGCCGCATCGTCGGTCGCGACCCCTGCGACTCGACCTCGGTGGCCCTGCCCGGCGAGATCGAGCTGCCCACCGCCGAGCGCCTCGACGGCCTGCGCTTCGGCATTCCCGCCGAGTACGTGGCGACCGGCATCGAGCCCGGTGTGCTGGCCCGCTTCGAAGCCACCGTGGCCCTCATCGAAGAGCTCGGCGCGACCTGCGTCGAGATCAGCCTGCCGCACACCGAGTACGCCCTGCCGGCCTACTACATCATCGCGCCGGCCGAGGCCAGCGCGAACCTGGCGCGCTTCGACGGCGTGCGCTACGGCTACCGTTCGGAGCACGCCGCCGACCTCACCGAGATGTACGAAGCCACCCGCGGCGAGGGCTTCGGCCCCGAGGTCAAGCGCCGCATCATGATCGGCACGCACGCCCTCTCGTCGGGCTACTACGACGCCTACTACGGCCAGGCCCAGCGGGTGCGCACGCTCGTGCGGCGCGACTTCGAGACGGCTTTCGCCCAGGTCGACCTGATCGTCTCACCGACCTCGCCCACGGTCGCCTTTGGCCTGGGCACGCGCACCGCCGACCCGCTCGCCATGTACCAGAGCGACATCTGCACGATCCCCGTGAACCTGGCGGGGCTGCCGGCGATCTCCATACCGTGCGGCCTGGCGGGCCACCTGCCGGTCGGCTTTCAGCTCATGGGGCCGGCCTTCTCCGAGAACCGCCTGCTGAGCGCGGCCCACGCCCTCGAAGGGGCGATCGGCTTCAGCGCCGTGCCCACCTTCACCGACTCGCGCGCCGCGGCGGGCGGGCCGGGCGGCACAACGGCCGAGGAGCGCTCATGAGCGCCTGGGAGCCGGTCATCGGCCTCGAGGTCCACGTCGAGCTCGACACCGCGACCAAGATGTTCTGCGGCTGCGCGGTGACCAAGGGCGACGAGCCCAACACGCACACCTGCCCGGTCTGCCTGGCCCACCCGGGGGCGCTGCCGGTGGTCAACGAGCGCGCCGTCGAGTACGCCGCGCGCATCGCGCTGGCCCTGGGCTGCACGGTGCGGCCGCGCAGCATCTTCCACCGCAAGAACTACTTCTATCCCGACCTGCCCAAGGCCTATCAGATCAGCCAGTACGACGAGCCCCTGGCCGTGGCCGGTTCGTTCGACTACTGGGTGGGCGAGCGCAAGCTCTCGTGTCGCATCAACCGGGTGCACATGGAAGAAGATGCCGCCAAGCTCATCCACGCGGGCGGCGAGGCCGGGCGCATCGCCGGCTCCGACTACTCCATGGTCGACTTCAACCGCGGCGGCACGCCGCTCATCGAGATCGTCGGCGAGCCCGACATTCCCTCGCCCGAAGCCGCCCGCGAGTTCCTGCAGCAGCTGCGCAACCTGGTCGTCGGCCTCGGCGTGAGCGAGTGCAACATGGAAGAAGGCCAGATCCGCTGGGACGCCAACCTGAGCGTGCGGCCGGCCGGCAGCACCGAGCTCGGCACGCGCACCGAGCTCAAGAACATGAACAGCTTCCGCTACCTGCAGCAGGCCCTCGAGGCCGAGTTCCCGCGCCAGGTCGCCGTGCTCGAAGCCGGCGGCGCCATCGGCCAGGAGACCCTGCACTTCGACCCCGAGACCGGCGTCACCACGCCGCTGCGCTCCAAAGAAGAGGCCCACGACTACCGCTACTTCCCCGAACCCGACCTCGTGCCGCTGACCACGAGCGAGGCCTGGATCGACGCCGTGCGCGCCGCGCTGCCCGAACTGCCCGCGGCCCGCGTCGAGCGCTTCAGCACCCAGTACGGGCTGTCGCGCTACGACGCCGCGGTGCTCGGTGGCGGGGCGGCCATGGCGGCCTTCTACGAAGAGCTCGTGGCCGAGGGCACCGACCCCAAGCTGGCCGCCAACTGGGCCATGGGCGAGTACTCGGCGCACCTGAACGCGGCCGGCCTCGAACCCGGCCACGGCCACGTGACCGCGCCGCGCCTGGCGGCCCTGCTGCGCCTCGTGACCGGCGGTCAGGTCTCCGGCACGGCCGCCAAGCAGGTCTTCGCCTACATGGTCGACGAGCGCGGCGAGCCGGCCGACATAGTGGCCCGCCACGACCTGGGCCAGGTCTCCGACTCGAGCGAGCTCGAAGCCGCCGTGGCGGCCGTGCTGGCCGCGCACCCCGCGCAGGTCGAGCAGTACCACGCCGGCAAAGAGGCGCTGGCCGGCTTCTTCGTGGGCCAGGTCATGAAAGCGACGCAGGGCAAAGGCAACCCCCAGCTCGTCGGCGAGCTCGTGCGAGCGGCGCTCGCCGGCGACGAGCGTAAAGGACCGGCATGAGCGAGTTCCGCCCAGGCGATCTGTCGAGCTTCATCATCGCCGAAGAGGCGCCGGCCGAAGGCCCGCCGGTGCGCATCGACGACACCACCCTGCGCGACGGCGAGCAGACCGCCGGCGTCGTGTTCTCGAACCACGAGAAGATCCGCATAGCGCGCCTGCTGGGCGACGTCGGCGTGCACCAGATCGAGGTCGGCATCCCGGCCATGCTGGGCGACGAAAAGGCGGCCATCGCGCAGATCGTCGAGCTTGGTCTCAAGCCCTCGATCCTCGCCTGGAACCGCGCCGTCATCTCCGACATCCAGCACTCCATCGACTGCGGCGTCGACGCCGTCGCCATCTCCATGTCGGCGAGCGACATCCACATCGAGCACAAGCTGGCCAAATCGAGGCAGTGGGTGCTCGACCAGATCCGCGAGTGCGTGGCCTTCGCCAAAGAGGCCGGCGTGTACGTGTCGGTGAACGCCGAAGACGCCTCGCGCGCCGACCTCGAGTTTCTGCTGCGCTTCGGGCGGGCCGCCAAGAAGAGGGCGCCGACCGCCTGCGCTTCTGCGACACGCTGGGCATTCTCGACCCCTTCGACACCTACAACGTGATCAGCTTCCTCACCCGCCAGGGCCTCGAGATCGAGATGCACACCCACGACGACTTCGGCATGGCCACGGCCAACGCCCTGGCCGGCATCAAGGCCGGCGCGACCTACGTGAACACCACGGTCAACGGCCTCGGCGAGCGCGCCGGCAACGCCGCCCTCGAAGAGGTCGTCATGGCCCTCAAGTTCCTGGGCCACGTCGACCTGGGGCTGCACACCTCGCAGTTCCGCGAGCTGTGCGAGTACGTGGCCGCCGCCTCGGCGCGCTCGATCCCCTCGTGGAAGAGCATCGTGGGCACCAACGTCTTCGCCCACGAATCGGGCATCCACGCCGACGGCGTCATCAAGAACCCGCTCAACTACGAGGCTTACGCCCCCGAAGACGTGGGCCTCGAGCGGCAGATCGTGGTGGGCAAGCACTCGGGCTCGCGCACCATCTACCGCAAGTTCCAGGAGTTCGGCATCGAGCTCTCCGACCACGACGCCAGCGAGATCCTGAAGATGGTCCGCCAGACGGCGATCGAGCTCAAGCGCGCGCTGTTCTCCAAGGAGATCATGTACATCTACCAGGACTACATCGCGAGTCTCGCCGCCGCCGCCGAAGCCGATGCCGCCGAGGCCCCCACTGCCGAGGCCCCCGCGGCCGCCGCCGGCGGCGCCGTCACGGCCACGCCGGCCGCCCGCGACTAGCATGGCGGCCACCCTCGCCGAAAAGCTCATCGCCGCGCACGCCGGGCTCGACTCCGTGGCGCCCGGCCAGATCGTGGTCGCCCTGGTCGACGTGGCCATCGCCCAGGACGGCACCGGCCCGCTCGCCATCCAGCAGCTGCGCGACCTCGGCCGCGTGCACGTCAAGGTACCCACGGCTGTCTTCTTCATCGACCACGCGGCGCCCTCGCCGCGGGTCGAGCTCTCCAACGCCCACCAGCTCGTGCGGCGCTTCTGCGACGAGACCGGGGCCATCCTGTCCGACGTCGAGATGGGCGTCTGCCACCAGCGCGTGGCCGAGAGCTTCGCCAAGCCGGGCGACCTGGTGATTGGCGCCGACTCGCACACCTGCACCGCCGGCGCGCTGGGCGCCTTTGCCACCGGCATGGGCTCGACCGACGTCGCCATCGGCATGGCGACCGGCCAGACCTGGCTGCGCGTGCCCGAGACGCTGCGCGTAGAGGTCGGCGGGCGCTTCGCCGACGGCGTCGGCGCCAAAGACCTCATCCTCACCGTCATCGGCCGCCTGGGCGCCGACGGCGCCACCTACAAGGCGCTCGAGTTCGGCGGGCCGGCCATCGAGGCCCTGCCCATGCACGAGCGTCTTACGCTCACCAACATGGCTGTCGAAGCCGGCGCCAAGACCGGCCTCATCGCCAGCGACGACGTCACCCGGGTGTTCCTGGCGGCCCAGGGCCGCCCCGACGACTACCGCGCCGTGGCCGCCGACCCGGGCGCCGCTTACGAACGCTCGCTGTCATTTTTGGCCGACGAGCTCGTGCCCATGGTCGCGGCGCCGCACACGGTCGACAACGTGCGCAGCGCCGCGTCGCTCGCCGGAACCAGGGTCGACCAGGTGCTGATCGGCACGTGCACCAACGGCCGCCTCGACGACCTGCGCTCGGCCGCCCGCCTGCTGCGCGGCCGCCGGCGCGCGCCACGCACCCGCCTGATCGTCACGCCGGCCTCGCAGGCCGTGTGGCGCGCCGCCGCCGACGAAGGCCTGCTGCAGGCCTTCGCCGAGGCCGGCGCCGTGGTCACCAACCCCGGCTGCGGCGCCTGCGTGGGGGTCCACCAGGGCATCCTCGCCGACGGCGAGGTCTGCCTGAGCACCGCCAACCGCAACTTCAAGGGGCGCATGGGCAACACCCTGGGCGCCATCTATCTGGGCTCACCGCTCACGGCGGCCGCGGCCGCCGTCGCCGGCGAGATCGTCGACCCGCGCGAGCTGCTCGGCTCAGGCGAGTCCGCAACCTAAGGAGAACAGCATGGCTAAGCAGTACGACGCGCCGCCGGCGATGGCTATCGATCCGGCAAAGCGCTACACGGCGACCATCACCACCGACCGCGGCGACATCGTCGCCGAGCTCTACGCCGACAAGGTGCCGGTCACCGTCAACAACTTCGTCGTGCTGGCCCGCGACGGCTACTACGACGGCGTCACCTTCCACCGCGTCATCGGCAACTTCATGGCGCAGACCGGCGACCCCACCGGCACCGGCCGCGGCGGCCCCGGCTACAAGTTCGCCGACGAGTTCGACCCGAGCCTGCGCCACGACGGCCCCGGCGTGCTCTCCATGGCCAACGCCGGGCCCAACACCAACGGCTCGCAGTTCTTCATCACCCACAAGGCGACGCCGCACCTCGACGGCAAGCACGCCGTGTTCGGCCGCGTCACCGAGGGCATGGACGTCGTCTTCTCGATCCCCGACCGCGACCCCATGAGCGCCCGCGAGCCCGGCGTCGCCATGACCAAGGTGACCATCACCGAGAGCGACGCCTGAGCCCCATGCCCGTGCCCGCCACCCACGACGTCCTGCGGGGCCGCGCCTGGACCTTCGGCGACGACATCTCGACCGACCAGATCGCGCCGGGCCGGCTGTTCCACCTGCGCACCGACCTGCCCGAGCTCGCCAAGCACGCCCTCGAAGACGAGAACCCCGAGTTCGCCAAGCGCATCAAGCCGGGCGACTTCGTGGTCGGCGGGCGCAACTTCGGGCTGGGTTCGAGCCGCGAGCACGCCCCGCGCATACTCAAGATCGCCGGAGCGGGGGCGGTGCTGGCGCAGTCCTTCGCGCGCATCTTCTTTCGCAACGCGATCAACGTGGGGCTGCCGGTCCTGACCTGCGACACCGCCGCGATCGCGCAGTGGGACGACCTCGAGGTCGACCTCGCCGCCGGCTGCGTGCGCGACCTCACCACGGGGGCGACGGCGCCCTTTGCGCCGCTGCCGCCGGTCATGCGCAAGATCCTCTCCGACGGCGGCCTCGTCGAGCACTTCCGCAAGTACGGCGAGTTCCATCTGCCCGAGGACTAGGCGTGCGACGTAATCTCACCAGCCTGAGCGGCATCGACGCAGTCGAATGACGGACTAGGCGTGCGACGTAATCACACCTGGCTGAGCCTCAACGACGTCAATCCCTTGAGGGGGTAGAGCGATGGCCTACAGGGTGACGCTCATTCCTGGCGACGGCACCGGCCCCGAGCTGGCCGCCGCCCTGGAGACGGTGATTGCCGCGAGCGGCGTGGCCGTCGAGTGGGAGCGCCACGACGCCGGCGCGGCCGTGCTCGCGCGCCGCGGTACGCCGCTGCCCGACGAGGTCATCGAGTCGGTGCGCGCCACGAAGGTGGCCATCAAGGGGCCGATCACCACGCCGGTGGGCTCGGGCTTTCGCTCGGTCAACGTGGCCCTGCGCGTGGCGCTCGACCTGTACGCCTGCCTGCGTCCGGCCAGGTCGCTTGTCGGCGTGCCCAGCCGCTTCGCCGGCGTCGACCTCGTGGTCGTGCGCGAGAACACCGAAGACCTCTACGCCGGCGTCGAGCACCAGGTCACTCCCGACGCCGCCGAGTCGATCAAGATCATCACCCGGCGCGCCACCGAGCGCGTGGCGCGCTTCGCCTTCGACTACGCCCGCGCGCACGGGCGCCGCCGCGTCACCGCCGTGCACAAGGCCAACATCATGAAGCTCACCGACGGCCTGTTCCTGCGCGTGGCGGGCGAGGTGGCCGCCGGCTACCCCGACATCGCCTTCGACGACCGCATCGTCGACAACCTCTGCCAGCAGCTCGTCATGGCGCCCGAGCGCTTCGACGTGCTGCTCTGCCCCAACCTCTACGGCGACATCGTGAGCGACCTCTGCGCCGGCCTGATCGGCGGCCCCGGCGTTGCTCCCGGCGCCAATATCGGCGCCGGCTGCGCCGTGTTCGAGGCCGTGCACGGCAGCGGCCCCGACATCGCAGGCCGCGACATCGTCAACCCTACGGCCTTCCTGCTGTCGGGCGCCCTCATGCTCGAGCACCTGGGCGAGGGCGCGGCGGCCGGGCGCGTCTCCGACGCCGTGGCCGCCGTCATCGCCGAGGGCCGCCGCGTCACCCGTGACCTGGGCGGCACGGCCGGCACGCAGGAGTTCGCCCAGGCGGTGGCCGCACGCCTGCTGGCAGCCGCCGTCACCCCCTAAAGGAGTCCACCGTGCCAATGGAACCAGACGAACGCCACTTCAACATCCACGCCACGCCCGAGATGATGGCCGGCGTCTACGCCAACTTCGCCAACGTCAGCCACTCCGACTACGAGTTCTCCATCACCTTCATGCGCCTCGACCACGAGAACGAGACCGAAGAAGAGATCAACGGCGTCGTGGTGTCGCGCATCAACATGTCGGCGCGCTTCATGAAGGAGCTCATCGAGGCGATGAACGACAACTTCGGCAAGTGGCAGGCCGGCGAGAACATCCGCAACCTGCCCGAGGCGCCCGACCACGACTGAGCGCGCGGCGCGTCGGTACGCGTGCGGGGCCGGCTCCGTCCGGCGCCGCGCCGGGCACCCCTTCTCCTCTGGTACCATGAGAGCGTGATGATTCCCCCCGAGACCCTCGCCGGATTCGTGGCGGCCGTCGAAGGCCGCCACAGCGTGCGGCGCTTCACCGACGAGCCCGTGTCGCGCGTCGACGTGCGCGAGATGGTGCGCCTGGCGACGCTGTCGGCCAACGCCGGCAACGCCCAGCCGTGGCGCTTTGTGGCCGTCGACGACCGCGCGCTGCTCGAAGCCATGGGCGAGGCGGTCGGGGAGCGCATCGACGCCATGGCCGCCTGGCCCGAGGTCGAGGCGGCCGGCATGGCCCGCAAGACGAGCACCATGCGCGGCTACTCCACCTTCTTCGCCAACGCGCCGCTGGCGATCGCCGTGTGCGGGCTGCCTTACGAGTCGGCGAGCGACCGCGCGCTCGAGCTGCGCGGGGTGTCGCGAGACGAGCACGACAGGCTGCGCGCCCGTCCCGACGTGCAGAGCGTGGGCGGCGCCATACAGGTGCTGGTCACCGCGGCGTACGCCCTGGGCTACGGCGCCTGCTGGATGACCGCCCCCGTGCTGGCCGCCCCCGCCCTCGAAGAGCTGCTGGGCGTCGCCGAGCCCGCTCGCCTGATGGCGATCGTCGCCCTTGGCCGGCCCGCGGCCGAGGGCAAGCCGGCGCCGCGCCGCTCCCTCGGCGAGGTCCTGCGTTTCCTGCCGCCCGAACCCGACGAGGACTCATGACGACCCCCAGCCACGCAGAGACCGGTCCGATCATCGCCCGCGCCCTGGCCGGCGAGACGCTCGCGACCGCCGAGATCGCGAGCCTGCTCGCGATCGACGACCCGGCCGCCGCGGCGCCGCTCTATGCCGCCGCCGCCGAACTGCGCCGCCGCCACTTCGGCGACGTCATCTTCTTGTACGGCTTTGTCTACTTCTCCACCTGGTGCCGCAACGACTGCACCTTCTGCCTCTACCGCCGGGCCAACGCCGAGAGTCCGCGCTACCGCAAGCCGCGCGACGAGATCGTCGAGGTGAGCGTGGGTCTGGCCGCGTCGGGCGCCCACCTGATCGACCTGACCATGGGCGAGGACCCGCTGTACTTCGCCCGCGGCGAGTTCGACGCGCTTGTCGAGCTGGTCGACGCCGCCAAGAAGGCCACCGGGCTGCCCGTCATGGTGTCGCCGGGCGTGGTGCCGCGCGAGGTGCTGGCCGCGCTTGCCGGCGTGGGCGCCGAGTGGTACGCCTGCTATCAGGAGGTCCACGACCGCGCGGCGTACGCGCTGTTGCGCACAGGGCAGGACTACGACGTGCGCTCTCAGGCGCGCGCCGACGCCGCCGACCTGGGGCTGCTCGTCGAAGACGGCATGCTGCTCGGCGTGGGCGAGACCGTCGCCCAGCGCGCCGTCACGGTGGCCGCCATGCGCGAGCAACGGCTCGCCCAGGTGCGCGCCATGACCTTCGTGCCGCAGCGCGGCACGCCGCTCGCCCGGCGCACCCCCGCCGGTCGCATCGGCGAGCTCGTCACCATCGCCGTGCTGCGCCTGACCATGCCCGACCGCCTCATTCCCGCCTCGCTCGACGTCGACGGCATCGCCGGCCTCGAGTCGCGCATCGCCGCCGGCGCCAACGTGGTCACGTCGCTGGTGCCGCCTGACACCGGACTCGCCGGCGTGTCGCAGTCCGAGCTCGACATCGACGAGGGCCTGCGCACCGCTCCGGTGGTCACGCAGCGTCTCGAGACCGCCGGCCTGCGCGTGGCCACGGCGGCCGAGTACGCCGCCTGGGTCGCGAGCGCCCGCGAGCGCGCCGCCGTTGCAGCCGGCCCTTCGGCTGCCGGCCTGGCGTCCTCCGCGCCGGCTGCCGGGGCTCAGACGCCCGCCCCAAAACCCGCCTGAGGTGACCCGCATGAGAACGAGCGGCGCGGCGTGGGGAGGAGGGGCATGAGGCTGGCGATCGTCGGCGGCAAGCTGCAGGGCACCGAGGCCGCCTACCTGGCCGGCGAGGCCGGCTACGAGGTCGTGGTCATCGACCGCCGGGCCGGCCGCCCGGCGTCGGGCCTGGCCGCCGAGACCCACGTCTTCGACGTGACCGCCGACCCGGTGCGCACCCGCGAGCTGCTGCTCGGCTGCGACGCCGTGCTGCCGGCCTGCGAAGACGAAGCCACCCTCGAGTTTCTGAGCCTCGTTCGCGCCCGGGCTGGGCGTGCCGCTGCTCTTCGACTTCGACGCCTATCTGGTCACGCAGTCGAAGATCGCCTCGAACGAGCTCTTCGCGCGGCTCGACGTGCCGCGGCCGCGGCCGTGGCCGGCCTGTGGGCTGCCCGCGGTCGTCAAGCCGAGCGTGGGCAGCGGCAGCACCGGCGTTCGCCTGGTCGTGTCGGAGCCCGGCCTCGTGCTGGCTCGCGCGGCGCTGGCGGCCGAGGGCGAGCAGGCGGTGGTCGAGGAGTACGTCGCCGGGCCGTCGCTGTCGATCGAGGTGATCGCGCTCGGCGGTGAGGCGCTGACCCTGCTGCCGACCTTCCTCGAGTTCGACGCGGTCTACGACTGCAAGCGCGTCGTGGCGCCGGTCGAGCCCGTGGCGCCGGTGAGCGAGGCCACGATGACCGCGCTCGACGACGTGGCGCGCCGCCTGGCCGACGGCGTCAGCCTGAGTGGCGTCATGGACGTCGAGGTGATGGTGGCCGCCGACGGCACGCCCAAGGCGATCGAGATCGACGCCCGCCTGCCCAGCCAGACCCCGGCTGCGGTGTTCCACGCAAGCGGCGCCAACATCGTCGAGCTGCTCGTCGAGAGCTTCGCCGCCGGCCGCCCGCCGGCAGCGCCCACGCAGGCCTTGCGCGGCGCCGTCTACGAGCACGTCCTGGTCGACGACGGCCGCGTCGAGGTGCTCGGCGAACACATCGTGGGCGCGGCCGGCCCGCTGCGCCGCTGCGACGGGCTGTTCGGCGCCGACGTCGTGCTCACCGACCGTCCCGACTCGGGCGCCGCGCAGGGCCGCTGGGTGGCCGTGCTCATGACGCGCGGCGCGACCGCGGCGGCGGCCCGCGGGCGGGCCGCCGCCGCGGTCGCGCGCCTCGCCTACGAGCACGGCCTCGAGCTCGTGACCGAGTCCGAGCCCACCTTGGCCACACAGTGACCCGTCCGGGCGCAGGGCCGCGTCGCGATCCGTCTGAGCGGGTGTGGCCTGGTTTGACCCGGTCGAGCGGGCGCGCCGCGCCGTGACCCGCCTCGTCGAAAGCGACGTGCGCGTACTGACCGCGCACCTCGACGAGGTCGAGGGAGCGCTGCTGCGCCTCACCGGCTGCGACTTCGTGACGCTCGCCGCCAGGGCGTGCGGCGTGAGCGAGGGCGTCGCGCGCGACGCCCTCGCTCACGCCGCCGTGGCCGTCGTGCCCATCACGAGCGGCGAGGGCGTCATCGCCGGCTTCGTCGACTGCGTGGCGGCGATCTGCGCGCGGCTGGGCTGCCGCGCGGCGCGCGTCACCGGGGCGACCGACGTCGCCGGCTTCGCCGAAGCCTTCGCCGGCGGCGACGATCTGGTCTTCGCCGCCGACGACCGCCACTTCCTGGCCTTCGACCTGCGCAGCCGCGCCGTGGCCGACGACGACCCCTGCACCGCCTACGCCTACGCGGCCGCCCTCGATGCCGCGGCAGCTCGGAGCGGCTCGACGGGGACCGGCGGCGCCGACGCCGCGACCGGCGCCGGCGCGTCAAGCGACGTCGCGCCCGACTCTGTCGCCGGCGTGGCCGGCAAGCCCGTCCTGGTGCTCGGCCTCGGCCCCGTGGGGCGCGCGGCCGCCGCGCGCTTAGTCGCGCTGGGCGCCGAGGTGCTCGTCTGCGAGCCCGACGAGGCGCGTCTGGCGGCAGTCACCGCGGCGCTGCCGGTCTCCCCCGTCACGCTGGCCGACGGCCTGTCGCGCAGCCGCCTCGTGCTCGATGCCACACCGACTCCCGACTTGATCGACGAGGACTGGCCGGGCGGCGACGGCATCGTCTGCTCTCCGGGCCTGCCGCCCGGCGTCACGGCTGCGGCCGCCCGCGTGCTGGGCGAGCGCCTCGTGCACGAGCCGCTCGCCCTGGGCGTGGCCGTGATGGCGGTGCAGGCCCTCACCGGGAACTCCGGCCCGGCGGGCCGGTGACGCGCTTGCACAGGGGCGCCCGTTTTGCCGGACGCGCGCCGATGCGCTAGCCTAGAGGCGGCGCGGGGGGTCGATCGGAAGGATCAGCGTGGACTCTAAATCCACGTAGAGGGGTGTAACTCCCCTACTCCCCGCCAGTGAGACTCCCCCGCACTGAGCGGACCTGCAGGTCAGGCCAGGCCGAGGCCTTCGGCATCGGATAGACGCCCCGAGCGGCGGCAGGCGGCTCGTCCCGCCGGCGTCGTGCCGGGAGCGCCGCGCCCCCCGCCTTTGCTACACTCCTTACATGCCGACCGATCCCACCAAAGCCGTCTATTACCGCAAGCAGGTGCCGCTCTTCCGCCTGGTCGAGAAGATGAAGCTCTGGCCGTCGCGGCGCGGCCTGCTGCACGGCATCAAGGAGTTCGAGGTGCTGGGAACGCGGGCGCGCCTCACCACGCACTGCGGCAAGGTCATGATCGTGCGCGATTCAAAGACGAGCCGCTCGGCGCGCTGGCTGCGCAACAAGCTGTTCTTCGAGGCCTGTCCGCAGTGCCGCATACCCGATTGGAAGCTGCAGAAGTACGCCGCCACCACCTTCAAGCGCGGCTACGGCTCGTACCTGCGCGACGAAGGGCCGCGCTAGCGCTCCCCTCGCGTACGACGCTGCGGCCGCGCTGCCGTGCGGTGCGCGGCAGACCCGCGAGCGCCCTGCGCTAGCCGCCGATCCCGTAGTCGACGTCGCGGCCGAGACCGCGATCTGAGCGCGACCAACGGTCGATGTCGAAGGCGAACGGCCCGCTGCGGTGGTCTATGCCGACCGCGCTCGCGAGGGGCGCCGGCAGGCGCCCCACCCGACCGAGCAACGACTCGTTGAAATCGCCGACCTCGAGGAACAGCGCCACGAGCTCGACGCGCCCCGAGTAGCCGGCTTCGCGAGCCAGCCGGGCGATCGCCCGGCAGTCGAAGCGGTCGCTGCAGTGGGCGCCGGGTTCGAGCAGGAACGGGTAGGCAAGGCGGGGCGGAGCGGAGCGTATGCGCAAGCCGAGCGGCAGGACGACGGCGCAGCCGACGATCTCGATCGCCTTGGCGTCGAGGTTGCGAGCCATGACCTGAAGCGCATCGGTGGCGGCGCCGGCGGCGCCGACGGGCCGAACGTGAGCGACCTGCACTTCGAGCCTGCGCACCTGGGACCTCCCCCCGGTGGTCTACTTGAGCGACCCTGCGCGACGCACGTTCCTTACACTACAGCAGCCGCAACCCCTCTGGCTTGAATCGTATCTGTTGCGGCGTCGTCAGCACGCCGTCGAGGGCGGCCAGCACGGCCTGCTTGTCGTGCGGCAGCCGGCCGCCGACGGGCAGGTAGTTCGAGGCGTGGTTGGAGCGGAACACGGCGTCGGTCACGGTGGTGGCGGCGACGATGGTGCGCAGCTCGCGCAGCATGGCGAGGGCGTCGGGCACGACGAACTCGCCGCGCGCCACCCGCGCCGCCAGGCGCGTGCCGGACACGACCATGAGGCTGAGGATGCCGATGTACCGGGGGTCGATGGCCGACAGGGCCGCTCCGGTGGCCGCGGCGTGCACGAGCGAGCGCTGCGCGCCGGCCACGCCGAGGATCGCCGTGATCGACAGCTCGAGGCCGGCCGCCGTCGCCTTGGCGCAGCCCTCGATCTGCTGGGCGACCGTGACGCCCTTGTGGATGGCCGCCAGGGTCTGGTCGTCGCCCGACTCGAGGCCCAGGTAGAGCAGTTCGAGGCCGGCGGCGCGCACGGCGCACAGGTCGTCGGCGCTCTTGGCGAGCAGGTTGTGGGCGTTGGCGTAACAGCTCACCCGCTCGAGCGCCGGCAGCTCGCGGTGCAGCAGCTCGAGCACGTCGAGCAGCCGCCGGCGCGACAGCGCCAGGGCGTCGCCGTCGGCCAAAAAGACGCGCCGCACGCGTTCTTTGACGGCGACCGGAAGGCCGGTGAGGTCGGCGGCGACTTCGTCGGCCGGACGCAGCGCGAAGGGTTTGTCGAGGTAGGTCGCGCAGAAGTCGCACGAGGCGTTGGAGCAGCCGTAGGTCACCTGCACGATCAGGCTCGAGGCTTCGCTCGGAGGCCGGATGACGGCGCCGTGGTACCGCATATTTGCAGTGTATCAAGTCGTCCGCGGCGTGTGGCCGTCGGTGCGCCGGCGGCGGCGGTTTGCGCGTGAGCCGTCCTGTATACTTGTGCGCGACGCCGGGCAGCCCTCCATGGCTCCACGGCTGGTGAGGGCGCTGGTCGCAGGTTCACAAGCTTGCGACGCGCGAGTGGACGGCACGAACGTTTGAGGAGGAGTTGCCCAACATGGCCAACCGAGACGAGCTCATCCAAGAGGCGATCGACTCGATCGTCAACTACGACGCGGCGGCCGCCCACGACGTGGCCACCCGCGCCCTGGCCGCCGGCATCGCCCCCGGCGACATCATCAACCAGGGTTTTGTGGTCGGCATCTCCCAGGTCGGCGACGCCTTCGAAGGCGGCGAGGTCTTCCTGCCCGAGCTCATGCTGGCCGCCCAGGCCATGGACGCCGCCACCAAGGTCTGCAACGCGGCGCTTGAGGGCGGCCAGGCCGAGAAGAAGGGCGTCGTGGTCGTGGGCACCGTGCAGGGCGACGTGCACGACATCGGCAAGGCGATCGTCATCGCCTACTTGAAGGCCCACGGCTATGAGGTCACCGACTGCGGCCGCGACACCCCGGCCGAGACCTTCATCGCCAAGGCCAAGGAGCTGCACGCCGACATCATCGGCATGAGCGCCCTGCTGACCACCACCATGGAAGAGCAGCGCCGCGTCATCAAGATGATCAAAGACGAGAGCCTGCCCTTCAAGACCGTGGTGGGCGGCGCCCCCTGCACGCAGCGCTGGGCCGACCAGATCGGCGCCGACGCCTACGCCGAAGACGCCTCCGACGGCGTCAAGAAGATCGACGCCCTGCTCGGCAGGTAGCAGGCCGCCAGGCCGCACCTGTCGCCCCGGCTGACAAGGCGGGGCCACGGCAGGCGGTCGCGCAGACGCACACGAACACGAGACCGTCACGAGCGGGCGGGGCGCCGGCAGGCGCCCCGCCCGCTCTTCGTTTCGCCCTCGAACGGGAAGCTCGCGAACAACGAGAAGCGTGTGAACGACGGAGGTGCTCACGCCATCCGCGTGAAGGGCCGCCGGCGCCGCGCCGTCTGACCTAGCAGCGCGGCTTGCCGTGCGCGGCTTCGCCGCGACACGCCTGCAGGCCGCCTTCGACCTTGCGCAGCAGCCTGAGAAGCTCGGCGCGCTCGGCTGTATCGAGCGACTTCACCGTCTGGGCCTCGAGCTCGCTCCACAGGGCGGTCACGGCGTCTTGCAGGCCGCGCCCCGCCGGCGTGAGGGTGACGATCACGACGCGCCGGTCGCTGGGCGAAGGCGCGCGGCGCACCCAGCCATCGCGTTCGAGGCGTTGCAGCATCTTGGTCACGGTCGAGGCGTCGAGCCCCAGGCGCTCGACGAGGTCGGCCTGCGAGCAGCGGTCGCGGTCCCAGAGCTGCAGGAGCAGCAGCTCCTGGCCGGGCGCCAGGCCGAGCTCACGCAGCAGGCCGCCGACGATCGTCTTGTGCATGCGCGACAGGCGAAAGACGGCGTGCACGGTGGGTCCGGTGCGCTCGGCCAGGGACGTGCTGCGCGGCCAGTGCTCGCAGGTCAGCGCCCGGGCGCGGTCGTCGACCGGCTCGCCGGTGCTGTCGGCCGCGTGGGGCCTGCCTCTGCCGCTTGTGACGTCGGTGTCGGTCATCGCGCTCACTGTCTACCCGAATGTTTGGTCAGCCAACTATCGCGGGTAAGTAGTTGCGCGACCAACTATTTCGTTGTAAAGGAGCCGTCCGATGGCCTGGACCACAGATCAGCAGCACTCCCAGTTCGAGTTCGCCGTGCGCCACATGGTCGTCTCGACCGTGCGCGGGCACTTCGCCGAGTTCGCGATCGACGCCGACATCGACGAGACCGACCTCACCAGGTCGACCGGCGCCGTCGCGGTGAAGACCGCCAGCATCAGCACGCGCGAGGCGCAGCGCGACGCTCACCTGGCGTCGCCCGACTTCTTCGACGCCGAGAAGTTCCCCGAGCTCACCTACGTCGTCAAGAAGATCGCCGGCGGCGACGGGCAGTACACGATCACCGGCGACCTCACCATCAAGGACGTCACGCGCGAGGTCGTGCTCGACGCCGAGATCTCGGGCCCCGTAGCCGACCCGTGGGGTAACAGCAGGATCGGCCTGTCGGCCACCGGCAAGATCAATCGCAAAGACTTCGGTCTGGGCTGGAACGTGGTCACCGAGGCCGGCGGCCTGCTGGTGGGCGACGACGTGAAGCTGAGCATCGACGCCGAGTTCGTGAAGGCACAGGAGACCGCCGAGGTCGCGGGCGCCGCCGCGTCGGCCTGAGGCAGGGCGAGAGACAGGCGCAGCGCACGGGCGCGAGCGCAAGCGGGCGGGTGAGGCAGAGCCTCACCCGCCCGCCCGTCGTGTGTCAGGAGAGCTGCAGCCTGACGCCGTCGAGGTAGCTCAGACTGCGACCGACACGCTCTATGCCGGCCAGGCCGCCGCTCGCCACGAGCAGGCGTTCGAGCCCGAAGCCGAGGCCCACCCAGGGGTCGGTGATCGCCCAGGCGTCGTCGAGCGGGTGCGGGCCGAGGGCGGTCGAGCAGACCTCGAGGCCGCCGACCACCACGTCGAGCTCGTCGCCGTACACCTCGGAGCTCTTCAGGACGAACTCGTAGCCGCTCACGCCGGCGGCCTCGAGGACGACGACGGCCAGCTCGCGCAGGCGGTCGTCGCGCCGTGCGAGCGGCGTGCCGAGCTCGACCAGGTTGAGCATGGTGAACTCGTTCAGGTGTCTGGCGCCCTTGGTGTCGCGGCGAAAGCACGAGCCCATCTCGTAGATGCCGAAGGGCATCTTCCAGGTGCGCGACAGGCGGCGCATGACGGTGTAGAGGTTGGGCGCGAGCATGGGGCGCAGGGCGCGGTCGGAGTCGAGCCGAAAGACCTGCTCGCCCATCTCGCTGTGGGGCTCGACGCCCATCTTGCGCAGCGCGTCGCCGCTCACGATCGTGGGCGTGACCACCTCGACCAGGCCGGCCGCGGCGAGCGCCGCGCGCAGCGACTCCTCGAGACGGCGCAGCGCGGGCACGCGCGGCCCCGCGCGCAGCTCGTCGAGCGCCGCCCGCCCCGCGCCGGTGAGCTCGGTCGACAGGCGGCGGAAGGCGTCGTCGCGCTCGCCTGCGTCGGCGAAGGTCCGGCCGGTCGCGGCGGTGTCGGCGCCCAGCTCGTACAGGCGCTGGAGCTGCGTCGCGGTAAAGGCGGAGGGGCCGGGAGTCACGAGCGGGGCGCCGTCGCCCTAGGCGCGGGCCAGGTAGCGCGTGAAGCCGCCGACCACGGCGCCCGCCAGCCGTTCGACGTAGTCGGGGCGGCCCGCGCGGGCGTCGTCGTCGGGGTTCGTGAGAAAGAGCGGCTCGACCATGACGGCGATCGCCGTGGGTTCGCGCAGCACGGCGAAGTTGCGGCCCACGCTGCCGATGAAGCCGGCGCCGCCCAGGCGCCCGACCTCGGTCCCGATGTAGTCGGACAGGCGCGCGCCGTGCTCTGAGTAGTAGTGGCTGCGCTGAAAGAAGTAGCCCACGGCGCCGGCGGCGGCGGGGCTCTGGTCGCCGTTGAAGTGCAGGCTGACGAGGTAGTCGGCGGCGGCCGCTTCGACTGCGTCGGTGCGGTCGTAGAGCGGCACCGCCCTGTCGGTCTCGCGGGTCAAGGCCACTCGGCTGCCCTCGGCGCGCAGCAGCTCGGCGAGGCGCAGGCCGACGGCCAGCGTGAGGTCCTTTTCGGCGCGCCCCGTGGGCGAGATCACGCCGGTATCGGGCCCGCCGTGGCCCGGGTCGATGGCCACGACCACGCCGGTGAGGCTGGCCACCGGGGCGAAGCCCTCGTCGCGGTCGGGGATCTTCTTGCCCTCGCGACCGGTCTCGGCCTTGCGCAGCGCTTCGAGCTTGCGCAGGGTGTCGTCGCCCACGATGCCGTCGGCCTGCAGCCCGGCGTTGCGCTGAAAGTCGATCAGGGCGCGTTCGACCGCCGTGTCGAAGATGCCGCGCTCGGGCCCGGCGTTGAAGCCGAACAGGTTGAGCTTGACCTGCAGGGCGAGCACGTCGTCGCCGCGAAAGTTGGGCATGCGCAGGTAGAGCAGCCGGTCGCCGAGCGCGTAGCCGGCTTCGACCAGCTCACGCCAGGTGTTGGCGCCCAGCACGCCGTCGGCGAGCAGGCCGCGCTCCTGCTGAAAGGCGCGCAGGGCGAGCTGGCTGCGCGGCCCCAGAAAGCCGTCGAGGCCTTCGTTGCCGAGCTCGTAGCCGAGCGCGTGCAGCCGTTGCTGCACGTCGGTGACTTCTTTGCCGCGATCGCCGAGGGTCAGTGTGCGCATGAGGGTCGTCACTTTCGTCTACGCCGCGCCTGGTTCGCTCAAACCGAGCCGCCAAAGTATAGCAACAGCAACAGGGCCCGCCGGCCGGTGCCGCCGGTCCGGGCGCGCGCCGCCGCGGTCGCATCCGCTCACGACGGGGCGCGCGCCGCCGCTCGGCTCGCGCCGCCCAGTGCCGGGCTCGCGCGGCCGCGCGAGCCCGCGCCTGCCTCAGATCCCCGTGGCGTGCCGCAGGCCGGTGGCGATCACGATCAGCAGCGCGGTCGCCACGATCAGGCGATAGGCGACGAAGATGGCGAAGGTGTGGGTGCGCAGGTAGCCGAGCACGAACCAGATGGCCGCCAGGCCGCTCAGCGCGGCGGCCACCATGCCCACCAGGAAGGGCTGCGCCATGTGGGGCGGCATGCCGTCTTTGACGAGCTGGGCGGTCTTGAGCAGCGCCGCGCCGCCCACGACGGGCACCGACAGCAGGAACGAGTAGCGCGCGGTCGACTCGCGGTCGAGCCCCAGGAAGAGGCCGGTGACCATGGTGACCCCCGAACGCGACACGCCCGGCGCCAGCGCGACGGCCTGCGCTACGCCGATGCCGAGCGCTCCGGGCCAGCGCAGGTCGTCCATCGACTTGTTGAGCTTGGCCGTCATGTCGGCCGCCATCATGACCAGGGCGAAGGCGAACAGCATGATGCAGATGAGGTAGGGCTTGCCGAGCTGGTCGGTGATGAAGTTCTCGAGGAGCACGCCGACGATCCCCGCCGGTACCGTGCTGATGAGCAGCAGCCAGGCGATGCGCTCGTTCTGGGTCTCGATGCGGCGACGGCGCAGGCTGCGCAGCCAGGCCCGCACGATCACCACGATGTCGCGCCAGAAGTAGACCAGGGCGGCGACGAAGGTGCCCAGGTGCAGGGCCACGTCGAAGGTCTTGTTGAGGGCCGGGTTGTTCTGGAAGAAGTGCCAGCCGAACAGCCAGGGCACCAGGATGAGGTGACCCGAGCTCGAGATCGGCAGGAACTCGGTGAGGCCCTGGACGATGCCGAGGATCAACGCCTGCAGGATACTCATGAGCGTGGCGGCGAGAGCCGGCGGTCGCGGTCGGTCATGGCGCGCAGTCTCCTCGGTCGGTCGTTCAAGAGTCGTCGGCGTCGCGTGCGGCTCGCCGGCCGCGAGAGCGTGCATGAAGACGTCGGCTCGCCGCGGATGCTGGCAGTCTAGCGCACCGCGGCGGCGACCCGGTAGCGCCCGGCCGCCGGATTGCCACTGTCTCGAGCGTTGTTTGCTGCGCGCCGTTTCCAGTACGATGAGCACTCCAAGTGAGGGGGACGTTCGTGGATCAGCAACACAGGCTCACAGCCGTCCTTGCCGACGGCACCCGCTACGGCATCTACCGGTCGATCGTCGAGCGACCCGGCGACGAGGTCACCGTGGCCAGCGTGGCCACGCGCTTCGCGCTGCACCCCAACGTCGCCCGCATGCACCTGACCAAGCTCGAGCGCGCCGGCCTGCTCGCCACCTCGCTGCGCAAGGACGGCTCGGGTGGACGCCCCGCCCGCCTCTACCGCCTGAGCGACCAGGTCTCCACGCTCACCATGCCGCCGCGGCGGTACGACCTGCTCTCCGACCTCGCCCTCAAGGCGCTGGCCGCGACCGGCGACCTCGAGACCGTGGCCGCCGTGTGCCGCACCACCGGCGCCGCCGCCGCTCGCACCTACGTCGCCGACCACCCCGAGTTTCGCCACCCCGGGCGCGACGAGCTCGTCAGGGCCATGCTCGACGTGGGCGAAGAGGTCGGCATGCTGCCCGAGATGGAGTGGGACGAATCGACGCTCGCCCTCGACGTGCGCAACTGCGCCTTCAAAGAGCTCTCGACGGCGCAGCCCGACCTGGTCTGCGTCATGCACCGCGCTTTTCTCGAGGGGTTCATAGAGCAGCTCGCCGCCGCCGGCAGCGCGGTCGCCATTCAGGCCTCTTCGGCCATCAGCCGGGGTGCCGACCGCTGCCACATGCGCGTCGTCTTCGGCTGAGCAAGCGGCCCCTGCGGCTCCCCCAGCTACGCTCGTCGTGGGCGTGATACAGTACTCGCGTTTGCGCCACCCTCCGAAGCGGGGAACCACCACCTGATGCAGCTCGACGACCTCAGCCCAGACCTGCTGAACGCCACCATCCGCCGCGCCCTGCGCCACGGCGGCGACTTCGCCGAGGTCTTCGTCGAAGACCGCCGCTCGCTCGGGCTCTCGCTCGAAGACCGGCGTGTCGAGCGCGCCGTCGGCGGTCGCGAAGCCGGGTTCGGCGTGCGCTTGACGAGCGGCGACCGCACCTACTACTCCTACTCCGACGACCTCTCCGAAGCCGACCTGCAGGGCGCCGCCGACGCAGTCTCGGCGGCGCTGCGCGGCGCGTCGGGCACCGTGACCGTCAGCAACCTCGGCGCGCTGCGCCCGGCGCGGGCCACAGCGGCCATCGCCGTGCGCCCCGACACCGTCGCCACCGACGTCAAGGCGGCGCTGCTGCGCGCCGCCGACGACGCGGCGCGCGCCGCCGACCCGGCCGTCACCCAGGTCAGCGCCGGCTACCTCGAAAGCCGCCAGCGCCTGCTCGTGGCCAACTCTCTGGGCACTCTGGTGGCCGACGACCGGACGCGCGTGCGCTTCACGGTGAGCGCCGTGGCGCGGCGCGACGGCGTCATTCAGACCGGCTACGAGAGCCTCGGCAAGAGTCTCGGCTTTGAGATCGTCGACGAAGGAATCGCCCAGGACATGGCGCGCGCCGCGGCCCACAAGGCGATCACCATGCTCGACTCACGGCCGGCGCCCACCGGCCCCATGTCGGTCGTCATGGGCAACGGCTTCGGCGGCACCCTGTTCCACGAAGCCTGCGGCCACGGCCTCGAAGCCGACGGCATCGCCAAGGGCTCGAGCATCTACGAGGGCAAGATCGGCGACCTCGTGGCCGCTGCCGTGGTCAACGCCTACGACGACGGCACCATCGCCGGCGAGTGGGGCTCGGCCGGGGTCGACGACGAAGGCGCGCCCACGCAAAAGACCGTGGTCATCGAGAACGGCCGCCTGCGCGGCTTTCTCTACGACGGCCTGCGGGCCCGCGAACAAGGCGTCGCCCAAACGGGCAACGGCCGTCGCCAGTCGTTCCGCCACGTGCCCATCCCGCGCATGACCACCACCTGCATCGCCCCCGGCGACGCCACCGCCGACGACATCATCGCCGCCACCGAGCGCGGCTTCTACGCCAAGACGCTGGCCGGCGGCCAGGTCGAGCCGGCCAGCGGCAACTTCGTCTTCGGGGTGGCCGAGGGCTACCTCATAGAGCACGGCCGCATCACGGCGCCGCTGCGCGGCGCCACCCTGGTGGGCAACGGCATCGACGTGCTCAAGAGCATCGACATGATCGCCTCAGACTTCGAGGTCAAGTCGGGCATCTGCGGCAAAGACGGCCAGAGCGTGCCGGTGGGCACGGGCCAGGCCACGCTGCGCATCGCCACCATGACCGTGGGCGGCACGGGCTAGTGATCGACGCCGTCGACAGATTGCTCGAGCGCGCCCTGGCGCGCGGCGCCAAGGCCGCCGAGGTCTACGCCGAGCAAAGCAGCACGCACCGCGTCAAGGTGTTTCGCGGCGCGGTCGAAGAGCTCACCGCGGCGCGTCGCAAGGGCGTCGGGCTGCGCGTCTTTCAGGACGGCTCGGTGGGCTACGCCTACACCTCAGACCTGTCCGATGCGTCGCTCGACGACGTCGTCGCGACCGCCCTGGCCAACGCCCGCGTGGCCGACCACGACCCCGACTCCGTGCTGCCTGCGCCGCACGACAAACCGGCCGCGGTCGACGTGTACGACCCCGGTCTCGAGCAGGCCACCGACGAGCAGCGCATCGACCTCGCGCTGGGCGTCGAAGCGGCCGCCCTGGCGGCCGACCCGCGCGTCAAGTCGGTCGACGAAGCGGTCTACGCCGACGGCGACGCCCAGGTCTTCCTGGCCAACTCGGGCGGCGTGCGCGGCAGCTTCCGCGAGGGTCACTGCTACGCCTACGCCTACGTGCTGGGCGAGCACGACGGCCAGATCGAGACCGGCCTGTCGTTCACGGTGGGCCGCAAGCCGGCCGACCTCGACCCGCGGGCCTGCGGCGCCGAGGCCGCCAGGCGCGCCGTCGAGCTGCTCGGGGCGACCAAGACGAAGACCGTCAAGACGACCGTGGTGCTCGACCCCTTCGTGGCGGCCTCGTTCTTCGGCGTGCTCTCCTCGGCGCTCACCGCCGAAGCCGTGCAAAAAGGCCGCTCGCTCTTTGCCGGGCGTGTCGGCGAGCAGATCGCCGGGCCGGGCGTCACGCTCACCGACGACGGCATCCACCCCGACGGCCTGGCGAGCGCGCCGTTCGACGGCGAGGGCGTGCCCTGCCGCCGCACGCCGCTCATCGCCGACGGCGTGCTGCAGGGCTTTCTCTACAACGTGCGCTCGGGGCACCGCGACGGCCGCGAATCCACCGGCAACGGCGCCCGCGGCTCGTACCAGACCATGCCCGGCGTGGGCCCCACCAACCTGGTGCTTTCCGGCCCGCAGGTGCCCATCGCCGAGCTCATCGGCGGCATCGACTACGGCGTGCTCGTGACCAACGCCATCGGCATCCACTCGGGCGCCAACCCGGTCTCGGGCGAGTTCTCGGTGGGCATCAGCGGCCTGCTCATCGAGGCCGGTCGCGTCACCAAGCCGGTGCACGAAGTCACTATGGCCGGCGACATCGTCTCCATGCTGCGCAGCATCGTGGCGCTGGGCGACGACGCCCGCTGGGTGCCGAGCGGCAGCATCCTCACGGGGTCGGTGGCCATCGAAGGAGTCTCGATCGGCGGCGTCTGACGGCGCCCGCGGGTCGCACCCGTTGCGCGCCGCGGCATCGGCCGGGGCGCGACAAGCAGCAGCAACGACACCACTGGGAGATCACGTGAGCGGACTCGGCGACCGGCTGCTGGCAGCCAGCTACCTCGAAGGCGATTTCGTGCTGCGCTCGGGCGTGCACAGCTCGTTCTACCTCGACAAGTACCTGTTCGAGACACGCCCCGACCTGCTCGGCGACATCGCCGCCGGCCTGGCCGCCAAGCTCGCCCCGTATGAGCCTTTCGACCTGCTGGCCGGCCCCGAGCTCGGCGCCGTCGCCCTGGTGGCGGCGCTGTCGCTGGCCACCGGCAAGCCGTTCGTCATCGTGCGCAAGGGCGAGAAGGACTACGGCACCAGGCGCCTGCTCGAGGGCCGCGCCGAGGCCGGGCAGCGCGTCGTGGTGATCGAAGACATCGTCACCTCGGGCGGCGCGGCCCTGCAGGCGGTGCACGTGTTGCGCGACACTGGCCTGCAGGTGCCGGCCGTGCTGTGCGTGGTCGACCGCGAGCAGGGCGGCCGCGAGGCGTTCGCCGCCCAGGGCGTCACGCTCGACCCGCTGTTCACGGCGAGCGGCCTGGGCATCAAGGTCTGAGGGCGTAGGGCGGCTCGGCCGCGGCGCAGGTGCGGCCGGCGCGCCACGCCACACGCGACGCCGCGCCCACCCCGCAGCCGGTGCAGCGCGCCACACGCGACGCCGCAGTCACCCCGCGGGCGATGCGGCGCCACACGCGACGCCGCGTCCCCGTCGTGTCCTAGCTCGCCTCGAACGAGGCGATGGCGCGGGCAAAGAGCGGGCGCTCGCCGTTCCATTGGCCGGCCGTGGCGCCCGCGGTGAGCACGTAAATGCGCCCGCCCGACGACAGCACGTAGAGCCAGCCCACCACCGGCCGCCCGGCGATCGTCACGCCGTAGGGCACGACCACGCCCGTGAGGCCGTTCAGCGTCACGTCGGACACCGTTCCGGCGCGGGCGTTCGCGCCCAGCTTGGCCACCATGGTGGCGCCCAGCGTGCGCAGCGAGGCGTTCAGCTGGGCGGCCTGCTGGGCGCTGGGCGACGTGCCCGTGTTCACCAGCGACACGGTGAGCGCGTCGAGGTGGCGGCCGGCGACGATCGCCCCTGAAGTGTCGACGAACGAGACCTCGAAGGCGCCGGCGCTCGCCACGCTGGCCGTGCGCCACTGCGTGAGGCGCCGGTCGACGCTTATCGAGATGCCGTAGGTCGTGTTGCTGAAGTGCGCGACGCCGGCCTTGGGCGCGCCGCAGCCCGCCGTCGCGAGCCCGAGCGCCAGGACCACCGCCAACGCCAGGCACGCGGCAAGCGCTGCCAGGGCGCCGCGGGCGCGAGTCGTCGGCCGCCCCGGGCGTGCGTGTCGCGTGCGGCGGGGCATGTCGGCGCGACCCCTCAGCTCACGACGCGCAGCGTCATTAGGGTGAGGTCTTCGGGGCCGTGCACGTGCAGCTCGCGCGCCGCGGCCTCGCCCAGGTAGGCGGCGATCTCGTCGGAGATCTCTTCGCCGGGCGCGACGACCGGTATGCCGGGCGGGTAGGGGGCCACCATCTCGGCGCTCACGCGCCCCGGCGTGCTCGCCACCGGCAGCGGCTCGGAGCGGGCGAAGAAGGCGTCGCGCGGGCTCATGACCTGGCGCGTGAAGCGCGGCCAGCTCGCGAGCGGCGTGGCGCAGGCGACGGCGCCGGCGTCGCGGCGGCGGGCGGCAAGGTCGGTCATGGCGGCGACGAAGCAGGCGACGTCGTCGCGCGAGTCGCCGTAGGTGACGTTGAGCAGCACGTTCAGCGGGTCGGCGGCCTCGACGGCGATGCCGTAGTCGTCGCGCAGCGTGGTCTCGAGCTCGTAGCCGGTCAGGCCCAGGTCGCAGGCCGACAGCGTGAGGCGCGTGCGGTCGAGGTCGGCCACGCCCGGGCGGCTGAGGACCTCGTCGGACAGCACGCGCACGCCGGCGAGCGGCGCCAGGCGCTCGCGCGCCCAGGCGGCGTTGCCGAGCGCCTGCGTCCCAAAGCTCTTCGCCCTGGGTGGCCATCTGCGCCCGGGCGGCGTCGATGGAGGCGTAGATGAGCACCTGGGGGCTGGTCGACTGGGTCATCTTGACGACGCTCTCGAGGCGCTGCAGGTTGAGGCGCTGGCCGCGGGCGACGAGCACCGACGACTGCGTGATGCCGCTGATGAGCTTGTGCGTGCTGGCCACCATGGCGTCGGCGCCGGCCGACATGGCGTCGAGCGGCAGGCCGCTGCAAAAGCGCAGGTGCGGCCCCCAGGCCTGGTCGACGACGAGCGGCAGGCCGGCGCCGTGCGCCACGCCGGCGATGGCGTCGAGCGCGGCGCACACGCCGTTGCTGTTGGGCGAGACGACGAACACGGCCTTGGCGTCGGGGTGCTCGGCGACCGCCGCGGCCACGCGTTCGACGGGTACGTTCAGGGGGATGCCCCAGAGCGGGTCGATCTCGGGTTCGACGTAGTGCGGCACGGCGCCCGAGAAGATGAGCGCCGCCTGCAGCGACTTGTGGGCGTTGCGCGGCACGATCACCGAGTCGCCCGGTCCGGCCAGGCTGAGCAGCAGGGAGTGGATGCCGCTGGTCGAGCCGTTCACCAAAAAGAAGCAGCGCTCGCCGCCCCAGGCCGCGGCGGCCAGGTCTTCGGCGCCGCGCACCAGCGCCGTCGATTCGCGGGTGTCTTCGACGCCGCCCGCCATGGCCACGTCGACGGCCAGCAGGGCCGAGCCGAAGACCTCGCGCATGATCGGCGGGCGCGCCCTTGCCCAGCTTGTGGCCGGGCGTGTGGAAGGGCACGATGCCCTGCGTGCGGTAGCCGAGCAGGGCATCGATGTACGGCGTGGCCGCCTGAGCGGGTGTCTGCATGGGCTTGTCCATTGTTCTGCCCGGGTCGCGGGACGGTGCCTTGCAGTCTACCACTCGAGCCTCCCGAGGGCGCGGCGGTGGTAGACTCGAACGACGGTCCGACGGTAACGACAAGGTGGTGACCATCAGTCTCGACCACACGGTGAGGGTACGCTTCGCGCCGAGCCCGACGGGCACGCTGCACATCGGCTCGGCGCGCACCGCGCTCTACAACTTTCTGGTCGCCCGCCACGCCGGCGGCGCCTTCGTCGTGCGCATCGAGGACACCGACGCGGCGCGCTCCGAGGAGCGCTTCGAGCGCGCCATCCTAGACGACCTCGCCTGGCTGGGCCTCGACTGGGACGAAGGCCCCGACCGGGGCGGGCCCTACGGCCCCTACCGCCAGGCCGAGCGCGTGCCCATCTACCGTCGCGCGGCCGACGACCTGGTCGCCGCCGGTCTCGCGTACCCCTGCTTCTGCAGCCAGGAGCGCCTCGACACGCTGCGCGCCGCGGCCCACGCCGCGGGCCGCCCGCCGCGCTACGATGGCCGCTGCCGGGCGCTCGAGCCCGCCGCCGTGCAGGAACGCCTCGCCGCCGGCGAGCCGGCCGCGCTGCGCTTCGCCGTGCCGGCGGGAGACGTGCGGTTCGACGACGTCATCCGCGGGCCCATCACGATCGGCTCCGAGCAGATCGGCGACTTCATCATCCTGCGCTCCGACCACCTGCCGAGCTACAACTTCGCGGCCGTGGTCGACGACGCCGCCATGGCCATCACCCACGTCATCCGCGGCGACGACCACCTCACCAACACCGCCCGCCAGGAGCTGCTGCGCCGCGCCCTCTACCCCGGCGCGGCGGCGCCCGTCTACGCCCACCACGCCATGATCCTGGCGCCCGACGGCGGCAAGCTCTCAAAGCGCCACGGGGCGACGGCGGTGGGCGACTACCGCAGCCTCGGCTACCTGCCCCAGGCGATCGTCAATTACCTGGCGCTGCTCTCGTGGTCGCACGGCGACGACGAGGTGCTCGGCATCGAGCGGCTCGTCGCCGAGCTTCGAGCTCGCGGCGCTGTCGGGCAGCCCGGCGATCTTCGACATGGGCAAGCTCGACTGGCTGAACCACCAGTGGATCATGGCCTCGAGCGACGCCGACCACGAGCGCCTGGTCGGCGAGCGCCTGCCGGCCGGCACCCCGGCGCCCGCGGTAGCCGCCATCGCCGCCGCCGTCAAGTCGTCGCTCGAGCGCTACGGCGACGTGCCCCAGGCCGCCGCCCCGCTGCTCGAGCGCCCCACGCTCGACGCCGCGACGCTTCAGGTCGTCGCCGGCGCCGCGACCGCTCGCCCTCTTCGCCGACTTGCGCCGCGCCGCGCCGGCGCCCTACGTCACGCGCGAGCAGGCGCGCGAGCTGCTCGGCGAGTACCGCCGCCTGGGCAAGGAGCGTTCGCTCAGCGCGCGCGAGCTGCTCATGCCGCTGCGCCTGGCGCTGACCGGCCGCGAGCACGGTCCCGAGCTCGCCTTCGTGCTCGCCGCCATCGCCGCCGACGAGACCCTCGAGCGCCTTGCCAGCGCCACAAGCGCGCACCGCCCGCCGCCGTTCGCGCGGCGCCGGGCCGCCCGCCGCCGTTCGCGCGCCGCCGCCCCGCCCGCCGCCGGCCGCCCGCCGCCGGCCGCCCGGCGCCGGGCCGCCCGGCGCGATCGCCCCTGCCGACGAGACCGCGCCGCCGTCCGGCGCGACCCCCGCCACGACCGAAGGAGACCAACGGTGATCAGGCTCTTCAACTCTCTCACGCAGCGCAAGGAGGAGCTTGTCCCGCGCGACGCAGGCAAGGTCGGCATCTACGCCTGCGGCCCCACGGTCTACAACCTCGTGCACATCGGCAACGCGCGTCCCTACGTGGTGTTCGCCGTGCTGCGCGCCTGGCTGACCGCGCGCGGCTACGACGTCACGCTGGTCGAGAACATCACCGACGTCAACGACAAGATCAACGCCAAGGCCGACGCCGAGGGCCGCTCGCCCAGCGCGGTGGCGGCCGAGTTCACCCAGGCCTACCTGGACGACACCGACCGCCTCGGCGTGCCGCGGCCCGACCTCGAGCCGCGGGCCAGCGAGACCATCCCCGAGATCATCGACCTCGTCTGCCAGCTCATCGCCGGCGGCCACGCCTACGAGTCGCAGGGCAGCGTCTACTTTCGCGTGCGCAGCTTTCCCGACGTACGGCAAGCTCTCCAACCAGCGCATCGACGAGCTCGAAGAGGCCACCCGCGTCGAGGCCGAGCCGGGCAAAGAAGACCCGCTCGACTTCGCCGTCTGGAAGGCGGCCAAGCCCGGCGAGCGCGAGCACCTCTGGGAGAGCCCCTGGGGCACGGGCCGGCCGGGCTGGCACATCGAGTGCTCGGCCATGGGCCTGCGCTACCTGGGCGCCGGCTTCGACATCCACGGCGGCGGCCGCGACCTGATCTTCCCCCACCACGAGAACGAGATCGCCCAGGCCGAGGCGGCCGGCATGCCCTTCGCCCGCATCTGGATGCACAACGGCATGATCCGCTCCGGCGGCGAGAAGATGGCCAAGTCGGTCGGCAACATCTTCCTGCTGCGCGAGGTGCTCGACCGCTACCCGGCGCCGGTCGTGCTCACCTACTTCCTCACGACCCACTACCGCAGCCCGCTCGAGTTCTCGCTCGAGAAGCTCGACGAGGCCAAGGCCGCCTACGGGCGCCTGGTCGAGGCGGTGCGCACGGCCAGCTTCCGCGCCGACAACCCCGGCCGCGGCGAGCTCTACGACGCCGACCGACCTGCGCGCCGCGCTCGACCGCACGCGCGCCGCCTTCGCCGAGCACATGGACGACGACCTGAACACCGCCGCCGCGCTGGGCGAGCTCTTCGGCCTGGGCCGCGAGCTCTTTCGCTACGTGGCCGCCGCCGACGCCGCCGGCCGTTCGGCCGACGCGGCCGCCCTCGAAGACGCCGAGGACCTGCTCGTGCACGGCCTCGACGACCTCTGCATCGCCCTGCCCGACGCCAGCGCCGGTGGTCGCCGGCTTCGACGCCGACGAGCGGCGGCGCCGCGACGGCTTCGCGCGACTCCGACGGCGAGGTCTGCGCGACCGACGTCGTGCCGCTGCCGCCGGCCGCGCGCCTCGCCGACGAAGGCCGCTGGGCCGACATCGCCGAGCTGGTCGACGAGCGCCTCACCTGCGGCGACGCCACCTACGCCTGCCTGCTGCGCGACCACCTGCGCGCCGAAAAGGACTAGGCCAGCGCCGACGCCCTGCGCGCCCGCCTCGAGGCGGCCGGCTTCGAGGTGCGCGACACGCCGGGCGGCACGCAGGTGGTGCGCAAGGGCTGATGGGCGCCGTTCTGCCTGACGGGAACGCGGCCGGTCCCGACCGGAACGCGGCGGGGGCGGCGGGGCGGCGGCCTGCGGCCGCCGCCCCCGCCGCTGACCGTGGACTGGCTCTACGGCCGGCAGGTCGTGCGCCTGGCCTGCGCGGGCGGCGCGAAGCGCCGCCCGCGCAGGCTCGTGGCGACCACCGAGGCGCTCGCCTGGCTGACGGCCGCATAAGGTCGACAGCGGCGCCCTGCGGGTCGAGACCACCGAGGCCCACGACATCGCCCAGCTCACCGGCAGCCGCGAGCACCAGGGGGTCGCCTGTCTGGTGGGCGACTATCCCTACGCGCCGCCCGGCGACCTGCTCGCCTGCGACCTGCTGGTCGTGCTCGACGAGGTCACCGACCCGCGCAACCTGGGCGCCATCGCGCGCAGCGCCCTGGCGGCCGGCGCCGGCGGCCTCGTGCTGCCGCGCCACCGTCGGCGGCGGTCACGCCGGCGGCGGTCAAGGCGTCGGCCGGGTCCACCGAGCACCTGGACATCGCCCACGTGACCAACGTCGTCGCCTTTCTTGCCGAGTGCAAGCAGGCCGGCCACTGGATCTACGGGGCGGCCGGCGACGAGCCGCGCCCGTACGGCGCCCTCGACCTCACGGGCAAGGTGGCGCTCGTCTTCGGCGCCGAGGGCCGCGGCCTGCGCCCGCTGGTGCGCCGCGCCTGCGACGAGCTCGGCGCCATCCCCATGCAGGGTCCGGTCGGCAGCCTCAACGTCAGCGTGGCGGCGGCGCTGTTCCTCTACGAGGCGTACCGCCAGCGCGCCGCCGCCGCGCCGGCCGCCCAAGCCGGCGCGCGGCGCAAAGCCCGCGCCCGGCGCCTCCGGCGGCCCGCGCGGGCATGAGCCGCGCCCCGGCGGGGGAGCCTAGGCGCATGGCGTCAAAGGCCCACGACTCCCACGACTCGTACATCGTCGACGGCTACAACGTGCTGCACGCGCTGTTTCCCGGCCTGCGCCAGCGAGCAGCTCGAGGACCGGCGCCGCTGGCTGGCCGAGCAGCTCGCCGGCTTCGCCGCGCTGCGCGGCGCCCAGGTGGTGCTGGTCTTCGACGCCCACTCCCAGCCGCGCGGCGACCTGCGAGCCGCTCGCCGGCACGCGCGTCGAGGTGTGCTACGCCGGCGGTTCGCAGTCGGCCGACGAGGTGATCGCGCGCCGCATCGCCGAGCGAGCCGGCCGACGCGGCGATCGTCGTGGTGTCGGCCGACTACGAAGTGCAGCGCACGGCGACCAGGGCCGGCGTGCGGCGCATGACGCCGCGCGAACTGGGCGCCGCGCATGGGCGTCGACCACAAACGACTTGCAAACGACGAGAACAACAGTAGAATGGCGACAACACTTGAGGATAAACTTAGACCTTGAGACTTGGCGAAAGCTGGAGCGCCTGAGACGCGAAGGCGGTTAGCCGCCCCACTCAGGCTCAAGCTCGGGGGGCAGAGGGCGATGACGCAGCGGCGACAGCCGACAGCAGCCGAACGGCGGGCCGCCTGTCTAACCCTCAGGTCCACTCAGAGAGTTCCGATCTCGCCCTCGTCAACTCCTACCGCCGCGGCAACCAGGGCGCCCTCAACGCCCTCATGCTGCGTTACCACCAGTTCGTGCGCCTCAAGGCGAGCTCGTACTTTCTCGCCGGCGGCGACTCCGAAGACCTGATCCAGGAGGGCATGGTCGGCCTCTACAAGGCGGTGCGCGACTACCGCGACGACCGCCAGGCGTCGTTTCGCAGCTTCGCCGAACTGTGCATCACCCGGCAGATCATCACGGCCATCAAGACGGCCACGCGCCAAAAGCACGTGCCGCTGAACGGCTACCTGTCGTTCAGCCACACCCCCGGCGACTCGGGCGACGACAGCGAATGCAGCCTGGCCGACATACTGCCGGGCTCGTCGGTCAACGACCCCGTCAACCAGGTGATCTCGGCCGAAGAGGTCGCGAGCCTCAAGCACTGCCTCACCCGCATGCTCTCGACCCTCGAGAGCCGCGTCCTGCGGCCTGTACCTGCAGGGCCTGTCGTACGAAAAGATCGCCCGGCGGCTCGAGTGCGACTGCAAGACGGTCGACAACGCGCTGCAGCGCATCAAGCGCAAGGTCGACCTGCACCTCGAAGAGGCGCAAGGTCCTGCAGTAGGGTCCCGCAGGGGCCAGGTGCCGCGCAGCGCGCGGGGGCCGCGCGAGCCAGACGCCTGGGTAAGGCGTGTGAGCGCGGCGGCCGCTCGGCGGCCTCGGCGGCTACCAAGCGCGCGGCGCCGGCCGGCGCTTGCCGGGCCGCTGCGAGCATCTAGAAGGTCATCAGGCTGACGTCGTGGCCCTTGGCCTGCACGAGCAGCTTGAAGTCGTGCGGGTTGGTGAGCACCTGGGCGGCGTCGTGCAGCGTGATCAGCCCCTCCTCGTAGAGGCTCAGCAAGCGCCTGGTCGAAGGTCGTCATGCCGTAGAACTCGCCCTCTTTGATGGCCTGGCCGATCAGCGAGGTCTGGTCGGGGTCGAGCACGAAGTCGCGGATGCGGCTGGTCATGACCATGACCTCGACGGCCGGCACCCGGCCCTGGCCGTCGGCGCGCGGCAGCAGGCGCTGCGAGATGATGCCGCGCAGCGTGCCGGCGAGCATGATGCGCACCTGCTTCTGCTGGTGCAGCGGGAAGAAGTCGATGATGCGGTTGATGGTCTCGGTGGCGTCGATGGTGTGCAGCGTGCTCATCACGAAGTGGCCGGTCTGGGCGGCGGTGAGCGCCGCCGAGACGGTCTCGACGTCGCGCATCTCGCCGATCAGGATGTCGTCGGGGTCCTGGCGCAGCACGTACTTGAGCGCCGACGCGTACGACTCGGTGTCGAGGCCGATCTCGCGCTGGTTGATGATCGCCTTGCGGTCCTTGTGCAGCACCTCGATGGGGTCTTCGATGGTCACGATGTGGCGGCGCACGGTGTTGTTGATGTGGTCGATCATGGCCGCCAGGGTGGTCGTCTTGCCCGAACCGGTGGTGCCGGTCACGAGCAGCAGGCCGCGGGGCTCCAGCGCGAGGCGCTTGATGATGTCGGGCAGGTGCAGGCTCCTCGAACGAGGGGATCTGCGTGGCGACCTGGCGCATGGCGACCGAGATGCTGCCGCGCTGCCGGTAGATGTTCACGCGAAAGCGGCCGATGGTCGGCGGCCGAGTAGGCGAAGTCGATCTCGTTGTGCTCGCTGAAGCGGCGGATCTGCTTGTCGGTCATGATCGAGGCGGCGGCGTCTTTGGTGTCCTCGGGCGTGAGGACGGGCTCGTCGAGCAGGTGCAGCTCGCCGTCGACGCGCACGACCGGCGGGCTGCCGGCCTTGATGTGAAGGTCGGAGGCGTTGCGCGAGACCATCTCGTTGAGCAGCTCGTCTACCGTCTTCACGTGGCGTCATCTCCGTCTGCTTTACACGGGTTCCCCTACATAATCGGCCGGACGCCGCAGATGTTTACCCTTGGGGCGTGTCGCAAGGCAGAAAAAGAGGAGCGCGCAACGGCGGGCGGGCCGCGGCGCAGGCGTGGGCTACCGGGCGCGCCGGCAGAGGCGGGTCAGGGCCGGCCGAACCCCGAGTTACCGGAGACGGAGCCGTAGCTCACCATGGCGCCGGTGTGCGGCGCGTCGATCATGCTGCCCCCGCCGGCGTAGATGCCGACGTGGTAGGCGGGGCTGCCGAAGAACACGAGGTCGCCGGGCTGCGCCTGGGCGGCCGACACGGGTGCGCACATGGCCTGCTGGGCGGCGGCGTTGTGCGGCAGGCTCACGCCGAAGGCGGCCCAGCAGTACATGGTGAAGCCCGAACAGTCGAAACCCTGTGGCGTGGAGCCGCCCCACACGTAAGGCACCTTGCCGACGAAGCTCGCGGCGAAGGCCACCACGCTGCTGTGGTCGGGGTTGACCGGCGTGGCGACGCCCGTCGAGACGTAGCCGCCCGACTTTTTGGCGGACTGGCGGGCGGCCTGGGCCTGCTGCGCTTCGAGCTGGGCGATCTGCGACTTGACGCCGCGGAGCAGCGACTGGCGCGCCGCCAGGGCGCTCTCGACGCCGGCCTTTTCGGTGGCGCGCTGGGCCACGACCTTCTGGGCGGCGGCCTGGTCGACGACCAGCGACTTCTGGGCCGCCTTGATGGTCGTCTGGAAGCTGGCGATCGAGTTGACCATGGTCGACTCGCTGGAGCTCACGCGGTGCAGCATGTTGAGCTGGTCGACCATCGACGAGAAGCTCTTGGTCTGGACGATCACGTCGAGCATCTCGACGGGGCGCTGCTTGTACATGGCCACCACGCGCTGGTCGAGCATGGCCTTGGCCAGCTGCAGGTTGTAGCGCGTGACGGCGAGGGTGTGGCGGTTGGCGGCGATCTGGCTATCGATCGTGGCGAGCTTGCCGGTGGCGGCGTCGTAGCGCTCGACGACCTGTTCCATTCTGTTGTCGAGGGTGGTGAGCTGCCCCATGATCTCGTGCGCGCGAGCCTTCTTTTGGGCGAGCGTGTCGGCGGCGGCGACGGAGGGGAGAACGAAGGGGAGGACGAGAAGGGCGGCGAGAGCGACGAGGAACAGTCTGCGATTGCGCTTCAATGCATCGCCTCCTTGCGGGGCGCGACAGGCCGGTGTGTGACGCTCGCGCTGGAACGCGCGCGCCGCTTGTGCCCGATGCGACAGTCCATAAAAGAATCGACCCCACTGGCTCCTTCGAGGTCGGTCGTACCGTACCATCGGCCCCAGGGCATTTCAAGGACGGCCCCCCGAAACGGCGTCCAGTTGTCGCCCGGGTCGCCGCGGGCATACAGTGCTCGAGCGAAGGGGTGACGGTGTGATCGCGAGCTTCTCAGACGACGTTCGGCGGCGCTCGACGGCGCCGCCGCCGACATGAGCACGGTGGTCTTCGTCGACCGCGGGCTCGATCAGGCCGTGCCCGCGTCGTTGCCGGGCGCCGAGCTCGTGCCCGAGCGTCGCGCCGGCCGGCGGCCCGCCTACCTGGGTCCGGAGCGCCGCCGCCGCGCCGCACCGCGCCTCGAGCCCCGCGAGAACGGCCTCGCCGTCGTGCACACCTGCTCTGCCTGCGGGCGTCTCTCCATCGTGCCGTACGTGCCGGGCACAGGCCTCGCGACCGCGCCGCCCTGTCCGTGCTCCCGGACGGCTCCGGCGGGCGCCGCCGTGCTGACCGTGTTCCCGCCGGCTGCGGCGGCTGCGCTCCCGGCGGCCACGCTGCCCGCGGCGCCCATCGCGCGGCCGTCGGCGCGGCGCGAGCGCTCGGCGGTGATCGCCGTCTCGCTCGTCTTGCTGTGGCTGCTCAACCTGGACGACGTGCTGCTCACGAGGCGCGCCCTGCAGATGGGCGCGGTCGAGGCCAACGCCGTCATGGCGCAGTTCCTGCGCCTGGGGTTCACCCAGGCGGCGCTCATCAAGATGGCCGTGGTCACGGCCGGTGCGGTCTTTCTGTGGACGCAGCGCCGGCGCGCCATCGTGCTGGTCGCCAGCGTGGGCCTGGCGAGCGTCTACCTGGCGCTGGTCGTCTATCAGCTGGTGATCCTGAGCACCTGAGCGCGGTCGCGCGCCGGGGAGTGGCAGCCGGCCGGTGTTCCACGCCGCGACCCGCAACCGGCCGGTATCGGGCGCCGCGAACTGCTGCAGAAACGAGCGAAGGGCGCGGCGGCCTTGGCCGCCGCGCCCTTCGCGGTTCTTGCGCTGCGCTCCCGATGGGCGCGCGCGGCAGTCGCTGTCTTAGTGCTTGGCCTCGCTTGCCTGGGCGACGGCCTGCGAGCGCGGCCGCGGCAGCTTGCGCAGCGACTCGACGAACGACTGGTTGGCCTTGTTCTTGCGCCAGGTGCGCACGATCCACCAGCCCCAGGTCTGGAACAGCAGCTTGGTGAAGCGGAAGGTGAAGAAGTACTTGGCCCACTGCTTGAGCGAGTAGAACTTCATGTAGCCGCGCAGGGCTTCGCGCTGCAGCTCGTAGGGGGTCATGTTCTTGGGCTCGAACACCACGTGCTGGGCGTCGTAGAGGTACCAGTTCTTCTCGAAGATGCGTCCCGCGGCGTTGAGCTCCTCGAAGAGCGGCGTGCCGGGCAGCGGCGTGAGCGCGGCGAGCTGGATGGTGTCGATGTGGTTCTTCATGGCGAACTTGACGGTCTCGCGCACCGACTGGATGGTGTCGGTGTCGGCGCCCAGCACGAACATGCCGTGCGACTCGATGCCGTGCTCGTGGAGAATGCGGATGGCCTGCACGATGTCGTCGACGCTCTGGTGCTTGTCGAAGGCGTCGAGCGTCTCCTGGTTGACCGACTCGAGGCCGAGGTAGGCGCGGAAACAGCCGGTGCGGTGCATGAGGTCGAGCAGCTCGGGGTCGCGCACGACGTCGGTGCGCATCTGGGCCGACCAGGGCACGACGATGTCTTCGTCGAGCATGAGCTGGCAGAGCTCCTTGAGGCGCTTCTTGTCGGCGGCGATGTTGTCGTCGTAGAAGAAGATCTTGCGCGGCTTGCGCTGCTTGAGCTCGGCGATGATGTTCTCGGCGCTGCGGAAGCGGTACTTGCGGCCGAACATGGCCGTGACCGAGCAGAAGTTGCAGTGGAAGGGGCAGCCCCAGCTCGTCATGATCGGCATCGTCTTGATGTTCTCGTAGCCCTGGATGAGCTCGAGAGTCGGGGAACGGCAGCTCGTCGAGCACGGTGCACTGGCCGCGCGCTTCGTTGTGCACGGTGTGCCCGTCGCGGTTGAACGACAGGCCCTTGATGTCGTCGAACGGAGCGCCCGACTCGAGCGCCGCGATGAGCTCGAGCATGAGCTGCTCGCCGCCCTCGCCGCGGGCCACGAAGTCGGCGTGCTCGAGGGCTTCGTCGGCCATGAAGGTGACGTGCGAGCCGCCCATGATGACCGGGATGCCGCGCTCGCGGCAGTCGTCGGCGAAGCGGTAGCCTTCGGTGGCCGTCGAGGTGGTCGTGGAGATGCCTACCAGATCGGCTGCGTTGACGTCGTTCCAGTCGATCGGCGAGATGTTGGAGTTGTAGATGTTGACGTCGTGGCCGGCCGCCTTGAGGGTGGCGCCGATGATCGGCAATCCGAGCCGCGGCAACTGGATCATGCTGAAGATGTTCATGTCGGGCGGTTGGCTCGATCATGCGTATTCTCATACTCACCTCAACTGCCCTGGAGGGCTACCGGCGACGCCTGCGCGAACTCGCGCGGCGGGGGGACAATGGTCGGGACGTGAATCGATCAACGCTACTGCACAGGTAGCTCGCGAAGTCAAAACACGTGCTCGAGCTCTGGGCTCGCGCGGCGGGGCTACAGGAGGTGGATCGAGGGGCGTAGGCGCCGCCGCGCGAGCCCAGACTCGAGCACGCGTTTTGACTTGGAGCGTACCGGTGCGGTAGCGTGGATTGATTCACGTCCGACCATATGTCCCCCCGCCGCGCGTGTTCGCGCAGGCGTCGCCAGAAGCCCGCAGGGCAGTTGAGGTGAGTATGAGAATACGCATGATCGAGCCCGAACCGCCCGACATGAACGTCTTCAGCATGATCCAGTTGCCGCGGCTCGGATTGCCGATAATCGGCGCCACCCTTAAGGCGGCCGGCCACAACGTCAAGATCTACAACTCCAACATCTCGCCGATCGACTGGAACGACGTCAACGCAGCCGATCTGGTAGGCATCTCCACGACCACCTCGACGGCCACCGAAGGCTACCGCTTCGCCGACGACTGCCGCGAGCGCGGCATCCCGGTCATCATGGGCGGCTCGCACGTCACCTTCATGGCCGACGAAGCCCTCGAGCACGCCGACTTCGTGGCGCGCGGCGAGGGCGGCGAGCAGCTCATGCTCGAGCTCATCGCGGCCCTCGAGTCGGGCGCTCCGTTCGACGACATCAAGGGCCTGTCGTTCAACCGCGACGGGCACACCGTGCACAACGAAGCGCGCGGCCAGTGCACCGTGCTCGACGAGCTGCCGTTCCCCGATCTCGAGCTCATCCAGGGCTATGAGAACATCAAGACGATGCCGATCATGACGAGCTGGGGCTGCCCCTTCCACTGCAACTTCTGCTCGGTCACGGCCATGTTCGGGCGCAAGTACCGCTTCCGCAGCGCCGAGAACATCATCGCCGAGCTCAAGCAGCGCAAGCCGCGCAAGATCTTCTTTTACGACGACAACATCGCCGCCGACAAGAAGCGCCTCAAGGAGCTCTGCCAGCTCATGCTCGACGAAGACATCGTCGTGCCCTGGTCAGCCCAGATGCGCACCGACGTCGTGCGCGACCCCGAGCTGCTCGACCTCATGCACCGCACCGGCTGCTTCCGCGCCTACCTCGGCCTCGAGTCGGTCAACCAGGAGACGCTCGACGCCTTCGACAAGCACCAGAGCGTCGACGACATCGTGCAGGCCATCCGCATTCTCCACGAGCACGGCATCGAGTCGCACGGCATGTTCGTGCTGGGCGCCGACACCGACACCATCCAGTCGGTGCGCGAGACCGTCAAGTTCGCCATGAAGAACCACATCGACACCATCCAGCTCGCCGCGCTCACGCCGCTGCCCGGCACGCCGCTCTTCGAGGAGCTCAACGCCGCGGGACGCATCTTCGAGAAGAACTGGTACCTCTACGACGCCCAGCACGTGGTGTTCGAGCCCAAGAACATGACCCCCTACGAGCTGCAGCGCGAAGCCCTGCGCGGCTACATGAAGTTCTACTCGCTCAAGCAGTGGGCCAAGTACTTCTTCACCTTCCGCTTCACCAAGCTGTGTTCCAGACCTGGGGCTGGTGGATCGTGCGCACCTGGCGCAAGAACAAGGCCAAAAGCATCGCTGGTCAAATCAAGCGATACAT
>CAVWIH010000011.1:0-151554 GCA_963755025.1 uncultured Actinomycetes bacterium
AGGACACCCCCCGCCGAGTCCTGTCTATCGAGGGCGGCTACGCCCGGTACGGCGTCGATAGCCGCTGACGCCAACCACCCAGACAACGCCAGGAAGACGACGGCGACGACCATGAGCGGCGTGCCTGTGGCCTCGGCCGCGCTGCCGTGAAACACAAACGCGGCTGCCGCCGCAAGAAAGACAAACCCGACGGCGAGGCCGAACAGAGAGAACGGATCGTCCCTCCATCTGTCGGTCAGCCTCTTCTTGCCTTGCTTCGCCACCGTTCGTCGAGTCTCTACCACGCAGGGCGGCAAGTCCAGACAGCGCAACCGACCTCTTCCCCACCCTTCGGCCCGTCCCCTCACGCCAGCCGCAGCACGACCACCTGCAGGTCGTCGCGCAGCCGCCCGCCGAACGACAGGGCGGCGTCGCGCACGCCGTCGGCGACCTGCTGGGCGGAGCCGCCGCGCAGCTCGGCGACGAGCTCGACCAGGCGAGCCTCGCCGAACAGCTCAGGCCCGCGGCGCGCCTCGGTGACGCCGTCGGTGTAGAGCACGAGGTAGTCCTCGAGGGTGAGCACAGTCTGCGCGTCGACGTAGTCGTGCGCGAACGAGCCGAGCGGCGGCCCGAAGGCGACGGCGAGGGGCCGGCAGGCCAACGCGCTCAAGTGGATCGGCGCCGGGTGGCCGGCGCTCGCGTAGCGCAGCTCGCCGGTTGCCGGGTCGAGCACCGCGACGAAGGCGGTCACGTGGGGCTCGTCGGGGTCGAAGCGCCGCAGCAGCTCGTTGGCGCGCGCCAGGATGAGGGCCGGCGACGGCTCGATCGTGGCGAAGGCGCGCACGGCGCTGCGCACGGTCTCCGTGAGCCCGGCGGCGCGCACGCCCTTGCCGGCGACGTCGGCGATCAGCACCACGACGTGGCTGTCGTCGGTGGCGAACACCTCGCTGAAATCGCCGCCCACGAGCTCGGGCTCGTAGGCCGTCATGGCGGTGACGCCCAGCTCGAGGCCCTCGACCACCGGCGGCTCGTGGATGAAGTTCTCCTGCAGGATGGCCGCTATGCGCTGCTGCTCTTCGTACATGCGGGCGTTCTCGAGGGCCGCCGAGATGGCGGCCGCGAGGCGGGCGGCGAAGTCGACGGTCTCGGGGGTGAACTTCACGGCGGCGCTGTGGTGGTTGAAGAAGATGACGCCGAGCGCCTCGTCGCGGGCGATCAGCGGCAGGCACAGCACCGAGCGCACGCCGAAGCGCCGCTGCACGGCGGAGATGCAGCGCGGGTCGGTCTCGCAGTCGTCGATCGCCACCGGCACCCGTTTTGCGATCGCCTCGATCATGAAGGGCGCCTCGTCGCTGCGCACGCTCTCGTGGATGACGCCCGGCACCTCGGGGTGGCCGTACTCGGCGACCCAGTCGTCGCCGTGCCGCAGCGCGACCATGGCGCTGTCGGCCCCTACGACGCCCACCGAGTAGGCCACGACGCGCTGCATGATCTCGTCGACCTTGAGGGTGGAATGGATCACGACGTCGATCTCGTTCAGGGCGGCGCTCAAACGCTCGCGCTCGGCGACCTCTTCGTGCAGCCGCGCGTTCTCGATGGCCGCCGCGGCCTGCGAGACGATGCGCTCGACCAGGCTGATGTCGCGCTCGGCGAACGCGCGGCGCTCGCCCGGGTCGTCGATGATGAGCAGCCCGACGAGGCGGTCGGCGAAGACCAGTGGCACGGCGAGCGTCAGGTGCCACTCCTCGCCGTCGGCCGTGCCGCGCTCGACCGGCCCCAGGTGGTCGTGGTCGACGATCGTCGTGCGGCGTTCGAGGACCGCCCGCCTGGCCGGCACCGAAAGCCAATCGAGCGGCCACACCAGTCCGCGCTGCAGCGCCGACCGGCCGCGCGACGTGTTAATCTCGAGGCGCCGGCCGGCCTCGTCCCAGAGTCCCACGGTCGCGCGGGCGTGGCCCGACGCCCGCACCACGATCCGTGCCAGCCTGTCGAGCACCTCGTCGACCGCCAGCGACTGCGTGAGCGAACCGATCGCTTCGGACAGCACGAGGGTCGTCTCGAGCTCCTGGCGAGCCTGCTCCTGGGCCGCCTGGAGCTCCTGAGCCTGAGCCTGCGTCTGCTCGAGCAGGCTCTGCAGCTGCCGCTCGGCCAGCTTGCGCTCGGTGATGTCGCGCCCCACGACCACCGACCCGACGATCTCTCCGGCGCTGTCGCGGATGGGGCCGAAGCTGTAGCTGCCGACCCACGTCTCGCCCGTGTCTTTGCGCCGCAGGTTGTACTCGGCGTCGGTCATGACCTCGCCGCGCAGCGCCCGCGAGACGGCCCACTGGTCGAGCGGCGCGACCGTGCCGTCGGGCAGGGAGACCTCGAGAAAGTCGGGGTACTCCTCGAGCGTGGTGGCGCACTCCTCTTTGCCGCCGAAGCGATGGAACGTGGCGAAGGCGTCGTTAAAGTCGATGAAGCGACCGTCGACGTCGGAGATGAAGACCGCGTCGGTCATGCTGGCGAGCGCCGCGCGCAGCTTCTCGCGACTGTCGCGCAGGGCCGCTTCGGCGCGCTTGCGCTGGCTGATGTCGGTGATGAACGAGCGATAGTGCAGCAGCACCCCGTCATCGTCGAAGACCGGCTGCGCAAAGACCTCGATCGGCAACCTCGTACCGTTCCTGCGCAGATACTCCTTCTCGTAGCGCACCGGCCGGCGCGTCGATACGGATTCGGCGAGCAGGGGTGCTTCGGCCTGCCACCAGTCCGGCGGCGTAAGCCCCGCCGCCCACGTCGACGAGCCTTCCTCGAGCTCCTCGCGGCTGTACCCGGTGAGGTCGGCGAAGGCCTGGTTGAAGGTCACGAGGCGCCCGTCGGGCAGGCGTATGGCGAAGGGCATGTCGGCCTGTTCGACGACGTCGGCCAGGAACCGCGCCCGGGCGCTGCTGCGCGACAGGTCTTCGATCAGCTGCTCGCGCTCGAGCTCGACCAGCTTGCGCCGGTTGATGTCGCGGTAGTAGGCGCTGACGCCGGCGTCGGTCGGGTAGATGCGCACCTCGAGCCAGTCGTCGGTGACGACCGAGCGGTGCTCGACCACCCCTGGCCGGCCGAGCTCCATGGCGTCGTGGTAGGCCTGATAGAGGGGCGCTTCGGCGATCGCCGGAAAGAGCTCCCAGGGCGTGTGGCCGAGCAGCTCGTCGAGCGACTTGCGCGTGATGCGCAGCGCCTGCTGGTTGGCGTAGACGTAGCGGTACTCCCAGTCGAGCGCGAAGAAGGCCTCGTCGATGTCTTCGAGCAACGCCCGCGTGCGAGCCTCGCGGCGGCCGGCGGCGCCGGCCCCGTGCGGCTCGCCCAGGCCGCTCTGCAGCGGCAGCGGGTCGCAGCGCGCCTCGGCGCGGCGCCTCATGAGGACCTCGAGGCCACGGTCAACGTGCAGCTCGAGGGCGTCCATGAGCTTGGCGATGATGAACAGGCCGCGGCCGTGGTCGGCCAGCAGGTCGGGCAGCGCGTCGGGGTCGAAGGTGGCCACGTCGAAGCCGCGGCCGCGGTCTTTGACGGCGGCGACCAGGTCGTCGTCCTCGAAGTGCAGCGAGAGCTCGATGGGCCGTTCGACGCCGCTGTGACGGATGGCGTTGGTGGCCGCCTCTTCGATGCAGAGCACGACGTCGTCGATGACGAGGGCGTCGGTGCAGTACTGACGAAGGTAGTCGCGAATGCGGTCGCGGGCGCGCAGCAGGTGCGAGGGTCGGGGTGGCACGCGAAAGTGCAGTCGGGGGGGCGCGATCTGCGGCGTGGCGCTGCTTTGCGACAAGTGGCTCCCCGCGTAGGGTCGGTCGGCTAGGGGTCAGGCCATTTTACGGCGGCGTGGCGCTGGCGCCGCCGTTTCTGCACATATCGAGCGCTAGGCCCTCCAGCCCGGGCCGCGCAGCACTGCGCCGCCGCGGACGCCCGTGTGGACGCCCTCCCAGACGACGGCGCAGCCGTTGACGAACACGTAGTCCATGCCCTCGGCGTAGCGGTGCGGGACGTTGGCGAAGGGCGCCGTGTGCGGCGCCCGGTTCGTGGCCCGGTCGCGCACGCGGTCGAGGTCGAAGACCACGACGTCGGCCCGAGCGCCCGGGCGCAGCACGCCGCGGTCCCACAGGCCGAAACGCTGGGCGGGCAGCGAGGTCATCTTGCGCACCGCCTCTTCGAGGCGCAGCACCGCCCGGTCGCGCACGAAGCGCTCGAGCAGGCCGGGGTACTCGCCGAAGCTGCAGGGCCAGTACGCGGCCGGCTCGCCGGGCTGCGGCAGGGGTTGTATCAGGCCGTCGGAGCAGACCATGCAGTGCGGGTGGCGCAGCACCGCGTCGAGCTCGACGGCATCGATGTACTCGAAGATGGCCACCGCCGTATCGCGGCTCTCGACGATCAGGTCGAGGTAGGTGTCGAGGCCGTCGCGGCCGCGCTGCGCGGCGATGTCGGCGACCGAACGGCCCGGCAGCGAGGCGTCGGGGGCGTGCAAGATGACGATGCGCTCGAAGCGCCCGTGACGCACGAGGCCGGCGTAGCCCGGACCGGGCCGGGCGTCGTCGGCGGCGATGTCGCGGGCGAGGGCGGCGCGCCGGGCGGGCTCGCCGAGCACCGCCAGCAGCTCGTCGACCGGCAGGCTGTGCAGCGGCTGCGGCAAGGCCCGCGACAGGCGCGGGGCGAGCTCGGTGTGCGTGTCGTTGTCGAGCGTGACGTCGAGGCCCTCGGCGCGGGCCCGGTCGATCACGGCGAGGTTCTCGGCGGCGGGCGGTCCGCCCCACTTGGGGGCGTTGTGCGAGACCTGCACCGGCAAACCGCTCTGACGGCCTATGCTCACGGCCTCCTCGACCGCCGCCACGATGGTCTCGCGCTCGCCGCGCACATGGGTGGCGTAGAGACCGTCGTAGCGCTTGACGACGCGGGCGAGCGCGACGAGCTCGGCGGTCGACGAGTAGCAGCCGGGCGGGTAGACGAGGCCCGCCGACAGGCCGAACGCGCCGGCGCTCATGCCCTCGGCCAGCAGGGCCTTCATGACGGCGAGCTCGCGCTCGCCGGCGGCGCGCTCGTCGAAGCCCATCGCGGCGATGCGCAGCGCGCCGTGGCCCACGAGCGCCGCCACGTTGATGGCGCAGCCGCCCGCCGCGATCGTGTCGAGGTACTCGGCGAAGCTGCGCCAGGTCACCCGGGGCACGGCGAAGTAGCTCTCCCACATGGTCACGAAGTCGGCCAGGCGGTGGTCGTCGACCGGCGCCGCCGACATGCCGCAGTTGCCCACCACGTGAGTGGTGACGCCCTGGTAGACCACCGACTCGGCGCCGGGGTCGGTGAGCACCGTCAGGTCTGAGTGGGTGTGAGGGTCGACGAAGCCCGGCGTGACGTAGCGGCCGCCCACGTCGATCACGCGCCAGCCGGCGCGGCCGCGCCCGGCCAGGCTGCCGGCCGGCCCGACGGCCGCCACGCGCCCGGCGTCGAGCGCCACGTCGGCCGCGACCCAGGGGTTGCCGGCGCCGTCGATCAGCCGGCAGTCGGCCAGCAGGACGCGCTGTGCTGCGTTGGACGTAGGGCTCAGGGCTCCTCCTCGGTCGTCGAGCGCGAGTATATGCGGCGCAAGGGCGCTGCTCCCAGGCCCTGTTGTCAGTCGTCCAGGCGGCCGGCCGGCGGTGGCGCTTCAGCCGTCCCAGGCGACGGCGCGCACCGGCGAGCCGTCGAGGCCCTTCAGCCGCAGGGGCAGAAAGGCGAAGTGGTAGAGGCGGCCGGGCGCGAGGCGCTCGAGGCCGCACAGGTTCTCGACGAGCAGCACGTCGGCGGAGAGCAGCGTCTCGTGCACGTGGGTCGTGCCCTGTACCGAGGAATCGGGGTTCATGGCGTCGATACCGACGACGCCAGCGCCGGCGCCGGCCAGGCCGCGCGCCGTCTCGGCGGCGAGGTAGGGGTGCCGCAGGCAGCGCTCGTCGCCGAAGTGGCGGTCCCAGCCGGTGTGCAGCACGACGGCGCCGCCGGCCGGCAGCCCGGCGAGGCCCGGTTCGACCATCGCCCAGGTGATGGGCTGGTCGTCGGCCAGGCCGGTCAGCGCCACCACCAGGCCGGGCACCACAAAGCGCGCGACCGGGTAGGCGTCGATGGGTGTCGCGGCCGGCGCGTAGTGGCGGGCCGCGTCGATGTGGGTGCCGGTGTGAGTACCCAGGCGCAGCTCGCTGACCGTCCAGGGCGGCCCGACGTCGGCGCGCGCGATGCGCGGTTCGGGGTCGCCTGGGTAGAAGGTCATGCCGTTCTCGATGGGCACGGTGAGGTCGAAGAAGGTCATGCAGTCGCGACGGTCACAGGGCCGCGAAGGTCGCAACGGAGTCGTGCGCCGTCTCGGTCGCCGCGCCGGCCACGTCTCAGGCGATCGGCTCGAGCCTGGCCTTGAGCGACTCGTGGGCCAGGATCACGAGTCGTTCGAGCGCCCTGGTGCACCCGACGTAGAGCGCCGAGCTGGACGCCGGCGAGTCGAGGTCGGCGATGTCGGTGAGCACGACGGCGGGCGCCTCGAGGCCCTGGAACCGGCTGATGGCGCAGTAGCGCGTGGCGCTCGGGTGCAGTTCGACGACGCCGGAGTCGGCGGCGCCCGCACCGGGCAGGGGCGCGAGGCGTTCCGCCCAGGGGCGCCCGGCCAGGCCGTGCGCGCAGCACGTGTCGTCGTCGCGGGGGCTCAGCACGACCGTGCCCGGGCCGGCGAAACCCTGCTCGTCGAGCTCGAGGAGCGTGTCGGCCAGCAGCTTGGACTGCTGGGCCTCGTCGTGCCAGTAGCGGATCTGCGGCTCGGACTCGTCGTCGGGGCGGCGCACGCGGCTGTAGCCGCGCGCGACGCCGCCGCAGGTGCAGGCAAGCTGCGCCACCCGGGGCGTGTTGCGGCAGTTGACGCGCAGGTCGTAGCGCACCGCGCCGGCGCACGGACCACCCGGCACCAGCAAGGCGGCGAGCGCCGCGGCGCCATCGCTCTCGTGGTGGCCGGCTGCGTCGGCCAGGCCGGGGCGGCCGAAGTCGCCGAAGAAGCGGTAGACGCCCCCGGCAAGGCCGCCGCTCAGACTGTGGTCGAGCGCTGCTAGGTAGTCGGGGCGCAGCACGTCCTGGGCTTCGTCGACGACGATCTCGTCGTAGCGTTGCGGCGCGTCGCCGGCCAGGCGCAGGTGCTCGTCGATGGTGCGCGCCACGATGCCCGCCCCCGGGGCCGCGGCGTCGGCGGCCCCCGCGGGCGGCGCGCCGGCGTCGGTCGCCGGCAGCAGCTCGCGGGTCTCGTCGGCGAGCCAGCGGCCGAGCGCCTCACTGGCGCACAGCAGCAGCACGCGGCGCCCGGCGACCGCGGCGCGGCGCGCCGCTTCGACCGCCAGCATGGTCTTGCCGGTGCCGGCCGGACCGTCGAAGACGACGCGCGGATTGGCGTCGATCGTCTCGAGCGCCTCGAACTGCTCTTCGGTGTAGCGGCGTACCTCGTCGTCGACGCGCTTGGCCCGCGACTTGGGGCTTTCGAAGAACTCGAAGTCGCCGCGCAGGTTGCGCAGCAGCTCGGTGACCTGCTGTTCGCGCGGCTCATGGCGCTCGGCGTGGAACCAGGGCTCTTCGTGGGCGACCAGCTCCTGTCGGGCGTGGTCGAGCACGCTCTCGCACAGCTGCGTGAGCGACCGCTTGGCCAGCGCCCGGCGGTCGATCACCTGCCAGGGGTGCCACTCCTCAGAGGTCTCGGCGAAATCGACGAACGGAAAGCAGACCGCCGACCAGAACACCACGCGAGCCAGGTCGCGATGCTGGTGGACGAGCCGGTCGCGCAGGCTGTGCATGGCCTCGGACGCCTGCTTGAAGGGGCCGCGCTCGTCGGGGCGCCGCTCGGAGCCGTAGAACCAGAGGCCGTCGTGGCGGCGCAGGTGGTGAGCGCCTTTGACCTCGAGCACCAGCACGCCCTTGCCGGGCACGATGACGAGAAAGTCGATCTCGCCCGCCAGGCGGCGCTGGTGGTTGGCCAGGTCGAGCGAATGCAGCACGATCCAGTCGTCGGCGCCCCTGGCTTCGGCGAAGGCGCCGAACACCATGCGTTCGCCGTCGCTGGGCGTAGACAAGGGGATGGACGGGGGGATCAGGCGGGGCGGCATGCTCGTTCCCCCGCTGGAAGGCAGTCTCATGGCTTTAGGATATCAGGATTGCCGGAACGGGGGTCCGGGCTCGCCGGCGCGGTGCGCGCCGACCCGCCCGCGGAGCGCGGCCAGGCTCGCCGGCCGGGCGCGGCAGGCTCGCGGCCGGCCCGGGAGCCGCGCCGCGAGCGCGGTGGTATCGTGACGCCAAGCGATGCGAAGCGAGGTTCCGCGGTGCCGAGACCAGTCATCATGTTCGACCACGACGGCGTGCTGGTCGACTCACTCACCATCTTCACCGCGGCCTTCGGCGGCGCCTGCGGCGCGCACGGCCACCCCGAGATCGCCAGCGAAGAGCAGGTGGTGGCGCTGTTCGCCGACAACGTCTACGACACCATGGCGGCCATGGGCATGAGCCGCGAGACCATCGCGGCGATCATCGGAGACACGGCCGCGACGCTGTCGCTCTCGGCCGACCTGCACCCCTTCCCGGGCGTGCCCGAGCTGCTCACCGGACTCGCCGAGCGCTTCGACGTCGTGGTCGTCACCTCGAACGCCGCCGGCGTCGTGCGCGACTTCATGGCCCGCGAGCAGCTCGCCGACTCCGTGAGCGACGTGCTCGGCGTCGAGGTCGACGTGAGCAAGGTGCGCAAGATCGCGACCATCATGGCGCGCTACCCCGACCAGACGCGTTACTTCTACGTGGGCGACACCTGCGGCGACATGATCGAGGGCGCCGAGGCCGGCGCCACGCCGCTCGGCGCCGGCTGGGGCTGGCACGGCGCGGCGGCGCTGCGCGACGCCGGCGCCGCCTTTGTGGCGACCACCCCGGCCGAACTGCTCGCCTTCGTCACAAGCCGAGGAGCCCGGCCGGCCCTCCTGACCCCTCAGGGCCGCTCAAGCTCAGTCTGGCCCGACGCGGCCCTACCCTATCGAGTCCGAGCGCCCGGACTCGCGGCCTCAGGCCTGCGCGGCCTCGACGCGCGCGCCGACCACCAGATACGACAGCCCCTCGGGCCCGGCGACCACCTGGCGCTGCGCGGCCGGCTCGACCAGCACGTAGCGACCCGGCTGCAGGGCGACCGTCTCGCCGTCGATCACCATGTGGCCGGCGCCGGCGAGCGCCACAAAGAACTCCTCCTGGCCGCTGCGCAGCTCGTCGTGAGCGTGACCTTCCTGGCCGGGCTCTGAATCGAACTGGTTCGCCTTGATGGCGGCGGCGCCCAGCGCCTGCGCGACGGGCTTGCGCCGGCCCTCTACGTCGCTGGTATCGAACACGGTGTAGGCCATGACGGTCTCCTTCGTCGACGAGCCGGGTGGGCGCTGCCGCGAAGGCGGCGCGCGAGCCCGGCGATACGGGAATGATCAGGGCAGAGTATAGGCCCGGCGCGCGGCCGGAGACCGCAAGCCGGAGGGAGGCTGCTGCGATGGAAGCCCGCTGGATCGCGTTCGGCGAGATCGAGATCGCCGGAGCGCGCTACGACCACGACCTGGTGATCGACGAAGGCAGGGTCGCCAAGCGCCGCAAGAAGGCGTCGAAGCCGTTCCGCGAGCGCTTTGGCCACACGCCGCTGTCGACCGCCGAGACGATCCCCTGGGGCGGCGAGCGCCTCATCGTGGGCACGGGCGCCTCGGGCAGCCTGCCGATCATGCCCGAGGTCTGGCAAGAGGCCGAGCGCCGCGGCGTCGAGATCGTCGCCGCCCCCACCAAAGACGCGCTGGCCCTGCTGCGCGACACCGACGCAGGCGAGGTGCGCGCCATCATCCACGTCACCTGCTAGCGCGCCGCGGCCAGCGAACGGGTGGCCCCGCGCGATCGCCCTCAGGCAGAGGTCCGGTACACGCTCCAGCCCTGCCCGTCGGCGATCTCGAGCGCGGGGGCGCCGGGCGCGGAGTCGACGGCAGGCGCCGTCGCACCCGCAGGCGCCGCTGCCTCGTCGGGCGGCGCGAAGCCCTCGCCGGCCGACGCCGTGGCGAGCGTGAAGAACTCGTCTTTGGGCTTGCCCGGCACGTAGTCGAGCACGCGGTGGACCGAGACCATGGCGTCGACGCTTAGCAGGCAGACGTGAAAGGCGATCTGCTTGGCGCGCGGCTCGTAGGTCTTGCCCGACGCCAGGTAGGCGGCGAGCTTGTACGGGTTGCTGAGCTGCGAGATCGCCGTGTCGAGCGTGCGCAGCAGCCCCTGCAGGGTGGTCTCGCTGGCGTCGCGCACCAGGTGGAACCACAGGGCGGCCGGCTGTTCGGCGAGCACCTTGGCCATGTCCTTGCGGATGTTCTCGTCTTGCTCCGACCTGCCGGAGCGACCGCCCGACTTGAACTCGACGGCCAGCGCCGGGGTGTCGGGATCGCCGCGATAGAGGGCGAGGTCGACCAGCGCGCGGTGCGCCCGCGGGCCGGCGGTGCGCCCGGCGAAGCGGTACGACAGCCTGGTGGGCGCCTCGGCGGCGAAGGCCCAGGGTGCGCCCGCCGGGTCGGCGAGCAGCGCCGCGATGAAGGCCGCCCGCGCCTCGTGCTCGCCGACGCGCGGCTCGTGCCCCTTGAGCGGGAACAGCACGCGCGGCCACGGCGCGTCGCTGGCCCCCTGGGAGTAGCGGTAGCCGCCCCAGAGGATGTCGTCGGTGCGCCGACTGAGCTCAGCCAGCCAGTCGTGGTCGATCGTCGTCTGTGCCATGGTCCTCCAGGAACCTCGCTCGCTGCGCGTCGCCATCGCTTGCGGTGCGACCGTCTCGCCGACGGTCGCCTCAAGCGCCGCCGACCGCCGGTGCGCCGCCGCCGACCGCCGGTGCAGCGCCGCCGACCGTCAGTGTACAGAACCGGCGCGCCCCAGCACGCAGATGCAAACGGCGCCCGACAAGGTCTTCGCCGCGGTAGTGCAGAAGACGTGGGGCCAAGGGGACAGTTTGCCGGCCGGGCGCCCCCCGCGTGCTTGACATGCGCGCTATATGGGGACCTTTGAGCGGGGAGGGTCTGAAAGTGAAGGCAAACGGCCGAATGGTCACTGCGCACCACATCAGCGAACTGCAGACCATGCGCGAAGAGTTGCGCCTGTACCTGCAGAGGCGTTCGCTGCCCGACGATGTCACCTACGACCTTCTGACGTGCGTCCAGGAGGCCTGCATGAACGCGCTGCGCTTTGGCGCGAGCCCGCGCGGCGTGCGCGCCTGGATCGTGATCAACCGCAACGAGGTCGTGGCCACCGTGCGCGACTACGGCGAGGGCCTCGCCCTGGCGGTCCCGGTAAGCTGCCCCGAGCCCGGCTCCTACTGCGAATCGGGCCGCGGGCTCTTTTTGATGGCCGAGCTCATGGACCGCGTCGAGTTTCGCGTGGCGGGCGGCACGCAGGTGCGCCTGCACAAGCGCCTGCCGGCCCCGGCGATCGTCGAAGCGCGCGTCGCATAGCGAAAAGCGCGCCTGGTGTAGAGGCAGCGCGCCTCGCGTAGCGCAAAGCGCGCGCCGCCCAGCGGCTCCCACGGCTCCCACGGCTCCCACGGCTGCGCGACCCGCGGCGCGCCTCAGTTCAACACGACTCGCCTAGAAGGCCGCCACGAAGTTCTCGACCAGGCGGCGGCAGAGCACCCGCGAGTCGGCGACCACCTGGGCGATCGAGGCGACGAGGCGCGCGTGCAGCTCGGGGTCGCGGCGCGCCACTCCCTTGTTGTCGCGCGCCAGCCAGAACCGCAAGATGCTCTCGTCGACCTCGGCGTGGAACTGCACGCCCCAGGCCCGGCGGCCCATGCGAAACGCCTGCACGCCGGGGTCGCCCGAGCGCAGGGCGAGCACCTCGGCCTCGGCCGGTACGGTGAACGACTGGGCGTGCCACTCGAGGGCGCAGAAGGGCGACTCGATGCCGCGCAGCAAGCCGTCGGGGCGCACGATCTCGACCGGCAGCCAGCCCACCTCGGGCACGGCGCGGGCGTACACGCGGCCGCCGACGGCCGCCGCCAGCTGCTGGCCGCCCAGGCAGATGCCGAGGACCGGCAAACCGGCCTCGACGGCCGCCACGAGCAGGCGGCGCTCGCGGTCGATAAAGGGAAACTCGGCCGCCTGGTCGGCGTTCATGGAGCCGCCCAACACGACGAGGCCGGCGATCTCGCCGAGCTCCTCGACGGCCGGCACGCGGGCGCCGGCGTGGAGCTGGCGCACATCGACGGTGAGCCCGGCGTTGACCAGGGTCTCGAGCAGCGTGCCGGCGTGCGCCGCGGCCTCGTGCTGCACGATGACGACGGGGTCGTCTGTCGGTGCGTGGATCATGGCAGAAGCGTACCCGCTGAACGGCGCCCACGCGACCAGGGCCGCCATCCGGGGCATCATCTGGCGCAAGACCGGTCCGGGCGAGCGGCGCGCCGGCCGCGGCGCCCGCGGACCGGCGCGTCCACGTCCAGAGGGGGCAGACAGATGGCCGACAGAGTCAGGCAGATCCTTTCGTGGTACCGCTCCGAGAGCCCCGGCGTGCAGGCGAACCTCTACCGCTTTCTCATGAGTGGTCGGCTGGCCGGCACCGGCAAGCTCGTCATGCTGCCGGTCGACCAGGGCTTCGAGCACGGCCCCGCGCGCAGCTTCTCGCCCAACCCCGCCGGCTTCGACCCGCGCTACCACTTTCAGCTCGCCATCGACGCGGGCTGCAACGCCTACGCCGCGCCCCTCGGCTTTATCGAGGCCGGCGCCGCCGACTACGCGGGCCAGATCCCGCTCATCCTGAAGGCCAACAACAACGACCTGCTCTACGGCAACCCCGAGGCGCCGCTGCCGGCGGTCACCGCGGGCGTCGACGACGCCCTGCGCCTGGGTGCGAGCGCCATCGGCTTCACGATCTATCCCGGCTCGGCCGAGCGCACCCAGATGTACGAGGAGCTGCGCGAGCTGGCCGCCGAGGCCAAGTCGGTCGGCCTGGCCGTTGTGGTTTGGTCGTACCCGCGCGGCGGCGAGCTCACCAAAGAGGCCGAGACCGCGGTCGACGTGTCCGCCTACGCCGCCCAGATCGCGGCGCAGCTCGGCGCGCACATCATCAAGGTCAAGCCGCCGACCAACGCCCCGTGGGACAAGAAATCGGCCGAGGCCTACGCCGCGGCCGGTATCAAGGTCGAGACGCTGACCGACCGCGTGAAGGCCGTCGTGCAGGGCGCCTTCGCCGGCCGTCGCATCGTCATCTTCTCGGGCGGCGAGGCCAAGGGCATCGACGCCGTGCTCGAAGAGAACCGCCAGTGCGCGGCCGGCGGCTCGTTCGGCACCATCATGGGGCGCAACTCGTTCCAGCGCCCCCACGACGAGGCCGTCAAGCTGCTGCAGGACGTCATGGAGATCCACGCCGCGGCGCCGGCGCCCGGCTCGGTGCACGACTGAAATCCCGGCGCGGGGGCGACTTCCCCACCGCGCGCCGAGCGCCGGCAACCGGCCCCTACGGCCGCCGCCTTGGCGTGCCCGCCAGGCCCGCCCGCAGCCGCTCGACCGCGTTCAACCGCAGGCCCAGCAGGTCGGCGATGTGCCACTTGGCCTCGAGCGGGCTGGGGTCGGCGAAGTAGCTCGACTCGGTCTCGAAGACGCGCCCCAGGCGCAGCTCGCCGCGCAGCTCGTGCATGACCGTGTTGTCGGACAGGTCGCGTACCGTGACGCCGAGCCTGTCGGCCACGAACCGCTTGGCCTGAGCGATCCTCATGCCCTTCGCCATCTGCATCCGCGCCACCAGGTCTCCGGCGGCGCGCAGTCCGTTCATGCCGGAGGCGCACGAGTGGGCCACGTCCATGCCGAACGTGTCGCCCGAGCCGACCTATAACCCGTCGAGGCGCAGCACGTCGACACAGGCCCGCGAGGCCCGCGACACGGCGTCGACGGGGGCGAAGGCGTGCATGGGCAGGCCGCCCACGCCCATGCCGACGTTCATGTGCACGGGAATGCGGGCGTCGGCCATGCAGGGCTTGACGTACGTCAGGGCGCGCGCCGAGTTCCAGGCGGCCGACTCGACGGTCGAGGTGTTCACCGCCGGACCGAACACCGTGGCGCCGGCCTGCTGCACGACGGCCAGCTGACCAGCGGGCTTGAGCCCGGCGAGGCGGGTGCCGCGGTACTCGAGGCGTCCGTGGGTGCCGAGCACCATCTCAGACGCCATGCCGACCATGATGCCCATGTCGGGGTGGCCGGCGCGCAGCGTCTCGACGGCCCGCAGAGTGGCCAGAAAGTCGGCGTCGCCGGCGGCGCCGGCGGTATCGAAGTTGATGCCGTCGGCGCCGGCCTCGTAGAGCGCCTCGGCCACGTAGACCATGTCGTCGACGGCCAGCTCGACCGCCTCTTCCTGCGCCTCGCGAGCCTCGTCGATCTTCATGTCGGGCAGCAACTCGGACCAGTTGCCGCAGGGCCCGTCGGGCGTCGAGTAGCGGCCCAGGTCGGGCTGCGCGCCGTAGTGCACGGGCACCGTCAGGCGCTCCTGCGCCTCTTTCATGGCCTGCTGCTCGAACGGCACGACCGTCTTCACGGCCTTGTACGAGTAGTCGATGTGAAAGAGCTCGACCGTGTCGTGGGCGAGCACCTGCTCGCAGGCATAGAGGGCGTCGATGCGGCTGCCGAGCTGCGGCGTGCCGCTGCCGTCTTTGGAGAGCACGACCTCGTCGCCTATGTCGACGCCGGTGAAGCGCGCCGACGAGGCGAAGATGTCGAGGAGATGGTCGAGCTCGTCGTCGGGGAGCGGCGGTACCTTGCCCCTGGTCGCCGCGGCCAGCGTGCCAGCCGCCAGGTCGGCCTTGATCTGGCTGCGCGTCGTTTCGAACAGCGAGCCGTCGCCCCTGCGGGCCAGCACATGCGGTTCCACCAGCGTCCCCCTCGGCCGTCCGGTAGCCGCGATGCTATCGCAGGGCCGCCGCGAGCGGCAAGGACGACGGGACCGACCGGCGGCCCCGGTCGTCCACCGCCGCAAGAAAGGAAGAAGCGGGGGCGCGGCCCTGCCGCGCCCCCGCTCCTGGCCTGCTCGGCGCGCCGTTACCGACGCCGCAGAACTACAGCCCGGCGCGGGCCTTGAAGCGCTCGACGCAGTTGATGGGAATGTCGAGCGTGCGGGCGATGTTGAACTTGGCCTCGATCATGCCGGCGTCGCCGGGGCGCACCGCCGAGGTGTGAGGCAGCAGGCCCAACCCCTTCTCGCTGCGGATGGTCTCCATGGCGATCGGGTCGGACAGGTCGCGGACTCCGCAGCCGAGCTTGTCGGCGACGTAGGCCTTGGCCTCTTTCAAACGCATTCTCCGGGTCATTTGCATGCGTGCCACGAGATCTCCCGCGGTGCGCATTCCGCCCATGCCCGAAGCCTGCACGTGGGCAGACTCCATGCCTTGGGAATCGCCCGTGCCTACCTAGTACCCGTCGATCTTGAGGATCTCGACGAAGGCCTTGGAGGCTCGTGACGTGGCGTCGGCCGGCGGGTAGACGCAGGTCGGCACGCCGCCGACGCCCATGCCTACGTTGACGTGCACCGGGATCTCGGCGATCTCGGCCGCCGGCTTGATGAACGTCATGGCGCGGGCGATGTTCCAGGCCGTCGACTTGCCGGTGTTGATGTTGATCGCCGGGCCGTAGATAGAGGCGCCGGCGGCCTGCACCATGCGGATCTGGTCCTTGGGCCACATGCCGGCCAGGCGCTCGCCGTCGAAGGTGAGCTGGCCGTGCATACCGAGCACGAACTCGCTCGCCATGCCGATCTCGATGCCGAGCCAGGGGTACTTCTCGCGCAGCATGCGGCAGGCGGTGAGGCCGGCGAGAAAGTCGGCGTCGCCGGCCGCGCCGGTGGTGTCCATGTCGATGCCGTCGGCGCCGGCCTCGATCATGTGGTCGGCCACGTAGTTGATGTCTTCGATCAGCATGTCGCAGGCTTCGAGCTGGGCTGCGCGGGCTTCGTCGACCTTCATGAGCGGCAGCAGCTCGGACCAGTTGGGAATGGGCCCGTCGGGCTTGGAGTAGCGCCCGAGGTCGGGCATCGCGCCGTACTGCACGGGGTTCGTGCAGAGCATCTGGGCGATCTTCATGGTCTGGCCTTCGTGGGCCACGTTGGTCTTGATGGCCTTGTACGAGTAGTCGATCTGCCAGAGCTCGACCATGTCGATGCCGACGACCTGCTCGTAGGTCTGCAGGTCCTGCACCCGGTTGCCGATGTGCTTGGTCCCGGTGCCGTCGTTGCTCATGATGACTTCTTCGCCGATGTCGACCGCGGTGAAGCGCGCCGACGAGGCGTAGATGTCGAGCAGATGGGCCTGCTCGTCGGCCGTGAGCGGCTCGGTCTTGGCCCGCTTGGCCGCCTGCTGTGTGCCGTCTTCGATGTCGGCCTTGATCTCGGAGCGGGTCATCTCGACGAGCGAGCCGTCACCCATGCGGGTAGCGATCTTGGGTTCCAAACGCATCACCTCCACTGCTTCGCGCGAGTGCCCTGCCGCAACGAGCGCGGCGGGGCCGATGGGGCCGGGGGTCGGCGTGTGGTGCGTGAGAACGGCGACGACCCCGGACCGTGCGCTCATGGTATATCGGCCCTCGCGCCACCCGCCACCCGGGGCGGCCGGCGGGCCGGTCGCGCGGGTCGCGCGGCGGCGGCGGGGTGGCGCACGATGCGGCGCCGGTGGCGAACGATGCGGCGCGGGTGGCGGGCGATGCGGCGCCGATGCGCGGTGGCGCCGGCGGCGCGACTTACGCGGCGCGGCGGCCGCCGATGTGCCCGCCCGGGCCCAGGAGCACTTCGTTGACGAGCGGGCGGCCGGCTTCGAACTCGCTCACGTTCAGCAGCGTCGTCGCCGCGATCTCGCGCAGGGCCTCGCTCGTGAAGTAGCCCTGGTGGGCGGTGACGATCACGTTGGGAAAGGTGAGCAGGCGGCTGAAGACGTCGTCCTGGATGATCTGGCCCGACAGGTCGTGCGAGAACAGCTCGGTCTCTTCTTCGTAAACGTCGAGGCCGAGCGAGCCTATGCGCCCCGCCTTGAGGCCGGCGACCACCGCCGCCGAGTCGACCAGGCCGCCGCGGCTCGTGTTGATCAGCATCACGCCGCGGCGCATCTGCGAGATCGCCCGGCGGTCGATCAGGTGCGTCGTCTCGGGCAGCAGCGGACAGTGCAGCGTGATGATGTCCGACTCGGCGAACAGCTCCGCCAGCTCCACGTAGCGCGCGCCCAGCTCGAGCAGGCGCTCGTTGGGGAACGGGTCCGAGGCCAGCAGCCGGCAGCCGAACCCGGCGAGGATGGCGGCGGTGGTCGCCCCGATGATGCCCGTGCCGATCACCCCGACGGTGCGGCCGTACAGGTCGAAGCCGAGCAGGCCGTCGAGCGAGAAGTTGCCGTCGCGCACGCGCTGCCAGGCGCGATGGATCTTGCGGTTGAGGGTGAGGATCAGGGCGACGGCGTGCTCCGCGACGGCGTGCGGTGAATAGGCCGGCACGCGCACGACGTGCACGCCCAGCGCCCCCGCCGCCGCGAGGTCGACGTTGTTGAAGCCCGCCGAGCGCAGCGCCACGAGCGCCGTGCCGCCGGCGGCCAGGCTGGCCAGGGTGGTGCGGTCGAGCTCGTCGTTGGCGAACACCGAGACGGCCGCGAAGCCGGCGGCCAAGCCCGCCGTCTCGGCGGTGAGGCGCGGTTCGAAGAACACGAGCTCGTGACCGACCCCTTCGTTGGCGGCGGTCAGGAACTCGCGGTCGTAGCGGCGGGTCGAAAAGACGGCGATGCGCGTGGCGGCCTCGCGTTGGTCAGGGTCGCGGACTGCCGTGACAGTTCCCGCTCTCGAGCAGGGCAAACGCCGCAGGACGCGCCGGTCGTACGTGTCGCGCCGCACAGGGACGGGCGCGGCGGCCGGGAACGGCGGCGGCCGCCCGGCCCGCGCCCGAAGGCGCGGGCCCGCGGCCGCCGCTTCGCCTCAGATCTCGACCGGCCGGCGGCGGCCCGCCTTGGCGCGAAAGCGCTCGACGCTGTTGATGGGCAGGTCGAGCAGCGCAGCGATGTTGAACTTGGCCTCGATGCCGATGGGGTCGTGGATGTCGGTGACCTCGCCCGACTCGAGGATGCCGCCCAGGCCCAGCTCCTTGCGCACGTCGAACATGACGGTCGGGTCGGAGAGGTCGAGCGTCGAGACGCCCAGCTTGCCGGCCACGTACTCTTTGGCCTCTGTGAGGCGCATCGCTCGGGTGATCTGCATCCGGGCCACCAGATCTCCGGCAGTCCTGATCCCGCCCATCCCCGAAGCGACGCCGTGACTCACGGCCTGGCCGTAGACGTCGCCCGCGCCTACCTATAAGCCGTCGAGCCGCAGAATGTCGACCGCGGCGCGCGAGGCCCGGCAGGTGGCGTCGCCGGCCGGCACGACGTGCATGGGCACGCCGCCCACGCCCATGCCGCCGTTCAGGTGCACCGGTACGGTGGCCGCCTCGCAGCAGGGTTTGGCGATGGTGAGCGTGCGCGCCACGTTCCAGGCGATCGACTTGCCGGTGTTGACGTTGATCGCCGGCCCGAAGATGGTCACGCCGGCCTTGGCGGCGAGGCGTCATCTGCTCGAGCGGCCACAGGCCGGCCAGGCGCACGCCGTCGTACTCGAGCTCGCCGTGCATGCCGAGCACGAACTCGCCGGCCATGCCGATCTGGATGCCGAGGTCGGGGTGCCGGGCGCGTATGCGCTCGACCGCCTTGAGGGCGGCCAGGAAGTCGGCGTCGCCGGCCGCGCCGGCGGTGTCTAAGTCGATGAACTCGATGCCGGCCTCGACCATCTCGTCGGCCACGTAGACGATATCGTCGGCGGCGAGCTCGACGGCCTCTTCCTGGGCCGCCCGCGCCTCGGCGATCCTGCCGAGCGGCAGGAGCTGCGACCAGTTGGCGACCGGGGCCGTCGGGCACCGTGTAGAGGCCGAGGTCGGGCATGGCGCCGTAGCCGAGCGGCGCGGTGGTCACGAACTGCGCCTGGCGCATGACGACCTGCTCGAAGGCCATGACGGCCTTGGCCGGCTTGTAGGAGTAGTCGTGGTGGTAGAGCTCGAGCGAGTCGGCGCAGAGGTACTGCTCGTAGTACTGCAGATCGTTGACGCGGGTGCCCAGGTCCTGGCTGCCGCAGCCGTCGTAGGAGAGCACGACCTCGTCGCCGATGTCGACGCCGGTGAAGCGGCTGTTCGAGCAGAAGATCTCGGCGAGGTGGTCGAGCTCGGCGCTCGGTGAGCTCCGGCGACTTTCGGACGCGCTTGGCGCCCGCCTGCGTGCCCTCCTCGAGATCGGCGCGGATCTGCGCCGGCGTCATCTCGACGAGCGCGCCGTCGCCCATGCGGGTACGGATCCTGGCTTCCAAGCGCACACCTCCGCGGACAGGGGACTTGCGGCCGACCCTACCCCGCCGCGAGGCGCCTGTCATCAGCCGCCGCTGCCGGGCCGCGAAGATTGCCGAAGGATCCGCGCGGCGCCGGCCTCTCGGACCTGCCGGTCGCCCGGACCTGCGTATCGCTCAGACCTGCCGGTCGCTCGGACCCGCCGGTCGCTCGGGCCTGCCGGTCGCTCAGACCTGCGTATCGCTCAGGCCTGCGGATCGCTCGGACCCGCGTGCCGCTCAGACCTTCGGGAAGCGACTCGAGCTCACCTCGACCGTGCCGCCCGTGGGACCCCACACCCATTCGTCGGAGACCTTGATCGTCCACCCTGTGTACTCGGTGTGGTGGGTGGTATAGACCGTCCAGGCGCTCCAGTCGGTGTAGGACGACGTCCACGACGACGTCGTGAACGCGGCGGCATGCTTGAAACGCTCGCGGTCGTCGGTCGTGAGAAAGTCGCGCATGGTGCGGTTCCAGTCGGTGCCCGACGTGAAGTAGATGTAGAGCTTGCCGTCGCCGATGCCGGTCACCGTGGCCGAGCTTTTGGAGCGCACGTAAAAGGCCAGCGAAGGGCGACGCCCGCCGGCGGCATCGGTCGACAGCACGACCATGCAATCCTCGTGCATCTGGTTCTGGAAGGTGAGCCGCCCCGGTCCGCTCGACGAGCGCGCCAGGACCGCGCCGGTCGCCGGCCTGAACGGCTTGACGATGTCGATCGCCGAACGTGGCGAGTCGCCCAGCCGCACCACGTAGCGGCCCGGCGTGGCGCGCGTGAACTGATACGAGACGGACTTGCTGGCGCCGCCGGCCAGGCTGACGGGTTTGGTCTGGGCCGCGTGGCCGTCGACCTCGAGCTCACCGGCGAACACGCCGCTGGCCTCGCCCCTGTTGGTCACCTCGGCGACTACGACGACCGGCGCGTGCACCAGGGCGGCGCTGGGCGCGATCACGAGGGGACTGACATCGAAGTCGGCCGGGGTCAGGGCCGTGAAGGCGAGCGTCTGTCCGGCCACCGTGGCCACGTGCTTGCCCGACGAGAGCGAGCCGGGCAGGGGCAGGTCAACGGTCGTAGCGCCGCGCGCGGAGACGGCTACCTGCAAGGGGCCCTGCGAGACCCCGTCGAGCGTGAACGCGGAGCGCAGCGTGCCCGACAGCAGGCCGGCGTTCTTGACCTCGACCTTCAGCCGGGAGCCGGGCGCGGCCACGATCTGACCCTGGCGAGCTACAGTGAGGGCGTAGCGCGGCGGCGCCAGCAGCACAGCCGCGGCGGCGACGAGAACGACGGCGGCCACGCCGAGCACGATCGCGCCGGTGCGGCCGCCGGAAGCCGCGCCCGCGGTGACGGCGACGCCGGCAGGCTGACTGGGGGGCGCGCCCGAAGCCGCCGCGACGCCGGCGTCGGCGGGCGGCGCCGGCGGCGCGCCCTCGAGACCGACGACCGTGGCGCCGGCAGGGTCGGCGATCGGGGCGTCGGCAGAGTGGGCGACCGTGGCGCCGGCAGAGTCGGCGACCGTGGCGTCGGGAACCGGCCCGGCGGCCGGCCGACGCAGAAGGCGGACGGCCAGCACGACGGCGGCGGCGACCGCCGCCGCGAGACAGATGATCCCCCAGATGTCGCGCACAATCCCCCCGATCGCTCCGACCATGTTCGTAGTCTGTGAAGGCCGAGCCTACCGCGCGACCAGCCGTCTGTCATCACCCGATAGTACCAACACTCCGGAGGGTTGGCCGGATACTTCATGCGGAGTGAGACTCGCCGTCGGTTTCGGAAGCATTCGCCCTTGCACCCGGGCGTCATCGGGACTATATGCAAGAGTGAGTATGTCCGATGCGCCAGGGGGAGCGTCGGGTGAGTCCGCAGTAACGATGCACTGGAGGGGTCTGCATGGCCGAAGTCGCGCTCAGAAAAGAAAAGGCAAAACTCGTCAGGACACTCAAGCGCTGGGACCTCGTGTTCTTCAGCGTCTGCGCCATCATCGGGCTCGACGCGGTCGCCGGCCTCGCCAAGTGGGGGCTCGGGCAGGGCGTCACGTGGTTCGTCATCTTCGTCTTTCTCTTCTTGCTGCCCTACGGCTTGGTGACCGCCGAGCTCGGCGCCGCCTTCCCCGCCGAGGGCGGCATCTACACCTGGGCGCGCATGGCCTACGGCAAGCTTCCCGGCGAGCTCACGGCGATCCTCTACTGGATCTCGAACGCGGTCTGGATCGGCGGCTCTCTGGCCGGCGTGACGATCGCCTCGATCAACGGCTTCTTCCTCGAGCCCAACCATAAGGCCGACGTCGGCTGGGTCGGCTCGATCGTCATCGGTCTCATCTTCGTCTGGGTGTGCATCGCGATCGCCGTCATGAGCCTCAAGCACGGCAAGTGGGCCGCCAACGTCGGCGCCTGGGTCAAGGCCATCGCGGTCATCGCCTTCGCCATCCTCGTGGTCGCCAACCTCGCCAAGCACGGCCTGCCCAGCGGCATCGCCGGCGCTCACACCTACGTGCCGTCGATCAGCGGCTTCCTGGCCGTGATCGGCTCCATCATCTTCCTGTTCGTCGGCTTCGAGCTCGAGTCGGGCGCCAGTGAAGAGATGACCAACCCGCAGCGCGACGTGCCGATCGGCATCCTGCGCTCCGGCATCATCACCAGCGCCCTGTACATCATCGTCCTGCTGGGCATCCTCTTCACGCTGCCGGTCAAGGAGCTGACCACCTCGAGCGGCCTCACCGGCGCCTTCTCGCTGGTCAACAAGACCGTCATCGGCACCGGCGGCGGGGCCAAGTTCATCGGCTACCTGTTCGGCATCGTCATCATCCTCACGCTGATCGGTTCGGGCTCGGTCTGGATCCTCGGCTCCTGCCGCGTGCAGGCCGTCGCCGCCCTCGACGGCGCCGCGCCGCGCTGGCTCGGCAAGTTCGGCAGCCAGGGCACGCCGACCTCGATGGCGTGGCTCTCCGGCATCGTCGGCTCGGCCTTCGTGATCGTGGTGTTCTACCTGTCGCACCTGAGCAACGCGAACACGCTCAACAACGCCATGGCCGTGTTCCTGGGCATCGCGCTCTCGACCGCCGTGCTCGCCTACATCTTCACCATCCCGGCCACCATCACGCTGCGCCGCAAGTTCCCCGACGTGCACCGCCCCTTCCTGGTGCCCGGCGGCACGTTCGGCCTGTGGCTCTGCGTCGTCTTGAGCGAGATCGGCATCGTGCTCACCGGCTTCACGCTGCTGTGGCCCGGTCTCATCGACAAGGTCCTCGGCCAGACCTACTCGATCAGCGACAACTGGGGCGTCTCGCGCTCGTTCTTCGAGCTCGTCACGTTCGGCTCGTTCATCGTCATCTGCCTGGTCGGCGTGATCTTCTACCTGATCGGCCGGGCCCAGTCCAAGGGCGCCGACGTGACCACCGCGGAGCTGCTCGAAGGCGTCGTCGAGGATTCGTGACCGGCGACTGAAAGCGCGTCCGCTCGTGAGCGACGACTGAAGGGCGACACGAGCGTCGCGACGAGGCGGGGCTGCGGGCCGGTACGGCCCGCAGCCCCGCCTCGTCTGCACCCGACGCACCTGGATCGGGACCGCCCTCAGGCGACCTTGCGCTCGGCGCCGCCCAGCAGCGCGGCGATCTCCACGGAGTCGAAGATCTCCTCGACGCCTGCGACGAGCCTGCTCACATCGACAGAGTCGGCCACGATCGCGCGCAGTCGTTCGTCGAGCTCGCGGTCGTACGGCTGGACCGCGGCGGCAAGGCGGTGGGCGGCGGCATACGGGTCGACGCCCTCCAGGTAGACGGCGCCGATCGGCCCCCGCGGCGTGCGCAGCAGGGCCGCCACCTCGCCGTTCTCACCCAGCGCCCGCCGCGAGGCGGCGAACTCGCGTGACGCGTAGGCCGCCGACAGGTCCGGTCGCGCCCGGTCGAGCGCCTCGGGCCGCAGCGGCGCGCAGAAGGCCAGGCCCATGCCCCTGCCGGCCGTGGCCGGGTCGAACCAGGCGGCGACGGTCTCCGGGTGCGCAGGCAGGGGCGCGGTCAGGTCGACGCCGTGGAGCTCCCTGACGGCGTTCACGAAGTACCGATCGATGTCGAGCGCCGAGCGCGCCAGCATGGGCAGCGTCTCGGCGAGGCTGCGCTTGGATTCGACGTAGGAGACCACGACCGTGCCCGTCTGTGTCTCCTGCAGGTAGGTCCGTTCGAGCGCGATGCCCAGCCGGCGGCGCGACTCTTCGTACTCGCGGGGATGGGCTCGCAGTTCGGCGGCGACGCGCCCGGCGGCGGTCGCGGTCTTGCCCGGCGCCACGGGGTAGGGGATCACGGAACGGTACACGGTCTGCCTCCTGCAACGAGAACGTGCGGCACCTCGACGGCGAGGGGCCTGGCGGCCCCTCGCCGTCGTCTTTGTGCCCTCAGGCGGCCTGCTCCGAGGGCTGGGCCACCTCGGACAGCGCCCTCAGCAGGCCCTGCACCGACTCGCGCACGTCGCTCGTCGGGCGCCCCTGGCTGTGGCCGTCGCCGCGCACGCAGCTCCAGATCACCCTGGCGCCGTCGTCGTCGCCGTCGCCGTTCGCCTGGCTGGCCCCGAGCACGTCGCGCATCTGCGCTTGGGCCTCGAGCAGGCGGGGCGCGTCGCACGACGAGCCCATGATGCCAAGCGGCTTGCCGGCCAGCGCGCGGCGGCCGTCGGGTGAGCCCGCCGCCCAGGCAAAGGCGTTCTTCATGGCGCCGCCGATGTCGCCGTCGTCCTGCGGCGTGGCCACGAGGATAGCTTCCGAGCGCCGCAGGGCGCTGCGCAGCCGGGCGACCTGGACCGGTTCCGCGTCGGCCGCCGGGCTGCCGTCGCCGGGGTAGTCGGGCAGGGCGGCCACGTCGAACTCGTCGATCATCATGCCCGCCGGGGCCTGCTCCTGAGCGGCCCGGAACAGGCCGCGGTGGTAAGAGCGCCGCCCCGCGCCGGGAGCGCTCGCCGCTACCAGGCCGAGCACACGCACCGGGCGTGGCCGCAGCGCGGCGCCGCCGCGGCGGCAGCCGCCGCGGCGGGCTCCTGCTCGGCCCCGGCGGCGGCGGTCGCCGGCTCCGAGGCGATGAACAGCGCCGACAGCACGGCCGCCACGGCGAGCACGCCGGCCAGCACGATGAAGGCGATGTGGAAGCCATGGACGAGCGCGGTCAGCGGCGCCGCGGCGCCCAGCGAGAGGTGGCTGCGCAGGTAGCTCGAGGTCGCCGTCGTGGCGATCGTGGTGATGGCCGCGAGACCCACGGCGCCGCCGATCTGCTGGCTCGTGTTGATCAGCCCCGAGGCGGCGCCCGCCTCGCGCGGGCGGGTCCCGGTCAGCGCGGCGATCGAGTCGGGCACGAAGGCGAGGCCCAGGCCCACGCCGGTCAGCAGAAAGCCGGGCAGCAGGTCGGACGCGTAGCTGCCGTGCACCGGCAGCCTCGTGTAAAGCAGCACCGCCACCGCGGTGAGCGCCAGGCCGATGGGCAGCACGATGCGCATGCCGAGGCGGTTCACGAGCCCTTGGGCCACGACCGCCGAGACCACCGTCAGGAACGTCGTGGCGATGTAGGCCACGCCGGTCTTCAGAGCCGAGTAGTGCAGCACCTGCTCCATGTACAGCGAGAGCAGGAAGAACTGCGAGAACAGCCCGGCGCCGATCAGAAAGCCGACGATGTTGGCGGTGCGCGGCGTGGTCAGGCCCAGGATGCGCAACGGCAGCAGGGCGTTGCGCGAGCGCACCTCGATCACGGCGAAGACGATCAGCAGGGCGGCCGCGACGGCCAGCAGGGTGATCGTCTCGCCGGCTCCCCAGCCGATCTGGGTGGCGCGAGTCAGGCCGTAGACCAGCAGCATGAGGCCCGCCGTCGCGGTGACCGCGCCGGGCAGGTCGAAGCCGCGGCGCGCGCCGCCGGCGCGACTGGCGGGCAGCAGCAGGGGGCTGAGCGCGATCAGCGCGGCGCCGATCGGCACGTTGATGTAAAAGATCCACTGCCAGCCCAGGGCGCTCGTCAGCACGCCGCCGAGCAGCGTGCCGGCCGCGGCCCCGCTGCCGGCGATGCCGCCCCACACGCCCAGCGCCAGGTTGCGCTCGCGCCCTTCGGCGAAGGTCGTCACCAGGATGGACAGCGCCGCCGGCGACAGCAGGGCGCCGCCGAGCCCCTGGATGCAGCGGAACGTGATGAGCGAGGCTTCGGACCATGCGAAACCGCACGCCAGCGAGGCGCCCGAGAAGAGCACGAGGCCGATCATGAACAGGCGCCGGCGGCCGAGGACGTCGGCCAGGCGCCCGCCGAGCAGCAGGAAGCCGCCGAAGAAGATGGCGTAGGCCGTCAGCACCCACTGCAGGCTCTCGACGGTGAAGTGCAGGTCGTTCCGGATCGACGGCAGCGCCACGTTCACCACGGCGATGTCCAGCACGACCATGAACTGGGCCACGCAGATCGCCGCGAGGATGAACACCTTGTGGCGGTCCCAGGCGCTGCGCTCGCCGCCCGACAGGGCTGCCGCGGGCCCGTCCGCGGTGGTGAAGTCACCCGCGGGACCGCTCGGGGGCGGCGTGGGGGTGTGGGGATCGGCCATCGTTTCTCTCCTGGCCTCGGTTCGAGCGGCGCACCGTGTCGTCTCGTGCAAGCGTCGCGCCCGATGGGTTACCGGTATCAAACACGACGCTACGGTCCGCCGGCGCTGGGGTCGGACGGCGGTCACGCCGTCGTTTCAGGCACCTTTCCCCCGCCTTTACAGTGATAACCCGTCGCCGCCCGGCCACCGCCCGGCCACCGGCCGGCCACCGACGGCCACCGGCGGCCGTCGCCCGCCGATTCAACTTCGCCGCGCGGCGGACCGATAGAATGGGCACGACCGCGGCGCCCCACAGAGCTTTCGCCCGCGACCACGACCAGACCCGGGGGCAGGTCGGCCACGACCCCGACAACGAACGCAAGGGCTGGCACTCGCACGATGACCGCAGACCCCACGGCGCGCGCAGGCGCCCGCTCCACGACCGGCGTAGCGCCGCAGGCGGGCGCCGGCGACCGCAGGTGCTACTCCTTCCCCGACTTAGGCGCGACGATCGACTGCGACGACTTCAGCGCCGACCTGGCCAGCGAGCTCCCCGACCGCTACGGCAGCTGCTTTTGCGTGGCCGAGTACTTCGACATCTACGACCGTCCCGCGAACGTGAGCACCTGTCAGCTCGACGAACCCCGCCACGTGATCGTCTTCACCGTGAAGGGCGCGACCGCCGAGATCCTGAACAAGGTCGTCGACATCGAGCCCGAGGCCGTCGAACGGGTGACCACGGCCATCTTCCGCGCCCATCCCCGGGTGCATCGCGTACAGGCCGAGATCAAGTTCGCACCGGCTGAGCTGCGGCGCCCCGCGCGCCAGTTGCTGCGCGCCGACGACTTCGTGGTCACGCTGCCCGCCACGCTCGACGAGTACAACCAGACGATCGGCTCGACGACCCGCAAACACCTGCGCCAGTACGGCAACGGCCTCGTCCGGCGGCACCCCGACTTCACCCTGTCCACGCTCGAACGCGGCGAGATTCCGCGCGAACTGGTCGACCAGGTGATCGCCTGGCACCTCGAGCGCATGCGCGCCAAGGGCGTGGTCTCCATGTGGGAAGACTCGAGCGACGCCCCCGACCAGCTCTGGCGCCTGCTCCAGGCGCACGGCTGCGCCCTGTGCGGCTCGATCGAGGGCCGCTGCGCCGCCGCCCAGCTCCTGCTCTTCGTGGGGCGCGACTGCTGGGTGCACACCGTCGGTTTCGACTCGGCCTACGAAAACGAGCACCTGGGGCTGTTGATGACGTCGTACTCGATCGCCGAAAGCATCAGCCGGGGCTGCGCCCAGACCCACCTCACCTGGGGCACCGACGTCTACAAACGGCGCCTGGGCGCCGTGCCCGTGCCGGCCTACCGGGTGTCGATCTACCGCTCGCGCCTGTGGAAGACGCTCTACCGCCGCGAACGCTGGACGCTCCTCGTGAAGCACCGCCACGACGTCTACTGGCGGGCGCGCACCGCCCTCACGGCGCGGCTGCCGCACCTGTCCGCGTGGTACCGCGGGCTCAAGGCACGGCTGCAAGCGCCCGCCGAGCCGCCCGCCCCCGGCCGGCCGCCGGTCAAGGAGTCCTGAGCCGCAGCCTCAGCGCCGCGCCAGCGCGTCGTGCGCCGCCGCCGCTCCGGCGGCGGCGCACAGGGGCTGCCCTGCCGGGCGCTGCTAGACGACGAGCACCGGGCAGGTCGCCTTTCTGACGACGGCCTTGCCGACTCGCGGGGCGCGCAGGGCGGCCAGCGGCGACGGGCTGCTCGCGCCGATCACGATGACGTCGGCGGCCATCTCCTGCGCCTCCAGCAGGATGTGCCTGGCCACCCGGCCGGCCGGCGCGCTGCGCAGCTGTCCCCGGGCCGCGACGCCGCGCTCGTGCAGCTCGCCCAGCAGCGGGCCGATGGTGGCTGCCGCCTCGGAGCGCGTCTCGCCGGCCGGAGCGCCGCCGCAGCGACCCGCAGCCAGCTCGCGGACATGCCAGCACCTCTACGGACCCCTGGCTTCGCCGGGCGAGGGCGAGGGCTGCCTGCGTGGCCCTGCGCGAGCGCGGCGACCCGTCGACCGCCAGCAGGATGCGCCACGACGCGCCCGCCAGGACCCCGTCGCGCGGATCGTCGTCGAGGAGCGCGGCCGCCTCCCGGTCGAGGTCGCCGAGCTCGCTCTGCATGATGCGGCAGCGGCGACGCAGTTCCGGCTGGCCGTCGAGCGCCGCGGCGACCGCCAGATCCGTGCGCAGGCCGAGGACGTAGTCGGCGAGCTGCTCGTCGCTGATCTGGCTCACGGCGTCTGCCCCACCCTTCCCCGCTCCAAGCGCTCCACGCGCTCGCCGCCGGGCGCCGGTGAGCGCACGACCACGACCGGACAGCCGGCGCGCTGGATCACCCGGTGGGCCACGCTGCCGAGCGGCTGCCCGGCGACGCTCCCCGACGACCGCAGGCCGAGCACGATGGTGTCGCCGCGAAAGTCGGCGGCGGCCCGCAGGATGCCCTCGGCTACGCGAGCCGCCGCGTTCACCTTGAGGCGTCTGGGCTCGCGCGACACCTTTCTGGTGAGCACGTCGGCCGCGATCTCGCCGAGCGTGGCGCATGGTTCTGGCCCGTTCAGCTCGGCCGTCTGGCGAGACACGAGCCCGCTCTCGTACACGTGCACGATGAGCACCTGTGCCGGGGCTGTGCCGGCAAGGTCGGTGGCGGCGGCCACCGCCCCCAGGGCCTGCTCCCAACCGTCGACCGCAAGCACGATCCTCTGGAACATCGCCGCCTCCCCACTCCTCACGTCTTGCGGCCGGTCGCGGGGCGAGCCCGGCGGCCCTCGTCGGCCGGTGCGGCGGGCGCCGCTCGCGGCGCCCGCCGCACCGGAGCGCACCACGACCACGGGACAGTCGGCCATCTGGATCACCCGGTGAGCGACGCTGCCCAGCAGGAGGCCGGCGAACTCGCCGAGGCCCCGCGAGCCCAGCACGATGGTGTCGGCGGCGAAATCCCGGGCAGCGCGCAGGATCTCTTTGGCGATGTCGGCGGACGGAGCCGAGCGCAGCTCGGCGCGCGCCGCCACGCCGTGCTGGGTCACCACGTCGAGCAGCGCCTCGGTGAGCAGGCGCGCCTCGTCGTGGGTCTCCAGGTCCACCGTCTCCCGCGACCCCAGGCCCAAGTCGTGGACGTGCACGACCAGCACCTCGCCGTGCGCCTTGCCGGCCAGGTCGAGCGCCGCGGTGAGCGCCCCGCGCGCCTGGTCGGTGCTGTCGACGGCGAGCACGATCCGTTCGAACATGGCCCGTCACCCCTTCCCGCACGCTCCCCAGGGCGTGTCTGCCGCCACCGGGCTCAGGGCGTCGGAGCTGCCGCTGCGAAAAGGGCTCCCGGCGCCTTGGCCCTCACTGCAAGGCTAGGCGCGAGGGCAGCGGCGCGCATCGGGCGGTCAGATGGTGTCGCGCTCGGTCAGTCGGCCGATCTTTCGCCCGGTCGTCGGGCCGGCGCGGGCGGGCGCGAAAGGCTAGACCAGGTGGTGCCGCACGGCGATGGTGGCCGCTTCGGTACGGCTCGAGGCGCCGAGCTTGGCGATCACGCTGCTCACGTGGGTCTTGGCGGTGGAGCGGCTGATCACCAGCCGGTCGGCGATATCGGCGTTCGACAGCCCCTCGGCCATGAGGGCGAGCACCTGACGCTCGCGCCGGGTGAGGTCGCCGCCGGGAGCGTCGGGCGTGGAGACCACGTGGATCAGGGCCTCGGCGGCCTCGGGAGCGAGGGTCGAGCGGCCGGCGTGGGCGGCGCGGATGGCGTCGGCCAGCTGTGCGCCGCTGATGTTCTTGAGGAGGTAGCCGATCGCCCCGGCGCGCAGCGCGCCCTCGATCAGCTCCTCGTCTGAGAAGCTGGTCAGCGCCAGCACGCGCGTGCCGGGGTGCTCGCGCAGCAACACCTCGGTCGCCGCCACGCCGTTCATGCCCGGCATGACGAGGTCCATGAGGACCACGTCGGGCCTGGCCTGCCCGCACGACCTGACGGCCTGCGCCCCGCTGTCGGCCTGCGCCACCAGCTCGATGTCGTCGAACAGGCGCAGGATGTTCTCGAGACCGCTGCGCACCAGCTCGTGGTCGTCGACGATCATCACCCTGATCGTCGGTCCGACGTTCGGCGCTCCGACCTTCGGCGCTCCGCTATTCGGCGCAGCCCCGTCAGCGCTCACCGCTCGCCCCCTGTCCTGCCGACCAGACCACGTCGACCACGGTGCCACCACCGAGTTCGCCGGCGACCTCAAGACGGGCGCCCACGGCCTCGGCTCGCTCGCGCATGATGCGCAGCCCCAGCTGCTCGGCGCCGACACTGGCGCGATCGAACCCCTCGCCGTCGTCGCCGACCGCCAGCCTGACGGCCTCGTCGGAGTGGGTCAGCGTCACCCACGCCCGGCGGGCGTGGGCGTGACGCACCATGTTGTTCGTCGCCTCCTGGGCGATGCGGTAGAGCGCGATCGTCACGTCGGCGGGCAGCGCCCGCAGGTCATCGTCGACGTTCAGCGCGATCGCCGTGTGTGTGCGAGCCTCGGCGGCCTGCACGACGTGCGCCAGCAGATCGTCGAGCGACGACTGCGCCAGGGCGCCAGGGCGCATCTCGAGCAGCAGTGTGCGCATCTCGGCGAGAGCGCCTCGCGTGAGCCGCTGCACGTCGAGCAGGTTCCGGCGCGCCCGCGCCGAGGCCGGGTCGGATCTTGCAGCAGGGCCTCGGCCGTGAGGCTGGCGGCGAACAGCGACTGCGTCACCGAGTCGTGCAGCTCGCGGGCGAGGCGCGAGCGCTCGGCGGCCGCAGCGCCGCGCTCGATCTGCTCGCGCAGCCGGGCGTTCTCGATGGCCAGGGCGGCCTGATCGGCAAACGACGCGGCAAGGCGGACCTCGTTGTCGTCGAAGCGTCGTGGCCGCTGCGGTAGTACAGCGCGATCACGCCGTACACCTCGTCGCGCACGACCAGGGGCACCGCAAGACAGGCCCGGCAGTCAGGCCGCCGCCCGGCGCGCCCGCCGTCGTCGGTCTCGTCGGCCGGCGCCGCGCCGGGGTCGGTCGCCGCCACCGCCCGCCGCGCCGCAAGGGCTTGCCCGACGGGACCGCCCTCCAACGGCAGCGGCAGCGGCGCGTCTGAGGCGCCGAACGGGGTGAGCCCGACCGTCGCCTGGGTGCTCAGCCGCTTCTCCGCCGTCTCGAGCCGGAAGAGCCTGGCGCCGTCGCTTCCCAGGAACTGCCGCGCCTGCACGACGATGTCGAGCAGCAGCTCCGACAGCGGCCGGTCGAGTCAGCCAAGAAGGGCGCGCTGTCGAGCGAGGAGAGGGCGCGGCTCGAGAGGTTCTATCACCCGACGGCTGTCTGACGAGCGAGGCGGAAAGCGCGCTCGGGACCGGCGAACCAGACCAGCGGTCGAAGGGGCCGTCCGGGAGGGCGGCCCTTTCGACGTCGGTGGCCGGTCGCTAGACTGGCGAAGTCAAACAAGGAGCGCAGTGGACCAGTCAGCACCTGCATTGTCGACTACGTGGCGCGTCGCGGGAGACGAGCAGCGTCCCGGCGGTGCGCCGATCGCCGAAGCCCTCTCGATGACCAGGCCTATCGTCGAGTACATGGCCACCGCCTGGAGGGTCGAGACGGCCGACCAGACGCCCTCGACGACGATGGAGGCGGCTCGGTGGACGCTGCGACGCACCTACACGCTCAGGCGTGTCAGCCGTGCTCAAGCGGGCCGTGGCAGCCAGAAGGAAGCCGCCGAGCGGCTGCGAGCTGCCGAGCGGCTGCAAACCGCGGTCGAACGGCTCGAGACGCGGTTCACGGTGCCCGCGGGCCTCGATGCCGGTGAGCGCGCCGAGCTTCAGCAGATCGCCGCGAAGAACTGCATCTACGGATTGCTGAGCCAGGCCGGCCCCCTCATCGAGCAGAACGCGTCGGGGTGACCGCTGGAGCCGGCGAACGGAATCGAACCGTTGACCTACTGCTTACAAGGCAGTCGCTCTGCCAACTGAGCTACGCCGGCCCGCGGGTAGTCTACCGTCCCGACGACGGGCGCGTGAACCGCGTGGACGGCGCGCCATGACGGCCGCCGATCGTTTCGCGCGGCCCCTCGCGCGCGAAGGCCGGTGCCTGCCTGCACCCTGACCCGATCGCACACGAACCCCTTAACGCCGCGCCTCACGTACGTAACGCGAACTTAAGAATCGGCCGCTATCGTTGTGTCACCCTCCTTACAAGGGCAGCCCCAAGCCCTTGGCGAGCCCCGCCCCCAGCGGGGCTCGCGCCAGTTCCGGGTCGCTTTCGGCGAACGGGTCGCCCCGGGCGCCGCCTCGGGCACACACCCCGGCGCCGCCTCGAGCACACCCCAGCGCCGCCTCGAGCACACACCCCAGCGCCGCCTCAAAGGCACCTCCCGACACCGCCGCGGACCGCCGCTCACGCGCCACGCACGGCTTTCTCGCGCGGTGCTCATCTGCTCCCTGTACAAGCGGTGGGCACGGTGCGGCGGCGGCGGCACACGACCGCGAAAGGCGATTCAGCGTGGGCAAGACTCGGGTCCTCTTTCTCTGCGTGGGCAACACGGCTCGCAGCCAGATGGCCGAGGCGTTTCTGCGAGCCTACGGCGGGGACCGGTACGAGGCGCGCAGCGCCGGCCTCCAGCCGCAGGAGATCGAGCCTCTGGCCATCGTGGTCATGCAGGAGGCCGGCTTCGACATGCGCAGCCACTTTCCGAAGGGCCTGAGAGCTCCCCCGCAGGCTCCGCTTCGACTACGTGATCACGGTCTGCAACCGCGCCGAGCGCCGGTACGCGAGGCTGCCGGGCATGGGCGAACATCTCAGCTGGCCGTTTGCCGACCCCGCCGCCTGCACGGGAAGTGAAGCGGAGCGTCTGGCCGGCTATCGCAGGGTCCGCGACGGCATCGACCTGTTCATCCGCGAGTGGCTCGGGGAGCGCGACGCGAGACCGTCGGCAGCCTCACCTCAAGCTCGCCGCCACGACACGCGGCGCTCACCATAACGTCTCATGATGAGCTCGGCATGCCGCATGGTGCGATGCGCGCTCCACGACCGAAAGAAGGCGGGTGGCTGCGATGACGACAGAGCTCTCCCAAGGTCCGGTCTCGAGCGTCGAAGTGGAGGTCGCCTGGCTCCGGCAGCCAAAGCTCCCGTTCGAGGTCGGCGTCGTCACCGTGTCGGAGCGCACCTCGCTCGTCGTTCTGCAGGGTGAGGTCGACGGCAGGACGGTGCCGCTCGTGCGCGATGCCGTAGTGGGCGCCCTCGATACGGGCGCCAAGGCGCTCGTGATCGACCTCAGCGCGGTATCGTCGATCGACAGCCTGGGGCTCGGCGTGATCGTCATGGCCGCCCGGAACCTGGGCCTGGGCGCGGTCGCCGTGGTCCTGCCGTACCGCGGGCTGGTGCGTATCTTCCGCCTCTGCGGCCTCGATCGCCTGCTCGAAGATCTACCAGACGCGCGAGCTCGCCCTGCGCGGCGTGCTGGGGTGAGACGCCGGGCGAGAGCCCGTCAAGGCACGGGTACGCACGAGGCCGCCAGAGCGAGCATCGTGGTGTTCGAGAGTTGCTCGTCGAGGGTGTTCGAGACCCAGTAGGCCACGCCGGCGGAGCGCCAGGCGACCATGCGCAAACGGTCGCCGTCGTAGTACAGCGAGCAGAGGCGCCCGCCGACCGTCGCGGTCGAGTCGGGGCTCGCCAGGATCGGGGCCGCCGGCCAGGCGATGGCCTGCACATCCCAGGAACCGCCCTGGGGCGTCGTGCCCACCACGACCGCCGCCTTGACCGCGCCCGAGGGTGTCGACACGGTGTACGAACGAAACTCGTCGTATCCCGCGCCGGCGGGCAGGCTCGCCGGCAGAGAGAGGGGCAAGCCGCAGCGGCGCTGCAGCGCCCGCCACTTCGGCCACGTGGCGGAGCGAGTCGGTGACGACCGGCTTGGAACCGGACGCCGCCGTCGAGGGTGACGCGGACGGGCTCGCTGCGCTCGTCGGCGCCGAGGCGGTCGTCGCCGCGCCGGCCTTTACCCCGGCCGCCGCTGTGCGAGGCGTCGCCCACTGGGGGTGCAGAAACCGGCGCACCGCCGCGCGCACCTGACCCCGGGTCGCCACGACGTAGTCGATGCCGTCGATCATCGGCGCGGAGCCGTAGACGTGGGTCTGATAGACGCGGGCGTTGTCGAGCCGCAGCGCCAGCTTGAGCAGCCCGTACGACTTGCCCAGGCTCGAGATGTCGGAGGTCACGTTGTGCGAGACGATGCCCATCACGGCCAGGAACCGCGGCAGACTGGAGAGCCTGGCCGACGTCATGAGCTGCCGCTTCATCTCGCGCAGAAAGATCTCCTGGCGCACGATGCGCGTGAAGTCGCCGCTCTGGTCGTGACGGAACCGCACCCACGACAGCGCGGCGGCGCCGCTCAAGCGCTGGTAGCCCGGCTGTATGTTGATCGATGCGTAGTCGGTCACCGCGGTGTCGTTGTAGTAGCGGCGGTCGATCATGAGGTAGGCGCCGCCGAGCTTGTTGACGACCTGCTTGAAGCCGTCGAAGTCGATGTCGACGAAGTCGTTGATGGGAATGCCCAGCAACCGCTTGGTGACCCGTAACGAGAGCGCGGCGCCGCCATAGGCGTAGGCGGCGTTTATCTTGGTGAGTCCGTAGCCGGGGATCTCGACGCGCAGGTCGCGCGGCACGGAGAGCAGGGAGATGCTGTCCGTCTGCGGGTCGAGGCGCACGACCATCAGCGTGTCGGAGCGCGCGCCCAGGCTGAGGTCGCCGGCGCGCCGGTCGCTGCCCAGGACGAGGATGTTGATCGGCTTTCCCGGCCGGCTGTGCGCGAGCTGGGGCCGGACCGCCGCGACCTCCTGCGGGTCGTTGCGCGCGACCTGGCCGGTGGTGCGCTGCAGCCAGGCCGCGGCCACGCCGGCCGTCAGGCCCGCGCACACCGCGAGCGCCACGACCGTCCACACGGCCACGACCAGCCAGCGCGGCCTGCCCGGCAGGCGCTTCGCCTTGACGATGACATAGCGGGTTGTGGTGGGCACGGACCGATCCTGAACGCTTCAGCCTGGCGCCCCGCGGATAGGCGGGCCGTGCTCACATTCTGGCGTCACACGATGAGGGATCGGTTAGCCGCACGTTGGCCTTTCGCGCACGGATCGGCGCGACACCGGGTCCGCGAGGGGAACGTCGCCCGCTCGTGGCCCCTCAACGCGTCAGACCGGACCCGCCCCGTCGCCGGCGCCGACGTAGTAGCCGACGGTCTGCACCGACCAGCGCCCCTTGGGGTCGATCGCCCTGACCTCGGCGGCCAGCTCGCTCAGGCGTTCCTCGAAGCGCCGGTAGGCGGCCGCGTCGAAGGCGCTGCGCCGCTCGTCGAAGAGCGCCTGCCAGGCGCGAGAGTCGATGGGTGCGTAGCTCTTCGGGTAGCACAGCCCCAGGATGGCGGTCGCGACCCCGAGGCCCACGCCGGGCAGTAAGCCGAGGGTCGCGAGCCGTGCGCGCAGTTCGAAGCCGGCATCCTTGTCTTTGAAGGCGAAGGCCATCTGCGTGACGCGCTTGATGCGTTTCTCGGAGCTGGACTCGAGCAGATGCGCGGCCCGTCCGTACTGGTCGCCGAGCTTCCAACGACAGACCGCGAGGAACTCGTCGCACGACAGATAGAAGGGCACGCGCTTGTCGCGAGCGCGAGCCAGGCGGGCCTTGAGCCGCTCGGCCTCGACGAGGCCGGGGACTTCTGTGTGCTTTGCGGCGAGGCGACGATCCTTCAGGGTGGCGGCGGTGATCATGGGGCGGACCCTCCCGGCTCGGTCGTTGAGCGTGACTGCCCTGGATGCTGCCAAGGCCGTGCTCTCTACGTCGTACACCTCAGGGACGACGATGACAAGGCTCAGGCTGAGGGTCACCGGAAGGGGCAGCCCGCCGCCCCGGGGTGAGACGGGGCGGCGGGCTCAGCAGATCCCTGGCTCAGGGGGATCTCTGAATCTCAACGTACCCCGCCCGTTTGAGCGTGTCGTGAGGGTCGGGTGAGTCTTCGCTTCAGACCCTACAAACGCGACGAGCCCCGCGGGGGGGCGGAGCTCGTCGGCAGGGCTTGGGGTTGCCCTTGAGGGGGGTCGATAGAGAGTATCGGCCGCCCTGATTAAGTGCATGTTAAGGCCGCCTTAAGCGCGATTAATGAGCGCCGTCGCCGCCTGGTCCGGCGGCGGCGTCATGCGGGCCGGCGGCGGCCTCGCCGGGTGCGCCGGCGGCGACCTCGCCGCCCGGCCCGGCGGCGACCTCGCCGCCCTCGCCCAGCATGGCCAGCAGCGCCTGCTCGTCGACGATCTCGACGCCCGCCTTTTGCGCCTTGGCGAGCTTTGAGCCGGGGCTCGCGCCCGCCACCACGTAGTCGGTGCGGCTGCTGACCGAGCTGCCGACCTTGCCGCCCAGCGCGGCGATCCTCTCCCCCGCCTCGACGCGCGACAGCGTGTCGAGCGTGCCGGTGAGCACGAACGTCTTGCCCGACAGCGGGCCGGCGGCGCGCTGGGGCGCCTCTTCGACGAAGCGCAGACCGTGGGCGCGCAGCTTGGCCAGGGTCTCGCGGTTGTGCGGGTCGGCCAGGTACTGCTCGACGGTGGCGGCCACCACGGGGCCGATGCCGGGCACCTCGGCGATCTCGGCTTCGCTCGCGCGCTCGAGCTCGTCGAGCGAGGCGAAGTGCTCGACCAGCAGTTGCGCCGTGACCCCGCCCACGTGCCTGACGCCCAGCGCGAACAGCACGCGGGCGAAGGGCTGCGCCTTTGACGCCTCGATCGAGGCGAGCAGGATCTCGGCGAAGCGGTTGGGCACGACGATATCCTGACCGTCCGGCCCGGTCGCCTTGCGCGTGAACAGGGGCACGTCGGCGAGGCGGCTGAGGCTCAGCTCGTAGAGGTCGGCGACGTTCGTCACCAGGCCCGCCTGGTGCAGCGCCCAGACGGCCTCGTCGCCGACGCCGTCTATGTCCATGGCGCCGCGGCTCACGAAGTGCCTGACCGCCTCGACCAGCTGCGCCGGGCACGAACGGTTCGGGCAGCGCACCGCCACCTCGCCCTCTTCGCGCACCACCCTGGAGTCGCAGGCCGGGCAGCGCTCAGGCATGTTCCAGGCCGGGCGGGCCTCGTGGGCGGCGACGCTCTGCTCGCCCTCCTCTTCTCTGATCGCCGGCCCCACGACCTGGGGAATGACGTCGCCGGCGCGCTGCACGATCACGTCGTCGCCGGGGCGCACGTCTTTGCGGTGGATATCGTCTTCGTTGTGCAGCGTGGCGCGTTCGACGATGACGCCGCCGACCTGGACCGGCTCGAGCACGGCGAACGGCGTGAGTACGCCGGTGCGCCCCACGTTGACCTCGATGCTGTGCAGCCGCGTGACGGCGGTGGTCGGCGCGAACTTGAAGGCGATCGCCCAGCGCGGGTCGTGCGCGACCTCGCCGAGGTCGCGTTGCAGCGCGACCTCGTCGACCTTCACCACGACGCCGTCGATGTCGTAGTCGACCTCGGCGCGGCGGTCGACCCAGGCGGCGCACTCGGCGGCCACCTGCTCGATCGTCTCGTGGCGCGCCGAGCCGGGGTTCACGCGGAAGCCCTGGCTGCGCAGCCACTCGAGCGACTGCCAGTGGCTCTCGAACTCGAGGCCCTCGCGGTAGCCGATCTGATAGCACCAGATGTTGAGCGGCCGCGCGGCGGCGACGGCCGGATCGAGCTGGCGAATGGAGCCGGCGGCCGAGTTGCGCGGGTTGGCGAAGGTCGACTTGCCGGCGGCGGCGCGCGCCTCGTTCAACTGTTCGAAGGCGGCCAGCGGCAGATAGACCTCGCCGCGCACCTCGATCACCACGGGCACGGCCTCGCCGCGGTCGAGCCCCGCCAGGCGCAGCGGCACGGCGTGGATGGTGCGCAGGTTGGCGGTGACGTCTTCGCCGATCACGCCGTTGCCGCGCGTCGCGCCGCGCTCGAAAACGCCGTCGCGGTAGACGAGCGAGATGGCGAGCCCGTCGATCTTGGGCTCGGTCACGTAGCTCATGGGCGCCTCGCCCAGGCCGTGCGCCTCGAGCAGGCGGCGGTTGCGGGCGTTCCAGGCGAGCAGCTCGTCGGGGTTGCGGGCGTTGGCCAGCGAGAGCATGGCCTGCAGGTGGCGCCACTGCGTGAACTTCTCGAGCGGCTGCCCGCCGACCCGCTGCGTGGGCGAGTCGGGCGTGCGCAGCTCGGGGTAGGCGGCCTCGATGTCCTGCAGCTCGTGGAGCAGCGCGTCGTACTCGGCGTCGCCGATCTCGGGACGGTCGAGCACGTAGTAGAGGTGGGCGTGGTGCTCGATCTGGCGGCGCAGCTCGGCCGCGCGGCGCCGCACGTCGTCGGTGGCCGCCGGGCTCATCGGGCTCATCGGGCGCTCCCGCCGCGCGCCGGCGGGGGCCCGCCGGCCGGCGACGCGGGCTCGCCGGCCGGCGCGCGCCCGAGGCACAGGTCGACGAGCGCTTCCGGCGTGGCGACCGTGAAGTCGGGCGCGGCGACGGCCAGCGCGGCGCGCGAGAACACGCCCCAGGTCACAGCGATGGTGGCCACGCCGGCGGCCCTTCCGGCCGCGATGTCGGCGGGCGCATCGCCCACGTAGACGGCCCGATCGGGCGCGGCGCCGAGGCGCTCCAGAGCGAGCAGCACCGGCTCGGGCGACGGCTTGTGGGCCGTGGTGTCGCTCGCCGTGACCACGACGTCGAAGTAGTCGCGCAGCTTGACCGCGCGAAACGCCATGGCGGTCGTGTCGGCGCTCTTTGAGGTGACGATGGCGAGGCGGCGCTGGGCCGCCTTCAGGCGGCCCAGCGCCGCCTCCATCCCCGCAAACCCGGCGATCATGTCGTCGTGCACGCGGTGGTTGTGCTCGCGGTACACGTCGTAGAGCTGCTGGGCATGGGCTTCGTCTAAGGCCCGCATCTGCGTCATGAGCGGCTGGCCGACGCCGGCCAGCAGCACGTCGTCGGGCAGTTCGTCGCCGAGCACCTCGCGCGAAGCGTGCCGAAACGAGGCGCGGATGAGCGCCACGGTGTCGACCACCGTGCCGTCGAGGTCGAGGATGACCGGGTCGAAACCGCTCACCACTTCGTCTCCTTGCCGGGCTCGCCGCCCGCGTCGTCGCGCGGCGCCTGACCGTCGCGCGGCGCCTGCCCGTCGCGCGGCGCCTGACCATCGCGCGGCGCCTGACCATCGCGCGGCGCCTGACCATCGCGTAGCGCCTGCCCGTCGCGCGGCGCCACACGCTCGCCGCCGTGCGGCAGCACCGCCGCCACGGCCTCGCTCAACTTCCAGCCCTCGAGCAGCTCGAAGGCGCGCGGGTCGACCAGGTCGAAATGCAGCGGCGTGATGGAGATGTACCCGGCGGCGAGCGCCGCGAAATCGGTGCCCGCCTCGTTTGCGCAGTCGCGTGCCTCGGTGTGGATGGTGTAGCGGCGCACCTCGCCGTCGCCGGTCTCGAGCACGATGCGTTCGTGCACGCTGGCGCAGCCGAGGCGCGTGACCTGCACGCCGCGCACGTCGGCCGCCGCGAGGTCGGGGAAGTTGACGTTGAGCACGAGCCCGTGCGGCAGGCCGTCGGCCAGCACGCGCGCCACGATGGGCGCCGCCAGGCCGGCGGCGTCGGCGAAGTGGCGCGGCGAGCGGCCCTGCACCGAGATGGCCACGGCCGGCAGGCCGAGCAGCGCGCCCTCGAGGGCCGCCGCCACCGTGCCCGAGTAGGCCACGTCGTCGCCCAGGTTGGCGCCCATGTTGGCGCCGGCCACCACGATCGCCGGATGTGCGCCGAAGAACCCCAGGGCGGCGGCGCGCACGCAGTCGGCCGGCGTGCCGTCGAGCGCGTAGCCTGCGTAGCCATCGCCGTAGTGGACCTCGCGGGCGTGCAGCGGCCGGTCGATCGTGATGCTGCGCGCGATCGCGCTGCGGTTGCCGTCGGGCGCCAGGGTGAGCACCGTGCCGAGCCCGTCGAGGCCGCGGCGCAGCGCCGCCAGGCCGGGCGCGTCGATGCCGTCGTCGTTGGTCAGCAGGAGGTGGCTCATCGTGCCGGCGATTCTACCGCACCGCCCGGTGTCGCCAGTTGTGACAACGGGGCGCAGGAGCCCGACGACGCGCGTCGTAGGTATATCGAACCGTACGTTGGACCGCCGCGGAGTTCAGCCTGGTTCGCAACAGCATGTCCCTACACCCCGATATCGTCGGTCGTCGCGTCACCATGCGCCGCGTGGCGGCCCTCGCAGGCACGCTCGTCGCCGTCTCCGGCATGCTGCTGGCGGGTGGTTCGCTCTACCTGTGGCCGCTGTTCATCTTCCCTCTGCTGCTCGGCGCGGTGTTCTTCTTCGAGCTCGGCGGCCTGCTGGTGGCCGGCTGGCTCGGCGGCTTCTTCGTGGCCTGCTTCGCCCTGCGCCAGCCGGTCGACGCCGGCACCACGCGCCAGGCGATCGTGGGCCTCGCCGCGTTCAGCCTGGCGGGCCTCGTCTTCGGGCGCGTGCAGCGCGACCAGCACCAGCGCCAAGGCACGCTGGCCGCCTCGTCGCTCACCGACCGCCTGACCGGCCTCTACAACTACGGCACCTTCGCCGACTACCTGCACAACGAGGTCACCAAGGCCGACCGCTACGGCGGCGAGCTCACCCTGATCATGCTCGACCTCGACCACTTCAAGCGCTTCAACGACCGCCACGGGCACGAAGCCGGCAACGACCTGCTGCAAACGCGTCGGCGCCACCCTGCAGGCGGTCGTCCGCGAGGCCGACATGGCGGCCCGTTACGGCGGCGAAGAGTTCGCGCTGCTGATCAGCGGCGACGCCCACGACGGCATCGAGCTCGCCGAGCGCGTGCGCCACGCCATCGAGAGCACGGCGCTCGAGCTGCGCGGCGGCGAGGTGGCGTACGTCACGGCCAGCGCCGGCGTGGCGACCTACCCCCTCGGATCGTCGAGCGAGTCGCTGCTGGTCGAGCACGCCGACCGCGCGCTCTACGAATCAAAGCGCGCCGGCCGCAACCGCGTGACGGTCGACACCGACTCGGAGCCGCCCGGACACCTGTCGGTCACGCTCTCGGCCTGAGCGCCGGCACTCGGCGACCGGGGCCGAGCCGCCGTGACTACTCAGGAGTGACGAGCTTGGCCGGCCCCAGCTTGGGCAGTCGGGTGTCGGGCCGGGCGAAGACCGCGCCGCTCATGAGCTCGACCCCCACCCGGCGCAGCGCCTTCATCTGGCGCACGTCGGCGACCTCGGGGGCGATCAGGCGCGCGTCGATGCGCGCCGCGAAGCGCAGCAGGAGCTGCACGATGTCGGTAAAGGTGGGGTCGTCGGCCGCGCCGGCGCTGATCACCGGGTCGAGCGCCAGGTAGTCGGGCTGGGCCCGGGTGATCAGGTCGAAGGCCGTGAGGCCGCTGCCCACGCCGGCCACGCACACCGGGAAGCCCATCTCGTGCACCGGCCCGAGCACGCGCAGCGCCGACGCGGCGTTGGCGGCCAGGTCGGCGACCTGCACCTCGAACACGACGTGCTGCGGCACAAGCGCCTTGTTCAGCGAGTAGAACTCGCTCAGCGCGAGCACCGCCGCGCCGGGCAGCTCGACCGACTCGCAGCGACAGCATGAGCAGCTCGTCGGGGGCCAGGCCGACGGCCTTGGTGACCGCCAGCTCGCGCGTCTCGATGCCGTAGCTGGGCAGCAGCGCCGAGCGCCGCGCGACCTCGTCGAGCACGTCGGGCAGGCGCAGCGGCGAGTAGAAGGGCCCGCGGATGGCGGTGTGGTAGCCGAGCACCCGGCGCGTCGGCGACGTCGACCACGGGCTCGAACAGCGGCTCGAGGCTGTGGTTGGCGACGGCGTCGGCCAGGGTGCGCTCGAGCTCGTCGTCGTAGATCAGCCACTCGCGCTCGGCGGCCTGCATGGCGGCCGCGACGCCGTTCTGCAGCGACTGCTCGAAGGTGAGGTCGGCGCCGGCCTGCAGCACGGCGACCGTGACGAACGGGTGCACGCGGTCGAACACGCCCGGCGCGAGGTCGTTCAGGAGCATCGACTGCAGGCGCTCGTAGACGCGCCGGCTGATGGCCGTGAGGTCGTCGCGGGCGATCTCCTTGGCGCGCCGCGGCGGCGAGAGCACGACGATGAAGGCGTTGTCGGAGAGCGTGAAGTCGGCCAGCACGTCGAGCCTGCGCAGCGAGGTGCCGACCATCTCCTGCAGGATGCTCGAGCAGGCGTCGAGCACGTCGGAGGTGACCTGCCAGCCGAAGACGCGCTCGAGGCGCCCGTAGCGCTTGAGGCCGACGTAGAGGATGGCCACCTCGCCGCGCTTTTCGAGCTCGAGACGGATGCCGTCGGCGATCAGGCGCAGCGAGGGCAGGGCGAGCGTGTCGTCGCTCACCAGGTTGCGCAGGTTGGCGCGCGCCTGCTGGGCGATGCGCTCGGAGGCGCGCTCCTCGGCGCCGCGTGCGGCCGCGGGCTGCCCGGCCTTGGGCTCGCCGTCGTTGCCGGCGCCCCCGCCGCCCTTGTGCTGCTCGGCCTCGCGCTCACCGTCGTGGGGCGCGCGCTCGTCGTCGTGGCCCTGCATGGTCTCCCCCGCCGGCGGACCTAGCCGGTCTTGTCGGTGCTCGGGCGACGCGAGGCGTCGCCGCCGGACTTGCCTTCGCTTTTCTTGGCGTCGCCGCCGCCGTTGCCGGCGGCGCCCGACGCGGGCTTGTCCGCTTTTTTGGAGGTGTCGCTGCTCGCGGGCTTGGCCTCGTCGGCCGTGCGGGCGGCGTCGCTCGCGGCGCGCGCCTTGCTGGAGCCGCGCCCGTAGTCGGTGGTGTAGAAACCCGAGCCTTTGAAGTGGATGGCGACCGGGTGCAGCACCTTGGAGACGTGCCCGCCGCAGACCTCACAGGTCTCGAGCGGGTCGTCTGAGAACTTCTGGAAGACCTCGAGGGTGTGGCCGCACACCTCGCAGCGGTACTCGTAGATCGGCAAAGCTCTGCTCCTGGGCTTCGTTGCGGCTCGGGTTTTTCAGTCTAGCACAGGCTCGCCCGTGGTCGGCGCGAGCCGGTTGCGAGACGCGAGCCGCCGCTACTGCCCGGGCGTGAAGGGCGGCACGTGCCCGGGAATGAGCGTGACGGCTCCCCACGAGGCGATCGCCCGCCAGGATGCCGCGAGCACCGGGTCGGGCCCGGCGTCGGCGCCGGCCACGACGCGCTCGAAGTCGTCGCGCAACGGGCCGATAGTGTCGCCGGTGAGCACGACGAGGCCGGCCGCGGTGTCGACCTTGAAGCACACGCTGCCCTCGGTGTGGCCCGGCGTGCGCGCCCAGGCGATGCCCGGCGCGAGCTCGCCCTGCGTCGCCCGACAGCAGCCGCAACCGCTCGAGCGGCAGCAGGCCGGCCACCATGGCGCGGCCCGGGTCGTCGAGCTCGAGCTCGTGCATGGCCACCGGCCCCGGCACGTCGGCACAGGCGCCGGCGTGGTCCAAGTGGGCGTGCGTGAGGGCGATGAAGTCGAGGTCGGCCACGCCCAGGCCGCGAGCGGCCAGCGCCTTGATGACGGGCTCGTTCTGCAGGTGCGATGCCGGGATCGACCAGGATGGTCTGCGGGCCGCGCAGCAGCACCGTGTTGGGGAACGTGGTCATGCCCACCACCTGGCGTGCGGCGGCCAGCGCCTCGTAGGCCACGAAGCCCTCGGGCGAGCGGTGGTCGGGCTCGACCTCGACGCGCCCGCCGTCGACCCAGAAGGCGAAGCGCGCCGTGGGCAGCAGCAGGTCGACGTCGTACACGGGCGCGCTCATGGTCAGACGGCGGCCGGGGCGTCGGCGGCCTCGGGGCCGTTGGGGTCGCGCGCGTAGACCACGTCGACGCGCTCGAGGTTGAGCACGAGGTACGGCACGGTCTCGATCAGCTCGTCGCTCGCGGCGCGGTAGATGCTCGCCCGCGACAGGGTGAGGCGGTCGTCGGTGATGTGACGCAGATGGTCTGACGAGCGGCGGCTCGACACCCGGCCGTTGTGGCCGAAATGGGCGTAGCCCACGATCTTGAGGCCGCCCGTGTAGGCCACCACTTCGAGCTCGAGAAAGCCGATCTCGACCTTGAACTCGGGGCCCGACTCGCCGTTGCGCACCATCACCTGTTCGTCGTCCACGCTCTTCTCCTCGCCTAACAGAAAGAATTCCACGGCGGACTCCTCGGCTGCGTTTTCGTGGCTCGAGCACGCGACCGCCGGCCGCTTGCCGGCCGGCGCCTGCGTGCTCGTCACTCGTCTACAGTCTCTTTGTCGCCCGTGGCGCAGGATTCTTGAGTACAGGGGGGCCCGCCAAAGGCGGCCACGGCGCGACAGGCGCGCGCCGCGAGCATGCTGCGGCAGCGCCGGCCGGCGGCGCCGGGCGCCAGGACGACGCTCAGGGCGCCGCCCAGGATGGTGCCGACGAACAACGTACGCACGCGTGCCATGCAGCCACTATAGGACAGGGCGCGCGGCCCGGGCAACGCCCGGGCCGCGCGCCCCCACGGCCCGCTTTCAGACGTGCGCCGCGGTGTCGCTTTTGGCGTGCGAGAAGGCCAGCGCGCCGTCGGTCCCGGCGTCGACCTCGATCGTGTCGCCGGCGGCGAAGGTGCCGCGCAACAGCTCGCTCGAGAGCGGGTTCTCGACCAGGCGCTGAATGGCGCGGCGCAGCGGCCGCGCTCCGAACTGCACGTCGTAGCCGGCCTCGACGATACGCGCCTTGGCCGCCTCGGTGACCTCGAGGTGCAGGCCCTGCGCCTCGACCAGGCGCCGCGTGCGATCGAGCAGCAGGTCGACGATCTGCTCGAGCTGCTCCTTGGTGAGCGGGTCGAACACGATGATGTCGTCGACCCGGTTCAGAAACTCGGGACGGAAGCGCCTTGCCGCAGCTCGTCGAGCAGTCGCTTTTCGAAGTCGTCGCGACTGCCGCTCGGTGCCGGTGGCCTGACTGAAGCCCAGCGTCTGCTGGCGGATCATGCCGCTGCCCACGTTGCTCGTCATGATGACGACCGTGTTCTTGAAGTCGACCGTGCGGCCCTTGCCGTCGGTGAGGCGCCCGTCGTCCAGGATCTGCAGCAGCATGTTGAAGACGTCGGGGTGCGCCTTTTCGATCTCGTCGAAGAGCACCACGGCGTACTGCCGGCGACGCACCGCCTCGGTGAGCTGGCCGCCCTCGTCGAAGCCGACGTAGCCGGGCGGCGAGCCGACCAGCCGCGAGGCCGAGAACTTCTCCATGTACTCGCTCATGTCGAGCCTGATCAGGGCGCCTTCGTCGTCGAACAGGAACTCGGCGAGCGCCCGCGCGAGCTCGGTCTTGCCCACGCCGGTCGGGCCCAGGAAGATGAACGAACCGATCGGCCGCCGCGGGTCTTTGAGGCCGGCGCGCCCGCGGCGCACCGCCTCGGCCACCGCGACCACGGCGCGGTCCTGGCCGACCAGCCGGCTGTGCAGGCCTTCTTCCATGCCGAGCAGCTTGTCGGCCTCTTCGGCCAGCATGCGCTGCACGGGAATGCCGGTCGTGGAGCTCACGATCGCGGCGATGTCGTCGGCGTCGACCGTGGCGTCGGCGATGCCCTTGTCGGACAGCCAGGCGTTCTTGGCCTCGACGAAGGTCTGCTGGATCTTGTCGGTCTGCTCCTTTAACTGGGCGGCCTTCTCGTAGTCCTGGGCCTGCACGGCGGCCGCGCCCTCGCGGGTGAGGTCGCCGAGCTGCAGCTCCATCTCGCGCAGCTCGGGCGGCAGCATGGTCGGCTTCGATGCGCAGCTTGCTGGCCGCCTCGTCGAGCAGGTCGATCGCCTTGTCGGGCAGGAACCGGTCGGAGATGTAGCGGTCGGCCAGGCGGGCGGCCTCGACCAGCGCCTCGTCGGTGATCTTCACCTTGTGGTGCGCCTCGTATTTGTCGCGCAGGCCGTGGAGGATGGCGATCGTCTCTTCGACCGTGGGCTCGGGCACGAGGATGGGCTGAAAGCGCCGTTCGAGCGCCGAGTCCTTCTCGATGTGCTCGCGGTACTCGTCGAGGGTGGTGGCGCCCACGCACTGCAGCTCGCCGCGGGCGAGCATGGGCTTCATGAGGTTCGAGGCGTCGATCGCGCCCTCGGCGGCGCCGGCGCCGACCACGTTGTGCAGCTCGTCGATGAACAGCACGACGTCTTTGGCGCGCTGGACTTCGTCGAGCGCGCCCTTGAGGCGCTCCTCGAACTCGCCGCGGTACTTGGAGCCGGCCACCATGGCGCCCAGGTCGAGGGCCAGCACGCGCTTGCCGCGCAGCGGCTCGGGCACGTCGCCGGCGATGATCTTCTGGGCGAGGCCTTCGGCGATGGCGGTCTTGCCGACGCCGGGCTCGCCGATGAGCGCCGGGTTGTTCTTGGTGCGCCGGCTGAGCACCTGGATGACGCGCTTGATCTCGGCGTCGCGGCCGATGACCGGGTCGAGACGGCCCTCGGCGGCGAGAGCCGTGAGGTCGCGCGTGTACTTTTTGAGCATGCTCTCGCCGGCGGCGTTGCTCTCGTAGTCGACGCCGGTGTCGCGGATCTCGGCCAGGGCGCGCTGCAGGCTCTCCTCGGTCATGCCGAGGTCTTTGAGCACGGCGCTGCCCGGGCCCTCGCCCTCGAGGAAGATGCCGAGCAGCAGGTGCTCGGTGCCCACGAACTCGTCGCCCAGCTTCTGCGACTGCTGCACGGCGATGTCGATGGCCGCCTTGGCGTGGGGCGTCATGTAGAGCATGTCGGCCGGCGGCGCGCTCGCCGGCCCCGAGCCGGCGGGCTGGTTCTGGGCGAACTTGTCGGCGCGCGTCATGGCGGCGCCCTTGTCGATGCCGAGCAGGTTGAGGATCTGCTCGACGATGCCGCCGGGCAGGCTCAGCACGCCGATCAGCAGGTGCTCGGTGCCCAGCATGTTGGCAGGGCCCGCGGCGCACCACGCCCTGGGCGGTCTCGAGCGCCTCGCGCGCCCGCTCGGAGAACTTGCTTACATCCATATCGTCATCCTTCGTCGTCGTCTCTCGCACAAATCGTTGGTCGTCGCGAGCGGCGGTCGCTTGCGGCGCCGGGGCGCCGGCTTTGTAGCGGCGGCGCGTGCCGACGCCGTTAGCGGCGTCGGGGGCGTCGCGCCTTAGCAGCGGCGACCCTTAGCGGCGCCGCTTGCCGACGCGCACGATCGCCATGTGGCCGAGCGGCACCAGGTCGCGGCGCGACGAACGCTCGACGCGGCGCACCTCGTCGCGCAGGTCGTCGGCGGCGCGCGCCAGCTGCGTCTCCAAGCGCAGCACCTGGTCGTGCGCCAGCGCGAGCTGGCTTTCGAGCGCGAGCACGCGCTCGACGCCGGCCAGGTTGAGACCGAGGTCGGTCAGCTCCTGGATGCGTTGCAGGCGGTCGACGTCGGCGCGCGAGTAGAGCCGCGTGTTCTTGGCCGAACGCTGCGGCTGCAACAGGCCGCGGCGCTCGTAGAGGCGCAGCGTCTGCGGGTGCATGGCGGCCAGCTCGGCCGCGATCGAGATCATGAAGAGCGGTCTGGTAGGGTCGTCGCGTTGCGCCATGGCGCATCACCGCCCGGGTCGTCTTTGTGGCTAGATGCCCCCGAAGCGCGCCGCGCGCGGGTCGGGCTCGGTCTTGCCGAGCTCCTCGGCAAGTCGCTTCTGTTCCTTGCTCAGCTTGGTCGGCACGATCAGCCGCACGCGCGCCAGCAGGTCGCCGTTGCCGCCGCCCTTGAGGCGCGGCGCGCCCTTGCCGCGCAAGCGCAGCGTACGCCCGTCGGAGCTGCCCGCCGGCACCTTGAGCGACACCTTGCCGCCGCCCGGCGTGGGCACGCGCGCGGTGGCGCCGAGCATCGCCTCGGCCATGGTCACCGGCACCTCGATCATGAGGTCGTCGCCGCGGCGCTCGAACAGGCCGGAGTCTTCGACGTGCACGACCACGTAGAGGTCGCCGGGCTGACCGCCGGCGGCGCCGCCCTCGCCCTTGCCCTTGAGGCGGATCTTGGTGCCCTCTTTGGCGCCCGCCGGGATCTTCACCGCGTAGCGCCGCGTCTGGCGGGTGACGCCGCCGCCGTGACAGGTGGGGCACGGCGAGTCGATCACGGTGCCGTTGCCGTGGCAGCGCGGGCAGGGCACCGAGATGGCAAAGGGGCCCTGGTTCTGCGCCATGACGCCGCGGCCGTGGCACTCGGGACAGATCTTGGGCGAGGTGCCCGGCGCCGCGCCGGTACCGTGACAGGTAGGGCAGGGGCCGTTGCTCTCGACCGGCACGCGCACCGAGGCGCCGTTCAGCGAGTCGTCGAACGAGATGGTGACGTCGGCCTGCAGGTCGGCGCCGCGCTGGGCCGTGGCGCGGCCGCCGCGGCGGTTACCCTGCCCCGCGCCGCCGAAGAGGCTCGAGAGGATGTCGCCGAAGTCGCCCATCTGGAACGCCTGGCCGCCGCCCTGCTGGAACATGCTCGGGTCGAAGCCCTGAAAGCCGCCCTGGCCGGGGCGTCCGGTGCGCGGGTCGAAGGCGCCCAGGCGCAGCATCTCGTCGTAGTGCTTGCGCTTGTCGGGGTCGGAGAGCGTCTCGTAGGCCTCGCTGACCTCTTTGAACTTGTCTTCGGCGCCCTTGTCGGAGTTGGTGTCGGGGTGGTACTTGCGCGCCAGCTTGCGAAAGGCCTTGCGGACCTCGTCGGGCGAGGCCTCGCGCGGGACTCCGAGCGTCTTGTAGAAATCGGCCATGGGCTACCTCGCCACGATGACCCGTGCGGGCCGCAGCAGCCTGCCGTGCAGCAGGTAGCCGGGCTCGAGCACGGCGACGATCGCGCCCTCGTCGAACTCGTCGGATTCTTGCGCGACGACCGCCTCGTGGACGTTGGGGTCGAACGGCAGCCCCGGTTCGGCGGGCACCTCGTCGAGGCCGTGGCTCTCGAGCACCGAGCGCAGCTGCCCGGAGACGATCTCCACACCCTTGATCAGTTGCCCCTCTTCGTGGCGCTCGGCCGACTCGAGGGCGCGCTGCATGTTGTCGAGCACCGGCAGCAGCGATTCGAGCACGCCCTCGCCGGCGCGCAAGACGAGCGCCTGGTTGTCGCGCTGCATGCGCTTGCGGTAGTTCTCGAACTCGGCCTTGAGACGCTGCAGGTGGTCGAGGTACTGGTCGCGCTCGGCCAAGGCCGCGCGCAGCTCGTCGCCCGCCGCCGGGTGCAGCTCGATGACCGGCTGCGCGCCGCCCTCGGGCTCGATGGGGACCGTGCGATCGCGAGACGACGCCGCCGCCTTGACGTCGGCCGCGTCGGACGGCTGGTCGGCCGCGCCCTGGGGAGCGGCGTCGGCCTCGTGGTCGCCGCGCTTGCCCTGGCTGCGCCGGTCCTTCTTGTCGTGGGGTGTCGTCATCGTCTGGTCGCCCTCTGTCGTGATCGCCTGATCGTTTTGGTCGTTTCGGTCGTACGTGTCGGCTGTGCGGTCGTGCCTTCGTTCGCGCGGCCCGGCGGCGCGGCCGGGCGGCGGTGACGCCGCCCGGCCGGCGGTCGGCTGCGGCCCGGCGCCCGCCGGGCCGTCGTGCCTGCCGCCCGCGCGTCAGGCCTTGGCCGCCATCGCCTCGACGGTGGCCGCCGGCTTGACCTCGATGCGCCGCGGACGCTCCGGCTTCGGACTTGGGCACGGTGACCTGCAGGACACCGTCTTCGTAGGTGGCCCTGATCTCGTCGGCCTTCACGCCCTGCGGCAGGGCGAGGCTGCGCTGGAACGAGCCGTAGCGACGCTCGACGCGGTAGTAGCGCTGCTCGTCGACCTTGTCTTCGAAGGTGCGCTCGCCCTTGACGGTGAGCACGTTGTCGTCGACCTCGATCTGGATGTCGTCGACCTTCATGCCGGGCAGCTCGGCCTTGAGCACGACGGCCTCTTTGGTGTCGAACACGTCGACCGCCGGTACCCAGCTCTCGGGACGCCCCGACCACAGCGAGTCGGCGAGCCGGTTCACCTGGCCCTGCAGGTTCGTCATTTCGCGGAAGGGGTCCCATCTGATGATCGCCATGTGTCCGTTCTCCTTTCCGGTCGCTGCCCGCCGGGCCCGGATGGGCCCGGCGGCCTCGACCTTCGGCCTGCTCGCGTGGGTATGACGCGGCGCCTTTACGTTGCTGTCTGCTTACTTCTGCCTGGTCGTCGTCGATGACCTCGTAGTCGCCCTCTTCGACGTTCTCGTCGCCGGCGGGCCCGCCTTCGGGGGCGCCGTCGCCCGACGGCGCGCTCTGCTGCTGGGCCTGCTGGTAGATGGTCTCGGCGAGCTTGTGAGAGGCCTGCATGAGGGTGTCGGTCTTGGCCTTGATGTCGTCGGTGTCGTCGGTGTCCAAGGCCTTGCGCACCTCGGCGGCCGCCGCTTCGATCTCGTCGCGGGTGGCCTGGTCGATCTTGTCGCCCATGTCGCGCAGCGACTTCTCGGTCGAGTACACGAGGTTCTCGGCGTTGTTTTTGACCTCGGCCACCTCGCGCAGCCGGCGGTCTTCTTCGGCGTGCGACTCGGCGTCTTTCATCATGCCTTCGATGTCCTGCTCGGACAGGCCGCTCGACGCCGTGATGGTGATCTTCTGCTCGTTGCCGGTGCCGAGGTCTTTGGCGCTCACGTGCACGATGCCGTTGGCGTCGATGTCGAAGGTGACCTCGACCTGCGGGATGCCGCGCGGCGCCGGCGGGATGCCGACGAGCTGGAACTTGCCCAGCGTCTTGTTGTAGCGCGCCATGTCGCGCTCGCCCTGGAGCACGTGGATCTCGACGCTGGTCTGGTTGTCTTCGGCGGTCGAGAAGATCTCGCTCTTCTTGGTCGGGATGGTCGTGTTGCGCTCGATCAGGCGGGTGAACACGCCGCCCTTGGTCTCGATGCCCAGCGACAGCGGGGTGACGTCGAGCAGCAGCACGTCTTTGACCTCGCCGGCCAGCACGCCGCCCTGGATGCCGGCGCCCACGGCCACGACCTCGTCGGGGTTGACGCCCTTGTGGGGCTCCTTGCCGATCAGCTCGCGCACCTTGTCCTGCACCGCCGGCACGCGCGTCATGCCGCCCACGAGGATGACGTGGTCGATCTTGTCGGGCGAGAGGCCGGCGTCGGACAGGGCGCTCTTGACCGGCCCGACGACGCGGTCGACGAGCGTCGCGGTGAGCTCGTTGAACTTGGCCCGCGTGAGGTTGAGGTCGAGGTGCTTGGGGCCGTTCTCGTCGGCGCTGATGAACGGCAGGTTGACGTTGCTGCTCATCGTGGTCGAGAGCTCGATCTTGGCCTTCTCGGCGGCCTCGTAGAGGCGCTGCAGGGCCATCTTGTCTTTGCTCAGGTCGATGCCGTTCTCGCGCTTGAACTCGGCCACCATCCAGTCGACGACGGCCTTGTCGAAGTTGTCGCCGCCCAGGTGGGTGTCGCCGTTGGTCGACTTGACCTCGAAGACGCCGTCGCCCAGGTCGAGGATCGAGACGTCGAAGGTGCCGCCGCCCAGGTCGAACACGAGGATGGTCTGGTCGTGCTCTTTGTCGAGCCCGTAGGCCAGCGCGGCCGCGGTGGGCTCGTTGATGATGCGCTTGATCTCGATGCCGGCGATCTTGCCGGCGTCTTTGGTGGCCTGGCGCTGGGAGTCGTTGAAGTAGGCCGGCACGGTGACGACCGCTTCGCTGACCTTCTCGCCGAGGTACTCCTCGGCGTCGCGGCGCAGCTTCTGCAGGATCATGGCCGAGATCTCGGGCGGCGAGTAGAGCTTGCCCTGGATGTCGACGGCGGCGTCGCCGTTGGGAGCCGCGACCACCTTGTACGGCACGATCTTCATCTCTTCGGAGACGTCGCCGTACTTGCGACCCATGAAGCGCTTGATCGAGAACACGGTGTTCTCGGGGTTGGTGACGGCCTGGCGCCGGGCGACCGTGCCCACGAGGCGTTCCCCGCTCTTGGAGAAGGCGACGACCGACGGGGTCGTGCGACCGCCTTCGGAGTTCGGGATGACCGTGGGCTCACCACCCTCGAGGACGCTCACGCAACTGAACGTCGTCCCCAGGTCGATTCCGATTACTTTGGCCATACGTCTGCCTCCTTGGCGTTCTTCAGTCCTAGTTAGTCGAGAGCCATAATAAAATCTGAGTCTATCTGTGTCAAGTTATTGCCGATGAAGGCCCGGCTCCAAACCGGGGTCGAGCCCTCAAACGGCCACGCAGAGGGGCCTTCTGGAGCCTGCACAGAGTGCCTCTCGACCGGACCTCTAATCGCGCGGCAAGTCGCGTCTAAGCGCCGCGCGACGACGGCCTTGGCGGGGCCTGTCGGGCCGTGTCGGCCCGCAGCTATAATCAGCTCATGAGCGATGATCTGCGCAGGGTCGACGACGCTGGGGCTGCTCCACCGCAGCCGCCAGTCACGGGCACGCTCGTCGTGCGGCGCTGGGTGCAGCTCGCCGTGCTGCCCGTGCTGCTCATCGTCGCCTGGCTGACGCTCGGCAAGATCGGCGAAGCCGTCTTCATCTTCATCGTCGCTACCCTGCTCGCCCTCGCGCTCAACCCGTTCGTGCACGCGCTGCAGCGCATCAAGGCGCCGCGGGCGGTGGCGGTAGCCGTGGTCTACCTCGTCGCCGTCGGCATACTGGCCGGCGCGATCGCCCTCATCATCCCGCCGCTCGTGCGCCAGATCCGCGCGCTGCTCGACGCGCTGCCGGGCATGGCCCAGCAGGTCGGCGCCGGCGTGCACGGCCTGCAGAGCCTCGCCGACCGCTTTCACCTGCGCATCGACGTCTCCAAGGAGCTGCAGAGCGGCGCCAAGTCGGTGGCGACCTACCTGCTGGGCGCCTCGCGCAGCCTGCTGGGCATCGGCGTCTCGGTGGCCCGCACGGTCACGATCAGCGTCATCATCGCCGTGATCTCGATCTACATGCTGCTCGACGCCAAGCGCATCGGGCGCGTCATCGTCGAGCACTTCCCCACCGGCTCACAAGACGACGGCGCCGCCTACGTCGCGCTCACCCAGAGCGCCGTGGTGAAGTACCTGCAGGCCCAGCTGCTGCTGTCGGCGGCCATCGGCACCGGCACCGGCCTCACCATGTGGGTGCTGGGCGTGACCGGCGTGTTCCCTTCGGGCTCCAAGTACGCCATCGCCTTCGGCGCGTGGGCCGGCCTCACCGAGGTCATCCCCTACCTCGGCCCGGTGCTGGGCGCCATCCCGCCGGTGATCGTCGCCCTGCTGCACGCGCCGCTCACCGCCGTGTGGGTGATCATCGCCTACGTCGGCATCCAGGAGATCGAGGGCCATATCGCCGCGCCGCTCATCATGGGTACGCGCTTTCGTGTGCACCCGCTGGTCGTCATCTTCGCCGTGCTGATCGGCAACCAGCTCCACGGCATCATCGGCATGTTCATCGCCGTGCCGCTCATTCCGCTCGCCCGCGAGACCTGGATGTTCTTCCGCGCGCGCGTGCGGTTCGAAGGCTGGCAGAACACCGTGCTCGACGTCACCGGCGGGGGGCGCCGCGACGACCCGCCGGCGTCGATCGTGGGGCCGGGGCCGGCCGCCCCGCCCGGCGCACCCGGCGGGCTCGGCGCGGCGGCGCAGCCCGACCCGGCGGGATCTTCCGACACCTGAGACGCCCCGCCGGGTCGCGTGCACGCCGGTTTCCGTCGTGGGCAAGGGCCTGTATTGCCGAAACGGCTGCCGAACCGGCAAATGTGTTGCCGCAACCTACGCATCCGGGAACAGTAGGCATACACTGAGCGCTCCAGCCTCTTTGGCTTGTGATGCTCCGTTCATGGGGGGAGCAGCCGGGCGGCCGGGGCGCAGCTCCGGAGCGCCAGTCTGTTATGACTGCGAGGTGATGCGCGGCCCGACGAGGGCGTTTTTGTGACTTCCTTGATTCTCCGGTCGTTCGGCGTACCCGTTTTCGCCGGCCGCCACGGCGGGTGCACCGCACGGTAGCTCGTCAATCCGGATTCCTTTAGCGATGCAAGGAGTGGACAAAGCATGGCCTCATCAGCACCGGTCCAGATCGATCGCCAGCTCATCGCCGAGCTCACCGACAAAGAGGAGAAGCGCCTCGAAGACGCGACACCCAAGTCGTTCGAGCTGTATCAGCGGGCCGTCAAGTCGATGCCCATGGGCGTCGCCTCCACCTACCACGCCCGCGACCCCTACCCCGTCTACTTCACCCACGGCAAGGGCTCCCACATCTTCACCGTCGACGGTCAGGAGCTGCGCGACTTTCACAACGGCTACGGCTGCATGGTGCAGGGCCACGCCAACCCCATCATCATCGAAGCCATCCAGAAGCGCGCCCCGCTCGGCACCCAGTTCGGCCTGCCCACCGAAGACGGCATCATCATGGCCGAGCACCTCGCCTCAGCCTTCAAGCTGCCCAAGTGGCGCTTTGTGAACTCGGGCTCCGAGGCCACCATGGACGCCATCCGCGTGGCCCGCGGCTTCACCGGTCGCGAGCCCATCGTCAAGATGTTCGGCTCCTACCACGGCCATCACGACTACGTCATGGTCTCGATCGGCGTCAAAGACTTCGGCCAGATCGGTCCGCGCGACAACTACAAGTCGTTCTCGTACGGCGCCGGCATTCCGCAGTCGTCTATCGACCTCACCATCCCGGTGCCCTTCAACGACCCCGAGAACATGGTCAAGCGCATCGAGCGCGAGGTCGCCGAGGGCCGCACGCCGGCCGCCCTCATCATGGAGCCCGCCATGATGAACATGGGCGTCATCCTGCCCGAGCCCGGGTTCCTCGAGGCCGTCCGCGCCGTCACCAAGAAGCACGGCATCGTGCTCATCTTCGACGAGGTCAAGACGGGCATCTGCACGGCTCGCGGCGGCGCGGTCGAGCGCTGGGGCGTCGTGCCCGACATGATCTGCCTGGGCAAGGCCGTCGCCGGCGGCACGCCGTGCGGCGTGATCGGCGGCAACGACGAGGTCATGAACGCGATCCACGAGGGCACCGTCTTCCAGGTCGGCACCTACTCCGGCAACCCACTCTCCATGGCCGCCGCCCGCGCCAGCTTCGAGCAGGTCATGACCGACGACGCCTACGCCCACCTGAACTACCTGAACGACCGTCTCATCACCGAATGCGACGCGATCTGCAAGAAGTACGACTTCCCGGGCTACACGGTCGGCATCTCGTCGAAGGGCTGCGTCAACTTCGCCGCCGGCCACATCAACGACTACGAGTCGTTCATCAAGTACCAGGACCACGAGCTCGTCGCCCTGGCGTGGCTGTACAACTTCAACCGCGGCGTGATCATCGCCCCCGGTCGCGAAGAGGAATGGACCCTGTCCATTCAGCATAGCGACGAAGACATCGACCTCTACGTCAACGCCTTCGAGGACCTCGTCCGCGACGTGACCGCCTGACCACCCGACCAGCGCGAAACGCGCCTGCGCGCCGCCGCGAGGCGGCGCGCAGGCGCGTCACCAACGAAAGCACCGCCCCGCCGGCGCACCTCGAGCCGGCGGGGCGGTGCTGTTTTTTTGTCTCCCCGCCTACCAGGACCAGTCGTCGGCCGCAGCCTCGCTCTTCCAGCCCGCGCCCTCGCCCGGGTCGGCCGGCGCCGGACCGGCGGGCGGCACGGGCTGCGGGTCGTGCAGGTGGTCGAACGCCCAGTCGATGCCGCTGCCGTCGGCGCCGATCTCGGGCGCCGGAGCGCCCACGCGCACGACCTCGTCGCGCACGCTGTCGCGGTGGCTGCGCAGTCGCGCGTCGTCGGGCGGCCGGGCCGTGCGTTCGCCGCTCGTGAGCAGCACCTTGGCCTGGCAGAACTTGCCCAGGATGGAGATGACGGTGACCTCTTCGAGGTGGCTGGCCGCGGCGACCTCGTTCACGGTGCGCTCGTCGTCGATGAGCGTGAGCACGTGGAACTCGTCGCGCCCCATGGGGATGGGGTGGCGCGGCAGCGTCTCGTAGTCGCGGTTGTGCACCAGCACGGTGTTGGCGGCGCCCACCAGTTCGAAGGCGGCGACGTAGTCGGCGCCGACCGCCGACACCTCGATCAGCACGCTCTGCGTGTCGATCGTGATGTAGTCGACCGGCTCGGCTGTGTCGTCGATGACGAACATGAACGTGCCGGCCTGCGTGGTCGTCTTGACGGCCAGGAAGGTGTTGGCCACCTGGCGCGAGAGCACCTCGCGCAGGTCGTCTTCGGCCACGAAGCCGCGCCCCACGAGGATGGTGCCGATGGGCCGGGGGTCGCTCTCCTGCTCGCGCAGCGCCTGGTCGAGTTGCTCCTCGGTGACCAGCGAGCGCTTGATGAGCAGGCTGCCCAGGACCGTGTCGGCGTAGACGCGCGTGGAGTCGCGCGTCTCGGCGATCCGGCCCTGCACGAAGTGGACGTCGATCTGACGCTCGGCGCACTCGATGTGGAGCGTGCCCGAGCGCCGGACCCTGCCCAGCATCTGCAGGACCTCGACGACGCTGAACGTGTCCAGGGTGCCGTGCATGACTACTGCGAGTGTATACTCGCCCCTGATGAGAGTCGACCTGCACGTGCACACCTACCCGGCGTCGAGGTGCTCGTCGATCGCCTACCGCGACTTCATCGCCCACTGCCGCACGCAGCGCGTGCCGGCCATCGCCCTCACCAACCACGGCGACGTCGGCGACAACCGGCGCCTCGAAGGCCCGCTCGCCGAGGTCGGCACTGTGCTGGTCCACGGCGTCGAGATCTCGACGCCGAGCGGCGACTTCATCGTCTACTCGCCCGACCTCGACTACCTCGCCGGGTTCCGCGCGGAGCAGGGCGTGCCCGAGGCCGGCTCCATCGCCGCCGGCGCCGCCGTCGTGTGGGTGCACCCGGCCGCCGGCGGCGGGCGCAGCGGTTCGCCGTACCGCGCCGGCCTGGGCGACGAGCTCGCCCCGCTGATCGACGCGATCGAGGTGTGGAACGGCAACTGGCCGCAGCGCCGCTTTGTCGACACCGCGGCGCGCCTGTGCCACCGGCTGGGCCTGCCCGCCGACCGCCGGCAGCGACGCCCATCGCGTGGAGCGACTCGGGGTGTGCGCCACCGAGGTGCAGGGCGAGGTGCGGTCGACCGCCGACGTGGTCGCCGCCATCAAGGCCGGCGCGATCGGGGCCGTGGGGCCCGCCGCCGGCCGCGGCCCGGGCCGCCTGTTCGAGCCGTTCAGACGCTCGCCGACGAAAGGACTCTGACGTGATCACACTCTCGCTCGAGACCCGCGACCGCGTGACCCTGGTCGACGTGACCGCGCTCGTGGAGCAGGCCCTGGCCGGCAGCGGCCTGCGCGAAGGCGCGGTCGTGGTGTTCTGCCCGCACACGACGGCCGGCATGACCATCAACGAGAACGCCGACCCGAGCGTGCGCCGCGACCTGGCGATGGCCCTTGAGCGCCTGGTGCCCCAGGATCTGCCGTTCGCCCACCTCGAGGGCAACTCGGACGCCCACATGAAGGCGTCGATGATGGGCAGCAGCGTGACCGTGCCGGTCGAGGCCGGCCGCCTGGCGCTCGGCACCTGGCAGGGCATCTACTTTGCCGAGTTCGACGGCCCCCGCCGGCGCCACTTTATGGTGCAGCCGCTGAGCGGACCGCGCGCCTAGGCAGGCCGGCGCCCCGCACGGCGGTGCTGGCGCGGGCCAGCGGCCCAGCGCGCGCTCGGGCCAGCGGCCCAGCGCGTGCCCGGGCTAGCGGCCCAGCGCGCGCTCGAGGTGGAGCTCGAGCGGGCGCGTGTCGAGCCTGCCGCCGCCGTTCTTGAGCAGGAGCTGGTCGGCCGAGTAGTGCTGCCCGGTCGACCACAGGCCCTTGAGCCAGGCCCCGGCGGCGGGGTCGGAGAACCACTCCATGCCGTAGTTGTCTTGCAGGAGCATGCGCAGCGCGCCCTCGAGCATCCAGGCGCGCAGGTAGTTGGAGGCGTAGAAGCCGTCGTCGATGTCGACCAGGTAGTTGGCCTGCGGCACCTCGAACTGCACGGCTTCGGAGAGCAGCGCGCCGTAGCGGCCCGCCATGGCGTCGAGCGAGCCGGTCTGCTTGTGGAACTCGGTCTCGTAGGCGAGCTTGCCGGCGTAGCGCCGTAAGAAATAGAGCTCGACCAGGTTGGCGAAGGTGAGGTAGTCCTGCGACTCGGCGAAGTCGAGGTAGGTCTCGAGCCAGCGCGGGTTGAGCGTGAGGTGGTCGAAGACGAAGGCGAAGCCCTCGGTGACCGCGTTGTCGCCCAGAAAGCGGAACTCGAACGGCAGGGCGGGGTCGGTGTGGGCGAAGTGCTCGGTGTGGCCGCCCTCGTGGAGGAGCGCCTGATAGTCGTCTTGACCGCCCTTGGGCATGACCACCAGGTAGATCTCTTCGGGTATGCGCACCGGCGCGCAGAAGGCGCGCGGCGTCTTTAGCTCGCGGACCTCAGCGTCGACGTGCACGTTGCTCTGCTCGGCGAGCGAGACGCCCATGCCGCGCAGCGTGCGTTCGAAGGTGGGCAGCAGGTTGTCGCTCGCGAAGATGTGGTCGTATTCGGGGGCGCGCACGAGGTAGGGCAGGTCGGACTGCTCGAGCTCGGTGCGCGACAGGCCGAGCTTGGCGCGGGCGACTTTGTCGAGGGTGCGCTGATAGAGCCCTTCGGTGGCCTGCAGGAACATCTGGGTGGCGCCGCGCAGCATGCCGAAGTCGACGGCGCGGACTTCGGAGAACAGCTCGGAGTAGGTGGGGTAGCCGAGGTCGCCGACGAGCTCGTGCAGCCGCCGCCAGCGCTGGTCGTAGAGCGGGTTGAGGACCGCCGCCGTGTAGTCGAGCCGGGCGGTGTGGATGCGGCGCCGGCGGTCGCGATCTGGTTCGTTGGCCTGCACGACGCTGGAGTAGCGCAGGCCGATCTGCTCGCCGTCGACGTCGATCTTGGCGCGCGATTCGGTGTTGGCGATGTCGTCGGAGATCTCTTTGGTCTCGTTTCCCAGAAAGCCTTCGATGCCGAGGTTGAGCAGGAACGAGAGCTGACGGCGGTCGTCGGCGGCGACGGAGGCGTCGTAGTGACGGCGCAGCGTACGCACTGCGTCGAGGGTGAACAGGTCGGGGTAGCGGTCGTAGACCGCGGTGAAGTCGCAGTCGGGCTTGAGGCCGGCGAAGTGGTGATAGGCCTCGAGGTCGAGCGCGCCGGTGAACTCTTCGGCGCGGCGGCGGTAGTCGGCGAGATCGAACGTTGCCACGCGCGTGTCTCCTAGAGGAAGGGGTTGGGACGCCCGGACGGACGACCCTTGCCCGCTTGACGTATGTGCCCGTGCCGGCACTCTACCAGACCGTCCATACGAAATCGCGACGAGGGCGGAGCCTCAAGGTAGACAATTGCGCGAGAGCGCGCCGACGCCCGCGCGACCCCGCCCGGCGCCCTCCCCGGAGGAGCGCCGGAGCGCTCTCGCGGCACAGCCGGAGCGCCGTCGCGGCGCAGCCGGAGCGCGCTCGCGGCCCAGCCGGAGCGCGCTCGCCGCCCGGGCGACGCACCGCCGCGGCGCCTGAGGTACACTGGCCGCCATGCCTCCGAAGACCGGCGATACGCTTGACCTTGCCATCGACACCCTGGCCTACGGCGGCCAGGGCATCGGTCGCGTCGACGGCTTCGTCGTGTTCGTGCGCGGCGTGCTGCCCGGCGACGTCGCCCGCGTCGAAGTGACGCGCCGCCGGTCGGGCTACGCCGAGGCGCGTCTCGTCGAGCTCGTCACGCCGTCGCCGCGTCGCGTGCCGCTGCGTTGCGACCACCCCGCCGACGTGGGCGGCTGCGAGTGGCAGACCTTCGACTACGACTCGCAGCTCGAGTTCAAGCATCGTCAGGTCGTCGAGGCGCTGGCCCACATCGGCGGCCTCGAGCAGGTCGAGGTGACCCCCATCCGCGGCATGGCCGACCCCTGGCGCTACCGCAACAAGATGGAGTACTCGTTCGGCCGCGACGGCGCCGAGATCGTGCTCGGCATGCACCGCCGCGGCTCGTGGCGCGACATCGTCGACGTGCCCGACTGCCACCTCGCCCCCATCGCCATCTCACGGGCGCGCACGGCCGTCCTGAACGCCGCCCGCGAGCTGGGCCTGCCGGCCTACTCGCAGATCGACCACACCGGCCTGCTGCGCCACCTCGTGGTGCGCCGCGGCCTGGCCAGCGGCGACCTGCTGCTCAACCTGTTCGTCACCCAGCGCTTCCCGCAAGAAGAGGAGCTCGCCGCGCTGGTCGCCGCCGAGCAGCCTTTCACGTCGTTCGCCGTCACGGTCAACGCGACACAGTCCGACGCCGCGGTCGGCGCGGGTCCGTTCATGATCGTGGGGCCGCCCTACTTTCACGAAGAGCTCGCCGGCGTGCGCCTGCGCGTGCCGGCCCTGTCGTTCCTGCAGACCAACTCCGAGATGTGCGGCGTGCTCTACGAGACCGCCCTGCGCGCCGCCCGGCCGCAGGCCGGGCGGCGCGCCTACGACCTCTACTGCGGCATCGGCGGGCTCAGCCTGCTGCTCGCTCGCGAGTCGGCGCTCGTGCACGGCTTCGAGCTGCAGGCCGACGCCATCGCGGCGGCCACCGAGAACGCCGCGCTCGCCGGCGCCGCGAACCTCGAGTTCGTGGCCGCCGACGTGCGCCTCGCGTTGCTCGACCCGCCGAGCGGCCGCGACCCCGAGATCGCCAAGCTCGTCGCCGACGACGGCAAGACCCATCAGTCGCTGCGCACGCCGGCCACCCACCCCTTCGAGCGCCCCGCGGTGGTGCTCACCGACCCGCCGCGCGCCGGCATGGCCAAAAAGGCCGTCGAGCGCATGGCCCTGCTCGGCGCCGAGCGCATCGTCTACGTGTCGTGCAACCCCACGACCCTCGCCGCCAACGCCGCGCAGCTCGCCGGTATCGGTTACCGGCTCGAGACGGTCACGCCGGTCGACATGTTCCCCCACACCCACCACATCGAGGCGGTAGCGACCTTCGTCAGGGTGTAGGCGGGCCGCCGGGCGCCGAGCCGTCGCCGCAGCAGGGCGGGGTCCAGCGCTTGGCGATCAGGTCGGCGTTGGCGACCAGAAAGGCCAGCGAGAGCAGGGGCAGCGCCGGCAGGGCGCGCGACTAGAGCGCGATCGCCACAGTGCCCACGAACGAGGCCACCATGAGCCACCAGCGTGAGCCGCACGCGCAGCCCGAACCCCACCGCCGCCGCCAGGTAGAGGCTGAAGAAGAGCACGTCGGTCGTGCCCAGCCCCGAGTAGGCGTCGCGCACCGAGTAACCCATCGTCGGGAACGCGACCACGAAGTAGGTCACGGTCTGCGGCGCCTTGGTGAGCAGCAGGTGCGTGGGCCCCTGGGGCAAAAAGACGCTGGCCGCGTCGAACACGCCCGCCGCCAGCGCCAGCACGACGATCACCCGCAGGTCGTCGGTGAGCTCGGTGAGCGTCGTGCCCAGCCAGTAGCCCACCCCGGCGCCGAAGGCGATCTTGCCCAGGTCGGACAGGGCCACCACGTCGAGCGCCGAGCCCAGCACGGCGCAGGCGAGGCCCACGACGGCGACCACGAGCATCGTCCTGGTCGAGAGCCGCGCGGTGAGCGCGGCGCCCACCATGATGCCCAGCAGGGCGACGCCCAGCGCCATCGAGACGATGACGTCGGCGCGCACGGCAAAGGCGGGCAGATGGGCGCTCCAGACGATGAAGGCGATGAAGACGAGGGCGGCGGCCGCGAGCGCGGCCACCCTGGCGCGGCTCACGGCATCAATAAGGCGGGATCGCCTCGTACCACTCGCCGAGGCGGCGGAAGGCCCGCCAGAAGGCGGCCTTGAGGCGCTGCTCGTCGAGCGACGCGTCGATGTCGGGGGTGATCAGCACCTCTGTCCCCGGGGTGAGCTCGACGATCTCGCCGACGTCGTACTCGAGCGTGCGCGCCGTGGGCAGGGCGAGCTTGTCGAGCGCCGCCACGACCTTGTCGCCCATGGCGACGATCAGCTTGGGTTCGACGATGGCGATCTCGCGCCGCAGGTAGTCGAGGCAGCGCGGCTCGGCCTTGGCTTCGTCGCGCACGCTGGCGCACTTGAGGACGTTCGTGCCGTAGAGCTGCAGGGGGTCGATCGACAGGCGCTGGCAGCTCTTCATGATCGCCGTGCCGGCGCGCCCGAAGAAGGCCACGCCCTCGTGCACCTCGCTGGGCTGCACGCGGTACTTGAGCAGCATGATGTCGGCCAGGGGGTGGCCCGAGCCGATGACCGGCATCGACTTGCTGTGCGAGCAGAGTCGACAGCGCAGCATCTCGCCGGTGAGATCGTTGATCTCAGAGATGGCGCGGGTCAGATACTTGTCGTAGATCTCGTTGGGCTGTCCCACCGAATCGCCTTCCGTGTCCTGGCCCTTGTATTTTGCGCCGCCGGGAGAATTCCTGCGCTCTCCTTGCGTTTCGGCGCGCAGGCGGGGCCCGGCGGCGGGCCGCGGGGGCGTCAGTGCGAGACGCCGCTTTCGTGGGGCGCCTGCAGCAGTTTGAGCGACTGCAGGTAGAGGAGGCTGCGCGGCCGGCGGATGATGTGGCTGCCGGAGAGGGCCTCGACGAAGTCGTCGGGGCCCGTGAACTCGCCCATGCCGGTGAGCGCCGTCCCGAGGCCCGGCAGCACGTGCGCGTCGCTGCCGGCCGCGGCCGGCACGCGGTGGCGCTCAGAGAAGCGCACGGCCTTCTCGTTGAAGCCCGGGTAGGCGATGCGCGAGTTGAAGACCTCGATGACGTCGATGTCGGTGAGGTTGGCCTTGAGCAGCGTGCTGCCCGGCACGGAGTGCAACCGGTCGAAGGGGTGCGGCACGTACACCACGCCGCCCTGGCGCTTGATCTCGGCGATGCTCTCGGCGAAGGTCATGCCGGGGGCGATGCGTTCCTTCAGGAAGAGGCCGATGACCTCGCCCTCGCAGGTCTTGACCTCTTCGCCCACGATGACGCGCACGCCGTAGCGCTCGGCCAGCGCCTGCGCCTCGAGGGCGCCGGCGATCTCGTTGTGGTCGGTGACGGCCAGCACGTCGAGACCCACCTCGGCGGCCCGCTCGAGGACCTCTTCGACCGCCATGGCGCAGTCCTTGGAGTAGCTCGTGTGCACGTGGAAGTCGGCGAACAGCTCGGGCTCGAGGTGGCGCCGCGGCACCGACCGGCGGCGCAGGCGCCCGCCGATGACGTCGCGGTAGAGCTGCATGACCTCGTCGGAGACGATGTCCCAGCTGTAGCGGCGCACGCTCTCGAGACCGCGCGCGGCGCAGGCGTCGCGCAGCTCTGTGTCGCGCAGCAGGCGCTCGAGGCCGGCGGCCAGCGCGCGCGCGTTGTGGGGCGGCACCAGCAGCCCCTCGACGCCGTCGCGCACGACGTCGCGATAGCCCTCGATGTCTGAGGCCAGCACGGAGGTGTCGGTGGCCATGGCTTCGAGCAGCACGATGCCGAACGACTCGTTGCCCAGCGACGGCGCGCAGAAGATGTCGGCATCCTGGTAGAGCTCGGGCAGCTCGTCGTGGGCGATGCGTCCCCGAAAGCGCACGCGGTCGGCGAAGCGCTCGGGCACGAGGCGGCCGAACTTGTCGGCGTGCAGGTCGCTGCCGCAGACGTCGAGCTCGAAGGGCGGCAGGTCGGCGCTCACGTAGCGCAGCGCGCGCAGCAGCACGCCCAGGCCCTTGCGCCGCGAATCGCCGCCCACGTAGAGCACGCGCACCGGCCCCGGCACGACGCCCGAGCGGCGCCTGAAAGCGGCTCAGGTCGATGCCGTTGGGCACCACGCGGAACTGCCCGGCGAAGTAGCGCGCCGCCGTGTCGCGCGCCGCTTGCGACACCGCGATCACGCCGTCGAACACCGGGAAGACGCGCTTGAGGATGGGCTTGCCCAGCCAGTACCAGAAGAAGCGCTCGGAGTTGGCGTGGAAGGTGGCCACGATCGGGCACTCGGCGTGGTTCATGGCCGACCAGCCCAGGCTGGGCACGAACGGCTCGTGGATGTGGAGCACGTCGAACTCTTCGTTCTCGAGCACGACGTCGACGTTGGAGAGCAGGTCGATGGGCGGCGAGAGGTAGCTCACGGAGCGGTTGTGGCGCACCGAGAAGGTGCCGCCGGCGAAGAAGTGACGCGGGTAGGGCTCGTCGGGCGCGAACAGGCTGTCGCGTTCGCCCAGCAGGACCTCGCGCACGCGCTCGCGAGCCGCCTTGACCGCCAGCCGGTCGTCGCTCGGGGCGATGATGGTGACGCGGTGACCCTGCGCGGTGAAGCGCTCGGCGAGCGCCGCGATGTGGTTGTTCACGCCGCCGGGCACCGTCCAGGCGTACGGCGTGAGCATCGCGATCCTGTAACCAGCTGCGTCCACGTTAGAACCAGACAGCCCGGCCGGTCGCGCACGAGTCGCGGCTCCGGCCGGGCTTGCTCCCCCTGCCCCTCGCGGGGCGCCTGTCGTTTGCAAGGCCCGCGGCGCCGTCTGCGCGGCGCCGGCGGGCGGACCGCCGCCGCTAGCCTTGGCAGACCGCCGTGGCGCCGCGGCCTTCGCCGCTGATGAACTGCTCGGTGAGCTCGCGGCACTGGTCGTCGGGGTGCTGCACCGGCGGCGACTTCATGAAGTACGAGCTCGGCGCTTCGAGCGAGCCCGAGAGGCCGCGGTCGAGGCCGATCTTGGCGCAGCGCACCGCGTCGATCACGATGCCGGCCGAGTTGGGCGAGTCGACCACTTCGAGCTTGAGCTCGATGTTCAGGGGCACGTCGCCGAAGGTGCGGCCCTCCATGCGGATGTAGGCCCACTTGCGGTCTTCGAGCCACGGCACGTAGTCGCTGGGGCCGATGTGCACGTTCTTGGCGCCCATGTCGTAGTCGAGCTGGCTGGTGACCGCGTTGGTCTTGGAGATCTTCTTGGACTCGAGGCGTTCGCGTTCGAGCATGTTGAGGAAGTCGGTGTTGCCGCCCACGTTCAGCTGGCTCGTGCGCTCGAGCTTGACGCCGCGCTCGCGCATGAGGCGCGTGAGCACGCGGTGCACGATGGTGGCGCCGACCTGGCTTTTGATGTCGTCGCCGATGATGGGGACGCCGGCTTCGACGAAGCGCTTCTGCCAGTAGGGCTCGCGCGCCAGGAACACCGGCACGCAGTTGACCATGGCGCAGCCCGCCGTGAGGATCTGCTCGGCGTACCACTTGGTGGCCTCTTCGCTGCCCACCGGCAGGTAGTTGACCACGACGTCGGCCTGGGTCTCTTTGAGGATGCCGACGATGTCGGCGGTGGGCCCGGGAGCCTTGGTGATGATCTCGGAGAGGTACTTGCCGAGGCCGTCGTGGGTCATGCCGCGCGCGACCGTGACGCCCTTGGCGGGCACGTCGGCGAACTTGATGGTGTTGTTGGGGGTGGTGAAGATCGCCTCGGAGAGGTCTTTACCGACCTTGTTGGAGTCGATGTCGATGGCGGCGACGAACTCGATGTCCCTGATGTGGTAACCGCCCAGCACCGGATGCATGAGCCCCGGGACGAAGTCGTTCTTCTTGGCGTTCTTGTAGAACTCGACGCCCTGGACGAACGACGACGCGCAGTTGCCCACACCGACGATGGCTACGCGAACCGGGTTAGTCACGTATGTCTCCCCTCCACTTTGCGACCGGCAGGACCGACCGAGTGAAACGCGTTCGCGGCCGCAGGAAGCAGCCGCAGATAGTGCCGTGAACGCAGCGGAGTATACCACAGCGGGTCGCCGCGACCCCCGCCCCCCGGCAGCCGCGCGCCGCCCCGCGGGGCCGCCGCGGACGCCGGCCGCGGTGCCTAGGCGGCCGCGCCGCCGCCGCTGCCGGCGAGCTGCCGGCGCACGTGCAGGATGCGCTGCGCGACCGTGTAGGTCGTGAGGATGGCGATGGCCCACACCATGACCGTGAGCACGTGGTAGCGGGCGAACAGCAGGCCCACCATGAGCAGCACCACGCGCTCGGGCCGCGAGGCGAGGCCGACCTTGCACTCGAGGCCCAGCGCCTCGGCCCGGGCGCGCGTGTAGGACACGAGGAACGACATCATGAGGGCGATGAACACCGCCGCCAGGTCCCAGATGTGGCCGTTACGGGCGAACCAGATGCCGATGGCCATGAGCACGACGCCCTCTGAGAGGCGGTCGCTCGTCGAGTCGAGAAAGGCGCCGAACGGCGTGACCTGCTCGGAGATACGCGCCACGGCGCCGTCGAGCATGTCGCAGACGCCGGCCAGCAGGAGCACGACGGCCGCCCAGATGAAGTGGCCGCTCAGGATCAGCGGCACGGCGGCCACGTTGAGCACGAGGCCGCCCACGGTGAGCGCGTTGGGCGTGACGCGCCCGCCGCTCACCAGGCGCCCGGCAAGCGGCACGACCGCCCGGCGGACGCCGACGGTATAGGAGTCTTTGAGGCTCACGCCCCGCGGCGATCGTTCGAGTGGCGCGTAGACACCGCGATGGCTTCGGGGACCGCCTGCGGCGCGATACCCCAGTTGGCGGCGAACGAGACGGCGAGCACCACCGCGCCGGCGATGGCGTCGAGCACGTAGTGGTTGCCGGTGATGATGATCGCCGAGAGCACGACGAGCGGGTAGACGAGCGCCAGCGCGCGCGCCAGGCGGTTGCTGGTGAGCAGGTAGACGGCCAGCGACAGGAACAGGGCGTAGCCGATGTGCAGGCTGGGGAACGCGGCGTACTGGTTGGTCACGAACGACATGATGCCGGAGCGGTAGCTGGTCGTGGAGTAGAGGTAGAGCGTGTCGACCACGCCGGAGGTGGGCACCAGGCGGGGCGGCGCCACCGGCAGCATGGCGAACATCGTGATGCCGAGCAGGTTCATGGTGAGGAACACGTTGCGAAAGAAGGCGAAGGTCTCGTGGCGGTACAGGTAGATCCACACCAGGATGAGCATGGTGGCCGGGATGTGCACGCTCGAGTAGAACCAGTCCATGAACTCGACCAGCACGTGCACGTGGCTCGCCATGGTCTGGACGGCGGGCTCGACGTAGATGTGCATCGCCTTCTCGGCGCTGATGATGGCCAGGGCGTTGGCCATGGCCACCGCCTCGCGGCCGCGCACCAGCACGCGGGCGACGTCGTAGACCGCGTAGCAGGCGAGCAGGATGAGGAATTGCCGTAACGCGTCGCGGCCGCCCGCGGGCAGCGCTCCGCGCCACGAGCGTGTGAGCTCGAGCCCTGAATCACGCAGGTTGAGCTTGCGATTCACACGTCTCCCCTTCGATCCTTCGCCTTGCCGGCGACGACGGGCTGCTCGCCGCTCCTGGAGGCCGATACCGCCTCCGCCGAGGCTATCAGCTCCGCAAGGGTGGTCGAAAGTCCTGGTGGGCCGTGAAGGATTCGAACCTTCGACCTTGGGATTAAGAGTCCCCTGCTCTACCAACTAAGCTAACGGCCCACGACACGGTGCGATATCGTACCAGCCCGCCGGGCCCGGTACCAGCCCGTCCTTTCAGGTCTACCCTACAGAGCGAACTCGTGCTCGCCGGTCACGGGGTAGCCGGCGTCTTCGATCGCGGCCCGCACGGCCGCGAGATCGCCGCCCGGCGTCAGGTACACGGCCACGCTCTTGGTGGCGACCTCGACCTCGACGCTGTCGACGCCCTCGAGCCCCGTCACGGCGCCCTCGATGGCCATCTTGCAGTGGTTGCAGGAGACCTCGGGTACGTTCAGCACCACGTGCCTTGTCGCGGTCATGCGTCCTCCTCTGCGGCCGTGTCGCCGGCCGGCGTGTCGGCGACCGGCGGCTCGCCGGCCTGCGCTGCTTCGGCCGTCGTGCGCCTCGGTGAGCCGGCCCGACGCCGGCCTGGGCGCTTCGGTCGCCGCGCCAAGGCGCCTGAGCGGCCGTCACCGGCGTGTCGGGCACCAGGTCGGCCAGCCGGCAGGTGCACGCCCGCCCTTCGCCCAGGTCGACCGCGACGCTGTCGGCCGGGGCGAGGAGCTCAGTGACCTTTCCCCGGCCCGAGGGCGTCGTAACGAGTGCGCCCCGTCGCGGCGCGCGCTGCTTGAACGAGGTGTAGACGCCGTGCTCGTACTTGAGGCAGCACATGAGGCGGCCGCAGCAGCCCGAGATCTTCGACGGGTTCAGCGGCAGGTTCTGGTCCTTGGCCATGCGGATCGACACGGGGTCCTGGTCGCCGCAGAAGCTGGCGCAGCACAGGCGGCGGCCGCAGGGGCCGTAGCCGCCGATCAGGCGCGCTTCGTCGCGCGACGACACCTGGCGCAGCTCGACGCGGCGCCCCATGCGATCGGAGAGCTGCGAGACCAGCTGCCGGGAATCGACCCGGTCCTCGGCCGAGAACGACACGGTCAGGCGGTTGCCGTCGAAGGTGCTCTCGGCGGACACGACCTTCATGCGCAGGCGCGCCTTGACGGCCAGCTCGCGGGTGAGCAGCACGACCTCGCGCTCGCGGGCGCAGTTCTCGGCGACTCGCTCGAGGTCGGCGGTGCGGGCGGCGCGCACGACACGGCGCAGGCCCTGGCGCGACTCGCCCTCGGCGAGCTCGCGCACGCCTTCGACGACACGCCCGAAGTCGGTGCCGCGGGTGGTCTCGACGACGACCTGGTCGCCGGCTGCGAGCTCGAGCACGCCGGCGTCGAAATGGTAGACCTTGCCGCCGTCACCAAAGACGACGCTGACGATCTTAGGCACTTTCCCAGACCTCCTGGAAGCGGGCAAACATCGCCTGCAGAGCGAGCCTGCGATCGATGTTCAGGGACAGATCCTGGCGGGTGCGCCCGACGACCTCGAGCAGCCGGGCGCAGATGTCGGGCCGGGCGACGGCCGCGTGTTCGAGCTCCGCCAGCCGGTCGCGGTTTGAGACGGCGCCGGCGGCGCCGAGCCCCACGGCCCAGACGTCGCGCAGAAAGCTCGTGAGGTGGTCGAGTGCATCGAAGCGCGGCCAGGCGCGCCATGCGCGCCTGCTCGCGGCGCTGCAGGGCGTCGAGGCGCTTGGTGTGAAAGGCGCGCTCGCGGTCGTCGGGCACGGTGCGCTCGAGCTCGGCGCGGCGCAGGGCGAGCCCGGCTTCGACCTCGACTTGCGCGGCGGCCTCGGCGTTGCCGACCTCGTCGACGAAGGCGTGCTCGGCGTCGCGGTCGTGCAGGGCGATGCCGGCGGCGAGGTGCAGGTAGCGCTCGCGGTGCCGGGGGCCGCGCTCGTCGGCCACCAGGCGCAGGGCCCGGTCGAGCGAGCCGTGGGCCAGGCGTGCGACCACGGTGGCGCGCTCGGCGTCGAGGCTCTCGCGATCGGTCAGGAAGGCGGTGAGCTCGTCGTCGGCGACGGGCTCGAACTCGACCACCTGGCAGCGCGAGACGATGGTGGGCAGCACGCGCTCGAGCGAGTCGGACACGAGGATGAAGTGCACGTGCTCGGGCGGCTCTTCGAGGCTCTTGAGGAACGTGTTGGCGGCCTCGACGTTCATGCGCTCGGGCTCGACGATCACCCACACGCGGTGGGTCGCGGCGAACGGCCTGAGGGCGAGGTCGGCGATGAGCTCGGCGATCTGCTCGATGCGTATGAACTCGCCCTCGCGCTCGATCACGACGAGGTCGGGGTGCACGCCGCGGGTGAGGCGCTCGCACTCGGCGCAGTGCCCGCAGCCGCCGCAGGCGGCCACCAGCGCGGCGCCGAGCTCGACGGCGAAGCGCTGCTTGCCGAGGCCCTCGGGGCCGGCCAGCAGGTAGGCGTGGCCGGCGCCGCGCGCCAGAGCGCCGGCGACGTAGGCCTTGGCGCGCGCCTGTCCGGGGATGTCAGCGAACATGCGGGCCTCGGGCGGCGAGCGGCGGGGCCGCGGCGGTCGGCGTCGGCGTTGCGGACGACGACGCCGCGGCCGACGACGCTGCGGACGACGACGGTGCGGACGACGAAGCCGGCGACTCGGGCGCCGCCGGCAACGCCGCCAGGGCGGCCAGCGTGGCGCGCTCGACCTGGGCGGCGACCTGGTCGACCGCGAGCTCGCCGTCGAGCGCCACGATGCGCTCGGGGTAGCGCCGCACGAGCTCGTCGTAGCCGGCGGCCACGCGTTCCTGCAGGGCGAGGCCCTCGGCTTCGAGGCGATCGGGCGGCCCGCCGTGGCGCGCGGCCGCGCGGGCAGGGTTGACCCTGAGCAAGAGGGTGAGGTCGGGCAGCAGGGCGCCGGTCGCCTGCTCGCTGACCGCGAGCACGGCGTCGATGCCCAGGCCGCGGGCGAAGCCCTGGTAGGCGAGCGACGAGTCGATGTAGCGGTCGAGCACCACGATGAGCCCCTGGTCGAGCGAGGGCCGCACGACCTGCGCGACGAGCTGGGCGCGCGCCGCCGCGTAAAGCAGCGCTTCGGTCCAGGGGGCGATGTCGGGGCAGCGGTGCAGCAGGACGTCGCGGATGGCTTCGCCGGTGGGCGTGCCGCCGGGCTCGCGCAGCGAGCCCCCCGGCACGCCCACCACGCCCACGGGCAGCCCGCGGGCGGCAAGGGCCGCACAGAGGCGTTCGACCTGGGTCGTCTTGCCCGACCGGTCGACGCCTTCGAGGGTCACGAAGAAGCCGCGCCCCGCGAGGCGGAGCGCTAGGTCGTGACCCGCTTCTTGTACTTCTCCTTGGTGGGACAATCGGGATCCAGACAGAGCTGCCACGGTCGCCCGCGGCCGCCCGATTTGAGCACGGTGATCTCGGGCCAACCGCAGCCGGGGCAGCTGGTCCCCTTGGCGATGATAGCACCCCGCTGAGGCAGCGGGAACGTCTGTCCGCAGCCGCGCCGCGGCCGCGTGCCCTCGGGCGCCCCCTCGGGCACCTTGGCTTCGTCGCCCTCTTTGCCGACGCAGGCCACGAAGCGCTTGCCGGTCTTGCCGCGCAGCATGCGCAGCTCGCCGCCGCAGGTGGTGCACACGCCGAGCGTCATGTCTTCGCGCACGGCGCCCTTGATCTCGGTGCGGATGGCTTCGATGTGGCCCTCGAGCAGCTTGTGGGCCTCGGCCAGCAGCTCCTGGCTGTCGGCCACCACGCGCTCGCTGGGCAGGTCGCCCAGGGCGATGCGGTCCATCTCTTCTTCGAGCCGGGCGGTCATGTCGGACGAGGAGATGTCGAGCTGGCCGCTGGGCATGGCGGCGTCGAAGGCGCGGATGACGGCGATGCCGAGCTCGGTCGGCTCGACCGGGTTGTCGCGCACGTAGTTGCGGTCGTAGAGGTGCTGGATGATGTCGGCGCGCGTCGCCTTGGTGCCCAGGTCGAGCTCCTCCATCTTCTCGATCAGCGGGCCCTGGCCCGCAGCGCGAGGGCGGCTGCGTCTCCTTGGCGTCGAGGCGCACGCCGAGCACGGCCAGCACGTCGCCCACGGCGGCCTGCGGCAGGGGCCGCTCGCGGTCGGAGGTGTAGGGCTGCCAGGCGCGCAGGAAGCCGGGCTTGGCGATACGGCTGCCGCGCGCCACGAAGGGCTCGCTGCCGAGCTGCACGTCGAGGCGCTGGCCCTCGATGACGGCCGCCGGCAGCAGGGTGGCCAGGAAGCGCCGCACGACGAGGTCGTAGACGCGCGCCTGGTCGCCGCGCAGCTCGCCCCTGGGCACGCCGACCGGGTAGATCGGCGGATGGTCGGTGGTGCGCTTTTTGCCGCGGGTGGGCTTGAGCGTGGCCTGGGCGGCCAGCTCGGCGGCGATCTGCGACACCGGACCGTGGGCGGTCATGGTCTGCAGCACGGCGTGCAGGTCGAGCGAGGGCGGGTAGACCGTGTTGTCGGTGCGCGGGATAGCTGATGAGGCCGTCGAGGTACAGCGATTCGGCCGCCTTCATGGCCCGCGAGGGGGCGATGCCGGCGCCCGAGGCGGCGCTCATGAGCGCCGTGGTGTTGAACGGCGCCGGCGGCGCCAGCGAGCGGGGCGTCGTTGCGTAGGCGGTCACCTCGGCGGTGTCGGCCTGGGCGCCGGCCAGGGCGGCTTCGGCGGCGTCGGCCGCGGCGAAGCGGCCCTTGGCGTGCTCGACCGTGAAGCGCTCGCCGCTGGCGGCTTCGAGCTCGGCCTTGATCTCCCAGTAGGGCACCGGCACGAAGGCGCGGCGCTCGAGCTCGCGGTCGACGACGAGACGCAGGGTGGGCGTCTGCACGCGGCCGATCGACAGGTAGTCGGAGCCGTAGCGGTAGCTCGCCAGCGACATGAAGCGGGTGAGCACGGCGCCCCAGATGAGGTCGATGTCCTGCCGCGTGTGGGCCGCGTCGGCGAGCTTGAAGTCGAGCGTGTCGAGCTTGGAGAAGGCGCGCTTGACCTCGTCGGGCGTGAGCGCCGAGTAGCGCGCCCGATGATGGCGGTCGACGATCGCCGGGGGCCACCGCCGCCTTGAGGCGCACGGCGCCGTCGTCGCCGTCGAGCTCGACCGGCGGCGGCGGGCGGCGTGGGCTTGGCGCGGGCGGCGGCCGCCGTGCCCTTCTTGGCGCGCTGGCCGGCTTTTCGGGCTTGTCGTGAGGGTGGTGGCGCAGGGCGTCGCCGCGCAAGATGCGCAGCGCCTCTTCGCCGATCAGCTCGCCCTCGCGGTCGAAGTCGGTGGCCACGATGATCTCGGTGGCGCCCTTGGCCACGGTGCGCAGCGCCGCCACGGTCGAGGCGCTGGCGCCGTCGACCACCCAGGCGAGGTCGGGCTCGCGGATCATCTGGTCGAGATACTTGAGGCTCCAGCGCCGGTAGGTGTTGGGGAAGGTCGTCTCCATGACGTGGCCGCGCAGCCCGACCGACACGGTGGGCTTGCCTTCCCACTCGAACGAGTACGACTTGACGCGCTGGCGGCCGCGGCCGTGCTCTTTGACCTCGACGTTGCCGCCCAGGATCTGGGCGATCTTCTGCGCGGCCGAGTCTTTTTCGGTGACGATGAGTCTCACGGGCAGGGTCCGTCCTTGTCGTTTCTCGAAGTGAGCCTAGGAATCTTGTACCGCTAGGGTAGCCGACTTGTACCACCGTCACGGGCGACTTGTCGATGGGGCGTGGCGCCTGCGGCGGCCTGGACGCTCCACGTAATCAAGCTTGCCTGAGCGACGACGACGAAGTCTATCGGCGAACTAGGCGCTCCACGTAGTCAAGCCTGCCTGAGCGACGACGACGAAGTCAATCGGCGGTCTACGGTATGCCCCGAAGCCGCCAACCTGTCACACGGACCGCTTGCGGCGGCCAGCGGCGAGGCGGCCGCGGACGGCCGGCGCGACCCGTTTCTGCGGGCCGGCGCGACCGGCGTTACAGGCCGGCGAGCGCCGCGTCGCGGGTGTCGAAGATGGTGAGCACCTTGTCGAGGCCGGTGATGTCGAGGATGCGCACGACCGGCCGCGAGCCGGCCACGATGGCCAGGCGACCTTCGCGTTCGCGCATGCGCTTGACGCCGCTGATGATCACGCCGAGCGCCGTGGAGTCGATGAACGTCACCTGCGAGAGGTCGATCACGATGTCGTGCACCCCCGTTTCGATGAGGGCCACGAGGTCGTCTTTGAAGCGCGGCGCGGTGTACAGGTCGACCTCGCCGGACAGTTCGATCAGGCCGAGTCGCTCGGAGACCACGGTGCGTTCTGAGGTGAAGTCGGTCATCGTCTTCCTATTCTATCGTGCGTGACGGACGCGTGGCCGTCGGGTCGCGTGCCGTTGGCCGTGGCGAGCGGCTTTCAGGGCGTGGCGCTGGACGACGGCGACGGCGACGCCGACGCCGCTGCCTTGAGCTGGGCGAGCTCGGTCTTGACCTGCGATGCGTACTGCGAGTTCGGGTCGTGCTTGAGGAACGCGGTGAAGGCCGCGATGGCGCCGGCCGTGTCGTTGGACAGCACGTCGGTCGAGGCGATGCCCAGGTACGGCGTGGCGTCGCTCGGCTGCAGCTTGAGCAGCTTGTGGTAGACGGCGAGCGCGCTCTTGTAGTCGACGAGCTCGGTGTAGATCTGGGCCTGGCTCTTGTAGGCGTTGATGCGCAGGCCGGCGGCCGCCGAGCCGAGCGCCGAGTCGGGCAGCGCGATGTAGCGCGAGTAGTAGGAGAGCGACGTGGTCAGGTCGTTGGTCTGCGCCTGGTCGGGCACGCCGGTCTGCACGCTGCCGCGCGTCTGGTAGGCCTGCGCCGCGCTGAGCAGGGCGACGGGGTCTTTGGGGCTCTTGGCCAGCGTGGCCGCGGCGGCCTTGATCTGCTTGTCGATGCCGCTGGTGCTGTTGGTGTTCGCCGCCTTGGTGCCGCAGCTCGAAGCGACTCCCGAATAGCCGAAGATCAGGAAGCCCCCCATGAGCACGGCCATGAAGCCGAAGATGATCTTCTGCCAGAACTTCACGCGTTGGCGGTTGAGAAGCATCAGCTCTCCCTCTGGTCTGTCGCTGTCGGTGAATGCCACCAGCCGGATTCGGCGGCGCCGACCCGCACCCTGCCCTCGGCCATGCGGGCCTGCAGCTTGCCGCGCACGCGGCGGCTTTCGGCGCGGATGGCCAGCCGGTCGAGTCGCAGGAAGTCGCCCTCGCGGTAGAGGGTCTCGCCGGCCACGCAGGTGAACAGCACGTCGTCTTGATTGGCGCCGTACACGAGCGCCGAGTAGGGATCGTCGATCGGCAGAAAGTGCGAGCTCGAGACGTCGACGGCGATGAGGTCGGCCTGTTTGCCGGGCTCGAGCGAGCCGACGCGGTCGTCGAGCCCCAGCGCCTCTGCCCCGCCGAGCGTGGCGATACGGACGCACTGCGCGGCGTTCAGCACGCGCACGTCGCGTTCGACGCCGCGGTGCAGGAACAGGGCAGTGCGCATCTCGTCGAACATGTCCATGATGTTGCTGGCCGCCGGGCTGTCGGTGCCGAACCCGACGCGCACGCCCTGGCGCAGCAGATCGGGCAGCGGCGCTATGCCGCAGCCCGTCTTGGCGTTGCTCTTGGGGCAGTGGGCCACGGCCGCCCGCTTGGCCTTGAGTATGCGGATGTCGTCGTGGCTGGCGTGCACGCAGTGCACCGCCAGGAAGTTCTCGTCGAACACGCCGAACTGCTGCAGGTACTTGATGGGGCTCACGCCGTAGGGCTGGATGAGCATGCGCTCCCAGCCCATCTTCTCGCGGTAGTCGTGGGCGAACTTGCCCGAGCCCGAGCGTATGTAGGTGACCTCTTCTTTGCTCTCGGCGACGTGGCTGGCGACCTTCATGTGGCGCTCGCGGGCGAAGCCGGCGAGGGTCTGGAAGAGGCGGCTCGAGACGGTGTAGGGCGCGTGCGGCGCTATGCCTATCTCGAGGCGCGGGCCGGCCAGTTCCTGGGCGCGGGTGAGGCGCTCGCTCAGGTCGGCGATAGTCTCGTCTAAGCGCTTGTCGTCGATGCCGAAGACCTCGAGGTAGGCCACGCCGCGCAGGCCGGCCTGGGCCGAGGCGGTGAGGGTCTCGCCGGTGTAGGTGGTGTCGGCGATCGTGGTGACCCCCGAGGCGAGGGCTTCGAGGGCGCCCAGCCGGGCGCTCGCCAGGTATTCGTCGGGCGTGAGCGAGGCCTTGACGTCGATCAGGCTGATGATCCAGTCGCCGAACTGCTCGTCGTCGAACATGCCGCGAAAGCTGGTGTACTCGAGGTGGCTGTGGGCGTTGACGAAGCCCGGCATGAGCACGGACTGGTCGAAGTCGACCAGATCGGCGCCGGGGCAGGCGGCGCGCACGTCGTCGAGCGGGCCGACCGCGACGATACGTTCGTCGTCGACCGCCACCGCGCCGTTCCTGACCGGCGGGGCGGTGATGGGCAGGAGCCATTCGGCCCGATAGATCGTGGTCATATGACGCCGTCCGGAGCTGTAGCGGGTAACGAACGAAGAAATGGCCCGTGGCGCGCGCCCCGGACCACCAAACCGTGAGTATAGGCGATTGCTCGCGAGCCGCGCAATGAGGGCGGCCCGACGGCATGGACCGCCGTCGAGCACAGGCCGACGGTCCGCACGCCTGAGCGGCGCACGGACTATAATCGAACCACCGACCAGGGGGCCGGCTCGCCGCCGGCGCCCACACGCGATAGATCGGAAGGCGAGGGCCGCCCGTGACCGAGAACACCGACAAGAGCTACTCGCCCGAAGTCATCTCGACCTACGTGTGGGACGCGATCAAGGGCCTGCCCGGCCTCGCCGACCTGCACCGCAGCACGCTGCAGTCGCTCGGCGAACGCGTGCACTTCGAGCGCATGGGGCCTGTGCGCATCGACGAGCACGAAGGGCGTCGCGTGCTCGACCTGCACGTCGTGATCACCCCGGCGGCGCGGCTGCCCGAGCTGGTGCCGCAGATGCGCACCGCAGTGCGCTCGTACCTGCACAGCATGACGGGCATCGACGTCGATGCCGTCGAGATCCACATCGACGACATCGTCTGGGAACCCACGACGGGCGCGTGAACTGCGTCGACCTGAGCGCGACCAGCCGCGAGCTGCTGCCCCCGGGTTGCGAGTCGTGCACGTGGTGGCAGCCGCAGCCCGGGGCGCCGCAGGCGCAGTCGCGCGCCGACTGGGAGGCCGCCGTCGAAGCCGAGGCCGGCATGTTCGGACGCGCGCTGCTCGACGGCCCCGACGTGCTCGGCTGGATGCAGGTGGTGCCGGCCGCCCTGGTGCGTGGCGGGCTGCCGACCGGCGCGCCCTCGCCCGACTCGTACCTTCTGGCCTGCGCCTTCTTTTACGACGAGGCCTTTCTGCCCGGCTTTCAGATGCTGCTGCAAGACGTCGTGGCGGCCGTGAAGCTGCGCCGCGTGGTGGCCCTCGAGGCCTACGGGCTGCGGCACACGAGCCCCGACCAGCGCTTCGTCGGGTACCTCCACGAGCTCAACCTCTTCAACGCTCACGTGTTGGAGGGCAGCGGCTTCTCGCGGCTGCGCACGTCGGGCCGGGTGGGCCGCTACCGCCTCGAGCTCGAGACCCTGGTGGCGGCGCCGCGGCGCAGCCGCGCCATCGAGCAGCCCAAGGCGGCGCCGGCGACGATCCCGGCGTAGCGGGCGGAGGGCGGCGACCAGGCGGGCGGCGCGGCGCGCCACGGCGCGGCCGCAGGCGGCCTAGCGGAAGAGTCGCGGCAGGCGCTGCTTCCAGTCGGCGGGCACGATGGCGTCGAGCGCGTCGTCTAAGGTGACGATGCCGATGAGGCGGCCGTCGGCGTCGGTGACCGGCAGCGCCAGCAGGTCGTACTTGGTCATGAGCCGCCCGACCTCGTCTTCTTCGGTGTCGACCGCGGCGCGCGGCCAGTCGGGGTTCATGAGCGCTTCGAGGGTCTGCTCGGGGGGCGCCAGCACGAGCTCGGGCAGGCTGAGCGCGCCGGCCAGCCGGCCCTCGCCGTCGACCACGAAGATCGCCGCCAGCGCCGTGTCGCCGGGCTGCTGCTCGCGGATGCGCACGAGCGCCCCGGCCGCGTCGAGCGCGCCGGGCAGGGCGACGACGTCGGTCGTCATGAGCGCCCCGGCGGAGTGCTCGGGGTGACTCGCCAGGCCGCGCAGCGCCAGCGCGAGGTCGGCCGGCAGGCGGGCGAGGATCTCTTCGACGATCTCGTCGGGCAGGTCGGCCAGCATGTCGGCGGCGTCGTCGGGCTCGATGTGCCCTATGACCGCCGCGGCGCGCTCGCGCGGCATCTCGGCCAGGGCCGCCGAAGCGAGCTCTTCGTTCATCTCTTCGAGGGTGTCGGCGGCCAGCGGCGCGTTCAGGGCGGCCAGCACGGCGGCGCGCTGCCGGGGGCCGACCTGACCGACGATGTCGGCGAGGTCGGCGGGGTGCAGCTTGGCGATCTCGGTGAAAGCGTCGATGAAGTTGGCCTGCGAGAGGCGCACCGAGATGAGGTTGACGTCGGTCCAGGGCACGAAGTCGCCGGGGCGCGCCGCCAGGCGGCGCGACAAGAAGCCGAGCCCCATGCGCCGCATGACGGCGCCGCTCGAGGCGTCGACGCCGCCCACCACGAGGGCGTCGTCGCCCACCCGCAGGACCACGTCCTGCACGCGCACGAACTTGCGACGCTCCACGTCTAAGACCTGGTTGTCGAGCACGGCGTCGACCAGGGCGACCTCGTCGCCCGACACCGAGGCGGGTTCGAGCTCGCCGACCGCCGCGGTGAGCATGAGGCGGCGGCCGTCGACGTCGATCTCGCCGATCTGCGCCCACGAGGCGCGCAGCTGTTCGTCGTCGCGCCCCACGATGAAGGCGGTGACCGCGGGGGGCTCGCTCGACAGCGAGGCGAGCACGTCGAGCAGTTCGCCCAAGTCGGCGCCGCTGGCGTCGACGACGGTCATGGCCTCGAGCTCGGAAAGCGCTAATCGGCCGGGGTCGGCATCCACGAACCTGTGGTCGTCCTTTCTTACGCGAACAGCGGGGGAGCCGCTCAAGATATCGGCGCTCAGGGCGGCTGTCAAACATGGCCGCGGAGGGTCGATTGACCCCCCCCGCCCGGGTCTATTACGCTCCCTCTCCGAGGGATCCGGAGGGGGTCTCAAAACCAGCAGCACAGGAGGAGTCGCATGTCAGTGGGGTCCGACACCGTCACCCCGGTTCAAGCGCCCGGCGGGGGAGCACTCGAGCGCTTTTTCAAGTTCAAGACCAATGGGACCACGCTGCGGCGCGACACGATCGCCGGCCTCACGACCTTCATGGTCATGTCGTACATCATCTTCGTGAACCCTTCGATCCTGAGTTTCGCCGGCATCCCCAGCCTGGCGCACAAGGGACTGCCGTTCGCCGCCGTGCTCACCTCGACCTGCCTCGTGGCTGCCGGCATGACGCTCTTCATGGGCCTCTTCACCAACCGCGCGTACGCCCTGGCGCCCGGCCTCGGCATCAACGCCGTGGTCGCCTTCAGCCTGGTCGCCGCCGGCGGCCTCACCATGCCGCAGGCTATGGGCATCGTCGTGATGGAAGGCATCGTCATCACGATCCTCGTGCTGACCGGGCTGCGCACGGCCATCTTCAAGGCCATCCCGCTGCAGCTCAAAAAGGCGATCGCCATCGGCATCGGCTTCTTCATCTTGTTCATCGGCCTGGTCGACGGCGGCGTCGTGATCATCGGCACGCCCTCGAGCACGCCGCTGCTCCTCGGTAACCTGATCGGCGTGCCGGTGGCAGTCACCATCTTCGGCCTCGTCGTCACCATCATCATGCTGGCGCGCAAGTGGAAGGCTGCCATCCTGCTGGGCATCCTCTCCTCCACGATCTTCGCCATCATCCTCAACTACGCCTACCACAAGAACCCGTTCGGCACCGAGACCGCCGTCATTCCCCACAAGATCTTCGCCGCCCCCGACTTCAGCATCGTGGGCCACTTCAGCTTCGGCGCGTTCTCCAAGCTCGGCATCGCCGCCACGATCCTCTGGGTCTTCAGCCTCATGCTGTCCGACTTCTTCGACACCATGGGCACGCTGATCGGCGTGGGCGGCCAGGCCGGCTACCTCGACAAGAACGGCGACCTCCCGCAGGTCGTGCGGCCCCTGGTCGTCGACTCCATCGCCGCCATCGCCGGCGGCGTCGTGTCGTCGTCGTCGGCCACCACCTACATCGAGTCGGGCTCGGGCGTGGGCGTCGGCGGACGCACCGGCTGGGTCGGGGTGATCGTCGCCCTGCTGTTCGCGGTCGCCATGTTCTTCTCGCCGATCGCCGGCGTGGTGCCCGCTAACGCGACGGCGCCCGCCCTGATCATCGTCGGCTACATGATGATGCGCACCCTCACCGAGGGCGAGGGCATGGCCGAGCACGAAGACAGCGGCCACAAGAAGGCCTTCTCGGGCATCGACTTCTCCGACCTGGCGTTCGGCCTGCCGGCCGTGCTGACCATGACCATCATGCCGCTCACCTACAGCATCACGAACGGCATCGGCGCCGGCTTCATCGCCTACGTCATCATCCGCGTCTCGCAGGGCAAGGCCAAGGCCGTGAGCTGGATGATGTACGCGGCCGCCATCGGGTTCCTCATCTACTTCATGTTCCCGTTCATCCGCCAGGTCTTCAACCTGGGCTGACCTTCGCGCGGTAGCACCGACGCGGAGGGCGGGGCGGCCTGGCGGCCGCCCCGCCCTCCGCTTTTTTGTCGGGGCTCTCCCCCGCCGCCGCCTCGGCGACCGCCCGTACGGCCGCTCGGTAAGCGCCTCCCGCCGCCGCCTCGGCGACCGCCCGTACGGCGACGCCGGGGGCCCGCGGACGACGTGGTAAGCTCCCCGGACCATGACCGTCGTTTATCTCCTGGCCGCCCTCGCCATCATCCTGCTGTCCGCCGAGCTGTTCACGAACGGCGTCGAGTGGTTCGGGCGGCGGTTCGAGCTCGGCGAGGGCGCGGTGGGCAGCGTGCTCGCCGCGGTCGGCACGGCGCTGCCGGAGACCCTCATCCCGGTCATCGCCATCCTCTTCACCCACACGTCGGGCTCGCACGACATCGGCATCGGGGCCATCCTCGGGGCGCCCTTCATGCTGTCGAGCCTCACTATGGTGGTCACGGGCACAGCCGTCGTGGTCTTCTACTTTCGCGGACGGCGCTCGCTCGATTTTTCGGTGAACGAGCCGGTGCTGCGCCGCGACCTCTCGTTCTTTGTGGTCGCCTACGGCCTCGCCATGATCGCCGGCGCCATTCCGGTGCATCACTTCAAGTGGATCCTGTCGCCCTGCCTCATGGCCGCTTACGGCGTGTACGTGTGGCGCACCATGAAGGGCGGCGGTCAGCTAGAGGGCGAGACCAAGCCGCTCTACTTTCACCGCCACCCGGTCATGCCGCACCGCCGGCGCATCATCTTGCAGGTCGTGGTGGCGACGCTCGGCATCATCATCGGGGCGCGCTTCTTCGTGGGCCAGGTGCAGCACGTGAGCTCCACGCTGGGGCTCGACCCGCTGATCGTGTCGCTCATCCTGAGCCCGCTCGCCACCGAGCTGCCCGAGAAGTTCAACTCGGTGATCTGGGTGCGCCAGGGCAAGGACACGCTGGCGCTGGGCAACATCACGGGCGCGATGGTGTTCCAGAGCACGTTCCCGGTGTCGATCGGCCTGATCTTCACGTCGTGGGAGCTCACGCGCACGGGCCTCATCAGCGGGGTGCTCGCCCTGGTCTCGGGCTCGGTCTTTTACCTGCAGCTACGCATACGGCACAAGCTGACCTGGTTCACCTTAGCCGGCGCGGGCTCGATGTACGCGATCTACCTGATCTACGTGATCTTCATCGCCAGGGTCTGACGGCGCGCGAACGGCAGAGCGCGCGAACGGCACGGCGGCGGAACGGCAGAACGCGCCAGCGGCAGGGCGCGAGCGGCAGAAGGGGCGAACGACGAAGCGGGCGCGTCGGGCGGCGAAGCCCTGAGACCGGCGACTCGAGCGGCGCGGGGTCGCGCGACTACTGCGTGACCCAGATGGTGACCGTGCTGCCGGCCGGCGCCGAGCCGCTGCTGGGGCTCTGCTTGTAGACGAACCCCGAACCGAGGCTGCTCGGTCCCTTCTTGATCGCCACCACGAAGCCGTCGTTGGTGAGGGTCTGCTCGGCCAGGGTCTGCGGCTCGGTGACCACGCTGGGCACCGGGACCGGCGTGCCGGTCGGGCTGCCCGAGGTGGTCGGCGTGGGAGTGGGCGTGCCGCTGCTGATCGTGAACGACACCGTGGCGCCCCTGGCGACGAGCACGTTGGCCGACGGGCTCTGACTGACCACCTGTCCGACCGGCACGGAGCTGCTCGTCGTCGAGTTGATCGTGCCGACGAGCAGTCCGGCGTTCTGGATGGCGGTGGTCGCCTGACTCTGGTCGAGCCCCGAGAGGTCGGGCACGCTGACCTGCGGCTGGCCGCGACTCACCCAGTAGTCGACGGTGTCGCCCCGGTTGACCGTGACCCCGGCCTGCGGGCTCTGCTTGTAGACCTCGCCCTTGGGCACGGTCGTCGAGCTGCCCGCGTGCTCTTTGCCCACCAGACCGTTCGCAGCGAGGTAGGTCTTGACGGCGGCCGGCGTGAAGCCGGTCAGGCTCTCGAGTGTCGTCGAAGCCCTGCCGCGGCTCACCCAGATGTCGACCATGCCGCCCTTGGCCAGCTTGGCGCCGCTCGGCGGCTGCTGGCGGGTGACGAGCCCGACGCCGTACTGGTCGGAGTAGTCGTTGTGGACCGTGACGGCAAAGCCGGCGGTGCGCAGCTGCGTGGTGGCGGCCGCCTGGGCCTGGCCCACGACCGAAGGCACGCCGGTGGTGGTGGCGCCGAAGAACGAGCGCCACACGAAGGCGCCGGCCACCGCGGCGATCACAAGAAAGGCGATCACCGCGATCCAGGGCCACACCGAGCGTTTGCGGCGCCGGCCGTCGCGGCCGTTGCCGCCCTGGCCGTTGCCGCGACCGTTCGTGGTGCGGCCGTTCGCGGCGGCGGTACCCGCCGCCGCGCCCGCGCCGGCCGCCAGGCCGGCGCCCACGGCGGCCTTGGGCAGCACGCGCGTGGCGCCCTCGTTGCCGGCCGGCGACTGCACGATGGTGCGCTCCATCGACGGGTCGTAGGTGGCGGCGAGCAACGGCCCGCCGCTGCGCGCCGACACGAGGTCGGCGCTGAACTCGGCGGCCGTGCGGTAGCGCAGGTCGGGGTCTTTGGCGAGCGCCTTGATCACGATCTGGTTGAGCGAGTACGGCAGCCCGGGCACGAGCTCGACGGGCTCGGGCGGCTGTTCGTTGACGTGCTTCAGGGCCACCGTGACGGCGCTGTCGCCGCGGAAGGGCAGCGAGCCGGTGAGCATCTCGAAGACGACGACGCCCACCGAGTACAGGTCGGTGCGTTCGTCGACGGGCTCGCCCTTGGCCTGCTCGGGCGCCAGGTACTGGGCGGTGCCCAGAATGGAGCCGGCCTCGGTCATCTGCGAGTCGTCGGCCTTGGCGATGCCGAAGTCGGTGACCTTCACCGCGCCGCTCGTGTCGATCAGGATGTTCTGCGACTTGATGTCGCGGTGCACGATGTGGTTGGCGTGGGCGACCTCGACGGCGCCGAGCAGCTCAAGGGCTATGCGGACGGCCTCGCCGGGGCCGTAGCGGCCCTCGCGGCGGATGTGGTCTTTGAGCGTCTCGCCCTCGACGTACTCCATGACGATGTAGTACGTGCCGTCGACCGGGCCCCAGTCGTAGATGTTGACGATGTTGGGGTGGTTGATGCGGGCCGCGGCCTGGGCCTCGCGGCGAAAGCGCTCGACGAACTGGGCGTCGCCCGCGTAGCGCTGGAGCAGCACCTTGACCGCCACGCGCCGGCCGAGCGTCGTGTCTTCGGCAAGGTAGACGTCGGCCATGCCGCCCGCGCCGAGCTTGCGCAGCACGCGGTAGCGGCCGGCGATGACCTGTCCTTGTTCGAATCCGTCCGTCAAAAGCTCCTCGCCTTCAACTTACCACACCGGCTCATCGACTCCTGCCCGGCCGAGCCGCCGCTCACGGCAGCGCGGGCTGGGCCAGCGCCGCCTTGATGACCTGCGCCGCGAGCGGCGCGGCCACGTCGCCGCCGGTGAACTGCGTGTTCTCGATGGTCACCGCGACGGCGATCCTGGGATGGTCGGCCGGCGCGAAGGCGATGAACCAGGCGACGTTGCTGTTGCCGCGCTGCGCCGTGCCGGTCTTGCCCGCCACCTGGATGCCCGACAGGGCGGCGGCGGTGCCGGTGCCGGCGTTCACGACCTGCTGCATCATGACGTTCAGGGTCTGCGCGGTGGCCGGCGTGGTGGCGATCGTCCACAGGCTCGGCTGCGCGCGCTGCAGCACCGCGCCCGAGGGCGCCGTGACGCGCTGCACCAGGTAGGGCTTCATGACCCGGCCGGCGTCGGCCACGCCGGCGGCCACCAGCGCCATCTGCAGCGGGGTGGCCAGCACGTTCTCCTGACCGACGGCGGCCCAGGCCACGTCGAGCGGGTTCATGGCGGCGCCGGCCGACAGCAGGTGGGGGCCCTTGAAGCGGCCGCTCGGGTAGACCATGCCGCGCGGCAGCTCGAGCGGCGGCGTCTGGTAAAAGCCGTAGGCCCGCATCTGCGCGATAAGCGCCTGCTGGCCGATCAGCGTGCCCACCTTGGCGAAGGTCGTGTTGACCGAGTCGGTCAGGGCCTCGGTGAAGTCGTGCGTGCCGAAGACCTCGCCGTGGTAGTTGGTGACCTTGCCGCCGTAGATGGCGTACGTGCCGGTGTCGTCGAAGCTCGTGGTCGGCGTGACCTTGCCCAGGTTGAGCGCGGCGGTCGCGGTCACCACCTTGAACGACGAGCCCGGCGGGTAGAGGCCCTGCGTGACGCGCGACAGCAGCGGCGCGCCGGCGTCTTTGGAGAGGCGTGCGAAGCTCGTGTCGATCGTCGCCGGGTCGTAGCTGGGCGCCGAGGCGGCGGCGATGATCGCGCCGGTGCTGGGGTCGAGCGCCACGATGGCCCCGACCTGCGAGCCCAGGGCGCTCTGCGCCACCTTCTGCACGGCCGGCACGATGGTGAGCCGCACGTTGGCGCCCGGGCTGTGGCGGCCGAGCACCTTGTCGATCAGCCCCTGCGTGCCCAGGTCGGCGCCGCTCAGGTAGGCGTTCATCGACGACTCTATGCCGGTCAGCCCGTAGCGCACGCTGTCGTAGCCCACGATCTGCGGCGCCAGCGGGCCCTGCGGATAGGTGCGCGAGTAAAAGCCCGAGCGCTGCGCGTCGCCCACGATCGTCGAGCCGTCGAAGCCCTGGATGAGGCCGCGCTTGACGCGCAACTGCTGGGCGATCAGGCGGTGGTTCTCGGGGGCGTGCTGCAGCGCCTTGGCGTGGAAGACCTGGAGCCACACGAGGTTGCCCATGAGGGCGATCATGAGGAGCGTCCCCACGAGGAAGATGCGATTGATGGCGCGGTCCATCGGCTCCCCCTACGACAGCTCGGCCAGGCGCAGCCGCTCGGTCGTGCTGCCCGCCTCGACCACCATGCTGCGGTGCGACACCATGAGCAGCAGCGCGACGAGCACGAGGTTGGCGGTGAGCGAGCTGCCGCCGTAGCTCACGAAGGGCAGCGTGATGCCGGTCAGCGGAATGAGGCGCGTGACGCCGCCCACGATGATGAAGCTCTGCAGGCCGAACACGGTGGCCAGGCCGGCCGCCAGCAGCTTGGAGAAGCCGTCGGTGGCGTGCAGCGCTATGTGGTAGCCGCGCCACGTGAAGAGCAGGTAGAGCAGGATGAGGCCGATGCCGCCCACCAGGCCGAGCTCGTTGGCCACCGCGCTGAAGATGAAGTCGGTCTGCAGCTCGGGCACGGTCGGGCACGTGGTTGGCGTACAGCAGGTAACCGCGGCCGAAGCCGGCCCCCACGAGGCCGCCGTCGGCGATGGCGAACAGCGACTGCAGGAGCTGATAGCCGCTGGTCGCGGCCGTGTGCCAGGGGTCGAGCCATATGGCGAAGCGTTCGTGCACGTGTGAGACGTACTGGTAGGCGCCGCCCGCCCCCACGGCGAACAGCACGGCGCCGGCGACCACGTAGGCGACCCTCGTGGTGGCCACGTAGAGCATGGCGATGAAGGTCGCCATGAACAGCAGCGACATGCCGAAGTCCTTCATGAAGACCAGCATGAACAGCGACAGCACCCACATGATGAGCAGCGGCCCGAAGTACTTGAGGGCCGGCACCGGCACGCCGGCAAGGCGCGCGGTGGGCACCGACAGCATCTCCTTGTTCTGGTTCAGGTAGCCGGCCAGAAAGATGACGATGGCGATCTTGGCGAACTCCGACGGCTGGATCGAAAAGCCCGCGACGCGCACCCACAGGCGGGCGCCGTTGACGCTCGTGCCGGCCACGATGGTGACGGCCAGCAGGGCCAGGCCGACCGCGCCGATGACGTAGCGGTAGAGGTCGAGGCGGTGGACGTCGCGCACCACGAGCACGGTGGCCACAAAGAGCGCCACGCCGATCAGCAGCCACTCGCCCTGCTTCAGCGCGAGGGCGGGCGAGATGCGGTAGATCTCGGTGAGGCCGATGGCCGACAGCAGCGCCGCGATGGGCACGAGGTAGGGGTCGGCCTGCGCCAGGTAGCGGCGCTCGGCGACGTGGATCACGAGAAAAAGCACCAGGAAGATGACGCCGGTGACCACCGAGTCGCGGCGCAAGTCGTGAAAGCGCGCCGCGTAGACCGAGGCATAGGCGACGGTCGCCGCCACGCCGACCAGCGCCAGCAGCGCCAGCTCGGCGTTGCGCCTGCTCAAGGCACGGCCTGCGCCTGACGCGCCAGCGCCAGCGCCGCCGCCTTGCGATGCAGGTCGTGCCGTTCGACCCGGGCGCGCACGCCGGGCGCCACCGCGACGAGCGGCATGGTGGTCTGCAGGTAGAGGCCGTTCAGGCGGATGCCGGCGACGCTCACGGGCAGGCCGCGATACACGCTGACCATGCCGTCGTGCTCGCCCACGAAGTAGACGTCGCTGGCGACCGCGCCGGCGGCGACGCAGAACAGGAGTAGCACGGCCACTGCGGCGGCGAGCCACAGGCGGCGCCGTCGGCGGCGCGGCGCGGGCGGAGCGCCGGCGGCGACGTCGTCGCCCGCGGCACCATCACCCGTGGCCGCGACGTCGGTTTCGGCGTCGTCACGCGTGGCGGCGACGTCGGATTCGGCGGCGTCTTCGGCGCCGCCGTCACCGGTGGCGCCGCCATCGTCGCCGTCGTCGGCGCCGCCCGCGCCCTCGTCGGCGTATCCGGGCGCGCCCGCGCCCTCGGCGTCGCCCGCCTCGGGGGAGAGATCGAGATCGCCTGTGGTCTCGTCGTCGAGCGCCGGCAGCGCCACGGTGGCGGCTTCGGCGCCGGCCACGGGCAGCGCCGCGGTGGCCGCCTCGGCGGCCGGCACGGCGTCGTCGGCCGCCTGGTCGAGGCGCAGCACGATGACGGTGATGTTGTCGTGGCCGCCCTCGTTCTTGGCTTCGCGAACAAGGCGGCGCGCCGCGCGCAGCGGGTCGTCGACGGCGGCGAGCACGGCGGCGATGGTGAGCTCGGGGACCATGGAGTACAGACCGTCGCTGCACAGCAGCAGGCCGTCGCCGGCGCGCAGCTCGACCTCGCCGCCGTCGACCTCGACGAGCGGTTCGGTGCCGAGCGCGCGGCTCAGGATGCTGCGCTGCGGGTGCGACAGGGCGGCCTCGCGGGTGAGGTGGCCCTCGCGCACCATCTCGCCGACCAGCGAGTGGTCGTCGGTGACCTGCTCGAGGGTCTCGTCGCGCCACAGGTAAAGGCGGCTGTCGCCGACGTGGGCGAACTCGAGGCGGTCGTCGTTGAGCAGGGCGGCGGTGAGGGTGGTGCCCATGCCGGCGCGCGCCCGGTCGGAGCGCGATTCGCGGTAGACGCGTTCGTTGGCGACCTGCGCGGCGTGGGCCAGCGTGGCGCCGTCGGCGAGGTCGGCGGCCAGCGCGTCGAGCGCCAGGTGCGAGGCGATCTCGCCGGCCTGGGCGCCGCCCATGCCGTCGGCCACGGCCACCAGGGGCAGCTCGTCGACGAAGGCGTCTTCGTTGCCCGACCTGTGAAGACCGATGTCGGTCAGCGCCGCGTGGCGGACGACGAGGGTCACGCTACGGTCACTCCTCGTAGCGGAAGATCGTCTCGCCGATACGCACTTCGGTGTCGAGCATGAGCTGTGCCTCGACCACCTCGCGGCCGTTGACGAAGGTGCCGTTGGTGCTGCCCAGGTCTTCGACGAAGTGCAACTGGCCGCGCGGCACGACGCGGGCGTGCGTCTGGCTGACGAAGGGGTCGTCGAGCACCAGGTCGCTCGACGGCGAGCGCCCGATCATGATCCAGCCCTCGAGCCTGACGGTGGTGCCGACGGCCAGCACGGGGCTCGACTCGACCACGAGGCGGGGGTCGATGTGCGCCATGAGGTCGAGCGACTCGCCGGGCATGGTGCGCTCGGTCTGGCGCTGCTCGCGACGCTGGCGGCGCTCGGAGGGCGTGGCCACGGGCACGGCCGGCTCGATCGCCGTGAGCGACGCGGGTGACGGCCCCGGTCCGGGCGTGGGCGCGCGAGGCGGCGGCGCCTGGCGCGCCTCGCCGCCGCCCGAGCGCACGTCGCGCACGGTGCGGCGCACCACGAAGAAGACGAACAGGAACAGCAGGACGAGAAAGACGATCTTGAGGATGAAGAGCACGGTGTCTAGCATGGCCTGGTCTCGAAGCTCAGGCTGGTGGTGCCGAGTTGCAGCCGGTCGCCATCGGCGAGCGCGACGCGTTTCACCTCCCGGCCATTGACGAGGATGCCGTTGGTCGACTCGAGGTCGACCACGACGTAACCGTCGGCCTCGCGGCGCACTTCGGCGTGGCGCCGCGACACGTTGGGGTCGTTGATGACGACGTCGCACTGGCGGCTGCGGCCCAGCACGGTGGCCGGGCCGTCGAGGCGGTAGACGCGCTCGCCGCGCACCAGCACGGCGCACAGGCGCTGCCCGGGCGCGACCGGCGCGGCCGCCGCGACGCCGGCGGCCGGCGGCTGAAAGACGATGGTCTGCGACAGGTTGGAGGGCGGCGCGGCCGGCGTGACGACCAGGCCGGTGGGCGGCGGCGTGACGGCCACGCCCGGCTCGGGAGCGCCCTGCGCGCCCATGTGGGCGGCGATGCCGAACTCGCCCAGGGCGAGGTCGTCGTCGGAGTGCAGCGATATGCGCGGCGTCGCGACGAGGGTCCAGCTCTCGCGGTTGGCGTAGGCCACGAGGTAGCTCGCCAGGTCTTCGACCAGCGGGCCCTCGAACGAGCTCAACTGCTCGTAGTCGGCCGGCGACAGGTAGACCTCGTACTCGCTGGGCACGTAGACGCGCGAGACGCTGACCGTCTTGTGGTCGCTCATCTCCTTGGCCAGCTTGTGCGCCAGCTCGACCGGCTGCACGCTCGACTTGAAGGCGCGGCCGAACATGCCCTCGACCATCTTCTCCATGTGCTTCTCGATCGACTTGAGTACGTTCAAGCGACGGCTCCCCGCGACGTGTCGGCCCGTGTCAGGCTGCGACTGAAAAGCCTACCACAGGCTCTCAAGCTTGATCCCAGATAGGGTCGCCCTCGGGCACCGGTTCGCGGCGCTCGCCGGGGGTGACGGCGGCCAGCACCAGGCCGCTGGCCACGGCCGCGACCACGACGTTGGCGAGCAGCTCGTGCGAGGCCACCGGCAGCCGCCAGACCGTGACCGGTACGATCCAGCCCAGCAGGTAGAAGACGCTGAAGGCGAGCGACCACAGCCAGAGGCGCGCTTCGAGGCGCGGCAGGCGCAGGGCCACGGCCAGGGCCAGCGCCAGTCCGGCCCAGAGCGCCACCTGCAGCACGCAGGGCCAGGTGAGCAGCGCGCGGGCGGCGGCCACCAGCAGGGCGACCGGGTTGCCCTCGGTGCTCAGGCGCGCGGCCAGGAGCGTGGGCGCCTGGTAGCCGGCAAAGGCGGAGCGCGTGGCGGCGGAGAGGTCGACGACGAAGAAGGTGACGACCGCCGTCCAGGCGGCGGCCAGCGGGCCGCGGCGGCGGCCCAGGGCGGCCGCCGCGCAGACGGCCAGCAACACGCCCGAGACCGGCACCAGCACGATGGCCAGCACGGGCCACACGGCGAGCAGCGGACGGCGGCGGAACACGACGAAGCCGACCATGGCGACCGGCAGGTAGACGAAGCCGGCCGACATGGACACGTTGAACAGGGGGAAGGCGGCCAGGCCCAGCCACAGGGCAAGCCCGACGCGGGGCACGACGAACCAGAGCGCCGCCACCACCACGGCCGCGGGCAGCGTCCAGTTCTGCGGGTAGGCCGGCAGGTGGGCGAGCAGGCCGGCCATGCCCACGCCGGCGAGCGTCGCGCCGAGACCGCGCTCGGCCACCACGCGCAGCCGGCCCAGGGGCGCCAGCAGGCGCCGCGGGCGCAGCCGCCGGCCGCCGTCGAGGCGGCCGGACAGCGCCCGCAGCGCCTCGCCCATCTCGTCGGCGGCAGGCCGCGCCGCGGCGTTCGTGGCGCAGGCGGCGGCCACCACGTCGGACAGCTCGCGGGGCAGGTCAGGGCGCAGCGTCTCGAGGGGCGCGATGCGCCCGGCGAGGATGTTGCCGACGGTCTCGCCGGCGGTCGCGCCGCGCACCGGGTTGCGGCCGGCGAGCAGCTCGTAGAGCAGCACGCCGGCGGAGTAGACGTCGGTCGGCGAGGCTGACGCGCCGGCCGGCGGCCTGCTCGGGCGACATGTAGGCGACGGTGCCCAGCATCTCGCCCTCGGCGGTCATGGTGTCGGCGTCGGCCAGGTGGGCGATGCCGAAGTCCATGACCTTCACGACCCCGCGGCCGTCGACCATGACGTTCTGCGGCTTGACGTCGCGGTGCACGATGCCCCGGCTGTGGGCGTAGGCGAGCGCGTCGCAGAGCTGGCCGGCGGCGGCCACCGCCTCGTCGTCGCGCGAGCTCGCCGGCGAGCTCGGCGAGCGACTCGCCGCGCACGAGCTCCCAGACGAGAAAGCTGCGCCGGCCGTCGGAGAAGAAGTCGAGCAGGGCGACGATGCCGGGGTGGTCGAGGGCGCGCGCGGCTTCGACCTCGCGCACCACGCGGCCGGCGACGGCGCCGCGCTCGTCGACGACCTTGAGGGCGACGTCGGCGCCGGTCTCGAGGTCGAAGGCCTCGTAGACGTCGGCCGAGCCGCCCGAGCCGATCTTGGCGACGATCTCGTAGCGGTCGCGCCAGTCGGTGTAGACGGGCGTGCGGTCATACGATGACGCGGGCACTGGCTGACGAGCCTCCCAAATCGGGGCTGTTGCGGACGCCGCTTGTCGGCGCCCTGACACATCTATTCGCTATGGTATAGTCTTCACCCTGTTCGGGGTCCTTGAGGGCGAGTGGTGAAACTGGCAGACACGCTAGGTTCAGGACCTAGTGCTCGAAAGAGCTTGCGGGTTCAAATCCCGCCTCGCCCACCATCTCTTCGGCCGGGGAGAAACCAGTGTCGTTCTTCGACGATGACGCAGAGGTAACTCAGGTCACGACGCCTGCCCCGCGCTCGCGCCGCAAACGCAACCGTTCGCGTCTTCGCATTCAGCGCCTGGTCATCGCCCTGGTCGCCCTCTTCGTTCTGGTCTTCGTGCTGGCCCTCGTCATTCGTTCGTGCCAGCAGAACGCCAAAGAGTCGACCTACCGCTCGTACTTCGGCCAGGTCGGGCAGGTCGAGAGCGACGCCACCAACAAGGTCGGCAAGCCCATCGCCGCGCTGCTGGCCGACCCCACCAAGTACGGCCGCGCCCAGCTCGAGAGCGAGCTCAACAAGCTGGTCGCCACGCAGAACGAGATCACCACGCGCACCGAGCGCATCAGCGCGCCCGGCAAGCTCAAGACCCTGCACCAGATCCTCGTGCAGGGCCAGCAGGTGCGTCTCGCCGGCGTGCAGCAGGTGCGCGCCGGACTGCTCGCCGCCCTCACCGGCAAGGGCCTGCACGCCACGGCGCGCAAGCTCGCCGCCCTGTCGGGCTACTTCACGGGGCCCGACGTCTACTACAACCAGCTTTACCGCACGCAGGCGCAGAAGGTCGTGACCGACGACGGCGTCACCAACGTCGCGGTGCCCGAGGTCGGCTACTTCTCCAGCGCCTCGGTCTTCTCGCCGACCGCCCTGAACGCGGCGCTCTCGACCGTGTCGTCGTCGGCCAAGCTGAGCGGCGTGCACGGTGTGGGCCTGGCCGGCGTGGCCGTCAAGAGCAACGGCACCTCGGTTACCCTGACCGCCGGCTCCAGCACGCACTTCACCGCCTCGGTCGGCGTGCTCGTGCTGGTCACGGTGCAGAACCTGGGCACCGTCACCGAAGGCAACGTAGCGGTCAAAGTCACCTGGACGGGGCCCGCCGGCACCTCGGCGCAGATCCTCACCGCCACAATCCCCTCGATCGCCCCGGGCCACAAGGCGACGGCCAGCGTACCCGGCCTCAACATACCGTCTACGGCCATCACCAAGTCGTCGACCCTCAAGGTCGAAGCCGGCCCCGTGCCCGGCGAAAGGGTGCTGTCCAACAATCACGCCACCTTCACGATCGTCCCGGTCCTCAAGTAAGGACCTATGCAGAGCCTGCGTGACATCGCCCCCTACCTGGCGCTCGGCGCCGCCGTGCTCGGCATCGTCGTGCTGGTGCTCGTCGTGCGCGTCATGGTGGGCCAGCGCCGCCTGCGCCAGGCGCAGCTCGCGGTGCTTGGCGCCCACGGCGAGCGCGACCTCGTGCTGCACGCCCAGGACCTCGAAGACCAGGTGCGCAACCTGCGCGAAGCGGTGCGCGGCCTCGACGGCCTGCTGGCCAGCTACAAGCTCGACCTCGACCGCGCCTTCAGCCACCGCGCCATCGTGCGCTACGACGCCTTCCGCGACATCGGCGGCGAGCAGAGCGCCTCGATCGCGCTGCTCGACAACACCGCCTCGGGGCTCGTCATCAGCATGATCCACTCGCGCGACTACGCCCGCATCTACGTCAAGCAGCTGCGCCGTTCGGTGCCCGACCGCGCCCTGTCGCCCGAAGAGGTCGCGGTCGTCGAGCAGGCCCTCATAGGCTGGAGCGAAAAGCCGGCCGCGCTCAACGTGCGCGCCGCCGACGCCATCAAGGCGGCCGGCGCCAACGCACCGGCCCCGAGCGAACGCCCCGCCGAGCCCGCCGCCGGCGAGCGCGACGCGGCGCCGGGCGAGCGCGACGCGGGGCCGGGTGAGCGCGACGCGGGGCCGGGTGAGCGCCCCGCGAGCCCGGGTGAGCGCCCCGCGAGCCCGCCGCCGGCCGGCAGAGCGCCGCGCCCCTCCGACGACGACCTCTCCGAACCCTGGGGACCCGCATGACCGACGCCGTTTCGCAGCCCATCGCCTTTCTGGGGCCCGAGGGCACCTTCAGCGAAGAGGCGCTGCTGGGCAACATGCCCGCCGGCGCCTACCACCCGTTCCCCTACCCCTCCATCCGCGAGGTGCTCCTGGCGGTGCAGGCGGGCGACGCGCCGCTGGGCATCGTGCCCATCGAGAACTCCATCGAGGGCTCGGTCGTGGTCACCCTCGACAGCCTGGCCTTCGGCTTCGACGACCTGCGCATCGCGCGCGAGGTCACCTGGCAGGTGCACCAGCAGCTGATCGCCCGGCACCCCGTCGACTTCGCCCGGGTCACCAAGATCGTCAGCATCCCGCACGCCTACGGCCAGTGTCGCGAGTTCATTCGCGAGCACTTGGACGGCGTCGAGCACGAGCCCACCGACTCGACCGCCGAAGCCGTGCGCCGCGTGAGCCGCGTCGAGCGCCCCTGGGTGGCCATCGGCACCCGCCTGGCGGCCGAGATGTACGAGTGCGTGGTGGTCGCCCCCGACGTCGACGACGCCCCCGACAACCGCACGCGCTTCGTGTTCGTGAGCCGCGACGAAGCGCCGCAGGGCGCGCCCGTCGAGGGCCCCGGCGTCGACACCACCTTCAAGACGAGCATCGTCTGCGGCATCTCCCAGGACCAGCCGGGCAGCCTGCTCATGATCCTCTCCGAGTTCGCCTACCGCTACGTCAACCTGACGAAGGTCGAATCGCGCCCCTCCAAGCAGGGCCTCGGCGACTACATCTTCTTCATCGACATGGTGGGCCGGGCGACCGACCCGCCCATCGCACAAGCGCTCTCGTGCCTGGGCTGCAAACTCACCTGGCTTAAGGTCCTGGGCTCCTACCCAAGCTAACCGCGGGGCCCTCGCCTTGGCCCGCCTGAACCCGTTTCGCCGCCACATGCTCATCTTGCGCTTCGACGCGGGCAGCCTGCTCGAGGCGTTCCTCGTGTCGGCGGTCACCGCCCTGCTCGTGGTGCGCTTCGCGCTCGTCGTGGCCGGCTACCCGACCCTCGGCGGCGGCCACCTGCACATCGCCCACATGCTGTGGGGCGGCCTCGCCATGATGGCCGCCGTCGTCATGCTGCTCGTGTCGGTCAGCCGCCTGTCGGCCGAGCTCGCCGCGGTGCTCGGCGGCGCCGGCTTCGGCGTTTTCATCGACGAGCTCGGCAAGGTCATCAGCCGCGACAACGACTACTTCTTCAGGCCCACCGTGGCCCTCATCTACGTCATCTTCATCGTGCTCGTGCTCGTCTTTCGGCGCCTGGCGCGCACCACGCCGCGCTCGCCGGCGGCCAACCTGGCCAACGCCCTCGAGCTCACCAAAGAGGCCGTCATCCGCGACTTCGACGCCGAAGACAAGCGTCACGCGCTGGCCCTGCTCGCGCGCTGCGACCCGGCCGACCCGCTGGTGGTCGCGCTCACCGCCGCCCTTGAGCGCATAGAGCCGGCGCCGCCGACCGCGCCCCACTGGGTCGTGCAACTGCGCCGCTGGGGCGACCAGAGCTACCGCCGCCTGGTGCGCCGGGTCTGGTTCGGACGCCTCGTGGTGGCCGCCTTCGTGGCGGCCTCGCTGGTGACCTTCGTGCAGGCCATCCGTCGCCTGATCGAGCTCGCCGAAACGCCCGACGCCAGCCTCGACAGCGCCACGCGCAACACCCTGCAGCTCGCCCGCGCGGGCTCGCTCGTGGCGTCGCTCACGGTCGGCGTGCTGGTCGTGGTGGGCATCGCCGTGTTGCGCCGCTCGCGGCTCGACGCCTACCGCTGGTTCCTGCGGGCGACGCTCGTGTCGATCTTTCTGAGCCAGGTCTTCGCCTTCTACCTGGCCCAGCTCGAGGCGCTCATCGGACTGGCCGTCAGCGTACTGTTCTGGGTCACTCTGCGGTATACAATCCATGAAGAAGAGGACATGATCGCCGAGCCCAGTCCCTAGCGATTTCGGATGTGCCTGAGACTACTCAGATGAGCGCCGGAGGGTCGACATGACACGGGTGAAGGTCGAGATCCGCACCATGCGCAGCGGCGACGAGAGCATGCTGCTCTACCTGGCCGAAGAGACGCTCCACCCCCTGGCCGCCGGCGCCGGCCACCCCGAGCGCTACGACCCCGGCGAGCTGCTCGCCCTGTTCGGCGAAGCCTCGGTGTTCGTCGCCGAGTCGGGCGGCGAGATCGCCGGCTACGTCGCCGTCGAGCGCGCCGCCGAGGCCCTCGAGGTGCGCTGCCTGTGCGTGAGCCCCGCCTTCGAAGCCCAGGCGGTGGCCCACCAGCTCGTCGACTGGGTCGAGGGCGTGGCCTTCTCGCAACAGGTGGGCCGGCTGCGCGCCCTGGTGCCGGCCAGCGACGAGCGCTCGCAGCGCCTGTATCGCGGCCACGAGTTCGTGCCCTTGCCGCTGCTCGAAGAGCCCGAGACGATCGTGCTCGAAAAGCGCCTGCGGGCCGACTGAAGGTCGCAACCGCCCGTCGGGGCGACCCGCCAGGCACACGACCTGCCAAGCACACGCACAAGGGGGGACCATGGCCTTGCCGTTCGGGGTGCGTCAAAAGCCGGCGCTCGTCGAGATGCCCGCGCAGAAGATGGCCGTGGTGCGCTCGCTGGGCGACCCCAGCGCCGTCGCCGAGCAGGTCTTCCCCGCTCTCTACGGCGCCGTCTTCACGCTCAAGTTCAAGGTGCTCAAGCCGCGCGGCGTGGAGTTCAAGGTGAGCCCGCCGCGAGCGCGCTGGCCGCAGCTCTACGAGCTGCCGCGCGAGGAGTGGACGGGCATCTGGGGCATCCCCGTGCCCGACGACACCGACGAGCTCCCCCAGACCGTGCCCGACGTGCCGGTCACCATGGAGACCTGGGAGTACGGCACGACGGCCCACATCCTGCACCTGGGGCCCTACGCCGACGAGGCGCCCACCGTCGCCCGGCTGCAGGAGTTCATCGCCGCGAGCGGCTACGAGATCGCCGGCGTGCACGAAGAGGAGTACCTCTCGCGTCCCGAGGCCAAGCAGATGAAGACCATCATCCGCTACCCGGTGAGGCCACTCGATGCCTGAGGCCGGGCGCGGCGGCGCGCCGCGCGGCCGCCCCGGATGCCGCCCCTAGATCGCCAGGAACTGCGCGCCGAGCAGGTAGACGTTCAGGGCGATGATGACGCCGGCGACCGCCCAGGCGGCGCCCGTCACGAGCGGCCCGTTCACGTGCTCGCCCATGACGCGACGGTCCGAGGTAAGGCGCACGAGGGGCACGAGAGCGAAGGGAATGCCGAACGAGAGCACGACCTGGCTCAGCACCAGGGCGCGCGTCGGGCTTACGTTCACAGCGAGCAGCGCCAGGGCCGGCAGCATGGTCAAGGCACGGCGAAGATAGAGCGGCACTCGCAGGCGCACGAACCCCGCCATCACCACCTGGCCGGCGTAGGTGCCCACCGACGACGATGAGACCCCCGAGGCGAGCAGGGCGATGGCAAAGGCCAGCGCTGCCCCGCCGCCCACCAGCCGGGCAAGGCCGGCATGGGCCGCCTCGATGGTCGCGATGCCGGTGTGGCCGGGGTTGTGAAAGAGCGTCGCGGCGAGGGCGAGCATGGCCATGTTGATGAGGCCGGCCAGGCCGAGCGCCACCACGACGTCGAGGCGCTCGAATCGCAAGATGCGGCGGCGTTCGCGATCGCTGCGCGCGGGCACGCGCCCGTTGATCAGCGCCGAGTGCAGGTAGATGGCGTGCGGCATGACGGTGGCGCCGACGATGCCGACCGCCAGCAGGACCGATTCGCGCCCGCCGAGGTGCGGCACGAGGCCAGCCAGCGACGAGGAGGCCGGCGGGCTGATGCGCAGCGTCTCGTAGAGAAAACCGGCGAAAATCACGCCGAGGAGCGCCGTGATGGCCACCTCGAAGCGCCGAAAACCGTGGCGCTGCAGCTCGAGGATGGCGAAGGCGATGACGCCGGTGATCAGGCCGGCCGGCAGCAGGGGCACGCCGAAGAGCAGGTTCAGCCCCAGAGCGGCGCCCATGAACTCGGCGACGTCGGTGGCCATCGCCATGGCCTCGGCCTGCAGCCACAGAAAGACGGTCGTCGCAGGCGAGTAGCGCTCGCGGGCGAGTTCCGGCAGGTTGTGGTCGGTGACGATGCCGAGCTTGGCCGACAGGTACTGCACGAGCATGGCCATGAGGTCGGCCATGGCCACGACCCACAGCAGCAGAAAGCCGAACTGGGCGCCGCCGGCCACGTTGGTCGCGAAGTTGCCGGGGTCGACGTAGGCAATCGCCGCAACGAAGGCCGGCCCCAGCATGGCCAAGGTGGCGCGCAGGCGGCCACGCGCCAGCAGCGCCTCGAGCGGCGTGACGACCACTGCCGCAGGCGCCGGCAGAGTGTAGGAGTCCTGTTCCGGCGGCGTCATCGAGCCGAGCTCTGAGACCAAAGGGCGGGCGGAGTCATCGACAGTCCGCTAGTGCCGGGGGACGGCCGGCACCGGCTAGTTGACCTCGACCGCCAGCGCGCGGGCGGCCAGGCGGCCGAGGCTGCGCTGGCGGCCGCGTAGCGACACACGCAGGGAGCCGCCGAAGGGCTCGGGCGCCAGCACCTCGAGCTCGGTACCGAGCTCGATACCCTGGCGCTCGAGGTAGGCGAGCAGCTCGGGCTCGGCGCCGAGCACGCGCACGACGCGCCCCGTGGCGCCGACCGGAAGGCGTTCCAGGATCTGGGTGGCGGCCTCGTCGACTTCGAGCGCGGCAGAGGGAATCGGGTCGCCGTGCGGGTCGCGGACCGGCTCGCCGAGCTTGGCGGCGATCCTCGCCAGAAGGCGGTCGGAGACGGAGTGTTCGAGAGCCTCGGCCTCGACGTGCACCTCGTCCCAACCCATGCCGAGCTCTTCGACCAGCAGGGTCTCGAGCAGCCGGTGGCGGCGTACGACGGCGAGCGCGAGACGCCGTCCCGCCGGCGTGAGGCGCACTCCCCCATAGCGCACATGCTCGACCAGGCCTTCGGCCGCGAGCCGGCCCACCATGCCGCTGGCCGAAGCCGGCCTGACGCGGAGATGGGCGGCCAGGGCGCTCATCGACGTCGAGTCGGATTCCGGCGACTCGAGCAGGTAGATCGCTTTAAGGTAGTCCTGAACGGCGGCCGTGGTGACAGTAGTGTCCATGGCACTCTGGTTGCCATGTTAGGCACTGCTTAAACGCTTTAATAGGCTTGGCTAACATTCGCCCCGGCTGAGGACACAGCCGCGGCTCGTCCCGCCGGGCGCCGCCGGCCTCAGGCGTGCGCGACTTCGTTGCGCGCCTAGTCCGCGTCGCGCCTAGTAATGGATGTAGACCGTCTCGCCCACCCAGGACTGCCGGTAGGTCCAGTCGGCCACCCACATGGGCTCGCGCACGCAGCCGTGGCTGGCCGGGTAGGCCGGCACCTCGGGGTAGCCGTGCATGGCGAAGTTGCCGTAGAAGTCCATGGTGCGCCACAGGGTGGCGGTGCCCAGCCAGGTGCTGGTCGAGGGCGCCTTGCGCAGTATGTGAAAGCGGCCGACCGGCGTGTTGCCGGTGCGCCCGGTGGAGACGGCGATGATGCCGTACGGCACGCCCTTCTTGACGACCATGAGGATCTGCCGCGTCTTGTCGATCTCGATGTGCGTGGCCGGCGACGTGTGCACCGCCTTGATGAGGCGGGCGGTGTCGAGCTTGCGCCAGTCGGCGGCGGCGAACACGTAGGTGCGCGGCAGGCGGTAGGCCTTCTGGAAGGCGACGATCGAGTCGCCGGCCTGCACCGACAGGGTCGACGACATGCCGGGTATGCGAAAGCGCAGCGCGGCGAGACGGCCGAGCAGGATGCGCACGTAGGGGCCTTTTGAGCCGACGGCGATGCGCTTGTAGCCGGCGTGCAGGGTGGCCGTCTGCTGCGGCGCGGCGCTGAGGTCGCCGGCCGCGTCGGCCAGCACGTGCAGCGAGAAGGCGCCTATGCCGGGGGTGGGCGCGGCGAGCGTGAGCTTGCCGCCCGCGGCGTGGCCCTTGACCGTCGCGACCTTCTTGCCGTGGTGGTAGACGGTGACGGTCACGAGGCCGTCGTAGCTGGCCGGCGCGACGGTGAAGGTGAGCCTGGTGTGGCCCCACGGCATGGTGGCGCCGGCGCGCCAGGTGACCTTGGGTGCGACCAGCAGGTCCTGGGGGGCGCCCGTCGTGCCGTCGGCCAGGGCGACCGTGACGGCGCCGCCGCCGGTGGGCGCGAAGGTGAGGCTGAAGGCGCCGCTTGCGTCGGTGGTGGCGGTGAGGGCGGGCTGGGCCACGCCGTCGACGGCCACGGTGAGCACGTCGCCGGCCTCGGCCGGCGTGACCGTGCCCTGCGCCGTGACGGACTGCCCGTAGACGACCGCCAGGGGCGCGAGCGACCAGGTGATGGTGGGCGCCGGGTCGGCGACGGGGCTCGCGGAAGGTGAGGCCGCCCCGGCCGCCGGGGCGGCCGAGGTGCCGGGCGAAGCCTGCGCGCCCGACGCCCAGGCGGCGCCGGCGGCCACTGCGCAGACGATCAGTGTGACGAGCGCGACGGCGACCGCCCACCGCCCGCTACTGCCGAGTCTCCCGCTGCCTGCGCGCATGACGACACCCCCACTCGCTTGCGTTCCCGCCCCGGATTGTAGCCAGAGGCGCGGCGCACGCGCCAGCGTCGCGTCGTACGTCGTCTTGGGTCGCGCCGCCCCTGCGCGCGCCGCGCCCTCGCCGCGCCACGGCTGTCTCGCTCCGTCCGTCGCACGCGGGGTACGATACGCACAGGCGTCGCTGCCGGCGTGAGCGACCCCGCCCCCTACGACAGAGGTGAGTCAATGCTCGACGTGAAGATGGTGCGCTCCAATCCCGACGAGGTCCGCGAATCGCTGCGGCGGCGGGGCGTTCCCACGTCGCCGCTCGACGAGTTCATCGCCGTCGAAGAGGAGCGTCGCCGCCTCACCACCGAGGTCGAGCTCATGCGCGCCGAGCGCAAGCGCGCGAGCGAGGCCATCGGCGCGCGCAAAAAGGCGGGCGAAGACGCGAGCGCCGAGATGGCCGCCACCCGCGAGCTCGGCGAGCGCATCAAAGACAGAGAGACCGCGCTGAACGCCAGCGAGACGCGCCTGCACGACCTGCTGCTCGCCATTCCCAACATCCTGCTCGACGACGTGCCCGACGGCGGCGAAGACGACTCGGTCGTGCTGCGCGAGGTCGGCGAGCGCACCGTCTTCGACTTCACCCCCAAAGACCACGTCGACCTGGGCGTCGCCCTCGACGTGATCGACATAGAGCGCGCCGCCAAGGTGAGCGGCTCGCGCTTCGTCTACCTCAAGGGCGACCTCGTGCTGCTCGAGCTGGCCCTGGTGCGCTACGGCATCGACACGGTCATGGCGCACGGCTTTCGCCCGGTGCTGCCGCCCGTGCTGGTGCGCGAAGAGGCCATGTACGGCACCGGCTTCTTCCCCACCGACGAGCAGTCCATCTACCGCACGACCGACGGCGAGTGCCTGGTCGGCACGAGCGAGGTGCCGCTGGCCGGCCTGCACATGGACGAGTACCTCGAAGTCGGTTCGCTGCCGCTGCGCTACGCCGGCTTTTCGACCTGCTTTCGGCGCGAGGCCGGGGCCGCCGGCAAGGACACCCGCGGCATACTGCGCGTGCACCAGTTCGACAAGCTCGAGATGTTCAGCTTCTGCCTGCCCGACCAGTCGGCCGCCGAGCACGAGCTGATCCGCTCGATCGAAGAAGAGGTGCTGCAGGGCTTAGAGATCCCCTACCGCGTAGTGAACATCGCCGCCGGCGACCTGGGCGCGCCCGCCGCCAAGAAGTACGACTGCGAGGCCTGGATGCCCGGCCAGGACCGCTACCGCGAGGTCACGAGCTGCTCGAACTGCACCGACTACCAGGCGCGCCGCCTGAACTGCCGCTACCGCACCGAGCAGGGGCCGCGCTTCGTGCACACCCTGAACGGCACCACCATCGCCATCGGCCGCACGATCATCGCCATCATGGAGAACCACCAGCGCGCCGACGGCACCATCGCCGTGCCCAAGGTGCTGGTGCCCTACCTGGGCAAGGACACGATCGGAGCGTAAGGGCGAGCCGGCCGGCGCGGAGGTAGTGGACGGGCTCGACGCGCAGGCCAGCGAACGGGCAGGGCACCACGGAGGTGGCTGCCGAACCCGCGATTAGCGAACGAGCTGGGCGCGGCCGAACGAGGCGCCTTCGGCGGTCTCGTGCCAGGGAATGACGTAGCACTCGACGTCGACCCCGAGGTAGTCGGTCTCGAGGTCGGCCTTTACGCGCAGCAGGTCGCGCGCGAGGATGCGCTGCTGGTCGAACCCCAGGCCGCCCAGCGCGCGCTCGTAGGCCAGGCAGTCCTGGTGCGAGACGAGCACGATGCGCCTGATGTCGTGGTAATGCAGGACCTCCGAGACCCAGCTTCTGATCACGCGCCGTTCGGCGCCGGTTCGCGTTAGCACAAGCGGCCCGCCGGGCAGCAGCAGGCGATCGGCATCTTCGATGTGCAGGCGCGCCTGCAGGTCGTTTAATGCCTGCACCACGCGTCCGTCTGAGCAAGCCAACAGCAGAGAGTTCATGGCTCAGTAGTTTCCCGGAAGGTGCTAAGTTGCCGTTCGGAAGGCCGGGTAGCGAGTCTATGGGCTCCGTTCTGACGCCACGTCAATCGCTGCGCAGTGGCGGATTTGGCCCCTAAGGGCTCCGTGTGCCGACACGAAGCCGACATGTAGGTACTGGAGCCGCCAGACAGGTTCTCAACAGATCCGGGCACGGCGTCTACTATCTTGAAGGGGCCGGGCTGCATGAACTAGACCCTACTCCCTTCTGCGGCCCTTTTCAGTGATCTTGCGCGATGCTGTCGCCGCTCTCGGACCGAACATCCGCAAAACGCGGACCGGCATCGGTGACCGCAGCCTCATCAACCACGTGGCGAACTTCGCGCAGAGCTACGTCGACGTCGGTCGCGCGGGTAGCACACACGCCGCGAGGCTGTACTGGCGTGTAAGGAGCCGCGGACGAGCGGTGCGTCGATGAGACCTACGGCCCCGGTCACGAACCCGTATCAGTCTCAGAGCGGGGTCAACGCGGCGAGCTTCCGATGGGGTTCCTGTCATTACCGCTGAGCTTCTGGTGCGCGTCGATTCGCACCGCCCCGCCAGGGGACATGCGCACCACAATGGTTTGTCTAGCTCCTGTCTCCCGTGCTTTCGACGGCCTTCCACGCCTTGCCAGCCTCCAAGACTGGAGTGAGGGTGTCACTTAAGCAAATCAACCCACCACAGAGGAGACGAAGCCTTGCAAGGCCACATCAGACGGCACGGCACTTCGGGGTCATGGGAGTACATCTTGGACGTGGGTCGCTACGGCGCCCAGCGCTGCCAAGGCTGCGGCAAGCGCTTCTGGACCGAGCGACGGCCGAAGAAGACCTGTCCATCATGCGGAGGCGAGCTGCGTGACACCGAAGAGCGCCGCCGCGAGACCAAAGGTGGTTTTGCTGCTCGCAAAGACTGCCAAGCGGCGCTCGCCGCGAAACTCACAACGCTCGCCGAGCACACCTACGTCCTCCCTACACGCCTGAGCGTGCGCGAGTACCTGACGACGATCTGGCTGCCGGCGATCGAAAGTGGCGTGCGCGTTTCCACACTTTCCAGCTACCGAACCATCGTCCGGTACCACTTCGTCCCGCACCTCGGGGCGGTGCAGCTGCAGGGCCTGAACGCGGCTCGAATCAATGCCTTCTATGCTCACCTGCTAAGCGAAGGTCAGGTTCGCAGCTCAGGTGGGCTCTCTCCTAGCACCGTGAACCACATCCATGGCATCTTGCATCGCGCCCTGCGCGATGCCGTTAAATGGGGCTATTTGCAGACGAACGCGGCAAGCGTAGCAGACCCGCCGAAAGCTTCAGCGCAGCACAGAGAGCTAGCGGTCTGGTCTGAGGAACAGCTGCGTGCTTTCTTGCACAGCGTGCGCAAGCATCGCCTTATATCCCCTCTGGCGTTTCTTGGCGATGACCGGCTGTCGCCGGGGCAAAGCGTTGGGCCTCACCTGGCGTGACCTGGATATCGAAAACGGTCGAGTGACGATCAGGCGCGCTCTGGTGCCGGTCGACGGTCGGCTGGTTGAGACAGAACCAAAGACACAAGCGCGGGCGGCGGCTAATCGCGCTCGATGCAGCGACAGTGGCCGCGCTCAGAGACCAGGCTGCCAGACAGCTGACAGAGCAGCATGCAGTGGGCGATCGTTGGCTCGAGAGCGAGCGGGTGTTCACGAAGGAAAATGGCGCTCAGTTGCAGCCTGAGCGCGTCAGCGACCTATTCATCCGTCTTGCACGAGCCGCCGCACTGCCGCGAATTCCCCTCCACGGGCTGCGACACACCTACGCAAGCTTGGCTCTGTCAAAGGGCGTCAATGCGGCAATCGTCTCGCGGCGACTGGGGCACGCGTCCGTCGCGTTTACACTCGACGTCTACACGCACGTATTACCCCAAGTCGACGAGCAGGCGGCCGAGTTCATCGCCACGTTCGCGGCCGACGAGAGCTAGACGCGGACGCACCAAGGACGTCTGAAAACAGCCTTCTTCGTCGGCGCCACGCCAGCGACCGCCCCAATGCCGCCTACCGTGTCGTGCCCAAGTTTGCCCTGCACACAGCGCGCTGGGCCGACGCGCTACCGGCGCCACAGCGCAATCAACTGCATGCGGAGTCCCAGCCTCCTAACGTGTGCTCCCGGTGAAATGCCACGTCCATGTCGAGGCCATGCCCTGCGGGAAGCCCACCGCGGCCCGAAGCCGAGGAGCTCGGAGAAGAAGCTGGTGGCGAGGGACAGAATTGAACTGTCGACACCATGATTTTCAGTCGTGTCTGCTGGCTTCGTGTCATCTTGCGTCAGTGATCGGACTCCTCTTTGCCCAGCCACTCTAGCCATTTTGCAGCCGTTTTCCGCGCCTAGGTCGTGCCGTTTGGGGCTGCTCCACTGACATAAAACGCGTCGTTTTGCTCTCCGCTGCCCCGAAACGGCGCCGCGAACTGACGTGCCGACGCCCAATTCGACACGAAGGCGGCAGCTTCCAGCATGGATGATCTTCACGCCCCGCGCGACGAGCTCCCCGGCGTGCGCCGGAAGCTGACGAATCTAGTCATGTCTTTGGCGCTCAACCCTAAAGGAGAGCTTGAGGGTTCGTCGAAGATAGCACCGAACCTGGAAGAGCACCTGGCCGCAAGGCGTCTCCGGATCCAGTGAGACACGCTGTCAGGAGTCTTGCCATGCGTAACGCACCCACCCCCCTCCCCAGCTCGGCCGACGCTGCCCGCCTTGACGTGCGCTGGTTGCCGATCGAGCAGATCGTGCCCTACCCCGCAACCCGCGGGATTGCCCGCCAGAGGCGATCGACCTGGTGGCACGAAGCATCCGCGAGTTCGGCTTCCTGCAGCCCATCACCACCGATGAACACCACGTCATCCTCACCGGTCACACCCGCCTCCTGGCTGCGCAGCAACTGGGGCTTGCCAAGGTGCCGGTCATCACGATCGCTGGCCTGAGCGCAGCCCAGGCCCGCGCCTACCGCATCATGGACAACAAAAGCAACGAGGCGACAAGCTGGAACACGACGCTGCTGGGCAGCGAGCTCGCCGCCCTGGTCGGCATGGAGATCGATCCCGCACTGACCGGCTTCAGTTCACAGGAGCTGGCCGACCTGCTCGCCCCGGCCAGCGACGGCACGCTCGGCCTTTGCGACCCAGACGAGACAGTCGAGCCGCCGGCCAAGCCCGTAACGAGGCCCGGCGAGGTACACCTGCTCGGCCGCCATCGCCTGATGTGCGGCGACTGCGACCAAGGCCGAGGATGTCAGCCGCCTGATGGCCGGCCGGCGGGCGCACCTCATGGCGACCGACTGGCCTTACGGCGTGAGCTACGACGGCGGTAACCACCCCACCACCTGGAACAAGACCGGGCGGCGCATCAGCCCAGGTGAGAAGACCCGTCACTGGGACGACTACCGCGACACAGACGAGCTCGGCACGTTCTACAGCGACTGTCTGCGCCTCGCCATCGACTACGCCCTGGTGAGCCGCCCCGTCATCTACACCTTCTTTGCCATGATGAAGGCGCCGGTCGTCTTCACCGCCTGGCAGCAGGTCGGCCTGCTGCCCCACCAGGTCTGCGTGTGGCAGAAGAGCCGCCACGTGCTCTCCCGCTGCGACTACATGTGGGACTACGAACCGCTGCTCTACGGCTGGGTCAAGGGCAAGCGCCCGCTCCCCGAGCGCCGGCCGCCCTCCGAGGCGACCACCGTCTGGTCGTGGGCTCTGCCATCGAGGACGGCCAGAGCGGCCTGCACCCCACGCAGAAGCCGGTCGAGCTCATCCGCCGCCCCATCGAGTACCACACCCGTGTCGGTGAGATCGTCTACGAGCCCTTCAGCGGAAGCGGCACGGCGCTGATCGCCGCGGAGATGACCGGGCGGACCTGCTATGCGATGGAGCTCTCCCCCGCCTTTTGCGACGCGGCGACGAGGCGCTGGCAGAACTTCACGGGCGCACGGCGGCCATCGAGGCCCAGCCATGAGTCGTTCGGCAAAGTCCGAGTTCGAACGGCGCGTCGATGACGTCTACGACCTGCTGGTGAGCCGCGTCACCTGGCGCGCCATCGTCAGTTTCTGCACGGCCAAGTGGGGCGTCAGCGAACGTCAGGCCTGCCGCTACATGGCCGCCGCCCGCGAGCGCATCCGCGAGCTGCTCGGCCCCTCGCAGTCCGAGCACCTGGCCAAGGCCCTTGCGTCCTATGAGGCGCTCTACGCAAAACAGGTCGCCGGCGCCCACTACGGCGAAGCCCGCGCCACCCTTGACTCGATCGTCAAGCTTCTCGGTCTGGCCGCCCCCGACAAGCTCGAGGTCTACGACTTCTCGGGCTACTCCGACAAACAGCTAGCCGAAGAGGTGGCTCGTGAGCTCCCCGGACTCATCAGCGAAGCGGAACGCCTTACGCGCGGAGCTACTCAAAAGGACCCAGAGCCGAGCGACCCAGACGGCAAGCTGGGTCCCCCACACCCCGACGCCCAAGCAGGCTGAGTTTCTCGCCTGCACAGCCAGGGAGGCCTTCTACGGCGGAGCTGCCGGCGGCGGCAAGACAGACGCCCTGCTGATGGCGGCGCTGGCCTATGTCGATGTGCCCGGCTACCGGGCGCTGCTCTTCCGGCGCAGCTTCCCCGATCTCAACCTGCCCGGGGCCCTCATGGACCGCGCCCGTGAGTGGCTCGGAGGCAGCGCCGCGCGCTGGAACGCCCACGACCACGTCTGGACCTTCCCCAGTGGCGCCAGCCTGACCTTCGGCTATCTGGAGAACGAGAAGGATAAGTACCGCTACCAGTCGGCCGAGCTGCAGTACATCGGTTTCGACGAGCTCACTCAGTTTGCCGAGTCGCAGTACCTCTATCTGTTCTCCCGCCTGCGGCGCCTGGCGGGATCGGCGGTGCCGCTGCGCATGCGGCTGCCTCCAACCCGGGCGGCCTCGGCCACGAGTGGGTACGGGCGCGCTTCGTCGATGCGCCGCCCGACGGTGGGCGCCTCTTCATCCCGGCCCGCCTGGCAGACAACCCGCACCTGGACCGCGACACCTACATGCACAACCTCCACGAGCTCGATCCCGTGACCTGCGCCCAGCTGCTGGAAGGCGACTGGCAGGTGCACCCCGAGGGCGTCATGTTCCACCGCGACTGGTTCTGCGTGGTCGAGCAGCGCCCCGGCTGCGCGCAGCGCGTGCGCTACTGGGACAAGGCCGCCACCGCAGGCGGCGGGGCAAGGACGGCCGGCGTGCTGATCGCCAAGAACACCCAGGGCCTCTACTGGGTCGAGGATGTGGTCTGCGGGCAGTGGTCGGCGCTACACCGTGAAGAGATGATGCGCGCCACCGCCGAGCGCGACGGTGACGAGGTCGACGATCTGGCTTGAACAGGAGCCGGGCAGCGGCGGCAAGGAGTCTGCCGAGGCCTCGATCCGCAACCTGGCGGGCTTTACCGTGCACGCCGACCGGGTGACCGGCGACAAGTGCGAGCGGGCGGCGCCGCTTGCCGCGCAGTGCGAGGCCGGTAACGTGCGTCTGGTGCGCGGCGCCTGGAACCAGCGCTACCTGGAGGAGCTCTGCGCCTTTCCACTGGGCTCCTATGCCGACCAGGTCGATGCCTCCTCGGGAGCCTTCAACAAGCTCGCCGCAGCGTGCAGCCGACCCTGGACGATCGCCGAGATCGAAGCCTGGGGAGCCGACGATCTCGAGGAGGCGAGACGGCTGCGGGGAGAATGACGCCGGAACGCCGCGAGTCCGATCTCGCAAGCCTCGCAGGCGGCCCTCGTTATGGATGGAGAAAAAGGCGGCATGGCTGCCGTCGCTCAGTCGGCGGCTGCGCGAGCTCGCGACGCTTTCCGACCAGGCTTCTCGAGCGAGGTCACGTGATTGGCAGTCAGCCCACCGAAGATGAAGACTGGGCGATGCCTGGGCTGACCCTCGGTCGACTGGGCCAGCCCACGCATCTTGTCGCCCTCAGGCCGGCGGTGTCTCGACGACGCCGGCAGGCTCGGCTTGCTGCCGAGCGCCGGTGGGAGACGCCTCACCCTGCGCCTCAGCCAATCCCACTGCTTCGATCTCGCCCTCGAGTGCGAGGCCTGCACAAACAGACGACAGTAAGGCGAGCACGATTGGAAGCGCCCAGACGCGCACGTTGGTCATGCGAAAGTCCGCATGCGTGTAGATCAGACATAAAGCAATCACTACGGCAGCTGCGACCAGGACGCCTCCCACCACCCTGCTGCGCAACGTGATCAGGCCACCGACGATCATGAGGCTCCCCATGGCGGCCAGCAGTCGCTGCACACTGACGGCGGTGCCGCTGATGCGCCAGACGCCGCCGACCGCCCAAGGATGCTCGGCGTGGACGTAAAGGCCGATGCCGATGGCGGCGATGCCGGCCGCAACGCCGAGCCCTGCCGACAGTTTGCGCCAGCTTCGCGTGTTCATGCCTGGACCTCCACTTCTAGGGCCAGCGGCGTCAGCTCCACCTCAGAGGTGACTACAGAACCTTCAAGGGCTTCGTCGCTGGTACCGCGGTAGATACGCTTCAAAATCAGGTAGGCGATCGGACCGCTGGCCACGCCGACGAGGCCGCCCACCAGGTAGTCGCTGCCGTTCGTAAACAGCGCGTAGATCGCAATCGCGATCGGAAAGCACACGTACACGGCCAGCAGCCAGGTCGGCATTGGCACCCGGAACGGGCGCGCCATGTTGGGCTCGCGCACGCGTAACGCGACCACCGCGATGAAGATCGGGATGTAGCTGAACATCAGCAGGAAGACGTCGATTACGATCAGCGTCGTGAATCCGTACCTGATGAGAATGGCATCGACTGTGCCCATCGTGAGGATAGCGATCCAGGGGGTGCCCCAGCGCTTGTGCGCCCGGCCCATGAAGCGCGGATACAAACGATCGCGCGAGAGCTGATAGGAGGGACGCGAGCCGCTCGCCAAGTAACCGGTGTACAGGCCGAGGTTGCTGGCGATGGCGGAAGCGAACATGGCCCACAACAGGAAGGCGCCACCGACAATCTGGCCGGCCCTGACGAAGTCGACCGCCGTTCCGCCGCCGCTTGAAGCCATGTTGGCCCAGTTGCCTTTGCCGGCCGCCATGATGCCGGCCATCGTGCTGAGCGCATAGGTGATGATTACAATCGGCACGGCGATCATGATGGCCCGCGGGATCAGCCTCTGCGGGTTTTCGACTTCGGCGGCAAAGGTCGACATCGACTCATAGCCGGAGTACATCCACATCATGATGGCCAGGCCGAGGTTGCTGGCCGAGATGACGCCCACACCCTTAGGCAGGAAGGGCGAGATCGGATTTCCCGTCCCCTTGGCAAAGGCCCAGATCACAAGCAGCACAAACGGCACCATGACGATGACCTGGATGACGGTGAGCGCTTTGCCGGTGAGATCGAGGCCGCGGATGTTGATGAAGGTGAAGACGGCCACCAAACCGATGCCCAGCAGCCAACGCCAGTTGTCGCTGATGTGCCACTTGCTCTGGATGTAGCCGAGGGCAAGCGCGATGTAGACGGCCGAATCGACGTACAGCGACAACGTCCACCACCAGCTCGTCTGAAAGCCCCAGTACTCGCCCAGGCCGCGCCTCACCCAGCGCCCGAGGCCGCCCTCCTCAGGGATGGCCGAGCCGAGCTCCGAGGCAACGAGTGCCATGGGGATGCTCCAGATGAACGGCAGCAGGACGATCATGAGGATCGTGAAGCCTGGTCCTGACGACGACACCACGTCTTCCATGCCAAACGCACCCGAGCAGACCAGGGTAAAGACGATGATCACCGCGGTGAAGATGCGCATCCTCACGCGTCGCAGTGCGGGATCGGTGAGCAGATTGCCAACATCGGACATGCGAACCCCCAGTGCATTCCGAGGGGCTAAGCGCCCCAATCGAGCCTCGAAAGAACTACCCCCTCAGCCTCTTTTGCTGCTTGCGAACAGGGTAATGCGAAGCGGCGAGTCATCTAAGTCGCCCGTACCTTCCTCACTCCTTGAAGATCGCCCGGAACTTTCTGACAGGCGAGAGGTTCTTCCAAAGACCGGTGCTGCCCTGCGGTGTAATCAGGGCCTCGCCTGGCCCGGCGTGCAGCACGCGACCGTTGTCCAATGGTGAGCTCAACCTCACCTTCGATGATGTAGGCGACCTCGTGATAGGGGCTCACAAACCGTTGGCTTTCCAGGTCTCGGCGCCAGTACACCGCACTGAACGAACCCACCTCGAATGCTGTAAACGCCATCCCCGGCTGATCGCTGTCGTCAGCCTCGCGCGATGATTGCTGCCAAGCTACGTCGCGCGCCGCGATGACGCACGCCTTTCTGTTCACCTCAGTGCCCATGACCCCCCTGTTGCAATTTCTCTGGGCACCACTAGTCATCGGTCCCCGCAGCCACGAGATCCCCTGCTCGTGCGAGCAGCGTCTCCTGTTCACAGCGCCTGACCCACTGGCAACCCGACGCCCAGCAGGGCCTTGGCGGCCGCTACGGCCTCGATGGCGTCTTCGGCGTAGCCGTCGGCGCCGATCTCGTCGGCCCAGGCGCGCGTCGTGGGGGCGCCGCCGATCATGACCTTGATGGAGTCGCGCAGACCGGCGGCCTTCAGGGCCTCGATGGTCTTTGCCTGGTTGGGCATGGTGGTGGTCAGCAGGGCGGAGAGCAGCAGGAGGTTGGGCTTGACCTCTTCGCACTTGGCGACGAAGGTCTCGGGGGCCACGTCGCAGCCCACGTCGGTGACCTCGAAGCCGGCCGCTGAGAGCATGGAGCAGACGATGGTCTTGCCGATCTCGTGGATGTCGCCGGCCACGGTGCCGGCCACGGCGATGCCGGTCGCCTTGCGGCCTTCTTTGGAGGCGTCGAGGGCGGGCTGCAGGACGGCCACGGCGGCCTTCATGGCCTCGGCGCCCTGCACCAGCTCGGGCAGGAAGAACTCGCCCTTGCCGAAGAGCTCGCCGACGTGCTCGATGCCCTTGACGAAGCCCTTGTCGAGGATGTCGGCGGCCGAGAGGCCGGCGTCGAGGCCCTTCTGGGCCAGCGCGGCGGCGGTGTCGTCTTCGCCGTCGATCACTGACTGGGCCATCTGAGAGTAGTGTTCGTCGGTCACCAGGTCCTCCTATCGGATCGCAGTCGGTCGCTCAAGCCCAGGGGGTGGGACGTGCCCGAGCGAGAGATTGTCGCGCTGAGCCCCGATAGCATCCGCGCGCCCGAGCCCACCGCCAGCGCCCCGCGTCCAAAGAGCCATGTCACTCACTCCCGTCCGGTTGGTTTGCCGCAAGCAGCTTCGTTGGGCCCTGCGACTATCGGTCCACCGTCACCACGCGGTAGCCGGCGATCACCGCATCGATGTGGCGTTGCAGGTCGTCGGTCAGCGGCGGCACCTCGTGCGAGGCAAGCAGCGCCTGGGCGCGCTCGGCAGCGTCGCTCACCAGGGTGCGGCCCAGGTAGCTCTCCCAGCCGTCGCGCTGGAACACAGAGGGCCACCAGACCTCGCCCGCCCGATGCCACTGTCGCGTGCTCTTGCGCCCCAGGTAGTGACCGCCGATGCCCACGGCGACGATGTCGTCGATGAGCGCGGTGGTCTCGTCGATCGGGCCGGAGCGCAAGAAGCGCTCCACCATGCCCACGAGGTCGCAGTCGAGCACGATCTTGGCCAGGCTGACCGTCTCGGCGCCGTCCATGAGACCGAAGGCCAGCAGGCTGTCGGCGCCGGCAAGTGCCTCGGTGATGGCAGTGAGCATACCCTCAGCGCCGGCCTGCAGGTTGCTCGCCTTGGCGTCGCTCGTCACGGCACTACCGGTCACAGGCAGCCCGAAGTGGCGACTCATCTCGATGCAGATGACGTTGGTCAGGCCGACCTCGGGAGCGCCGCACAGATACGCGCCGTTGCGCAGGTCGGCGACGGCCGCTCCGATGCCGGCGATCAATGCACAGCCGGGCTGCGCGAGCTGGAACAGCACGACCGCTGAGAGCAGCTCGGCCATGTTGATGATGCAACTCCCGAGGACGGTCATCGGTCCGGTCGTGCCGGTGAGCGGCATGGGCAGAATCAGCACGGGAACACCGGCCCTGACGAGTGCCATGGTCGCCTCGGTCATCTCACGCTCGTGCATGAGCGGGGCGATCGTGCAGTTGATGGTGCTGAAGATCGGGCGCTGCCACAGCGAACCACCGGCGACCGCCTCGAAGATCTCGAGCAACGGGGCCACGTGAGCGACCTCGCGCACCTCGTCCTGCAGGTGCTTGCTGCAGCTCTGCAGGGCGATCGATTCAATCTCGAGGCCGGCGGTGAGCGGGTCAAGGTCGCGCGCTGAGATCGGCGGCCACATGTAGTCGACTTCGGGCAGCGCGTCGAGCAGCCTCATGGTGTCGCGCATGTCGGCGGCGGTGCCTTCGGTGCGCCGCCCGGTCAGCTCGTCGAGCATGAAGGTACCGGTGCCGTCGCTGCAGAACAGCAGCGCGCCGTCGCCCAGCACGACGTCGTGACGCGGATCGCGTGCGGCCAGCCTGACCTGTCTGGGGCAGGTCGACAGACAGCGCTCCACGAGTTCCCATGGCAGCTTGGCGCGCAGCAGATCGCGATCGACGTCGGCGCCGGCTTCGGCCAGCAGCTCGATTGCCGCCGGGCTGTTATAGCCCACGCCGACTTCGGCCAGCACGCGGGCCGTCTGTTCGCTTACGAACTCGCGTTCCTGCGCGCTAAGGTAGTTCAGCCTGCCCTTGGCCATGCGGTCCCCCCCCCAGTCGTGCCAACGCCCTGACGAATCTCGCAGCGTTACGACGTAAACTGACGTTCAATCCGTCAAGCAAACCGCAGGGCGAGGGTGATGCCAAGATGCAGAACCTCTCAAAATCTCACCGTGTCTCCAAGAAAATCCTGCCGAAGCTCACAGCTTCAGCCTCGCCGTGCGCCGCAGGTGCGCCGTGTACCTGAGCCTCGGCCGGGCCGCCCGTGAGCTGGGCGTCTCGCCGGCCACCGTGCGACGCTGGACGGCGTCGGGTTTTCTGCCCTGCGTGCGCACCGCCGGCGGCCATCGACGCATCGCCAAAGAAGACATCGACGAGCTCTCCAGAGCCATCGGTGACAGCAGTCACCTCGAAGCCCAACGGGCCCGCGAGCGCGAGCTTGAGACCCTGGTCCAGGCCTCGCTCGACGTCGCGTCACGGCTCGACCAGACGGAGCTCCTCGCCGAGATCGCGCGCCACGTCACGCGACTGTGCCGCTGCCACACCTGCGAGATCATGGAGTACCTGCCCGACGACGAGGCGGTTCGTGTGCTGGCGGAGTACGACGCGAGCGGCCGGCGCTGGCCGACGGAAGGCGTCTACGACCTGCGCAAGATCCCCGCCACTAAGCGTGTGCTCGACGAACAGATCTCCATGACCATCAACATCGACGACCACGGCGCCGACGCCGCCGAAGTGGCGATCATGCGCCACTACGGCGAGAAGAGCGTCCTCATGTTGCCGCTCGTCTTTCAGGGAACCGCCATCGGTCTGCTTGAGGCCTGTGACCGCGAAGATTCGCGCAAGTACTCGGCGCAGGAGCTGCGCCTTTGCCGCGCCCTGGCGGGCCAGGCGGCCGTAGCCCTGCACAACGCCAGGCTGTTCAGCGCCGTCCACATTGCCGAGGCCGAGACGGCCCTACTGTGCCGGCGCCTACAGGGGCTCGCTGAAGGGCTCGCCGAGGCAGACGGCCCGCTCGCAGGGCCACAGGCGCTGCAAGCCCTGGCCGAAGCCACGCGGGCCACCTTCGCGGCACATTCGTGCGTGATTGCGCGCCGCGGCCGCGTAATCGGCGCGGCCGTCGCGGACGACGCTACGACAGCTGCCCTGGAACGACAGGCATGCGTAGTCCATGACGGCCTCACCGGCACGGCGATCACACTCGTGCTGGGCGAAGCGGCAACAGCGGCTGAAACGAAGCTCCTCAAGCTCGTTGTGACCATGGTCGCGCGACTCGCCGACCAGCGCCTACCCGGATCCCTGCCGGGGCCATGGCCGCGCGGCCCTGGGGGTGAGCAATCCGGCGGCAATGCTGCGTCGGGCTATCGCAGCCGGTGCGACTGAAATCATATCGACCCAAGGCGCGACGTAAAGTGGTATCGCCTGAATGTCGAGGAGGCAGCCGACCCCGACAATGCGCGGCGCGAGCAGGCCCGCAGCGCGCAGGACGCCTTCCGTTGCCGGGAGGGAGCTCCACCCTAGCAGGCGACACGAGGGCCCTAGCCGTCGTCTTCTTGGAACCCGGCCCGCCCGAGCAGAAAGAGCTCAAAGGCAGCCAGCCTCTCGCGTGTCTGCTCGGGCGTCAGAGAGGCGAATGTCTGGCCGATCGGCGGGGGCACGGGATCCGCGATGCTGAGACGATCCTCAGACGGCGACGCGACGCTGCGCTCCACGTCGAGCCTCCTTTGCGCCCTGGCAGTACTCACACCAGCAGCCTTCGACGTGCCGCCAGCCCGTTTCGGGGATGTGGGAGGTGGTGCAGGCTCGCAGTCCGGGAGAGCTGGGGAAACGCACGGCGACGTCGTCTCCCAAGGGCCGATACTCGTAGGTCGCGTCGGCCAGCTCGATGTGTGCCGGCAACCCGGCGGCGCGCACCTGGGTCAAGGTCAGCTCTCTCATATCCTTCCTCCCTGCGACGAGGTGAAGAGGCGCTCGCAAGGAGAGTGAGTCGACCTTCCTCCCTGCGGGTGGTGGCGACGAGAACTCTAGGGGCCGTTGCTTTCGATCGGCTTGGGACCTCTTGAGGATACACCCAGAATATTGGCGCGGTTTGAAGGTCGATGCAGAACTGTTTCAGATGGTCTATGACCACTGCGTGGACCTCGAAGTGGAGCCTGCAGGACTTGCCGCTTTTGACCGTGGCACTCATGGCGGCACACGGCGCCCGAGGTGTCGATCTTCACCTGGCAGGTCTTGATCAATTCGACGTTACCGTCGCTTCGATCGCGCTTGCGGAAATCTCCAGGCGCAGTGGATAGTCGAACAGATACCGCCCGCCTGGCGCCAAGGACAGTCGCTGCACCCGTCGAACAAAGGCCCATGAATACGCTTGATTTGCTCGGCAAACGCGTCTCCTATAACGACGAGACGGGAGTGGTCGTGAATCACTCCGATCCTGGCTTCGCACGCCGTGACGGCCTGGCCGCCCAGCGCGGCAGGTCGGTCACGATCCGCATCGAGGGCAGACTCGCCGCACACTTCGTCGAGGTCAGCGAGAGCGATCTCGAGCGCATCGAAGTCCTCGACTAGGTAGCGGCGCCTCTGCCCCACGCTAGGCCGCCCCAAGCGGCCACGACGACCGTCACCTGCGCAAAACTCAAGGATTGCGACTACCCACCGATAGCCACAGCGATGAGAAGCCCTATGGCGACACTCAGATTCTCAGCGCTGGTCGGCTTTGCGGCGATCATCTGCGCCGTGCTGTTCGCACCGGCCGCCCAAGCCCGCACCTTCCCCGACGTTGCCAAGAGCTACTGGGACTACGCCGCCATCAACTGGGTGACCAACCAGGGGCCGGCCGGTGCCAGGCTGCTCGACGACTACGCCGGCAAGAGGTTCGCCCCAGACCAGCCCATCAGCCGCGAGCAGCTCGCGGCCGCCCTGGTGACTTCCCTGGGCCGCCAGGGCGAGAGCGTTCCCAGTCCCGTCGCACTGACAGACCTGCCCGCAAGCGATCCCTACTTCCACGTCGTGCAAGTCGCCCTCGCCCTGCACTTCTTCGAAGCCTCCAAGGGCAAGTTCGATCCAGTGGCGGGAGTGACGGAGTCACAGGCTGATCACGCCCTGGTGCGCATGATCTACCTGCTGCACCCGCACAACGACTGGAGCATGCTGCGCGCGCTGGCACCAGGCACCTGGCAACCCAACCCGGGTTGGAAGACGGGCGCCCCCTCGCGCCTGCCCTGGGAGGTCGCGGCACGCTTTCTGGGGCTGCGCTTCAACCACCTCTCGGCTCCTGCCCTGGAGTTCTCACCCGACCAGGACATCGATCGTGCCGAGGCTGCCTACATGTTCAAGGCCGCACTCACAGTCGCCCCCTGGCAGCTCGAGGAGCTGTCGTGGTTCGACCAGGTCAGCCTGCCCAGCCTGAGCGCTCGCCAGAGGCAGATCATCGCCTTTGCCTTGCAGTACGTCGGCTACCCCTACGTCTGGGGCGGCACCTACCCCACGCCGGACTCGCCCTACGGACTGCAGGCCCACGGCGGCTTCGACTGCTCGGGCTTTGTCTGGTGGGTCCTGAAGACTGAACTTCGGCTACGCGATCCCCAACGCCCAGCGCACCGCGGCGCAGATGGCGGCCGCCGCAAAGCCCCGTATTCCTATGGCCAAGCTCGCTCCCTGCGACATCATCTTCTTCGGACCCAAGGGTCCCAAATCCAGTGCCGCCTCGGTCTTCCACACCGCCATCTACCTGGGCAACGGCTGGTTCATCGAGTCTTCGAACTTCTTCGACGGTGTCACCCTGGCCAATCTGAAGTGGCCGGGCTGGTACTACGCTTCTGCCTTTGCCTGGGGCAGGCAGGTGCTCAGTCCCGCGCAGCTCGGCACGGTGGCCGGCACCTAGACAAGCCGCGAAAACGCGTGCGTGTGCCAGACGACTCCCCGAACGATGCGGCCCCAGCCGCATACTCCAAGGGGACAGCCTCCGGACGGGCTCCTGCGCGGCGCCGCCGATCTCAATCAGGACGTCTCTGTCTGGGGTGTTGCCTAGGCCGAGCTCGCCCCAGAAGCTGTCGCCGCAGGCCCACAGCGTGCCGTCGCTTCTGAGGGCCATGGTCTGCTCGTAGCCACAGGCGACGGCCTCCAGGCGTGGGCGTGCCGACCCGGGTCGGGGTGGTGACGGTCTCGTCCATGTGGCCCAGGCCGAGGTTGCCCGAGGTGGTGGAGCCCCAGGCCCAGAGGCTGCCGTCGCTCTGACGGCCAGATTGAACCCAAGCCGGCCGAGACGGCCGTCCAGGTGGCGACCGTGCCGACCTGGGTCAGGGTGTGGCGGTCGTTGGTGTCGCCCAGGCCGAGCTGGTAGCTTTCATTGTGGCCACAGGCCCACAGGGTGCCGTCGCTGCCCAGCGGCCAGGGTGTACCAGTCGCTGCCCGAGACCGCGACGGCCGTCCAGGTGGTCGAAGCCCACTGGGTCGAAGGTGTCGGCTCGATCGGTGCCGCCCAGGCCGAGCTGGCCGCGCGTCGTTGTTGCCGCTGCCCCAGAGAGGTGCCGTATGCTCTGGATGGCCATGGTGTAGTCCGAACCGGCAGGAGACGGCCGCCCAGGTGTCGGGCTACCGACCTGGGTCGGCTTGAGGTCGGTCTCGTCGTCATTGTTCAGACCGAGCTGGCCGGTGTCGTTGTTGCCCCAGCCCCAGAGGCTGCCGTTGACTCTGGATGGCCAGGGTGTAGTCGTAGCCGGCAGAGACGGCAGCTCCAGGTGGTGCCGGGGTCGACCTGGGTGGGTGAGTTGCTGCGTGGTGTCGCAGTCGCCCAGACCGAGCTTCGCCGTCTATGTTGTCGCCCCAGGCCCACAGCGTGCCGTTGCTCTTGATGGCAAGCGTGAAGTCCTGGCCAGCCGATACTGCTTTCCAGGTGCTGCCGGGGTCGACCTCGGTGGGGGTGTCTCTTTCGTCGGTGCCGCCCAGCACCGAGCTGGCCGTTGTCGTTGTTGCCCCAGGCCCACAGCGTGCCGTCAGTCTCACTTCCGAAACGTACACGTCGCCGGTCCCGGCAACGGAATCGCTTAATCCAGAGGGCGTTAGCCCGACAGCCTCATCGACGTACCCCCAGCCTGCATCGAAGGCAGAAGCAATCAGGTGTAGCTAGCTCGCCAACTGATGCCTCTGAAGATATTCTGACGGCTCGACTGCCGTCCTGCGTTCCCATGGGTGGGGCTTGGACGCTGACCGTCCTACAGAGGGGGCATATGTGAAGCGCCCTTGGGTCATCCCTGTCATCGCCGCATTCGCCGTAACGCTTGTGCTCGCACCCGCCGCCATGGCCGCAGCTAGGCCGACAGTCACACTCAAGGCCGCAGCGAGTGTTGCTTCGGCGGCGCACTGCGCCTGACGGGAAGTGTCCATCGCGCCAAGGCCGGCGCAACATCGATCGCCATTCTGGAAAAGGTGGGCACCCGGTGGCAGAAGATCGCCACGGCAAAACTATCTGCCGAACACGCCTTCTCGGTCGACATAGCGATAACCAGGACGGCAACTGCCGTCTTCGCGTCAGTCGTCGCGCGGGCTCGATCACGGCATACAGCAACACGGTTGTGATCGACGTCAAAGCAGCGCCAGTGCCGTGGGTCGATGTAGCCTGCGGCGGCGGCTTCGCCGTGGCCATTGGGCGAAACGGTACGCTCTGGGCCTGGGGAGGTAACGGCGATGGCCAGCTCGGCCTGAAAGGCGTTGCCGACAGGTATCGCCCGACTAGGGTCGGCAGCGCGAGAGACTGGGCAGCTGTCGCGTGCGGGGCAAGCGACACGCTGGCTATCAAGAAGAACGGTACGCTCTGGGCCTGGGGCGACAACTATCACGGAGCACTCGGCCTCGGCGGTACGGCAAACACGGACACGCCGACCCAGGTCGGCAACGCCACGGACTGGGCGGCTGTTTCGTGCGCAGATGACCACACCTTGGCCTTGCGTACGGATGGAACCCTTTGGGCCTGGGGCTTCAATGGGGAAGGTCAGCTCGGCTCTGGCGGCACCGACGATGTGTACACCCCGACGCAGGTCGGCAGCGAGAGCGACTGGGCTGCAGTGGCCGGTGGTGCTGGCGATACCCTGGCCGTAAAGACGGACGGCACGCTTTGGGCCTGGGGCGAGAACGACTATGGGCAGCTGGGCCTTGGAGCACATCGAACGTGCTGATCCCCACTCAGGTCGGCAACTCCAATGATCGGGTCGACCTCGCGTGCGCTGACGACCAGACCCTGGCCCTGCGGACCGATGGCACACTCTGGGCCTGGGGCGACAATGGAGACGGCCAACTCGGCTCCTCGCTACCAGCGGAACGCTGGTGCCGACCCAGGTCGCGACGCCAGCGACTCGCCGAAGTCTCTGCGGATAACGACACCTTGGCCATCAAGAAACGGACGCGTGGGCCTGGGGTTCCAGCCTCAGCGGCCAGCTCGGTCTCGGGAGCCACGGCAAAGAGCGCAACCCCGGGCGCGTGGGGCACGCCTCCAGCTGGACGACCGTGGCCTGTGCGAACGACTTTACCGTGGCCCTCACGAAGAACGGCGCCCTCTGGGCTTGGGGCTCGAATGGCGACGGTCAGCTCGGTCGGGCAACACTGCGGGCAGGGACATGCCGTCGCTGGTTTCGAGCGACTCTAAGTAAGCGTCTAGGTGTTCAGCTCCATGACCTTGTTGACGGCTTCGAGCCGCGCCATCGGCGTCAGGCCACCCAAGCCGCCATGCGGACGATAGCCATTGTAGTAGGCGAGGAAGCCCGGTAGGGCTGCGATCCGTTCAGCCGTGGAGTCGTAGGGCCGCCGGTAGGCCCAGCCGTTCTGCACGATCTTCACGAAGGCCTCGGCCTTGCCGTTGGTCTGCGGATGATAGGGCCGCGTGTAGAGCTGTCTCAGCCCGTGGCCGGCTGCAGCCGCGCGGAAGAGGTGCGAGTGGTACTGCATGCCGTTGTCGGTGAGCAGGCGCCGCACCTCGATGCCGTGGGCCGCAAAGAAGGCCAGGGCGCGCTCCAGGAAGGCCGCCGTGCTTGTCGGGCGCTCGTCTGTGAGCTCCTCGGCGTAGGCCAGACGAGTGGGTCGTGACGGCCACGTGCACGAGGTCCCAGCCGATGCCGCGGTTCCTGCGGCTGCGCTGGCAAAGCGCAGCCGCGCTCCGAGCGCCCAGGCGCTCGGTCGAGGTGCACGAGGTCGCCGGGGACCGGCCAGCAGTAGCGCACGGCGGTCGCCCTCGCGCACAGGTCGCGCAAGCGACCAAGCCCCAGGCGCCGCAGGGTGCGGTAGACGGTCGAACCGGCCAGTCCCAATCGCCAGGCGATCGGCGCTGGCCCGAGGAGGCGCAGGCGCAGCGAGATCACCGGTCGCAGTGAGGGGCCGCTTAGACGGTAGACCACACGGTGCGGCCGGCAGCGGCGGTCGGCCAGACCGACGCTCCCCTCGCGCCGAGCCCGGGCCAGCCACTTGCTGGCGGTCTGGCGGCTGACGCCGGCGGCTGCGGCAGCCGCCGTGATGGTCCAGCCCTGGCGCTCGATACGCTCGACCAGCAACTGCCTGCCCAGTGGGGTGAGGCGCGCGTTACCATGAGCCATGAGGGCCCTCCTTCTCGGTCTTGGCTTAGGCACCAACAACCGATGAAGGACGGGCCCTCACCTGTCAACAAGGTTGTGACTCAGAACACCTAGGGCCGCCGCAGAGGCCGTTCTAAGCGTGGGCAGATCGGTCCGGGAGCCGCCGCCGCAGTGTCCTGCAACCTCCGTGCAACCAGCTGCGCCCTGGGGCGGCTCTGACAAGGGGGGCCCTGCTCCACCACCCGCGCGCGCGCCTTCGAGGCTCAGGCCGCTTCGCTCAGAGGCTCGATCAACTGAAGGTCGAGCCCGCCGCACACCGGGCAGGAGAGAAGGTCTTCTTCAACATCGGGCAGGAACTCGGTCTTGACGAAGCGGTGACCGCAGTCTTCGCAGAAGTAGTAAGGCATATCCATCATGCGCCTCCTTCGTATCGGTTGTCCCCCGCAGGCGTCCATTTGGCTCAGGTTCCAACCTGCGCCAGGTGAGCCCTAGCGAGAGCCTCGCCTGCCTCAACGCACGCCAGCGCCGTGACCTCATCGAGGCGCTGACGCATAGCTCCCTCCACTGACGGGCAGGCAGGCCACACCGCCTTCGGGGCCCGGGTGCGCCCATGAGGTGCGGCCGCGGCCCTGCAGACAGTCAGCCGATTCCCACGATCGTCGCGGCCTCCTGCCGATCGCGACAGGCACGCAAAGCCACGATCTGGCCCTCGCGGACCGTCACGACATCGTAGTTGCGATCGTTCGCCTGGCGGGCGCGATGGGCGTCGACCCCCGGTTGTCGAACCACGACCAGTACATGGTCATCTTGGGCGACTACCTCCTCCAGCTCCATGTGCAGTCCCTGGCCCGCCTGGCGTTTGAGGGCTGCCTTGAGCTCGTTGCGGCCATGGCAGACCTGCGGTTCGGGGTCCTCGACTGAGGGATCGAGATAGGTCCATTCCAGATCCGCGTCGATGAAGCTCAGCATGGCCGCCAAGTCGCCGCGTGCATACGCCTCGTAGGCTCGGCGAACGACCTCTTCAGGGTTCGGCATCAGCTTTCTCCGTGTCGCCCTCGGAAAGTATTCCCGAACAAGGACTCTCGTGGCGGGTTGGTCAGCGGCCTGCGTGCGATGTTGCCGCCTGCTCGGGGCGTCGACTTAGGGCCGGCGCAGGGGCCGCTCTAAGCGTGGGAAGATCGGTCCGGGAGCCAGCGGGCGAGTCTCGCGCGACCTCCGTGCAACCAGCGGTGGGTGCCAGGGGAGGGGGAGGGGTATCCGACCCGGCCGCCACCTCTGCCACTGTGCCACCGCTGAGTTGGGTGCGGTGGCACGGTGGCAAATGCGCGCGACCTCAGGGGAAATCCCCCTCCCCCCTCCGCTTACCCGGCTGGAATCTGCGGCGGGGCACCTCTCCGGCGCCGCGGAAGGCGTCTCCGTCGCGCGCGAGCACATCGCAGGTATGCCGGACTTCGTGAAGGACGGCAGGGCCGCGGAAGGCAAGTAAGAGGCCACGGGAGGGGAAGACGGCTCCCGGCTCGATTAACGGTCTCCGGCTAAGGACAGCTAGAGCACGAAGGCGCAGCCGTCCCAGAAGGCACGCACCCTGCGTTTGCGGTGGCTCAACTCCAGCACGACCGTCTCCGGCAGACGACTGCCCGCATCGAGCCACAGCTCGAAGCCGTCGGCGTCGAGTCTGGTAAAGCGCGAAATCGGCCGCGCCGGCGGCTCGACGCCGGTCTCAAGCAGGATGAGGCCGCCGGTGCAGCAGCGGTGCACCACTTTCCACACGTAGAGGCGTCCGCCGTGCTCGCGCACATAGTCAGCCACGCCTTGGCCGGCTTCCACGCGGGGCCGGCCAGTCTCAACCGCTGGGGCGACCGCCGTCCCTCGCTCCGAATCCGCTCTCGCTTCTGATCGCTTCTCCACGCTGTCCTAATGCCCCGTCGTTAGGTGGCCGAAGCGCTTCCGGTGAGCTGCCCTGCCTTCGTGCGGTCCGCTGAGGCGACGCCGCCTGGGCACTGAGACGACGCCTTATTGTTCGGCGAGCCACATGCTCGCTCCGCCGCCAGGGGTCGGGGGAAGGCTCAAGAACCGGCGGGCGTATAGTTGGCGAACCAGTCGGGTCGTGCGATCTGGCGGGCAACGCTCAGAGCCGCCTGGGCTGGAACAGGCTGGCGGTCAAGTAGCGCCCCGAAAGCCACCCTCGTGCGCAGCACTTCTCCGGGCCGCGGGCGGCCTCTCCCTCGCGCTGGAGTACACCTAAGCTATGTCGGGCTTCGTGAAGCCCAAGAGGCCGGCGGAAGACAAGGAAGAGGCCACGGAGGGCATCTCGGCGTGTGCTACCGCTCTTACGGATGCCCTCGTCCGACCGACCGTCCGTGGTGTGCGAGTTCGTCAGCCGGCCTGAATCAGCCCCGATTCATAGGCAATCACGACGAGCTGGGCGCGATCTCGGGCCGCGAGCTTGGTGAGAATACGACTCACGTGCGTCTTGACGGTGGTCAGGCTCACGCACAGGGAGTCGGCGATCTCTTGGTTGGAGAGCCCGCGCGCCACGAGCAACAGGACCTCGCGTTCGCGCTCGGTGAGCAGCTCGAGGTCGGCTCGTCGCTCCGTCGGCGTCTGCGATTGCTGTGCGAAGTGTGCAATCAGCCGCCGCGTGACGTTCGGGGCAAGCAGGGCCTCACCGGCGGCGACCACGCGGATCGCTTCGAGTAGCTCCTCGAGGGGACGGCTCTTGAGCACGAAGCCACTGGCTCCGGCGCGCATCGCGGCAAAGACGTACTCGTCTAAGTCGAAGGTCGTGAGGATCAGGACTCGCGAATCTTGTCCGGGCTCTGCTGAGGTGATCCGGCGGGTCGCCTCGATGCCGTCCATGACCGGCATGCGCACGTCCATCACAATGACGTCCGGTGCGGCGCTCGTTGCCAGGCGGACCGCCTCGACTCCGTCGGCCGCCTGGCCGACGACCGCCATGTCCTCTTCGGCCTCGATCAGGGCAACGAAGGCGGTGCGCAGCAGCTCCTGGTCGTCGACGACTAAGACGCGGATCGTCATGGCATCACCTGGAGGGGTATGACGGCGCTGATGCGAAAGCCGCCACGAGGCAGCGGCTCGGCTTCAAGCGAGCCGCCGAAGGCGGCGACCCGCTCCCGCATGCCCACGATACCGTGCTGCGCACTGGAGGTCACGGGCTGCTCGGCTACCTGTCCGGTGGGGGCTGCCCCGCCGTCGTTGCTGACCACGACGCCGACCTGCTGGGCCGAGACTGTAAGCTCCACGGTAGCCTTGGCTCCCGGGGCGTGCCTGGCCACATTGGTCAGGGCCTCCTGAACGATGCGATAGATCGACAGCTGCAGGGCCGCCGACAGTCGCCGATCGGTCCCCAGGACGTGAAGTTCCACGGGAGTGCCGGCGGCTCGCATCATGTTTGCGAGTTCCTCGAGGTCGGCCAGACCGGGCGCCGGGGTAAGCTCGCCGCGTGCACCGTCTCCATCGCGCAACAGCCCCAACACCGCCCCCAGCTCCTCTTGGGCGGTTCGCGCGGTCTCCTCGATCAAGTGCAGCGTGGTACCGGCGTGCTCGGGCTGCCCTGCCATGAGTCGCCGACCGACCCCGGCCTGGACTGTGATCACGGTCAGGCTATGGGCGACCACGTCGTGCAGCTCGCGGGCGATCGCCATGCGCTCCTCGCGCAGCGTCTGGCGGGCACGCTCGGTTTCGATGATGCGCTGCTGGGCTTCCTGCTCGGCCACCCCGGCCCGGTAGGCGCGGCGGGCCGCGACGCCGTCTCCGACAAACCAGGCGGCCACGAGCGGAATGAGGATCTCGAGGGCGTGCCCCGGGTTGGCGACCTGTCCGACGGCGAGCGCACCGGCGAGGACGATCTCGGCTGTGACGAGGCCGCGCAGGGCAGCGCGTCGCGCCTGCCGTGTCACCACGATGTAGCCGGCCAGACCGAGCATGACGGCGACCGGCGGCGACGAGCGACCATAGAGGGCCAGCACGGCGGCGCCGGTCGTGACGAGACCCAGCGTCGGCAGCGGCCAGCGTCTGCGAAGCCCAATGGGGAGGCAGGCAAGGACGGCGCACGCTTCGAGAAGGCCAGGCGGCGGAGCGTGGGCCACGATGTCGCGGTCGGCAAGGAAGTGGAAGAGCGGCCCGGGCGATCCGCGAAGGGCGGCGCTCGCACCCAGTAGGCCAAGCAGGGCGGCCGCCCAGTCGATCGCGACCCACTGCGCCTCACTCAGGCGTCGCGGCGGTGTGGGTGGCGGTTCTCGGTCTGTCGGTCGCGTAGACATGTGTCCCTTGAGTGTAGCGAGGTCAGGCATCGCGGGTGACCATGCGCCACGCCCCGATCAAAGACCACCCGACGATCCACCCGACGATCACGGCGACCATGGCCCAGGTCGGCATCGGCGGTATGCCGAGTCCCCCTCGCGCACTCGAGAGCGGGCCACCGCCCGCGCCGCCAAACGCCAGCCCCGCTGGGCGAAGCTGGTCCATGGCAACGCCGACGATGAGTCGCTGACCGTCGAGCAGATAGGGGATCACGTGGCTGGCGGCAAGCGGTGTCACGATGATCTCAAGGGCGATCAGCACGATGGTTGAGAGGGTGCGCTGCCCGGTCAGCGATCCCAAGCCGAGCCCCACCAGAAAACCGATCCCGACCTCGAGCTCGAGCCACAGCCCGACCTTGGCCATCTCGCCGGGGGCCGGATTGAACGCGGCGGTCTCGCTGGTGCTGTACTCGCCGTAGATGATGATCATATCGCGAGCGATGCTCATGTGAGTCTGCGGCAGACCGAACGCCAGAGCAGCCTGTCGGGGATGCTGCTCGAGCCAGCTCCGTAGCTGGGTCTCGTCGAGGTGGGCCGGCACGGGGACGCCGTTTAGAGCCGAGGCCATCGAGGGAGGCTGGGCGGTGCCGTCGTAACTTGTCACCAGGCAGAGGGCGACGAACGCCACGGCAACCAGCGGCAGCAGGATCGCTAGGCCAGCGGGGATGCGGGCGAGATAGAGGGCAAGGCGGGATCTGCCGGTGGCCACGAGATGGCGAAAGACGCCCTGGCTCAAGTCCGTGGTCGCCGCCGCGGTGCCCAGCACCGCCGCGACGATGAAGCCGAACTCGGCTATCACATTGGACAGGCTGGCGAAGGCCAGGGGGCTGCCCGCCGGCCCGTAGGCCTTTGCGTTGATCGCCTGAAGGAGCAGCCGGAAGCCGAGAACGAGGAGCGGGATACCCACGGTGAGCAGTACCACGACGATCATGAGGCCACGGCGCTTGCGCAGCTCGAGCTGCTTGGTCGTGATCAGACCCCAGGTTGGGACCCATAGGGGCAAGCGGTGTGTCGGTGCCCCTGCTGACGCTGGTATCGGCGGAGATGGTTCGAGCGGCGTCGGCCGTCGGCCGGTCGAGGAGGTGCTCGTCATGCTTGTTCTCCGAGTCGGGTCGTGACAGATAGGAACCAGTCCTCCAGCGTGGTTTGGACCTCTTGGATGCCATAGACCGCGATCTCGCCTGCAACGAGTCGGCGGTTGATCTCGGCGACGGTCTCGCGGGATGTCCGTGTCGGCAGGGTCACGGTGATGCCCGTCTCAGTTGAGGCCGCGCCGGCGGCGATCCCGCCCTCGGCGACGAGTTGGGCAGCCCTGCTCGGCTCGGAGCAGTCCACTCGCAGTACCACGCCGCCAGCCTCCTGGAGCAACTCCGTGATGGGGCCCTGGCGGATGACTCGTCCGTGATCGACGATCGCCACGGCGTCGCAGGTGCGCTGCACCTCATCCAGAAGATGCGAGGACAGCACCACCGTGCGTCCCTCGCTGACGAAGCTTGCAATCAGCGCCCGCATCTCCTGTATGCCGGCCGGGTCGAGCCCGTTCATGGGCTCGTCCAACACGAGCAGCTGCGGGTCGCCGAGCAGGCACGACGCCACTCCCAGACGTTGACGCATGCCCATCGAGTAGGTGGCGACCTTGTGGTCGGCCCGCTCTGCCAGCCCCACTCTGGCTAGCGAAGGAGCGATGCGCGCCCGCGCCTGGCCTCCCCGTGCCGCCGCCAGCAGGCCGAGGTTCTCGCGTGCGGTCAAGTGGGGGTGAAAGCGCGGCTCGTCGACGATGGCCCCAACGCGGGCGAGGGCTCTGCTGCGCTCAGAGGGCACGGGAACCGCCGAGCAGGGACATCGTGCCGCTGTCGGGGCGCGTCAGCCCGAGCAGGGTGCGGATCAACGTCGTCTTGCCGGCGCCGTTGGGGCCGAGGTAGCCGAAGGCGCTGCCGCGCGGCACGAGCAGCTCCACGTCGTTGACTGCAACCGTCGTTCCGAAGCGCTTGGTGAGACCGCGGGTCTCGACGGCCCAGTCCCCTGGTGATTCCTTGGTCCAAGCGACGGGGCGCGCCGGTGGCGAGGTCTCCACCGCCTTGGTTGCGACAGCGGTCGCCCTTCTGTGGGCGACGCGCGACGCTATATCGGCTGACTCGGTCGGCAGCGACCTGGCCGTGCTCGCAAGCGCGTCCGGGCCGTCGCTCGATCGGCGCGCGCGCCGTCGTCTCCTGAGAATCACGACAGCGAAGGTCAGCGCGACCAGCACGACCCCGACGTGGATCGGGAACCCGCCGCGAAACAGGTCAACCGTGCTTATCGTGGACACAAGCAGTGCCTCCCTTGGTCACAGACACCATGGGCGCGCTATCGCGCCGATTACACGAGCTGAATGATGTCAGTGCACAGATCGTGCACCGTCGGAGGGTCGCTGTCGTCGTGCTGGAGGATGAAACGCGTGTCATCCTCGAGATGTAGGCGACTGTCTGCTTAGAAACGGCCGCGAAGCTCAGGCACCATTGACGAAGCTGGGCTGGGGAGACAAGGGCATGCAGCTGCCCTGCAAGGGGTCTTGTGGCCTCATGTGCAAACGTGCGGCCAGCTCGGTTTGGAGTTGCGCAGTGTGCGGGTCCGCGATCAGGAGAAAATCCCTCCCCCTTTCTGATTCCGGCTCAATGTGAGGTCAGCGGGACGTCCTCTCGGAGGTCACCGACAGTATCTCCGTCGCCCTGGAGTACGCCGAGGCTATGCCCGGCTTCGCGAAAGCCAGGAGGCCGACGGAAGGCAAGGAAGAGGCCACGGAGGTCACCGCCGGGGCGAGCCTTCTGCGGTTAGGCCATGAGGGCGGGCCTGGGCGACTACGCTGCCTTCCTCCTCGGAGGGCTCGGACGCCAATTTCTGCGTTTGTCGAGCACCTCGAAGGTTCCCGGCAAGTACACGAGCCACCTCCCATAGAGATGGTGGCCCGGGATGCGGCCCTCACGTAGCCAGCGGACGACTGTGCTTGTGCTGATCGGGACGTCGTAGCGCTCCCGAATCGCCGCGGCTGCTTCTTCGGGCGTCTTGAGCCAGTTGCGGATGTCGCTCATGGTTTGAAGATTCCCGCATGCGGCTGAGTTGGCTCCAGTCGCCTCACTAAGTGTGCGACCCCTGAGTCCTTCCCTGCTCGCCGGTGAGGCTGGGGGTTCAGCGCGTGCGCCTCTCCGACGACACGGGCGGTATCGCCGTCGCGTTCGAGTACGCCGGAGCTATCTCGGGGCCTCTTGAAGAGCAAGAGGCTGACGGAAAGCCAGGAAGAGGCCAGGGACGCCCATCAGCGCGTGCGACTTGCTGTGGTTCCACACAGGGAGCCACGCTTGGGGTTCAGCTTGGCGTGCGACTTCGGGATCCCGCCCAACGCTGCGGTTCGCCTCGTGTACGATGGTGTCGTGCACTTGCCTTTGACGCCGCCCTCCAGGCGGCCAGCTAGAGATTCCCTCCGCGCCGCGACGGGGTTCGGGATGGCCTCGCGAAGACTGCTGCGCCTACGCCTGCTCGCGGCTCTCGTCGTCTGCCTTTTGTGCGTCGGCTTGGTCTGGGGCTTGGCCGCGGCCCTCGCCGCAAGCACCACTCCGCCGCCTCCCGGCAAAGTCGTCCTGAGGCTCGGGATCACGGGCGATGCTCCCGACGACCTCAACCCGTTCGCCGGGCAGAGTCAGTCGAGCCGCGAGATCTGGTCGCTCAACTACGACCTCTTGACCGGCCTTGGCACCGACTACGGCCACCCGCAGGGTGCGGCCGCCACGGGGCTTGCCGACCGCTGGACGGTATCGGCCGGCGGCAAGGTCTGGACCTTCCACATCAGGTCGGGGGTCACCTGGCAGGACGGCGCGCCGCTCACCGCCCACGATGTCGCCTTCACCTACAACTACGTCATCAAGAACCGGCTCACCAACTACACGGCCTACACGACCTTCATCAAGAGTGTCGTGGCCCCCGACGACAACACCGTCGTGTTTACCTGCAGCAGGCCCAAGGCCAACATGCTCGACATGTTGGTCTACATCGTGCCGCAGCATATCTGGGGCTCCCTCCCCGGCCAGACGGTGGCCGACTACGACAACTCGGCGCCGATCGTCGGCAGCGGCCCCTTCCAGCTCACCCAGTACAGGAAATACGCCTACGCTGTGCTGACGGCCAACCCCACATACTGGGGCGGCGCGCCCAAGATCGACGAGGTCGACTTCGTCTACTACCGCGACGCCGACACGATGATGCACGATCTCGCGACGGGTTCGTTGCAAGGGGGCTGGGGTCTGAGCGAGGCGCAGTATCAGCAGCTCCGCGGGAGCTCCACCTACAGTCCCGCCGCCTACGTCACCCCGGCCGTCGACGAGCTCGGCTTCAACTGCTACACGGGCCCCTCGCTGGGCAATCCCGTCCTCAGGGACTGGCGCTTCCGTCAGGCCCTGCAGTGGGCGGTCGACCACAACAAGCTCGTGCAGATCGCCTACGGCGGCCTCGCCCAGCCGGCCACCTCGGTGCTCGTCTCGCACCTGTGGAGCAACCCCGACTGGCACTGGGAGCCGCCCTCCGGCCAGGCCTACACCTTCGACCTGGCCAAGGCCGGCCAGATGCTGACCGCCGCCGGCTACCCGCTCAAGAACGGCGTGCGCTTGGACAAACGAGGCGGGCCGATCGTGCTGCGCTTGTGGACCAGATCGAGCTCCACGTCGAGCCAGCTTGCCGGCAAGCTGATCGCCGGCTGGTTCGGCGCCTTGGGCCTCAAAATCGAGCTGTCCGCCATGAGCGACGGCGCCATCGACGACGGGCTGTACAACCAACGCGGCAACACCTTCGAACCCGACTACGACATGTTCCTCTGGGGCTGGGGCGGCGACCCCGACCCCAACTTCATTTTGAGCCACTTCACGACGCCGCAGATCGACAGCTGGAACGACTGCGCCTGGTCCGATGCCCGCTACGACAAGCTCTTCCTCGAACAGCAGACCACGATCGACCAGACCAAGCGGGCGGCCATCGTGCACCGCATGGAGCAGATCGTCTACCAGCAGTCGCCGTACATACCTACCGTCTATCCGGAGTCGGTCGAGGCCTACAACTCCAAGGCATGGGAGGGGTGGCAGAGCACACCCGGACACGGCGGCGGCGTGTTCTTCACCTCTCCGGTTATGGCGAGCTACCTGACCGTTCACGCCGTGAACGTCGCCGCGGCAAGGCGATCCAGTTCGCGCGCGCTACCCATCGCCTTGATCGCCGCAATCGTCGCGACGATGGTCGCAGTGGTGGTCGCAGTTGCGCTTATGAGCCGACGGGCTCGGGAGGCCGGTTAGCCCACCTGCCGTCTGCCTTGACGCGCCTCCTCCGACACCACGGGTGCTATCTCGGTCGCGCATGAGTACGCCAGAGCTATGTCGGGCTTCGCGAAGGCCAGGAGGCCGACGGAAGGCAAGGAAGAGGGCACGGAGGGCATCGCCGCGTGGCCGCCCGTCCACGGCGAGCAGCACGATGGGCGCATCTAGCGGGAAGTGGGAGCAGAATCCATGGATCTCCAACATCTTCCCGAGCTCGGTCCCGGGGGCAAACGGTGGGTGGCCGACACTCTTCTCGAGGGTAGGTCCCTGGCACGACTCGTGCGGGAGACGGTCGACCTCGACCAGCTGAGCGTGTATGCGGTGGTAAGCGGTGCCGTGAGTTTCGAACAGCTGGAGCGGTCCCTCAGGGGAGGCCTACTCGCCCACCAAGTCGAACAGCCGGCAGAAGCGAAGCTCACCGGCGCCCTCTCAAGCTACGCGGGCCGCCATTTCGTTCTCGAACTGCCCATGGACAGTCCGTCCGACCGATGGCTCTCGTATCTCACCGGCGGCACACCGACGCGCATGACCTGCGGCGAGGACGTCTTTGCCGTGTGCCCCATCGGCGAAGATCGCGATCTCCTGCAGAACACCGTGCTCTATAGCGACGCTACTTGGGGTTATGACGCCTTTGTCGTCGACGGCCTGCCGCCCGATGAGATCGCGGATGCCCAACGAAGCTCTTCAGGGAAGGCACGATCTCGATTCGGGCAATCGTCGTGAGCGCCTTCGACGGCGGGGGTGTGAAGGCGTCGGGCGTCCATCAATCTGGGCTGCGGGTGTGCGGGCACCGAGTCAGGAAGGCCGTCTCCGCGGCCGCAAAAGGTATCTTCGTCGCGCCCTGAGATAGTGGTGGCTATCGGTGGCCGTCGTGAGCGGGAGAGTCAGGAAAGAGGCGGCGAGGTTCGCCGGGTAGGCGGCGCGTGCGGTCGGCTCAGTTGCCCACTATCGCCCCCGTGTTACGCTGGCGCTGGCGTAGAGGCGATAGGAGTGGGCCGTGCCAACTGTGACACCGCCGGGAGTCCCCCTTTGGAAGCGGCTAGTCGGTCGTGCCTGTACAGGGGGCGCGCTGTTCTTCGCAATCTGGGCTACGGTCCACTGGCACCTCGGCCTTGCGTCGGTCGCCGGCCTCCTCATCGCCCTCGTCGTCGCGCTGTGGCTCGTTGTCGGACGGGCACTTGGATTCCCGATCGATTGGTGGTGGCGAGGTTGGAGCATTTTGCAGCCCCCCAACATGCCTTCGCCTCCAACTTCAGAACTTGACCCGACACAGCCGCCCGCACCCCCGGGTAGCTCATGAGGGCCAGCCTCGCGAAGCTCGCCCTCGCCATCCTCCTTGTGGGCCAAGGAGCGCGAAGGGTCAGGTCGACGAGTTAGCCCTCGGTCAGCCCGCTCTTCATCAGGGCAACATGCGCGTCGTGGTACCACTCTCCGGGCACGCGGATGTGGAAGGGGCCGAAGCCTTCTTCGGGCACCTTCTTTGCTCGGAAGAATCCGCCCCTGAGCAGCGCGCCGCTGTAGGCCCTGGTGGGACGTAGCGTCTGTTCCGGCCAAAACTCGACGTGCTGGATGCCCGCGTCCTTGAGCGCCGCGACGATCTGCTCGGCGAGCTTGTGGTCGTGCACGACGATGAGATCGACTCCCTCGCCCACGGCTTTCTACCTCTCTAAGTCTTTCAGAAGCGCCTCAGCATCCGTAGCGTCCTCGCGACTGACGCGTATCCGTCCGCGGTAGTACAGATGCCCGGGCGACTCCCCATCGGCGACGAACGGGATGCCGGCACTTTGGAGGATGGACTTGGTGACCGCGACAAGTCCCGGATCGATTGAGACGAGGACGGTGACCAGCTCAAGCGGCGGCGGGGAATGCGACTCGTGTCTGGCTGACACGCGGCCTCCTCAAGTGGGAGCACGACGGCACGCAGTGACGGAAGTCTATGCGAAGCCGGGGTACTGCCGCTGAGTGCCGTCAAGTGCCGTTCCATGCCGTCTGTAGCCGCTCCGTTCGGTTGCAGGAGGGTTGCAAGCGGGCTTTTGGGGGCCTTCTGAAGCAGGCGCAGATACACGAAACCCCTGCGTCTACGCCTGAAGAGGGTGGTAGCGCATACCGGATTCGAACCGGTGTTACCGCCGTGAGAGGGCATTGGTGTTGGTGTCAGGGAGTGCCGCCGAGCGCCCCAGAATGCCGTCGCACGCGTGAAGAAATGGGCACGACTGCCAGCGAGTGTCAGTGTGAGCCATGGTCAGCCGCGGCGCGCGGTTGCAGGAGGGTTGCAAGGACGGCACGGCCGGAGACGGATGGTCGAGCATGGCCACGATACCCTTCACCCTGACGGACTGCGGCGATAGCGGAAGCGCGGCGCACTCGTCTGCCCGTGTCGCGCGGGGCACCGACATCTCGCCTCGACCCGTCGCAGCGCCGGGGCCTAAACCAGCCCAAAGTTAGGGGGATGTTGATCGAGCGCCCCACAGCCGACCGCGCTTTCAGGGCACGCTCGGCAGCTGATCGCCTTGACTGGCTGAGTCGAGCGAGAAGCAGCCGCCACCCATGCTTGGTGTCGGGACAGTCGACACGATGCCCGCGATTGTACTAGTAGCGAAGTCATTGTCCGAGCTGTTAGTGCTCGGAACCGGTGCCGAGGTGGCCGAACGGTCAGGGCCTGCGGTAGCTGTCGCCCCAGCACTGGCGACGGGCCGACGCTCGGCGTTGAACTCGGCAGGGGCGCAGCCTACGGGCCGTCCGAGGTTCCGAGAGAAGGTATATGATTCTTATAAGAGATTGCTCGTCAGGACCCTCGTGGTGTGGAGGTTGTTTTGCATAGCGCTTCTTGGCGGCTTGGCTACAGGCATGGAGTCTGCAACCGTTGGGAGAGCCTCTGCGGCGATCCTCTAGAGATCTTTCGCAAGGGAGTTCCGGCGGGTCGACCCTATGCGGTGACCTAATCGAGCCGTACGGTGGGATGGCGAACTTGAACACTCCGAACTCGTTGTTCAATCTGGGTCGGTACAAACGAGTCTCTTGGTCGCCCCTAGCTACAAGGCGTTCGGTAGGACGCTACAGCTCCGCGTTGACCGGTACATCCGCGGCTTGGAGGAGGGGCTTGCGGCTTCTTTCGTCAAGAGAGTCGACGACGACAAGCGACGACAGGATGAAATCGACTTAGTAGGACGCCAGAGCGAGGTCCGGCAGGGAGGGTCTTCGGGAGACGCGGTCGCGGCCGCCCCCCTGCTGCAAATATCTTCGGAGGGCGCTTCGGCAAGTCCCGTGACTTGATCTTCCCCGTAAGCCTGTCGTCCGGGTCCGTAATGGAACCGGGTGGCCACATGGACCGAAAGAGGAAGGAATGCCTGGCGCTGAAGTAGAGACACGCGATGCAAGACTCGACGCCTTGAAAGGCGTCGCAATCGTTCTCGTCCTGCTATGGCACCTGCAACCCTTCGCCGGGCTGGGACGGTTCTGGCGTCTCACGTGGGTCTTTAACTGGCAGATATCGCTTCTCGGCGTGCCGGTTTTGTTTCTCGTTTCGCTCTACCTGTTCGATCGGCGCGCCTCCCGCGGCCCGTCATACGCCGCCAAGCGTTTGGGCCGTATCGGCGTACTTCTGGTCATTTGGGGAGTGCTGCAGAGTATCGCCTATGTGCTTATTGTGCACCGGCTGCCGGCAGTCCAGATCAGCCTCCTTTACATGGGTGGGCCGGCACTGCCTACCGTGGGAGACTCGGTCTTCTACTTTCTCTTTGACCTCTTGTTGCTCACCGGCGCGTCGTATCTCTACCTCCGCCTGCCCGCACGTGTTCGAGCACTCGTCGGGGTGACGGTCGTTATCGCGAGCCTCCTCTACTTCGAGGCATGCGCACTGGGGCTTTTAGGAGACATCCCGTACTTCAGCTTGCTGAACTTCGTGGTGTACATCCCGATTGCGGCCTGGCTTGCAAGTCACAGTCGTTCGTGCGTGCGTTTGCGCCTGCCCCTAGCCTGCGCATGGGTGGTGCTGCTTGTGCACGATGTAGTGCTGCGCGGCCCCATTCCGCACTCGCTGCAGCTGTCTTCTTTTTCCTACTACGGTCGCGACTCACTGGTGGCTGGCGCGACGCTACTGCTCGTAGCGACCCTCTCGGCGAAGCCACGTCCGATGCCGGCGCTGGAGACCGTCGGTCGGTATTCCCTCGGTCTGTTTGCTGTCCACAAGTACGCCTGGTACGCAATCGCCACCGGGCTGGGGGGCTCGTTTCTCGCGGGGCACGCCAAGAGCGGCCCGATATTAGTGGCGGTACTGACGGTAGCGGTAAGCGCGGCGGTCGTCTGGCTCGTCCTACTGACTCCCCTTTACACGTTGGTGGGCGGGATCTCAAAGATGAAGTTTGGTGGCCGGGCCGGCTACGACGGACACGAAGGCACAGCTCTCGATGTGGAGTCGGATCCCCTCCCGCCATTCTGAAGACGGTCCCCCGACCCCCAGGCGACATTTGGCAACTCGGTGGGGTTGAGACACTCTTAAAGGGCGTCCTTCCGGTTCACAAGTGAGCGGGCAGCCGATTGCCTTGACTGTTGGCGTCAAGCGTCCACACGGCGCGCTTGGCCGGCGTCTGTCCGGCGATGGTACTGCTCGAAAGGTCGTTGCCGGAGCAGTTCGTCCAGTAGCCCGCGTTCCAGGCGTTGCCCAAGACGAACTTGCACCCGGTCCACACCGAGTTGTTCATGCCGCCTGCCAGAATGAGCCGTGCTGCCGTGCGGTCGACGGCGACCGCCTGCTTGAGTTGCGAGAAATCGACCACGTCGTTGCGAAAGACCCAGCCGCAGTCTGCGACGTAGCAGTTGAGGTCGAGCCCGGCGTCGCGACAGGCGTAGATGGTCGTGCTTGTCACGGTGAAGCGAGTCGGGCCGTTGATCTCCAGCCCGTTGCCGTAGGGCTGGCGGGAGTCGCCGGCTCCTTCGACCACGCAGCCCTCGATCGTGCAGTCGCGGCACCCGGCGCCGCCGTCGTAGCTGATCGCCTCGGCCGCCTGCGGCTTGAAGGTGCAGTCCGTGAGGTCGATGTGCGTATAGCCGACAGTGTCCGAGACGGGACGCTGCGTGCACTCAAATCCCATTCTGCCCTGCCCGGCGATGCGGCAGTGGACGAAGGTGACACGGTAGATGTCGCCGTGTGAAGCGTTGATCGTGATGCCGTTCCAGCCGCCGCCGGCGGCGACCGTGCAGTCGCGGAAGGTCAGGTCGTGGCAGGGCTGGTTGAGCGTGAGCACGGCAGTCGAAGCGTTCCCCCCGGTGAATGTGCAGCGCTCGTAGACCACGTTGTGGGTGCCGGCGGGTACCGTGTAGGTCGTGAAGGTGCGTCCGACTATGGCCGTGCCGGGGGCCGGCGGTGTAGACGACACACCAGGCGTGGCAGGTGGTGTGGCTGTGGGCGGCGGACTGCTGGAGTTTCGCGTGACCGCGAAGACTGTAACGCCTAAGGCTAGGAGTGCGAGCGCCACTGCTGTCCTTCGCCACGGCATCAGGCAGTCACGGTCATCGGCATGCACGATCTCGTGCCCACCTTGCTATCGCGCCTTTCTCCGGCTCTTTTGGTCGGGCGTCACCACCACTGCCGGTACCGGGCCAACGAGCCAATTCGCTAAACGGCCGAGCCTGCACTATGTTACCGCCTACACAGGCGTGGACTGGATGCCGCCGCAAGCGTGAGAGGATCGGTTCTAGCGCCGACGAGCGGGGTTCGTGCAACCCTCATGCAACCAGCCGTGCCGTGGACGACCCGCCCGAGGGATGGGGGGGTGCCCTCTGCTCCGTCACCTGTGCAACCGCTGAGTTGAGTGTGGTGGCACAGTGGTGCGAGTGCGAGAGTCCTCGGGCGGAATCCCCCTTCCCCCCTCTTGCCGCGCGGGAAGAGGGCCACGTTCCTCTGGGCCATGGAGACCCGCGCAAGCTTGAAAAGTTCCCTTAGGGCTCCTTGCCCTCCTCGTAGAACTCGCGTCGCTCCCGGGCCATCTCCCCCTCCATGGTCTTCAGCTTGGCCCGGACATCCTCGTTGCGGGTCTTGAGGAAGTCGTACAACGTCTGGCAGTCCGTCATCCAAAAGCCTGGCATCGGCTCATCGACGCGGATGCCAAGGCCTGCCCAGACCCCGGAACGACACCGCCGCCGCCACGTCGCATCGCTGATGGGGAAGAAGGCGAGGTGATTGTAGACGTATACGGCCTCGGTCACGGTCAGCCAGCGTGTCCCCTGGTCGTCGTAGTACCCCCGTGTTTTCGTCAGGACCTTCAGCGGCGCCATGACGTCTCCTTAGTCGCCCGATTGTAAGCATAGCGTTAATCCGGTGTGGCTGGGTTGGACTCGAGAGCCTGTAAGCATGATAATTGTCACGAGATGACACTATGATTAGTCTTGACATTTCTCACAATATCTCGATTAAGATACGGCTAGGTGTCCCACCAACATCGCCGCCGGGCGGGAGTGTTCATGCCAGGCGGACTGAGTGCGATCGCCAGCAGACCGCCCTGCTCTTCGACCCACCTTCACACTCCGATCGGGTCGGTCTCCGTCGGCGACTGAGCGTCGGTCCGCGAATGGGACAGCTACGTGAACTGGCGATACGGCAGTCGAGGTGACGGAGTCCCCCGGTATCGTCTCGTCGCGGGTGCCGCCCAGACCGAGCTGTCGGTTTCGGTTGTCGCCCCGCCTCGCCGGCTTACGGCTCGTAGCAGGCGATGCCACACAGGAAGTCGTCCGACTTGCCGAGAGGCGTGACTACCGTCCAAGTCTTGCCGCCGTTGACGGTGGCCAGCATGGCCAGATGACCGATCAGCGCGAAGCCGTGGGTGGCGTCGCTGAAGGCCACCGCGTCGAGGACATCGTCGTTACCACTACGTTGCCGCACCCAAGTGGCGCCGCCGTTATTGGTCGCAAGAATGAGTCCGCCGGTACCGACGGCCCAGCCGTGTCGCGCATCGGGGAAGGCCACATCCTCGAGCAATCCCGGGGCGTTTGCCACCTGGGTCGTCCAGTGGCCTCCGCCATCACTCGTGGCGATCTCGCCAGGCTGCGAAACGCCGCGACTCGCCATGCCGACGAGCCAGCAATGGTGGGCGTCGCTGGTGGCGAGTCGCCGCAGCGTGAGGTCGGGTGCGATGTGTCGTAGGCGCCAATGGCGTCCGCCATCGGCAGTCGAGTAGACGAGGATCCCGTCATGCCGTAGCTGTCGGCGACCGCCCAGCCGTGCCGGGCGTCGCTGAAGGCGATGGCAGACAGCTCCCCCCGTGTGGTCACATGCTCTTCGTGCCAGCTCTTGCCGCCGTCGCTCGTCGCCATCAGCAGCGAGGTCTGCAGCCCTACGCCGGGGCGTTCGCCAAGCGCCCACACGTGTCTGGCGTCGGTCGCCACGACATCCCTTGTGCTGGCTATCGCGCCTAGATGATTGATTCCACGCCCACAGCCTCAGGCGCAGTAGTCGACCAGGGCGCGGCTCGGCCGTCCCAGCCGGTGGTTGAGGCTGATGCAGACCGCCAGGCAGCAGAAGCGTTGCAGGATACGCTCGCGTAGCCCCGCCATGGTGCGTGCCCCGTGGCGCTCCAGGGTGAGCAGATCCTTGGCCGTCCAGAAGATCGACTCGATGCGCTGGCGGATGGGCGCCAGGTACGGGCCGGCTGCGGTCTCGTCCTTGCGCGCAGGGTCGCACCACGAGCACGCCGCGCTCGGCGGCCCCGCGAGCGAAGTCGCGCCCGGCGTAGCCCTTGTCGCACAGAAGGACTTCACCGCCGCGCGCCGCGCGTCGCAGCAGCTCGAGGGCCACCTCACGTTCGCCGCGGCGGGATCGGCCAGCGTAAAGGCCCGCGGGGTACCATCGGGAGCGGCCAGCAGGTGCAGGCGAAAGCCCCAGTACCAGCGCGAGTGGGCGGCACAGTAGCCGTAGCCGGCGGCCTCGCCGAGGGCCGAGCGCTTGGCCGTCTCGCGGCTGGCGGCGCAGGGCACCGGGGTCGAGTCGCACAGCAGAAGGTCGTCATGTGAAGCCCGGGCTTCTGCTGGCGAAGACGCGCCATGAGCCACTCGATCGCGTCGGCCAGACGGCGGCGGCGTTTGTGATAGCCGGCCTGGCTGGGCAGTCGCGGGAACAGATGGACGAGGCGCTTGCGGGCCATCGGCCAGGAAGCGGCGGTCGGAGGGGATGCCCATGATCGCCTGGGCGACGCAGAGGGTGACGACCTCGGCGTCGCTGACGCGGCGGCGGGCGTTACGCCGTGCCTCTGGCAGAAGATCGTCGGCTGTGCAATAAACCACGGTGCAGAGAGTGTCGAGGTCGGCGTCCATCGTGGCCTCCGGGCAGACGGTGACTTAGGCACCGTCGGCTTCGGCCTCTCTGCTTCTGCTTTCCTTGCCGAGGCGAATCTCGTGGAATCAATCATCTAGGTGGCGGGGCTGCCAGGTCACGCCGCCGTCAATCGTCACAAGCAGCGTCATCTCCGCGCGAGCCCCCAACGTCCGGTCGGCCGCCCAACCGTGTTTGGCATCACCGAAGGCGACGTTCCACAGTAGCGGCATCGACGTGATCGGCTCGCGGTGCCGCACCGTCCACGTCGCGCCGCCGTCATGGCTTGCCAACACGATGTTTTCGATGCCCACGCCCCAGACCGTCGCGCCAGGCCGTGCGGGTAGCGGCGGACCCGGCGTAAAGACCGGCTCCGGGCTGCCCGCGTTTTGAGCGCAGCCGGCGAGCGCGAGACAGGCCGCCAGCAAGATCACGGCGAGCGAGATGTAACGAAGCAGCCTGGCCGACCGGTTGGGCCTGGACGCCGTCTACATCCAAGCCAAGCGCTGGGAAGGCAGTGTCGGCGGCCCGGTCGTCCAAGCCTTCGCAGGTTCACTCATGGGTCAGAAGGCCAGCAAAGGCGTGATGATCACCACCTCCTACTACACCAAGGATGCACAGGCCTACGTCGAGAAGATCGAGAAGAAGATCGTGCTGATCGACGGGCCTCGCTTGGCCGAGTTGATGATGGATTTTGGCATCGGCGTGACCGAGGTGGCGAGCTACTTCGATCAAGCGCCTCGACAGCGACTACTTCGAGGCCGACGCGGTCCAGTAGCTCGGCGATCAGACGCTGTAGCCCAGCAGCTGGCCCCCGACGATGTCTTGCGAGATGATGCCGATGAACACCTCACCGACGTCTGTCGGGCCGGGTCCCATGATCTCCAGCAGCCCGTGCCGGGCGAAGACCCGTAGCACGTGGTCGACGACCAGCCTGGGGTAGCCCAGTGCGGCGACCAGCTTCAGGTTGGTGATGTCCGGCGTCTCCTTGATGAGGTACTCGGCCAGCTTGCGGCGCACGCCCAGCTGTTCTTGCGGGTAGCTCGGCCGGCAGGCCTGCATGTAGCAATCGAGGCCGACGTCGGTGAGGTTGCCTGCCGAGAACGAGCCGATGCCGTCACCCTGCAGCTCGACGATGCGCTTCTCGACCAATGTGGCCATGGCCCCGGCGGTCTCCTCGCGGGAGAGACTGAGCTGCGCGCGGACGCGATGGACATCGACCGGTCCGAAGAACCAGGTGTTGAGCTCGACGGCGCGGTCTCCGAGGCCGCGCAGAAGCGCCGACATCTGTTCATCGGGTGTCATCGGCCTCAGCCCCTGGTGCCCTTCGATCGGTAACGCTGCGTCGAGCGATGCTGGCCCAGAGCCTTGCAGGCGCGCCGCTCGGAGATGCCCAGCTTCCCTTGTGCGGCCACCACGGTTCCGCGAAAGTCGGCCCGGCCGGACAGTCTGGCATGCGCGGCATCCTGCAACTTGGCCTTCTCGCTGGTCAGTTTGGCGACCTCCCGGCGCAGCCGCGTGTTCTCGCGTCGTAGTTCGGCGACGCGTTCGGCCAGGGGTAGCCGGCCTGCGGTCCCCTTCGAGGGTTTACGTCCCAGTGTCATGACCCAATCTCCTGATTCTTCTGGGTCGCGGCCGTGACGGCCGCCAGTTTCAGCCCAGATCGTCGAGCACAAGGTCGACGTCGTCGCGGCTCGTCAGCGGGTTGATGAAACACAAGCGCAGCACGGCCTCGCCGTCGTGCCTGGTGGGAACCGCGAAGGCCAGGCCCCGTTGCAGGGCCTGTGCCGACCAGGAGTCGTAGTCGGCTGCATTCCAGCCGCAACGACGCACGAGCAGCACAGTGAGAGCCGGCTCGAGCACGAGCTCAAGCCGCGGGTGCAGGGCGACCTGCTCGGCGGCGTAGGCGGCGATCGCAAAGCAGCACTCGACGGCCTCAGCGTAGGCGCCCCAGCCGTAGGCCTGCAGCGAGACCCACAGTGGCACGCCGCGAATGCGGCGCGTGAGGTGGATGGCAAGGTCCGAGGGGTTGTCGCCGGCCGTACCGGAGAGCCAGTCGAGGTAGTCGGCCTCCTGGGTGTGCGCCGGCCGCGCCACTGCGGCGTCGCGGTAGAGCACAGCGGCACAGTCAAACGGCGCATACAGCCACTTGTGCGGATCGACGATGAAGGAGTCGGCCCGCTCGATGCCGGCAAACAGCGGGCGAGCCCGGGGGGCCAGCAGGGCCGCGCCGCCATAGGCGCCGTCGACGTGCAGCCAGATGCCACGCTTCTGGCACAGGGCAGCCAGGCCGGCGAGGTCGTCGACGGCACCGTTGTTGGTCGCCCCCGCGGTAGCGACGACGGCCACGATGTCGTCGGGGTCGCGGCCGTCGAGGGCGACTCTGAGGGTCTCGGGGGTGAGGCGACCGTAGGCATCGGCCGGGGGCGCCGTGACGCACTCGCAGCCCATGATGCGTGCTGCCGCCATAACCGAGGCGTGCGCCGAGGAGCCGGCGACGATGACCTGCCGGCGAGCGGTGGCGAAGCGTTCCCCGCGGGCGGCTACCAGGGCGCTCAGCGTGGCGATCGAACCGCCGCTCACAAAGGTGCCCCCGGCGCTGTCCGGAAACCCCACCACGTCGGCAAGCCAGCGGATCACGGCGTCCTCGGCATCGGCGGCCAGGCCGGCCTCCGCACGGCTGCCGCCGTAGACCATCGCCGCCGAGAGGGCCATGTCGGCGATCGCTGAGGCGACCGTAGGCGCCCCGGGGATGAAGGCCAGGTAGCGAGGGTGATCGGGCGGCACGGCGGTGGGCAACACGACGCCGAGCAGTAACTCGACGGCGGCCTGGATGCCGATGCCTTGCGCGCTCAGCTCGGGCAGCGTCGCGGGCGCTGCTGGTGGCAAGACCGCCTCGCGATCGGCAAGCCTCGTCAAGGACCAGGCGAGCACCCGCTGTGCTGCGGCGACGTCGGCGGGTGTCGGTTCATGGAGCGACATGGGTGTCATGGTACAGGTGGCCGTGCTGCAGGTTAAAGCCTTGGTGGGAACCAGCGCCGGTTCAGACTGGCCGCACGACGGTCCACGGCGACCACGACGGGTAAGTTCACACTGCAGCCAGCGACTGCGATTTGGGCGTGGTGCCGTAAAGGGAACCGATGCAGAGCTATCTGGCATGCTGGCGGAGATTCGCCGATTTCACCGGTCGAGCTTCTCGCATGGAGTTCTGGCTGTTCACGTCGATCAACGCCATGATCTACCTGTTCTTGGCGTTTCCCCTGCATTCCATCGTGCTGTCGGCGCTCTGGACGCTTGCGGCTCTTGCCCCTAGCCTCGCCGTGGGGGCACGGCGGCTGCATGACTCTACTCACAGCGCGGCGTGGCTGTTGCTGGCTCTTGTCCCGTTCGGGGTCCTAGCCCTTGCAATCTTCATGCTCCTAGCGAGCACGCCGACCGTCAACAAATACGGACTTCCGAGCCGCGCGTAGGCAAACGACTGCCCGGTGAGACGGGAAACGAGCCCCCAGGCCAGCTCTGCTCTCTTCGTCAGGCGGCGCGCCGAAAGCCGCGCTCGAACAGACGCCTGGCACACACTGAGCAGACCTCCACGACACGCTGCTCGCGAGCGAGACGCTTCGTCTCCTCGCCGACCAGCAGCGTCCGGCCGCATCCTCTGCAGATCGCCATGGGATACAAGGAGACCTCTCGAACGACGCGCACCTGCGAAGCTGGGCGTGCGCCTCCGGGTCGCTGCGACCTTTCAGGCATCTGTCACCCCCCTCGGTCCGAGTCTGGCGTTGCTACCTCACGAGGGCTGCGACCGGGCGTCGCGGCTGTCTGGAGCGCGCCTCTTCGTCGAGCCACTCGTAGTAGGCGGCGACGCAGGACCACTGGATCTCACACATCTCCTCGGCGGCGAAGCGCATGCCGGCGCGCGGCATTTCGTGGTCCACGTCGCAGCGCTCGGCGAGATCGCGGTCGGCAAGCTCGTGGGGCTCCTCGCCACGAGCCTCGAAGAGGTGGTAGCGTTCCCAGTCCGGCTGGGGCACGAGGGGGATGAGGTCAGCCCAGTCTCTGCGCCGTTTGAAGAAGCCCCGCATATCTCACCCTCCATCGCGCTCACCTTACCGATACGAGAACTGTCACCGTCGTTTCGAAAGGCAAACGCAATCGTCATGATGGGCACGCCGGCGGTGAGTTCGCCGCCTCTTAGTGTCGGGACCGCCGAGGAAGGCATCTCCGCTGCGCATAGTGATGGCTATCTTGGGCCGGTGCGGCCCGCGGAAACGCGAGGGATTGCCCAACGCTAGCGCCCCGAATAATGTAGAGCGCACGATGTCGCGTCCAGAAGACATGTCGGTGGACAATGACGCCGATCCTCGCGCCGCCGGGCGATTATCCGGGAGGGCGAGTGGCGCGCCTGCTCATGGCGCTCGGCTTTGCCGGTGTCTTCTTCTTGTGCGCGGTAGCGACCCACATCTTGGCTGTGGCCGGCTTCGGAGTCGCCGCCTTGGTCATGGCTGTCGTTGTGTTGATACGCGACTTCCTGAGGGCACCCACGATACCGTCCGCCCCTTCCGACACGCCCTAGCGCCGACGCGCCCGCGCGCATGCGAGCGTCTGTGCGGCGGGTGGAGCGGTGGCTTCGAAGACCCTTGAAGCGACGGAAGGTATCGCCACCATCGTGGACACGCCAGCGCGAGAATCGGTGAGGAGTGCGGAGGGCGTCAGGGATCTCTCGAACCCCGACACCCTCCAGGAGTCACCGGCGTCAGGGGGGGCCTGGGGGTGCCGGCAGCGGGACTCTACCTTGTCGACGCCAACGTGGCCACTGCCCGCGTCGGACCGCTCCAGCCCCGTCTCGACGTCTCACCCCGACGCCCCACGTGTTTGCGGTCAGCACGTAGCCAGAGGTGTCGAAGGTCGGAGCTTGGAGTATGCGGAAGGTCCGCGGCCCGCTCTGACGACAACCGGGTGGCCCATGGTACCCTGCGTAACGAGAGGGTTCGGGTTGAGGAGTCGACCGGGCCCTCTCGCTGTGCGGAGATACCGTGCAGGCGCGCCGAGTACCCCCAGTAAGCCAAGGAGAGCGCCAGCCGAGCCCCCGTCTAGGCGGCGCTCTCCTTGCGGGGTGCTACCAGCGCCTCGTGGGGGCGAGTCGCCGGTGCGCGAATCCTACGCCAAGACCGACCGCCAGGGACCTTCGAATGACTGCTGCCACCGCGGCTCCGGGTTCGTGAAGGCGTCGGGCGTCCATCAATCTGGGCCGCGGGTGTGCGGGTGGCTATGGGTAGCGGGAGGACCGTCTCCCCGGCCACGGAAGGTATCTCCGTCGCGCCCTGAGATAGTGGTGGCTATCGAGGGCTTTTCGCATCTGTACTTGATCTTTGAGCTCGATCGCTGCGCTCCGGCCGAGATGACGCGCGTGCCTTTCCTAAGCGACCAGCCCCACGGCCTCTTCGCCTGCCGCCACCCGGCCCGGCCCAACCCCATCGGCTTGACTGTCGTCACGCTCCAGGGGCGCGAGGGCACCGCGCTCACGGTTGGCGGCGTCGACATGCTCGATGGCACGCCGCTGCTCGATATCAAACCTTATCTGCCGCAGTTCGACAGCTTCCCCGAAGCCAGTGAGGGCTGGTTCGCCGGCCAGGGCGATCGTCCCAAGCCGGCCGGAAGGGAGTGAGGATCAGCCGGCTACGCGCCGACCGCGAGGTGTATCCTCAGCACCTCCTAAGCCAATCACAAGCAACGGCTTCTAGAGTGTTCTCATCGTCACCGCCCGCGGGGATGAAGGTCGACTCACTCTCCTTGCGAGCGCCTCTTCACCTCGTTGCAGGGAGGTAGGACATGAGAGAGCTGACCTTGACCCAAGTGCGCGCCGCCGGGTTGCCCGCACACATCGAGCTGGCCGACGCGACCTACGAGTATCGGCCACTGGGAGAGGACGTCGCCGTGCGGTTCCCCAGCTCTCCCGGACTGCGGGCCTGCACCACCTCCCACATCCCCGAAGCCGGCTGGCTTCACAGTGAGGGCTGCCCGTGTACCTACTGCCAGACAGCAGAGGAGGCCCAAGGTGAGAGACGACGTCGTGTCGCCATCTGAGGACGATCTCGGCAGCGCAGACAATACTCGAGGTCTCGAGCCGCCCCACCGGACCGGCCGCGAGAGTGACGCTGCGACACTCGATGTGGCACGCGAGAGGCTGGCGACTTTCGAGCTCTTCCTGCTCGGACGGCCGGGACTGCAGGAAGACGACGGCTAGAGACGGGTCGCTCGCTGCGCCGTTCTTACGCCGACCTTACGGCCCGTTTTGTACTGTGCCGCGAAGACGTTGGCCCGGACCGACAGCATCACGGTCGAGCCTAAGGAGCTTTGGAGCGAAGACTGAGATGCACCAGGATCGACTGAAATGGCTCATGCTCGAGGGGCGGCGTGCCGGCTTTGAGGAAGCGCTGCTGTGGCAACAGCCCGACGGGACTTGGGGCGTCGAACTTACCGGTGTGGCCGACCTCGGCAACCTGGTGCCCAACAGACCCCTCGCGCTGGCTGCCCAGTCCGAGGGTGGCACGCGGTTCATGGGCAAGGTCGTCGTGCTGAGCCTCGGTGGACTCGACGTCTCAACCGACCGCCTGCACCTGTCCGGAGCTGATCAGTTGAGGACGATTGCGGGCTGATCGCGGGGCGGGCGGATCGCTCCAAGGGGATGTCGGTGCCGGTGGTGGTGCCCAGCGATGAGTCTGCCATCCCGGGGAAGAGGCGGTCGACACTACGAAGAGATGCTCGTCAGGAAGTGGCGTTGCGATACAGCCAAAACGCGATGGCAAAGAAGACAACAAGAATGCCCGCACACCAGGCCAGCGACAGCCAGACCCAGTGGGCCGCCGGGCCACCCTCCAACAAGGCACGTACGGCGGGGATAACCACGCTCAGAGGCTGGTTGCGGGCAAAAGGTTGCAGCCAGCCAGGCATGGTGGCAACCGGCACGATCGCCGAGCTTGCGAACATCAAAATGAAGAAGGGCAGGATGCCCGTGACCTGGGCGGTCTCGGGGTCCTTGGTGGCCAGGCCGATCGCGGCATATACCCAGGAGAAGGCATAGCCGAAGGCCAGCACGAGCGCCAACCCCGCCATAATCGCGCCAGTGGGTCTCCCCTCCCAAACGGCTCCGGCCTACTGGCCTCACTGGGAATCTTAGCTGTGGGCACTGCCTGGTTGAGAAGTCGAACTAAGGGAGCCGAGCTGTGAGCGTCTGCGAAGAGATCCGCCAGTCGGTCGAGGTGAACGTCCCGGTCGATGAGGCCAACGAGCGATGGACGCGCTTTCTGTTTTGGAACCTCTACCACCGCCCGCTCAAGACCCCGGATATCAGTGAGGCCGAACCCGACGCGGGCTTCGTTCACCTGGAGGCGGTCGATGAGCACACGACGCGGGCCACGGTAGACCTCAACTACTGCTCGCACTTCGCCGGCATCAGCGACGCCGAGGAGATCGCTCAGGTCCGCCAACACCTGAGCGAGACGCTCGCTCGCTACAAGGAGTTCGTCGAGTCCCACAAGGGCTAACAAGGGGAGTGACGATGGCCGAAGCGCAGAAGATCGCAGCGATGCTCATGTTCACCGGGCAGGCCGAGGAGGCGATGGCTTTCTACGGCGGCCTGTTCGACGATTTTGAGATCGAGTTCTTACAACGCTACGGGGCAGACTACCCCGGTCCCGAAGGTCAGGTCGTACATGCGCGCTTTCGGCTCGCCGGGCAGAGCTTCCTGGCGATGGACAGCGCAGTGCCGCAGGACTCGCAGTTCAACCCGCGCATCTCGTTTTGCGTCACTTGCGCTAACGAGGCGGAGGTCGACCGCCTCTTTGCGGCGCTCTCCGACCAGGGCGAGGTCCTGATGGCCCTCGATCACTATCCCTTCGCAGCCAAGTACGCCTGGGTGCAGGACCGCTTCGGCGTGTCCTGGCAGCTCATTCTCTACTGAGGGTTTCTGAAGGAGGCCTGCTCGGCCTTGGTCGATACCTACCTTCTCGCCTGCCACGGCTTCACTTCCAGGCCTACGCAGACCACCGATGACCCGCTGGTGGTCCTGGCTGGGGCGGCAGATGATCGCTCTCCGTCAGAGACCATTGCGACGCCAGCCCAGCTTCTAGGTAGCCGCTCGACCACGCCATGACAGGGAATGCAAACAGTGCGCGGCACCTGGCCGCCATCTACAACCCCACCTCGGGCGGCGGCCACTTCCGGCGTGACGTGCCGCTGATCGTCGAGTCACTTAAGGGCCTGGGCTTCACGGTGGAGCAGTGTCCCACTGAGCGCGCAGGCCACGCCACCGAGCTTGCCCGTCACGCGGTGGGCGACGGGGTCGATGTAGTCTGCGCGATCGGCGGCGACGGCACGGTCAACGAGGTGGTCAACGGCATGGCGGGCAGCGACGTGCCGCTGGCTGTCATCCCGACCGGTACCGTCAACGTCCTAGCCACCGAGCTCGGCATCCCGCTCGATCCGCCCGATGCCTGCCGGCTGGCCGCGGAAGGTCACGCTATCACCATCGACCTCGGCCTGGCCGGCGAGCGCTACTTCGCGCTGATGGCCGGCGCAGGCATCGATGCCGCGGTGGTCTCATCGCTGAACCCGACCCTAAAGAAGGCTCTCCACGAAGCGGCCTTCGCCGTCCAGGGGTTTGCCAAGTATCTCACGGGCCACTCGCCGCTGATCCGCATCGAGGCCGACGAGGAATGCGTCGACGGCTACTTCGTGGTGCTCGGCAACGCCGCCAACTACGGCGGCAACTTCGGCGTGACGCCGCTGGCCGACATGCGCGACGGCCTGCTCGATGTCTGCGTGCTCACCGACAACTCGTTCTTCGAGTTCGCCGGCTACTGGCTGGCGGCGCTGCTCAGCGCCCCCATGCAACACTCCAAGGTGCGCTACTTCCGCACAAGGGCCGCGCGCCTCTCCGTGGCCCCCGGGGAGGTGGGCGAGGTGCTCGTGCAGACCGACGGCGAGCCCGCCGGGAAGCTGCCCGCTGACTGCAGGATCGTGCCAGGTGCGCTGCGTGTCGTCGTCCCCTGAGCCGCCTTGGCCGGGTCAGAGCTGATTTCGCCGAGGGGCCGTCTGCTCGCTTGGAACGGGGTAGGACAGAAGGCGCTCGGGCAGCACTGCTTTGCGCCCAGATCAAGTGCGGTCCCCACAAGACAAGGAGAACGAGATGGCCAAGTTCCTGTTCGCCTACAAAGGTGGCGGCATGGGTCCCTCGCCCGAAGCACAGCAGAAGGCCATGGAGGCCTGGATGGGCTGGTTCGGCTCCCTGGGCGGGCAGCTGGTCGACCAGGGCAGTCCGTTCGCGCCAGGCTCCACGACGATCTCGCCCGACGGGAGCGTCAACGCCGGCAGCCCCTCACCGCTCACCGGCTACTCGATCATCTCGGCCGACTCGCTGGCCGAGGCCAATGCGAAGGCCAAGGGTTGTCCGGTCCTGACAAGCGGCGGCTCGATCGAGGTCTACGAGGCCTTGGAGATGGGCTGAGGCTCTTCGGGTGCAGGCCCAAGCCCAGCGAAGCCGACAGGGCACGCACACCGTCGCGGGACTGGGCCATGGCCCTAGTAAAGAAGCGCAAGTAGTCCCTTTGCCGTGTAGATGCCACCGATCACGACGAACAGGACCAGCAACACTGGACGGTCGTAGCGCGCCAGCCACGCCTGCGCACGGGCTACGCTTACCGCAACGCGCTCACGAGTGATAGGGCGACACCCACGATGAGGCCCGGCAGCGCGCAGGCGACCGCACGACAAGCCTCCTGGCTGCACGAACGGTTATCGCCCGGATTGGGCGCGGAACATGCCCTGCGGGTACGACTCACCGCCAGGGAGGTTTGCGGCGATGTACTGCGGGCCGGTCACCATCCACGGCGTGGTCTGCAGCCCTGACGGCGAGCGGGGTCTTGTCAAGCCAAGCCAGGGCGCGAAGACCTACGGCGTCGGCCGACACTGCGCGATCGAAGGCTGTGCGACCGTCCTGTCCCGGTACAACCCGAGTAGCACCTGCGCGATGCACGGTCGCGGCTGGAAGGCCGAACTGCGGCCCGTCACGCGTCACACCCAGAAGGGCCCCGAACGCATCGCCTACTGCCAAAATCCGAGATGCGGCGCTGAGTTTGTCACCAGCAATCCAGCTCGCAAGTACTGCTCGGACCGCTGCCGCATGCAGACCTATCAGCTCCGCCTGACTGCCGGGACCCAGCGCCGGTGACGCTGACGATCGAGGCAGGCTGCACCTAGCCGCGCGTGGTGATGGAGCGTAGCGACCAGATCCTTGCTCAAATCCTGGAAGACGCCATCGGTTGCCGCGCCGTGGTGGCCGGCATGCTGCTCCTGGACCTTCCCCCGGATATCGACGAGGAGCTTGCCGCCTGCGATCAGGACCTCACGCGCCTCATCGTGGCCGCACTGCGCCATCTGGGTCTCTCGGTTCAACTCAACTGAGCGTCCCGTCCGGTCGACTTGGGGCCGCCGCAGAGGCCGCTCTAAGCGTGGGCAGACCGATCCGGGAGCCGCCGCCGCAGTGTCCTGCAACCACCGTGCAACCAGCTGCGCCCTGGGGCGGCTCTGACAAGGGGGGCCCTGCTCCCACCACCCGCGCGCGCGCCTTCGAGGCTCAGGCCGCTTCGCTCAGAGGCTCGATCAACTGAAGGTCGAGCCCGCCGCACACCGGGCAGGAGAGAAGGTCTTCTTCAACATCGGGCAGGAACTCGGTCTTGACGAAGCGGTGACCGCAGTCTTCGCAGAAGTAGTAAGGCATATCCATCATGCGCCTCCTTCGTATCGGTTGTCCCCCGCAGGCGTCCATTTGGCTCAGGTTCCAACCTGCGCCAGGTGAGCCCTAGCGAGAGCCTCGCCTGCCTCAACGCACGCCAGCGCCGTGACCTCATCGAGGCGCTGACACACAGCCCCTCCAACTGACGGGTAGGGCGGACCGCACCGTCTAAGGCTCGCTTCGTGAGGCGTTGACGTCGAACTCTCCGAGTCGCTCCGCCGGCTCACAGTGGCACGCACGTTCCGCCCGCAGGGACAGCCTAGGCGACCGCGACCCGGTCTTACCGAGCTGCTTGGCGCGGTACAGGGCGTGATCGGCCGCCTCGACTAGGCTGTCGACCGTCTCTGCATGATCGTTCAGGCCGGCCACCCCGATGCTCACAGTGATGACCGGTGGGGTCTTTGCCGTGCCGAAGGTCTCGCTCTCCACCGTGCGTCGGATGCGCTCGCCGACTGCGTGCGCCGCGGTGGGGCCGTCGTGCTCGCCGGCTTTGGGCTCCGAGGAAGGCAAGCGCACTGCGATCTCGCATTCGGCAGTCTCGACGATGGCCGCGCAGAGCCGCTCGCCGGCGCGCAGGCCGCCCGGCGCTGCGGTGCTCGGCAGGATGATGGCGAACTCCTCACCGCCGTAGCGGGCGACGATGTCGACCTGGCGACGCGTCTGCGACAGCAGCACGCCCGCCAGGGCACGCAGCAGGTCATCGCCGCCGAGGTGACCGACGGCGTCGTTGTAGACCTTGAAATCGTCGATGTCGATCATCAGCAGCGAGAGCGGCAGCTGGTAGCGCCGCGCACGCTTCACCTCCTCGGCTAAGCGCTCGAAGAAGTGGCGGTGGTTGTAGAGGCCGGTGAGGCCGTCGGTGATGGCGAGCTGCTGGACGCGACTGTAGAGACGGGCGTTCTGGATGGCCACCGCCGCCAGGGCCGCCAGGGTGGAGGCGAGCTGCTCTTCGTCTGCTGTGAAGCGCCGCAGCCGGCGCTTCTCGATCAGCTCAAGGCAGCCGATCACCTCGTCTTTGAAGACCAGCGGCACCAGCAGACAGCTTTGCTCGCCCCAGAACTCCATGCGGCTGCGGTCGGCTTGGGGCAGACCGGGGTCGTCGATGTGGTTGGCGAGCGTGCAGCGCTCGGTCAGCACGCGCCGAAAGCTGGGCTGCTCGGCGAGATCATGGCTCGAGCCCAGCCAGTCGCCCCCGGCTGGGTGTGGCTTTACGGTCCACATGGCTTGCGCCAGCGTGGCATTCTCAGTCGGGCGGTACTCGTAGATGTCGCATTCCCACAGGTCGAGGACCTCGGCCGTGTGACGGGCCACGCTGGCCAGCACCTCGTCTAGGACAAGGCTGGAGGTGATGGCGGCAACGACCTCTGCGGTGACCGGGAATCGCTCTGCGGCTGACATCTTCCCTCCCCCCACGGTTCGCTGTCGCCAAGTCGCGGGCGCTGTCGCACTAGTCTTGTCGCTTTGCTATCGGATTCCTGCCGGGCGCACGATAGTGCGCATGGTGTGGTCGCCGCTCAGCAGAGTCCTGCACTTCCGGGGACTTGGCGGTTCATGGAGACGACTGATCGCTTGGAGTGCCGATCGGTGAAGGGGTCGACGGCCTGCGTCACCTCTGCAACTCCGCGCGGGGTCGTCTCAGGCAGAAGCGAGAAGCAACTTCCGCGCCCCAAGAATATGCACGATGGTGGGCAGCTGGTCTGGCGCGACGGGTCGCGAGTAGCGGTTGCCCTGAGCTGCGGAGAAGCCCAGCTCGACGAGTCGCGTCGCCTGGGCGGGCCCGTCCACACCGCAGGCGATGGCCGTGATCTTGAACCTCCGGGCCAGTGCGGCAACGGCGGCGACCAAGGTGGCGTCGGCGCTACCGGGACCGGCCACACCGGCGGTCAGCGACCTGTCGAGCTTCAGCGTCGCGGCCGGGAAGCGCTTCAGGTAAGCCAGCGACGAATAGTCCATGCCGAAGTGGTCGATGGCGACGCCCACTCCCAAGAAGCGAAGCTTCGCCACGATCGCCGCCACGCGGCTTGGGTCTTCGATGGCCAGTGACTCGGGCAGCTGCAGACACAGCGATGATCCCGAGAGGCCGTTCCCCCCTAGGACGTCCGTGATGCGCGCGACCAGGTGCTCGTCGTAGAGCCGTGATCGAGAGACGTTGATGAAGGCAGTGAGGGCCTTCGTCGCTGGAGATCCTCGCTGCCACTCGCCAAGCTGCTGCGTGGCCTCCTCAAGGACCCAGTCTGCGATCTCGTCTGTGAGCGCGCAGCGCTCGGCTGCCGCGCTGAGCTCGCCATCGGAGATCACACCGCAGGTCGGATGCTCCCAGCACAGCGACACCTCGACGCCCACGGCCGGTCCTCGGGGGAGATGGACGATGGGCTGATAGAGCAGTTGCAGCTGGCCGTCGGCGAGCGCGCCGGGCAGAGCGCGCACGATCTCATCTTCTCTGAGGTGCTGCGCCGAGATAACCGTCCCCCCGGTCCGGTAGTCCGCGTGCCTTTAGGCGGTCAATAGGCACGATAGTCTCGTCTTTGTCGTAAGAAATCTTCGCACCCGGTTGGAGGACGGTCAACACGACTTGAGTCGACCTAGATGAGGGGCTCACTCTGCCGCCAGGGGGGTCGGGTAAGGGCCAGGGACTGGCGGGCGTATAGTTGGCGAACCAGTCGGGTCGTGCGAGTCGCGCCGCCGGCTGCTCGGCACACGGATCCTGGGGGGTCGCCATGAGGAAGGTCCTGCTCAGTCTCTCGCTCGGCATCCTGCTCACACTTGCCCTAGCGGGCACAGCTGCCGCCGATCCCTCCAGTCCCGCCGCCGTCAGGCTGGCCCCGGCAGGAAGTGCCGGCCCGGTGACCCTGCTTTCCGATGACTTCGAGTCCGGTCAGCACTGGGACGCTGGCTTTTCGGGCTGGAACATCGTCACCCCCGACGCCTCTTTCGATCCGCTACCCAGTCCCACGCATGCGGCTTACGCCGCGGAGTTCGACTCACCGATGCTTGTCTATGGCCCCTTCGACCTCAGCCACGCCACCGCAGCCACGCTCTCCTTCGAACTGTGGTACGACTCACCGAGCTTGGTGATCTCCCCGTACACGCAGTGCGGTGCCTTCCTGATCGGCTATTCCACGAACGGCTCCGACTTCGCCTTTCCCACGCAGTGGAGCGGCAGCACGGATCAGAGCTGGCAGCAGATGCAGGTCGACCTGAGCAGCGGGCACGACGAGACAAGTCAGAGCACGATCAGCCTGCTCGGCGACCCTCAGGTCTGGATCGCCCTCTCAAGCTCAGTCACCTCGCCGACCTGGGCGAATTCGACCGAGGGCTCCTACGTCGACGACCTCAGCCTGACCGCGACCATCCCCGACACGACTCCGCCGACGACCACCGTCTCCGGCTGTGACGCCAACTGGCACCGCACGCCGGTCACGCTGCACTTCAGCGCAACCGACAACGCCGGCGGCTCGGGGGTCGACTATACGCAGTACTCGACCGACGGGGGTCGTAACAACTGGACACAGGGCGATTCGGTGACAATCCCCGCCCCTGCCGATCACTTGGGCGATGGCGTCCACACGATCTCCTACAGGTCGGTCGACAACGCCGGGAACTGGGAGACCGCCAAGACCTGTCAAGTGAAGATCGATAC
>CAVWIH010000012.1:0-78016 GCA_963755025.1 uncultured Actinomycetes bacterium
CGCCGACACCGGCGGCCTGCCGCTGACCGACGCCCAGAAGGCCGAGCTCGAGCTGCGGCTCGCCGACTTTGAGCGCGACCCCGGCGCGGGCGAGGCATGGGAAGTCGTGCGCGAGCGCGTTCAGCGGCGGCTTGCCTAGGCCGAATGACCCGACGGCCTCTTCGTCCACTGGGCCGCCGAGGCAGACATCGTTCAAGCCGCACGCTGGTAAGAGCAGCGCGCGCCCGGCCTCGGCTTCGAGTTCCTGCGCGCCGTCGATGTCGTCTTGGCCGAGATTGCACGCACGCCCGAGCGCCCCGTCGTCCACCGGACCTGCCGCCCGCGCTGCTGCGCCGGTTCCCCTATGCGCATCTACTTCGTCCCGACAGCCGAGCTGATCGGCGTCGTAGTGTGCATGCACGCGCGTCGCGACCCGCACCGCTGGCAGGAACGGGCCGAGTGACCGCCGACCGCATCGGCCCCAAGAGGGAGCACGGTTGCATCGTCAATCGCGCAACGGTTGGCAGGAGTCGGCGGAGGCGGGGCCGGGGGACGAGGGCGAACTCTGAGCGTGAGTTCAATCTGCGGCGCAGCCGCAGATGCCGTACTCTGCTTCGCGATGCGAGAGCCCGAGCCCCCGGCCTCGCCGCAGCCGACGACCGTCGCAGCCGACGGAAGGTCCGGACGGCGGGCTAGTGGCTGATGAGCACCGCCGCGATGGCGACCACCCCATAGACCAGCCCGACCACGCCGTTGGCGGTCATGAAGCCCATGCCGACACGCTTGAGGCCGCGCCGCGCGATGTCGACGTGCGGCCAGGCGAGCAGCGCGGCGACCACGAGGCAGCCGGCGAGGTAGCTCCAGCCCAGGCCCAGTAGGGGCCCGACCGCGACGAGCAGCGCCATGGCGGCCAGGTGCGACAGCGCGGCCACCCCCAGGGCGCGGCGCTTGCCGAGCTTCACCGGGATCGAGTGGATGCCCTCGGCACGGTCGAAGTCGAGGTCGAAGATGGCATAGATCACGTCGAAGCCGCCGACCCAGAGGCCCACGGCCAGGAACAGCAGCACGGGCGAGAGCGCGATGCGGCCCGACACCGCGACCCAGGCGGCGGCCGGCGCCAGGCCGTCGGTCAGCCCCAGCGCCCAGTGGCAGAACCAGGTGAAGCGCTTGGTGTAGGGGTAGACGATGAAGGCCGCGACGACGATCGGCCACAGGTAGCGGCAGGGCGGCGACAGAAAGAAGGTGGCCAGCACGAGCACGCCGAGCGAGGCTGCGGTGAAGGCCAGCACTTCGACGCGCGAGAGGCTGCCGGTGGGCAGCTCGCGCTGCGCGGTGCGCGGGTTGCGGGCGTCGATGCGGGCGTCGATCAGGCGGTTCAGGGCCATGGCGGCGCTGCGCGCCGCCACCATGGCGATCGTGATCCACACCAGGGTCTGCCACGAGGGTATGCGCTGCTCGGCGAGCACCGCGCCGGCGTAGGCGAAGGGCAGCGCGAAGACGCTGTGCTCGACCTTGATGAGCCGCGCGAAGAGGGCCGGGCGCACGGCGGCGCCCAAGGGGTGCGGTGCAGACGCCATACGCGTTATCTCACCCTCTACCTGAAGCTCAGACCGAGCTCGGACCAGCGCGCGTCGACCCGCGCCTTGACGGCAGGGTCCATGGCGAGCTCGTCGGGCCAGGGGCGCGGGTGGCCCTCGTCGGGCCAGGCTCTGGTCGCGTCGATGCCCATCTTGGCGCCGTAGCCGGCCGTGGGGCTCGAGTGGTCGAGGGCGTCGAGCGGACCGTCGACGATCATCGTGTCGCGCCGCGGGTCGACGTTGTTGAACACCCGCCAGGCGACCTCGCGGGGGTCGTGTACGTCGACGTGCTCGTCGACCACCACCACGAACTTGGTGAACATCATCTGCCCCATGCCCCACACCGCGCTCATCACCTTGCGGGCGTGGCCCGCGTAGGCCTTGCGGATAGAGACGATGGCGCAGTCGTGAAAGACGCCCTCGATGGGCAGTTCGAGGTCGACGATCTCGGGCAGCGTGAGGCGCAGCAGCGGCAGGAAGAGACGCTCGGTAGCCTTGCCCAGGAAGCAGTCCTCCATGGGCGGGCGGCCGACGATCGTCGCCGGGTAGACGGCGTCGCGGCGCATGCTCATGGCGGTCAGGTGAAAGACGGGGTAGTCGTCGGCCAGCGAGTAGTAGCCGGTGTGGTCGCCGAAAGGCCCTTCGCGCCGGGTCTCGGCCTTGTCGACGTAGCCCTCGAGCACGATCTCGGAGTCGGCCGGCACCTCGAGGTCGACCGTGGCGCAGGCCGCCAGCTCGACGGGCTTGCCGCGCAGGAAGCCGGCGAACATGAACTCGTCGATGCCCGCCGGCAGCGGCGCCGTGGCGGCGTAGGTGACCGCCGGGTCGGTGCCCAGCGCGACGGCCACCTCGAGGCGTCCGTCGGCCTCGCGGAAGTTGGCGGCGCCGTCGTGGTGCACGTGCCAGTGCATGCCGGTGGTGCGGTCGTCGTAGACCTGCAGACGGTACATGCCGGCGTTGCGCCGCCCCTCGCGGTCTTTGGTCACGCAGACCGGCAGAGTGACGAAGGGTCCGCCGTCGCCGGGCCAGGTGGTGAGTACGGGCAGCAGGCCCAGGTCGGGCGGGTCGATCACGACCTCGCGAAACGCCGCCTTCGAGACGACCTTCGGCGCGAACGAGGCGAGCTCGCGCAGCTGACCGAGCGCCTTGACCTTGCCGACCAGGCCCTTGGGGACCTGCAGGTCGACGAGCTCGCTGATGCGCCCGGCGAGCTCGTCGAGCGGCGCGCCCAGCGCGAGCTCGAGGCGCCGGTACGAGCCGAACTGGTTCATGAGCACGGGCAGCGGCGCGCCGGTGAGGCGGTGGGCGTTGGCCGGCCGCGGGCCGCTTGCGTCGGCGGCCACGGCGGGCCGCTCGAAGAGCAGCGCCGGGCCACCGGCCTTGCTGGCCCGGTCGGCGATCTCGGCCATCTCGAGCCAGGGGTCGACCGGCGCCTTCACCACGTCGAGCTCGCCCTCGCGGCGCAACACCTCGATGAACTCGCGCAGGCTCACCGCGCCGCCTCGGTCTCGACGGGCGCCGGCGGGCGGGCGCCGGCTGGGCGGACGCCGGCTGGGCGGACGCCGGCTGGGCGGACGCCGGCTGGGCGGACGCCGGCTCAGCGGCCGGCTCCTCGAACGCGACCTCGAGCCCCAGGGCGCGGCGCAGAGCCGCCGGGTGACGCAGCCAGAGCGTGCCGGCCGCGCGCCGCACGACGTCGGGCAGGCGCTCGACGCGGTCGCGCTCGAACAGGCGGCCGACCTCGTCGAAGGCGCGCAGCGCCGCCAGGGCGTGGCCGCCCGACGCAGTCGCGGCGATGCCCGCCACGCAGAGCGCCCAGAGGTCGTCGTCGTAGGCGTAGGGCCGGTGCTCGGCGCGCAGCCACGAGCAGCTCGCCATCAGCTTGGTGAGTAGCTTCACCGCGTCGAGGTCGCCGCCGCGCGCCACCAGGCGCAGGCCGCTGGCGTCGAAGTGGTCGCCGGCCAGCAGCCTGGTCGACAGGGCCGTGTCGGCCGTGAGCAGACGCGGGTCGCGATAGTGCGAGAGGTAGCCCTCGTAGACGAACTCGAGGGCCAGCGGATAGGTGGTGTCGCTCGCCTCGGGGGCGAGCGCGCTGAACAGCGGCGCGTAGACCAGCTCGAAGTCGGGCGGCGGAGTCGGCGCGAAGCGCGCCGCGACCGCGCAGAGCGCGTCGCGGATGGTGCCGTCGTCCATGCCGGTCAGCCCTCGCGGTCGAGGTAGAACGACAGGAACATGAGCTCGCTCGAAAAGTCGACCTGCCGCACCACGACGTCGCGCGGGGCGAAGACCTTGACCGGCGCGAAGTTGAGGACGGCGCTCACCCGGCGGTCGGGTTCGAGCCCAACGAGGCGGTCGATGATCGACTGGGCGGCGTGCGCCGGCACCGAGATGATGGCGATGTCGACGCGCTCTTCGTGACAGAAGCTCTCGAGGTCGGCGACGTCGCGGATGGTGCGCCCGTCGCCGAAGCTCACGCCGACCTTCTTCTGCGAGGCGTCGAACATGGCGATGAGCTTGAAGCCCTGTTCGGCGAAGCCGCGGTAGCGCGCCAGGGCGGTGCCCAGCGAGCCGGCCCCCACGATGATCACGTTCCACGAGCGCTCCAGGCCCAGGCAGCGCTTGATCTCGGTGACGAGGCGGTCGACCTCGTAGCCCACGCCGCGCGTGCCGAACTCGCCGAAATACGAGAAATCCTTGCGGATCTGGGCGGCGTTCAAGTCGATCATGCCGGCGAGCTGCTTTGACGAGACGCGCTCCACGCCCCTCGCCTGCAGCTCGCGCAGCTTGCGCAGGTAGACGGTGAGCCGCGGCACGGTCACCGCCGGCACCGCGCTCTTGTCGACGGGCGGCGTCATGCGCCCGCCGCGCGGTCGCCGTGCAGTGCGGCGAAGAACGAGGCGGCCGCCTCGCCGGCCTGGGCCACGTCGTCGTCGGTCAGGGCCAGCGAGACCATGGCCGACTCGAACTGCGACGGCGCCACGTACACGCCGCGCTCGAGCAGGTGGCGGAAGTAGCGCGCGTACAGGCCGGTATCGGCGCGGCGCGCGTCGGCGAAGCTGGCGACGGGGCCTTCGCAGAAGAAGAGCGTCATCATGGCGCCGACGCGATTGAGCGTGGTCGGCACGCCGCCCTCGAGGGCGGCCTGCACGAGGCCCTGGCAGAGCTGCTGCGCGCGCTCCTCGAGGCGTTCGTACGTGCCGGGCTGCGAGAGCACGCGCAAGGTGGCGATGCCGCCGGCCATGGCCAGCGGATTGCCCGACAGCGTGCCTGCCTGGTAGGTAGAGCCCAGCGGCGCGACCGTCTCCATGACGTCGCGGCGCCCGCCGAAGGCCCCCACAGGCAGGCCGCCGCCAATGATCTTGCCCAGGGTCGTGAGGTCGGGCGTCACGCCGTACCGCTGCTGGGCGCCGCCCCAGGCGACGCGAAACCCGGTGATCACTTCGTCGAAGAGCAGCAGCGCGCCCGACTCGGTGCACAGCCGGCGGGCGGTCTCCAGGAACCCCGGCTCGGGGGGCACGACGCCCATGTTGCCGGCGACCGGCTCGACGATCACGCAGGCGATCTCGTCGCCGCGGGCGGCAAAGACTGCGGAGAGGGCGGCCGCGTCGTTGTACTCGACCAGGAGGGTGTCGGCGGTGGTCGCCGCCGTGACGCCGGGGCTGTCGGGCAGCGCCAAGGTGAGCACGCCGCTGCCGGCGGCCGCCAGGAACGGGTCGGCGTGACCGTGGTAGCAGCCGATGAACTTGACGACCTTGTCGCGCCCGGTGAAGCCGCGCGCCACGCGCAGCGCGCTCATCGTGGCCTCGGTGCCCGAGTTGACCATGCGCACGAGCTCGACCGAGGGGACGGCCTCGCAGATGAGACGGGCGAGCTCGACCTCGAGCCCGGTGGGCGCCCCGAAGCTGGTGCCCAGGTCGAGCTGGGCGTGCAGGGCGGCGAGCACGTCGGGGTGTCCCCAGCCGAGGATCATCGGCCCCCACGACGAGACGAGGTCGACGAACTCGTTGCCGTCGGCGTCCCAGAGATGGGCGCCGCGGCCGCGGCTCACGAACAGGGGGTGCGGCATGCCGACGCCCTTCATGGCGCGCACCGGCGAGTTGACCCCACCGGGAATGTAGCGTTGCGCCTCGTCGAACAGGCGCTGTCGACGTGTCTGTGTCCACTCCCCTCCCCCGGTCATGCCCGGTGCTCGCGCTCCCCGTGCTCGTCTTCCATATCCCGCGAATTCGGCTTATCTCGTGACTGCAGGTACATGATGCTGTCTCGTGCCGACAGGACCCGTTGTCTGACGCGGCGGCGCCCGGAAAGGCGAGAGTGAAGCCGAGAGACCGAAACTGCCGGGTGTGACCATCCGCGACGCGCGCGCCGGCGACGAAGCGGCGCTCGTGGCCGACCTCATCCACGAGCTCGCCCGTATCGAGGACGTCGAGAGCGATGTCACGACCCAGCAGGTGCGCGCCTACCAGCGACGCGCCGACAGCGGCATCCTGGTCGCCGAGCTCGCCGGCCTGGTGGTGGGCACGCTCACCTGGTTCGTGCGCCCCGGCCTGTTCCACGGCGGCAGCTGGGGCTGCATCGACGAGCTCATCGTCACGGCGCCGGCCCGCGGCAAGGGCGTCGGCGACGCGCTCGTCGGCGAGGTCCTGCGGCGCTTCGCGGCGGCCGGCTGCCGCGAAGCCGCCGTCTCGACCGAGCTCGACAACGAGCCGCGCGGCGGCGCTCTACCGCAAGCACGGCCTGGTCGACGAGTCGCTGCAGCTCGAGAGGCACTTCTAAGGGCAAGCGCCGGGCGGCCGCAGGCCGGGGCGTCCGTCGATCCGCGGGCCGGCCGCGTGGCGAGCATCGGTCTGACGGTGGGCGTTCGGCGGATCGCGCCCGCGCTGACGCTACGCGGGCCGCGGCGAACGGCTCAGGCGCCGGGCGACCAGCCGCGCGGCACGTAGGCGCAGTAGGGCTCTTCGGCCAGGTAGTCGCCGGTGCGCTCGAAGGCGCGCGCGCGGCAGCCGCCGCAGACCCGCTTGTACTCGCAGGCGCCGCATTTGCCCTTGAGCGCGTCGAGGTCGCGCAGGTCGGCGAAGAGCGGCGACCGTGCGCCAGATCTCGCCGAAGCTCTGCTCGCGCACGTTGCCGGCCGCCTTGTCGAAATAGCCGCAGGGCTGCACCACGCCGGTGTGCGAGACGAAGCAGAAGCCCACGCCGGCCAGGCAGCCGCGGCTCAGCGTGTCGAGGCCGCCGTGGGCGTGGGGATGCACCGTCAGCGCGCTGCCGTCGGCCTTGGCGCGCTGGCGCATGACCCGCCAGTAGTGCGGCACGTCGGTCGGCTTGAAGAACAGCGGCGAGGTGCGCTGCGCGTCGTAGATCCAGTTGAGCGCGCGCTCGTAGTCGTCGGGGTCGAGCTCGTCTGCGGCCAGGTCCTTGCCACGGCCGGTGGGCACCAGCATGAACGGGTGAAAGCTCACCGCGCCGAGCTCCTCGGCCAGGGCGAGCAGGCGCGGCAGGTAGGCCACGTTCAAGCGCGTGATGGTCGAGTTCACTTGGATCTCGATGCCGGCGTCCTGCGCGGCGCGCATGCCCTGCAGAGCGGCGTCGAAGGCCCCGGCGCAGCCCCGGAAGCGGTCGTGCTCGGCGGCGTCGGGAAAGTCGATCGAGATGCTGATGCGCCCTATGCCGGCGGTCTTCATGCGGGCCGCCGCGACAGGCGTGACCAGGGTGCCGTTAGGCGCCATCACCGCTCGCAGGCCGGCCTCGCGAGCGGCTTCGGCGATCTCGAAGATGTCGGGACGCAGCAGCGGCTCGCCGCCGGTGAGGATGAGGATCGGCTTGCCGGCGGCGGCGATCTGCGCGACGAGCTCGAGGCACTCGGCGGTGGAGAGCTCGCCCTCGTAAGGGCCGTTGGCGGCCGAGGCGCGGCAGTGAGCGCAGGCGAGGTTGCAGCTGCGGGTGACCTCCCAGGCCACGACCCGCGGCGCGCCCGCGTCGAGCGCCCCCCGCGCCGCCGCCCCTCGCGGGCCGCGGCGTCGGCCGCCGGGTGGCCGGCGTCGCCGGCCGCGGCCGCGGGTGGTGGAGAGCTGTAGCGCCCGGGAGAGCTCATGGTGTCGGGGCCTAGAACTCCTCCTGCATCCAGCGCACGGCGTCTTTGGCGTGGTAGGTGATGATGAGGTCGGCGCCGGCCCGCTTGATGGACAGCAGCGCCTCGAGCACGCAGGCGCGCTCGTCGAGCCAGCCGTTGGCGGCCGCCGCCTTGATCATGGCGTACTCGCCGCTCACGTTGTAGGCGGCGAGCGGGAACTTGGTCTCCTGCTTGACCATCTTGACGACGTCGAGGTAGGCCAGCGCCGGCTTGACCATGACGATGTCGGCGCCCTCCTCGATGTCGAGGAGCGCCTCGCGCACGGCCTCTTCGCCGTTGGCGAGGTCCATCTGGTAGGTCTTGCGGTCGCCGAACATGGGCGGCGACTCGGCGGCGTCGCGGAAGGGGCCGTAGAAAGCCGAGGCGAACTTCGCCGAGTACGACATGATGACCGCGTCGGTGAAGCCTTCGTCGTCGAGCGCCGCGCGGATGGCCGCCACGCGGCCGTCCATCATGTCGGACGGCGCCACGATGTCGGCGCCGGCCTCGGCGTGGCTCACGGCCATCTTGGCGAGCAGCTCGAGGGTGAGGTCGTTGACGATCTCGCCGTCCTGCACCACGCCGCAGTGGCCGTGGTCCATGTACTCGCAGAGGCAGACGTCGGTGATCACGACGAGGTCGGGCACTTCGTCTTTGATGGCGCGGATGGCGAGCTGCACGACGCCCTCGGGGTCGTAAGCGCTGCTCGCCGCCGAGTCTTTGTGCGACGGGATGCCGAAGAGCAGGACGGCGGGAATGCCGAGCCGCTGGATCTCGCGCACCTCGGGCAGCAGGTTGCCGATCGACAGCTGCTCGCAGCCGGGCATGGAGGGGATCGGCCGCTTGACGTTCTCGCCGTGCGACACGAAGAGCGGGTAGATGAGGTCGTCGGGCGAGAGCGCCGTCTCGCGCATCATGCGGCGCAGGGTGGGCGTCCGCCGCATGCGCCGCATGCGGTAGGTGGGAAAGTACATGTGATCTGGTCCTTCCATAGGGCGACGCCTGGGTCGTGGCTCTCGGGCAATGTATCCCTCGCCGCGGCGCTCTGACAAGGTTACCCGATGGAAGGTCCGCCCCGGCGTGGGGGCGCGGCGTCGCGTCAGGCGGGGACGATGAGCTCGATGGCCTTCTTGACGACCGCTTCGACCGAGTCGCGGTCGCGCAGGCTGCAGGGCATGACCGGGATGTCGTCGGTCAGACCGAGGGTCTTGGCCACGGCGGCCGGGTTGAGCGAGTCTTCGTCCATGGAGACGTAGGTGGCCACGACGATGGGCATGGTCGCCCAGCTTGCGCACGAAACCCAGGTCGCGCACCGACGCCTTGAGGCTGTCGATCGAGTTGGCGTTGGCCAGCACGATGAACGCCGAGCTCTGCTCGGCGAAGCGCCGCCAGATCTCTTCGGGCGAGCTCACCGTGGCGGTGAGCACGAGGGCTCGTGCCGTCTTTGCCGCGCGGCATGTCGTAGTCGTCGGCGGTCGACGCCGTCGGGCGTGTAGGTCGCGGCGACCATCGGGATCTCGATCTCGCGATCGTCGATCGAGCTCGACGCGAAGGTGCTCGGTGACGTTGCTCTCGACGAGCGTGCTGATGAAGACCTGGTTGTAGAGGTCGATCGGGCCGCGCACCACGATGGTGCGGCCCTCGCCGATCTCTTCGATGGCGGAGTCGCTCACGGTCAGCAGGCCGGTGCGGTGCAGGTCGTAGATGATCTTGGCGCCGTTGAAACGGTCGAGCCCGCACTCCTTGAGCACGGTGTTGATGTCGTGGCGCCCGTCGACCCAGCACACCACGCGCCACTGATCGGGCGCCAGCTTGACGCCCCCGTCCTCTTCGACGATGTCGTTGTAGCGCAGGCGCGGCACGCGCTCGAGCGAACCCAGGGTGGCGAAGATGAGCTCCCACTCGTCGATGCGACGGCAGCCCTCCATGATGACCGACTCGACCTTCATCTCGACGTGGATGTCTTCGTCGGTCACGGTCTCGTCGGCTTCGAAGGTGAAGTCGCCGTCGGCCCAGCTGAAGAAGTTGAAGGTGACGTCTTCGATCTGGTCGCGCACCGACTGTTCGAGCGTGGCGCGGTCGATGTAGCCGTGCGCCAGCAGGATGGAGCCGATACGGCCCTTGACCGACTTCTTCTTCTGCTCGGCGAGCGCGGCGCGCAGCTGCTTGCTCGTGACGTGGCCCGACTTCACCAGGCGTTCGCCGAGCGGCATGGTGCCCGGGTGGGCGGTGGCGAAGTAGATCTGGCCGTTGCGAAAGAAGATCTTGCCCGACTCGCCTTCGCGGGTGATCGACAGGGCGCCGGTCTTGGCGCTCATCTTGACCAGCTGAAAGACGTTGGGAAGGTTGAACTCTTTAAGATTGCCCTGCAGGAGCACTCGCGCTCTCCTCACGCACCATGCGGCCGTTCATCGCTGCGGCGGCCGACCCGTCGCCCACCGGTTCCTTCATCGGCCAAAGGGGCCCGTTGGTTAACGCCTGGCGCCCGGAAGTTTCGCCCGGAGGGACGTGAGGGGCTCGCGGTGGTGGCGGCTCGTCGCACAGGGACGCGGCCGGCCGCCGGCGGTCTGAGACCGCCGGCGGCCGGCCGCGCGGCGACGACGTGGACCGGTCCTTCAGGCGCCGGGACGCCCGCGCGCTACGGCCGACCCCACCAGCGTTCGTAGGACTTGGGCGGCTTGAGCCCGGCTGCCAGCTGCTGGCGCTGGGTGGCCCGCTCGCGCGCCACCACGAGGGCGTCGGCCAGGTAGTCGATGAGGCTTTCGTTGAACTGCTCGGCGACCTCGTTGGCGCGCTCCACGTCGGCCTCGACGGCCTGCACGGTGCGCTCGAAGAACTGATTGGCGCTGCTGGCGGTCGGATGTTCGGCGATGTAGCCGATCACGATGCGACGGTCCTTGAGGTCGACCTCGATGCTCGCGTGCTCGAGCTCGTCGTCTTCTTCGTGCAGGAAGACGAGCGTCTCGCCGCCCTCCACGGAGATGTACAGGTCGACGCGCGTGCCGGGCACCACGATCGGGGCGCCGCCCGGCGCCTCGTGCCCGGGCTCGCCGGGGACCGCCATCTTGATCGCCCGCGGCGTGTCGAAGGTGGCGCTGCCGAGGCGCACGGGGGCCAGGTAGTGGCGCTCGGCGACCTCGACCGGCAGCACGGCGTGCCGCGACGACAGCACGAGGTCGTCGTCGATGGCAAAGACATCGCGTTGCGCCCGCTCGCGCAACGCTTCAAGACGTTTGGCCAGGCTCATGTGATCCCCTCCGCTCCCTTTGCTTTGTGCAGAGCCGCGGCAAGTCTATAGCCAGACGGCGCGCGGCGCGCCCCCCATGCGGCCGGCGGCGGCAAGAAAGGCGGCCGGCGCGGCGAACTAGTACCGTAGATCGACTTCGTCGTCTCCGCTCAGGCGTGCGTGACTACGTTGCGCGCCTGGTGAGCGACCGCGCGCGGTGAAGGTCCGGCACGCAGCGACCCCCGAGGAGACCGTGACGACAGAGCACCCCAGCGCCGACAAGGGCCGCCGACTCGAGAGCGAGATCGCGCACGCCCTGACGGCGGGCGGCTATGCCGCCCGCCGCAACGTGGTGCGCGAGGGCCGTTCGGGGGCGCGCCACGAGATCGACGTGCTGGCCGAGAAGAGTGACGGGCTCACCACGTTCACCCTCGTGGTCGAATGCAAGGCGTGGGACCGGCCGGTCGACAAGGAGGTCCTCGCCAAAGCCGCCTTCGTCGGCGCCGACGTGGGCGCCGACAAGACGATCGTGGTGGCGCTCCAGGGCGCGACCGGCGGCGCCACGCTCTCGGCCGCCGAGCTCGGCGTCGAGCTGTGGGGGCCCGACGAGCTCGAACACCGGCTGGGCCGCGTGCTGGTCGCCGACCTCGGCGCGACGCGCCCGCCCACCGAGCTCGGCTTCGCCGTGGTGGTCGACGCGGCGCGCGCCGCCCGCCTGGCCGAGCGGCAGCGCGGCAAGGGCGTCCTGGGCATCGGCGCCGAAGAGATCGCCTGGTTCGACCTCGTCTGGCTGCCCTGCCTGCTGCTCACGCTGGGCTGCACGAGCCGCCAGGGGCGCCTGCACAGACGCACCCGGCACTCGTCGGTCTTCAATCTCTACGAGGCGCTCGACGGCACGCTGCTCGAAAGCTTCGCGGTCGATCCGGCCGTCGGCGCCGTCGAGACGAGCGGGCATCGCCTGGCGCCCCGGGTGAAGTCGCGCGTGTTGCGCACCGAGATCGCGACGACCTTCGACAAGTGGCGCTCGGTCGTGCAGGGCGCGGCCCGCGAGCGCTGGGAGCGGGCGGGCTGCGAGCTCGGCATCCCCCTGCCGATCGATGCCCTCACGGTCGAAGAGACGGCGGCCTGCTACCTGCCGGTCTACGCCGCCGTCCTCAGGCAGAGAGACGCGCGCCGCGTGGTGGTGATCGACGGCGGCGACGGCACGCTCGACACGCTGCTGTCGGGCGTGTTCACGGCGAACCTCGGCTACCTCACCGAGGCGCTCGACCCTCGGCCGTAGGCCGGGCTTCGCGGCCGTCGACGGGAGCCCCGCACCCGAGGGCAAACGCAACGCTAGTCGCGCAGGCGACCGGGTATCAGAAGGACAAGAGGGCGTGCGGGCCGGCGGGCGTCGTCAGACGGCAGGCGCATGGGTTGGCGGGCCGGTCTCGGGCGGCGGGCGCCGCTCGCACCAGCACGACGAGCACGAGACGCACGTGACGGACAGACGAGGGGCGTCGACAGACGCCAGGCAGGTGTTCGATGGATCGCAGCCATGACCGAGTCCCGGTCCTTTCCCAGGTCCTGGAAGATGCCGAGGGCTGCCGGGCCGTGATCGCGAGCATGTTGTTCCTCGAGGTGCCCGGCGACGTGCTCGACGAGCTCGCCGCCTGCGACGAGCAGCTCACCGCGCTGATCGTGGCCGTGCGCGCCCACCTGGGCATGAGCCCGAGCGACGAGGGACGCCACGCCGCCTGAGGCGGCAGGCGCCCGCGCGGTGCCGGGCCGCGAGCCGACGTCCGAGGTGCAGCTGCACACCGCCCGCGGGCGCTGGGTGATCACCGCGTCCGTGCTGGGCGCCGGCATCGTGTTCATCGACGGCACCGTGGTGAACGTGGCGCTGCCGGCCATCGGCCGCACGTTCCATAGCGGCCTCGCCACCCTGCAGTGGACCGTGACCGCCTACACGCTCACGCTGGCCGCCTTCATCCTGGTCGGTGGTTCGATCGGCGACCGCTACGGCCGGCGGCGCAGCTTCATCGTCGGCGTGCTGTGGTTCGCCGCCGCCTCGCTCGTGTGCGGGCTCGCGCCCAACGCCACCGTGCTCATCCTGGCGCGGGCGCTGCAGGGGGTCGGCGCCGCGCTGCTCACCCCCGAGAGCCTCGCCATCCTGCAGGCCTCGTTTCGCCCGCAGGACCGCGCCCAGGCGATCGGCACGTGGTCGGGCATGAGCGGCATCGCCACCGCCATCGGGCCGTTCGTGGGCGGCTACCTGATCCAGGCGGTGTCGTGGCGCCTCATCTTCCTCATCAACCTGCCGTTCGTCGTGGCGGTGGTGTGGATCGCCCGGCGCCACGTGCCCGAGAGCAGCGACCCCACCGCCGTCGGACGCCTCGACCTGGCCGGCGCCGGGCTCGCGACCGTGACCCTCGGCACGCTCATCTACGGGCTCATCGAGGGAGCGGGCGTGGGCTGGGCGACGGGCCGCGTGGTGACCGCGCTCGCGGTCTCGGTGGTGGCGGGCCTTGCCTTCGTGGTCGTCGAGCGCCGCGTGAAGGACCCCATGCTGCCCTTCGGCATCTTTCGCGCCCGCCAGTTCACGGCCGCGAACCTGGCCACCTTCATGGTCTACGGCGCCCTGGGCGGCGGCCTGTTCCTGTTGCCGCTCCAGCTGCAACAGGTGCTGGGCTACTCGCCGCTCGAAGCGGGCACGGCCCTGCTGCCCATCACGCTGGTCATGCTCGCGCTCTCGGCTCAGGCCGGCAAGCTCGCACAGCGCATCGGCCCGCGACTGCCCATGACCGTGGGCCCGATCGTCGCCGGCATCGGCCTCGCGGCCCTCTCGCTCGTACAGCCGGGCACGACCTACCTGAGCACCTTCCTGCCCGCGATCGTCGTGTTCTCGCTGGGGCTTGCGCTGACCGTGTCGCCGCTCACCGCGACCGTGCTGGCGGCGGCTCCGGTCGAGCACGCCGGCCTGGCGTCGGCCGTGAACAACGCGGTCGCGCGCGCGGCCGGCCTGATCGCGGTGGCCGTGCTGCCCGCCGCCGCCGGGTTGAGCACGTCGAGCTACCTGCACCCCGCCGTGTTCACCTCCGGCTTTCGCACCGCCATGTGGCTCGCCGGCGGCGCCTGCGCCCTGGGCGGCGTGATCTCGGCCCTCACCATCCGCAACAGCCTGACGGCGGCGCCGGCCGCCGAGGAGAAGCCGCGCTACTCGTGCTCCCTCGACGCTCCTCAGCTGTGTCCCGACGACGGCGATGAAGGGCTGGCGTCGGGGGCGAGCGGTGGTCCGGCGGCGTGACGTTCACGCGACGCGTTACCGCCGGGTCCCGCCGGGGAATCAGGGGGCACAGGCCGACGTGTGGGAACGACGGCACGGCAAGAAGGGGCGTCATGGGCAAGCATCACGGCCATTCGTTCACGGAGCGTTTCAGCCACCTGCTGAGCGGACGCGACGCGCAGTCGGGGGACTACGCGCGTCGCGAAGCCGCCGCGCTCGAACGCCACTGGGGAGTCGCGACCTGCGCGCGCTGTGGCCGTGCCATCATGCTGGGCGAACCCGTCGCGCGAGTACGCTCGCGCGAGATCGCGCCCACGCTCTGCGTGGAGTGCCTGGCGCCGGCGCAGACGGCCCCTACCTGGGTCGCCGCTCCCGAGCGCCATGGCAGAGAGCCGGTGCGCCTGACGGCGCCGCAGAGCGACCTCGAGCGCGCGGCCTGACGGTCTGCTCGCTCGCGCGAAGCCCGCCGCAGCGGGCGGCCGCGACGCCCTGTCTCAGTAGACGATGACGGCCGCGCCGTAGTTCATGAACCCGTAGACCCACGGGGCTTCGGGCATGGAGATGCGCACGCAGCCGTGCGACGCCGGGTACGCCGGCACGTCGGGAAAGCCGTGGATGGCGTCGCCCGCGTGGAAGAAGCTGGCGTAGGGCATCCAGTCGAGGTATTCGGTCGTCCACCAGGCGATGGCCTTCATGTAGACGCTGAAGTGTCCGGCCGGCGTGGGCAGGCTGGGCCGGCCGGTCGAGCAGTGCACGACGCGCACCAGCTTGCCGTTGTTCACGCAGAGCAGCACGCCGAGGCTGCGGAAGACTTCGGCGTAGTGGCCCGTCGCCGACTCGCGGCGCGGCCTGGGCGACGTGCCGACCTCGAGCCTGGCCCTGGTCTTGGGCCCGTCGCGACCGTCGCGCACGAGTCCGTTCCACGCCTGATACGCCATGAGGGCCTGCTCCGTGCGGTAGTCGTCGGTGCCGCTCACCGCGCCCGAGGGCAGGTAGCGCAGCGCGATCAGGCAGCGCTGCACGTCGGCGGTGTTGTGGATCACCCAGGTCACGACGCTCAGGCCGCGTCTGCCGACCACGCGCTGCGCGTTGCCGGCCGCGTCGGTCGCGGTCACGACCCAGGTGTAGCTGCCGTTGGCCAGGTGCACCCGATACGTGCAGGCGCGCTTGAGGTTCTCGGCGACGCCCGTCAGGCGGATCGTCTTCACGACCTTGTGGCCGCGGTAGATCGCGATCTTCACGAGAGCGGTCCCGCAGCTCGGCGCAGGGTCGTTTATGCGATACGAGAACGTGGCCAGCTTGCCGCGCGCCACCTTGACGTTGGCCACGGCCACGCAGGCGGGCGCGGCGGTGTCGATGTTCACGTAGCCCGAGTGGGCGGTTTCGGTGTTGCCGACGAGGTCGACCGCCCAGTAGCTCACGACGTGCGATCCCGCGCCCGACACGCTGAAGGCGCCTTTGTAGGTCTGCCGGGAGCCGGCGTCGACCGTGTAGTACACGGCGGCGACGCCCGAGCCGCTGTCTGAAGCGGCCAGCGAGACCGTCTGCGCCTGGTTGCGCCAGCCCGCGTGACGGGTGGCCTGCAGACCGGTGGCCGTCGTGGCCGGGAACGTCGAGTCGGCCACGCCGCCGTCGAGGGTGCGCAGCATTGTGCCGGCGGCGCCCACGGCGCTGCCGCGCAAGGCGTCGGCCGCGACCGCCAGGCCGCTCAGGTCGGTGGCGACGGGAGCCGACGAGGCTTGCACGGCCCAGGTAAGGCCGCCGTCGGTGGTGTCCACGATGGTGCCGGCGGCGCCCACAGCCCAGCCGTGGGCGGCATCGGCGAAGGCCACCGCGTGGAGGTCCTGCAACGTGCCGGAGGCCTGCGCGGCCCAGGTGAGGCCGCCGTCGGTGGTGTGCACGATGGTGCCGGCCGCGCCCACCGCCCAGCCGTCGGTCGCGTCGGTGAAGGCCACCGCGTGGAGGTCCTGCGTGGTGTGCGAGGTCTGCGCGGCCCAGGTCGAGCCGTCGGTGGTGTGCACGATGGTGCCGGCGGCGCCCACCGCCCAGCCGTCGGTCGCGTCGGCGAAGGCCACGCCGCTCAGATCCTGGCCGGTGTCCGAGCTGCCCGGGCTCCAGGTCGCGCCGCCATCGGTCGAGACGAGGAGCGTGCCGGCGGCGCCCACGACGTAACCGTGCGCGGCGTCGCCAAAGGTCACGGCGCTCAGATCGTGGATCGTGCCGGAGGCGGGGCCGCTCCAGCTTGCGCCGCCGTCGGTCGAGGAGAGCAGCGTACCGGCGGCGCCCACGGCCCAGGCGTCGGTCGCGCCGGAGAAGGCCGCGGCGTTCAGGTCGTGGGCCGTTCCCGAGCTGCCCACGGTCCAGGTCGCGCCGCCGTCGCTCGAGAACAGGAGCGCGCCGGCGGCGCCCACGGCCAAGCCATGGCTTGCACCGGCGAAGGTCACCGCGTTCAGATCGCTGCCCGTGCCCGAGCTCTGCGTGCCCCAGCCGGCAGCCGCCCAGGCGGTCGCCGGCAGCAGGGCCGCCAAACACAGTGCGGCCACAAGGCCGCCGGTCGCCAACAGTCGTCCGGTCCGTTGCGCCATAGCCTCCACCCCCCTGGTGCCTAGGCGCGTAAGTCTATGGGAGCGCGCGCCCGCTGGCGAGCGCCCAGGCGCTCGCGACGAGCCGGCGAGACCCGAGGCGGCGCGGGGTGGCTCGGCGTGGCTCACGACGGCTTGAACGCGGGGCGACGACCGCATTGATTCTGCCGCGTCCGGAGGCTAGGCTCCCGCATGGCGGCCCGGGGGCCGCGCACATCGGGGAACGTCGTTGGGGGCCGTCAGCCTTTCTGGGAGGGGTCGCGCGACGGGCCCTGCCTGCCCTCTGCCGACGTGCCGCAACGGGGTCCCGCCGCGCGGCGGGGGCGGAGCTGACGGGAGGGGCCGTGGCAGCAAGGCACAACGGTAGGCGTTCGGGTCGCATCTTCGTCCTGACCATCGCGGCGGTGCTCGCCGCCGGACTGCTCTGGAGCCTGAGCAGCGCCCTGGGGGCGAGCTCGAGCCCGTCATCGGCCGGCAAGGTCACCATCCTGCGCATCGGCACCGTGCAGGACGCCGACACCCTCAATCCGTTCACCGGCTATTCGGGCACGTCTTACGAGATCTTCCACCTGAACTACGACATGCTCGTCGGCTACAGCCCGGACGGCTTCGCGCCGCGTCCCGAGCTCGCCACGAGCTGGCACGACTCGCCCGACGGCAAGACCTGGATCTTTCACATCCGCCACGGCGTGACCTGGCAGGACGGCGTGCCGCTCACGGCAAGCGACGTCGCCTTCACCTACAACTACATCATCACGAACGACCTGTACGCCTTCACGCCCTACACGACCGACATCGTCAAGGCGGTCGCCACCGACCCCTACACGGTCAAGTTCATCCCCGACAAGCCCAAGGCCGACATGCTGCGCCTGTGGGTGCCAATCGTGCCGCAGCACGTGTGGAGCAAGATCTCGGGCAAAGCGGCCCAGAACACGTTCGTGAACCCGGCGCCGATCGTGGGCTCGGGTCCGTTCCAGGTGGCCGAGGTGAAGAAGGGCGACTACATCCGCCTCGTGGCCAACAAGCACTACTGGGGCGGCGCTCCCAAGGTCGACGAGGTCATCTTCCAGGTCTACCAGAACGCCGAGACCATGGTCGCCGACCTGAAGGACGACAGCATCCAGGCGGCCGAGCACGTGCCCGTCGCCGAGTTCAACCGGCTCTCCTCGACGGCCGGCGTGACCCCCATCGCGAGCAACGTGGCCGCCGAGAAGTATTTCGACGAGCTCGCCTTCAACTGCTACGACAACCACGCCTCGATGGGCAACCCGGTCCTCCTCGACCCCAAGTTCCGCCAGGCGCTCTCCTGGGCGGTCGACAAACAGAAGCTCATCCAGGTCGCCTACGGCGGCCGCGCCCTGCCGGGCTCGTCGATCATCGTGCCGGGCCTCGAATACGCCTGGCAGCCGCCTGCCAGCGAAGCCTTCGGCTTCGACCTGGCCAAGGCCGGCCAGATGCTTACCGCGGCCGGCTACCCCCTCAAGGACGGCGTGCGCCTGAACAAGCAGGGCAAGCCCATCGTGCTGCGCCTGCAGGCCCGCAACGAGGAGACCGAGAGCCAGGTCGCCGGCAAGCTGATCACGAGCTGGTTCGACAAACTCGGCATCACGATCAAGTTCTCCGTGGTCGACGAGGGCGTGCTGCAGACCGAGATCTACAACATGAAGGGCAAGACCTACGCCCCCGACTGGGACATGTTCCTGTGGGGCTGGGGCGAGTACGTCGACCCCAACTACATCCTCGGCGTGTTCACCAAGGCGCAGATCAACGGCTGGAACGACTGCTGCTGGACGAACCCGACCTACGACAAGCTCTACGCCGAGCAGGCCCAGGAGATGGACCCGGTCAAGCGCGCCGCCGAAGTGCAGCAGATGCAGAAGCTCTTCTACGACGCGGCGCCCTACGTCGTGCTCGCCTACCAGCAGGACCTGCAGGCCTACCAGAGCGGCGCCTGGCAAGGCTGGGTGCGCTACCCGAGCAACGGCGGCATGGTGGTGTTCTCCAACGACAACATCGACAGCTACCGCTTCGCCGAGCCCAAACCGGCGGCGGCCGCGAGCGGCTCGTCCGCCGGCCTCATCGTCGGGGTGATCGCCGCGGTGCTCGTCGTGCTGTTCGGCGCCGTGTGGCTCGCACGCCGTCGGCGCTCGAGGCCGGTCGAAGAGCTGTAAGGAGATCGGGCTGCGACCGGTCGCGCTGCGGTCTCCCGCGGGAGACCGCAGCGCCCCGGCGCGCCCCGGCGTCGCGGCGCCTGCATGCCGCCCGCCCGCAGGTCCTTGCCGTCGTGGAGGTGACGGGTGTCGCGTAAAGGCTGGCTGCTGTTCTGCGCGCTGTGCGTCATCTGGGGGATCCCCTACCTGCTGATCCGCGTCGCGGTGCGCGAGCTCACGCCGGCGACCCTCGTCTTCTTGCGCACGGCGCCGGTCGCCGTGCTCATGGCGCCCTTCGCCCTGCGCCGCGGCCGCCTGCGGCCGCTGCTCTCCCGCTGGCGCTGGGTCGTGGGCTACACGCTCGTCGAGATCGCCGTGCCCTGGCTGCTGCTGGCGCACGCCGAGGAGCGGCTGTCGAGCTCGATCGCCGGCTTGCTGATCGCCGCCGTGCCGTTGCTGGGGGCGGTGGTCTACCGGCTTACCGGCACGGCCGAGCACCTCACCCGGCGGCGCCTCGCGGGGCTCGCCCTCGGCTTTGTCGGCGTCGCCGCCCTGGTCGGCTTCGACAGCGCCGGCGGCCACCAGCCGCGCGCCGTGGTCGAGGTCCTGATCGTGGCGCTCTGCTACGCCACGGGACCGCTCATCATCAGCCGGCGACTGGCCGACCTGCCCGGCCTGGGCGTGGTCGCCGCCTCGCTCGTCGTCAGCGCCGCGATCTACGCGCCGCTGGGAGTGAGCGAGTTTCCACCGTCGTTGTCGGGCGAGACGATCGCCGCCGTCGCCACGCTCGCCCTGGTCTGCACGGCGCTCGCCTTCGCCCTGTTCTTCGCCCTCATCGTCGAGGTGGGGCCGGCGCGCGCCACGGTGATCACCTACGTCAACCCACTGGTCGCGGTGCTGCTGGGCGTCGTGTTCCTGGCCGAGCCGCTGACGGCCGGCATCGCGATCGGGCTGCCGCTCATCCTCGGCGGCTCCGTCCTGGCCACCTCTCGCACCGGGCCAAAGGCTTGACGACGTTGGTCACTGCGGCGACCATGGAGACAACGGATCGACGATTCGCTCTTCCCGGAGGCAACCTGTGATCGAAGACCTCTTCACACCGCAGCACCTCATCATCCTGTTCGTGATCCTGTTCTTCCTGTTCGGCGCCAAGAAGCTGCCCGATCTGGGCAAGTCGCTGGGCCACGGCATCCGCGAGTTTCGCAGCGGGGTCTCCGGCCTCACCGACGAGTCCCCCGCCGGAGCGCTGACGCCGGCCGACGATCAGGCCGTTGTGGCCGCCGGCACGACCGAAGTCGAGGCCGGCACGACAGACGTCGAGGCGGGCACGGCCGAAGTCGCACCCGAGACGATCGTCGCCGAGGCAGCCATACCCGCCACCGCCGAGGCCAGCGCATCGGCCGCCGACGCAAGCGCGCCGGCCACGGCCGAGCCGAGCGCCGCAGCGACCGACCCGGCGCTCGACGACGCCGGCATCGAAGATGCCGACTACACCGAGCTCGACGGTGACGTCACGAGCGAGGTCGTGGGCGAGATGAGCGCGGCCGAGGGCGCGGTGGCCACGCCGGGTCCGCAGGCCTAGCGCGAGGCGACGGGCCGCCCTCGCACGTCCGACCCGGTCGCGGGCTTACGCCCGCTGCGCCTCGACGGCCGCCTCGCGCGTGGGGTACACGGCAAAGACGGTATCGAGCCCGGTGATCTCGAGGATGCGACGGATCTTTTCGTCGGGGCAGCCGATGGCCAGTCTGCCGGCCGTCTGCTGCAAGCGCTTGCCGCCGCTGACCAGCACGCCCAGGGCCGTCGAGTCGATGAAGCTCACGTCGGTCAGGTCGATCACGACGTGCTCGGCGCCGTCGTCGATGGACTGCAGCAGGACCTCGCGAAAGCGCGGCGCGGTGTACAGGTCGACCTCGCCGGCCAGGATGACGACGGCCACGTCGTCGGTCGGCCGTTCGAGTGTCACCGCGAACTGCTGTCCGTCAGCCATCATGCCTTCCCTTCGCGAGAGCCCGGTGTCGGCGGCCGTCCGCCCGGCGACGTGCACCGGACGGCCGACTCGTCTGGCTCATATTTTCCTGTTTTGAGTGTGTATACGTCAAATCAATCCCGTTGGTACGAGCGGCGTCGAAGCGCCTCGGCACGGGCGCCGAGAGCAACGGCGGCGGCGCTCCCGGGGCGCGACGAAGGCACATAGAATACTGCCCAGTCCTCCACCATCGCACCGGGAGACCTGTGTCGCCGTCCCACCGAGTGTCCGCGGCATCGCCGCCACGACTTGAGTTCAGGATCCCCTCGGCGGGGGCTCATCTGCTGCGCGCCCGCGAGCGCCTGCGCGACTACCTCGGCTTGTACTGCGACGAGCGCGAGGTGGTCGACGACGTCGTGCTCTGCGTCGAAGAGGCGTGCACGAACGCCATCCGCCACAGCGGCTCGCGCGACGACATCACGATCGCCCTCGAGTTCTCCGACGGCCACCTCGTCGCGCTCGTCCGCGACCGCGGCTGCGGCTTTGCCACCGCCCGCTTCGAACCGGCCCTGCCCGAGCTCATGGACGACCACGGCCGCGGCCTCTATATCATCGCCAGCCTCATGGACGACCTCGAGCTCTCCTGCGACGGCGGCTGCCAGGTGCGCATGACGCGGCGCGTCGCGCCGCGCGGCACCGTGCCGCCCATCGAAAGCGGTCTCGGCGAGGTGCGCGCCGGCGACGGCCCGGGGCAGCGCGCGACCCGCCTGCGCGCCATGCTCGAAGAGATCGACGAGGCCTTCGCCGCCTTCGACTGGGAGTATCGCTGCGTGCACGCCAACGGCACTGCGCTGCAGCTCGCCGGCAAGTCGCTCGACGAACTGCTCGGCCGGCAGCCCTGGGAGCTGTTCCCGGCGCTGGCCGGCAGCGCCCTCGAGCGCGCCTACCGCGACGCCATGGAGCTCGGCAAGTCGCGCACGATCGAGCACTGCTCGTCGACAAGCGGCGACTGGCTCGAGGTCCGCATCTACCCCACCGCGGCGGGGGTGAGCTCCTACTACCGCGGCATCAACGAGCGCAAGCGCACCGAGCGCGACCTCGAACGTCTGCTCGAAGCCTACGAACGCGAGCTCTCGCGCAGCACGCTGCTGCGCGACGTGGCGCGCGCCGCCGCGAGCTCGCTGGGCCTGAGCGAGATCTGTCAGCGCGTGCTCGAGCAGATCCACCTGCACGCCGACTTGCGCGCGGCGGCCATCTACGCCGCCGACTGGCCGGCCGGCACGCTGCACGCCCTGGCGCTGTTCGGCTACACCGACGCCGTCGCGGCCGGCCTCCGCGAGTTGCCCATCAGCGCCCTGACCGACTGTGGCCGGCTCGTGCTCGAGGGTCTGCCCGAGATCGTCGGCGGGCGCGACGAGGCCCACGTGGCGTCCTCCCAGAGCGACGCCACGGCGACCGCGCCGGCCACGCTCTCGCTGCCGATCTGCCATCAGGACGAGACGCTCGGAGCCCTGACGCTGCGCTACGCGGCGCAGGGCGGCCGCGGTCCCGAGAGCGTCGAGCTGTACCGCGGCGTGGCGGCGATCCTCGGCAGCGCCATGGCCAACGCCCGCAGCTACCAGGTCGAGGTCGAGGCGCAGGAGGCGCTGCGCCGCTACAAGCTGCTGGCCGACGAGGCGCGCGACGCCATGCTCTTCGTGCGCCGCCGCGACGGCCGCATCCTCGAGGCCAATCGCGCCGCCGAGTCGATGTACGGCCACACCCGCGACGAGCTGCTCGCCCTGTCCATCCACGACTTGCGCGCCGCCGAGACCGCGACCCGGACCGTAGGTCAAATGGCTGAGGCTGCGAGCGACGGGATCCTCTTCGAGACGTGGCATCGCCGCCGCGACGGCTCGACGTTCCCGGTCGAGGTCAGCTCGCGCGGCACGGCCACCAAAGACGGCGAGGTCATGCTGCTCAGCATCATCCGCGACATCAGCCGCCGCCTGCAGGCCGAGCAGGCGCTGCGCGACAGCGAGGACCGCTACCGCGGCCTGGTCGACCTGAGCCCCGAGGCTATCCTCGTGCACGCCGAGGGCCGCATCGTCTTCGTCAACCCGGCGGCCGTCGCCCTGCTCGGCGCCGCCACACCCGACGAGCTGATCGGCATACCTGTCCTCGACACCATCCACCCAGACGAACGCGAGGCCGTCGTGGCCCGCGTCGAGCACGCCCGGCAGGGCGGGGTCACGCCCCTGGTCCGCCGGCGCTGGTTGCGCCTCGACGGCCTTGTCGTCGACACCGAGGTGACGGGCGCCGGGGTCGAGTTCGACGGCAAGCCCGCGGTGCAGGTCGTGGCGCGCGACGTGGGCGCACGCATGCGCGCCGAAGCGGCCGCGGCGGCCGAGCTCGGCTTCACCAACACCCTGCTGCGCGCCGTCGAAGCGCTGTCGTCGTCGATGCAGATCGACACGGTGCTCGACCGCCTCGCCGGACTGCTCCTCGAAGCGGTCGGCGCCGGGCGGCTCGCTGTGCTCCTGTGGGACGACGAAAGCGGCGAGCTCTCCGTGGCCCTGTCAAAGGGCGGCGCCTCGTTTGCCGTGGGCACCACCTGGCCACGACAGGGCGCGCCCGGCAGCCCGGTGGTGCGGCGCCTCGTAGCTGCGCCCGTGGCGCAGACCATCGACTTCGAGGCTGCCGACATGCCACACGCCGTCCGCGAGACCGCCGCGCGCATCGGCCTGCGACTGGCGCTGACCCTGCCCATCACGGCCGGCGCCGAGCTGCTCGGCTACGTCGCCCTCGACGAGCGCGACGCGCGCCGCGAGTTCAGCGCGCGCGAATGCCGCCTCGCCGAGGCGATCTGCGACCAGGCGTCGGTGGCCCTCGACAACGCCCGCCTCTACGAGCAGGAGCACGACGTCGCCCAATCGTTGCGCGGCGCCCTGCTCAAGCTGCCCGAGACCGTCTCGGGCCTGTCCTACGCCCACCACTACCGGGCGGCGGTGCGACCGGCCATGGTCGGCGGCGATTTCTACGACCTCTTCGAGCTCGACCACGGCCTGCTGGGCATCGTGGTCGGCGACATCTCGGGCAAGGGCCTCCCGGCGGCGGTCCTCACGAGCCTCGTGAAGAACACGATCCGCGCCCACGCCACAGAGAAGGGCAAGACGCCGGCCGAGGTCGTCTCGCTGACGAACACGGTGCTCGTGCGCGAGACCGCCACCGAGACCTTCGCCACGGTCTTCTTCGGCATGCTCGACCGCCGCGACGGCCGCCTGATCTACTGCAACGCCGGGCACCCGGCGAGCGTCGTGGTCCGCCCCGGCGGCGACGTCGCGGCGCTGCCCGCCACCTCGCCGCTGATCGGCGCCTTCGCCGACTTCGCCTTTCGCAACGCCGAGGCGCACCTGTCGTGCGACGACGTGCTGTTCCTCTACACCGACGGCCTGACCGACGCCCGCGACGGCGGCCGGCTGTTCGGTGAGGAACGACTCTTCGAAGTGATCGGCGACTCGTGCCGCGCCACGCCCGCCGAGATGGTCACGCGCGTCGTTGAGCGCGTCGTCGAGTTCGCCGGCGACGGGCTGCGCGACGACCTCGCGGTGCTTGCCCTGCAGCGCCACGAGCCGCCGGGCCCCAGCCAGCAGAAGCTGCGGTTCGACTAGCGGCCGTCAGCGCCGTGCGTCGGCCATGGCGCGCGGCAGGGCGACGGCGGCCCGCACGAAGTCGCGCCGCGAACGCCCCAGCGCCTCGTGCAGGGCGGCCGTGGCCCGCGGTCCGTGCAGGGCGGTGCCGTGGCCCACCAGCAGGTGCTCGGGCTCGAACGGCGACAGGCGGCGCGGCGGCCACAGCCGCAGCCCGATATGCACGCCGGCGCCCATGCGACCGGGCGCGTAGAACGAGGCGGTGCCGATCGCCTCGGCGACGACCAGCACCCGGGGCTCGGGCCACCACAGGGCGACTTCGTTCCAGAACCGATTGGCCACGAGTCCGACGACCTCGAACGGCGAGTCGGGCACCGCGGCCGGCACGCGGAGGTGCGGCACGCCGAGCCGTTCGGCCACCGCCGCGCACCCGCGACCGTGGCGGTCGAGCAGCTGCAGGACGGCCGCCGGACGACGGCGCGCCAAGGCGCGCTCGAGCGCGGCGGGTTCGTCGGTCGGGTCGATCAGCCAGACGCGGTCGGCGTCGACCAGGGCGTGCGAGGTGCGCACCGCCGGTTCGTCGAGCACCCAGGTGAGTCCGAAGGCGCTCTCTTCGAGCAGCACTCCGGTCAGGCCTTGAGCACGAGCGGCTTGCCGCAGCACGACACGGGCTCGGCGCATGAGCACGCCCCCGTGTCGCCGCAGGAGCTCTTGACCTCGATCTCGAGCCCGCACGTCTCGCAGCGGTAGACCTCGCCGGCTTTCATCTCGTGACAGTGAGCCATCACGTCTCCTTTGTCTCTAACGCCCGGCGGCGATGAACCGCAGGGCGCGCTGCAGCGCCAGGTCGACCTTGCTGGTGGACGGCTGCGCCACGACGATGTCGGGTTCGATGCCCTTGTGGTTGATGTTGCGTCCGTGCGGCGTGAGGTAGGCGGCGATCGTGATCTTCAGGCTGGCTCCGCCGCGCAGCGGCAGGACCGTCTGCACGACCCCCTTGCCGAAGGTCCTGGTGCCGATCACGGTGGCGCGCCCGTAGTCCTGCAGGGCGCCGGTGACGATCTCGGAGGCGCTGGCCGTGTTGCCGTTGACGAGCAGGACGAGGGGCAGGCTGGTGGGGTGGCCGCCGTTGGTCTTGAGCACGGTGCGTGGCGCGTGCAAGCCCTGGGTGGTCACGACCACCTTGCCGGCCGGCAGAAAGTCGTCGGCCACGTTGACGGCCTCGTCGACCAGTCCGCCGCCGTTGTCGCGCAGGTCGAAGATCAGCGACTGCGCGCCGCGCTTCTGCAGGGACGCGATCGCCGTCCCCACCTGCTGCCCGGCGCCCTGGGCGAACGCGGCCAGCGATACGTAGCCCACCTTGACGCCGTGGTCGTTCACCAGGCGCGAGCTGGTGAGCGGCCGCGAGATCTTGCTGCGCGTGAGGGTCAGGTCGATGAGGCTCGCCACGCCCGTGCGCCGCAGCTGGAGCCGCACCTGCGTCCCGGCCGGGCCCACGATGCGCGCCACGACGGAGTCGACCGACTTGCCGGCCGTCGAGGCGCCGTCGACCGCCATGATGACCTCGCCCGGCACGATGCCGGCGCGGGCCGCCGGCGACCCCGGGAACACCTGGATCACGACCGGCCGGCCGGCCTTTGTGTCGACCGCGGTGCCGATCCCCGTATAGCTGCCGCTGAGCTCCTGGCTGAACGCCTGGGATTCGGCCTTCGTGAAGTACACGGTGTAGGGGTCGTGCAGACGGCGAAAGCAGGCCGGTGATGCCCGCCTGGCCGAGCTTGGCGGTGTCGATGGGGCGGTAGTAGTCGCGCTGCAGGTCCTGCAGGACCTGCCGGTAGAGGGCGGTCTGGCCGTTCACGCCCGCAGTCGTGCCGCCGCGGTTCAGCAGCGTGGCCAAGCCGAAGCCCGCCACGAACGCGAGCACGATGACGAGGACGGGGAGCAGTCTTCTGGTGCGCATGGCCCCGATAGTACCCGCTCGCACCGCGGTCTGGAGCGGTATCTTCCGCTAGCGCCGCGGGCGCGGCGCGGCGAAGCGCGACGCCGCAAACCCGATCAGGGCATCGAGGCGGTCGAGGTCGAGGTTGGCCTCGACGTGGTCGGCGAGGCGCTCGAAGTCTGACCCGTACGCGGCCGGCGGCCGCGCCGGCAGACCGGCGGCCGCCCGCAGACGGTCGAGGAACCCGGCGCGAAAAGCGGGCGCGTCGAACAGGCCGTGCAGATAGGTGCCGCAGACCCGTCCGTCGGCGGAGACGGCGCCGTCGGGGTGCGCCCTCCCCGCCGCGCCGCCGCCCGCAGGCGCGCGAAGGGGCGCACTCCGGGCGAGAGGTGCGTGCGCCCCATGTGGATCTCGTAGCCGCGCAGCGGCGCCGGCAGGAGCGAGCGCGCCGCCGTCGGTCAGGCCGCTCGCCCGGACGGTGCGCTTCGCGGCGGCGAAGGTCGTCTCGACGTCGAGCAGGCCGAGCCCCGCCGTCTGCGGCGCGGCCGACTCGACCGCGCCGGGGTCGAGGATGCGGCGGCCGAGCATCTGGTAGCCGCCGCAGATGCCGATCACCGGCACGCCGCGCGGCGGCGGCTGCGCGAGCGCGGCCGCGAGGCCGCGCTCGCGCAGCCAGGCCAGGTCGGCCACCGTGCCTTGGTGCCCGGCAGCACGACGGCGGTCGCGCCCGAGAGGCCGCCGGGCCGTCGACGAACTCGACGGCCACGTCGGGCTCTGCGGCGAGCGCGTCGAAGTCGGTGGTGTTGCTCAGGAAAGGCAGGCGCACCACGGCGATGCGCAGCGGCCGCCCGGTCGGCCGGCGGCGCTGGTCGTCGAGGGCCACCGAGTCCTCCTCGTCGCCGCGCCAGCCCTCGAGCCAGGGCACGACGCCGAGCGTCGGCACGCCGGTGCGCTCCTCGAGAAGCTCGAGGCCGGGAGTGAGGTGGGCGGCGTCGCCGCGGAACTTGTTGACCACGAAGCCACCGACCAGGGCGCGCTCGGGCGCGGTGAACAGCTCCATGTGACCGAGCAGCGCGGCGAAGACGCCGCCGCGGTCGATGTCGCCGACCAGCAGCACCGGGGCGCCGGCGTGCCGCGCGACGCGCATGTTGACGATGTCGGAGTCGCGCAGGTTGATCTCGGCCGAGCTGCCGGCGCCCTCGATGACGACGAGCTCGCTGGGCGCCCCGCAGGCGAGCCAGCGCCGCGGTGACGAGCGGCCAGACCTCGGCCTGATAGGCGTGGTAGTCGGCGACCGACAGCTCGCCGACCGGTCGGCCCATGACGACCACCTGACTGGCGCTGCGGGTGGACGGTTTGAGCAGCACGGGGTTCATGTCGACGTGCGGCTCGATGCCGGCGGCGGCGGCCTGAAAGACCTGGGCGCGGCCCATCTCGTCGCCGGCCGCGGTGACCGCCGAGTTCAGCGCCATGTTCTGTGCCTTGAACGGCGCGACCGACAAGCCGCGGCGCGCGTAGATACGGCACAGGGCGGCCGTCAGCACCGTCTTGCCCACATGCGAGGCGGTGCCCTGGAGCATGATGACGCGGCCGGGTCTCACCGCACCACTGTATCGCAGCGGCGCCGTTCGGCACGACCGGCCGGGCGCTGGCTATACTTGGCCGTGGGCCGGCCCACGAGCCGCAGCGGCAGTCCGGGGCCAGTCCCGCCGTCGCACACACCAAGCAAGGAGTCCTGTGCCGCCGTCGCCCGAGACCTCGAACACCCCGCCGCCGCATCTCTACTTCAACGTCCCTCCTGAACCGTCGCACCTGCTGCGCGCCCGCGAACGGCTGCGCGACTACCTGCGTCAGTACTGCACCGAGCAGCGCGTGATCGACGACCTCGTGCTCTGCGTCGAGGAAGCCTGCACCAACGCCATCCGCCACAGCGGCTCCGACGCCGACATCGCGATCTCGCTCGCCTTCGATGACGGCCTCCTGGCGGCCACCGTCAAGGACCGGGGAGCGGCCTTCGACGTGGCGCGCTTCGACCCGGCGGCCACGCCCGACCCGACCGTCGACCACGGCCGCGGCCTCTACATCATCGCCGCCCTCATGGACTCGCTCCGCCTGGTCGTCGACGGCGGTCTCGAGGTGCACATGGCGCGCCGGGCGGTCCCCAGCTGCGCGCCCACCGCGCTCGAGTCGGGCATCGGCGGACAGGCCGGCAACGCCGGTCATCGCGACGCCCGCACCCGAGCCATGCTCGAAGAGATCGACGAAGCCTTTCTGGCCTTCGACTGGGAGTACCGCTGCCGTGCACGTCAACGGCGCCGCCCTGCGCCTCACCGGCAAGTCGCGCGACGAACTGCTGGGTCACACGCCCTGGGAGGTGTTTCCGCAGTTGCGCGAGAGCCCGCTCGCCGAGCACTACCGGGCGGCCATGGAGCTCGGCATGCCTTCGGTCTTCGAGCACCGTTCGGTCGCAAGCGGCGACTGGCTCGAGGTGCGCATCTACCCGACCGAGGCGGGGGTCAGCGCCTACTACCGCGAGATCGCGGAGCGCAAGGCCATAGAGCAGGAGGTCGTAGCCACCAAGGCCGAGCTCGCCGCCACGCTGGCCGCCATCACCGACGGGTTCTACACGCTCGACCGCGAGTGGCGCGTGACGTACCTGAACGACAAGGCCGCCACCGTCTTCCCCGGCGGCAAAGAGGCGCTCGGCGGCGACTTTCGGGAGCTGTTCCCCGACGCCGCCGGCAGCGAGTTCGAGAGCAACAAGCGCCGCGCCATGGAGCTCGGCGAGGTCCGCGCCTTCGAGGCCTACTACCCCGCGTTCGACACCTGGTACGAGGAGCGCGACTACCCGAGCGAGCAGGGCATCACGGTGCTGTTCACCGACATCGGCGAGCGCAAGCGCATCGAGCTCGAGCGCGACCGGCTGCTCGCCCGCGAGCACGAGGCCCTCGAAGCCCGGGTCGTCGCCGAGCGCAGCGCGCGCCACGAGCTCGAGACCGCGAGCCTGCTGCTCGAAGCGGCGACGGCGGCGGCCTCGTGGGCCGACCTCGACCAGATGCTGGGCGCGCTCGGCGACCTTCTGCTGCGCTCGATCGACCACGAGCGTATCCTGCTCGAGCTCTGGGACGCGGACGCCCGCGAGGTCGAGATCGCCGTCTCGCGGGGCTCCGCGGCGGCGCCCAGGGAGCGCTTCGCCTTCGACCGCATCTCGGACGGCGCCAAACGGGCGATCGCGACCCAGACCACGGTCGTGATCGACTACGCCCAGACCGGACTGCCCGAGCCACAGAAGCAGTACGTCGACGAACACGCTTTCTTGCTCATGCTCGTCGTGCCCATGGTCTACCGCGAACGCCTTGTCGGACTCATCACCGTCGATCAGCCCGCGGAGCACCGGGAGTTCAGCGCCCGTGAGATCGAGCTGGTCGAGGCCTTCGCGGCCCAGGCCGGCGCCGCCATCGCCAACGCCAGGCTCTACGGCGAGTCACTGCAGCGGGCCCGGCTGGCCGAGGCGCTCAACGACATCGGCGACCTCATCCACTCGACGCTCGAGTTCGACGACATCATGCGGCGCGCCATGGAGCGCGGCGTGCGCACGCTCGGTTCAGACGCTGGCGCGATCGAGATGCGCGAGGCCGGCTCCTGGGTGGTGCGCTACCAGTACGGGTTCTCGGCCGACGACGTGGGCCTGCGTCTGGCCGACGCCGAGGCGCCGAACGCCATGGCCGCCGAACGCCGCAAGAGCCCGGTGGTGATCGCCGACCTGGCCGCCGACGCCACCCTGAACGTGGGCTTCGTCAAGGCGCACGCGCTCAGGTCGGTGCTGGCGGTGCCGTTGCTCGTCAGAGACACTGTGATCGGCTGCCTGCTGTTCTACGGCCGCGAGACGAGGGTGTTCGACGAAGCCGAGATCGACTTCGCCCGCAAGCTCGGCACCACCGTATCGTTCGCCATCGAGAACGCTCAGCTCTACGCCGCCCAGCAGGGCATCGCGCTCACGCTGCAGGAGCACTTCCTGCACCCGCTGCCCACGGCCCCGGGGCTCGAGTTCGCCGCGGTGTCGGCCACCGCCTTCGAGCCCTCGCTGGTGGGCGGCGACTTTCACGACGCCTTCCCCTTGCCCGACGGACGACTGTTCCTCGTCATGGGCGACGTGATGGGCAAGGGTGTGCGGGCGGCGGGCCTCACCGAGACCACGCGCACCGCCGTGCGGGCGGTGGCGCTCACCCTGCCGTCGCCGTCGCCGGGCGCCGTGCTGGCCCTCGTGAACCGGCTCATCACAAGCGAGACCGACCAGCTCGTCACGACCTTCCTAGCCCTGCTCGACGTCACGACGGGCGAGGCCCGCCTGGCCAGCGCCGGCCACCCCCCGCCCGTGCACCTGGCGGCCGGCGGCGCGACCGAACTGATCGCCCTGAAGTTCGGTCCGCCGCTCGGCGCCGCAGAGCGCGTCTATCCCGAAGGCCGGCTGTGCCTGGCGCCCGGGGACGCGCTCGTGCTATATACCGACGGCGTCACCGAAGCGCGCCGCCGCGGCGAGCTCTTCGGCGAGGACCGGCTGGTGCGCACGCTCGCGGCCGCCGCCGACAGGAGCCCCCAGGTGCTGGTCGACGCGGTGCGCGACGCTGTGGCCGCCTTTGCCGACCGCCTCACCGACGACGTCGACGTGCTCGCCCTGCGCCGTCTGGGGTAGGCGTCGGCGCGAGCGCCTGCGAGCGTGCCCTGCGGCCGCGCAACCCGCCGGCGACCAGCGCCGCCCCGACTCCCGACGCGAGCACGGCCCACAGGATCCAGGCATGGCTCGGCGCGCGCGGGTCGATGATCGTCGCGTCGTTGGGCTTTGTGGTGAACGGGTCGTCGGTCACGATGGGCCTGGTCTGGTCGCTGCCGGCGCGCGCCTGGTTGGCGATCTCCGAGCCTCCAGGTGTGTCGGCGTCGATCACCGTGTGGAAGCTGACCGTGACCTTGCGCCCCGGCGCCAGGTTCGGGATGGTCCAGCGCATGTGGGGCGCGCCCGTATCGTCGCGGCCGGGACCTCTGATCGAGCCGGCCTGGTAAGTCTGCCACTTGCCCACGGTGTCGGTGACGAGCACGTTGGTGAGCGGCGCCTGGCCGACGTTCTTGACCACGATCTTCCAGCCCACGATGTCTCCGGGAGCCGGAGTCCCGCCGTTCAGATCGGCGCCCGTCTTTAAGGCGGTCATCCTGGCCGTGAGGTGGATGCGCACGTCGGCCGTGTCCTGGACCGAGGCGACCGGGTCGAGGTATTCGTCGATGGCGCCGTCGACGCTCGCCGTGTTGACCACCGTGCCGCTGTAGCGGCGGGCGGTGAACTTGACGGCGACCGTGATGGACCGGCCCGGCGCCAGGACGCCGGCGCCGGTGAGGTCGGTCCAGGTGAGCGTGCCGGCCGGAGCCGTGGCCTGCGGCGCAGGTGAAGCCGACACGAACTGCAGGGCCGAGCGGTCGTAGGTGTCGGTGAGCGGTACGGTCGCGAGCGCGGTGTCGCCCGTGTTGGTGACGACGATCGTGTAGCGGATCGGGTCGCCAAGGCCCACGGTGGCCGGCTGGCCCTTGGCCAGCGACTTGACGATGCCCACGGAGGGGTCGGTCGTCGCGGGCTTGACCACCGTGATGGCGGCGGCGTCAGTGGGCGACGTGAGCGCCGCCCCGCCGCCGTCGGCGCCGGTCGCTGCGGCGACGTTCGTGTAGTCGTCGAGCGCGACCATGCCGACGTGCATGCGATAGGTCAGGGTGAGCTGCTGGCCCGGGGCCAGCGTGGCGTGCAGGTCCCAGGTGAGGTGGGACCCGGCGGTGACGGCGGGGTCGGCCGTCGAGGAGCCGCCCGGCCAGACGGCGCTCGTGCTGCCGGCGACATAGGAGAAGTCGCCCACCGGCAGCACGTCGTTCACGGCTACGTCGCTCGCCGGCGCGTCGCCTGAGTTGGTGACGACCACGCTGTAGGCGACGTCGTCGTAGCGGTTGACCGTGGCGTCGCCCACGACCGCCTTGGCGACGGTGAGCGCCGGCGCCAGTGTCGTGACCATGGCGTCGTCGCTCACGGGACCGTAGGTGCGCGCCCCGGCGCCGGCCAGAGAGGCGCCCGTCACCGAGGCGACGTTCGTGAGCTCGCGGCCGCTCGTCACGCCGCCATCGACGCGCGACACCATGACGATGGTGATGACGGCGCCCGGGTCGAGCGTGACCGTCGGCGCAAAGCTCAGCGTGACCGGGTCGCCTGAGGTGTCGGCGATGTAATCGGCGCCGGCGATGAGCGGCACGCCGCCGATGCTCACCGAGGTGATCACCGGACTGGCGCCGGCGGCGAACAGCTCGACCGGCACCTGGTCGCTGACCGCGAGGTCGTGGGCGGGGCTCGTGCCGTCGTCGCCGAGCTTCACCGTGAAGGTCACGGGGTCGCCGGGGCCGGCGCTCGTGGGGTCGGCGTCCTTGCTGATCGTCAGGTGCGGCTCGACGATCGTCACGTCGGAGGCGGCGGCGTCGTTGTGGTGCGCGCCGGCGGGGCCGTCTAAGTAGTCGAGGTCGGCCACGTTGTGCAGCACGTCCTGGCCGCTGCCGAGCCCGGCCGGCAGGCCGCTCAGCGGCGCGCCGTCGTGGTAGGTGTCGTTCACGGTCACGGCGACCTGCAGCGTGGGCGTCGTGGGCGGCGCGCCCTGCTGCCAGACCGGCGGCAGGGTCCAGGTCACTGTGGTCGTGCCGTCGGGGTTGGCCGCGTAGGCGGTCGTACCGACGGTGGCTGCGGTACCGGTGACGCTGAGACCGTCCGGCACCGTGTCGGTCACCGTACCGCTGTAGAGCGTCGTGCCGTCCGGTACGTTCAAGCCCACCGTGTACTGGAAGCTCTGGCCGATCGTCGCGACGCCGCCGGGAGCGTCGTTGGTCTTTGTAATGCCAGCCTCGGCCATGGTCAGGCTGTCGCTCGCGTCGGTCCCGTAGGTGCGCTCGCCGGCGACGTCGCCCGGCATGCTCGTGTAGCTCGTCTGGGCGGCGTTGGTATAGGTGGCCCCCGGCGCCGGAGCGGCGGGGTCGGGCGGCTGCACGAAGGCGTTGCGATAAGCGATCGTCAGCGTCTCGCCGGGCGCCAGGTCGGTCCGCGAGCTCAGGTACTCGATCTGCAGCGTCGTGCCGCTGTAGCTGACCGCGTAGTCGCTGCCGGGCGCAAGCACGCCGTTGGTCGAATGGGTCACCGTCACGTTCGTGGCGGGCGCAAAGCAGGACGGCGGCGTGTCGACGAAGTCGTAGCCGGCGCCGTCTTCGTAGGCGGTGGCCCAACCTGAGTTGGCGATCACCACGGAGCTGTCGACCGGCGTGGCCGCAGAAGCGGGAGCGTGCGTGCTGAAGCTCTTGGTCATGGTCAGCACGGGCTGGTCGATCGTCTCGGTAGCGTTCGCCTGGGAGCTGTGCGGCCCGACGCCGTCGGACCAGGCGAAGGTCGCCGTGTCTACGGACGTGGCGGGTCCGGCGGCGGCGTCCCACAGCCAGGCGCCACCGTCGGTCTTACCGGTGACCTGCATCTGGAAGGTCAGGTCGAACACGTAGTCGGTGTCGCCCTGGGGGCCCGGATCGGCGTTGTCGATCGCGCCCGCGAGGGCGAAATCGAGCGTGGAGCCGGGCGCAGGGTGGGTCGTGTCTTCGGTCACACCGGTGAGCGCGGCTGCGGTCTGGGGGTCGCCGCTCACGTAGGTGATGGCCGCCGAGCCCGGCACGTAGCGCAGGCCGTCGGTGGCGATGACGTCGGTCAGGGAGGGCGCGTAGGCGACCGTCTCGGCGGGCACGGTGACGCGCACGGTGTAGGTCAGCGTCTCGCCGATGCGCGCCGTCGCCGGGCTGACGTCTTTGGTGAGGGCGGCGTCGCGCGTGGTGATCGAGGCGAAGCTCGTGTCGAGGGTGTAGTTGGTCTCCTGCGGACTGTCGTCGTAGACGCGCGAGCCTGCCGGGGCGCCGTCCTTTGAGGCCCAGTCGACGTCGGCGGTATTGACCAGCGTCGCGCCCGAGCCGACGTCGTCGCGCACCTGCGCCGTGAACGCCACGACGATCGAGGCGCCGGGGGCCAGCGAGGTACGGCTCGTGCCGCCGTCGAAGTCGATGGTCTGCGGAGTCGCGGCGAAGTCGGCGGCGTAGTCGACGCCCGGCGTGAGCGCCCCGCTGGGTCCGGTCACCGACAGCAGCTGCGGCGCTTCGAGCCCGGCCGGCAGGCTGTCCTGCCAGGTGATGTCGTAGGCGGTGCTCCAGCCGGTGTTGGTGATCGTGGTCTGGTACTTGACCTGCGAGCCGCCTGCGTAGGGGCCCGTACTGGTCACCGTCTTGACGAGCGTGAGCAGCGGCTGGTCGACGTTGCTCTGCACCAGGGCCGACTGGGCGTTACGGTCGGTGGCGGCCGGGCGCACGGGCGGCTCGGTCGTGTTCCAGTACACGCGGCCGCGGTCGCCGATCTGGTCGCCGGCGGTGGCCGGCCAGAACTCCCAGGAGCCGTTGTCTTCGAGCCCCGTGACCAGCACGCGGAACGTGAGCTTGAACACGTAGGGCGTGGTCTGGCCGCGGTTGTCGACAGGGTCGGCGAGCGGCCAGGTGAAGGTCGTCGAGTTGCTGCCGGCTGTGTTGACCGCTGGCGCGAAGCCCGCGGCGAAGGCGGCCGGCGAGTCCGGCGTGCCGGAGACGTCCTGCAGCGACGGTTGCAGGCTGGGGTCCCAGGCGAGCCCGTCCCTGTTGACCACGTCCTGGATGCTCGGCCAGTAGCCGATCTCGCCCTTGGGGACGGTGACCTGCAGCGTGTAGGTGAGGGTGTCGCCGACGGTCACCGGCGTCGTCGGTGCGGCGGTCTTGGTGACCAGCAGGTTGGCGAGGCTCACCGTGGCGGCGTCGGTGTTCGGGTCGGCCACGTTGTTCGTGCCCGGCGTCGCCCGCCCCGAGCCGTCGGCCTGGGTGTTGTAGCCGACCGTGGCGAGGTTGGTGAGCGTCGCGCCCGCGACGCCGCCGCTCGTGTCCACTGTGGCCGTGTAGACCAGCGTCAGCGTGGCTCCCGCCGGGATCGCCGTGTGCACGGCGCCGGTCTCGAGGTCGACGCTCAAGACGCCGGTCGCAGGGTCGTAGACCGGCGTCGTCACGTAGTCGACGCCGGGCGCAAGCGCCGTGCCGTCGAGCGTGACGGAGTCGATGGTCGGGGTCGCCAGGCGCATGCCCACCGGCAGGGTATCGGTGATCAGGACGTCGCGCGCGGCGGCGTGGCCAGAGTTCACGATGGTCGTCGTGTACGTGACGTGATCGCCCGGCAGCAGACCGCTGGTGGGGGTGGCCTTCTTGGTGAGCGTGAGCAGCGGCGCGGTGTAGTCGACGGTCGCCGCGGCTCTGTCGGAGTACTGGGCGCCGAACGTGTTGACGCCGGTGAGCTGCCAGAGGTTGTTGGCGACGACGCCGTCGGCGACGGCGGCGACGTCGTCGACGTGGGCGGTGAACGTCGCCTGCCACCAGCCGGCCCGGGCGACGTTGCCCAGGTACCATTGCAGGCCCTGCATGCCGCCGAGGCTGACGATGGTGGGCTCCCCGGTGACGTTGAGCGGCGGCGCGCTGCCGCCGGGATCGGTGAAGTCGCCGGCGCTCGACGGCGTCACCACAAGGTCGTCGCTGTAGCTCATGCCCGGCGGCAGCCAGTCGGTCACCGCGATGTTGCCCATGGCGATGTCGGAGTTGGTCGGCGTCAGGCCGTCGGTGGTGTTGAAGCGCACCCGAAAGCGCACCGTGTCACCGACCGTGCGCGAGGTCGTCTGCACCCACGTGCCCGAGCCGGGCGGGTCCTCCTCCTGCTTGCTCACGAGCGGCAGCGAGGTGCTGAATCCGGCCGCGGCGTGCGAGGTGCTGGTGCCGTTCGCCCGGGTCGCGTCGACCTGGTCGGCCCACGTGCCCGAGACGTCGGCGTTGTTGGTGAGTGAATCGCCGGCGATCACCGGCAGACCCCCGATCACCGGTCCGCGCCAGGTGTCGTCGACGGTCGCCGTGAAGGTGATGGAGGCGCCGGACCCGGGCGCGAGCGCAGCGAGCGCGGTACCGTCCCAGATGAGCGTGGTCGTGCCGTCGGAGTTGGGCCACACCGAGCTCGGCGCGGGCGTCGCGTCGTCGTTGTACGACTGGCCGTCGGGCAGCACGTCGGTGACGGTGATCGAGTCCGGGGCCTGCTTGAGGATGGCGTAGTACTGCGAAGCAGAGTAGGTGAGCGTGTAGGCGACCACCGTGCCGTTCCCGCCCGACGTTGGGCTCGCCGACTTGGCGATGGTCAGGTAGGCGGCGGTGACCGGAGACGACGCTGTGTCGGTCACCGGCGTCCCCTGGTAGGTGGCGGTCAGGTCGGCGGTGTTGACGAAGGTCGTCTTGTCGGCGATGGGCGCGCCCAGTCCCGGCGTGCCGCCGAAGTCGGCCGTGGGGCGGTCGGTGCCGCCGTCGTCGGTGCCGTAGTAGTCGTAGCGGATGCCCGCCGCGTAACGGATCGTCTGCACCTGCGCGGCGCTCATGGCGCCCAGGCTCCAGCGCACCGTCGTCACCCCCGTCGCGGGATCGCGCCGCGGATACCCGGCGTCGGGGGCCGGTCCGCTGGTGACGCCCAGGAACTCGAGGCCGTCGGGCAGCGTATCGGTGACCACCACGGCGCCGGTCGCGTTCACGTAGTTGTTCTGCACGTTCAGGCTGTAATGGAAGACCCGCGCCTCGGTGCCGGTCGCCTGCTCCACGCCGGTCGACTGCTCGGTCGTCTTGCTGATGAGCTTGATGGGCAGGACGGGGTCGGAGTCGCTGGCGCTGCCTGAATAGACGGCCCCGGTGCCGTTGGGGAACTGCGCCACGGTGGCCGTGACGGTGTCGTTCAGCAGGTCGTTGACGCGCCAGCTGGGGTCGCCCGAAAGGTCGACCGTGAAGGTCAGGCGATAGCTCTCGGTGGGCGCCAGGTCCCTGATGTTGAGGAACTGGATCGTCGTGTCGCCGGTGATGGCGCTGGTGGCCACCGAGGTCGGATAGGCCGCGCCCGATGCATCCTGAGCCGAGACGAAGCTGACCGTGCCCTGCGGGTTGGGGCGGCTGCTCGAGAGCACGTCGACGAGGCTCAGGTTGTAGGCCTTCGTGTCGCCTGAGTTCTGCACCGTGACGGTGTAGGTGGCGGTCCCGCCGAGCAGCGGCGGCGCGGTGGCCGTCTTGGTGACGGTCAGCTGCGCGGCGGCGTGAGCGCTGGCGGGCAGCGCCAGGGCGCCCAGGACGGCCAGCGTCGCCGCGACCCCGAGCCACGAACGACGCCCAGGGCGCCGGCCGCCTCGCACGTCGGAGCGGCGAACGAGCCGAAAAGATGCCACAAGACCCTCCACAGGCGTTTGCCAAGGCTCGCGGAGCGCCGCCATGCGTGAGTCCCCGGAGTCGCTCGCTGTTAGCTTGAGTACGACGACTATCGACAGCGATGAGTCGCACCTTGACGTCCGGCAGCCATAGTGCGCTCGTGGGGCCGCAGCGAGCCGGCCCGCGGTAGCCGACACGCGCGCCCAGACCCGCGCCGCGCGCCCGGACTCGCGGCTCGCGCCCGGACCCCCGCCTCCGCCCCGCTCCCGCCGTCGCTGCGACGTGGTATCCTCAGCCGCAGGAGATACGAACAGGAGTTCGCTCATGCTCGTCGAGCTCAACCCCGAGCAGCTGGCCGCCGCCTCGTACGGCGACGGCCCTCTGCTGATCGTCGCCGGCGCCGGCACCGGCAAGACGGCCACGCTCGTGCACCGGGTCGCCCACCTTATCGGGCGCGGCGTCGACCCGCGGCGCATCCTGCTGCTCACCTTCACGCGGCGCGCCGTCGGCCGAGATGTTGCGCCGCGTCGACAGCCTGCTCGCCGCCGAAGCCGTCGGCGCACGGCCGCGCCCGCGAGCGCGTCTGGGGTGGCACGTTCCACGCCATCGCCGCCCGCCTGCTGCGCATCCACGCCCGCGACCTCGGCATGGAACCCGACTTCACCATCCTCGACCGCAGCGACTCCGAAGACCTGCTGCACGTCGAGCGCACGGCGCTCGGCCTGGGCCGCGACGGCCCCCGCTTTCCGCAAAAGGCCACCTGTCTCGACATCTACTCGCGCTGCGTCAACGCCCAGACGCCGTTGCCCGACGTCCTGCGCGTCGCGTTTCCCTGGTGTGACACGGCCGAAGAGGGCCTCGGCCGGCTTTTCGCGCGCTACACCGACGCAAAAGAAGAGCAGCAGGTGCTCGACTACGACGACCTCCTGCTGTTCTGGCGCGCGCTGCTGGCCGACCCGCTCGCCGGGGCGCGCGTGCGCGCGCGCTTCGACCACGTGCTGGTCGACGAATACCAGGACACCAACGCCCTGCAGGCCGAGATCGTCGCGCTGCTGCGCCCCGGCGGCCGCGGCGTCACCTGCGTGGGCGACGACGCCCAGGCCATCTACAGCTTCCGCGCCGCCACAGTGCGCAACATCTTCGACTTCGAGCAACGCTTTCCGGGCGCCGAGGTGCTCACCCTCACGCGCAACTACCGCTCCACGGCGCCCATCCTGGCGGCCACCAACGCCGTCATCGCCGAGGCCGCCGAGCGCCGCGACAAGGTGCTCTGGACCGAGCGCGCGGGGGGCGCGCGGCCGCTGCTCGTCACCTGCCGCGACGAAGACGAGCAGACGGCGTGGCTCGCCGAGCGCATCCTCGAGCACCGCGAGCAGGGCACGGCGCTCACCGCGCCAGGCGGTGCTGTTTCGCGCCCAGCACCATTCGCTGCTGCTCGAGATCGAGCTCTCTCGGCGCAACATCCCCTTTCGCAAGTACGGCGGCCTGCGCTTCGTCGAGATGGCGCACGTCAAAGACCTGGTCGCCTTTCTGCGCCTGGCCGAGAACCCGCGCGACGCCATGGCGAGCCTGCGCGTGCTGGGCCTCATACCGGGCATCGGCCCGGCCACCGCGGCCACGCTCGGCGAGGCGCTCGCGGCCGGCGGCGGCGACTTCGCCGCCTGGGCCGCCGTCAGAGTGCCCGAGCCCGCGCGCGGCGTCTGGCCCGCCGTCGTCACGCTGCTGCGCGGCCTGGCCGGGGCCGCCCCCGGCGAGGTGCCGGCCCAGGTGCACGCCGTGCGTATCGTCTACCAGCCGCTGCTCGAGCGCCGCTACGACAACGCGCCGGCCCGGCTGCGCGACCTCGAGCAGATCGAGGGGCTCGCCTCGCGGGCGAGCGACCGCGCCCAGTTCCTCGCCGACCTCGTGCTCGACCCCCCGGCCTACACGCAGGAGCTCGCCGGCCCGCCGCTGCTCGACGAGGACTACCTCATCCTCTCGACCATGCACTCGGCCAAGGGCCTCGAGTTCGACGTGGTCTACGTCATGCACGCCGCCGACGGCAACATCCCCTCCGACATGGCGACCGGCAGCACCGACGAGATCGAAGAGGAGCGCCGCCTGTTCTACGTGGCCTGCACGCGCGCCCGCGACACGCTCTACGTCACCCACCCGCTGCGCTACTACACGCAGCCCTGGGCCAAGGCCGACACCCACGGCTACGCGCAGCGCTCGCGCTTTCTGAGCGAGGCCGTCGTGGCCCACTTCGCGCAGGCCCAGGCGGTGCCCGAGCCCCTCGGCGGCGACGGCGCGCCGCTCGAGCGCACGAGTCGGCGTCGATCCGTGCGGGCATCCGTTCACTGTGGGAATAAGCTAGGCGACAGCGGGGCGCAGGGCCGGCCGGTCCGGCGTCCCCCGACCTTCGATCGTCGAGCACGAGCTTTGCAGGGCAAGACCGATCGGGAGCAGCCCATGGCGGTAGACACGCGCGACAACGTTTCCTTCCAGGACGAGGAGATGCGCGAGGTCGCCGAGGCGGCGCAGCGCATCGAGGCCAACGTGGCCTCCGTCATCCTCGGCAAGAACGACGTGGTCCGGGCCTGCGTCGTGGCCCTGCTGGCCGGCGGTCACCTCGTCATCGAAGACTATCCCGGGGTCGGCAAGACCCTGCTGGCCAAGGCCCTCGCGCGCTCCGTCGACTGCAAGTTCGCGCGCGTGCAGTTCACCCCCGACCTGCTGCCCAGCGACGTCACCGGCGTCGGCGTCTTCAACCAGAAGACGCGCGAGTTCGAGTTTCGCCCCGGCCCCATCTTCGCCAATATCGTGCTGGCCGACGAGATCAACCGCGCGTCGCCCAAGACCCAGGCCAGCCTGCTCGAGTGCATGCAGGAACGGCAGGCGACGATCGACAACACCACGCATCCGATCGCCGCGCCCTTCATGGTCATCGCCACCCAGAACCCGATCGAATACGAGGGCACCTACCCGCTGCCCGAAGCGCAGCTCGACCGCTTCATGATGCGCCTGAGCCTGGGCTACCCCGACACCGACGCCGAAGAGGCGATCCTGCACGAACAGACCTCGCGCGACCCGTTCGCGCAGCTCGGTCCGGTGCTCGACGCCGGGCAGGTGCTCGCCATGCAGCGCTGCCGTCGAGCGCGTCAAGGTCGTGCCGGCGCTCCACCGCTACGTCGTGGCCATCCTCGCGGCCACGCGCGCCACCCGCGACATCTACCTGGGCGCCAGTACCCGCGCCGGCATCACCCTCGTGCGCGCCGCCAAAGCCCTGGCGGTGCTGCGCGGGCGCGACTTCGTCGCGCCGCAAGACATCAAGGACCTCTCCGGTCGAGTGCTCGGCCATCGCATCATCCTGTCCTCCGACGCCAAGGTGCACGGCCAGACAGAAGAAGCGGTGGTCGCCAGGCTGCTCGAAGGGGTCCCCGTACCGGGAGCATAGGCATCGTCCGTCCCACCAGCCGGGGTCTCGCTCTTCTGGCCGTGGCTCTCGCCACCTACCTGGCGGCGCGCATCCTCGGCACCTGGGAGCTCTACCTTGTGGCCGTCGCCTTTCTTGCGGCGCTCGTTGTCGTGCGTGGCTGCTCGTGGCGCACGCCGGCCGGCGGCTCACGGCCACGCGCGACCTCGTTCCCAGCCAGCCTACGAGCGGCGACGAGCTCATCGTCTCGTTTCGGGTGAGCAACGGCTCGCAGCTGCCCGGGCTGCTCGTCACGCTGCCCGACGCGACCGGCGACCTGTCGCCCTCACCCGAGACCATCGAGTTCGCCAGCCTCGGCTCGCTCCAGGAACGCGCCGCGGCGAGCGCGTCGTTTTCGGCGCGGCGCGGCGTGCACCACCTGCCCGTGCTGTGGGCCGTCGCCGAAGACCCACTCGGCCTGGTGCGCGCTCGCCGCCGCCTGGGCGAGCCGCTCGAAGTCACCATCTACCCGCGCCTCGTCGACCTCCACTCCTGCGCGCTCTTTGCCAACGTGGGCGCCCACCGCGGGCTGAGCCGGCGCGGCCTGGTGCGCCTGGGCTCCTCGGAGTTTCGCGGCATCCGGCCGCACTACCCGGGTGAGCCGCTCAGCCACGTCGACTGGAAGGCTACGGCCAAGACGGGCAACCTCATGCTGCGCGAGATGGACGATCCCGAGAGCGGCGACATCACGGTGCTGCTCGACGGCACGGCCCTGCAGGTCGCGGGCGAGGGCGCCGACTCGAACTTCGAGCTCGCCGTCGAGGCCGCCGGCTCGGTAGCCGACTTCGTGCTGGCCGCCGGACGCGGCGTCAATCTGCTGCTGCACGACGGCAACTGGCGCAACAGCCGCCTGACCCCCGACGTGAGCGGCCACCGCCGTCTGCTCGACGACCTGGCCGGCGTCAAGGCCAACGCCAGAGCGCCGCTGTCGACGGCGCTGCCGCGGCTGCGCGCCGGCGGCGGCCGCCTGGCGCGCACGCAGACGCTGGCCGTCGTCGCCCTGGCGCTCGACTCAGAGCTCGTGCGCTCGCTCATCTCGCTGCACAGAGACGGCCTGCAGGTCTCGGTCGCCGTGGTGGCGGCCGACTCGTTCCGGCCCGACGCGCCCCCGTCCGGCGACCCAAGGCTGCAGATCGCCCTCGCGGCCGCCGGCGTACCGTGCCTCACGCTGCGACGCGGCGACGACCTGCGCACCGCCTTGTCGTACGCCCAGGCCGAACGCAGCCTCGCGGGACGGCCCCGATGAAAGTGTCGGGCAGGCTGGCCTACTTCGTCTGCCTCGCGGCCTTGGCCGTCGTCGCGGCGCTGGCCATGGCGCGCGTCGCCCGGCCCTCGATCGCCTCGGCGATGGTCTGGGCGGCGCTGCTGGCGACCGCCGCGGGTGCGCCCGGCCTGGTGCGACGGCGCGCCTGGCCCCTCGCGCTGCCCCTGCTGGTCGTCGGCGCCTACCTGGTGGCTCGCGTGCAGACCCCCCTGTCGGGCGACCGCGGCTTCCTGGGTCTCGGCTTCTACGTCGGCCAGATCCGCTCGGGCGCCCACGCCTACTCCACGCGCGCCTTCCCTCTGCCCCTCTTCGGGGCGCCGGGGCTCAGGCTCCTGCTCACGCTCGTCGTCTACGCGGGCGCCGGCCTCGCGTCGCTGCTCGCCCTCGGCCTGCGCCGCCCGCTGGCGGCGATCGTCGTCTTCCTCATGCTCCTGGGCTTCAGCCTGACGGTCGACGGCGCCGGCAGCGTCGTGGCGCTGCCCCTCACCTTCCTGGTGCTGTCGGGCTGTCTGCTGGCCCTCTCTCGCTCGCTCGAGCGGGCCCGGGGCACCGCCGAGGGCGTCGTGGCCGGTGCGGCCACGGCGGTGGTGGCTACCGTCCTCGCGCTGTTCCTGCTGGTGGCGACCCCCGTCGCGGCCAGCAAGCCCTGGCAGGACTGGAGCACGTGGGGGTCGGCCGGAGCGAACGCGTCACGCCTCACCTTCGACTTCATGTTGAACTATCCCAGCCTCCTCGACCCCAAGACCAACGCGCCGGTCTTCACGGTCCAGTCGCAGATCCCCTCGTACTGGCGAGCCAACGCCCTCGAAGACTTCACCGGCCAGGCGTGGCTGGCGCCCGCGGCGAGGGGTGCGCCGCTTGCCCCCGAAGACGTCGCCGACCAGAACACCTACGACGTGCCGAGCGGCTTGTCGCCCTTGTCGGGCACGGCGACCCTCGAGCTCTTCAAGCTGCAGTCCCTGTCGACCCCGTTCCTGCTGTCGGGCGGTCTTCCCCAGGTCGTGAACGTGAGCGGGCGCGCGCCCCTGTACGCGATAGGCCCGCAGGCGCTCCAGTTGCCGCGGGCGCTGGCACCTCAGGCGAGCTACTCGGTCACCGCCACGATCGCCCAGCACAAGCCCACCGACCTGGTCGCCCGTGGGCGCGACTACCCGGCGGCCGTGGCCGGCGACCTCGCCCTGCCGTTCCCCGCCGCCGCGCCGTTCACCGCGCAGCAGTGGCTCGCCGCCATGAGCGGCAGCGCCGCCGACAGGGAATGGCGCGGCCTGTACGCGCTCAACCAGCAGATCGTGGGCCAGGCCACCGACCCCTACCAGATCACGCTTCGTATCGAGCAGTACCTGCGCCCGCACTACACCTACTCGCTCACCCCGCCGCCGACCCACTACGCGTCGCCCTACGCGGCGTTCCTGTTCGACACGCGCATCGGCTACTGCCAGCACTTCGCCGGCGCCATGGCCGTGCTGCTGCGCTTCAACGGGATACCCGCCCGCGTGGCGGTCGGCTTCACGACCGGTGGCCTGGTCGGCCAAAGACACCTACGCCGTCGACAGGAACGATGCCCACGCCTGGGTCGAGGTCTACTTCCCCGACGTCGGCTGGGCGCGTTCGACCCCACACCGGGCGACAGCCTGCCCGGCGTCGGCCCGTCGTCGACCAACGCCGGCTTCGTCGACCCTTCCCCAGGAGCGTCGGGGCGCGGCCTCGGTCGCCGCCGGGGACCGCGCCGCCGAAGCTGCAGGGCCTGCCCAACGGCGCGACGGCCAAGAAGCCGAGCGGCGGTACTGGGCGCCGTCGCCGCGACCTCGCGCACGCCCCGACTGGCTGCCCTGGGCGCTGGGCCTCGCGTGCGCCGTCTGGCCTGGCCGTTCGCCACGGGCCGCCGTGCGACGCCGCGGCCTGCACCGGGGCGGCGCCGACGCCGGCTGCGGGCCTCGCTCGCGCTGGTTACTGCCGAGCTCGACGACTACGGCGTCGGCGTACCGCGCTCGCAGACGCTCGAGGAGACCGCGCGCCTGCTGAAGGAGTGCCTCGGACTACGACGCGACCCGCTCACCGATCGCGCCGAAGCCGTGCTGTTCGGCGGGCGCGCCGCCGACGGGCGCGATCTGGCCGACATCGCCAGGCTGCGCGCCGAGCTGCGGCGCCGGTTGCGGGCGCGCGCGGGCTGGACCGGCGCCGTGCGGGCGAGCTACGGTCTGCGCGCGGCGCTGCGGTAGCCGCGCAAGGCGCCGCGCCGGCTTGCAGGGCGCCCGCCGGAGTGCAGCAAGGCCCGCCGTCGCGGCGCCCGAGCGCCCGCAGTTCGCCCACCCGGCGCCGCGCCTGAGCGCGGGCGCGGCTCACGCCATGAAGGCCCGCGCGAGGGTCTCGAACAGCCGTGCCTCTGCGGCGTCGACGGCGCGGCCCGAATAGCGTGCCCGTTCGTAGATCTCGGCAAGATCGACGGCCGCCTCGATCGGCGCCGTGACCGGCGCGGCGCCCGGCGCGGCACTCGCCACGAGCGGCTCGCCAGACGTGCCGCCGGCCGTGACCGGCTCGCACGGTGCGGCGCCGGGCGCGACCGGCTCGCGCGGTGCGGCGCCGAGCGCGACCGGCTCGCCCGCGGGCTCGCCGGCAGGCGCCGCCGATACGGCGGCGAGGTAGTCGCGCACGGTGACCCCCGGCTCGCGGGGCCTGCCCGCGCGGGCGAGCCGCCGCTCGAGGTCGGCGTAGCGCAGTCGGACAAGCTCGCCCGGCGTGCCGGGCCTGCGCCTCGGGCGGCGGCGCAGCCGCCGCCCGAGGCGCGCCGCGGCCAGCCCGGCCGCGGTCTTGAGCGAGACGAGCGACTCACGCTCCTCGACCACCATGGCCGCGGCCTGTGGCGAGCGGCGGGAGCGACGCAGGGCGACGAAGACGAGGGCGCACGAAAGCACGCAGGCGGCCACCGCGCCGAGCGTCGTGAAGAGCAGCCGCGACCCGGCCCACTCCTTCGGGCCGTTCCGGCCGGGTCGAGCGAGGGCCGCCCCATGGAACGACGCCGGCGGCTTCTGGCCGGCGTGCCCGAGATGCACGTGGACGACGCTCAGCAGCGCGGCGATCGCGCGCACGGCCTCAGCCGCGGCGTAGGCGACGAGGTAGGCGACGACGGCGAGCACGGAACGCGCCACGAAGGCGACCGCGTCGAGCATGCCGAGCGCCACGCCCGCGCGCAGGACCTGGCTGAGCAGCGCAGCCAGCGCCACGACGAAGACGATGGCGCCGGCCACGGCCAGCAGCCACGGCCGGACGGCCAGCCGCTCGGCCGGGTCGACCAGCGCGACGAGCGTCTGGTGGCGCACCACGGCCACGAGCAGGCCCCCGGCGGCCAGCGACGCGACCACCGCCCAGAGCCCCCAGGCCGGCGTGAAGCCGGCGAGGGCGGCGAAGGCGAGCACGGTGCACAGCAGGACGAAGCCGCGCACCGCGCGACGCACCGCGGTCTCGGGCTCAGACCGAGCGTCGCCCAGGCGGGCGCCCAGGGCGACCAGCCCGGCGACGAACACCAGGTCCCGGACGACCAGCCAGAGCGTCGACGGGTGCGCCCAGGCGCTGCCGGCCACGGCCAGCACGGCGGCGCCGGTCGCGACCAGCCCGATCTCGCGCAGGAACGCGGCGCGCCTGCCGGCGTCTCCGGCGGCGCCGTGAGCCGCGCCCTCGCCGTCGTGGTCGTCGTCGGCGTCGCCGCTGCCGGCGCGTCCGCGGCGCCGATCTGCGACCTGCCCGGCGGCCAGCGCGGCGGCGAGCACCACGGCGCAGGCAAAGACGGCGAGCCACAGGGCTCGCGGCGGCGATGCCTCGACCGCCGCCGCCGCGAGACAGGCGCACCACAGGCCTTCGACTCCCGCGCCCAGCGCGAGGCCGGCGAGGTCAAGCGAGGAGGGGGAGCGCATCGCTCGTCCTCCAGTCGAACTCTGCCGGCACGACGGCGTCGACGAAGCGCGCCTCGGCCTGCGTCGGCCGCCCCACGTAGACGACCCTGGTCGGGCGTTCGGCGCGCAGCAGGGCGAGCCGGTCGAGCACGCTCTCGCGCAGGGCGGCGGTGACCACCAGGCACTCGGCGTGGCTGCTCTCGTCGGCGAGCTCGACGGCGAGCGTGCGCTCGAAGCCGCGGGCCGTGAACAGGTGCACGCGGGCCAGCATCTCGAGGATCTCGGGCAGCGCTCCCTGGGCGGGTTCGACGTCGGCCACGCGCCAGTCGCCAGTCAGACGGGCGTTAGAGGCGAGCCCCACGCCAAAGCCCTGCGCGGCGACCGCGCCGGCGAGGGAAGCGGCCACCACACAGAGCAGCTCCATGCGTGCGGAGCCCATGCCCTGCCAGGCGTTCTGCAGCACGCCGACGTCGAGCAGCAGGCGCACGGCGGCGAGTGAGGCCGGCTCGAACTCGTTGGTCTGCAGCGCGCCCGCGCGCGCCGTGGCTCGCCAGTTGATGGCGCGCATCGGGTCGCCGGCGCGGTACTCCCTGATGCCGCGCAGCGCCGTAGGGTCGCTGGCGAGCGAGCGCGCCGCGGCCTCTTCGGCCAGCGGGCGGCCCAGGAACGCCGTGAAGTCGGGCACCTCGAGCACCTTGGGCAGCACGGCGACCTCGACACGCGCGTCGAGCTCGTCGCTCACCCCGGCGACGCCGAACGGGTCGCCGGCCTCGAGCTCGACGGGACCGAAGCGGTGCAGGCCGCGCGCCGTGCAACGCACGCGATAGCGCCGCCGCAGCAGCTCGTACCAGCGCACCGAGACGGTCTGCTCGAAGACCTGCAGGCCGCGTCCCAGGGGCCGCAGCGTGAAGCCGAGCGGCTCGAGGCCGGCGGGCCACTGGTCGCGGACGCGCATCCACAGCAGGGGGAGCAGCTTGGCGTTGGTGACGCTGACCGTCACCTCGAGCTCGCCGCCCCACGACACGACGCGCCGCGACAGCGTGCGCTCGAAGGTCACGGCGGCGAACACGCGCCGCCGGGTCGCCACGACGAGGGCGGTCAGGAACGCGGCGCAGAGCGCCGCCACGACCAGCGCCGGCGAGTGCAGCAGGGCCGCGAGGGCGACCGCCGCGGCGCCGGCGGCGGCTATCGACTTGAGCCGCACGACCGGCCTTCGATCATGCGACCGGCGGCTCGCCGTCGCCGGGCTCGGCGGGCACGGGCACTGCGGCCGCGACCTCGCGCAGCACGTCGGCGGCGTCGCGTCCGTCGATCGCCGCGTCGCGCGCGACGATGAGCCGATGCGCGAGGACCGGCACGATGAGCTCCTGCACGTCGTCGGGGGTCACGTAGTCGCGCCCGGCCAGCGCCGCAACGGCCTGTGCGGCGTGTTGCAGCGAGAGCGAAGCGCGCGGGCTGGCGCCGAGGCGCAGGAGCGACGACTCGCGGGTCGCCTGGACGAGCGCCACCAGGTAGCGCGCGACGTCGTCGGCCACGTGCACCTCGCGCACCGCGGCGCGCACCGCCGGCAGGGACTCTGCCACGGCCACCGGCCGCACCTGGGCGAGCGGGTCGCCGGCGCGGAAGCGCTCGAGCATGAGGATCTCCTCGTCGCCGGTCGGGTAGCCCATGCGCAGGCGCAGCAGGAACCGGTCGAGTTGCGCCTCGGGCAGCGGGAACGTGCCCTTGAGCTCGACCGGGTTCTGCGTGGCCAGCAACAGGAACGGGCGCGGCAGGGGGTGCGTGACGCCGTCGACGGTCACGCCCCGCTCCTCCATCGCCTCGAGAAAGGCCGACTGCGTGCGCGGCGTGGCGCGGTTGACCTCGTCGGCGAGCACGACGTTGGCGAACAGCGGACCCGGGCGGAACTCGAAGTCGCCGCGACGCTGGTCGAAGACCATCGCCCCGGTGACGTCGGCGGGCAGCAGGTCGGCCGTGCACTGCACGCGGGCGAAGCTCAGGCCCAGAGCGGCCGCGACCGTGCGCACGAGCAGGGTCTTGGCGACGCCGGGCACGTCGTCGAGCAGGACGTGGCCGTCGGCCAGGAGGGCCACCGCGATGAGCCGCGTCTGGTCGGCCTTACCGACGATGACGCCGCCTACCTGGTCGGTGAGGGCGCGGCCCAGGTCGGCGGGACTGAGGGTGACGGGATCGAGTGGTATGGAGCGGCCTCCGGCGATCGCTGCAGCGGCCCGACTGTACTACATCGGCCGGCCCGGCGGCAGGCCGCCGCGACCGGCGGGCCGCCCCGCGCGTGACCGGTCGCCGCCCGCCTGCGCGTGAACGGTCGCCGCCCGCCTGCGCGCGGGCGGCGACGCTTGTGCGCCTATTTCACCGAACCGGCCAGCAGGCCCTGGGCGAAATAGCGCTGGAAGGAGAAGAACACGGCCAGCGGCACGATCAGCGACAGGAACGAGGCCGGCGCGATGATGTTGATGTTCGAGCCGAACTCCCGCAGCTGCGTGAAGATCGCCACCGTGATGGGCTGCGTGGTGCGCCCGAACGTGAGCGCCACGAGCAGGTCGTTCCAGACCCAAAGGAACTGGAAGATGGCGAGCGACGCGAGGGCCGGCAGGCCGAGCGGCAGGACGACCCGCAGGAAGATGCGCCACTCCGAGGCCCCGTCGATGCGAGCCGCCTCCATGAGCTCTTTCGGTATCCCGATGAAGTAATTGCGCAACAGGAACACGGCGAACGGCAAGCCGAAGGCGGTGTGGAACAGCACGATGCCGATGACCGTGTCGAACAGGCCCGCGTGATTGTAGAGCGTGAAGACCGGGATCAACGCCATCTGGTAGGGCACGACGATCGACGCGACCACGCCGATGAAGATCCAGTCACGCCCCGGGAAATCGAGCCAGGCGAACGCATAGGCGGCAAGAGCCCCGACGAAGAGGGGCAGCAACGTGCCGCCGACCGCGATCTCGAACGTCGTGAGAAGCGCGCCCGTGATGGCGTGGTCGGAGAGCACCGTACGGTAGTTCTCGATGGACAGCAGGCTGGGGTGGGCGAATGCCCGCCACCAGCCGGTCGAGCTGATCTGCGATGGCACGATCAATGAGGTCACGAGCAGCCCAAGGGTCGGGACCAGCCACAGGATACCGATCGCCGCGAGCAGCACGTTGAGCGGCGCATGCGCGAGCGCCCGGCTCAGCCGGTGCACCATACTCTCGCGCGCCGTGGCGGTGGCCGGCGCGATCGGGCGACCGACGGGATGGGCGACGGTGGCCATCAGACCTCCCTTCTGAAGCGCCGCACGTTGAGCAGCAGCACCGGGATGACGAGGATGAACAGGAACACGGCGATCGCCGACCCGAGGCCGAAGTTGTTGACGCCGCCGAACGCCGTGCGCCACATGGCGAGCGCCACGACGTTGGCCGCCGCCTGCGAGGAACCAGGGGCGATCGACAGGATGATGTCGAAGATCTTCAGCACGTAGATGATCATGGTGATGAAGACCACAGACAGCACCGGCGCGAGCAGCGGCGCCGTGACGCGCCGGAAGACCTGCCACTCACTGGCGCCGTCGGTGCGCGCCGCCTCGAGCACGTCGCGCGGAATGGCGGCCAGGCCGGCGCCGATGATGACCATGGCGAAGCCGGCCCAGATCCAGATGTAGGCGATGATCATGGCCGGCGTGATGAGTTGCGTGCCGAGCCAGCTCACCCCACTGAAGGGCAGCGCGAACGTGGCCGCTCCCACACCGACCCGGTAGCTGCCGGGTGAGACCCCGGAGAACAGGAATGTGCCGTTCGCACTACTCGTGGTGCGCGCGACGACGTTGCCGCTGGGCGCCTTGAGCTCGAGCGTCACGCCGGGCAGGCCGAGCTCGCCCCGGTCCACCTTGCCCGGGGTGCCGCCGCCCGGCTTGAAGTCGCGCCAGACCACCCCGCTGATGGCGCCGGCGCGCGCTGCCGGCACGACCGCCTGGACCGCGTGCTTGGGAATGTCCTGCTGGGCGATGGCCGTAAGGCCAAGCATCGCCACCCCGCCGGGGCGCAGGGGCTGCCGTAGGGTGAAGCCCGCCGAGGTCGACCCTGTGAGGGCGTTGGTCGAGGGCGCCGCGCCCGACAGCGGTCCGGGCGGGCTGAAGATGTCCTTGACTCCGGCGACTGCGGCGTTGACCGCACCCTGCGACGGGTCCTGAATGTACATGATGTGCCAGATCACGCCGGCCGCGAACAGCGAGATCGCCATCGGCATGAAGACGGCCGTCTTGAAGGCGACCGACCAGCGGATGCGCTCAGTGAGCACGGCGAACACGAGTCCGATGGCGGTCACCGCTGCGGGGGCGACCGCCACCCACACCGCGTTGTTCTTGATCGCGGTGAGCAGCGTGCTCGTCGTGAACAGCGTCTTGTAGTTGCTGAGACCGATGAAATGGGAGCCGGACTGATCGAACAGGCTGCGAATGACCGTGTAGATGGTCGGATAGATCAGGAACAGACCGAAGAAGAAGGCGGCCGGGGCGAGGAAGCCGAGCACGACGGCGTAGCGCCGCCAGAACGACCCCTCGTGCGGGGACTGAGGCGGCGCCCCCCGCTGGGGGGGCGTCGCCTCTACGGGTGCTGAGACAGCCATGGTCTACTCCACCTCAGGTGAGCGCACGGCTCACTTCTTGTAGGCCGCGGTCGCGGCCGACTGGAGCGCCTTCTCGGTGCCCGTGATGTTGCTCGGGTTCTTCAGGAAGTTGGTGAAGATCTGCCATTCGCCCTGACCGGTGGTCGAGCCGAACGCCGCCGGCTGCTGGTCGGACATGTCGTACACGACGACCGGCGCGTTCTCGAGGGCGACCGCCGCGCGGCGGCCGATCGGATCGGTGTACACGCTGGCCGGCACGTTCTTGTTGGCGGAAGAGAAGCCGCCCTGGCGAGCCCAGATCTCAGCCGCCGGCGCCGTCGCCAGGTAGCTCACGAACGCCTGTGCGGCGGGGCTGCTCTTGAACATCGTGACGATGTCGCCCCCGGCCTCCACATAGTTGCCGCCCACGCCGTTGATCGACGGGAACGGGAAGTAGTTGAAGCCGGTCGTGGGCGCGGCCTTGGTGGAGCTCGTGATCACGCTCTCCACGAAGTCGGCCTCGAAGACCATCGCGGCCTTGGGCGGATTGGTGAAGACGTTGGTCACCGACGTCGGAAAGTCGGTGGTCGCCGCGCCGCCGTTGCCGCCGTAGATGTAGCTCGAGTTGCCGTAGATTTGCTGCATGTCCTTGAGCGCGGTCGTGACCGACGGGTCGGTCCACGGGATCTGATGGTTGGTCAGCTTGTTGTACATGGCGGGACCCGCGGTGCGCAGGTAGATGTTCTCGAACAGGTCGGTGATCGGCCAGCCGACGTCGGCGCCCACCGAGTAGGGAGTCACACCCGAGGCCTTCAGCGTCTTGGCGTCGGCCAGCAGTTGAGTCCAGGTGGTGGGCGGCGTGATGCCGGCGTTCTTGAAGGCCGGCACGTTGTACCAGACGGTCGACTTGTTGGCGGCCTTGAAGAGCACGCCATAGAGGTGCCCGTTGACGGTGCCGATGTTGGTGACGGTCGGCGAGAAGTTCGCGTCGATGACGTTCTTGGCGAAGTCGAGAGGCTTCAGCGCGCCGCTCGCCACGAACTGCTTCATCAGGCCGGGCTGCGGCAGCGCCGCGAGGTCGGGCGGGTGACCACCGGCCACCTGGGTCGCCAGGATCTGCGGCAGGTTGTTGCCGTCCGAGGTGAACGTGACCTTGATGTGCGGGTAGATCTGATTGAACCCGGCGATGACCTTCTGGAAGGCGGTCTGCTCCTGGCCGCTCCAGACGGCCGTCATCGACAGGCTGCCGCTCGTGCTCGTGGGCACCGTGCTAAACGACGCAGCGGCGTTTGGGCTGGGCGTGGTGGCCGCGTTGCTCTTGCTGCCACAGCCCGCGACGACGGCTACCAGGGCGGCGAGCAGGACCGCCAGAAGAAGCAGCCCCCTGCGGTGAAGTCGATAGGTGCTCATGCGGCAACAACTCCTCTCTCGGCCTCAGCCCCCTCATAGATGCCGAGACCGGTGTCCTTGTCGAAGAAATGCAGGGCCCGGGTGTCGACGGCGGCCACGATGGTCTGGCCCTCGCGCACCTGCGACCGCGGGTTGAAACGCGCGACGAACTTCGAGCTGTCCTTGCTTTCGGCTACCGCCGCGCCGCGTGATTCGGTCTCTTCCAGCAGCTCTCTCGTGTGCTCGTTGCGCACCGGCGGGACGTCGATCATGAAGTGCACCATGATCTCGGCGCCGAGCGCCTCGCGCAGCACGACCCGGCCGCGCAGGCGGTGGTCGGTCGGCACGTCTGTGTCGAGCGCGGCATCGCTCAGGTTCTCGGGGCGGATGCCCAGCACCACGGTCTGGCCTTCGTAACGGCGCAGGTCGGGGCGCAGGTGCAGCGTCTCATCGCCCAGGCCCAGGCGCTGCGTGCCGATGACGGCGACCAGGTCGAGCCCCTTGCGTTCGATCGTGGCCTCGACCATGTTCATGGCCGGGCTGCCGATGAAGCCGCCGACGAACAGGTTGACCGGCCGGTCGTAGAGCTCCTGCGGATGGGCGACCTGCTGCAGGCGGCCCTTGCGCATGACGGCGACGCGGTCGCCCATGGTCATGGCCTCGACCTGGTCGTGGGTCACGTAGAGCGTGGTGGTGCCCAGCTTGTCCTGCAGGGCGCTGATCTCGGCGCGCATCTGCACGCGCAGCTTGGCGTCCAGGTTGGAGAGCGGCTCGTCCATGAGGAAGGCCTGGGGATGGCGCACGATGGCGCGGCCCATGGCGACCCTCTGGCGCTGCCCGCCGGAGAGAGCACGCGGCTTGCGGTCGAGGAACTCCTCGAGGCCCAGGACGCCGGCGGCTTCGTGCACGCGGCGGTCGATCTCGTCTTTGGGTTCTTTGCGCAGCCGCAGCCCGAACGCGATGTTGTCGTAGACCTTCAGGTGCGGGTACAGGGCGTAGCTCTGAAAGACCATGGCGATGTCGCGGTCGCGAGGAGGCACGTGATTGACGACCCGTTCCCCGATACGAACGACGCCGGCCGAGATATCCTCAAGGCCGGCGACCATGCGAAGCGCCGTCGTCTTTCCACAGCCCGAGGGCCCGACGAGTACCATGAACTCGCCGTCCTTGACCGCAAGGTCCATGCCGTCCACCGCGCGCGTCCCGTCCGCGTAGACCTTGCTGACGTCCTCAAAACTCACGTCGGCCATCGCGCACGCACCTCCTTTCGTCCGGCGGCGCCGATTCGCGACTTGCCGAGAATCGTTCCAACCCATCAGTTTCCCGGGTCCGTGAGTTTTCACCGTATTGATAGGGTTTTTCTCGAGGCGGCGTCCACGGGGGCCGACGGTCGTGACGGTGACTGGGCGCGCCAGGGCGCGAGGGGTCGGCGAGGGCGGGCGCTCGGCTGCGAAGGGCGAGCAGGCGCCGCGCGCGCGAGGGGCCGAGCGAAGGGCGGCGGAGCGAACGGCGGCGTTGGAGGGTGGGCGAAGGGGTCTAGGTAGCGGCGCCTTGCCGGTCGGCGAGCGCGACGCGGTTGCGACCGGCCTGCTTGGCGCGGTAGAGAGCCCTGTCGGCGGCCTCGATCAGGCTCTCGAGCGAGCCGGCGCCGTCGGTGAGGCTGGCGACGCCGATGCTCACGGTCACGATCGGCAGCGACTCGCGAGAGCCGAAGTGCTCGCCTTCGATGCCGTGCCGGATGCGCTCGGCGGCGGCCACGGCCGCGTCGCCGCCGTCGTGCTCGTGCAACGCCACGGCGGCGTCGCCGGCGGGGCGCTCGGCGACGGCGAGCCGCTGCTGCTCGATGGCGTCACGCAGCCGCTCGCCGGCGGAACCCGCACCCTGACCGCCGGTGCTCGGCAGGATGACGGCGAACTCGTCGCCGCCGTAGCGCGCCACGATGTCGATGTCGGTGCGCGTCTGCTCGATGAGCAGCGCGCCGAGGGCGCGCAGCAGGGCGTCGCCCGCCGGGTGGCCGTAGCGGTCGTTGTAGTCCTTGAAGCCGTCGATGTCGATGAGCAGCAGCGACAGCGCCAGGTCGTAGCGGTTGGCGCGCGCGACCTCGGCCGCGAGGCGCTCGTGGAAGTGGCGGTGGTTGAAGAGCGCCGTGACGCCGTCGGTGATGGCGAGGGCTTCGAGCTCGCCATAGAGGCGGGCGTTCTGGATGGCGACCGCGGCCAGCGCCGCCAGGGTGGTGGCGAGCTGCCGGTCGCGTTCCGAGAACAGGCGCGTGTGGCGCTTCTCGATCAGCTGCAGGCAGCCGATCACCTCGCCCTTGAAGATCAGCGGCACGAGCAGGCAACTGCGCTCGCCCCAAGCCTCCATGCGGGTCCGGTCGGCCGCCGGCAGGCCGGGATCGGCGAGGTAGGCGGCCAGCAGGCGTCCTTCGTGCAGCACGCGGCGAAACGTTGGGTGCTCGGTCAGCCTGAGCCGGCCGCCGACCCAGTCCTCATCGCCGGGCTCGGGCTCGAGCGCCCATACCGCGAGACAGGCGGCCTCTTCCTGGGGGGAGACCCACCCGTAGATGTCGCACTCCCAGAGCTCGAGGACCTCGCAGGTGCGGTGGGCGATGCTGGCCAGCACCTCGTCGAGCACCAGGCTCGAGGTGATGGCCGAGACGATCTCGGCGGTGACGGTGAGGCGGGACGACTTTGCCACGGCGCTTCAGTCCACCCCCGCAGCGCACCGTCGGCGGCGCTGCCGGGTGGGTGCGACCGCGCAGGCGCGCGCTGCGCGCTGCGATCCGCCGCCTCTGCCCTGCCTGCCGGTCATGGTCCCCCCTTGTCGAGCGCCCCGGGCCCTCGCGTCCGAGGAATCCCGCACACCGCCGGGCCGGCGCCGCACACGGCGCGGCCCGCGAGCGGTCCGCTTGCCACGGACCGTGCGCGCCGTTCGTGGCGAGCCGGCACCCCCACAGAGTGGTATCGGTCGAGCAGCCGCCGACCTGAACGAGCGGCCGTCGTCGTGTCCCGGGATTCTAGCGCAGATGGGCAAGGTCTGGGCGCTGACGCCCCACCCGTCGCCACGACTGCGCAGACGTGCGACCCGGGAACGGCCCAGAGGGTCCGCCTCAGACGGATCCCTGCCCGAGGTGCGAGAGGCGGGTGCGCAGGTCGTGCTGCCAGCGCGGGGTCAGCGAGCGCATGAGGTGCACCGTCTCGGAGCGGCGCACCGTGCTCGAAAAGGGCGGCAGCGGCGACGGCAGCGCCACCAGGGCCGCGGTCACGAGCCACACGGTGACGGCCGCCAGCAGCGCGCCGCAGACCAGGCCGCCCAGTCGGTCGAGACCACCCAGCAGCGGGACGTGCCTGAGGGCGCCGCTGAGGCGGCCGGCGAGCCAGCCGGCGACGACCTCGACGACGACCACGATGACGACGAAGGCCAGCACGCGCTGCGTGGCGGGGGCGAAACCGTGTACCCGGGCGATCCAGCCTCCGACGACGCGATCGAAGCGCAGGGCGAGCCACAGGCCGACGCCCAGGGCGGCCCAGGTCAGGAGCGTAGCCACCAGCCCCACGCGAAAGCCGCGGAAGGCGAGCAGGGCCATGACGGCGATCACGCCCAGGTCGTAAGCGGTCATGTGGACTGTGGGGAGGACTGCCGTGGCTGCCGCATCGTCGCCGCCTTTCATGTGTGACTCACGCTGCGCCGATAGAGAGCCTACCGCTTTTCGGGCGGCGCGCGCAGGGGCGCGCCACGACGGCGGCGCCACACGGCGCGGCCCGCAGGCAAGGAGGACGATGTGACCAACGGGCGTCGAGTGACCGGCGCGGCGCTGCGCGCCGCGCCGCGCGCGGTCGTGGCGTGCCTCGCGCTCGTGGCGCTCGTCGCGCTGTGCGGCGCCTGCGGCAGCCGGCCGGCGACCCGCGTGCTGTTCATCGGCAACAGCTTCACGTCGTACAACGGCGGGCTCGACACACTGCTCGCCGGGCTTGCGCCCACGTGCACGACGGCGAGCTTCGACCAGGGCGGCTTCACGCTCGAAGAGCACTGGAACGACGCCGCCGAGCTGCACAGCATCGCCACCGGCCACTGGGACTACGTGGTCCTGCAGGACCAGAGCCAGAGCCCGGTGGTGAACGTCGCCGAGTTTCGCCGTTACACGCTGCTCTTCGACCACGCGATCGCCAGGAGCGGCGCCAAGACCGTGCTGCTCATGACCTGGAACCGCCCCGACAGCGCCGCCGAAGGCGTCACCACCGCGAACCTCTCGGCCGCGTATCGCGCGGCCGGCGCCGCCCTGGGCGCCAGGGTCGCTCCGGCCGGCGAGGCGTTCGCCAACGCCCTGCTCGAACGCCCCGACATCGTGCTCAACAACGCCGACGGGCACCCGACGGCCCTCGGGTCGTACCTCGCGGCCTGCGTCGTCTACCAGACGATCTTCGGCCGCAGCACCGTCGGCATCACCTATTCCGGTCCGGTCGGCTCCGCCGAGCAGCGCACGTTCCTGCAGAAGGTCGCCGCCGAAAGCCTCGTCAAGCCCTGACGACGGCGAGCCGCCGGCCGGAGAGCCTGCGGCGCGACCGGACGCGCGCGCACGGCCGCCGGACGACGCATGACGAGGCCGCGTCCGAGGAAGAAGACGAAGGCAGAACGACAGCGACTCGGCGCCGCCCACGAGCATGGCGGTGGCGCCTCTCCCACGACCGTATCGGCGCGTTGCGCTCCAACGAGCAAGAACGGGCGCCGCCCGCGGCGGCGCCGGGCACGAGCGGCACGCCCGGAGGCCCGCGAGGCCGGCGACCACGACACGAGAGGACGCTGGTGGACCCAGACCGTGACACGCAGACCACGCCGTCGGCGGCCGCCCGCCTGAGTGCGGACGAGCTCGCCGGCATCGACGCCTACTGGCGGGCGGCCAACTACCTGTCGGTCGGCCAGATCTACCTGCTCGCCAACCCGCTGCTGCGCGAGCCGCTGCGGCCCGAGCACATAAAGCCCCGCCTGCTCGGGCACTGGGGCACCTCGCCCGGGCTCAGCTTCATCTACGTCCATCTCAACCGCGTGATCCGCAACTGGGACCTGGACGCCATCTACATCTGCGGCCCCGGGCACGGCGGCCCGGCGATGGTCGCCAACGCCTACCTCGAGGGCACCTACTCCGAGGTCTATCCGAGCATCGCTCAAGACGCCGAGGGCATGCAGCGCCTCTTTCGCCAGTTCTCCTTTCCGGGCGGCATTCCCAGCCACGTCTCGCCCGAGACGCCCGGCTCCATCCACGAGGGCGGCGAGCTCGGCTACTCGCTGGCGCACGCCTTCGGCGCCGCCTTCGACAATCCCGACCTGCTGGTCGCCTGCGTCGTCGGCGACGGCGAGGCCGAGACCGGCCCACTCGCGGCGAGCTGGCACTCCAACAAGTTCCTGGAGCCGGGGCGCGACGGCGCCGTGCTGCCCATCCTGCACTTGAACGGCTACAAGATCGCGAGCCCCACGGTGCTCGGGCGCATGGCCGACGCCGAGCTCGAACAGCTCTTCCTGGGCTACGGCTACCACCCCTATTTCGTCGAGGGCAGCGAACCCGAGCCCACGCACCGGCGCATGGCCGAGGTCATGGACCAGGTGGTCGAGGAGATCCACGCCATCCAGCGCGGCGCCCGCGACGAGGGCAAAGCGGGCCGCCCGGCCTGGCCCATGATCGTGCTGCGCACGCCCAAGGGCTGGACCGGGCCCAAGGTCGTCGACGGCCGGCAGGTCGAGGGCACGCACCGCTCCCACCAGGTGCCGCTCAGCGCGGTGCGCACCAATCCGGAGCACCTCGCGCAGCTCGAAGACTGGCTGCGCAGCTACCGCCCCGAGGAGCTGTTCGACGCGGACGGCGCGCTCGACCCCGAGCTGCGCCGCCTGGCGCCCAAGGCCCACCGCCGCATGAGCGCCAACCCGCACGCCAACGGCGGCCGCCTGCTGCGCGACCTCACTCTGCCCGACTTTCGCGCCTACTCGGTCGACGTGCCGCGCCCCGGCGCGCCGGTCCTCGAGGTCACCAAGGTCGCCGGCGACTACCTGCGCGACGTGATCGACCAGAACCGGCGCAGCTTTCGCCTGTTCGGCCCCGACGAGACCGCCTCGAACCGCCTGCAGTCGGTCTTCGAGGTCACCGACCGCGTCTTCGAGGAGCCGATCCTGGCCACCGACGACCACCTCGCTCCCGACGGCCGCGTGCTCGAGGTCCTCTCCGAGCACCTCTGCCAGGGCTGGCTCGAAGGCTATCTGCTCACCGGACGCCACGGCCTGTTCACGAGCTACGAGGCCTTCATCCACATCATCGACGCCATGTTCAACCAGCACGCCAAGTGGCTCAAAGCCAGCCGCGCGATCCCCTGGCGGCAGCCGATCGCCTCGCTCAACTACCTGCTCAGCTCGCACGTCTGGCGGCAGGACCACAACGGCTTCTCGCACCAGGACCCGGGCTTCATCGACCACGTCGTCAACAAGAAGGCCGAGGTCATTCGCGTCTACCTGCCGCCCGACGCCAACACCCTGCTGAGCACGGTCGAGCACTGCCTGCGTTCGCACGACTACGTCAACGTGATCGTGGTCGGCAAGCAGCCGCAGCCGCAGTGGCTCACCATGGGCCAGGCCCTGCTGCACTGCGCGCGCGGCATCGGCATCTGGGAGTGGGCCGGCACCGACGACGTCGGCGAACCCGACGTCGTGCTGGCCTGCTGCGGCGACGTACCCACGGTCGAGACCCTGGCCGCGGCCGCCATCTTGCGCCAGAACCTGCCCGACCTGAAGGTGCGCGTGGTCAACGTCGTCGACCTCATGCGCCTGCAGCCCGCGTCGGAGCACCCCCACGGACTGAGCGACCCCGAGTTCGACTCGCTGTTCACGCCCGACCGCCCGGTGATCTTCGCCTTTCACGGGTACCCCTGGCTGATCCACCGCCTCACCTACCGGCGCGCCAACCACGACCACCTGCACGTGCGTGGCTACAAAGAAGAGGGCACCACGACCACGCCGTTCGACATGGTCATGCTCAACGACCTCGACCGCTTTCACCTGGTGATGGACGTCATCGACCGCGTGCCCGGCCTCGCGGCCCGCGCCGGCCGGCTGCGCCAGTACATGGCCGACCGCCGCCTGCTGGCCCGCGGCTACACGCGCGACCACGGCGAAGACGATCCCGAGATCTCGGAGTGGACGTGGCCCGGTGACTGAGGCCCGCCGGGAGAGCGCGCCCGGCCTGCGCGTGCTGGTGGTCAATGCGGGGTCGAGCAGCCTCAAACTGAGGCTGCTCGACCCCGCCGACCAGCTCGCGGGCGCCGCCGACCTGCCGGCCCCGCGCGGCGTCGCCGACTCGGGAGAGGTGCGCGCCGCGGTCGACGGGCTGGGGGCGGTCGACGCCGTGGGGCACCGGGTCGTGCACGGCGGCACGCAGTTCCTCGGCCCGGTCCTGGTCTCGGGCGACGTGGTGCGCCGGCTCGAGGCGCTCAGCGACCTGGCGCCGCTCCACCAGCCCAAGTCGCTGGCGGCGCTCGCCGCGGTCAGCGCCGCGCTGCCCGGCGTGCCCGCGGTGGCCTGCTTCGACACCGCCTTCCACGCCCGCATACCGGCGGCGGCCGCCACGTACGCGCTGCCCCTGGAGTGGCGCAAGCGCTGGGACCTGCGCCGTTTCGGCTTTCACGGCCTCTCTCACAGCTACGTCGCGCGTCGCGTGGCGCAGTTGGCCGGCCCGCCGGCCGGCGGGCTGCGCCTGGTGAGCTGCCACCTGGGCGCCGGCGCCTCGCTGGCGGCCATCGACGACGGACGCTCGGTCGACACCACGATGGGCTTCACGCCGCTCGACGGCCTCGTCATGGCGACACGCTCGGGCAGCGTCGACCCCGGGCTCGTGCTCTGGCTCGAGGAGCACGTCGGCATGCCGCCCGCCGAGCTGGCCGCCGCCCTCGAGTACCGCGGCGGCCTGCTGGGGCTGTCGGGCCGCTCCGACATGCGCGCGCTGCTCGTCGCCGAGGGTGAGGGCGACCCCGACGCCGCCCTCGCCGTCGCGGTCTACCTGCACCGCCTGCGCGCCGCGGTGGCCGCCATGGCCGCCGCGATGGGCGGCATCGACGCGCTGTCCTTCACCGGCGGGGTGGGCGAGAACTCGGCGCCCATCCGGCGGCGCGCGGCGGAAGGCCTCGCTTTTCTGGGTGTCGCGGTCGACGAGAGCGGCGGCCGCCGGGACCGGGCGGGGCGCGGCCGCCGAGGCGGCCCGCGCCGTCGTCGCCGCGAGGGGCGCCGGCGAGGGCGACCGTGAGATCACGGCGCCCGGCGCGCGCGTACGCAGCTTCGTGGTGGCCGCCCGCGAGGACCTGCAGATCGCCGCCGAGGTGCGCGCCGTGCTGGACGCGCCGCCATCGTGACGCGTGCGGCCCACTGGTGGGGCCCCGAGCGAGCCGACCGGACCGAGTCGCCTACGCGAGGGGCACGGCCGCCCCATCCGACAGCCTCAGCGTCGACTCAAAGCCCGCCGCGCGCGCCTGCTCGAACGCGGCCTCGAACTGCGAACCGACCTCGGCAGCGCGATGCGCGTCGGAGCCGAACGTAAGAGGGATCCCGGCGAGGCGGGCACGCCGCAGCAGGCTCGGTGCGGGGTACATCTCGGCCACGGGGTGGCGATCGAGCCCGGAGGTGTTGATCTCGATCGCCATGCCGGCCGCGGCGACGGCCGCCAGCGCGGCGTCTTCGAGCGCATCCATGTCGGTCGCGGGACGGTAGCCCCACTTCTTCGGAAGGTCCAGGTGAGCCACAACATCGAATGCGCCGGTCTGGACGGCCTCGACGAGCGTCTCCCAGTAGCGGCGCCAGACCCGGTCCACGTCGCGCCAGCCCGGGGCGGCGGCAGAGCCTCTTTCGATGAAGCCGAACCCGTCGACGAAATGGACCGAGCACAAGACGTAGTCGAACGGGTAGTCGGCGAGCACGGCGAGAATCTCGTCGGCTGCCGCGGGCAGGTAGTCGGCCTCGCCACCAAGCAGCACCCGCAGCTCCGGGTAGTCTTGAGCGACAGTCGTCACCGCCGCGACGTAGTCGTCGAGACGATCCCTGTCGATACCGTAGCCGCCTTGGGCCAGGAACGCCGGGGTGAGGTGGTCCGAGAAGCCCAGCTCGGGCAGACCGAGCTGCAGGGCATGCTCGACGCAGGCGCGCAGCTCGTCCTTGCCGTCTGAGAAGCGGCTGTGCACGTGATAGTCGGCGAGGCGGGTGCGCGCCACTTCGGCAACCTCCAGCCCGTGATCTTCGGCCACGGCCATCACCAACGAGTCTACTACCGCAGACGGCCGGTCACGGCAAGACTGAGCCGACCGGCCTTCAGCGCGGTTGGCGCAGCGGCTGCAGCGCCGCGGTCCAGCGCACGAGCTCGTGCAGCATGAGGTCGGCGGCCACGTCCATGCCTTCGTCGGCGTGCAGCGTCGTCTTGCTTTCGTCGAGCAGCCTGCCCACGAACGGGATGTAGACGGCCTCGAACAGGTCGACCATCTTCAGCGGCCCGACCACCTGCCTGAGCATCTGCACGGCCCGCGCGCCGGCCGCCACGCCGCCGTAGCTCACGAAGCCCACCGGTTTGTACTGCCACTCGAAGTGCAGATAGTCGATGGCGTTCTTGAGGGCCGCGTTGAAACCGTAGTTGTACTCGGGCATGACGAACACGAAGGCGTCGGCGCGCTCGACGGTCGCGCTCCAGCGCTTCGTGTGTTCGTGGGTGTAGGCGTGCAGCATGGGGTGCTGGGGCTCGTCGAACAGGGGCAGCGCGACGGCCGCAAGGTCGACGAGCTCCACGTCGAAGCCGCCGTGATCGACGGCGCGCCCGTGCACCCACTCGGCGACCGGCAGCCCGACGCGGCCGGGCCGCGTGCTGCCGATGATGATCTCAAGCACAGGTCTGCTCATGCGTCTGGCTCCCTTTCGTGTTCGGCCGACCCGCGGTGCACACGGTGCGCGCGGCGCGGCAACGTACGCGCGGCGCGGCCACGAGCGCGCGGCGACAAGCGCGCCGCGTTGACGAACGCGCCGCTCAGGGCCAGTCTACGCGCCGCCAGCCCCTGCGCCGGGCCGTGCTGGCGAGCCTGCCGCGGGCGTTGACCACCACAGCCCGCTGCGCGTGGCCTAGCAGCGCGACGTCGTCGGTCGAGTCGCCGTAGGCCGCGGCGAGCGTCCACTCGCCGGCCCCGAAGCGCTCGTCGGCAAAGCGGGTGAGGGCGAGCCATTTCTGGGGGCCCTCGCAGACCGGCCCGGCGAAGGCGCCGCGGCACAGTTCGCCGTGCACGAGCAGCTCGGAGGCGAGGTAGCCGTCGGCCCCAAGGCCCGCCGCCAGGCGGCTCACGACGAGTCCCAGCGAGGCCGAGACCAGCAGCACGAACGACCCCTCGGCGCGCAAGGCGGCGATCTCGGCGCGCGCCTCGGGACGCACGACCTCGAGCAGGTCGGCCACGACCCGGTCGGCCAGCGCTTCGGCCCTCGCGAGCGGCAGGCCGTCGAGCACGGCCAAGCCGCGGACCCGCGCCGACACCGGGTCGATCAGCCCGACGCGGTGCCCCACGTAGATGGCCACGAGGCGGGCGAAGGCGGCGCGCCCGAGCAGGCCGCTCGCACGCAGGATGCCGAGGAACACGTGCTGGGCCGCGCGCTCGGAGAACAGGGTGCCGTCGACGTCGATCGCCGCGATCGCGACGCGCGCGGATTCTTCGCTTACTGCCTGCTCCACGGTGGTGCGGACCGGTCCTCGATCGCGGGAGCGCTCACGCCGGGCTGTTCGTGCCCTGGCTTCGAGCCGGAAGGCGCGCCCCAAGGGGGCGCACCGGCATGATAGCGCGCCCGCGGCCGCGGCCGCGACGTTTTGCCGCGGCCGCCCGCGGGCCCGGGGACCGAGTCGCCGGTCCCGGGACCGCCGGGCGGCGGGTGGGCGCGGGTCGCGACGCTCTACGAACCTGAGCCGCTTCCTTGCGCGCCGGCCTGCGCCGCCTCGATCATGGCGGCGATGCGGGCGCGAGCGGAGTCGAAGGCCGACGACGACTTCACGTACTTCGGGAACTTGAAGATGTGGCCGTACTTGATGGGATACGGGTACCAGGTGACGCTCTTGACGACCGCCGAGATGGCGGCCGGCGTGATGCCGGGGGTCTTGGCCGCGATGCGCAGGTACTCGAGGTCCTGAAAGCCGTCGCGCAGCGCTTCGAGTCGCAGCGACGAGACCGGCGGAGCGCTCTTGTCGTCGAGCCCGTAGCGCGGGTAGTAGCCGGGGTAGATGAGGCTGGCCTCGCCGTTGGCGACGCGCCCGTCGGAGTACTCGAACGACAGCGGGTTCTTGTAGGGGTCGCGGTCGCCCTTGCCGGTCAGCGCGTTGCCCCACCTGGTGATGCCCCAGTAGAGCATGCCGTCGACCTTCCACTGGTACATGAGCCAGCCCCAGACGCGTTCGTCGGCCAGCCCCTTGTCGATCACGAAGTTCGGCAGCTGCGCGACCGACGAGTTGTAGTACGGATACCACCACACCTGGGCGCCCTTGGCCTGAAGTTTGCGCAGCACCGGCACGCGGCCGAAGAAGTAGTAGTAGCGCACGCACCAGATGTCGACGTCGTTGAACAGGAACGTGTTGGCGGCGTGCGTCGTGAGCCGGGTGGGGCGCGGGTCGTCGGTGAGCAGGAACTTGGCGCGAAAGCCGGCGCGGGCGCTCGCTTTGTGCAGCGTGCGGGCCAGGTTGTCGGCGGCGCGCTCGGCGCTGGTCGTGTTGGGCTCGTCGACGGGGTAGGCGATGAGCTTGTCGGTCCAGCCGCGGGCGCTGAAGACGCGACACACGTTGGCCAGGTAGTTGAGCAGGGCGGTGTTGCCGGAGTGCATCTTCCACGAATAGGCCGGCCACCAGTGCAGCCAGGGGAGCACCGTGATCGTGAGGTCGAGCCCGTCTGAGCCGAGGTACGGCTCGAGGGCGTCGCCGTAGGGCGTGGCGGAGATGGCGCCGCTGGCGGTCGTGCGCGGCACGACCTTGGGCATCTGCGGCGTGACGCCGTGCTCGGCGAGCATCTTGTAGTCGGCGACCAGATTGCCGCCGATCTTGTTGAAGTTGACCGAGAAGGCGGTGCGCACGCTGAGCTTCTGCCAGCCGAAGCTGTAGACCGTGAGGGTGACCGGGACGTCGACCTGCTCGGCGCCGTTCCACACGTGCAGCGTGCCCTGGTAGTCGCCGGCAGCGGTCCCGTAGGGCACGTGGAACAGGATGTAGAGCGAGGAGCTGCCGGCCGGCACCGTGAATGCCTTGGCGCGCGCGCCGTTCAGCCCGAGGGCGCGGGGCAGCAGGGGGTCGGGATAGAGGCCCGGCTTGGCCCCGGAGAACGTGGTCGGGTGTGTGATGTGGACGAAGGCCACCTGGTCGAGGATCGAGTTCGCTGTGATCAGAGGGTCGGTGTCGGCAGACCAGGCCGCCGTGACGCTGCGCGCGGCGGAGCCCCGCAGCCCGATGATCAGGCCCTCGTACTCGCCCCCCGCGGCGTGCACCGTGGCCGTCGTGGTCGTGCCGGGAGACGAGCTGGGCACGATGCGCGCCGTCGAGCTCGCCGTCCACACGGCGGCGCGCGCCGCCGGCGCGAACGAGAGCGCAAGGCAGGCCGCCGCCAGGGCGACGATCGGCAGTCCGAGGGTCTGATGGCGACCCGACACCGGCTTGAAGAGCTTCACCCTGGGACCTCCCGCAGTCGTACCGCGCGCGCGGCCATGCAGTCCCTGTATCGGCACGGGGGGTCGCCGGCTTTACGCGACGCGCCGCGGCGCAGCCGCCGCGGCGCGTCGCGGGCGCGGGAGCGCTAGGAGAGCGCGCCCTCTACACGATCGAGAAAGTCGTTGGCGGTGCGCATGAAGAGCTCGCGCTCCTCGTGGAACGGCGTGTGCGAGCTCTCCTCGAACAGCACGAGCTCCGAGCCGGCGATGGCGGCGTGGATGTCGGCCAGGTGGTCGGCCCTGATCTCGTCGTAGCGGCCGCCCATGACGAGCGCCGGCACCTTGATCTCGCCGAGCCTGCCGAACACGTCCCAGTCACGAAAGCGGCCGGTCACGGTGAACTCGCTCGGCCCGTTCATGGTCTCGTAGACCACCGGACTCATCTCGGCGAAGGAACGCTCCAGGCCGGCCGGCCAGGGCTGCAGCCGGCAGAGGTGGCGTTGGTAGAAGACGGCCACTGCGCCGAGGTACTCGGGACACGACGTGAAGCCGGCGGCCTCGTGGCGCGCGATGACCTCGCGCACCTCGGCGGGCAGCTCGGCGAGTAGCGCCATGCAGCCTTCGACCCAGCGCGGCATGCTCGCCGGGCTGCCCGACATGAGCAGGCTGACGAGGCCCGCCGGCTGGTAGTCGAGGATGTACTGCATGGCGAGCTGACCGCCCCACGAGCTGCCGAACAGGTGAAAGCGGTCGAGCCCGAGCGCGCCGCGCACCGCTTCGAGCTCGCGCACGAAGTGCGGCACCGTCCACAGCGAGGTGTCGTCGGGCCGGTCAGAGCGCCCGCAACCGAGCTGGTCGTAGAAGATGACGCGGCGCCGGTCGCCCAGGTCTTCGAGCGGGTCGATGTAGTTGTGCGTCATGCCGGGCCCGCCGTGCAGGCAGAGCAGCGGCATGCCGCCCTCGCCGACGCTGCGATACCAGACACGCCCCCCGGGTACGTCGATCATGCCCTCATGGATCTTCACGATCGCCCCCCGCCCTCGACGACCGCGCTCATGGCTCGATGCCGACCGGCTCGGGCTGCGCGCCGACGCCCGCGAGGCCGCCGTCGGGCGCGCCGATGGGCTCGTCGACGAACACCATCGCGGTGTCGGCCAGCCGTTGCGGATGGCGGTTGTGCAGGTAGACGAGGTACACGACGCCGATCGCCATCCACACCCCGACGACCGGTCCCGCCAGCGAGATCGGGTAGGAGAGCTTGGCGACGAAGCTGAAGGCGGGGATGCCTGCGGCGGTCAGGAACACCGGCACGAACACAGCGATCCCCAGCAGCGGGATGAGGCCGTGCATGATCACGTTGAACTCGGCGCGCTGAAAGCGCCAGTAGTAGGTGATGCAGGCGATGAGCACGGCGATGTAGACGAGGATCAGGATCAGCGTGAAGATCGTCGCCATGAGCAGGAAGGCGGTGTACGGCGAGTACTGGAAGCCGAGCCACAGCGCCAGCGCCAGGGCGATCACCGACTCGACCATGACCGCCACATGCGGCGAGCGGAAGCGGGGGTGCACGGTGGCGAGCATCTTGGGGAACAGGCGGATGCGCCCCATGGCGTACCAGGTGCGCGTGGTCACGTTCGAGGCCGCGTTCGCGTTGGCGAACTCCGAGTTGACGATGGCGACCACGACGACCAGCCAGCCCACGCCCCACACCGACTTGGCCATGTGGGTCCAGGGGTTGTTGTCGTTCAGGCTGGCGAAGCCCGTCATGTGCCCGGGGCCGATCCACACGGTGGCGGCGTAGGTGGTGAACACATAAAAGGCGCCGATGGCGAGGCACGAGAAGACGACCGCCTTGCGGATCGTGCGCTTGGGGTCGCGCGCCTCTTCGGCCAGCGGCACCGCCGACTCAAAGCCGGTGAAGGCCAGGATGGAGTAGACGCAGGCGGCGATCACACCCGACATGCCCATGCTGCCGCTCACCGTGGCGTGCTGCGTAGTGAACACCGACAACGTGTTGCGCCCGCCGGCATCGATGATCAGCCAGACCGAGAGCGCACCGATCACGATGATCTCGAACACGCCCAGCCACGTGCCGGTCTTGGTCGAGACCTTGACGCCGCGGTAGCCCAGCCAGAACACGACCGCGAGGCCGACCACGACCCAGGCCCACCACCAGCCGGTCGACCAGCCGAACTCGGTGTTGAAGAAGCCGGTCGCCACGATGCCCAGCAGCAGAAAGCAGAGCGACACCATGAACGGTTCGGCGAAGGCGTAGCCCCAGGCGACGAGGAACCCGACCCAGGGGTGCAGGCCCTTCGAGGTGTAGGTGCAGAAGTTGCCCGCCGACGGTAGGTGGCGGGCGAGCTCGCCGATCGTGAGCGCCACGAACATGCAGGCGATCAGCGCCAGCACCGTGGCCAGCGGCAGGGCGCCGGCGGCGAACGACGCGCCGGCCGGAATGGAAAAGGCGACCGCGCCGGCCGGCGCCATGGCCGTCACCGACTGAAACAGGACCTCGCGCAGGCCGATGGCGTTGCGCTCGAGACTGGGACCCTCATGTCCGGCACCGGTCACAGTACCCTCCTTCACGACGCGCCGGCGGCGCCGGCGGCTCTGGCATGTTCACGGACGGCCATGGCTTAGACGGCGGCGGCGTGCTCGACCGCGCCCAGGAACTCGTCGACCACGGCGACGTAGGCTTCGGGCTCTTCTTCGTGGGCGTAGTGACCGGACTGCTCGAACACCGCGAGGCGCGCTCCGGCGACACCCTCGACGATCGTCTGCGCGCAGGCCGGCGTGATCTCGTCGAAACGGCCGACGGTCACCAGGGTCGGCGACTCTATGCGGTGCAGGTCGGCGGTGCGGTCCCAGTCGCGCAGCGGGCCGATCACGTCGAACTCCGTCGGGCCGTTCATGGTCAGGTAGACCTGATTGCCCTCGAGCTCGGCGACGCTGCGCAGGGCGCAGTCGGGCCAGGGGTCGAGCCGGCAGAGGTGGCGGCGGTAGAACGCCATGACCGCGTCCTGGTAGCGCGGGTCGTCGTAGGCGGCGCGGGCACCGAGCTCGCGCAGGGTCGTACGCTCGGGCTCCGGCATCTCGTCGATCAGGCGGTGCGCCTCGGCCACGAACTGCGGCAGGCTGGCCGACGTCGAGGCCAGCACCGCGCCGGCTATGCCGACCGCGCCGCGGGTGAGGTACTCGATGGACAGCCAGCCGCCCCACGACTGCCCCAGCAGATGGCACCAGCCCAGGCCCAGCGCGGCGCGCACCTGGTCGAGCTCGCGGCACGAGCGGTCGATGGTCCAGAGGCTCGTGTCGTCGGGCTTGTCGGACCGGCCGCAGCCGAGCTGGTCGTAGATCACGACCGGGCGCCGCCGCGCCAGCCGCTCGGCGAACGGCTCGAGGTAGTACGATGCGGCGCCCGGGCCGCCGTGCACGATGAGGACGGGGACACCGTCGGGTGGACCGAGGCGACGGTACCAGACGCGTCCGCCATCGACTGAGACACTGCCTGTGCGGCCTGCCATCGCTGCCCTTTCGCCGTAGACGACGCTCTCCACCGCGCACGGTGGACGGTTGCCCGGAAGGTACGCTGAAAGCCGACCGCTGTGAACAGGGCGACACCATAGTTCTATACTGTGTCTTACCTATGAGTTCATCCGGCCCGACACAGACCTGTCGACGGCGCGGCGGCGCGGCGTGATCGACGCCAGGCAGCGCCGCCGCGACGTGGCGCCCGACGCGGCGCCGGCGCCGCCCGCCGCGGGCGCGGCCCCGGGCGAGGGACCGGCGGCCATCCGCGGCGCCCTGGCCACCACGCTCGGCTGGCGGCGCGAGCCGGCGCTCGCGCTGCGCGCGGGCGCCGGCTCGCGCCACGGCGACCCGCTGGCCACGACGTCGGCGACCGGCGACGCGGCCGCCCGAGGCTTCGACGACTGGCGCCCGTCGCGCTCGTTCGACTACGCCGGACTCGCCGTGCAGGTGCTCGCCGAGCCCCGCGGCGGCGAGGAGCCCAGTCGCGAGATGATCCCGGCCGACGTCACGGCCACGGTGCTGCGCATGATCGTCGAAGCCCACTTCGCCGTGTGGTACGTCTGGCACGTGCCGACCGCGTTCTGCCTGGTGCCCGGCCTTGAAGGGCTCCTGCACCTGCCCCACGACGCGGCTCCGACCTTCACCGAGGAGTGGTTCGGCCTCGTGCACCCCGACGACCTGCCCCGCCTCGTGGCCGAGAACGACCGCGCGCTGCGCGACATCTCGTCGTTTCGCAGCGAGTACCGCTTGCGCCGCGGCGACGGCGAGTACGTCTGGGTCAGCGACTGGGCGATCGTGCTGGCCGGACCCGACGGCGCCGCCGAGTGGATGGCCGGCGGCATCCGCGACATCACCGTCGACAAGGCCCTCGAGCTGGCGCGCCTGTCGCTGCGCAACCAGACGCAGGCGCTCGAAGAGCGCAACGTGGCACTCAAGGTGCTGGTCGACCAGCGCCGCGACGACCTGGACGCCCTCCGGCTGTCGGTCACCGACAACGTCGAACAGCTCGTCATGCCCTCGCTCGACCTGCTCGCCGACGCCCTGCGGGGCCGGCCCGAGAGCGCCCTGGTCGAAGCCGTCAGGCTCACGCTCGGCGAGATCGACGCGGCCCCTGCTGGCCCGCCCCGACGGCGCGTCGGGGGGCGGGCCACGCCTGAGCCGCCGCGAGTACCAGGTGCTGCAGCTCGATCAGGTCGGGCAAGACCACCGACGAGATCGCCCAGGCGCTCTGCCTCTCGCCCACGACGGTCACCTTCCATCGCGGCAACATCCGCCAGAAGATGGGCCTCCACGGCACCGGCCGGCGCTTGGCGACCGAAGTAGCCGCGAGCGCGACCGGCGGCGTACGGCCCGCAGGGTCCTGATGCGGCCCGCTCCCCTCGGCGCCACCGACGCTCGCCGATGACCAGCCCGCGCCCCGACGGCGAGCTCGACGACTACCTGCGGCAGGTGACGATCGGCCCGCTCGAGAGCCCTGCCATCCGCGTCGTCGAGTACGACCGCGACTGGCCGCGGCGGTTCGCTCGCGAGGCCGACGCGATCCGCGCGGCGCTCGGCTCCCGGGCGCTGCTCGTCGAGCACATAGGATCGACCGCGGTGCCCGGCCTCGCCGCCAAACCCATCGTCGACGTGCTGCTCGTCGTGCGCGACGCGGCCGACGAGCCCGCCTGGCTGCCGGCCCTCGAGGCGGCAGGCTTTGTCCTGCGCGTGCGCGAACCGGACTTCCACGAGCACCGCATGCTGCGCACGCGGGCCAAAGACGTGCACCTGCATGTCTACTCGCCCGACTCGCCCGAGATCGCGAGGAACCTGGCGTTTCGCGATCGCCTGCGCGGCGACGCCGCCGACCGCGCCCTGTACGCCGACACCAAACGCCGCCTCGCCGCCCAGAGCTGGCCCGCCATGCAGCACTACGCAGAGGCCAAGACCGCGGTCATCGAGGCCGTCATCGCCCGCGCCACGGCGGCGCCGGAGCAGCCGTGACCGATCCCGGCGCCGAGAGGGAGGCGGGGAGCGCACCCGTCGCCGGGGGAGCGTCCGTCACCGAAGGAGCGCCGGCCGCCGGGGTCGCCCGCCGGCGCCGCGACCTGGGCGTGCTCGCCCTCGCCGTCATCGCCCCCGTATGGGGCTACGGCTGGGTGGCGTCGAAGGTCGCGCTCGACTACTCGACGCCGCTCACCTACGCCGCCCTGCGCGCCGGCCTCAGCATCCCCTGCCTCTTCCTGGTGCTCGTCGTGGCGCGGCGCCCGCTGCGCCCCACACCCCTGGGCTACACGCTGGCCATCGGCCTGCTGCAGACCACGGGGTTCGTGGGCCTGGGCGTCTGGGCGTTGTCGAGCGGCGGCGCCGGCAAGGTCGCGGTGCTCACGTACACCATGCCGTTCTGGCTGCTGCTCCTGGCCCGCGCGTTCCTGGGCGAGCGCCTGCGGGGCACGCAGTTCATCGCCGTGGGCCTGGCGCTGGCTGGGCTCGTGCTGGTGGTGGCGCCCTGGCGCCTGCACGACCTGGCGAGCAGCCTGCTGGCGGTCGGCAGCGGCGTCGCCTGGGCGGCCAGCGCCCTGGTCGTCAAGCTCCTGCAGCGCCGTCACGACGTCGACGTGCTCTCGCTCACGACCTGGCAGATGGTCTTCGGTTCGGTGCCGCTGGTGGCCATCGCCTTGCTCGCCCACAGCCCCGCTCCGCAGTGGACCGCGGCCTTCACGGCCGCGCTCGTCTACACGCTCCTGCTGGCCAACATCCTCGCCTGGGCGCTGTGGACCTACGCCTTGCGCGCCCTGTCGGCCGGCGCGGCCGGCCTGGGCACGCTGGCAGTGCCAGCCCTCGGCGTGCTGGCGGCCTGGCTGCAGCTCGGGGAGCGGCCCGACGCAGTCGAGGCCGCCGGCATGGCCCTGATCGTTGGCGCGCTCGCCGTGCTCGCCTGGCAGGGCATGGCCGCCGGCCGCGGCGCCGCGCCGGCGCGCGCCGGCTAGCGTTCGCTGTCTCGCCTGACGACACAATCTCCCGCCGAGCCGTCAGGATGTGCCTCGTGCATTCCGATAAGAGCGACGGGTGGCGCAACCACCGAAGCGAGGAACGAGAGGTACACACGATGAGACACGGCACGAGACTCCTCCTGGTCGCCGCCGCGCTGGCCCTGACCCTCGGCTTGGCGGCGCAGGCGCTCGCCGCGCCGCTGCCGGCGCGCGCTCCCACAGCCACGCCCAGCGCGCAGGCGTTCGCCTGCCTCGGCAAGGTCAGTGCCGTCGACACCACGGCGGGCACCGTGACCGTCACCGTCAAGCACGCCTCGCTCGCCCTGCAGGGCTCGCTCGGCCAGAGCCTGCTGCTCACGGTCACCAGCGACAGCACGCTGACGACCGTGAGCCACGGCGCCCGGCAGCCGATCGCGCTGGCCGGCGTGTCCGTCGGCGCCCTGCTCATGGCCCGCGGCACCATCGACGCCAGCTCCGGCTCGCCGGTCTACGACATCGGCGCGGCTTGCGCCTGGACGCCTTCCTACCACGCCCGGTTCCTCTGCCAGGGCGCCGTGTCGTCGGTCGACCTGCAGGGCGCGACGCTCGCCGTGCGCGTGGCCCGCGGCTCCAGCGGCCTGCGCGGCTCGATCGGCAAGGACATCACCATCGACGTGCCCGCGAGCGCCAAGATCGTCGCGCTGACGCGTCGCTCGGCGGCCCCGACGACGCTCGACCAGATCACCGTGGGCGACCGCGTGCTGATCGTCGGTCACGCCGACCGCACCGACCCGACCGCCCCCGTGTTCGTGGCCGCGCACATCCTGGTGCGCCACGTCGTGCCGGTCGACCAGCTGACGTGGTTCTCGTGCTGCGGCCAGGTCACCGCGGTCGACACCGACCTGGGCACGATCACGCTGACCGTGACGCGCGGCACCCGCGCCGTGCACGACGCCGTGGGCGGCAGTCTGACCCTGGCGACGACCGCCACGAGCGTGCTGCGCACGCTGGCCGACGGCGCCGTGACCACCGTCTCGCTCTCCGACCTGACGGTCGGCGAGCAGATCGCGGCCACCGGCTCGATCGATCGCACCGATCCTTCAACCCCCGTCTTCGACCTCGGCCACGGCTTCGTCTGGCAGGCGCCGGTCTCGTAAGGGCCGACGCCCCGGGCCCGGGGCCACCTTCCCGGAACAACGGCACCCGCGGGGGCGGGCGCGGCCACCAAGCCGTGCTCGCCCCCGTACTCTCGTGCGCGGCCCCCGCCGGCGATGCCGGCGATCCTTCCGCCTGCGACGCAGGCGACCCCCGACCTGCGACCCGGGCGACCCTCCGGCCTGCGACGTAGGCAGATGTCCCATCTACTTCACGGGTGGTGCTGCCGAGTAGGAAACAGACGGTCGAAGTCCAAGTAACAGCCGTCGCCTGTTCCGAACGGCCTGAGGGGGTCCGCAAAGATGACCATCACGTGGCGATCGCAACGCCGAAGCCCCACCATGCGCAGCGCCGTTCAGGCCAGCGCGCGGGCCGCAGCGAACGGCGACCGTCACGACCACCACGACCGTAGGTCTGTCCTGCGACCGCTGCGTGCGTCGAGCTTGGCGGCCGTCACCCTGCTCGCCGCTCTGGCGCTCGCGGCGGCGATCGCGCCGAGCGCCGCGCGCGCCGCGACCTACAACGCCTGGACGGCGCAGACGTCGGGCGTCACGTCGACCCTGTACGGTCTCTCGTTCACCGACGCGAACAACGGCTGGCTCGCCGGTACCGGCGGCGGCGTGCGCCACACCACCAATGGCGGCGCCACCTGGGCGGCGCAGACGTCGGGCACCACGCAGAACCTGCGCGGCATCTTCTTCATCAACTCCCTGACCGGCTGGGCTGTCGGCAACGGCGGCGCCGTCACCCACACGACGAACGGCGGCGCCACATGGGCGACGCAGACCTCGGGCGTCACCGGCACGATCTACGGCGTGTCGTTCGCCGACGCGAACAACGGCTGGTTCTGCACGACCGGCGGTGTGGTGCGCCACACGACGAACGGCGGGATGACGTGGACCGCCCAGACCACCGGCATCACGAGCACGATCTATGGCATCTGGTTCACCGACGCCAACAACGGCTGGCTGGTCACCACCGGCGGCGGCGTGCGCCACACCACCAACGGCGGCACGAGCTGGACGCCGCAGACGTCGGGCACCACGCAGCAGTTGCGCGGCGTCTACTTCCTGAACTCACAGGTCGGCTGGGTCACCGGCAACACGGGCGCCATCTGCCACACCACCAACGGCGGGACCACCTGGTCGGCGCAGACATCGGGCACCACGCAGACTCTCTACGACGTGTACGCGACCGACGCCAACAACGCCTGGGCGGTCGGCGGCGGCGGCGTGATCTACCACACGACCAACGCCGGCACGACCTGGGTCGCGCAGACCTCGGGCACCACGCAGGCGCAGCGCAGCGTCACCGGCGCCGGCGGCAGCCTGTGGGCGTGCGGCGCCGGCGGTACGTGTCGCACGTACCTGGTCGACGCCACGCCGCCGGTCACGACGGCGACCGGACTGCAGACGAGCGCCACGACGGGCTGGCAGACCTCGAGCCAGACCGTCACTCTCGCCGCGACCGACGCCCAGTCGGGCGTCTCGGCCACGTACTACAAGGTCGACGGCGGCGCGCAGCAGACCTACGGCGCTCCCTTCGCGGTGTCGACCCAGGGCTCGCACAGCGTCGTCTACTGGTCGGTCGATGCCGGCGGCAACACAGAGGCGCAGCACACCGGCTACGTCAATATCGACGCCACGGCGCCGACCACGACCGCGACCGGGCTGCAGGGTGCGAACAACACCGGCTGGCAGACGACCGGGCAGACGGTCACCCTCACGGCGACCGACGCCGTCTCCGGCGTCGCCACGACGAACTACACGCTCGACGGCGGCGCCACGCAGCTGTACGGCGGGCCGTTCGTCGTCTCGGCGAGCGGCACGCACACCATCGTGTACTGGTCGACCGACAACGCCGGCAACGCCGAGACCAAGAAACAGGGCTATGTGAACATCGACACGTCGGCGCCGACGACCACTGCCACGGGCCTGCAGCCGAGCGCGACGACCGGCTGGCAGAACGTGAGCCAGGTCGTGAGCCTGGCCGCCAACGACGCCCTGTCCGGCGTCGCCGCGACCTACTACACGATCGACAGCGGCGCACGCCAGACCTACACGAGTCCCTTCGCGATCTCGGCGCAGGGCTCGCACAAGGTCACCTACTGGTCGGTCGACGCCGTCAACAACACGGAGACGCCGGCCGGCGTGGGCTACGTGAACATCGACACGACGGTGCCCACGGTCTCCGACAGCAGCGACTCCGCCTGGCACAACAAGCCGGTGACGGTCACGCTGACGCCTAACGACACCGGCGGCAGCGGCCTCGCCGGCACGCAGTACAAGCTGCAGGGCGCCTCGGCCTGGAGCACCGCGACGGGCAATCAGTTCACTGTGCCGGCGCCCGCCGACCACTCGGGCGACGGCGTCCACGTGTACCAGTACCGCGCTCTCGACAACGCCGGCAACTCGAGCACGATCGGCAGCTGCACGGTGTGGATCGACACGACGCCGCCCACCACGACGCCGGTCGGCCTCGCCGCCGACGACCTTTCGGGCTGGCGCACCACGAGCCAGACGGTGAGCCTGACGGCCGACGATGGCCTGGGCTCAGGGGTCACCGGCATCTCGTACACCGTCGACGGCGGCGCGCCGCAGGCCTACAGCACGCCTTCACGGTGTCGACCTCGGCCAGCACGCAGTGACCTACTTTGCCACCGACGCCGCCGGCAACGTCGAGAGCGCACACACGGGCTGGGTCAACATCTCCAACCCTACGCCCAGGCGACGGCAACCTCGCGCCGCCGAAGCCAGTCGGACTGGCAGAAGCCGCCGACCACAGTGACCATCACCGGCGGCCGGCGACCACGCGCCGATCAGCGTCTCTACGGCATCGACGCGCGGACGCCAGAAGGCGGCCGCCAACCCGGCGAGTTCACGGTGAGCGCCGAGGGCAAGCCATCCGGTCGCGTTCTTCGCCACGAACGGCCTGGGGCTCGAAGCCTCCACGAGAGCGGCTACGTGAACGTCGATCTCCACCGCGCCGGTCACCACGGCCGACGGCCTGCAGGCCAGCGGCACCAGCGGCTGGCAGACGAGCGGCCAGACGGTCACCCTGCACCGGGCCGACAACCTCTCCGGGCGTGAGCGCCACGTACTACACGGTCGACGAAGGGGTCGACCCAGCGTCTACGCCGGCCCGTTCCTGGTGAGCGGCAACGGCTCGCACCCGGTGACGTACTGGTCCGTCGACTGCGCCGGCAACATCGAGGCGCACGGCGTCATGCAGAACACCGGCTACGTCAACATCGACAGCACCCCACCGGCGACGACCGCGAGCAACCTGCAGACCGACGCAGCACTCCGGCTGGGTCGCAAGCGACCAGGCGGTGACGCTGACCGCGACCGACGGCGGCTCCGGCATGAGCGGCGGCGCGGCGGCCACGTATCTACACGGTCGACGGCGGCGCGACGCAGACACGGGGCACGCCGTTCACAGTGACCGGCGCGGGCTCGCACACGATCGTCTACTGGTCGGTCGACAGCGGTCGGCAACATCGAGACGCACGGCGGCGCGAGCAACGTCAACACCGGCTACGTGAACATCGACAGCACACCGCCGACCACGAAGGCGACCGGATTGCAGAACCTCTCGAGCTCGGGCTGGCAGGCGAGCGGGCAGACCGTCAGTCTCGCGGCGACCGACGCCCGTCGGGCATGAGCGGCGGCGCGGCGGCCACCTACTACACGGTCGACGGCGGCGCCACGCAGACCTACGGCGGCACGCCGTTCACGGTGAGCGGCGAGGGCTCACACGCCATGGTCTACTGGTCGGTCGACGCGGCCGGCAACGTCGAGACGCACGGCGGCGCGAGCAACGTCAACACCGGCTACGTGAACATCGACATCACGGCGCCGGTCGACCACGGCCACCGGCCTGCAGACGAGCGCGACCAGCGGCTGGACGAAGGCCGGCCAGGTCTCGGTCACCCTGACCGCGACCGACGCCACGTCGGGCATGAGCGGCGGCGCGGCGGCCACCTACTACACGGTCGACGGCGGCGCCACGCAGACCTCGGCGGCACGCCGTTCACGGTGAGCGGCGAAGGCTCACACGCTGTGGTCTACTGGTCCGTCGACGCGGCCGGCAACGTCGAGACGCACGGCGGCGCGAGCAACGTCAACACCGGCTACGTGAACATCGACGTCACGGCGCCGGTGACCACGGCCACCGGCCTGCAGGCGAGCGCGACGACCGGCTGGCAGAACACGAGTCAGCAGGTGAGCCTCGGCACGACCGACGCGCTGTCGGGCACGGCGGCCACCTGGTACCAACTCGACTCGCAGAGCGCGCAGCGCTATACGAACGCCTTCGGCGTGTCTGGCCAGGGCTCACACAAGGTGACCTACTGGTCGGTCGACGCGGCCGGCAACGTCGAGACGCCCGCGAACGTCGGCTACGTGAACATCGACAGCACTGATCCCACGGTCACGAACAACGCCAACAGCGCCTGGCACAACCAGCCGGTCGTCGTCACGCTCACGCCGACCGACACCGGCGGCTCGGGCGTGGCCAAGACCCAGTACCGCCTGCAGGGCTCCTCGACGTGGCTCGACGCGACGAGCAACCAGTTCACCGTGCCGGCGCCGTCCGACGGCTCGAACGACGGCACACATGTGTACGACTACCAGGCGCTCGACAACGCGGGCAACGCCAGCGCCACGGACCGTGCACTGTGAAGATCGATACCCAAGGCCCGGTCGTCACGCCGACCAACCTCGCCGCCGACGCTCTGTCCGGCTGGACCAACGGGAGTCCGCAGACGGTCAGCCTGGCGGCGGCCGACGCCGGCTCGGGCGTCAAGCAGATCCAGTACACCGTCGACGGCGTCGGTCCGACCACGTACAGCGCGCCGTTCACCGTATCTGGCACCGGCAGCCACGTCATCGTCTACACGGCGACCGACCAGCTCGGCAACGTGACCCAGAAGACCGGCTACGTGAACATCTCCAACCCGTACGCGCAGGCGACGAACCTCGCCGCCGACGCTACCTCTGGGTGGCACGACGCGACGACCGGCGTGACGATCACCGGCACCGGCGACCACACACCGATCACCGTGTACTACAGCACCGACAGCGGGACGACCTGGACGACCGCCTCGTCGAACCCGACGACCGTGACGTTCAGCGCCCAGGGCAGCCACCCGGTCTGGTTCTACGCCCAGAACAGCGTCGGGGTGAAGAGCCGCCGTACCCCGAAAAGGGTTACTGCAACATCGACCTGACCAAGCCGGCGACCACGGCGACCGGCCTGCAGGCGAGCGCGACCAGCGGCTGGCAGACGGCGCCACAGACGGTCACCCTCACCCCGAGCGACACCGGCGGCTCGGGCCTGGCGAGTACGACCTACACG
>CAVWIH010000013.1:0-133025 GCA_963755025.1 uncultured Actinomycetes bacterium
GCTGGCTCGGCTTGAGCCTGTTTCTGGTCTTGATCCTCGCCATCGCTCTCGTCGCGGCGCTTGGGGTGGCGGTCCTCTACCTGGCGCGCGGCACCCCAGCCTTGGCGAGCCTTCTCAAGGCCGTACCCGCGCAGACGACCGTCATCTACGACAGCGCCGGCAAGCCCATCGCTGAGCTGCACGGCGCCGTCAATCGGGTCATCGTGCCGAGCTCGCGGCTGCCGCTCTCGTTAAAAGAGGCGACGGTCGCCGTCGAGGACAAGCGCTTCTACTCGGACTTCCACGGCATCGATTTGTCGGGAATAGCAAGGGCGGCGCTTGCCGATCTCAAGGCGGGCAGCACGGTGCAGGGTGCCAGCACGATCACCGAGCAGTATGTCAAGAACGCCTATCTTGGTGGCTACGACGGCAACCTCACGCTGAAGCTGCGCGAGGCGATCCTGGCCTGGGAGCTGACCGACCGCTGGTCGAAGGACCGCATCTTGACGGCTTACCTGAACACCGTCTACTACGGCGACGGGGCCTACGGGGTGGAGGCGGCCGCCGAGACCTACTACCACAAAAGCGCCTCGCAACTCACGATGGTGCAGAGCGCCTTGCTGGCCGGCCTGCCGCAGGACCCCAGCGGCTATTCGCCGGTCTACGATCCCGCCGCGGCGCTGGCGCGGCGCAAGGTTGTCCTGAGCGACATGGCAAGCCAGGGCTACATCACCCCAGCCCAAGAGCGGCGCGCCCTGAAAAGCAGGCTGAACGTACATGACACGACACCTGCCGGCATGTCGCCCGCGGCGGCCTACTTCGTCGACTACACAGAGCAGCAACTCGTCGCCCACTTTGGCGCCCGAGAGGTCTTCGAGGGTGGCTTGCGCGTTTACACGAGTCTCGATTCGACCTGGCAGAACGACGCACTGCGGGTCGTAAAGAGCACCGTCACGCCGCTGGACTTCGGCTTCAAGCCGTCGGCCGCCATGGTGGCCATCGACCCCGCCAATGGCTACATCCGCGCCATGGTCGGCGGCCTCGACTTCGCCAGGCAGCAGTTCAACCTCGCCTCGCAGGCGCGGCGTCAGCCGGGATCTGCGATGAAACCCTTCGTGCTGGCCGCGGCCGTCGAGCGTGGCATGGACCCCTTCACCACCTACTACTCTTCGCAGAGCCCGGTGACCATCCCCATGGGGCCGTTCGCCGCGCCCTGGGTGGTCCACGGCGACGGCCCGGGCGGGCCCGAGACGGTCGCTCAGGCCATGACGATCTCAGACAACGCCGTCTTTGCCCGCCTCTCGGTCGATGTCGGGCCGGAGAACACCGTCAGGGTCGCGCACGCCATGGGCATCACCAGCCCGCTTGCGGCGGTGCCTTCGATCACCCTCGGCACCTCGTCGGTCACGCCGCTCGAGATGGCCGACGCCTACGCCACCTTGGCCGACGGCGGCATCCATCACTCACCGCAGGCGGTGGTCAGAGTCGTGGCCGCCGACGGCAAGCTGCTCTGGCGACCGTCGACTGTCGGCGACCGCGCCATTGCGGCCGGCGTGGCATCGACCGTCACGCAGGTCCTCGAGCAGGTGGCCAGCCGGGGTACTGGCTCCACCACTGCGGCGGCTTTTCCCTACCCACGCGCCGGCAAGACCGGCACCACCGAGAACAGCTGGGACGTCTGGTACGTCGGCTACACGCCGCAACTTGCCACCAGCGTCTGGATGGGGGACATGGCGGCGAACCTGCCGATGAACGGCGCCTTCGGCGAGTACTACTGTGCGCCGATGTGGGCGCAGTTCACGGCGGCCGCTCTGGCTGACGACGCACACCCCGACTTTCCCGTCGTCAGCTGGGGCTTCACGCCCTGGCACGGCGCTCATGCCACCGCATCGCCTCTGCCGAGTCCTTCGCCGTCGATGAGCGCTTCGACGAAGCCGTCGCCCACCCCGACCGCCACGATAACGGCCGCTCCGCCGACGCCGACGGTGACACCGTCGCCGAAGCCCACGACGAGCACGACGGCTCTGCCGCAGTAGTGCCGCCAGGAACGAATGGGGAGCCCGAAACGCCGGAACCGTACACAAGTCACACAGGCTGTTGCCCGGATTGCCGACGAGACGCATCGCCACGACCCGACACAGCTAGATACGCGCGAGCACCCGTGCCCGCCAGAACCTTGGACCGTGCAGCATGATCACGCACGGCCGACCACTGCCCGTCACGCCTTCGCTAGGTTTCCTAAACCTGGTGTCGCTGGTTCGATTCCAGCCGGGGGCGCCAGGTCATTTTAGCCTGCAAATGGGTCATTGGGCAGGAGCAATCGTCTCCGTTTGTCCTCCGTTTGTACTCCGTCCGCAGCGCAGTTGCGTCGCAGATAGGCGCGGGAACAGTCTGTCTTGCCTTCCGTTGGCCGATACTATCTGCGGGGCTTGTCGGACCTTTGACGGTTTGAGGGGGTAGGGCTAGCGGCCGCGAATACGCGACAAGCGTTGCAGATGGGCTCGCTGGAGGACCTTCGGTCGGCTTGGGTGATTCAGAGACGACTCATGGTCCCAATTGCATGACTCATAGCATGCCAAGATGCCGCATGGAGTCTTCAATGATGGGCTGCCATCTCTGAGGACACGGTTCGACGCGCCGTGCGGGAGATTGACGATTGTGTGCCACGCGAGGTCTCTGGCCGGTCAGCTCTTTAACATGCGCGATCCAACAGGTTTTGACCGTCTTCCCATAGCGCACGCGAATGTCGTCCTGAATCTGTCGATATGTCGCCATGACCCCTACTTGTCGCGGCTTGTGAGCGCGATCCGACTCTACTTCCTCGTCTGAGAACGCAGAGACTGGATTGAGTCGATCAAGCGGTCCGCGTATTCGTTCGCCGCCGACTTCACCCACTGCGGCCTCACAATGCGCCACCAGAACCACCCGTCAATGATTGAGATACCCAGGCAGATGATCCACCGGGAGAACCAGGATGCTTCCGGCCATTTCGTGGCGAGACTGGCAATCGCTGTCGCAGCCGTCACAACGGCAATGACCAGTGCGACGCGGCGAAGCCCCAGCGCATTGCGCCGGAACCCGTAGTCGATATTCTCGGCGAATACGAGCGGGAAGGCGTCGTGATTTCGGGTGAGCTGCCTCAGTGTGCGGACAGCACGCTCGTACACTGCATCGGCTGCCTCCGGATGCGACAATTCGTCGGCGTCATTCGGCAGCACGTCGGTGATTAACGGCTGAAGATCTCTGTGTACTGCAGCCACCGCTGTGGTATCACTCGCATCACGCCAGCGAAGACGTTGCAGTGCAGGATTCCCGCCCCACTCCAACCAGAGTTCGCTCTGGAGCTTCTTCCCTGCGTCTCTAACGACAGCACAGGCCGCGATTCCTGCGCAGCCGAGGACGAACGTCACAACCTGACCTTTGACTACGGACGAGAAGCCTCCCACAACCAGCAGAGCAATCGCGGGACCCGCCGCCAACACGGCGGGCGCAAGCCGAGCTTCAAGTACGTATCGATCGAAGATGCGCCTAGTCCTCGTCCGACTCGTCAAGGGGTTCCATCGGAGTCGCGGGGCTGTAGCCAGGACGCTGAGCCGCGCCAAGACCGTGGTGAAGCTTCACGCTGCCGGCCGTCTGGTGTACGTAGCAACCCCGCCGCATGAAGGCATTCACGACCCTTGGTGAGGGATGCTTCGGTGCGTCTTTGGTGACGCTGACGAAGGCAGTCCTGATCTTCTCCTGTCCCGGACCTCCGAGGAGTCGGTTCAACAAATCGGAGCTGACGTTGTGACGGCTTCCGTGGTGGGGTATCTGGATGAAGTTTGGCGGGCTAGTGTCACGCCCGCTCAATTCGAGGAATGTCCACGCCCTGTCGAGGGCTGGAACACCGGCATCGCCCGTCAGCAGCCATCTATTTTCGTTTCCGAGATCGACGAATGTGATGACTCCGGTATTGTTCCTTGGGCTGGTCCCGCCATCATCATCGAATGGGATCTCAATGGGGAGTTTGGTCAGGATTCGTTGACCGAGCATCTTCGCTGCTTCGGCAAGGCCAATACCCTGTTTCCGAGCGCGTCGACCAGAGTCTTCAACGGCCACCTGCTCAGCAACCAACGACTCGTACCATTCCTCATCGGGACCGAGAATCGTGACAGCACCGCCGAAACCATTAGTTCCGGCGAATGGCTCAACCACCGACGTGCCGAGTTCGCTGGCCAAAGCGACGAGTTCGTCGACCGCCTTGGCCGCGGGAAGACTGGCTCCGCCATGAGCACCGAGTTGGTGTATGCAGAGCGTGCTCACCTCAAGGTTCCGGAGCACATGTCCCATCCCACCAATATGGTCACCGTCGGGGTGGGTCACGATGGCCACGTCCACGGTGTCGACGCCATACTGCTCACGAAAATGATCGACGACAGCCTCACCAGTATCTTGGAAGCCGGCGTCAACAATGATGTGCACACGCTCGCTACCATTAGGCTGGTCGAATCGAGCCATGATTGCATCGCCGGATTGTCCAGCTTCTCCAACGGGAAGAAAATCGAGCTCGAACATCCCTGCCCCCCTGGTGAAGAGTTCCTAGTCGCGAGCTTATCCTGAACCAATAGGCTGGGAAAGAGCGGTGCAACTTTGTTATCGGAAGAGCGCGAGGCGGCTGAGCCTCAATAGGTTAGGTGCCAGCTGGTGTAGCCTCCACCAGTGCCTAGCACGCGGTCACATTCGCGCTCATCTTTAGCGACAGCCTCGTAACCGACCTCATCCGCGGTAGCGGCGCCGTCTGAGGCAGCGGCATTATCTTGCGCCTGAAGAACTTCGGGTCGGACTACTTGTGCGTACAGTCCCGCTCGACCTCCTCGCGGCGCCTTCGCGAGTTCGACCCGCTGAGTTTCGGCTAGCCCGCTCGCAGTTCTAAAGCACCGTTGCCGCTCTGATCTCGTCGTTGCGACTTCTAAAGTAGCGGCAATCCCCGCGTGGAGACCTCGCATTGGGCGTACCGCTTGGCTCGGTCTCAGGTCCCGTCGACGATCGCCGCGAGCCGCTCGGCAGCACCCACATGCAGCGACGGCGTGGTGTGGGAGTAGATGTCCAGCGTCTGGGAGATCGTCGCGTGTCCGAGGCGCTCCTGGACCACCTTGGCGTGGACGCCGGCGGCCAGCAGGAGCGTGGCGCAGGTGTGCCGCAGGTCGTGGAGGCGGATGCGAGGCAGGGTTGTGGCGGCCACCGCCTCGCGGAATCGTTTGGTCACAAAGCCGGGATGCAGAGCCTCGCCGTCCTCGCGCGTAAAGACGTAGTCGCTGTCCACCCAGGCCGGGCCCCAGGCGAGCCGCTCGGCAGCCTGTTGAGCCTTCCAGGTCCGCAGCGTCGCGAGAGTCACGGCGTCCAGAGGCACGGCCCGTCGGCCGGTGCGCGTCTTGGGCGGGTGCTCGAGCACGTGGGCGCCGGCGATGACGCGCGACCGCTGGATCGAGACACGGGCTCCCGCGAAATCGACGTCCGCCCACTTCAGCCCCAAAGCCTCGCCACGCCTCATGCCGGTCATGGCATACCAGCGCCACAGGGCATGGAGGCGATCCTCGTGAGTCGCGTCTAGAAACGTGCGCAGCTGCTCGGCCGACCAGGTGTGCAGCTCCCTGGTGTCGTGACGCTGGGGCGCAGTCGCGCGCGTCGTGGGGTTCACCGCGAGCAGCCCTTGGGCGACAGCGGCGTTGAGCGCCGTCACCAGGGTCACGTAGATGTGCCGCCGGGTGCCCTCAGCGAGTGGCTTGGGCGCCAGTCCAGTCGACTCTGCGGCCTCCGGGACGTCGCTGACCTCTGGCCGCTTCTTCGCCCCGCGTCGCGGCCTGCGCGGCTTTCGTGGCTCGCTGCGCAACGCCGCATTGAAGGCGTTGATGGCGGTGGGGGAGAGCCTGCGTAGTGGCACGTCCCCGAGCAGCGGTATGAGATGGCGCTCCACGTGGGCGCGGTAGGAGATCAGCGTCGTGGCTCGCACAGACTCCTCGATGCTCGGCAGCCAATGCGCTGTGAGGTACTCGCCCACGGTGAGCTTGTCGGGCTCGACGAAGATGCCATCGAGCTCGGCGTTGAGCTGCCTCGTGAGCGCCTCGGCTGCTGCCTTCTTTGTGCGGAAGCGTTCCGGCAGGATGACCTGCCGGCGCGCCGTGATGTCGGTAAGCGGGCCGCCGCAGGTCGGGCAGGTCTCAAGGCGACCGCGGTCGCTCCAGTAACGCGGGCCACGACCGCGAGCATCGACGCAGATCGGGCAACGTTGCGCCGGCTGCTCGCCGAGCTCCAGCATTACCTCCCAGAGGCTGCCGCGCTTGCGTGCGTGACCGTTCAGGTCGAGCCCTTTAGATGCGGCTGGTCGCCAGGCGACACGACGCCGCCGGGCTTGCGCTTCTCGGTCGGCCCGAGCAGGCCGATCTTGGGATCGCGGCAGCGCATGACGAGCTTGGCGACCGTGTCGCGGCTCAAACCAAGCTCGGTCGCTACATCCTTCGTTGGCGAACTACTTCCCCGCGCGAACGCCCTGCGGTAATGCATCGCCACGTCTTCTAAGTCGGCTCGCGTGTACCTGGCGTGGCGGCCGACCTTGTGCTCCGGTGGGTTCATGAGCGCAGCCATGCGTTCGTCGATCAGCGCCAGGATGCGGGCGTCATCGGGATCGACGACGACCTTGGCGCCGGCGGTGGAATCGGCGGCAACCTTGGCGCCGGGCGCAGGAAGGGTGCCTCCACCACTTCGCGCGCCCGGCGAGCGACTCTGCCTGTTCGCGACGCGCCATGGTCAAGACACTGGCGAACGGCAACTCCCTCACTGTGCCGGCACGAAGCGGCATCGGCGCGTCGTCTTCGGCTGGGCGGATGTCCATGCCGACGCACTCCAGGCGGCCTTCGATCTCGACCATGAGGAACGACACATACCACCAGGGCCCGTCGTCGCGGGAGCGCCAGCGGCTTCCTACCCAGTGTGCTTCATCTTCCAGTCTCATGGCGGCCACGGTACACGAACGGCAAAGAACAGTCAAGTGGTCTGTTCTTCGTCCTGACGCTATAAGGCATAGACAACAGTCTTGCCGAGTCTGTGCGCTAAGAATACCATTGCCCTACCGACGGAGCGGAGGGCACATGAATACGACACAGGCTTTGGAGTTGACGGAGGCGCGTCGGCTGCTGCAGACCGGCGAAGCACGGCGGATCCGCGAGGCGGCCGGCCTGTCGTTGCAGGAAGTGGGTGAGGTCGTCGGCACGTCGAGCGCGGCGCTGTCGCGCTGGGAGACCGGCCAGCGGCGGCCCACCGGCCGCGCTGCCTTGCGCTATGCACGGTTGCTCGCGCGGCTGTCGAGCTCGGGAGGGACGCCATGAAGGTCAAATCGGATCCACTCACCGAGGAGGAACTGCGGCGTCGGCATACAGTCACCGTTGCCGAGTACTCGCAGATCTTCTCGGTCTCCGAAGATCTCATCTACGAAGGCTGCGCCAGCGGCCAGATTCGCCACCTCCGTCTCGGGAAGCGCATCGTCTTTGCTGTGGCGCCCATCCTCGCCGAACTCGGATACGAACGTTGAGCGGCCCGCGAAGCACTGCCACTCAGCAGAAAGTCCGGTCCATCGCCGGCTATGCACTTCCCTGCGCCGGAACACTCGAGGGCGACCTGCGTCTCGCTAACGACGATCTCTCTGCCATGAGCGACCTCGATCTCCACGACGAGGGGATGGCAGCGCGCCATGCTCTTCTCCATCTCTCGCGCAGAGGCGACCGCCTGCTGCGTTGCTACCCGCGGCCTATGAGCGTCGGAGACTGGCTCAGGGCACGGATCGCCGCGATCAGCGAGCGACTGAGCGAGGTCGACCGTAGCCTCGGACCCTCTCGCGCGACGCACGTCGTTGGCTCATTCGCCGGCGAGTCGGAGCCCGACCTTTCCGGCGTCGCGGCAGGTGGCTCATTGTGAACGGGGAGGCCGGCACACCGGCACTGCTTGAAGAGGTGCTGGGCCGTTTGCGCGGCGTCAAGCAGGCCGGCACCGGCTACATGGCGCGTTGTCCCGCCCATGATGATCGCTGCGCTTCGCTGTCGGTTGCGTCGGGCGAGGAGGGGCGTGTCCTGCTCTACTGCCAGGCCGGCTGTAAGACGGCAGACGTGGCGGCAGCGATCGGTCTGCCGATGGCCGGGCTGATGGGCGACGCCAAGGGCTCCGAGGGCGGCAAGGCCAGGATCGTCGCGAGCTACGACTACTGCGACGAGTCAGGCGAGCTGCTCTATCAGGTCGTCCGCTTTGAGCCCAAGGGGTTCCGCCAAAGGCGGCCCAAAGGCCAGGGGTGGGAGTGGAAGCTCGACGGCGTGCGACGCGTGCTGTACCGGCTCCCGGAAGTGCTCCAGGCCGTGAACAGTCGCGAGGCGATCTACATCTGCGAGGGCGAGAAGGACGTCGAGGCGCTCGAGCGCGCAGGCTGTGCGGCGACCTGCAACGCAGGCGGCGCGGGCAAATGGCGACCCGAGTACAGCGAGGCGCTCGCCGGCGCCAACGTGATCATCGTGGCCGACCGGGACGAGCCCGGTCGCAAGCACGCCGCCGTGGTTGCGGCCGCCTTGAGGGACGTGGCGGGCGCCCTGTGCGTCGTCGAGGCTCGTGTCGGCAAGGACGCCGCCGACCATCTGGCGGCCGGCCACGGTCCAGAGGAGTTCGTGCGGCTCGATCTTGCCGTCGACGAGGCGCAAAGCGAGTCCCAAAACGAGGGTGGTCCACCGGTCGCCGAGGCGGCTCACGCAGCGGTGCTCAGGGAGAAATGGCGCGACCTCTATCGCTGGTCGCACGCCGAGGACTGCTGGCGTCGCTGGAACGGCGCTGTCTGGGAGGAGACCCCGCGGGTCGCCGTGGTCTCAGCAGCGCAGAAGGCACTGCGTCGTCACTACGGTCACTGCTTGGCAGAGAGCCAAGGTGAGGCCGAGTACAAGCGGCTGCGCGACCTGCATGCCCACGCCTGTAAGCATGCCAACGTGGTGGCCGGCCTCGCCTTCCTGTCGGGCGAGCGAGGGTTTCTCACTCTGCACGCAGAATGGGACGCCGATCCTTGGGCGCTGAACTGCGCCGACGGCATCCTGGACCTGCGCAGCCAGACCCTGCGCCCGCACGACCCCGACGCCCTGTGCACCAAGATCGCGCGCTGGAGTTACGCAGACAGCGACAGTTCGGGGGCTTGGCAACGTCACTTGCAACTCTGCCTGCCGAGTGCCGAGGTGCGCCGCCAGGTACAGCGCGACCTCGGGCGAGCACTGGTCGCCGGCGACCTCGAAGAGGTCCTGCCGATCTGGTACGGCACCGGCGCAAACGGCAAGTCGACCACCGAGCGCGCTCTGCTTGGCGGCGTCGGCTCCTACGCCAAGAAGGCGGTCAACAATCTGCTGGTGATGGCCAGGTCCGAGCGCCACCCGACCGAGATCGCCCACCTGGCCGGCTCGCGCCTCATCTTCTGCGAGGAGATCCAGGACGGCAAGCACCTGGCCGAGGCGCTGGTCAAGGACCTGACCGGCGGAGCGCCCAAGACCGCGCGCTTCATGAACAAGGACTTCTTCGAGTTCGAACAGACCTTCTCGCTGTTCTTGTTGGTCAACCACCGGCCCGTGATCAGCGGCACCGACAAGGGCATCTGGCGGCGCATACGCCTTGTCCCCTGGACGGTGTCGGTCCCCGCTGCGCAACAACGGCCCCAGGACGAGATGGTCGCCGAGCTCGACGCCGACGGCGCCTGGATGCTGCGCTGGATGGTCGCGGGGCTCGCCGACTGGCAGGCTGACCACCACTGGATCGCAGAGGAGGTCGAGGTCGCGACCGCCGCCTACCGTGCCGAGCAGGATCGCCTCGGCGAGTTTCTCGCCGACGTCTGCGAGGAGAAGCCGTTCGCTGAGGTCTCGGCCGCCGAACTCCACGCCGCCCACGCCCGTTGGTGCATCGGCTCCGGCGAGGAGGAGCTGACCAAGACAGCCCTGGGAAAGGCACTCAAAAGCAGAGGCTTCACGCAGAAGAGGGGCAGTGGCGGAGCGAAGCTGTGGCAGGGGCTTCGACTGGTCGGGACGCGTTGGGACGCGTTTCCCGTAAGTTCTTCAGAATGCACGATTCATGGGGAGGACCAGGATAACGCGTCCCAACGCGTCCCAGATGCCATCGGCTGGCTGTTTGGTGCCCCTTGAGACGGACGATCGACGGGACTACTCACTCCACCGTCAATGGTATTCGGAATGTCGTGGCTCCCATACTGCTTCACGACGAAGACTGGAGAGCTGTCCGCTAGGCGCGCCGTAGCGGACTGCGCGCAGCAACCCCCCCCCGCACTCACGGTGCTGCTCATCATCTGCCTGAGTGTGCCCCTCGGCGACTAGGTCAAGGCGGTTTGACACCCTCGGGCTACATGATAATGTTTCTCGGCTAGGTCTGATGCGCTGACGTGCTCCTGCGGCGTGGGCACGCGTGGATGCAACGCCCAAGCGGACTGGGATGAATGGCGAAGTGTTGACTCAGTTAGGAACGTCTCCCAACGTCGTCACGGCGCCGCTTCTTTCACCTAAGCCGCTACCGTCATCGGCGCCCTTGCCCGATTGTCCATCTGAACCCGGAGCCGCGCAGGCGTTGTAGCCTCAGCGCGGGCCAGAGGAAGGGACTCTGTGTGCATCCTGTCGTGCTCGGCATCTCTCACAAGACGGCGCCGCTCGAACTGCGCGAGAGGCTTGCCCTGCCCTGCGCCGACGCCGTCGCCCTGGCCGGCCGGCTCCTCGACTGCGAGACCGTCACCGAGGCCGTCGTGCTCTCCACCTGCAACCGCACCGAACTCTACCTGCTGGCCACCGATCCGGCCGCCGCCCGGCAGGTCGCCGTGGCGCGCCTGGCCGAGCGCGGCGGCGTGTCCGTGTCCGCGCTTGCCGGGGCCTCGTGCGCCGCCGACGGCGACGCCGCCATCGCCCACCTCTTCCGGGTGGCCGCCAGCCTCGACAGCCTGGTCGTCGGCGAGGCGCAGGTCCTCGCCCAGCTCAAGGGCGCCTACGAGGCCGCCCGCGCCGCCGGCTGCACGGGAGCGGTCTTCAACCGGCTCTTCCGTCAGGCGCTCGAGGTGGGCAAGCGCGTGCGCTCAGAGACGACCATCGGCGAACACCCGGTGTCGGTGAGCTCGGTGGCCGTCGACCTTGCTCGTGCGGAGCTGGGCGGTCTCGACGATCGCGTCGTGCTCGTGCTGGGCGCCGGCGAGACCGGCGAGCTCACGGTCAAGCACCTGAAGGCAGGCGGAGCGGGCGCCGTGGTGGTCGCCAACCGCACGCTGGCCGCCGCCCAGGCGGTGGCCGACCGCTGCGACGGGCGCGCCGCCTGCCTCGAAGCGCTCGACGCCGAACTGCTGGGCGCCGACATCGTGATCTCCTCGACGGCCGCTCCCGGCTTTCTGGTCGACCGCGACCGCCTGGCGGCCGTCATGGCCGCGCGCCACCGCCGTCCCCTGTTCCTGATCGACATCGCCGTGCCGCGCAACCTCGACCCCGCCATCGCCGGCCTTGCCGACTGCTGCCTGTACGACATCGACGACCTGCGCGGCGTGGTGGCCGCCAACCGCGGCGAGCGCGAGCGTGAGGTCGTGCAGGCCGAGCGCATCGTGGGCGAAGAGGTCGCGCGCATGAGCGACTGGCTGGCCGGCCTTGCGGTGGTACCCACCGTCGCCGCCCTGAGGGGCTCGATCGAGCAGATCCGCCAGGCCGAGATCGCCCGCCTCGACTGCCGCCTGGCCCGGCTTCCCGAGGCCCACCGCGCCGCGGTCGAGCAGCTCACCCAGGCGATCGTCAACAAGATCCTGCACGTGCCCACGGTGCGCCTGAAAGAGCTCGCCGCCGAGCCCGAGGCCTACGTCTACGTCGAGGCCCTGCAGCGCCTGTTCGACCTGGGCGACGCCACAGGCCGGTGAACGCCGCGCACATCGTCATAGGCTCGCGCTCGAGCACGCTTGCCTTGGTCCAGACCGAGACCGTGGCCGGTCTGCTGCGCGCCGCCCACACCGGTCTCGACCTGACCGTCGTCACGATCGCCACCACCGGCGACCGCAACCTCGAGTCGCCCTTGTCAGAGATCGGAGACAAGAGTCTCTTCACGAATGAGCTCGAGAGCGCCCTGCTCGAAGGTGGAATCGACAGTGCCGTGCACTCTGCCAAGGACCTGCCGACCGCGCTACCCGCCGGTTGTGCCGTGGGCCCCATCACGCGCCGCGCAGACCCGCGCGACGTGGTGGCCGCCGTCGGTGCCGCGCAGCCAAGCGCAAGCACGGTCGGCGCGGCCCCAGGTGGGTCGGGCTCTGCTTCGCACCCCCTCGGCTTTGCTGCCCCGCCCGGCGGCCTAGCCGCCCTGCCAGCCCGCGCGCGTCTGGGCAGCTCGAGCCTGCGCCGACGCTCGCAGCTGCTCGCACTGCGCCCCGACCTTGAACTCGTCGATCTGCGCGGCAACGTCGAGACTCGCCTGCGCAAGGTCGTAGAGCAGGACTTGGACGGCACCGTACTGGCCGCCGCCGGCCTTGAGCGCCTGGGGCGCACCGATCTGGCCGCCTTTGCCTTCTCGTTCGAGCAGATGCTGCCTGCCGTTGGCCAGGGAGCCCTGGCCGTCGAGATCAGGGCCAGCGATGAGCGCGTCGCCGCCCTGCCTGCCTGCCTGCACGACGGCCTTGGCGCCTTGGCGGTGCACGCCAAACGCACCCTGCTGGGCGCACTGCAGGGTGGCTGCCAAATCCCCATCGGCGCGCACGCCGAGCTGCGCTCCGCCAAGCTCACCTTGCGCGCCTACGTCGGCTCGCTCGACGGCACGCAGTCCGTACGCGACTCGCTGGCCGGTGCGGCGGCCGCGCCCGAGGCACTCGGCCGCGCCTTGGCCGAGCGCCTGCGCGCCGCTGGTGCCGGGGGGATTTTGGCGGAGGTGCGCGACGTGGAAGGCGCCGCACCAGGGAGCGGCCGATGACAACTGCCAAGCGAATTATCATAGTGCCTGACGGCATGGCCGATCATCCCCAGGATCGCCTCGGCGGCAAGACTCCGCTCGAGGCCGCGCACACCCCGCATCTCGACCGCATTGCGCGCGGCGGCCTGGTCGGTCTGGTCACCACCGTTCCCGATGGCATGGCTGCCGGTAGCGACGTCGCCAACCTGTCGGTGTTCGGCTACGACCCGGCTGCGGTCTTCACGGGACGAGCTCCCTTGGAGGCGGCCGGCCTAGGAGTTCGCTTGTCGGCCGTCGACGTCGCCTACCGCTGTAATCTCGTCACCATCGTCGATGGGGCCATCAGCGACGCGACCGCAGGCTACCTTCCGAAGGCGGAGGCGGAGGGAGTGATCGACCTCCTCAACCGTGGTATCGGGGCGCCCTTCGAGTTCTACGCGGGGACGAGCTTTCGCTGCCTCATGGTGTGGCGCGGCGGGCGCGAGGCGCGCACGACGCCGCCCCAGGACATCGTTGGGCGTCAGTTTGCTGGCTTTCTGCCGAACGGTGAAGGGGGCGCCTCGCTCCGCGATGTCATGGTACGTGCCGGTGAGGTCCTGGACGGCGCGGACGCGCGGGCCACCGGCATCTGGCTTTGGGGCGGTGGTCGCGCGCCTTCGCTGCCCGCTTTCTCCGGCATGCGCGGTCTCTCGGCTGTCGTGGTGGCTGCAACCCAGCTCGTCAAAGGCATCGGGGTCTGCGCTGGCTGCGACGTGTCCAGTGTTCCCGGCGCCACCGGTTTTATCGACACCGACTATGCCGCCAAGGCGCGGACTGCGCTCGCCGCGCTGTGGTGCCACGACCTCGCCTTCATTCATATCGAGGCGCCCGACGAGGCCAGCCACATGAGGAGTCTCGGCGACAAGCTTCGCGCCATAGAGGCCATCGACCGCGAGATCCTGGGTCGCATCGCGCGCGAGCTTCCCGCTGTCGCCATGCTCGTCCTCCCCGATCACTACACGTCGGTGGCGAGCGGCCTGCACGAGGCACTTGCCGTGCCGTTCGCCTACCGGGCGGCTGCGAAGCCTGTTCTACCCAACTTCGCCAGCAGGCCGTCGACCCCTGGCGACCGATGCGGCAGCCTAGCGCACGATCAGCGCGCGGCTTGCGTCTTCAGCGAAGTCGAGGCTGCTCGGACTGGTCTCGTACTGCCCAGCGGCGCAGCCCTCATGGACCTGTTCCTAGGCGACACGGTGACCTTCTGAACGTCCGCGGTCACGGCCCTCGTTGCGCTATTTGACAGGTGATTTCGACAAGCGATCGCACTTCGGCCAGTGGCTGGGTCGCTGTCGCACCCTGGCAAGTGTTTTCCGGTGAAGAAGCATTGACACCCTCCACTCGAGAGTGTCGCTCGTGCGGCCTTTTGCCCGCTTGCTGAAGGTTCGCCTGCTATCTACTTCGGAACACAGGTGCAGGGCCTGAGAGGATTCGGACCGTCTCCCCGGACAGCCTGTCCCTCTCCACAGTCGTTGCCTGACTGGCGGCAGTTTGACGATGGCGAAGTCAATTGATAATCTTTCGCAACTAACGCGACCTATGGTCTCGAACCACGAGCGGTGCAATGCGTAATTGCACTGCTGCGACGCGAGAGACCGGGATTGGAGTTAGGAACATTCTCGTCTACTGGCAGCGTTGTGCCCTTGCAAGGGAGACGGAATCGTGGCAGTCCAACCACAGGGAGAGTGACGATGACACGCAGGGTGGCACGGCTCAGAGGGGCCATGACGGCCGAGGAGTGGCTCCGCCTGGGCGGCATAGCAGCCGTGATCGTTGCCGTCAACATTCTCGGCTGGGCCGTGTTCGCGCTCGCCGTCCTGCCTCATCACTTTCGCTACGTCGGAGTCGGCGTGGGGTTCGGGGTGGCCATCACCGCCTACACCCTAGGCATGCGCCACGCCTTCGACGCCGACCACATCTCGGCGATCGACAACGTGACCCGCAAGCTAATGGCCGAGAACAAGCGCCGGCCGCTGGGGACCGGCTTCTTCTTTGCTTTGGGCCACTCGACTATCGTCTTTGTGGTCGGCGTGGGCATCAGCATCGCGGCCAAAGCGGTCTTTGGCGCCGTGGTCGACCCCCACACCACCGCCTCGAGCGCCGCAGGGATCATCGGCACCGGCGTGTCGGGCGTCTTTCTCTACATCATCGCGGCCATGAATATCGTCATCCTGGTGGGGATCGTCCGAGTCTTTGTGCGGGTGCGACGAGGCATCTACACCCCTGAGGAACTTGAGGCCCAGATCCAGGCGAGCGGCATGATGTACCGCTTCTTCGGTCGCTTCATGCGTTCGATGCGACACTCCTGGCAGATGTTCTTCGTGGGCTTGGTCTTCGGCATCGGCTTCGACACGGCGACCGAAGTCCTGCTGCTGGCGGCCACCGCGGGGGCCGCCCTGCAGGGACTGCCGTGGTATGCGGTGCTCAGCCTGCCTCTGCTGTTCTGCGGTGGCATGTGCATCTTCGACTCACTCGATGGCATCTTCATGAACATCGCCTACGGCTGGGCGTTTGCTCAGCCGCTGCGCAAGGTCTACTACAACATCACGATCACGGGGCTGTCGGTGGCGGTCGCCCTGTTCATCGGCACCATCGAGCTGACCGGGCTGCTGGCTACCGAGATGCGCCTGCACGGCTGGTTTTGGGACCACATGGCCGGCTTCAACATCAACGAGGCGGGCTATGCGATCGTCGCCATGTTCATCATCGTGTGGACTGCCGCCCTGCTGATCTGGCGCTACGGAAGGATCGAACAGCGTTGGGCGGGTCAACTCGAGGTCAGCGTGGTGCAGGGCGAAGAGATCTCGGAGAGCCTGGCCGAGGGGTAGACCGCTACCGCCACTGCGCCACAGACCGACTGCGGCTGCCCGGGAGTGCGGCCACGAAGTCGCCGTCGGGGTGCGACATTGGCTCTTGCATCACCTGCCGTTCTTGACTGACGCCATTATCCTCGTCGACCCTGCCGCGGCCTCTGGAGTGCGCTACCACGACAGCGGTGAACATCGCCACGACGAGCTTCCGCCTTCATTCACACTGAGGAGAGTTTCTTCGCTTGTAGGAGGTCTTGATGGATCCATCCGGCACAATATCGCCTGCGCTGGGGGCAATCCCCGCTGAGCCGACGGGTTGACCCTGACGAGCAGGATGATAATCTTTCGCATTCAGAGATTCGAATGGCTGAGCGCCATGCAGACAGGCTGCGAGCGGCGCGGGTCCAAGAGGAGTATCAGGTTATGGGGCCCACGCGCTTAACGAGATTCCGATTCGGCTCAACTTTGCGATTAGGCTCGTCTTTCCGTGGGCGAGCTGCGAAAGGGTGCGTGCGGTGACTGGACCGTATCGGCGCTTCTTCTTTCGCACTCTGACAGCGGCTGCGCACGGCGGCGTCGACCGCACGGCGCTGCGCGCCGAGGGCGCCAGCCTTGAGGGCCTACTTGACTTCAGCTCTAACCGTGCGCCGCTCGGCGCGGCGCCTGGCGTCGCCGCGGCGCTCACCGCGGTCGATATTGGAGCCTACCCCGATTCGCGCGCCGGCGAGCTGGCCGGCGCACTTGCCGCTCACCACGGCGTGGCGGCCGGTCACGTGGTGGTCGGAAACGGCAGCACCGAGCTGATCCGCCTGATCGCCCAGCTCGCGCTCGGTCCCGGCGATGTCGCGCTGTCTTTAGCGCCATCGTTCGGTGAGTACGAGCTCGGCACTCGGTTGGCGGGCGCCGAGTTTGTCGAGGTGCGAATGGTGCGTGCGGCTAGAGACGCGGCGGCCACCGTGGCGTGCGATGTGACGGCCGATCAACTAGCCGGTGACGCGAGCGGCACGACGGTCGGATTTGCCGCCGACGAGCCGGCCCTGCGCGGCGCGCTCGCGCGCCTGCGGCCGCGCCTGTGCTGGCTTTGCTCGCCCAACAATCCGACCGGCGCAGCCCTGCAACCAGCGCTTATCGAGGCTCTAGTGGGCGACCATCCCGACACGCTGTTCGTGCTCGACGAGGCCTACCGCGACCTGCTTGTCGAACCGCAGTGGAGCGCGGCACTACTGGCCGCCGGGAATCTCGTCGTGCTGCACTCGCTGACCAAAGCTTGGGGCTTGGCCGGGTTGCGCCTCGGCTACGCACTGCTAGACGAAGGACTCGCGGCGGCGCTGCGCGCTGCCGCCCCACCGTGGAACGTGAACGCCTGCGCCCAGGCCGCTGGCTTGGCTGCGCTCGCCGATGTCGACCACTACCGATGCTCAGTCGAGCTCATGCGCCGTGGGCGTGATTGCTTGGGCGCCGCACTGCGCGAGCGCGGCTGGCAGGTCGAGCCCTCCGCCGCTGGCTTCTTTCTGGTTGACGTGGGCGACGCGTCCGACGCTCGCCGCGCCCTGCTGCGCGGTGGCTGCCTGGTGCGCGACTGCAGCTCGTTCGGCCTGCCCGCACACGTGCGCGTGAGTCCTCGCCTGACCGACCAGAACGAGCGCCTGCTAGCCGCCTTTGCGATTCTCGCTCCGTCGGCGCGACAGCCGTCTTGAACCTGCCGCGCCTCGCAATCGCCGCGCCGCGCAGTGGCGAGGGCAAGACGACTGTGGCACTGGGCCTCATGGCCGCCCTGCGGCGGCGCGGCTTGCGTGTGCAGGGCTTTAAGGTCGGTCCCGACTACCTCGATACCGGCTACCAGCGCTTTGCCACCGGAGTCGCTGGCCGTAATCTGGATCTGTTTATGATGGGCGGCGAGGCCGTGCGCGAGGCGCTCGCCGAGGCCGGCGGCACAGCGGACCTGGCCGTGATTGAAGGCGTGATGGGTCTCTTCGACGGGCACAACGACGGCGTCACCGCCACCAGCACCGCAGATGTGGCCAAGTGCGCGAGCGCGCCGGTCGTCCTGGTGCTCGATGCCACGCGTCTGGCAGCCAGCGCCGGTGCGCTGGCGCTGGGCTTCAAGATGTACGACCCCAAGGTGCGTCTCGTCGGCGTGATCCTCAACCGCTGGAACCTGCGGCGCGACAAGAGACCGGTCGAAGCGGCGCTGGCCCGCGCCGGTGTCGAGATTCTCGGCTACCTGCCGCCGGTCGACGCGGGAGTGATGGCCTCGCGTCACCTCGGGCTCGTGGTGGCCGCTGAGCTGGGCGCCGAGGCGCAAAGCGTCGTCGACTGCTTAGGCGTCCAGCTCGCCGAGCACGTCGACCTCGACCGCCTGCTTGACATCGCAAATTCGGCGCCGCCTCTACCGGCCTCTTCGGAGTTGCCCGCGGCGCCGCCCGCGACCGCGGCCTCGGCGACTGTCGAGCCCGCCGCGCACGCTGCCGGGGCAACTGGTGGGCTGGACCTGCGCATCGCCGTCGCCTGGGACGACGCCTTTGCCTTCTACTACGCCGACAACCTCGCGCTGCTGCGCGCCCGCGGCGCCGAGCTCGTGTTCTTCAGCCCCCTGAGTGCGGCCGAGCTGCCGGCCTGCGACGGTCTCTACCTGGGCGGCGGCTACCCGGAGCTGCACGCCGCCGGTCTCGCCGACAATGAGCCGCTGCGCCATCACCTGGCGGCCGCCCTGGGCGCGGGCCTGCCGACCTACGCCGAGTGTGGCGGCCTGCTCTACTTGTGCGAATCGCTCGTCGACCTGCAGGGCCGCACCTGGCCGCTGGTCGGCGCCGTGCCGGGCCGCGCCGTCATGCACGAGCGCCTGCAGGGCATGGGCTACCGGCGGGCGACGCTGGCCGGCGACTCGCTGCTCGGCGCGGCGGGCGCCGCGCTGCGCGGCCACGAGTTCCACTACTCGAGCTGCGAGCTCGACGAGCCGGGCGCGCCGGCCTATCTGGTCGACGGCCGGCCCGAAGGCCACGCCGTGGGCGACCTGTTCGCGTCGTACATCCACGTCCATTTCGCCGGCCATCCGGCGGCGCTCGAGCACTGGCTCGAGCGTTGCCGCGGTCGCGCCGGCGCCCACCGACCGGGAGGCCGCCCCTCATGAGCACAGCGTTGATCGTCCTCGGCCACGGCAGCCGCAACCCGGTCGCCAGGGAGCAGTTCCTGGCGCTCGTGGCGCAGCTGCGGGCTGCACGGCCCGAGCCCGTCCATGCGGCGAGCATGGAGCTCGCCCCGCCCACGCTCGACGAGGCGGTGGCCGAAGCCGTCGCCGCCGGCGCCACCGAGATCGTCGTGCAGCCCTGTTTTCTGTTCGACGGCAACCACATCCGCCGCGACATTCCCGGGATGCTGCTCCGGGCGGAGGCCGAGTACCCGGCCGTGACCTTTCGCTGCGGCCGGCCCATCGGGGCCGACCGGCGCGTCGTCGAGATCCTGCTCGAGCGTGCCGAGGAGGCGCCGTGTCTGGGCTGAGGCCGGGCGAGATCGAGGCGGCCAGCATGGCCATCATCGACGGCTTGCTGCCGGCCGGCGACTGGACTCCCGGCGAGCTGGCCGTCGTCAAACGGCTGGTGCACACGAGCGGCGATCCCTCGCTGGCCGCCGCCGTGCGCTTTCACCCCCGGGCGGTGCCCGCCGGCGTGCGCGCCCTGCGCCGCGGCGCGCCCGTGTTCACCGACACGAACATGGCGCGCATCGGCCTGAGCGCCGACCGCATCGCGGCGCTCGGCGGCGCGATCGAGTGCCTGATCGGCGACGAGGCCGTGGCGGCCGAGTCGCGGCGCAGCGGGCTCACGCGCGCCGCCCTCGCCATGCGCGCCTTCGGCGCCCGGCTCGACGGCGCGGTCGTGGTCATCGGCAACGCGCCCACGGCCCTGCGCGAGGTGCTCGCCCTGGCGGCGGCCGGCGTGGCACGCCCGGCGCTCGTGGTCGGCATGCCGGTGGGCTTCGTCGATGCCGCCGAGTCGAAAGCGGCCCTGATGGATTCCGACCTCATCTCTATCGCCGTCGCAGGCACGCGCGGCGGCAGCCCGCTGGCCGCCACCACCGTCAACGCCCTCTTGCGCGTGCTCGAGGACGAAGCGTGACCGAGACGCGCCTCGAGCCGCGCACCGGGCTCACGACCGGCACCTGCGCCGCCGCGGCCGCCGCGGCCGCCGCGGCGGCGCTCGCCGGTCGCACGCACGAGTCGGTCGAGGTCGAGCTGCCCGGCGGTGACCTCGTGACCCTCGACGTTGCTTGGCTGGAGCGGCCGGCGCCGGAGCGCGCCCGGGCCGGCGTGGTCAAAGACGCAGGCGACGACCCCGACCTGACCGACGGCGTGACCGTGGTGGCCGAGGTCGAGCGCCTCGAGGGGGCCGGCGCCGGAGTGACCTTTGTCGCGGGGCCGGGCGTCGGCACTGTGACCCGCGCCGGCCTGCAGCTCGCCGTGGGCGAGCCCGCCATCAACCCGGTGCCCCGGGCGATGATCGCCGCCGCCGTGCGCGCGGCGCTGCCCGTGGGCTGCCTGCGCGTCACGATCGCCGTTCCCGGCGGCGACACACTCGCCGCCCGTACCTTCAACCCGCGACTGGGCGTGGTCGGCGGCCTCTCGGTGCTGGGCACCTCGGGCCGCGTCATCCCCAAGTCCGAAGACGCCTGGCTGCGCTCCCTGCTGCCCCAGGTCGACATCGCCGTCGCGGCCGGGCTGCGCACCCTGTACCTGACCCCGGGGCAGTTCGGCGAGCGCGCCGCGCGCGCGAGCTTCGACGCCGCCGAGACCGCCATCGTGCAGTGCGCCAACTTCGTCGGCGAGGTGCTCGACCACTGCGTCGCGGCCGGCGTAGAGCGCATCGTGCTGGTCGGTCACGTGGGCAAGCTGCTCAAGGTCGCGGCCGGCATCTGGAACACGCACAGCCGCTTCGGCGACGCACGCCTCGAGACGCTGGCGGCGCTGGCCGGCGCCGCCGGGGCGCCGCCCACGGTCATCTGCCGCCTGCTCGAGCTGACCACCGCCGAAGCCGCGGTCGAGGTCCTGGGCGCCGCCGGTCTCGATGACGTGTGGAACGACGTCGCCCAGCGCGTCGCCCAGCGAGCGGCGGCGCGCGTTGCGCAACAAGCGGCCGGCCTCGACGCGCCGATCATCGACTGCGCCGTCGTCGGCTACGGGGGTGACGTGCTCGGTCGTTCGGTCGGGCTGCGTGGTGCGCGGTTGACCGGGCGCAGCGGCACGCCGGCGGGTGTGGCTGCTTCCGTGCTCGGCGCGCCGGCCGGAGCGCCCGCGACTGCGCTCGGCGGCCCCACGTGCGCCCCCAGGAGCGCCCCCGACCAGCCCGTCGCCTTGCAGGCGCTCGAGATCGCCGTCGTGGGCGTCGGCCCCGGCGCCGAAGAGTGGCTGACGTCGGCCGCCTGGCGGCGCATCAGGGCCGCGGAACTCGTGGCCGGCGGCCGCCGCCAGCTCGCCCGCTTCGCGCCGGCCGGCGCGGAGCAGCTCGCCGTGGGCGGCGACGTCGCGACCTTCGCCGCCGTCCTAGAAGCCCATGCCGGCAAACGCATCGTCGTGCTGGCGAGCGGCGACCCCGGCCTGTTTGGCATCGCCGCCTCGCTGCGCCGCCTGCTGCCCGAGGCCGCGATCACGACCCTGCCGGGGATCAGTTCCGTTCAACTGGCGATGGCTCGGCTGAGCCTGCCGTGGCACGACGTCGTCTTCGCGAGCGCGCACGGCGCCGGCATCGAGGCCGTGCTGACCGCCACGCAAGCCCACCCCCGGGTCGTCGCCCTCACCGACGCGCGCACCACGGCCCAGACCATCGCGGAGGCCCTGCTCGCCGCCGGCGAGCCGGTCGCGATCACCGTGTGCGAACGCCTCGGCGAGCCCGACGAGCGCGTCACTCACGGCAGTCCCGAAACCCTCGCCGCGGCCGCCTTCGACGGCCTCGCCGTGGTCTTCGTCGAGCGCGACGCCTCGCGCCCGGGGCCTGCTTCAGCAAGAGGAGAGAGATGACCGCAGACTACGCCTCCGGCACGATGCGCGCCGTCGACCTGGTGCCGCCGGGCCTGGCCGACGAGCTCTTCGTGCGCGGCGAGGCGCCCATGACCAAGGCCGAGGTGCGCGCCGTGACCATGGCGGGGGCGCGCCTGCGGCCCGGCGAGCGCGCCCTCGACATAGGCGCCGGCACCGGCAGCCTGACCGTCGAGGCGGCGCTGCTCTGCGCGCCGGGCGAAGTCGTGGCCGTAGAGCGAAGCGCCGCCGCGCGCGAGCTGCTGCGCGCCAACCTGGAGCGCTTTCGTCTTGACGGCGTGACCGTCGTCGCCGGCGCGGCGCCCGCGGCGCTCGCCGGCCTGGGCGACTTCGACGCCATCTTCGTGGGCGGCAGCGGCGGCGACCTCGCAGCCATCCTGGCGGCGTTGCCCGGTCTGCTGCGGCCCGGCGGCCGCGTGGTCTTCAACACCGTCTGCCTGGAGACGACGGCGACCGTGACCGCGACCCTGCGGCGGCCGCCGTGGGCGGCGTTTGCCTGCTCGCAGGTCGCCGTCGCGCGCGCCGTGGCGGCCGGACCGTTGCTGCGTTTTGAGGCGCTCAATCCCGTGTGGGTGAGCTCGGCCCGGCTTGCCGAGACGACCGGCGACCGTCTGCCCGCCGGCGATCCCGGCGCGTCAGTGGGCGAGCCGGGTACGCGTACGGCACAAGCGAGCGCGGCGGCCCCGGCAGGATCGACTCCGTCGAACCTAGGCGGCGCCCCGTGATCGCGACGATTTACGGCGTGGGCATCGGCCCCGGCGACCCCGGCCTGCTCACGCTGAACGCCGTCGAGGTGCTGCAGGCCGCGAGCGCGGTCGTGGCGCCGGCGCCACGCGCCGGCGCCGAGAGCCTGGCGTTGCGCATTGCCGCGCCGCACCTGCCGGCCGCCTGCGAGGTGCACACCGTGCGCCTCCCGATGACCGAGGAACGCGCCGCCCTGCAGGTCGCCTGGGACGAGGCGGCGACCCAGCTTGTGCGTCTCGCCGAAGCCGGGCCGGTCGCCTTCATCACGCTCGGCGACGCCCTGCTCTACAGCACCTGGAGCTACGTGCTGGCATCTCTGCGGCGCCTGGCTCCCGAGGTCGCGACCGCGACGATCCCCGGCATCACCGCCATGGCGGCCTGTGCCGCGGTCGTGGGCCGGCCTCTGGCCGAGGGCCGCGAGCCCCTGCTGCTGTGGCCCGACGCGCCGCCGAGCGACGCGGCCGCGCTCCTCGCCCTGGCGCCCAACGTCGTCTTCATGAAGGCCGACCGTCACCTCGCGGCGCTCGCCGCGCTGGCCGAGAGCTGCGGCGCCGAAGCGGTCGCCGTGCGCCGCGCCTCGCAGCCCGACGGCTGCAGCACCGACGACCTGCGCGCCTGGGCCGGCGCTCCCCAACACGACTACCTGACCACCGTCCTCATGCACCGCAAGGAGCGCACATGATCTGGTTCGTCGGCGCCGGGCCGGGAGACCCGGAGCTCATCACCGTCAAGGGGCGGCGCCTGCTCGAGGCGGCCGACGTCGTGCTCTACGCGGGTTCGCTCGTGCCCGTCACCCTGCTCGACTGGACGCCCCCCGGTTGCGCCTGCCACGACAGCGCCGGCATGCACCTTGACGAGCAGGTGCGCCTGATGGCCGCCGCCCACGGCGCCGGCCGCCGGGTCGTGCGCCTGCACACCGGCGACCCCAGCCTGTACGGCGCCATCGGCGAGCAGATGCGCGCCCTCGACGGGCTGGGCATCGTCTACGAGGTCGTGCCGGGAGTGAGCTCGTTCGTCGCCGCCGCCGCCGCCCTGCCGACCGAGCTCACGCTGCCTGGCGTCTCGCAGACCGTGATCATCACCCGCCAGGCGGGGCGCACGCCGGTGCCGGCGGGTCAGGACTGGCGTCGCTTGCCGGTCATCGCGCCACGATGGCCGTGTTCCTCTCGGCCAGCCGGCTCGAAGAGACCGTCGCCGCGCTGCGCGAACACTACCCCGGCGAGACGGCGGCGGCGATCGTGCAACGCGCCTCGTGGCCACAGGAGAAGGTGCTGCGCGGCACGCTCGCGACCATCGCCACCGCGGCGCGGGGCGCCGGCATCGAGCGCACTGCGATGATTCTGGTGGGCGATGTGCTGCGCAACGAAGGCGAGGCCTCGCTGCTCTACGACAGGACGTTCTCGCACGGCTACCGGCGGGGCGAGAGCCACTCGGCCGCCAACGACGATCGCCAGGGCGAGGGTCGGGCGCCGGACGACGGCTTCGAGCCCGCGGACGCGCCAGCCGCCGAGGGCCCGGGCAGAGCGACGTGATCACGTTCGAGCGCGCCGGCGCCGTGGCCCTCGTGGCCGCCTCGCCCGAGGGCGCCGGCCTCGCCCTCGGCCTGGCGCGACGCTTTGCCGAGCCCGAGCGGGTCACCGTGTGGGCGGCGAAGCCCTACCTGCCCGGCCTGCGTGTTGGCGAGGGCTCGCTGACCGAGCTCGTGGGCACGTTGTGGCCCGACCACGCCGCCATCGTCGGCGTGATGGCGAGCGGCATCATGGTGCGCCTCGTCGCGCCCTGGCTGCGCAGCAAGCTGAGCGACCCCGCCGTGGTCGTGGTCGACGACGCCGGGCGCTTCGCCATCAGCCTGCTGTCGGGCCACGAGGGCGGCGCCAACCGCCTGGCCGAGCAGATCGCCGCCGAGGTGCGCGGCCAGGCGGTCGTGACCACCGGCAGCGAGGCGCAGCGCCGCGTGGTGGCCGGCGTGGGCGCGCGCAAGGGCGTGAGCGAGCAGCAGGTGCTGGCGGCGCTCGACGAGGCGCTGCACGCCGCCGGCCACACCCGTGCCGACGTGCGCGCCCTGGCCACCATCGACCTGAAGAGCGCCGAAGCCGGCATCCTGGCGGCCGCCCAGCGGCTCGGGGTGCCGGTGCAGATAGTCGACCGGAAGCGCATCCGCGTCTTGCAAGACGCGCTGCGCGAGCCAGGATTCGTGGAAGAGATCACAGGAGTGGCAGCGGTATGCGAACCGGCAGCGATGCTGAGCGGCCCACAGAACCGGCTTTTGGCGCCGAGACTGGCGCGCAACGGGGTGACGGTGGCCCTGGCCAAGGACGGCTGTGGCTCGTCGGCCTGGGACCAGGCGGACGCGACCACCTGACGCCGGCCGCGGCGGCGGCCCTGGCCGCCGCCGAGGTCGTCGTGGGCTACAAGCCCTACCTGGCGATGGTCGCCGACCTGGTGGCCGGCAAGCGCTTGGTGGCGAGCGGCATGCGCCAGGAGGCGGCGCGCGCCGAGGCGGCGATCGCCGCCGCCCTGAGCGGCGCCCGCGTGGCCGTGCTGAGCACCGGCGACGCCGGCATCTACGGCATGGCGGGACTGGTGCTGGAGCTGCTGCCCGAGGACTCGGATGTGGCGGTCGAGGTCGTGCCCGGAGTCACGGCGGCGAGCGCCGCCGCGGCGTGCCTGGGCGCGCCGCTCATGAACGACTTCGCCGTGGTCAGCCTGAGCGACCTGATGACGCCGCTCGCCCTCATCGAGCGCCGCCTCACGGCGGTCGCCGAGGGCGACTTCGTCGTGGTGCTCTACAACCCGCGCAGCGCCAGGCGTCACGAGCCGCTGCGCCGCGCGCTCGCCATCTTGCGCACGCGTCGTGCGCCGCAGACGCCGGTCGGTCTGGTGCGCAACGCGCTGCGCGCCGAACAGCGCGTGCTGATCACTTCGCTCGCCGAGCTGCGCGAAGAAGACGTCGACATGATGACCGTGCTGGTGGTGGGCAACGGAACGACGGTGGTGCGCGACGGCCGCATGGTCACGCCCCGGGGCTACCCCTCGTGATCCTCATCTTGGGCGGCACCAGCGACGCGCGCCTGCTGGCGGGCGAGCTGCAGGCGGCCGGCTACGACGTCCTATTGAGCGTGGTCGGCGACTACGCGGCGCGCCTGGCGGCCGGCGACGGCCTTGCCGTGCGCAGCGGCGCGCTCGACGAGGCCGGCCTCGAGCGCCTGCTCGACGAGGCCGAGGCCGTCGTCGACGCTACCCACCCCTTTGCCCAGGAGATCTCGGCCTCCACGGCGACGGTCGCCGGCCGCCGCGGCAGGGCGCTGCTGCGCTTCGAGCGTGGCGCCGGGGCGCTGCCCGAGGGAGTGCTGGGTGCGGCCGACGCCACCGCGGCGGCAGCCCTGGCCGTGGCGCAAGCCGGCGCGGGCGTCATCTTCCTGACGGTCGGCAGCAAGACCTTGGCGCCTTACGTGAGCGCGGCGCGGGCCGCGAATCTGCGTCTTGTGGCGCGCGTCCTGCCCACCGTGAAATCGCTGCAGGCCTGCGCCGCCGTCGGCCTGGAGCCGCGCGACGTCGTCGCCTTGCAGGGGCCGACGAGCGTCGGCTTAGACGCGGCCCTGCTGCGCCACCTCGGCGCCACCGTGCTCGTGACCAAGCAGAGCGGCGCCGTGGGCGGCCTCGACGAGAAGCTGCGGGCCGCCGAGGTCGCCGGGGCGACCGCCATCGTCGTGCTCAGGCCGGCTGCTGTCGCGGGCGGCGCGCCCGGCGCCGCCGCCGCCGGCGGCGGCGCAGAGCCTACCCGTGCCACGACGTCGGCGCAGGTGCTCGACTGGCTCGCAGCGGCCGGCGTGGCGCCGGCCGGCGCCGCGCTTACCGGCGGGCCGAGCGCCTCGCCACGCCGCTTGTCGGGCGCCGCGACGCGCCGCCTGCCGCGCGGCCTGCTGCAGCTCTACGTGGGCGACGGCAAGGGAAAGACGACGGCCGCCGTCGGTTTGGCGCTGCGCGCGCGTGGCGCCGGCCTGCGGGTCGTGTTCGTGCAGTTCGTCAAGGGAGGCCGCGAGAGCTCTGAGCTCGCCGCATTGCGGACTGCGGGGGTCGAGGTCGTGCGTCCGGCCGTGGCGCGCAGCGGCGTGCTGCGCGGGGCGCCCGGCGACGACGACCGGGCCGCCGCCGCGGCCGCCTGGGCCGCGGCCGCCCGGGCGCTCGGCGACGACGACTGCGACCTGCTGGTGCTCGACGAGCTGCACGCCGCGCTGCGCCACGGCCTGGTCGCGTTGCCCGACGTGCTGGCTTGCCCTAGCCGCCCGGTCGGCTCACTCGAGGTCGTCGCCACCGGCCGTGATGCCGCGCAGGAGTTGCTTGACACCGCCGACCTGATCACCGAGATGAAGGCGGTGCGCCACGTCTATCCGGCCGTCGCGGCCCGCAGAGGAGTGGAGGCCTGATGACCGAGCCTGCGCCCACGAGCCCGAGATCAAAACGTCGCCGACCGCGACGCTCGCGCCGACGGCACCCCCGCCAAGGATGTCGCCGCCGCGACGCTCGCGCCGGCGCCCCCACCCGCGCCGCCCGCGTGCTCATGGTCGTGGGCACCGGTTCGCACGCGGGCAAGAGCGTGCTCGCCGCCGGGCTGTGTCGCATCTACGCCCGCCGCGGCTACCGTGTCGCGCCCTTCAAGGCGCAGAACATGGCGCTCAACTCCTTCGTCACCCCCGAGGGCGGCGAGCTCGGCCGCGCGCAGGCCTATCAGGCCCGCGCCGCCGGCGTCGAGCCGCACGTCGACATGAACCCTGTGCTGCTCAAGCCGAGCTCGCAGACCGGCAGCCAGGTGATCGTGCTGGGCCGGGCGGTGGCGCACATGTCGGTGCGCGAGTACCACGCCTACCAGGCCGAGGTCTGGCCCACCGTCACGGCCGCCTTTGCGCGCCTGCGCGCGGCCAACGACCTAATCGTCATCGAGGGCGCGGGCAGCCCGGCCGAGATCAACCTGCGCGACCACGACATCGTCAACATGAAGATGGCGCTCCACGCCGGCTGCCCGGTGCTGCTCGTGGGCGACATCGACCGCGGCGGCGTGTTCGCCTCGCTGGTCGGCCACATGGAGCTCTTCACGCCCGCCGAGCGCGCCCTCATCAAGGGCTTCATCATCAACAAGTTCCGCGGCGACGCCAGCCTGCTCGACTCCGGCCTCGAGTTCCTGCGCGAGCGCACCGGTGTGCCCACCCTGGGCGTGGTGCCCATGCTGGCCGACTGGCGCGGCGACGAAGAGGACTCGCTGGGCATCGACGACCGCGTGCGCCGGGCCAAGCCGCAGGCGCCGTTGCAGGTCGCCGTCGTGCGCCTGCCCTTCATCAGCAACTTCACCGATCTCGACGCGCTGGCCGACGAGCCCGACGTCAACGTGCGTTACGCGACCAAACCCGACGAGCTGGCCGGCGCCGCGGCAGTCGTGCTGCCCGGCACAAAGAGCACGATCGCCGACCTCGAGTGGCTGCGCGCTCGCGGTCTCGATGCGGCGATCGTCGCGGCGGCGCGCGCTGGCACGCCGGTGGTGGGCGTCTGCGGCGGCTACCAGATCCTGGGCCGCCGCATACTCGACCCCGGCCACGTGGAGTCGCGCCGGGAGGCCGTCGAAGGCCTGGGGCTGCTCGACGTGGTGACCACCTTCGCCGCCGCCAAGCGCACGGTGCGGGTAGAGGGCGAGCTGCTGGGCGGTGCGCTCGGTCCCGCGGGCACGCCGCTGCGCGGCTATGAGATCCACATGGGCGAGTCGGTCCCCGGGCCCGGGGCGGGCTCGTTGTTGCGACTGCGGAGCGCCGGCGGCGTGGCCCACGACGACGGCGTCGTGTCGGGCGACGGCGTCGTGTGCGGCAGCTACGTGCACGGCCTGTTCGACGACCCCGAGCTGCGCGGCGCGTTTCTGAACGGCCTGCGCAGCGCCCGGGGGCTGCCGGCGCGGCCGGCGAGCGCGCCGGAAGGCGACGACATCGACCGCCTCGCCGATCACCTCGAGGCGCACCTCGACGGCGCCCTGCTCGAGCGCATCGTCGGGCTGGAGCGCGGTGGTGCATGCGCGCCGTCGGGGCGCATGAGGCTGGAGCCGCGGTGAGCGGGTGCGCGCTAGCGGGCGCTCGACAGCGCGTCGTCGAGCACGGCCTGCGCCTGGCGGCGGGCGCCCACTTCGTCGCCCGAGCGCAGCAGCTCGAGCAGCGGCAGGTCGAGCACGCGCTGCCAGGCCGCGCGCCGCGAGTCGGGGGCCACGCCGGCGGCGATGGCCGCCGGCTCCCAGGCGCGGCGCAGCTCGCCGAGCAGCGCCACCAGGGATTCGTAGGCCGGTTCGAAGCGCTCCTCGAGCTCGGCCCGCAGGCGCGCGGCCAGCGCCGGGCTGGCGCCGCCCGTGGAGACGGCCACCTGCAGGGCGCCGCGGCGCAGCGTGGCCGGCACGGTGAAGTCGCCGGACGCGGGGTCGTCGACCACGTTCACCCAGACGCCCCGGCGGCGAGCCTCGGCGGCCAGCGTGGCGTTCACCAGGCGGTCGCCGGTCGCGCACACCGCGAGCGCGGCGCCGTCGAGGTCGGTCGGCTGCACGGCGCGCCGCTCGACGGCGATGCCGGCCGGCAGGTCGCCGACCTGCGGCGCCACCACGAGGATTTCGGCGCCGGCCGCAAGCAGGCCCAGGGCCTTGCGCCGGGCGACGGCGCCGCCGCCGGCAACCAGGCAGCGGCGGCCTCGCAGGTCGAGCGCGGCTAGGTAGAAGGGCGCGCCCACGGGCGCTTTGTTGCTTCATCGGACATACGCGAGAAGGATAGACCGCCATGGCACTCGACCACCACCTTGCAAGCGAGCGCGGCCGGCGACGGCACCGGCCGGGACTCCCCGCTGAAGCCCGGCCCGGCATCGTCTACCTGGTCGGCGCCGGGCCCGGCGACCCCGGGCTGCTCACGCGCCGCGGCGCCGAGGCCCTGGCCGCGGCCGACGTGGTCGTCTACGACCGCCTGGCCGACAACAGCATGCTGGCGCTGGCGCCGCCCGACGCCGAGCTCGTCTATGTCGGCAAGCAGGCGGCGGTGCACGCCGTACCGCAGCGCCGCATCAACGAGCTCCTCGCCGAGCACGCCCTGCGCGGGCGCTGCGTCGTGCGGCTCAAGGGCGGCGACCCGTTCGTCTTTGGCCGCGGCGGCGAAGAGGCCACGTACCTGCGCGAGCGCGGCGTGCCCTTCGTCGTGGTGCCGGGGGTGAGCTCGGCGGTGGCCGTGCCGGCCTACGCCGGCATACCGGTCACCGACCGCCGCTACGCCTCGTCGTTTGCCGTCATCACCGGCCACGAAGACCCCACCAAGAGTCAGTCGCGGCTCGACTGGCGCGGCATCGCGCACGGCGCCGACACGCTCGTCTTCGTGATGGGTTTGACGCACCTCACGCTCATCGCCGAGCGGCTGGTCGCTGAGGGCCGCGCGGCCGACACGCCGGCGGCGGTGGTGGAGCGCGGCACGACGGCCGGCCAGCGCGTGGTCACCGGCACGCTGCTCGACATCGCCTCCCTGGTGGCCGCGGCCGGGTTGCACCCGCCGGCCCTGGTGGTGGTCGGCGAGGTCGTGCGCCTGCGCGAGAAGCTGGCCTGGTTCGGCTCGCAGCCGCTGGCCGGCCGGCGCGTGCTGGTGCCGCGGGTGCGGCAGCGGCCCAGCGAGCTGGTGCGCCTACTCAAGGCCGCTGGCGCCGAGACCTGTGAGGTGCCGGTACTGCGCGCCGCGACCCTGCCAGCCGCGGCCGACCTGTTTGAGCGCCTGGCGGCGGCCGATTGGCTCGTGTTCACCTCGCCGGCCTGCCTTGAGGCGACTGCTCGAACAGCTCGCCGGCCTGGGCCGCGACGTGCGCGCCCTGGGCGCCGCGCGACTCGGCGCGCTTGGTCCGGCGACCGCCGCGCAGCTCGAACGTTACGGGCTGCGTGTCGAATACGTGTCCGCTGAGGCCGCCGGCTTTCCCGAGCCGCGCGGGCGCGGCGTGCTGCTGGTCGGCGAGGCCGGGGGCGAGGGCCACGCGGTCGACGGTCTGGTCGCGCGCGGCGCGACCGTAGCGCAGCTTGCGGTGATCGAGCTGGCGACCGACGAGCTCGCTCCGCTGCCGCCCCTCGACGACTTCGACGCGGTCGCCTTTGCGAGCTCGGCCACCGTGCGCCGCTTTCTCGAGGCCTACCCGGCCGGCCCGACAGCCGGCCAGCTCACGGCAAGCATCGGCCCGTCGACCACGGCGACGGCCCGCGGGCTGGGCATGCGCCTGGACTGCGAGGCCGCCGACCCCACCTCGGCGAGCCTCGCTCACCTGGTCGCCGCGCGCCTGGGCTCGACGGCCGTCACGAGCGATGGTTGACAGGGGCACGGCATCTGAAAGACTTCTCGGCATGGAAGCATCGGCGCCCCGCCTACATCTCGATATCGAGGCAGTCTTCGCGGAGCGCGGCATACCGTACACGCGACAGCGGCGGCTGATCTGGGAGTTCCTCTCGTCGTCGAATCGCGCCGCGAGCATCGCTGAGGCCGTCGCGGCGTTGCAGCCAGAGAGCATCGGCCAGTCAACCGTCTATCGCACCATCGCCCTGATGATCGACCTCGGGTTGGTCAGCCGCGTGCAGCTGCGCAACGGCGAGACCTGTTACACGGCGACCCGGATCGGCCACAGCCACCCGCTGATCTGCGGTGTCTGTCGCAAGGTCGTCGACTTCGACGGCGCCGGCGATCTCTCGTACCTCGAGCGCCAGCTCGAACGAACGACCGGCTTCAGCATCTACGGCCATCATCTCGAGGTCTACGGCGTGTGCTCGGACTGTCGCGCGCACGAAAGCTAAGGTAAACGCCACGGCGTTTCCACCTAGTCTCACCGGGCAGTCTACGGGCGGCCGCCTCCGCTGCGGTGGCGGCTCATCGTCGAGGCACCACGGTGGGTGGGGCGGATTCATCCGTGGAAGCGCCACCATCCGACCCTGCCCGCCCGGCGCCCGTGCGAAGTCCCGAAAATGGAGTTTCTGCAGCGTTACGACTGCAGATCAAGGCGTGACGTAATTCCTACACTTGGGGCATGTCTATGAGATGCCCTGTCTGCAACGTTGAGGTGGGCCTGCGTTCCCGCGGCCGGCCTCGCCACTACTGCTCGCCGCGCTGCCGTCAGACGGCCTACCGTCAGCGCAGGGCGTCGTGGTCGCTCGACCCCCTACCAGCGGAGCCCGCCGTCTCAATCCCGCCTAGCAAGACCGCGGGCACTGCCGACCAGGTCGCGCAGGCGATCCTCGAGGCGCGCATGGTGACGGGTGGCCTGCTGCGCCTCGGCACGGTGGCTCGTCCGCAGTTCGCTTGGCGCTGCGCCAAGGCCGGCGCCGAGCTGCGCGAGGCGCTCGAGAAGTACTTCCCCTTCGGCTAGGGACCTCGACGTCCGCTCACACGGTGTGCCGAAGCCAACGCCGAAAGTAGCGATGGCGGAGCACTCGAGGCCATCATGAGCGTTCAGAATCCGGCCGGCTCAAATGCGAGACTACGTGGTGAGACTACCGTGAGCCGACCCTGGACAAGCAAGGAGATCGCGCGCCTGAGGCGTGAAGCTGAGCTCGGCGCCGCCGAGCTTGCCCGCCTTCTCGGGCGCTCGGTCAGCTCCGTGAAGACTGCCGCCTACCGCCAGCGCATCACGCTGCGCCGACCCGGTGAGCGCAGCGGTCACCTGCTAGGCCAGCCGCGCAAAGCCTCCCTGCCGGCCGAGGAGCGCGCGCGGGCCATCGCCGATCCCGCGTTCCTTCACCGGGCCGCCGCGGCTCGCGCTGGCACGCTGTGCCCCGAGTGCGGACACCGACCAGTCGAGGTCGCCACGACCGGGTTCTGCGGCACCTGCACCACTCGCTTCATCGATCGCCTCGCCAGTGACCGCGGCTACGAGCTTGAGACCGCGCGCGCGGTCGTCGATCTGCTTGTCGACCTTCATGGCGCGACGCTGGTCGCGACGCACGTCGATCGCGCGTTGGTCGCGGCGCGCCAGCGTCGACACCGCCAGCGCAGTCGCGGCCAAGGCGATCTCCGCCGACGTGGAGGCGGTCGAGTACCATGACCTTGCTCCACGCCGTGGGCCTGCCCCGAACAATCGAGCGACGCACGCAAAGGCGCTACGGCTGTTCCTCGGGGCGACTGGTCGCGCTCTTCGGTGGGCATGGGAGCTGATGGCTGCTCCTTAGGGCAGCCCGACACGAGACGGGAGGTCGCCATGATCGGCGCAGCTCACGTAATCCTTTTTGCAACCGACGCCGAGGCGGCGCGCAGGTTCTTCTCAGAGACGCTCGCCTTAGACTCCGTTGATGCTGGCGACGGCTGGTTGATCTTCGCCCTGCCGCCGGCCGAGCTTGCCACCCATCCCACCGACGGCGAAGTCCGTCATGAGCTCTATCTGATGTGCGACGAGATCGAGGTCACGGTCGCCGAGCTACGGGCCAAGGGCGTCGAGTTCGCCGGCGAGATCAGCGAGCACAACTGGGGACGGCTGATCACCATGCGCGTGCCGGGTGCCGGCGAGCTCGGTCTCTATCAGCCAAGTCATCCCAGCCCGCTCGTCGGCTGAGTGCGGACATCGTCACTCAGTCGATGGCGTTGCAGCCTTCAGACCGCTCAGTCGGCGTGGCTGAACGGTGCGCCCAGGGGGCAGTGTCTCCGGCACCGGTGAGGACGGCGCACTCTGGCCCGTTCGTGGGCTGGAACGAAACCCAGCCCGAACGTAGCATGACCTCATGCCCTGGCCGCCACCACACTCATCGTCGCACGCGGAGGCGAGAGACGCGCGGCGGCGTCGCCTCCTGCCGCTCGTCCTCGCCACCGTCGCGCTGATCGCCGTAATCGGCGTGGTAGTGGCCGTCGAAGCTTCACACAAGCCTGCCCACCCAGATACGGCGGTCCTGCCCTCAGACACACCCTCGGCACATCCCGCTCACAGCCACTCCCGTCGCCACCACGGCCGTCCTGTCGCCGTTCCCGTCCTCATGTTCCACCATGTCGCGCCACGTGCTGAGGGCTCACCGCTGCTCTGGGTCACGCCTCGCCAGCTGGCCGCCGAACTGGCCTGGCTTGGTCACCACGGCTACCACACCGTCACGCTGGCTCAGGTCTACGCCCGCTGGACGACGGGCAGCCCGCTACCCGTACATCCCGTGGTGCTCAGTTTCGACGACGGCTATCTCGATCAGTACCGCTACGCCGCGCCTGTGTTGCGCCACTACCGTGACGTCGCCGTGCTCAACCTGATTGTCGACAACCTCGGCCGCGCCCTGACCGTCGCCGACGTCTCACGCATGGCCGCCTGGGGCTGGGAGATCGACTCCCACACGATCACCCACCGCGACCTGGCCCTGCTGCCCGCGCGCGTCGTGCGCTACGAGCTGCTCGGCTCGCGCAACCTACTGCGCCGCTACCTGCATCTGCCGATCGACTTCTTCTGCTATCCGGGTGGCGCCTACGATGCCGCCGTCGTCCGACAGGTGCGCGAGGCGGGATACCTCGCCGCGACCTCGGTCATCTACGGTCTGGCCCGACCGGCAGAGCTCTTCACCCTGCCCCGCATCGTCGTCTTCGGCGGCGAGCGACTCCAGCTGTTCGGCGAGAGCCTCGGGGGTTCGGAAGAGGCTGGCGATGCGATCGACCGGGCCGTGAACGGCGCGGGGCTCTAAGCGGCCAGTGCCGGCATCCTAGAGCAGCTCGATGCGCTCGAGGTCGACCCCGCTGACCTCGATGAAGTGCGGGGCGAGGGTGCCCTCGACGCGGATCGTGACAGAGCGGCCGCGCGCGGCGGCCATCGCGTCACGACCACTCAGTGTCGGCTCGTTGCGACCGACGACGACGCCCGTCTCGCCGTCGTAGCGCACGCGCTTGCCGAGCAGATCGAGCGTGTTCATGCACGCACTGTACGACAGGCACCCCCGACGACCCTTTCGGAGAAGGTCGCGGCGTCTGCTTGCCCGCCAGGGTGGTCGGAGACGCCCGAGGGGCGTCTCGCTCGTGCTGCTGTATGGGCGGGCCAGCGGCGGGCACAGATCCGCGAGGTTTGCTCGGCGGTTCGCCCTGGCCCGCCATGCCGCTACATTCTGAGTGCGACCAGCGCAGGGAGCTGGCGTGACACACCCAGACACCAATGAGCGGCACCAGCAGCTGCTGTCCACGGACGGCGCGACGGTGCAGCGGGCCGACGCCGCCTGAGCGTCGCGGACTCTCTCGGCGGTCGGCGTCGAAGACTCGATCAGGCGCGCCCATGACTTCGCACCGGGTGCTCGCCGCAGCGCGAATGCGTGGGCCAATCACCGCTTACCAACCGAGGCGAGTCGGGTGGGTTGAGGGTCCGCAGTCGCAGGGTGCTCCCGCGACGCCGGCCGCGTCCGAAGCACCGTTGGGTCTGGTCCGAGGCTATCCGCCTCGCAAATCGGCCGCCAGGCCCGCCACGCCCTGGCCGCGCTCGATCTCGAAGCGGTCAAGCTGGAAAGGATCACTCCTCGTGGCGTAACCTGCGTTCTCGGTCGTCGCGTTCGTGTAGCCGGCCGCGCTCACTGCCGCGATCACCGCAGCGTCGTACTTGCTCGACGGATAGCAGAAGCTGTTCACAGGGACGCCCAGTAGGCGCTGCAGGTAGCGGCGGCTTGCGACCACCTGGTAACGCAGCTGAGAGGGGCTCAGAGTGGTCAGGTCGGGGTGACTCACCGAGTGCGAGTCGACCTCCCAGCCGAGCGCGACGAGGCGGCGCAGCTGGGCCGGGTGGAGGTGACCTGCGGTGATCTCGTTGAGCACCCCAGGCCAACCGTAATGACCCAGCACCTCAGGGGCGAAGGTCGCCTGCTCGGGGTAGCCGTTGTCGAAGGTGATGACGATCGGCTTGGCGGGTAGCGTGCCTTCCGCAAACCAAGAGCGCATGACCTCGTCGAGGGTGACCGCCTGGTAGCCCTGGTCGGCAAGCCAGCGCATCTCAGCCAAGAATTCTGATTTCGCCACGTAGAGGCCGGGGTAGGGCTCGCTTGGCGGCGGCGTGCCCAAGGCGTGGTAGACGAGGATGGGGACAGGTCCCGTGTGGCGTCGCCAGTCGGGCTGCGGGCGGGCGTTGCGGACGAGGTGCGCGGTCGGTCGGCTTGCCGGCCGCGACGCCGCGACGTGCGTTGCGCTCGGCGAAGGTGAGGCCGCGGCGCTCGGCGTGGCTGACGGGTGGCTGTGAGCGCCGAGCGCGCCCGTCAGGGCGAGCGCGACGACGACCACCGCCGCCAGGAAGACGCCCAGGACGGCCAGGCGACGGGACAGGATGCGGCGGCGTTGTGCGCGACTAGGCATGGTGAACGAACTCCCGCCCGCTCCAGACCCTCTTGCCCGCCACGACCACCGGCACGGGAAGAGCGTCTCGGGCCACCCGGATGGTGCGCCCCGACCTCGTGGCCGGGAGGCTGCCGCGCATGATCTGTTGGTAGATTGCCTGTGGGCTCACCCCGGGGTAGGCGGCCACGACCTTGACGCTGATCTGCTCGGGCAGATCGGCGTAGGCGGGGGTGGTGTCAAGACGGTAGGGCATCACACCTCCATTGGGGCCGCGTGCCGCTTGTGCCGCCGAGGCGACCTCGCAACCACCGACCATACCGGACCGACCGACAACTCGCACATTGTGAAGTCGCATTAGGGGCTCGACGACTGTACCTCGCATTCGGCTATGATCAGCGCCGCCGGCACGACGGATCCCTGGGCCGTCGCGATGCAAGCTCTCAAACAGGACGTCTGACAGCCGACATGCACCACCACGTCTACCACATGAGCTTTCTCCAGGCGATCGTGATCGGCATCGTCCAGGGCATCGGCGAGCTGTTTCCGGTGTCGAGCCTCGGGCACACGGTGCTGATCCCGTCCTGGTTCGGTGGCAGCTGGGCGAAGCTCGTCTCCCAGGAGTCGATGCCCGAGAGCCCCTACCTCGCCTTCGTCGTCGGCCTGCACCTGGCGACCGCTCTCGTGCTGGTCGGCTTCTACATCCGCGAGTGGGCTCGCATGGCGGTCGGATTCGCGCGTAGCCTGGGCCGGCGCCGCATCGCGACCGACGCCGAGCGACTGGCCTGGCTGATCGTGGTGGCGACGATCCCGGTCGGCATTCTCGGGTTCGCCTTCGAGCACGAGTTCCGGGTGCTCTTCGCCAAGCCGCTCGCCGCCGCGCTGTTCCTCATGGCAAACGGGGTCATCCTGCTCGCCGGCGAGACCTACCGGCGACGCAACGCGGCGGCCGCAACGGCGCGGCAGACCGCAACATCGGCGCTCTACGTCGAAGAGCGTCCGGGCTTCACAGCCGGGTCGCGGCCGGCAGGGGCGACGGTCGGCGGTGCGTCAGCCGGGGCGTCGGCAACCGCGACCATCTCGGCAGCGCGCTTTCGCGACCAGGCCATCGTGCCTATGGACGCCGCAGCCGAGCATGACCTAGCCCGGATCGGCTGGGCGAGCTCCGGCATTATCGGCGCCGCCCAGGCGCTGGCGCTGCTCGCGGGCATCAGTCGCGAGGGCGTCGCCATGGTCGGCGGTCTCTTCCGCGGGCTCGACAACGAGAACGCCCTGCGCTTCTCGTTCTTGCTGTCCACGCCGGTGATCTTTGCGGCCGGCATTCTCAAGGTGCCCGACCTCACAGGGCCGCTCGGTGCCGGCATCCGTGGACCGGTGCTGGCCGGCACGGTCGCCGCGGCCGGCGCGTCGCTCTTTGCGGTCGTCTTCCTGTCGCGCTACTTCAAGACGCGCACGCTGTTGCCGTTCGCCGTGTACTGCCTGGCCTTCGGCTCCATATCGGCGCTGCGCTTCGGCATCTTCTAGGCGGAGTAAGCCGGAATCTACCGGGACACTGTGGCGGCTGGCCTGGGCGCCTCTTCGCGCGGCCCTACCGACCGCAGACCAACGGCAACGCGGAGGCCATCACAACAACGAGCGGCGGGCACAGATCCGCGAGGTGTCCTCGGCGGTTCGCCCGGACTCGCCATGCTGGTACATTCTGAGTGCAACCAGCGCAAGGACCGGCGTGACGCGCCCAGACACCGAGACCAGCAGCGAGCGACACGAGCAGCTGCGCGCCTACCAGCTCGGCGACGGGGTGGTCGACTCGGTCGACTTGAAGACCCTGCTTGTGAGCAGAGGGCTGCGCGTGCCCGCCGAGGTCTACCGGCGCCTGTCCGGCAGTGCCCGGCTCTCGCCGGACCCGCTTGCCTGCAACTGCCTGATCCTGCCCGACGGCACTATCGTGCAGCTCACGGACCTCGCCCTGCATATGGGCTACGTGCGCTCGGCGATCTCCTGGGACCTGCTGCGCCAGCTGCGCTACCTGCGCCAGCTTTCCACGCCGTTCAGCCTGAGCGTGACGCCCGCGGGCCGGGCGTGGCTACTGCACACGGACCGACCTGTGACCGAAGTCACGTTTCCGTCGCCGTCCGCCTTCTACGACCAGCACACGAGCAGCGGCCTGCCGTGTCGCGGCAACGCCGTGCTCCAGGGCCGCGAGTGGCTCTCGTTCCAATGCCTGTGGCCCTGCGCCTACGCCTGCGCCAGCAAGCCCTGTCAGTACTGCTACTCCGGCGGCGTCTTTGCCAGCCTGGCCAAGAGGGGCAAGCCGCTGCCGTCGTTTCCTACGCCGCAGGACGCGGCCGAGATCGCAGCCTGGGCCTTCGCCCACGAGGAGAGCCTCAGCAGTATCCAGATAACCGGCGGCTCGACCTACGACAGCGACGCTGAGTGCGAGCTCATCACGAAGTACCTGCAGGCGATTGATCATCGTGTCGGTCGCGAGAACATAGGCGGCGAGATCGTCGTCTGTGCGACGCCGCCCAAAAGGCCGCAGTCGCTGGACCGCGTCTTCGCCGCCGGCGCCGACCGTGTCTCGATGAGCTTCGAGATCTGGGACGAGAAGATCGCGCGCCGCAGTCATGCCGGGCAAGGCTGAGGCGATCGACCGAGCTCGTCACCTGGAGTGCCTTGAGTACATTGTTGCCACCCATGGCTCGAGTAGTGCCTGCAGCAACTTCATCATCGGGCTCGAGTCGGCGGAGAGCTGCCTCGAGGGCGCCGAACAACTCGCCGCCCGCGGCGTCGTGCCGATCGCCTCCGTGTGGATCCCCATTCGGACGTCCCGTGCTCGGCTCGATGCGAGCACCGGGCCTGTCCTACTTCCGGCGCATCAAGGCGGGCCTCGCCCGCATCTACGAGACCTGCGGTCTTGAGCCGCCGGGCGGCAGCGGCCTCAACGTCTGCATGTGCAAGGATGTGCATCGGCACCGCCGGGGGATTCTCGTCGCCTGAGCAGCGTCCCGGTTCCCCCCTCGTCTATTCATCGCGACCGCCGCGGTTTGTACTCGGTTTGTACTCCCTATTGGCGCCGAATGCGCCGAAGCGAGCCCACTGCCGCCGACCCCGGCTCCGCATCTTCCCTGCAAAGAGCCGATATCCGCCGAGATGGGCCGACAGCCGCCGATGGCTCGATGAAATCGCTGGTTCGATTCCAGCCGGGGGCGCCAGAAATACCTGCTCAGGGCTGTTTCCTATTGTGCGGTTCGCGCACGATACTTCCGAAGCGGCAGAACTGCCGACATTTTGCCGACGAGACTCCTAGTAATGCGTCGGCATGGCGCAGTATCCCTGAGCACGAATCGCTGATGCAGCCTCCGCATGTGACTCACCTGTTGTCCGAGGCGTAGGCTGACCGAGTCATGGCCTTCAACGAACTTGAGCTGAAGCGCATCGACCACTCGGTCGGTGACCTGTGCCGGCGATGCTCGCCTCCAGAGCACGCCGACGAGCTCCGCGTCGTCTGCCGTATCGACGGCCACGCTGTGAGCATCTACGAGGAACGGCCGCCATGGCGTGGCAGCGGCCCCTGGACAAGCCACGGCATCGCCCGCTTTCGCTTCTCCCGCGCCCAAGGCACCTGGTCGCTCTTCTGGATGCGCCAGGACCTGAAGTGGCACCGCTATGAGCCCGAACCGCCGTCGCCAGATCTGGCCACGCTGGTCGCTGTCATCGAAGCCGAAGAGTTCGGCGCGTTCTTCGGGTAGTCTGGCGGCAAGCTCGGCGGGCGATCTCGATCGACGTGTTGGGCAGCGCCGCCGCCTGGCGATCGTCCACACGAGATCCCATGGAGAGAGGATGCTGTGAGTCCGGCTTGGTTTGGACGAAGGCGCAACGGTTGGAACTTCCGGCCGGCCTCCTGGCAGGGGTGGGCGGTGACCGCGCTCTACGGTCTGCTTATCTACGTGGCTGCACGCGCCTTCAGAGTGCATCACACAGTGCTCTTCATCGCCGCGCTGCTCGTGCTTACGGTGGCGTTCGGCGTCGTTGCTGTGGCCACCAGCCGCAGCCGCTAGGAACCCAGGCGCCTGGACTGCGGCCTTCGGTATACAGCTTCACGGAACTTGCCGCCGGCTACCTTCGTGGCACTCTTAGACCACGGAGGGGGTACATGGCGTTCATCGACAAGACCATCGCTGTGACGGCAGACGTGCGCGACGTCTACGATGCCTGGGCGGCCTTCGAGCACTATCCGAAGTTCATGAAGACTGTCGAGGCGGTGACGCTCGTCGAGGAGGACCAGCTGCACTGGGTCGCCGTGATCGAAGAGGACACCGTTGAGTGGGACGCCGACTTAGTCGAGCATGTGGTCGACGAGAAGATCGCCTGGCGGGCCATCGACGGCCGTGAGACCGGTGAGGTGCGCTTCGAGAAGCTCGCCGCAGGCAAGACGATGGTCACCTACCAGCTTGAGTACGACCCGGCGGCCTGGGAAGGCGAACCCGACGCCGTGCGCCGCTGGATGAACCGCCGGGTCGACAGGGACCTCGATGCGTTCAAGAACATGGTAGAGGCCGCCGAATAGGGAGCAGAAGCCCGTTCGCCGACCGAACGATTAAACGGGCAGTCGAGGAGCCACGACATGAGTCACACAGACCTTGCGGTAGCTGTGGCCGGGATCCTGATCGCGGTCGGCTCCGTCGTGCTTGGCGCGTGGCTTGACCTGCGGCCATCAAGAGGCCGCGACAGGGAAGATCGCTAGCTCGACCAGCGCCGGATCGTCGTCTGGGCGACTCGACCAACGGATGCCGTCAGGACGACGCTGGGCCACCATGGATCCGCACCCGGAGCTCCCCTCCTCGGTGCCACGCCCTCGGACCCGGCAACGATCGCGAGGGCATCTTCGCGCGCAGGGGGCCGCCAGCCAGAGCCGGGACGGCCTCTGTTCTTTTCGAGGGGGCAGCGCCCGTTGCACCGTCAAGTCGTTGCCAGCGCCGGTGATGCTTTCTGGCGGCCGCACCTTGTCACGGGCTCGCCAGCTGCCGAAAGCAAGTGCTGACGCGGTGCGCCGTGGCGCGCCGCGTCAGCCTCTCCCCGAGGCGCGGACTTGCGGCAGCGAAGCGATGGAGGTCTTCATGAAACGGTCGATTGTCGTCCTGGCGGTGGCTCTGGCATGTCTGCTTTTGGCTCCCGTCGCGCTCGCCCAAAGCCGCGTCGGTTGCGACCCCGGCGGCAGCACCGGCTTCCACGCCTGCGGTACCGTATCGAGCGTCGACGTCGCAGACAACCTGCTCACCCTCAACGTCACGGCCGGCTCCGCTGGCCTTCCCAGCCCCCTCACAGTGGCCATCACTCCCGACACGCAGATCAGCGGCGAAACACCCATCGCCCCGCAGGCTTCGCCTGCACTGGGTTGCGGCGACAACACGGTCACCCTCGATCAGGTCGCAATCGGCGAGCAGATCCGCGTCGGCGGCACGATCGATGCAAGCTCTGGCACGCCGGTCTACGATGCGCTGCGCATCAGCGTGCATCAGCCGCGCTTTTCCTGCCAGGGCACAGTGAGCGCCGTCGATGTCACCGACGGCCTGCTGACAGTCGACTTCACCAATGGCTCAGACGATCTCGTCAGTCCCCTCATCGGTGACCATCACCGCCGACACGCAGATCACCGCCGATGCGGCGTCTGTCGCCCAGCCCTGCTCAGCCCTTGGCTGCGCCGACAACACGATCACCTTAGACCAAGTCATGGTCGGCGAGCAGGTCTCAGTCCGCGGTACGATCGACGCAAGCTCCGGCACGCCGGCCTACGACGCCCTGCGCGTCCGCGTGCATCAGCCGCGCTTCTTCTGCGAGGGTGCGGTCAGCGCCATCGACACCACGAACAACATCCTCACAGTGGACGTGGCGCACGGCTCGGCCGGGCTTACCGGCACGATCGCGCTTACCATCACGCCCGACACGCGCCTGTTCTCGTTTGCCGACTTCGCCTGCAGCCAGCTCGACCTGAGCCAGGTCGCCGTAGGCGACCAGGTGGCAGTCTGCGGCGTGATCGACGCAAGCTCCGGCACACCGGTCTACGACGCGCGCGTGGTCTTCGACTGCGGCGCGATCACCTTGCCAGCTCCCGCCAGCCAGCCGACCGCGCTGTCGACGGGGGCAAAGAGCGTGACCCGGGGCAAGAGCCTCAAGGTCCACCTTCGCATCAGCGACGCCATGCCGGGCTCCTCGACGGCCAGCGTCTCGGTCGCCGTCGTCAATGCAAAAGGCGCGAAGGTCGCCGCAGGGACGGTCAGTGGCGTGGCGCTCAACAAAGCAGTCACCCTCTCCCTGAAGCTGCGCAAGAGCCTCATTCGCGGTACCTACCGCGTCGTCACCAAGGCGACCGACGACGCCGGTAACCGTCAGCTGCGCGCCGGCAGCGCGGTACTGAGAGTGCACTGATCACAGCCGCCTTGCGGCGGCAGGGCAGTAGCGTCATGTGGCGAGGGCGGTGTCAGGTTACTTGGCGCCGCCCTCGCTAGTTGCGAACAAGCCTCGCGATCAGCGCTGCCGTTTCTGCCTGCATCGCCGGGATGGCGTGCGCACGTCACAGTGGCACTCAGGCCATACGGCAGGAGACCGTTCGCGCCAGTGGAATAGACGCGGAGACGAGCATCACTCCTGTTCGGAGCGTTCCCGCATGCCACACGATCAGCCTCACATAGCAGATTCCGCGGCCACGGACCGCCGCGAAGCGAAGGCTCCCGGCTGGCTCGGCACGCCCTGGTTCGCCCGCCGGAGGCTGGGCTGGGGCTACCGCCCGGCGAGCTGGCAGGGCTGGGCGCTGACCGTGCTGTTCGTCCTATTTGTCTTCTCGGCCAACGGCATGCTGCGGACCCATCACGTCGATCTCTTCGCGGGCAGCCTGGTCGCGCTCTGCGTCGCCTACATTGGGGTGGCGGCGATGACGAGTCGCGCGTTGTAGTTGCCCCGAGGCGATGCGCAGGCCGTCGCTCATACTGGTTATCTCCGTCGTCGGGGGCTGGGCTTTCGGCCTGCTCGACTCGCGCATCCCAATGCCGAGCAGTTCGACTGTCTTCTGGACCGGCAACCTGGGCGCTCCCTGGCTCGTGCTGCCCTTTCTGGCCGGCTGGACCCAGCCCTCCAGACGGCGGGCTCTCCTGGGAGGGGCGCTCACCTGCGTCGCCGCTATGGTCGGCTTCTTCGGTCCGGGATCGGGCTGGGGACCGGCGTCCATCGCCTTCGTCGCCGGCTGGATTGCAGCCGGTGCGCTCGCCGGCGGGCTCTATGGTCGGTTCGGGTTCGCCTGGGGCCGCTCGCGGGCGCTGCCGGAAGGTCTGGCTCTGGCCGTGCCCTTCATTCTCGAGCCGCTGGCCTGGTCGTGGGGTTTCGGCTACTCGCAGGGCCGCCTGCCCATCTGGTATGCCGAACTGGCCTTCGGTCTGGCGCTCCTGGTCTGGGTGGTCGCGTCGAGCCGTGGTTCCTCGTCGAGCAAGACCGCGGAGCGCTGAGTTCGCTTCTCGGGTTGCGGGTGCCGCTTGACCGGCGAACGCCGCCATGGCGACTGCGCTCTCCTCTTCCGACAACTCCCTGGAGCGCAACGTGTGCTGGCACGCGGCTTGGCCACGAGCGTATGCTTCGTGACGGCTTCGGCGTGCCTGGTTGCCTTCGCCGGACCACGGAAGGCGCCTGCGACCTGGGGGTTGTGTCATGAGGAAGGTCCTGATCTGTCTCGCGCTCGTTTCCCTCTCCTTCCTTGCTTGGGCAGGAGCCGCCTCTGCCGCAACTTCCCGGCCGTCCGGCACCGTGGCCGTCGCTGCGCAACTGAGGAGCACGGTGCCGGTGACTTTCCTCTCTGACAACTTCGAGGGCGGGCAGAGGTGGGACCCCCGCTTCTCTGGCTGGATGATCACAACCGACCAGGCATACAGTCCAAGCCACTCGGTCCACGCTGCGGAGTACGGCTCGCCGATGCTGGTCTACGGGCCGTTTGATCTCAGCCAGGCGACCGCCGCTACCCTTTCTTTCGAACTGTGGTACGACTCGCCCACGCTCACCAGCCCGCCGAGCTCGACGACCTGCGGCGCGTTTCTGACCGGCTACTCGACAGACGGTTCGCATTTCACCTTCCCGACACAATGGAGCGGCTCCACGGGGGGCACCTGGCAGGCGCAACGAGTCGACCTGGGCAGCTGGTACGACCAGGCAAACCAGGCCACGGTCAGCCTGCTCGGCGACGCCAAGGTCTGGATCGCCCTCTCAAGCTCGGTCACCTCGGACCTTGCCAGCTCCACCGAGGGGAGCTACGTCGACGACCTGACTCTGAGCGCCACCGTCGCCGACACAACGCCACCTACGACCAGCGTCGCCGGCTTGCCCGACGGCTGGACGAACCAGCCGGTCACCCTCAGCTTCACGGCCACCGACAACGGCGGCGGCTCCGGTGTCGCCTACACCGAGTATTCGACCGACGCCGGAAAGGACTGGACCGAGGGCACCTCCCTCGTTGTCGCAGCGCCCGCCGACCACACGGGCGACGGCGTGCACGCCGTCCTCTATCGGTCCGTCGACAACGCCGGCAACATAGAGACCGCCAAGAGCTGCTACGTGAGGATCGACACCCGGCGGCCGACTACGAAGGCGCCCGATCAGGCCTATGTCGCCCATGGCGAGACGGTCCGTCTGAAGTACACGGTCGCAGACCCGCGCCCGGGAAGCCCGACGGCCGACGTTGTGATCGCGGTCAAAAACAGCGCCGGCACGGTGGTCAAGACGCTCACGCGCAGTGCGATAGCGGTGAACAAGCCGCTCACGGTCAGCCTTGCGGTGCCGCACGCCTGGAAGCCGGGTGCCTACCGGTTCACGGTCTCGGCCACTGACCAGGCCGGCAACGGGCAGACCGTTCCTGCAGGCAAGAACAAGCTGACCGTCAGGCTGACCGACCAGGAGCTGGCGACGATCCTCGCAGGCAGGCTTGCCCGCCACACGGGCCATCTGGCCGTCGGCGTCCTTGACTGCACGAGCGGCGCCAGGGTCCTCTACAACGGCGGAGGCAGCTTCCACACGGCCAGCATCGTCAAGGCCGACATCCTGGCGACCCTCATGCTGCAGCATCAGACCGCCCGGCGCGCGCTCACCACAGCAGAGAAGGCGCTGGCCACGCGCATGATCGAAGACAGCGACAACGCCGCCGCCACCGCGCTGTGGAACGACGTCGGTGGGGCGTCCGGCGTTGCCAGGGCAAACGTCCGCCTGGGCCTGCGCCATACCGTCATGAGTGTCGCTTGGGGTCTGACCGGCACGACGGCAAGCGATCAGCTGACGCTGCTGTCCGACCTCGTCTCAGTGCGCTCTCCCCTGAGTGCCGCCTCGCGGTCCTATGAGCTCGGCCTGATGCGCCACGTCGAGCCCGGTCAGGCATGGGGTGTGACTGCGGCGGCGACGCCGGGAACGCCTTCTGCGGTCAAGAACGGCTGGCTCCCCGACCCGAACCTTTGGGTGATCAACAGCATCGGCGTGATCCACAACTCGGGACACGTGCTGCTCGTGGCCGTGCTTTCCAACGACCAGCCCGGCGAGGTCAGCGGCATCGCTCAGGATGAAGCAGCCGCGCTTAGCGCGGTACACGTGGCCACCGCGCTCGATCCCTGAACCGCATCAGTTTCACCGTCGATGGTGGGCGTTGGATGTCACCCTGCCGTCTCGTCTGCCCGCGAACACCGGCCCCGCGATTGCCTGAGCGGGCTCTTCCTGCATTCGCCGCGATGGTGTGAGGTTGCCTACGGTCGGTTGGTGAATGAAACTTGCGGCGCAAGGGTATGACTGCTACCATGCGTCACATGGCAGTCGACTCCCAACGACGAACAGAGCTCCTCCGCGGCGTCCTCGATCTCTGCCTGCTGGCTGTGGTGAACGAGGGGCCGGCCTACGGCTACGAGATGACCAAGCGGCTGCGCGAGCGCGGCCTGGCGATCGTCGGCGAGGGGTCCATCTACCCGTTGCTGGGACGGCTGGAGCGCGACGGCCTGGTCGAGACCTATCGGGCTCCAAGCAACGGAGGACCGATGCGCAAGTCCTACCGGCCCTCCGCCGCGGGTCGACTCGCGCTGGCGATGGGCGTGTCCGAATGGCGAGCCGCCCGCGACGCCGTCGACGGCGTGCTCGCCTCTGTCAAGGTCGAGGTGCTTCATGACTGACTACGTCGGGCGCTGCCGCGCCGAGTGGCGCCGTCTCGCTGTCCCCGATGCGCTCGCCGAGGAGATGGCGGCCGACCTGGCCTCCGACCTCTCAGAGGCCGAGGCCGACGGGATCTCGGCCGAGGAACTCTGGGGAAGCGATGCACGTTCGTTTGCGGCCTCCCTGGCCGCCGAGCGCGGCATCATCCCGGCGCCGCTCAGCCCAGCGAAGACCCGCCGCAGGCCGCTCGTCTTGGTGGCCTTCACCGTCATCGCCGCGCTCGTGCTGATCTTCGCGGCACGGGCGCTCCTGACAGGGCAGCCCAAGGCGACACTCGTCGCCAACGTGTCCGGAACGCCGGGACATCACCTGCCATCAGCAACGCCGTTCCCCTTCGCACCACCCGGCGGGGCCCAGCGCGTCTTCGACCTCGGCAACCTGGCCGCCCCGATCGAGTGGATCCTGCTCGTCTTCGCGATCGTCGCGCTCGGCTTCGCCCTCTGGTTGTGGTCGAGTTGGGCCCGCTCGCGACCGCCCAGCATGCCAGTCTAGCCAGCTTTCGCGGCCGTTCGCTGCGGACCTGAGTTTGCGGCTACTTGGCAAACACGAGCCCCGCGATCAGCGCCGCCGCCTCCTCCTGCGTCGCGGGGACGGGGTGCAAGGAGGGGTCGAGGGTGATGCCAGTGTGACGTCCTGAGGCGCTCTCGCCACAAGGTGCAGACCGCCGTGCACGAGGCTTCCACAGAGCGCTATCATGGGCAGCAGATGGCTGTGCCAGAGCAAGACGACACGATCACTCCAGAAGACTACGCGTGGAAGTGGGCCTGGCTGGACGGTCCGGCTCCTTTTGACGGCGATGTGGCAGTTCTCGAGGAGCTCTGCTTCGCCCTCGCCGAGCGACCCCAGGCCGTCTTGGCTTGCGGCGAGTGGCGCTGTCTGCTGCAGCGCAAGGAGAGTCCGACGCCAGCCGGGCTGCTGCGCCACTACGAGCTCGGCTTCTTCGTGCGCGCAAGGGCGCCTCACGCCGGCGAGAGCCTGACGGCGCCCGCCCCGCTCGTCACATCGGCCTCGCTTTTGGCGGACGGCTCCGATACCGCGCGGCGTGCCGCTCAGAGCGCCGTCGCCGTTCTCCTTCGGCAGGTCGCAGCGACCCTCGACTGCAAGGCTCCTGCGCCCGTCGCCATGAGGCCTCAAGGTGCGGTCGCAAACGAGCGCGTGGCCACGGCCAGAAGCCGAGGCCGACTGGTCCCCGTGCTCGTTGCCGCAGCGATCGTCGTCGCCTGTCTGTTCGGCCTGCGGGCCTTCGTTCTTGGCCCCTACCTAGTCCCGCCAAGCTCGCAGGCCAGCCCGCTGCAGCACAGTCGTCGCGTGCTCGTCGACCGCGCCGTCTACCATCTGCGGCCGGTGGGCCGCGGTAATCTGGTCGTGCTGCGCGACCCGGATGCTCACAACGAGCTTGAGATCCGCAAGGTGGTCGCCTTGCCGGACGACCTGATCGTGCTGCGCGCCGGTCGGCTGCTGGTCGACGGGGCAGCCATCGCCCGAGACCAAGCCCAGGGCGGGTCTGCGACGGGGGTGGCGCCGTTCGACTCTTGGCGGCTTTCCGCAGGTAGTTACGCTGTAGCCGTTCTGCACGACGGCGCGGCCACCTCGCTGGAGATCGTGCCACGCCGGGCGATCGTGGGCGAACTCCTTCTCACCTTCTGGCCTCCGCCGCACCTTCCGTTCTAGGATGCCGAAGGCAGGCTGCCCGCCTTCCCCGGCATCTTGTCTGCAAAGATCGACCCCGCAATGAGCGACCCGCCTCCTCTTGCATCGCCGGGGTGGCGTGCCGCGGCGACGTCTGCTGGTGCTGGCCGCGCCTCATCAAACTGCTCGACCGCAGGAAACGATGCTGGATGACCCTAGGGCGCAGTCGGCCGTCGATCGAGTGGCAGAAGCCCTGGCTGAAAGAAGGACGCTGAGCATGCTTGAGGTGCTCGGGCTGCCGGCGGTCGAGCATCTCGTCGGTTCCGAAACGATGTGCTCCATGTCGGCGAGCTGGCTGTACGGATGGCATGGGGCAGGATGAGGGGCCATCGCGAAGGCCAGGAGCTACCTTGCGAACACGAGCCCCGCGATCAGCGCCGCCGCCTCTTCCTGCATCGCCGGGATGGCGTGCGAGTAGGTGTCGAGCGTTATCGACACGGTGGCGTGGCCAAGGGGCTCGGAGACGGCCTTGGGATGGACGCCGGCCTGCAGGGCGAGGGTGGCGTGGGTGTGGCGCAGGTCGTGCAGTCGGATCGTGGGCAGCATCGACTTCCTGACGGCTTGGCGGAACCAGCGCGTCACGGCCTCGGGGTTGAGGTGCTGGCCGTCTTCGGCGGTGAAGACGTAACCAGAGTCGGTCCAGCCTTCCTGCCGCTGCGCCTGCTCGTCGAGCTGGCGGGCGGCTTGCCTTTCAGCACCGAGACGGTCTCGGCGTCGAGGGCGATCGAGCGCCGGCCCCGAGCCGTCTTGGGCTCGGAGACCACGACCTCGCGCCCCGAGGGGATGAGGGCGCGACGAACGGAGAGCCGTCCGGCCTCAAGGTCGAGGTCGTCCCAGCGCAGACCGAGAGCCTCGCCGCGGCGCATGCCGGTCATGGCGAGCACATGCCAGAGGTCGTGGAGCCTCTCGTCTGCGGTCGCCTTCAGGAACCCCCCGAGCTGCTCAGCCGTCCAGGTCTTCATCTCGCGGCGCTCGGTGCCGCGCTGATGAGGCGGGTCCGCTGCGTCGACGGGGTTGCGCTGCAGGTAGCCCCAGCGCGCGGCGTCGCGAAAGGCGCGGTGCAGGCAGGCGTGAACGTGGTGGATGGTGGCGGGGGAGAGGCCGCGGTTGCCGTTCTTGCGGCCCGACTCGGCGAGCTTCGCGTAAAGCCCGTTCAGGGTGGCGCCGGTGACTTTCTGCAACTTCACGGTGCCGATGAAGGGCACGACGTGGCAGACGACGTGCTGGACGTAGGAGTTGTAGGTCGAGTCCCGGATCGTCGACTTGGCTGCCGGTAACCACTCGTTCTTGAGGTACTCTTTGACCGTGGCCTTGGTGGGCGCCACGTAGGTCTGCTCCTCGACCGCGACCATGAGCTTGTTCATGGCGGCGAGGCACTCCTTGCGGGTCGCGAAGCCGCCCTTGATGGCGCGCCGGCGCTCCTCGGTATCGTTGAGCTCGCCGGCGCACTTCGGACAGGACTCCGCGCTGCTTGCGTTCCACCCAGAACCGTCCGTTGCAGGTCGTGCACCGCTGGGCGGCGGCCACGCCGACGTCGACGTTGTACTCCCAGCTCTCACCACGACGGCGGATGGAGCCCCTCATGGTGTGGCCTCCTTCTCTCTGCCGCGTTCCTCTTGGCGTGAGGTGGCCTGTAGATAGCTCGAGCGAATCGCGCGCGGGTTGCCGTGGGGGTGCTGCGGGTACAGCTCGTTCCAGTGCGCGAGTAACTGGCCCCAGCTGGGCAAACGCGCTCCCGGCGCCGGCTGGCGACGCTCGCGGGCCACGAAGCGCACAAGCTCTGCCGACCAGATCGTCTGACGTGCGGAGGGATCGGTCGGAAGCCCGTAGTCGCGGTTGCGCGCCCGGCGGTAGATGGAGGCCACTTCATCCGGTGATATCAGCCCTGAGCTCACCGTGATCACGTAGCGGCGCGATACGTCTGACGGGCACGTCGGCTCGCCTTCGGGATCTCGTGCGAACTCGACGAGCGAGGGGTAGGAGGTGACGAGCAGGGTCGAGGGCAGCTCGGGGCGGATGTCGGCAAGGAGCCATTCCACGGCCTCGCTCTCGCGGCACCCCGATGCCCCTGCCAAGTGGCGCGCGAGATCGCGGAGATTGCGCAGCGGATAGCAACTCGCCGGGAAAGGCAGAGCGACGTCCTCGCCCGTGAGCCCGCGCCAGAGCAACACCTCCGCACCGCCCGAGTCGCCCTGAGCGGCGATGTATTCGGCGAGCCACCAGGATGCCGCTTCGCGGTCCATGAGCGGCTCAAGTTCCTCGTCGGTGCCGTCCGCCTCGAGGGCGCGCGTATCGCCGGTCAGCCATGCCCAGGCGGCTCGACGGGTCGACGGCGCGCCGGGGTTGATTGGCCGCAGCGCGAGCTTGAGACGGGCGTCGTCGCGCAGCCAGGTGAAGCCCAAAAGCACGCGTCCGAGGTGACCCTCTAGGTAGGCGCGCCACTGCGGCCCGGCAAGCGCCGAGTCCCCTGGCGGCTGCTCGGCGCGGGGCTCGTTGCGCAAGGTGCGGCGTTTCCTCGGGCTGAAGGTCGCACGTCCCTCCGCGACGTCACCAACGGCATCGACGAAATCCCGCGCATCGAGCTCCTCCAGGGGCTGCCCGTTCTTGTCCTCCAGCCAGGTGAGCTCCACGTCCGTGAGGCGGCCCTCACCTCGCGCGGCCAGGGCCTGATCGAAGCGGCTTCGCGCTGCCTTCTTCTCGTCTGCCATGACATAACTCCAGTGAGACAATGCGTAAGTATAGTGGCACCATACATTAAGGTCGATGACGACGAGTTGCGCTCCTACCTTCGCGCTCACCACGTCGTGTCGAAGTGGCCGTTCACAGGCAAGGCGCTGTCACTGAGTCGTTCCACAACCTTTGCGTGCAGGGACATCCCGACGCTGCGCCTCGGCCACCTCCTGAAGGTGCGCTCTGCCTGGCTCGATCAGACGCTGTTCGGCGCCGAGTGATCGTGGACGAGGCAGTCCTTGACCCCTGCCAGTTTGCAGCGCGCTTTCGAGCGATTGTGCCGCTTACGCAGGAGCGCGAGCTCGACGTGCGCCATGCGGAGTTCCAACGGCAGATGTACCGACGCGTCGCCGAGAGCCTGCCCGACATGAGCATCACCGCCGCGATGGCGCGTTTGGCAGAGGAGATCGCGGTGCTGCCTCGAGCCGAACAGTTGCGCCTCCGCCTGCAAAAGGTAGCCGTGCTCGAAGGGCTCGGCTACGCAAACGCCGAGGAGCTAGTGGAGGCCGCTCTGACGCTTGCCGACCAACTCGGCGAGCAGGCGGTCTCGATACTTTGCTCGGCGGGGGGCCATCGTCGTGGCCACTGAACCCACATCCGACAGACCGTGCCCGCACTCGTACTCTGGTCCCGAGATCGCCCTGATGGTGTTCCCCCCGTCGATCCTGTGGTCCATTACGCTAAGCGGGGCTCGATCTTCGATCTGGTCGGCCAATCCAAGAAGGGCAAGACCACCTTCACGCTGCTCGCCTGCCGGGCCGTGCTCGCCGGCGAGCCCTTCCTCGGCACGCAGACCACGCGCGTCCCGGTGCTGTACCTGACCGAGCAGACGCGACCCAGCTTCCACGACAAGCTCGAGAGCGTCGGGTCCCTCCTCGAGCAGTCCGATTTCCGCGTACTGTTCATCGCCGACGCCACGGGCCTGGCCTGGCCCGAGATCTGCGAGATCGTACGCGCGGAGGTGCGCCGCCACGGCGTCGGTCTGGTCTACATCGACACGCTTACCGACTGGGCCCGCATCGAGAATGAAAACGATGCCGCCCAGGCGCTGGCCGTGATGCGCCCACTTCGCCAGATCGCCGAGGATGGCGTGGCCGTGGTCACCGTCCGCCACTCTGGTAAGGGCAACCACGACGAGCAGGACGTGATCGACGCGGGCCGCGGCTCCTCGGCCTTCGCCGGCGTCGTTGACACGCTCTGCGTGATGGGCGCCGTGAGGGGCCAGGGCCACGCTAACCGACGCCAGCTTCGCCTGGTGAGCCGCAAGGACGGCATCCCCGCCTCGCTCACTGTCGAGCTCGAGGCGGGCGAGTATCGCTGCCTCGGCGACCGTGCCGACGTCGAGTGTTACTTGGCCAAGGAGGTTGCCCTCGACAATCTTCCCGATCGCTAGAGCAGGCCTGGACCGAGCAGCAGATCCTCAAGGCGGCTGGCAAGGCGTTATCGCGCTCGACGCTCAAGCGCGCCCTCACTGACCTCATGCGCGAGGGCTGCGTCTTCGGCAAGAAGGGCGCCGGTGCCGCGAGCGCCAAGGCCATCGGCTACTGGCTCAGTGACGGCCCGGGAGAACAGATGGGGCTCGGTCGTAATGAATAGCCTCCCCGCGACGCCTCTGCCGGCGGCCGGCCGCCAACTGTCCATATATAGAGAACTAGTACTGGACAGTTGCCGGCCCGGTGTCTTCCTTGACTCTCGGTTGGCTGCCCGGCCCCCGGCCGAAGGCCTTGGGGGCCGGGACAGCAGACACTCGAAAGCAGTCAAGGCCCTCAATGAGCGGTGGGGCCGGGCAAGCAGAGCGTCGTCGTGAGCCAAGTCCCGCCGGGCCGCTGGCAGGCCTTCACCGCCGTCGCCGCATTCTCGAGGACTGAAAAGGTGCTTGTGGTCTGCGAGTCACAGACGGTGCGCCGCCAGTATGAGCGCGCCGTTCTCAGACTCGGCGGCAACCTCGACAACGTGATCTTCCGCGTCGTCCCGGGTGTGTCCGCAACCAGGACTACGTCCTGAGCGTCTTGCGCGAACGCGTCATCGTCCAATCACGGCATCCACCGTCAGCCGATCGCGCCGAAACCAAGAGGCGTGCCGTCGATGCTCGTCGGATCACAGCTTTGCTCACTACCGAAAGGAGATCTCATGTCCGTTGAGTCCATCACCTTGGCGTCTATCGTCGTCGCCGGGCTTCACCGTAAGGAACTCGGCGACATCGAGGCGCTGGCCGCCTCGATCGACGAGCTCGGCCTGCTGCAGCCGATCGGGGTGACGCCCGATCGACAGCTGCTCTTCGGCCGGCGCCGCCTCGAGGCTTGCCGACGGCTCGGCTGGGAGGAGCTTCTTGCGGTTGTGCTGCCCGATCTGGGCACGGCGGTAGATCGCCTGAAGGCCGAACGAGACGAGAACGTCTGTCGCAAGCAGATGACGCTGAGCGAGCTCATCGCTGTCGGCAGGCGGCTCGAGGAGATTGAAGAGCCGGAGGCACAGGCGAGGAAGCGGGCCGGCAAGGCCTTAGCGTCATTTGACGCCAAGGTCGGCAAGACCGACAACCTGGTGGCCGCCTGCCTCGGCATGAGTGAGCCGAACTACCGGCGGGCGAAGCGAGTCGTCGAGGCTGCCGAGAACGAGGCGGCCTCCGAGGACGTGCGCCGCGTCGCGCGGGAAGCCCGGGAGCGGATGGATGCGACCGGTCGAGTCTGGGGTTCCTTCCGCAAGGTGCGCGAGGCGAGCAGCGAGCCAACGGTGACCGGGCTAGCGATGAGACTTTCCCCCCGAACGGGGCTCAGCGCCACGGGCACAGTGACACGCCCGACCGCTTCGTAGCGCGCATCGTCAGGCAGCTGGGCCCCGTCCTTGACGCCGCCGGTGTCTCGAGTCTCGAACTTGGTGGTTACGAGGCGACAGAAGAGCAGCTGGCGACGATCGCAAAGGCGATCACTCTGCTGCAGGCGCTGCGGCGGCGGTTGACAGGGGCGACCGGCACGCCCGAGGCCGAGACGGATGCCGATACCGAGCCCGATACCGAGCCCGATCTCGGGTCTTCGCCGAATCTAGACGCAGGCGCTGCTGCCACCGTTGCGACCACGTCTGCGACGCCGGTCAGCGACGTGCGGGCCGTGACCAGTGCCACGGGCGGCGAGATTGGCGCAACGACGCCCATCCAACCGACTGCCGAGGCCGCTCCTGCGCTCTACCCCCGCGATGAATTCGAGCGGTCGCTGCTGCAGTCCGCGGCCGATCAAGCGGCCGAGAGGGCCGTCCTCGGTGCCGATGAACTGGCGGCCGCGCTCTTTATGCCCCGTGCTCGCGCGGAACGCTTGCTTGAGATGCTGAGCGGTGCCGGGATCTGTGAGAACGAGGGCCAACGCCGTCGGGTGATCGTCGACCCTGAAGCCGTGAACGCGAAGCTGACCGTGTATCTGGACCGGGCGAACAGCGAACTCGTCGCGAACGGCCCGCAGTCTACGGCCCTCGTGGAGGACCGCCAGCGCGGCACCGTCGAAGGACGGCAGCTATGAAGGATCCGACTCCGGATCGCTGGCGGAGCCGCATCACCGGGAGCGGCGCCGTCAAGGTGGGCGAGGCCAGACCCCACGCCCTCAACTTTCGCATCCACCCGGCTCACCAGTCCGCCGCCCTTGCGGCCTCACTCGACCAGGTCGGCTGGGTCCAGCAGGTCGTGGTCAACACGACGACCGGCAACATGATCGACGGTCATCTGCGGCTCGAGCTTGCCCGCCAGCGCGGCGAGTTCGAGTTGCCCTGCCTGTTCGTCGAGCTCTCCGAAGACGAGGAGCGCCTCGTGCTGGCGAGCCTCGACCCGATCGCCGCCATGGCAGAGGCCGACCGCGCCAACTGCAAGAGCTGCTGACCTCGATCCAAGGCGAGGGCGAGCAGGTGCGCGGCCTGCTTGAGGCGATCGCACGGCAGGAACGCATCGAGCTTCCAGGGGTTGGGGGTCTGGTCGACCCCGACGAGGTACCCGAGGTGCCTGAAGAGGCCGCGACCAAGCTGGGTGACCTCTGGCTGCTCGGCCCCCACCGGCTCCTTTGCGGCGATTCCACGACGGCCGAGGACGTGCGGCGTCTGATGGCCGGCGAGCGCGCCGCTCTGATGGCCACTGATCCACCGTACCTGGTCAACTACCAGGGCGGCGCCCATCCGACAAGCGAGGCCAACAGGGGCGCCGCCACCAAAGACAAGCTCTGGGACACCTACATCGACCACGAGCACTCGGTCGAGTTCTACGTCGAGTTCCTGCGTACCGCCCTGGATTGCGCCCTGACCGAGGACGCTGCCGTCTACCAGGCCTTCGGCATCATGCGCACCGAGGTCATCTGGCAAAGCTGGCGGGAGGTCGGCTTGCTGCCCCATCAGGTGCTCATCTGGCTAAAGAGCCGCAGCGTGCTCACCTACAGCCGCTACATGTGGAACTACGAGCCGCTGATGTACGGCTGGCGCGAGGGCCACATGCCGGCCACCAAGCCGCCGGCCGACGCCAAGGCCGTCTGGGAGATCGGCAGCGCGATCGAAGACGGCGCCGGCTCGATCCATCCCACGATGAAGCCGGTCGAGCTCATCCGTCGGCCGATCGGCTACCACACCACGCCCGGCGGGCTGATCTACGAGCCCTTCTCGGATCCGGCACCGCGATCGTCGCCGCCGAGACAGCGGCCGGCACTGCTACGCGCTCGAGCTCTCGCCCCGGCTTCGTCGATGTTGCCGTGTCCGTGCACGGTTCACGGTGGCCAGGCGACCCTCGAGGGCGACGGCCGCAACTTCGCAGAGATCGCCGCCGAGCGTCTCGCAGGCTCCAACTGAGGTCCGGTGAAGGTCCATGACCGTGCGCACAGGACAGGGCCGCAAGCGCAGCCTGGCGATCGCCGCCCTGCTTAACTTCCCGACGATCGCCTACGCCGCCCAGAGTGCTGGCATCAGCGAGTCCACTTTGTCTCGCTGGCTGCGCGAGGAGAGCGTCGTTACCGAGTATCGCCTGGCGCAGCGCGAGGCCCTGCGCCAGGCGATCGCCACCCTGCAGGCCGCAGCCGGCTCGGCGGTCACCGTGCTGCGCGCCGCCATGCTTGACCAAAGCGCCACGTGCGCCTCGCGGGTGGCCGCGGCGCGCGTCGTGTTGGAGTTCTCCTTCCGCGGCGCCGAGATCACCGACCTCGAGGAACGTCTCGCCAGCGGCGCCGACGGCGATCTCGACCTGTCGGCCCACCTAGCTGTTCAGCTCCATGACCTTGTTGACGGCTTCGAGCCGCGCCATCGGCGTCAGGCCACCCAAGCCGCCATGCGGACGATAGCCATTGTAGTAGGCGAGGAAGCCCGGTAGGGCTGCGATCCGTTCAGCCGTGGAGTCGTAGGGCCGCCGGTAGGCCCAGCCGTTCTGCACGATCTTCACGAAGGCCTCGGCCTTGCCGTTGGTCTGCGGATGATAGGGCCGCGTGTAGAGCTGTCTCAGCCCGTGGCCGGCTGCAGCCGCGCGGAAGAGGTGCGAGTGGTACTGCATGCCGTTGTCGGTGAGCAGGCGCCGCACCTCGATGCCGTGGGCCGCAAAGAAGGCCAGGGCGCGCTCCAGGAAGGCCGCCGTGCTTGTCGGGCGCTCGTCTGTGAGCTCCTCGGCGTAGGCCAGACGAGTGGTGTCGTCGACGGCCACGTGCACGAGGTCCCAGCCGATGCCGCGGTTCCTGCGGCTGCGCTCGGCAAAGCGCCAGCCGCCGCCCTCCCCGATGCGCCCCAGGCGCTTGGTGTCTATGTGCACGAGGTCGCCGGGGACCGGCCAGCAGTAGCGCACGGCGGTCGCCCTCGCGCACAGGTCGCGCAAGCGACCAAGCCCCAGGCGCCGCAGGGTGCGGTAGACGGTCGAACCGGCCAGTCCCAATCGCCAGGCGATCGGCGCTGGCCCGAAGAGGCGCAGGCGCAGCGAGATCACCGGTCGCAGCGAGGCGCCGCTCAGACGTGGTCAAAGCTGGGCCAGAGTCGCCGGCGGCGACAGCAACGCCATCGCCGCAAGCGATGCCGACCACGTCTGGGCATTCGGCGACGGCATCGTCTCCACGGTGAACGGCCCAAGCGGCGATACAGCGCCGCCCCAGACCCTCGATGATGCCGACGGGGATTGGCACCGTACGTCGGTGACGATCACCCTCTCTGCCAACGACACCGGTGGCTCCGGCGTCCAGACGACGCAGTACTCGCCAGACGGCGGTGCGACCTGGCAGACGGGCACGAGCATCTCGGTGCCGGCCCCGGCCGATCACACAAACGACGGCCTGCACACCTTCCTCTACCACTCGACCGACAAGGCCGGCAACGTCGAGGCCACCGAGATCTGCGGGGTGGGCATCGACACCCTGGGGCCGGCTTGCGGCGCGCCCAAGGAGCCCGTGGCGGGCACCGACAAGTCGGCCATCATGCGCTTCAAGGCAAGCGATGCCACAAGCGGCGTGGCCGAGGCCACGATCAAGATCGAGAGGCGCAGTGGGCACGTCCTGAAGACTCTGGTCAGCCGCTCTGGCGATTGGGGCGGGGGTTCGATCCCTTACTACTGGCTGCGCTTCACCTGCAAACTGAAGCCCGGCCTCTATCGCGTCGTCGTGCAAGCCAAGGACTTCGCCGGCAACAGCCAGGTGACCATCGGGCGCAGCTGGCTGCGGGTCAAAGCGAAGGCTCCCAAAGCCGAGGCGCCTGATTGGCCGGCGGGACTTCCCCAAACCGGTCAGGAGGGCGACACGCCCGCTGCGGCCGGGCTGCACTTTGCTCCCGGCACCCTCCAGCTACTCCGCCACGAGCCGTGGGAGGCATGGCGCGCGGCAGCCGCGAGACCGTGAACTTTGACAGAAGCCCCGGTCGCAAGTAAGGCGCCGCACGTCGACCGAACGTAATCGACGGGAGGCGACGCCCAGCTCATTAACGGCGTCGGCAACCCGGCCGGCTCAAGAAGGCGCACCGCGTCCGAAGGTGCCGACTCCGGCGCTCATCGGGTGACCGGTGATCCGGTAATGGACGCTGAACGGCGTTGCTTCTGGCTTCCGATAAGCGCGACGTATCGAAGCCAGCGACGCCTCTTCGTCACGCTGGTGTGGTTCACTCGGACCGCTTGCTCGCGCTGACCAGGGGCGAATGATGGCCCGGCAGGCCGTACCAGGTCCGCCAGTCGAGCCTGCGTACAGAGACGTCTGTGCCTCCGGCGAGACGCAGCGTCTCGACGTAGCGCTCAGCGCCGGGGGGGTCGACCAGGCGCAGCCGGCCACCGGGCCGCAGCACCCGGACCATCTCGCGCAGGGCTTGGTCGCGGCCCTCGCGGTCTGGGATGTTGTGAACCGTGAGGTTGCTCACCACGACATCGAAGGAGTCACATGGGAAGGGCAGGTCTCGCGCGTCTGCCTCGACGATCTCGACCTGCTGCTGCACACCCTCAAGAAGCGCATTGCGCTCGGCTGCGGCGCGGCTGTTGCCGTTCTGGTCGCGGCGCCGCCAAATGTCGGCACCGACGGCGCGGCCCTGCGGCAGGCGGTGGGCTGCGAGGATAAGGACCGCGCCACGCCCGCAGCCGACGTCGAGAAGCTGCTCGTCGCCGCGCAGGCTAAGTTCGTCGAGCAGTTCGGCCCAGAGCGCGCGTTTGCCCGGGCCGGTCGAGTAGAGGAAGCTGGCGGCTGAACCGGCGACCACGCCGGTGGCGAGCCCGGACAGGGCGGCCGTGACGAACCGGCGGCGACGCAGGGCCCACAACGCGCAGCCCCCGAGCAACGTCCCGACGGTCGCAAACACCGAGACGCCGATGAATCCGCCTTCGATGCCGTACCCGGCGCGTTTGGTGCGACCCAGCGCCGCCCCTCTTACGAACTTCAGCATGAGGTCAGCCTAGCATCCGGTGGGGGCGAGGTCGACGGTACCGTGTAGCAGCGTCCGTGTATCAGAGCGTGGGTGTCCTGGTCAGCTCCCGGTGTCGGCCGTTGGTGGCCCGCGGCGAATGCGAGAGGCGAAGTCGGCCGGGCCCACTGACCCGATTGGGGAGCGGCCGCAGGCAGCGATTTCAGCGCTTAGGGGCCGCGAGGCTGTCGTAAATCCGCCCCACGCCGCGACGGCGCGCTGCTGGCCGCGTGGGGCGAGCGGGTCATCGGTGGAGTCGTCTCGCCCCGGCCGGCTGACGTTCACAAAAGGCGATTTGTCCGTCGTCAGAGTGTGGGCGTATCTGTCATCAGACGCACATCCTGCATCGGCATGAACAGGTGGAGAGGGTGCGTCGGCGACTCCTCAAAGCCGTAGCGCTCATAGAACCCACGAACGTGATCATCCTTGGCGTGAACCAGCACGGCTCGTGCTGCAATCGTGTCTGCTACTTGCGCGCAGCGTAACAAGGCGTTGACAAGCATCGCCTCTCCAGGCCGCTTACTTTGTTCCGACCGATCGACAGCCAGGCGCCCAATCAAGAAAACAGGGATAGTCGAGTAGCTCGGCGTTTCGGCCAAGCGGGGAGTGACCTCTGCCCGGTCGACCGACGATGCGGCAAGACTGTAGAAGGCAACGACTCGACTGCCGCGGGGGGCGACGAACGTCCGCGCATTGTCGGCCTCCTGGTCAAGAACAGCTCGGCCCGTGAGGTAGCGGTTCAGGGCGTCGACACTGCAATCAAACTCTCGGACGTCGTGACTGTTGTTTAGAGGCTCCGGTTCGAAAAGCGCTTCAGCGCTCAACGAACGGGCTCGGCCTAGAGGCGGCTGCCCTCAGGGCGTCAGGGACGCGCGCCGGCCGTTCCAACAGCGCCGTGAACTCGCTCCACTTGTCGGGCGGAAGAACAAATCGCGTCTGGTCTGCCAGAACGTCCTCAGCCGAGCGAAGCGCAGCCTGCCGCATGAACTGGCTAACCGGCACCTGGCTCGCCTTGCTAGTCGCCCAGATGCCATCGCCGCCGACCCAGCCCTGGCTTGCGTCGAGGAAGTGCACACAGGTCGGGTAGGCGCCAGCAGGCAGTGAGGAAACGGTCTTCCAGGTCGAGCCGCCGTTGGTGGTTTGCAGCACGGCTGGCGTGCTGGAGCCTTGGGCCACGGCCCAACCGTCGCTTGCGTTAAGGAACTGCAGGGCGCTGACGTCCTGCACGCCGGCGGGCAGCGTCTCGGCGCTCCAGCTCTGGCCGCCGTCGGTGGTCCTGTAGATGGCCGCCACCTCGGCACCGGAGTTCGTGCTGTAGTTGCCGCCGACCCAGCCCGTCGTATCGTCTGAGAAGCTGATGGCCGTCAGGCTGGGGTTGTCGGGCACGTACCCGGCGGCCCAGGCAGCACCGCCGTCGGTCGTGCGCTCGATGGCAGCGTTGGCCCCCGAGCCGAAGCCGAAGGGCATGTCGCTGATCGCCCAGCCATCGTTTGCGTCGGCGAACTGCACGCCGGTGAGCTCGCCGGCCAGGACCGAGGGCTGTGGCGACCAGGTCGTGCCGCCGTCGCTTGTGTGGAAGATCACGCCACTGGGTGGCTCAGCGATAGAGTTGGTGGCGCCCACCAGCCAGCCGTCGTTAGCGTCGGGGAAGCTCAGCGCGCTGAGCTGCTGGGACCACCTCAGCGGGCTTGCCTGCTCTGACCAGGTGGCGCCGTCTGTGCTGTGCAGCAAGGCACCGTTTTGATCGGCGGCCCACAGATCGGAAGATGTGACGGCGACACCGTCTTGCAGCCAGTAGAGCTGACCGGAGCTTTGCGCCTGCCAGGTGGCGCCATCGTCTGCGGAGGTCAGGATGCCCCGGCCGACGGCGCACAGCGAGGCGCCACTGCCGGCGACCGCCACGGGCTCGACAGACACCCCGACGTGGGCCATCGTCCAGTGAGTGCCGCCGTCGGTCGTGGTGGCCAGGGTGGAGACATATTGGGCGTTCTCGGGCAGGGCGCCTGCACTGCCGGAGACGATGCCGATCAGTGCACAGGACGAGCGACTCTGGGCGTACAACGCTCCGAGCCCCTCGTTGGGAAAGCGGCGGACCACCTTCCACTGCCGGCCGCCGTCGCTGGTCGCAAGGACGCTGGCGACCGTCTCGTTGCCGCTACTGTTCGCGAAGGCCCAGCCATGGTCTGCGTCGACAAACCTGCAGCCGGCGCCTTCGGCGAAGTGGCGCGCGACGAGGCTCCAGCTTGCTCCGCCGTTGGTCGTGCGCCACAGATCCCCCGTCAGCAGGCCACTTGCCCAACCGTGACTGGCATCGACGAAGTCGACGACGAGGTAGTCCTTGGAGGTGCCGACGTGCACGGCGCTCCAGGAGCTGCCGCCGTCTGTCGTGCGATACACATAGCCGCCGCTGCTGCCCAGCCAGCCGTGGAGGTCATCGACGAAGGAGACGCTCATCAGGTAGCGGCTCAGCCCCGCCGGTGTGCAGCTGCTCCAGGTGGAGCCGCCGTCGCTCGTTGTAACGACGGCAGAGGGGCCGCAGGCCCAGCCGTGCTGGGTGTCGGCAAAGCTCACTGAAGCGAGATCGGCGAGCGTACCCGACTGCTGCGCGCTCCAGGTCACACCGGCGTCGGTGCTGTGCAGGATCTCGCCGCCGGACCCCACCGCCCAGACATCGCTCGGGCTTGCGAAGGTGACATCGTTGAGATCGCCTGCCGGCTGCGGCGTCTGCCAGAACCAGCCCTGGGTGCCATCGTGGACAGAGGCGTGGGCCGCAGGAGCGGCCACTGCCGCCAGGCAGACAACGAGAATCGCGACGCAGACCGCAGACCAGAACCGCTTCATGGTGTCCCCCCCAACTGGCTCGAATGCTGATGTCGATAGTACAGCCTTGCCGCTGGAAAGACAGAGCGCAGCCCAATAGCCAGACAACCAGCCATGGTGAACGACTGTGATGTCGTCATCAGGGGCGCCAACACCCCGATCGGCGGCAGAAAGCCGATAGTCATGAGCGCCAGCCGCTTGAAGTCGAGATTGCCGACACGATGCCGACAAGACGCATCGTCACAGCCCGGCACGGCTCGATGCCTGTGAGCACCAGGCCACGCCAGAACCCTGGACTATGCAGCACAATCGCGTCCAGCCAAATACCGCCGGGCACTGTGAAGTCACGTCTGCAAAACCTTAATCGCCGGTTCGACTCCGGCCGCCGCCTCCAAGAAAACACCTGCTCAGGGCGTTTTCTCTGCTCCGTGACCTCCCTCCCGAAGCCGTGATCGGCACCGCCGGCCCTTCGTGCAGCGCGGGCTTGGCGTGGCGCACCCGGTTCCCACTTGTCCTGCCGGCAGAAGCGAGTATGGTGCGCCCAGGCGGGCCGTCTTCACCCGCGCCCCACTTTCCGTAAGGAGGCAACGTGACAGGTGAGGCAGGGCGTGTCGTGATGGGCGGCAGCTCCGGCATCGGCGAAGCGACGGCCAAGCTCTTCGCCGCGCGCGGCGCCGAGGTGGTCATAGCGGGTCGCGACGAGAGCAAGCTGGCGCGCGCCCAGGCAGCGTGCGGCGCGAGCAGGGCCGAGGTCGTCGATGGCACCGTGCCGGCCGCCCTCAACGCGTTCTTCGCGAAGCTGGGATCCTTCGACCATCTGGTGCTTTCTCAGAGCGGCGGCAAGGGAGCGGGAGCGTTCGGTCGACTCGAGCTTGGTGGGCTGCGCGCGGCCTTCGAGGCCAAGTTCTGGGCCTACGTGCAGATCCTCCAGGCGGCGCTGCCGACGCTGCGTGCCTCGGCCACGCTGGTGAGTGCGGGCTCGGCCCGCGCCGCCTTGGCCGGCACCAGCGGTCTGGCGGCCATCAACGGCGCCCTTGAGGCGATGGTCGCTCCCCTGGCCGGCAACGGCTTCATGATCGCTACCGTGGTCGAGGTCGACGGTGGGGGGCACCTCGCCCGGGGCTAGTGACCGTCAAGCGGCGCCAGGCGGGGCAAGGCGTCGCTGCCTGACTGCGAACACAGGCTCGGCGATCTGCACTGCCGCTTCGTCCTGAAGCCGTAACGTGTGGTGCAGCGCGGGCCCGCTCCGCACCAATTGAGCCTGGCTAGAGGTCGCTCCCGCTGCCGCAGCACCCTGCCTCGCGACCGGGACCGGTCGGCGTTCCCTTGTCCGGGGCAAAGAAATGATCTACGGTACTATCGTCATGGTCTCGGAAGTCGAATGGCAAGGCTGATCGGGATTGTCGAGCCCACCGCACAGCGGTCAGCGCCGCGCCTGCGGCTGCGCACCAAGCTGTTCGCCGGCCTGCTGGGCTTCGTCGCCGTGATCGTGCTCGTGCAGTTCGGCGCGTCGTTGCTGGCCGTGTCGCACAGCGTCCCCAGAGTCGATCGCGGGCCCACCGACCACCGCCTCGTGCTCGCCCTCTTCGTAGGTCTGGCGTTCGCGCTGCTCGCCGTCCTTGCGACGGGCGCCGTGTTCGGGCGGCCCGCGCAGCGCCTGCGCGCCGCGCTCGCAGGCCTGCTGAACGGCTGGTTCGCACGCCTGGCCCGACCGGCCCGGCTCACCGAGGTCCTCAACTGCACGATCGAGCGCGCCGAGACCACTCACCAGCCGCTGTCCGAGGCCGTCATCTACGACACCGACACCGGCATCCTGGTGCACGCCAACGAGTTCGACCGGCGTCTCTCGCAAGAGTCCGCCCGTGCTGCGCGAGCGGGCCGGCCCCTTTCGCTCCTGCGCTTCGACATCGACCGCTTCGAGGCTCTCGTACGCGCGGTCGGCCACCCCAGGGCCATGGACGCACTGCGTGAGGCGGCCCACATCTGGCGAGAGGGCGTGCGCGAGGGCGACGTCGTGTCGCTTTACGCAGGCGATGAGTTCGCCATCCTCCTGGCCGGCGTGACCTGCAGCCAGGCCGTCGCAGTCGCGGAGCGCCTGCGCGTTGCGGTCCATGCCGTGAACGCGACCCTCGCCTTGCCCACCGACCGGTCGTTCACCGTCTCCTTCGGCGTGAGCGCGCTCGACCCCGCAGGCTACGGCCCCGACGAAGCGACGCGGGCCTCTAAAGAGGCCCTGCGCCGCGCCAAGGCCGACGGTCGCGACCGCGTCTGCGTGGCCTGATACCGACCGGTCCGGCGGCCCGGCAAGCGCGCCGCCTTGTCTCGCGGCGGCGTGGCGCGGCCGGCTCGGGCAGGGTTGGCGTGGCCGACACGGGCAGCGTAAGGCGCTGCGACGACGGTCTTGCGGCGGCGTTCTCCTGACGATGCGGGTTCGCGGTCGCCGTGCGCCGATACTTTTCGGCGAAAGTCCCGTCTAATCGAACGGCAATGGCCAACCGATCGAGCCGGGACGGGACAGTGGCATCTGCGGAACAGGCTCTCGAGCCGGGCGCAACCCTCCCGCACAGCCGTCAGCTGTGGGAGACTGGCCTGGTGGCGGAGACCGCTGAGACCGACGCTCACCCGAAGGCCGCCAAAGGGGGAAACGGCGACGAGTTCGTCGACCTCTTCATGGCGCACGAGCGTCGCCTTCGACTGCTGGCGTTCGGTGTGCTGCGCGACCCCGACCTGGTCGACGATGCGCTCCAGGAGACCGCCTTGCGCGCCTTTCGCTCGCTGGGCAAGTTCCGTGGCGAAGCCCGCGTCGGCACCTGGCTGCACCGCATCGCTCTCCGCGTCTGCTTCGACATGATCGCCGACACCAAGCGCCAGCTCGCGCTGGCGGAGCGGGCCCGGCCCTGCGAGTTCGCTGCCGCCGACCCCGACACCGCGCTCGATGAGCAAAACCGGCTGGCAAAGGCGTTGGCGCAGCTCTCGCCGCAGCAGCGAGCGGTCGTGGTGGTGGTGCTGCAGCTCGGCTTCGACCTGCGCAGTGCGGCGACGATCCTTGCCATCCCGCGCGGCACCGTCGCATCTCGCCTGCACGCCGCACGCCAGGAGCTGATGGCGGCGCTTCTTATCAAGGAGGAACTGCGTGTCTGACGACTCCGACGTGCTGGCGGCTGGTCTGCGTGAACTTGCCGAGCACGAAGCCCCACCGGCCGGCGAGCGCTTCGAAGCCGGCCTTCGACAGGCGCTGCGCTGGGAGCAGCGCCGTCGTCGCGCCCAGAGGCGCCGGCTCGTGGCGCTCGGATGCCTGGCTGCCGTGTTCGTCGCGATCGTGGTGGCCTTGGCGATGCCGGGCAGCGCCCGACTCCTGCCATCGCCGGTGGGTGGCGAGTTGCGTCGCCTCGACGCGCAGACGAGCGACCTGCAGGCGCAGCTCTCGGCTCAGGCGGCCGTCCGGGCGCAACTTAGCCGCCGACTGGCAGCGCGAGCGGCAGTCGCCGAGAGGAGCCCGCTGGCCGCCCGGCGCCCGAAGGCGGCCAAACAGTCGGTCGGCCCTTCCGTGTCGGATCTCTGGTCGGGGGGCTGGGCCTACGTGCGTCCCGCGCCCTCGCCGAACCCCGCCGGCGCCCGCCCGGCCGAGGCCGCACCGCTCGCCACGCCGCAGTCATCGAGTCCCACGCCAACGCCAGCGCCGACGCCGAGTCCGACGTCGCCGTGACCAGGACCGTGCGCAGCAGGGTCGCCTTGCCGGAGAAAGGACGTTGAGATGAGAGCTTCGAGTCGCTCCTCGCGATGGTTCGTAGTGGCGCTATGTGTCGCAACGCTGTCGTTGCTTGTCCTGCCGGCCTCAGCCTTCGCACTGACCAGCACGGGCGACGGTGGCTGGCAGTGGCTCGACCCGCAGCCGCAAGGCAACAACCTGGAGGCGGTGGTCGCCTTTGACGCCCTGCACGCAGTGACCGGCGGCGACAACGGCGCGCTGCTGACGACAAGCGATGGGGGCGCAAGCTGGAGCGGCCACGACCTCGGCATCGCCTCCTCACACATCGCGGCCCTCAGTTTCGTCGGTGCGCTGGACGGCTGGGCGGCGATCTGGCAGCAGGACCACAATGGCGGCAGGAACAGGGCCTACCTCGCCCATACGACCGACGGCGGGGCGACGTGGACCTCTCAGCGCTTCGCCTGGTTTCCCACCGCGCTTGATTTTGTCGACGCGAGCCACGGCTGGGTAGGCACCGGCGGCGGCGTCTGGTCCACGACCAACGGCGGCCGCACCTGGAAGTCGCACGCGCTGCGCGCGGGCTGGGCATTCTCCAGCATCGACTTCATCGACGCCAGCCACGGCTGGGCAGCCGGTGCGGTATCGATCCCGAGCGATCCCAATGCGGGTTCCACTGCCGCCGTCTTCGCGACCAGCGACGGCGGAGTGACGTGGCACAGGCAGTCCCTCGGCGTGGATTCAGACCAGATGAACACGGTCAGCTTCGTCAATGCAAACGACGGCTGGGCGGTAGGCGAAGGCAGCGACCTTGGGGGCGCCGGCACGATCGTCGCCACCACCGACGGCGGCGTCACCTGGAGTCCGCAGAGCGCGGGCACCGACTCGACCCTGAGCGGCGTCACCTTCGTCGACGCCGAGCACGGCTGGTTGCCGGAAGGCGACAGTATCTACGCCACTTCGGACGGCGGCGCCACCTGGACGGCGCACGACGCAGGGATCCCGGTGACTGCCGTGTCGTTTGCCGACGATTCGTACGGCGATGCAGTCGGGCCCGGCGGCGCCGTGGCGACTACCACCGACGGCGGCGTCACCTGGCAGGTGCGCAGCAGCACGACTCCCGCTGGGGGCATGCCGAACCCCGCCCCCGGCTTTCTCATCTCGATCAGACCGGTCACGGTCGGTCTGGCCTTCCCCGATGCGACCCACGGCTGGGCCGTGGCCGGCCGCACCATCCTGGCGACCAGCGACGGCGGGCTCACGTGGGCGAGCCAGACGACTACTGCCGACCTCACCAATGTGAGCTTCCCCGACGCGACCGACGGTTGGGCTGTGGGCGCAAGTGGCGTGGCCGATCAGTCCCCGGTGATCCTCCATACCGGCGATGCCGGGCAAAGCTGGCAGACCCAGCACAGCGGCGCTGCGCAGGCCCACGGCTTTCGCGGCTTTACCGCTGTGGACGCGATCGATGCCGACCACGCCTGGGTCACCGGTTCCAGCGGCGCCATTCCAACGGCCGCCGCCCGTCCGATCGTCGGGCTCACCACCGACGGCGGGACCGACTGGAAGTTCGTGAAGCTCGGCTACGCACACACCATCGCCGACGCCGTGAGCTTCGTCGACGCGCAGCAGGGCTGGGCGATCTGCGCGCCCTTCAACGACGACGCGACGGCGTCGGTCATTGTGCACACGACCGACGGTGGGCTCACCTGGAAGCTGCAGGACAGGACGAAGCTCCAGATCACGCTGCGCGACATCACCTTCGTCGACCGGCTCCACGGCTGGGCGGTCGGGCAATCGAGCGACCCGTCGGGCGCCTGCATCGTACTGTCCACGCGAAACGGCGGTCGCACCTGGAGCAGGCAGAACCTCTCCAGCCCATGGGCCTGGGCCGGCCAGCAGGTCCGGTTCATCGGTCACCTCCACGGCTGGGTCGTCTGCGGACCGCTCATCTGGGCCACGGTCGACGGCGGCCGTCACTGGCGGCTGCAGCGTCCCGGCGGCGAGGTCGGCGCCGTGGCCTTTGTCGATCGCGACCGCGGTTGGGCGATCACCGATTCCGGCGAGTGGACGTACGGCTCGGCCGGGATCGTCGCGACGACGACGGGGGGGTTCCGCCCCGGACAGTAGTCGGGGCGGGTCGACAAGCGGTTCTGCGGGGGGCCGAAGATCGGAGGCGACGAAGGCTGCTCCTCTAGGAATCAGCCGCCAGGACCGTTGTCGGCGCGAACTCCTGCCCGGGCTCGGCGTAGTACTCCTCTACAGTGATGCGTCGCACCAGGATCAGGGTCTTCAGGTAGAGCGCCGGGCTCGGGTTGAGTCGATCGCGGGTCTCCGCATCGCCACGAAAGTAGAGATGCTCGCGCTCGACGACCCTGAACGGTGACACGGTCCCGCCCCAGCCGAACGCCTGTGCCTGAGTATCGCCGGTGCTGCTCCTCGGCAGGAGAAGAACGTCTCCGACCTCCGGCAGCGGCGCATCGGAGGGAAGATACTCAAGCACGCCCGGATCGAACGACGGACGGCCTTCGCCGGGCTCCATGAGGTAGGCTTCGACGGGCTCGCTGCTCCTGCGACTCGACACAGTGGTCTCCTCCTCGCATGCCGTGCGCGCCGTGTGACGGCCGGCTGGATCTCTTCCACTCGACGATAGTCCCACCACTGGTTCGCGGTCCACCCGCTTCCCTGCCCGACTGGGCCTGTCCCGGTACGGTGCGTCGGCCACTCTGAAGAGTCGATGGCGAAGGCCGGCACATCGCGCCGGCTCGCCAACGTACACGACGAGAGTAGGATAGCCGGCGAGGGGGCGGGCTGTGCGAGTGCAGCCCGCTGAGCCCTTCGGCAACCGCCAAGCCAGTGCCAGGGCCGGTGTCATCACGGCGAGCTAGCGGGCCTCGCGCTCTGCGTGTGGCACGAACTTCAAAAGGAGCGCCATGCACTCTGGACCGCAGCCGACGCCACGCCCGACGAGCCTTGACCTGGTGGGCCAGTGGCGCGCCCTGATGTCGTTCGAGAGCGGGGAGTTCGCCGCCGTCGGGGGCCTCGAGTTCATGTACGTGTACAACCTCGGCGGCACCATGACCGAGTCGTCGAACTACGACGCGGCGCCGCCGGTGCCCCCCGCCTACGGTATCTGGCGCCAGACGGGTCCGGGGCGCTTCGAGGTGAAGTACGAGTTCTACCCGACCACACCGCCGCGCGCCGTCGACGAGCTCGCCCTGGGCGGCGGTTGGCTGCCTGCGGGTCGCGGCGTGTTCTTCGAGACCGTCACGATCGCCGACGACGGCGAGACGTACTCCTCAACCGTGGGCTACGAGGCGCTGGATGGCGCGGGCGCGTCGCTCCCGGGCAGTGGCCGGGGCACGGCCGCCGGGACCAGACTGCGCTTCTGACAGGGAGCGCCCGGCGCGTGCGGAGGAGCGCCCGGCGCGGGCCGAGCCATCCCCTGCGCGGGACCCCGGGCTGCTGCGCATGCGATTCCGAGGTAAAGTTGGCTACAGGGGCCTATCGCGTCGGGCAGACGGCCCTGCGCGGCAGCACAAGCGCGAGTGTCTCGGAAGGGGTCAGATGAGGGGAACGCCGCCGACACGGTCCTCGGCACATGGCTGGTACGCCCTGCGGCAGCAGTTGTGAGCCGGGACTTTTCGTATGTGGGCACGTATCTGCCCACCTCCGACGCGGCGGTCAAAGCCAGGGGAGCGCTGGTCTACGGCAGCGACATGAAGGTGCCGAACATGCTGCACGCCAGGCTGCTGCTCAGCGAGATACCCCACGGCATCGTCGCCGGCATCGACGCCTCGCAGGCCGAAGCGCTGCCCGGCGTGGTGGCCGTGTTCACCTGCTTCAACACCCCCGATACTCCCTACAGCCGCTATCGGCTCATGCCGGGGCAGGAGTCGTGCCCCGAAGACGAGACGCTGTTCTCGCGACACGTGCGCTACGTCGGCGATCGCGTCGCCGCCGTGGTGGCGACGTCACAGGCCGTCGCCAACGCGGCCGTGCGCCTTATCAGGGTCGCCTACGAAGAGCTGCCCGCACTGCTCACGCCAGACGAGTCGCTGTGCAGCGACGTGCGGCTGCACCCGCAGGGCAACCTGCTGCACGAGTACCGCTTCGAGCACGGAGAGCCGCAGGCGGCCGACCGTGAGACGCTCGGCCCCGCGGCGCTCGACCCCGCAGCGCTCGACCGCGTGGCGGCCGACCGCGAGACGCTCGTCACGACGACCTGTACGAACACGCAGCGCATCCACCAGGCCGCCATGGAGCCGCACGTCTGTCTCGCCTCCTACGACGGGTCGGAGAACCTCACCATCTGGAGCCCGTCGCAAGGCGTGTTCGGCGTCCGGACGGTGGTCGCCGACCTTCTCGGGCTCAGTTACAACCAGGTCAGAGTGATCAAGGTCCCTACCGGCGGGTCGTTCGGCGCAAAGCAGGAGTTCATTCTCGAGCCCCTCACCGCTTATATGGCGATGCAGGTCGGCAAGCCCGTCAAGCTCGCGCTCGATCGCAGGCAGTGCATCAGGGCCACCACGAACCGGCCGCCGACGGCGTCGACCGTCCGCACGACGGTCTCCCCCGACGGAAGGCTGCGCGAGATGGCGATCGAGACGGTCTTCGACGCCGGCGCCTACGCGACGTGCTCGATCGACTACGCCGAAGCGATGGCTCACAAGGTGCCGCGGCTCTATCGGATACCGCGCTACGTGCACCACGGTCGGGTGGCCTACACGACCACGCCGATCACCGGCGGCGCACGGGGCTGGGGCGCTCCCGAGATCATCACCGCGGTCGAGATCCATCTCGACCTGGTGGCCAGGGAGCTCGGCATGGACCCCGTCGACGTGCGCCTCATGAACCTGGTGCATCCCTACGACATCGACGCAGGCTCGAAGCTGCCGCTGGGCGACGCCCGGGTGCGCGACTGTCTCGAGCAGGGCGCCGAGGCCTTTCGCTTTCGGGCGCGGCGCGCCAGGCCTGCGGGCGACGGGCCGCTGCGCCGCGGCGTAGGCGTAGCCTGCGGTGCCCACAAGAACAGCCAGACGAGCGGCGACTTCATCGACCACAGCACGATGACCCTCAAGATGAACGAAGACGGCAGCCTCGCCCTGAACGCCAGCCTGCACGAGATCGGCAGCGGCGTTCTTGCCTCGATGAAGGTGATCGTGGGCGAGGTCCTGCACGTGCCGCCCGACCGCGTGGCGGTGCGCGAAGCCGACACCGACGTCAGCCCCTACGACTTCGGCACCTACGGCAGCCGGGTCACGTACGTCTGTGGCGCCTGTGCCCATGCCGTCGCCCAGCTCCTGAAGGAGCAGCTCCTGCAGATGGCCGCCGAGCTGCTCGAGGTGCCCGCCGCGAGCCTGGTCGCCGACCACGGGCGGGTCTACCCGGCCGCCGATGCATCCCGCGGCCTGACCTACGCCGACATCGCCACGACCATCAAGACGAAGCGTGGGCGCGACCTCATCGCCACCTACACCCATTCGGCGGTGACCAACCCGGGCGCCTACTCGGTGCAGTTCGCCGAGGTCGAGGTCGACTGCGAGACCGGTGCCTGCAGCGTCACCGACTTTCTGGCCGTCGGCGACGTGGGGCAGGCCATCAACAAGGGCGTGGTCGAGGGTCAGTTCCGCGGCGGCGTGCAGATGGGAATCGGCTACGCCCTGTCCGAGGAGGTCATTCTCGACAGCTCCGGACGGCCCTGTCAGACGGGCTTCGAGGACTACCGTCTGGCCACGATGCTCGACCTGCCCGACATAGGCGTGCTGCTCGTCGAGCACCAGGCGGATGCCGGGCCGTTTGGCGCGAAGAGCGTCGGCGAGATCGCTGCGGTGCCCGCGGCGGCGGCGGTCGTGAACGCCGTCAACCACGCCCTCGGCACGTCGCTCACGGACATACCCGTGACCCCCGCGAAGATCCTCGCCGCCCTGGCGGCAAGCGTCCCGCTCCTCGACGAAGCCGCGGCCTTGGCCGAGCTCGTGCCGGCGTTGGCCGAGCTTGCGCCGGCGTCCGACGGGGAGGCCGACAGTGTGCTTGTCTAGCGAGGCGCTCGAGCGGTCCGACGGGGCGCTGGAGCGGTCCGGCGAGGCGTTCGAGCGGTCCGACGGGGCCTATGAGCGGGCCGACGAGGGGCGCAGCGCCGAGCAGCCGCCGTCGTCGACGATCGCGCTGCGTGTCAACGGGCAGCGCCACGAGCTCGTCGTCGGCCGCGACTTCTGGCCGGGCGCTTCGCTTGCCGAGGTGCTGCGCGAGTGCCTGGGGCTCACCGGCGTCAAGATCGCCTGCGATCAGGGGGCGTGCGGCGCCTGCACCGTCATCATGGACAAACGGCCCGTGCTCTCCTGCATGGTGCTGGCCGCGCAGACCGACGGCGCCGACATCTTGACGGTCGAAGGGCTCGCCGCCGACGACCCGCTGATCGTCGCCTTCGCGACCGAGTCGCAGCCGGGCCACGGCACCGCCATCCAGTGCGGCTACTGCACGCCCGGCATGATCCTGGCGGCCAAGGCCCTGCTCCTGCGCGTCGCGCACCCCACAGCCGAGCAGGTCGTCGCGGCGCTCGCCGGCAACATCTGCCGCTGCGGCTGCTACGAGGGCATCGTCGACGCCGTCGTCAGGGCCGGCCGGGCAGGCGGACCCATGCCCGCCGGCCGTTCGAGCGAGCCTGTGCCTGCGGGCGAGCCGTCGCGCGGCGCGGCGTCATGAGCGCTATCGATCAGATCAGCTACCGGGCGGCGGCCTCGCTGCGCGAGGCCGAGCAACTCCTGCGCAGCGGCTCCGGCGCGCGCCCGCTGGCGGGCGGCACCGACCTGTTCGGCTCCCTCAAGGACGCCATCCACGGCGACGACGCGCCGGTCTTGCTCGTCGACCTGAAGACCGTGCCCGGGCTCGACGGCGTGACCCTCGAGGAGCGTGAGGTGGTGATCGGCGCCCTCACCCGGCTGGCCGACCTGGCCTCGAGCGTGCTGGTCGGCGAGCGGCTGCCCATGCTCGCCGGCGCCGCGCGGGCGGTCGCGTCGCCGCAACTGCGCGAGATGGGCACGGTCGGCGGCAACCTCTGTCAGGAGCCGCGCTGCTGGTACTACCGCTCACCGGTCGACACGTTCCACTGCCATCGCAAGGGCGGCGAGCTCTGCGCCGCCGCGCTCGGCGACGACCGCTACCACTCCGTCTTTGGCGGCGTGCGCGTCGCAGACCCGCCCTGCACGCAGGCCTGCCCCAACGACACGAGCATCCCGGCCTACGTCGGCATGCTGCGCGATCTCGACATCGAGAGCGCCGCTCGCGCCCTGCTCGCCCAGAACCCCATGCCGTCGATCACCGGCCGCATCTGCCCGCACTTCTGCGAGGCGGGCTGCAGTCGCGCCGACCTGGACCAGTCGGTCTCGATCCACAGTCTCGAGCGCGAGGTCGGCGACTACATCCTCGAGGAGCCCTCGGTCTTTCTGCACCCGCAGAGCGTCGGTTCGCGGAGCGCCGATCCGCTGGTCGCCACGCCATCAGGCGTCGGCTCGGAAGGCGCGCTCAGCGGCAGCGCCGATCCGCTGGTCGCCGCGCCGCCGGTCGTCGACCCCTGGGCCGCGCCGAACGGCGGCACCATCACCATCGTCGGTTCCGGCCCGGCGGGGCTCACGGCCGCGTACTACCTGCGGCGCGCCGGCCACGCCGTGACCGTGCTCGAGCGCGAGGCGCGCGCCGGCGGGGCGCTCTCGTTCGGGATCCCGTCCTTCAGGCTGTCCCGCGGCGTCGTCGACCGCGTGACCGAGCTCTACGCGGCTCTCGGTGTGCGCTTCCGGTTGGGCGTCGAGGTGGGTCGCGACGTCACGCTCGAAGAGCTTCGCGCCACCTCCGACGCGGTGATCGTCGCCTCCGGCGCCTGCCTTGCCTCACGGATCGGGATCGAGAACGAGAGCGCGACGGTCGCCGGCCTCGACTACCTGCGCCAGGCGGCCATCGATGAGCAGTGGCGCGAGTCGGGCGCAGTGGTGGTCGTCGGTGGCGGCAACGTCGCCATCGACAGCGCCATGACGGCGCTGGCGCGCGGCGCCGAGCGGGTCACCATGGTCTGCCTCGAGTCGCGCGAGGAGATGCCGGCGTTCGACGCGGAGGTCGGCCGACGCCCTGCAAAGCGGCGTGCGCCTGCAGAACGGCTGGGGACCGCGACGCGTCCGGCTCGAGGGCGGTGCGGTCGCCGGCGTCGAGCTCGTGCGCTGCGTCGCGTGTTCGACGCGGACGGCGCGTTCTGTCCCACGATGGACGAGGCGGCCACGGACTTCGTCGCCGCCGACAAGGTGATCCTCGCCGTCGGGCAGCGGGTGGACAGGGAGTGGTTCAAGGACTTCGTCGCCCCGGAGTGCGGGGCGGGCGCGACCGGTGCGCCCGAGACCGGCGCCATCGAGCCCGCCCGGGCCGGCGACGTCTTCGTCTGCGGCGACGCGGAGTCGGGGCCGGCGACCGTCGTGGAGGCGATCGCCTCGGGCCGCCGCGCGGCGGCGAGCGTCCACCGCCTGCTTACCGGCGTGGAGCTCGCCGGGGCGGACGTCGAGGTCGATCCCGCCTACCAGGGCGGCGGCTGAGACCACCGGCGACTGCGCGGGGTCGGCAGAGGCCACCTGCGACTGCGTCGGGTCGGCCGAGGCCGCAGGCGATCGCGCGAGGTCGGCTGAGGCTACAGGCGACTGTGCAGGGCCGGGCGCGCTGTGTGGCGGCGAGATCACCGAAGAGGCGAAACGCTGTCTGAACTGCAGCTGCGTGGCTGTGTCGCCCTCTGACCTGGCGCCGGCGCTCGTGGCCCTCGATGCCAGCGTGGAGACCAGCAAGCGCCGGCTACCCGTCGAGGAGCTGTTCGCCGCCGCCGTGGGCGCCTCTACGGTGCTCGACGACGACGAGATCGTGCTGGCCGTGCGCGTGCCGCTGCCCGGCGCCGGCGACCGCAACGTCTTTCAGAAGTTCAGGGAGCGCAAGTGCGTCGACTTCCCGGTCGTCAATCTGGCGGTTCACGTCGGCGTCGTCGACGGCACGGTCACCGACGCACGGCTGTGCGCCGGCGCCGTGGCGCCCGTGCCGCTCCGCCTGCGAGCGGCGGAGGACGCCCTGGTCGGCGCCCAAGCCGACCTCGCCGCCTGCGACCGGGCGGCGCGGGCGGCCGTCGCCTCGTGCCGCACGCTCGCCACGAACGCCTACAAACGCCAGATCCTCGAGGCGATGGTCCGCCGGTCGCTCGAAGAGGCCATGGGTCTGACCTGAGAAGGTGCCCCTCCGGCCGCCGTCGCTGGCCTTGCGAGGCTCGTCGGCGGTAGGGGGGTCGTCCCCGTCACTGTCGCGACTGCCGAAGGAGCACGAATGACCGAACCCGCAGGGCGCCTCACCGAAGAACAGCTGCAGCTCATGTTCCGGCACATGCCGGTCGGCCTGAGCGTGGCCGACGAGCACGACGTGGTGCGGTTCTGGGCGGGCGCCGGCTTTGAGGTCTGCAGCCCGAAGCTCATCGACCGCGACCTGCGGGACTGCCACCCCAAGCGCGCTCACGCTGCCATCGAGGCGCTGCTCGCCGATTCTCAAGTCCGGGGCGAAAGACGAGGTCGAGACGGTCGAGCACGGCGACCACGGCTCCGAGCGTATCGTCTACACCGCGCTGCGCGACGCCGACGGGACCTACCGCGGGGTGCTGGAGACGGTCGTGCCGCTGCCCGAGGAGTAGACGCCGGCGGAGCGGAGGCCGGGGGAGTGTGCCCGGCGGTCTCGAGGAGCGGCGTCGGTCCTGCGCTGGCGGTACGTTCGTACGCGGCGCGACGTATACTCGTCGTGCGAGCCGGGCTGTCTGCGACCCGACTGCTCGGGGCGAAAGTCGTCACGTCTGGAGGGTGGGCCATGAAGCGTCAAGGGCCGCTACCGCTTGCAGGCGACGATCGTCAAGACGGCCACGCACCTGGCCGCGGCGACCACGTGGCGCGGCTTCAGCGTGAGGTAGCCCGCCGGACGACGCCGTTTGCCCTCAAGTCCCGCCGGGCTCGGACGATGGCGCCGGCCAAAGGGTCGCCCGCGGATCGCCGGTCGTAGCACGCTTACGCCTCGCCCGGTGGCGTTCCCGGCACGCCTGGGCGCTCACCGCCGTCGTGCACCCGCCCCGTTTCACCGGCCCCGTTTGCCGCGTGCTACCCTGCCATGAACGTCACCTTCGTCCCTGTCCGTGCGGACGCCGGGAGGGCAATGAAGCGCTGGTTGACAGGGGTCGTCTGCGCCGCCGCGGCGGTCGTCGCGGCGGTCGTCGCGCCGACAACGGCGGCGGCTGCGGGGCGGCCCCAGGTCCACACCCACCCCCTGGTCGGCTCCTCGGCGCCGCTGCCCGTGCAGCCCCGCCTGGGCGGCCAGGCCGCCCGCGCGGCGCCGACCTCGTCGCTCAACTGGGCCGGCTACGACGTGACCGGCGGGCCCTTCACGAGCGTCACGGCGACCTGGACCCAACCGCGCGTGCGGGTGTCCGCGACTGAGAACGACGCCGCGTTCTGGGTCGGACTCGACGGTGACACCTCGAACACCGTCGAGCAGATCGGCACCGAGGGCTTCAACCAGCTCGATGTCGGCTACGACGCCTGGTACGAGATCTATCCGGCCGGTCCTGTCTCGGTCCCCCTGACGATCCGCCCCGGCGACGTGCTGACCGGCACGGTGTCCAGTCCCGACGGGGTCACCTTCACGCTCTCGCTCGTCGACCACACGAGCAAGGAGTCGTTTCAGACGGTGCAGACGGTGGATACCGCGGCGACGCTGTCCTCTGCCGAGGCGATCGCCGAGGCGCCGACCGACGACCACGGCAATGTCGTGCCGCTGGCGAACTTCGGCCTCGTGCCGTTCAGCTCCTACGACGTCGACGGCCAGCCGATCGGTGACTTCGCCTGGAACCAGATCGACATGATCGATGCCGGTGGCACGCTCATCGCCCGGACGTCGGCACTGGGCGCCAACGGCACCGGCTTCACCGTCGTCACCGATCTGACGGCGCCGACCACGAAGGTCGCCGGCGCCGGCTCGGGCTGGCACGACCGGGCGGTGACCCTGCACCTTACGGCCACCGACAATCCCGGCGGCACCGGAGTGGCCTACACCGAGTCCTCGCTCGACCAGGGCGCCACCTGGACGAAGGGCCGCGCGCTCACCGTGCCGGCCCTCAGCGATCACACGAACGACGGCGCGCACGCGATCCTCTACCGTTCGGCCGACAAGGCCGGCAACCTCGAGAAGAGCCGCAGCGTCACGGTCCGCATAGACACGCGCCGTCCGACCCCGGTGGCCGATCAGGCTGCCGCCGCCGTTCGTGGCGGCCGCGCCACCCTGCCCTTCTCGATCGGCGACCCGCGTCCCGGCAGCGCCACGGCGACCGTGACGATCCGCATCGTCGACTCGCGCGGCAAGCTCGCGCAGAAGGCGGTGCTCAGAGCCGTCAAGGTCGACAGCCCCAGAAGCTACAGCTTCATCTGCCGGCTCGCCAAGGGGCGCTACCGCTTCTTCGTCTACGCCACCGACGCGGCCGGTAACACACAAACGCAGGCGGCGGTCAATCAGCTGGTGGTGCGCTGATATGGCGCGCTGACCGTCAAGCAGGCACGCTGACGCCGCCGACCTGCAGGTCGGCGGCCCGGTTGATCGCTGGGCGGCGGCCGATCAGGCGGCGGCCGGTCGGCGGGTCGCCCCGAGGGCTTTCAGCCGCTGGTCGGAGCGCCCCGAAACGTCGCGTAGTCGGGTCGCGCGAGCCCCATGGCTAAGCCGAGGGTGTTCCAGAAGCCAGGCGAGCGCGCCAGCCAGCGCGTGGTCCCGAGGCCTCGTACGGTCTGGGCCCCCGTCGCGGCGATGCTGATCGCGGGCAAGGATCCGTTCGGCGTGGCGAAGGTCAGCCGGTAGGTGATCCCCAGGTCGATCGGCGCGTTGAGCGCGGTCGCCGGCATGGCGGGCAGGGCAAGGAGGGCGCGCGCCACCGTGCGGACCTCGACCGGGTCGCCGACCGTGACCTTCTCCGGAAAGCTGAAGCCCAGGTGGTTTTGCGGAAACGCGTCGCTGCGCACCACGACCAGACGATCGAGGTGGTCCAGCTCCCGTTCCAGGGCGGTCGCCGGCGACGCGCTCGGGGCAGGAGTCCGGCTGCCGCTCGAGGCCGCGCTTCCGCAGGCGGCCAGGCCGAGCGCGATCGCGAGCAGGGCCGCCGCGAGCAGGGCGACCGCGAACCTCGCGGCGGCGTGCGGCGCCGCGGCGCTGGGGCGCACGTCGCCTGCGGCGCGGTCGCCTGCGGCGCGGTCGCCTGCGGCGCGGTCGCCCGTTTGCCGCGGAGTAGCCGGTGGTGAGCGTTCATGCGCCCTCCCTTTCGGTGGCCGGCGCGGTGTCGCTACCTCCGCGCCAGACTACTTCGGTCGGTCACAGGGAGTGACGTTCCACCAAGGCATCGGGTTCGTTCAGGCTCAGGCTCCGGTGATCGCTCGACAGGACACCGACGGTCGAGTCGCCTCCGCAGAAGTGCGCGATCATCGCCTGAAGCTCCTCGCAGATGGCCAGAGCGTCGGCCTTTCCGAGCGGCGGCAGGCAATCGACATTGACGATCAGGGCGGTCGTTGTGGGCAGCAGGATGGTGTGGCGCGCCTGCCGCCAGATCCAGCGGCGCGCCAGCACGACGTCTCCGTCGGCGAGAATGAACTCCCCCGCTGGGGGCGTCTCTTCATCGTCGGAGCCAAACGGCACGAACGTCTCGCGCCCAGTGGCGGGGCGCAGGTCCATGCCGTCGATCAGCACGTCGATCGCGTGGCCGCCGATGGGCACGAGGCGTCTCAGCGAGACCGTGTTGCCGATGTCCACGAGCGCGCCGATGGAGGGCAGCTGCTGGTCCTTGAGCGCCCTCCTGGCCATGGCGTCCACGGAGGGCCGATAGTCGCTGGGTCTCATGCCGAGCGCCTTGAACGCCTCGCGCCAGGCGGCGATGCGAGGGTCGAGGGCCAGCTCGTCGGGCGCGACGCTCTGCCGCACAGAGTCCTCGGCCTGCCGCAACAGCTTCACCAGCTCCGGCGACGACGGGCCGTTGGCGACGCCGCGAGCGATGACGACGCCGCGCACGTAGTCGGGGAAGGCCTCGAACACCGCGTCGGCTACCGTGTAGCGCTTGTCATTCATCTGGGCTCCCCCCTGTTCACGATCGTCTCCTGCACGCCATCGTCCTCGGCCGGCCCTGCAGCGGTCGAGCGTTCGCGAGCCGGCGGCGACCGATTTGACACACCCCGCCGAGTCGGTCAGCTTACCAGGGAGTCTTGCCGATGCGGCGTGCCGGGGTGGGGTGCCCACGACGGCCGCCGCACCGCCGCCAACCAGAGACAAGAGGGGGAGCCGTCATGCGACAGCGGGTCATGGTTCGGGTGTTGGTGGCCGTGCTGGGCGCCGGCCTGCTCGCGGCGCTCGGCGCCTGCGGCGGGGGCGCCTCGTCGGCGTCGGCGCCGTCGGGCTCGGCCTCTCCGACCAGGGGCGGCACGCTGGTCGTAACCTTCCAGGCCGAGCCGGTGACACTCGACCCGGCGATCGACTTCGAGGGCCCCGGTTGGGCCATCGAGCATTGCATCTTCGGCAACCTGCTCAACTACTCCAGCGGCCCCGGCTCGGCCGGCACCAAGATCGTCCCTGACATGGCTACCGTGGTGCCGACCGTGGCCAACGGCGGCATCACCAACGGCGGCAAGACCTACATCTTCCACATCAGGCCGGGCATCAAGTTCGCCCCTCCCGTGAACCGCGAGGTCACCGCCGCCGACTTCGTCTACAGCTTCCAGCGCATGATGAGCCTGCCCACGGCGCCGGCCAAGGGTTACTACGCCGGCATCGTCGGCCTGCAGGCCTTCCTGAACGGCAAGGCCAAGACCATCGCCGGCTACAAGGCGACCGGCAAGTACACCCTCGAGGTCGACCTCGAGCAGCCCATCGCCACCTTCCTGAACATCATGGAGATGCCCTTCAGCGCACCGGTGGCCAAAGAGTGGGTCGCCAGGTGGGGCAAGCAGGTCGGTCGGCACCCGCTGGGCACCGGCCCCTACGTCGCCGACTCACTGGACGGCCAGCCAGGACCTGCTGCTCACGCGCAACACGAACTACACGGGAACGGCGGGGTACGTCGACGCCATCGCAGTTCGAGTTCTCGATCACGCCGACCACCGCCGTGCTCAAGGTGCAGAGCGGCGACGCCGACCTGCTGGGCGACTACATCCCGCCGGCCAACTTCCCGAGCCTGAGCGTCAACCCGCACGTGGAAGAGCCAGGTGGTGGTCGAGCCGGCCGTGGCCCTCAACTGCCTGTTCTTCAACGACACGGTCAAGCCGTTCGACAACGTGGCCGTGCGCCAGGCGCTGTCGTGGGCCATCGACCGCGCCAAGATCGTCAAGCTGCTGTCGGGCACCGGTCTGCCGCTCAACCAGATCTACCCGGCCGGCCTGCCCGGCCACGTCGACGGAGCCGCCGGTGACTTCTACGGCTACGACGCCGCCAAGGCCAAACAACTGCTGGCCGCGGCCGGTTACCCGAACGGCTTCTCCACCACCCTCTACTCCAGCAACGTGGCGCCCTGGCCGACGCTGCTGCAGTCGATCCAGTACGACTTCGCGCAGATCGGCGTGAAGGCGAACATCAAGCTGCTCGACCAGTCGTCGTACTGGACGCTGATCGGCAAGAAGGGCGCCGCCGCGACGGGCCTGAACAACTGGTGGATGGACTACCCCGACCCGTTCGACTATATCAACGGCATGCTCAGCAAGAGCTCGGCGATCGACGAGGGCAGCAACCCGAGCTTCTGGTGGGACCCCAAGATCGAGAAGGGCCTGCTGCAGGCGCAGGCGATGCTCGACCCGGCCGCTCGCCTGGCGAAGTTCGACCAGATGCAGTCGTATATCATGAGCCAGGCCCCGCTGGTGCCGCTCTACCAGTCCGTGGTCACCACGCTGCACTCCAAGCGCACCGGCGGCATCTACCTGCACCCGGTGTGGATCTTCGACTTCCAGCATTACTGGATCGACAAGTGACGGCAGCGACCGGCGATGCGGCACCCTGAACCGACTACCGAATGAGGCGCTGATGGACCTGCAGACGAGCTCGCCGGGCGCCGTGCGCTACCGCGCCAGCATCAACGGCCGGCTGTGCGACCTCGCCGACGCCGCCATTCCGGCGACCGACGACGGGCTGCTGCGCGGCGACGGCTGCTTCGAGTACTTCCGCGTCTACCTGGGGCGGCCGTTCCTGCTGTCCGAGCACTTCGACCGCATGGCGCGCTCGTGCGACGTGCTGCGCCTCCCCTTTCCGCGAGCGGCGCTCGAGGCCGACATCGACGCGCTCCTCGCGGCGATGGCCGCCGACGGCCAGGCCGGCGTGAGCTTCGACGTGCGCATCGTCCTCACCCGAGGGGGCAACCGCGTGGTCCTCGCCCACCCGCCCCTGACGGGTCTCGGCGCCGTGGCGCTCGCCCTGGTGACCGACCAGCCACGGCCCTGCCTGATCGGCGCCAAGACGATCTCGTATGCGGCGAACATGCTCGCCCAGCGTCTCGCGCGGGAGCGCGGCTTCGACGAAGCGCTGCTGGTGTCTCCCGACGGGCACGTCCTCGAGGCCCAGACCGGCGCCATCTTCTGGGTCGCCGCCGACGGCGCGCTCTGCACCCCGCCGCTCACCGAAGGCATCCTCGACTCGATCACTCGCCGGGTGCTGCGCCGACGCCTCAGCATCGCCGAACGCAGCTGCGAGACCAGCGACATCATGGCCGCCGCCGAGGTCTTCGTGGCGGCGAGCAGCTGGGAGGTCCGGCCGGTGGGGCGCGTCGACGACCAGGTGTACGGCGACGCGCCGGGGCCGGCCACTCGCGACGCGCTCAAGGCGCTGTGGTGCGCGGTCGAAGACGACACCGGCCTCGACCTCGCGCCCCATTTCGCGCAGGCCGCCAGCCCCGAGTTCGTGCTCGCCGCCTGGCGGGACCGCCACTCGAGCTAACGCGCCGAGGGGCGGCTCGCGCGCCGGGGCGCGCCGGTCAGTGCACGTGCGGCAGGGTCGCCAGGAACACCCCCGTGAGGGTGATGGCGGCGCCCAGCACAAGGCGGGCGCCGAGGCGCTCTCGCAAGAAGACGATCCCGCCGACGATCGCGAAGATGGGCGACGTGGCCACGATCAGCGTAGTGAGCACCGGTCCAATCTGGTCGATCAGCACGTACCACATGACCGTGAACAACGCGTTCAGCACGCCGGCCGCCACGAGCAGGCCGACGACCCGGCGCCGCTCTCCGGCGCCCAGCGGCGCCACAAGGAGCGGCCGGCGGCGCGCGAGCATGAAGGGCGCCAGCAGCACCACGCCGAGGGCCTCGCCGAGCACCATCATGGTCGTGCTCGCGCCGTGCGTCGAGCGCTCGGCGAGCTCGATCATCACCGGGCTGAAGCCCCACCCCGCGGCGGTCACGAGCGACAGGACGACGACCGTGCGGGCCGATGCCGGCAACGGCGGGCCGGCGGCGCCTTCGAGCGCCGGCGCGTGAGGTTCGGGTTCGTCGTCCATCCAGCGCGAGATCAGGGCCACGCCGGCAAACGCCACCAGCAGCCCCACGATCGTCAGGCCCACGATGGCCGTGCCCACGATGAGCGCCGCAAACCCGGCCGTGAACAGCGGGTCGGTGCAGGTCAGCGGTCCGACGACGCCCACCCTGCCGGAGCGTAGCGCGGAGTAGTAGGCGGTGAAGGCGATCAGCCAGGTGACCGACGAGCCGATGGCGATGTAGCCCACGGCCGTCCAGGTCATGGTGAAGCCGAGCGACCAGAGATGCAGCAGGCTGAGCGGCGCCGCGACCGCCACGAGGCTCACGGTCGAGACGACGAGCACGAAGAAGTTCACCGGGATCGGGCGCACGTGCTCGAGGACCTGCTTGTTGAGCACCACGATCAGGCCCCAGCAGGCGGCGGCCAGAAAGGCTACGCCCACCCAGACAAGAAAGCCCCCCGAGATCTGCCACCTCCGCGCCGGTGCGCACTGGGCGCAAGCCCGCAGGTGCGGGACTGAGCGACAGTCTATCAACGACGCGTCGCGAAGATCGTGAGCCGCTTGCTCGCCGGGTGAAGGTTGGCCGCAGCGGCACAGTCGCGGGGCCGAGCTTCGGCACGACTGCGGTTCTCTACCTGTTCAAGGTCCTGGGGCCATGACCCGATGAAGAAGATAGTTGCTGCTACGCCGATCGAGTACATGATCGCCGTCCAGACCGACAACGCGGACCGCCGACGGCACCGGCGAGTTCACCTTCACGCAGAAGAACCTCGACAAGTCGACCCGTTTCACGGCGATCTGGAACGGCGACGACTCCGACCTCGGCGCCACCGCGACGGCCGTCGTCAGGGTGAAGTAAGACAGCAGCCTGTGTTCCGCGCATGCGCGTCCGCGACGGGGGCGGGGTGGCTCGGCAGCCACCCCGCCCCCGTCGCTCGTTTGCGGTCGCACTCTGAGCGGGCAGGGCGACGGCGGCTGGTCGCGATGCTTCGACGCCGCCGTGTCTGGGCAGTTTCACAGCGTTCGCTCAGCGGTTCGCCAGCACCGGGGGTTACACTGCCAGAGTCGCCATCGGCCACGGAGGTGCGGAGACGACGATCGCCTTTGGACGGCCTTGCCATCGGCCGACCCGGGCGCGACACTGAGATCCAGTGAGCTGCTCCTTCTCGGGCAGCGCGCGATCCAATCCGGGCAGCGCGCGATCCTCGACGACCGATCGTCGCCGCCTTGCGGGACCGCTTTGACGGCGGAGATGCGTAGACGTGCCGAGGACCAGGTTCAGACTCGACCACCCGGGGCTCTCCGGAAGGGCTGCCGGCGGCCGCCTGCCCCTGCGCCCGCCGTCGGTAGCGGTGCGCGTGGCGATCGTCGGCGGCCTCGTCGTCGTGCTGCTCGGGGTGCTCGTCTTTCGTTTGTGGTTCCTGCAGGTCCTCGACAGCCAGAACTACCTGGCTCAGGCTCAGAACAACAGCCTGCGCAGCATCGAGATCAAGGCGCCGCGCGGCGTCATAGAAGATCGCAACGGCACGATGCTCGTCGACAATCGCCCCGGCCTGGCGATCGGCATCCGCCCCATGGACGTGCCCAAAGGCGGCCTGAGCGAGCTGGCCCACCGTCTGTCGCCCCTGGTCCACGTGCCGACCAAGACGATCCTCGCCCTGGTCGCCAAACAGTCGTGGCTGCCCTACGACCTCGTCATCATCAGGCGCGACGCGCCCAGGGGGCTGGTCACCTATCTGCTGCAGCGCGACCAGTCCTTCCCGGGTGTCGAGGTGCAGGAGAGCTACCTGCGCGCCTACCCGCTGGGCGACCTGGCGGCGCCCATCCTGGGCTACCTCGGCCAGATCGATCCCCAGCAGCTCAAGCAGGCCAGGTTCAGGGGCTACCTGCCCGACGACGAGGTCGGCCAGAGCGGCGTCGAGGCCACCTACGACCGCTGGCTCCAGGGCAAGGACGGCGCCTCGATGGTCGAGGTCGACGCTGAGGGCAAGCCCGTGGCGCAGGCGGCCGGAGGCAGCCTGCCCGAGCCCGGCGACAACCTCGTGCTCACACTCGACGCCCGCGTGCAGAAGGCCGCCGAGAACGCGGTGCGTTCGGCATAGAGCTGGCGCACGTCGCCGGCTACCCGCAAGCCCGGGCGGGCGCCGCGGTCGTCCTCGACGCGAAGAGCGGCGCGGTCGTGGCCATGGCCAACTACCCCAGCTACGACCCGAACTGGTTCTCCGGCGGCATCAGCGTCGCCCACCTCAAGCGCCTGCTGCGGCCGCAGGCCGACGATCCCCTGCTCGATCGCGCCATCGCCGGCGAGTACCCGACCGGCTCGACCTTCAAGGTGGTCGACACGATCGCCGGCCTCGAGACCGGTGTGCTCAGTCCGTCGACGACCCTGTACGCCGGCCCGACCTACTCGAACCACGGCGCGGTGTGGCACGACTGGAACCCCAACGGCCACGGCACGATCGACCTGACCCAGGCCCTGGTGCAGTCGGCCGACACCTATTTCTACCAGGTCGGCTACGACTTCTACCTGCGCTCCGGCACCGACCTCGAAGGCTGGGCGCAGAAGCTGGGCTACGGACACCTGGCCGGCATCGACCTGCCCGGCGAGTCGCCCGGCGTCGTGCCGACGCCCGCCTGGCTGCGCCGGACGTACTCGAAGAAGACCGACCCCACGGGCTGGCGCATCGACAGCATCTGGAAACCAGGCAACTCGATCAACCTGTCCATCGGCCAGGGCGACCTGCTGGCCACACCGCTGCAGGTGGCCGTCAACTACGCGGCGATCGCCAACGGCGGCTACCGGGTGACGCCGCACCTCGGCATGAGCATCGACTCGCCACAGGGCGCCGTGCTGCGCAAGCTCCCCTACACTGCGCCGAGCAACCTGGGCATAGATCCCAGTTACCTCGCCTTCGTGCGCAGCGCTTTGCGCGAGGCCGCCTCGACCCCGGCCGGCACGTCGTACGGCACCTTCGGCAGCTACCCGGTGGCGGTGGCCGGCAAGACCGGCACGGCGCAGGTCGCAGGTAAGGGCGACTACTCCTGGTATGCGAGCTTTGCGCCGGTCAATGACCCCAAGTACGTGGTGGTCGTCATGATTGAGCAGGGCGGCGAGGGCGCCGACGCCGCGGCGCCGGCGGCGCGGCTCATCTACAACGCCCTCTTCCACATAACGGCGGGCGGTGTCGGCGGGGCCCCGCACGGGGACTGAGAAGCGCAGGAACTGGGTCGTCGCGCCGAGGCGGCGCGTCACCGGGCGAAGGAGGGCCATGGCGGAGAAGCGTCGGATCGGCACGCTCGAGGTCTCGCCGGCGGGCCTGGGCTGCAACAACTTCGGGCGGCGGCTCGACGCCGCCGGGGCGGCGAGCGTCGTCGAAGCCGCCCTCGCGGCCGGCGTCACGCACTTCGACACGGCCGACGTCTACGCCGACGGCGCCTCCGAGACGCTGCTCGGCTCGGCTCTCGGCGCGCGGCGCCGCGACGTCGTGGTCACCACCAAGTTCGGCATGGGCGAGGTACCCGAAGGGTTGTCGGGCGGCGATCCGCGGTGGGTCAGGCGCGCCTGCGAGCAGAGCCTGGAGCGCCTGGGCGGCGAGTACATCGACCTCTACCTGCTGCACCGGCCCGACCCCGCGGTGCCCATCGCCGACACGCTGACCGCCATGAACGAGCTCGTGGCCGAGGGCAAGGTGCGCGAGATCGGCTGTTCGAACTTCTCCGCGGCGCAGCTCGCCGAGGCCCACGAGGCGGCCCGCGCCGGCGGCCTGCGCGGCTTCGCCTGCGTGCAGAACGAGTACAACCTTCTCGCACGCGAGGCCCAGCGTGAGGTGCTCGCCGCCTGCGACTCGCTCGGCATGGTCTTCGTGCCCTTCTTTCCGCTGGCCGTGGGGCTGCTGAGCGGCAAGTACCGAGGCGGCCGGCCGACGCCTGCCCAGACGCGCCTCGCGGGACGCGAGGCGCTCGTCGAGGAGCGGCTGCCGCAGATCGAGCAGCTCGCCGCCTACGCCGAGCACCACGGTCACACGCTGCTCGAGCTCGCCTTGAGCTGGCTGGCCTCTCAGCGGCAGGTCGCCTCGGTGATCGCCGGCGCGATGACGCCCGAGCAGGTGCGCGCCGACGTGGCGGCCACCACGGCCTGGCGGCTGAGCGAGACGGACCTGGCTGCGGTCGAGCGCCTCTCCGGCTAGCGCCCCCGGCGCGACAGCCAGGTCTCTTTGGCCACGAGGCCGTCGCCGAAGGCGAGCACGCGGTTGCGGCCGGCGCGCTTGGCCGCGTACATGGCCCAGTCGGCCTTGTCGAGCAGCTCGTCGCGCGCCGAGGCGTCGGTCGGGCAGGTGGCAACGCCCACGCTGACCGTGAGCGGTTTGTCGGCCTTGATGCTCGAGGCCTCGACCTCGGCGCGGATCCGCTCGGCCACGCCGAGCGCGTCGGCGGCGTCGGTGTCGACCAGCACGAGCACGAACTCCTCGCCGCCGTAGCGCGCCGCCAGGTCGATGCGCCGGCTGCGCGCCTCGACGACGCGCGCGATGCGCGCCAGGGCGGCGTCGCCCGCCTTGTGGCCCCAGGCGTCGTTGAAGTCCTTGAAGCAGTCGCAGTCGCAGAACAGCAGGGACAGCGTGGTCTCGCGACGCGCCGCGCGCTCGAGCTCCTCTTCGAGGCGCTCGTGCAGGTAGCGGTGGTTGTAGAGGCCGGTGAGGCCGTCGGTGATGGCCTCGACCTCGGCGCGGCTGAAGCGGATGGCCGCCGACTGCAGCATGGCCGCCAGGGTGTGAGAGCGGTCGCCCTGCAGCGAGCGGTCGAGCGACTCGACGATCGGCGCATCGACGCTGACGGCGCCGACCACGTCGCCCCGGCCGTCGCGCAGCGGAGCGATGCCCGACACCCAGACGCCGAAGTCGTCGGCGTTCAGGACGTTGGCCACGAGGCCCTCGCCGGCGAGCACGCGGGCGAGCTCGTCTTCGGGCAGCCACGGATCGCCGCAGCGGGAGAACTGGCTTTCGGTCTCGCCGGTGTCGAGCACCGTGATGCACTGGTCGCCCCGCAGGGCGAAGCTCGTGACGAAACGCACCGGCGGGTGCTCGTCGCGCAAGCGGCGCAGCGCGGCCACCATCGTCAGGTAGGCGGGCGACGCTTCGTCGGCGCGGGCGTGCAGCAGGGCGTGAGCTTCGGGGTCGACGAGCGTCGCGGCCTGCTGGGCCAGGGCGGCGACGCGCGTGCGGCGCCGCCGCAGGCGTCGCAGCACGCGCAGGAACGCCTCGACCATCTTCGGGTCGAACTGCGTGCCCACGCAGCGCCGCAGCTCGGCGAGGCACTGGCTGTAGCTGAGCGCCGGGCGGTAGGGTCGCCGGCACGACATGGCGTCGTAACAGTCGACCACGCACATGGCGCGGGCGATCAGCGGGATCTCCTCGCCGGCGAGGCCGTCGGGGTAGCCGCCGCCGTCGAAGCGCTCGTGGTGGTGGCGCACGCCGGCCACCAGCTCCTTGTCGAACAGGGGCCGCACGATCTCGGCGCTGATGCCGGGGTGCTGGCGCACGAGCTCCCACTCTTCGGAGGTGAGAGGACCGCCCTTGAGCAGCACGCGGTCGGACACGCCGATCTTGCCGACGTCGTGCAGGAAGGCGGCGTTCTCGACCTCTTCGAGGCGCTCGTCGGGCCAGCCCAGTTCCTGGCTGAGCAACGCCATGTAGGCCGCCACACGGCTCGCGTGTCCCAGGGTGTAGTAGTCCTTGGCCGACAGCGCCGAGCTCAGCGCGCGCAGGTTGCCCAGGTGCAGGCTCTTGACCTCTTCGTACAGCCGGGCGCGTTCGAGGGCGAGGGCGACGAGCTGGCAGACCGCCTCGGCGGTGTCGATCTCTTCGGCGGTGAACCGCCGTTCGACGCGGTCGAGCAGCCCCACGAGGCCGATCACCTTGTCGCGCGCCACCAGGGGCAGCGAGACGCAGCTGCCCTGCCCGTAGCCCCGCATGTTGTCGCGCTCGTCGCGGCTCAGCCGCGGGTCGTCGAGGTTGCTCACGCAGACGGCGCTGCCGGTCTCTACGGCGAGCCGTTTGCACGGCCAGTGCTCGAGCGCGACCGACTGGCCCACCCACGTGTCGTCGCGCGCGCCGAGCACGGTCGAGGCGATGCAGACGATGCGGCCATCGTCGTCGAGGCGGTAGATGTCGCAGTCGGGGATCTGCAGGGCGGCGCTCAGGCGCCGGGCCGCCGACTGCAGGACCTCGCCGATCTCAAGGCTCGAAGCCAGCTCGAGGCTCGTCTCAAAGAGGAGCTGATACCGTTCGCCGCCGTCGCTGCCGCCGTCGCTGCCGCCGTCGCTGCCGCCGTCGCTGCCGCCGCTATTGCCGCCGGCACTGCCGTGGCCACGAGCATCGGCCCGGTCGGCGCCGTCGGTCGTCGTTGAGCGGAGCGGTACGCGTGCCGCCGTCGTCGGCACGAGCGCGGCCAGCTCGTCGGCCAGGAAGCGGCGCTGACCGCCGGGCGTGAGACGGCAGGCCAGCCTGCCGTCGGCAGCCCAGCGACGCACTGTGCTTGGGCTGACGTCGAGCAGATCGGCGGCCTGCTGGACGCGCAACCAACGGGGACGCTCGGTCTTGGACTTCACGGTAACGGTATCGGTCGTTGCGCGGCGGCCCTTGACTAGCCGCGTCGGGCGCCGCGGCGCGACCCTCTCGCGCCGTGTCGACGTCGCGCGGGCGGGGGCGCCGCGGGTGGCTCGTCAGGCCGCGCGTCGCGCGCCGGCGCGCGTGGCGCTCATGGCGCACAGCTCGCAGGCTTCGAGCAGCAGGTCGCCGCTCGATATCTGACGACTGGTCTCGCCGGTGAGCAGCGTGCGTCCGCAGACCTCGCAGGCGGTGACCGGGCGGCGCCGCTGCCTCACGCGTACGACCGCCACGACGGAGCGCTGCGCCGCGGCCGGGCCCTGCGCCGCGGCCGGGCCCTGCGCCGCGGCCGGGGCCTGCGCCGCGGCCGGGGGCATGGCCGCGGCTGGAGGAGTCGCCGCGGCCGGGGCCGTCGTCTGGGCCGCGGTCGCGGGGTGAGTCGTCGTCGCGGGCCGCGCGATCGGGCGCGAGAGCCGCCTCAGATGACTGTGCTCCATGGTCTGCCTCCCATGCGCCTGACGCTCGTGGTCGCGCGGTCGCTTGCCCGGGGCGCTCACGACGTGCCGGCCGCCGTTCGACTGTCTTGCCGCCCCACACTCTTCCCGCGACGCGGGCACAGCCGGCCGTTTGCGCGGACGCGGGGCTAGGCAGAGACTCCGCTGCTCACGAGGGGCGCTGGCGCGCGCCAGCGGCAGCCCACGAAAACGTCGACCAGGGCGGGGTCGAACTGCCGGCCGGCGCCGTTGCGCAGTTCGGCCAGGGCGATCTCGGGCGACAGCGCCGCGCGGTACGGGCGGTCGGAGGTCATGGCGTCGTAGGCGTCGGCCACGGTGATGATGCGCGCGCCGAGCGGGATGTGCGTGCCGGCCAGGCCGTCGGGGTACCCCGTGCCGTCCCACTGCTCGTGGTGGTGGCGTATGTAGTCGCGTCCCTTGCGGTACATGCTGAACTGACCGGCGAGCTCGCTGCCGTCGGCGGGGTGGGCCACGATCGCCTGGCGCTCCTCGTCGGTCAGGGCTTCCTTTTTGTAGAGGATGCGGTCGGCCGTGGCGATCTTGCCCAGGTCGTGCACGCGCGCGGCCGAGACGATCAGCTCGACCTCGTCGCGCGGCAGGGCCATGGCGCGGGCGATCTCGCCGGCGTAGCCGGCGACGCGTTGCGAGTGGGCGTAGGTGTACTCGTCGCGCTTGTCGATGGTGTCGGCAAGCAGCACGAGCGCGTGATCGGTCTCGGTCTGCAGGTTTGCGTAGAGCTTGAAGCCGTTGTAGATGACGAACACCAGGAACGGAAAGTAGAGGATGTCCCAGCGGCTCTCCTGGTAGGCGAAGGCCAGCAGCGCGCCGAGCGGCACCATCGAGATGTATGGCACGCCCATCTCGCCCAGCGTCGCCGCCAGCCGGTGCGGCATGGTGCGCCCGGAGATGCTGATGACCACGACGACAAGCGTGTCGTTGACCACCAGAAAGACGACCGCCGCGACCAGGATGGCGATGGCGTCGTTCTTGAGGCTGACCGGCCCCGGCACGGCGAGCCGCTCGTAGGCGAGCGCCGCGAGCCCCGCCGACAGGGCGAGCTGGCTGGCGTTGAACACCACGCGCGTCCAGTGCAACCGCGAGATGACGAAGTCGCTGAAGAAGACACCGGCGATGGCGACGATGCCGGCGAACGCCGGGCCGTAGAGGATGGCGGCGGCAAAGCTCACCGTGAGCGACGGCGACGTGGCGCCCTCGAGGCTCGACGCCACGGCCCAGTGCTCGCTGGCGATGGCGGCGAGGGCGAAGATCAGCAGGTCGATGCCGTGACCGTGCGGGAAGTCGTGGGCGGTGGCAGCCAGGAGCAGCACCGCGCCGGCGGTGACGATGGTGATATACGCTGCCAGGGCCGGCGAGAGCGAGGCTGTGCCGGCGCTTGCGGATGGCTGGCTGATGGTTCCGCGATCCCTTCGAGGCTGACCGGACCGAGACCAACGGCCGGGCGTCACGCTCACTCGTCTGGCGTACTGGCCTCGAGTGCGGGTATCGGCACGGGCGCCGTCTGACTGGAGCCCCCTCGCTCCCGGGGCCGGCCGGCGCACGGCGCAACTGCGTGGCAAGCGAAGCCGCGGGGCAGAGACCTTTCATGTGCAAGGCCGCAGTTCAGGCCGCAACCGTGACTCGCGGGGAGGGACCTCATGTCCTCTGAAGACGACGTGCGCAACGCTTCAACCAAGTTCTACGCCGGGCTGCAGCGCATGCTCGACGGCGACGGCTCGTCGCTCAACGACAGCTGGTCGCACGACGCGACCGTGACGACCATGCACCCCATCGGCGGCCTGCAGACCGGCTGGGACGAGGTGCGCGGCTCGTTCGAGGGCGTGGCCCAGCTCGCCTCGGGCGGCCACGCCAAGCTGCTCGGCCGGCGCATTGAGGTCGTCGGCGACCTGGCCTACGAGATCGGCATCGAGAAGGGCGAGGCGACGCTCGCCGGCGAGCAGATCGCGATCGAGCAGCGGGTCACGAACATCTATCGCCGCGAAGCCGACGGCTGGAAGATCGTCCATCACCACACCGACATCTCACCGGCGATGGTGGCCGTGCTCGCCCGCATGCAGAAGGCCGCCTGACCCGCACACGTGCCCGACATGGACTGCCCTTGTGAGCTCGCGCGACTGAGCGATCCCGACAGGCTCTACGAGGTGCAGCGCGCGCTCGCCGCGCGCGGCGTCGAAGCCGAGGTGTGGGACGTAGAGGGCGGCGCCCGGCGGCGCAGGGGCGCCGCCGCTCCCGAGCTGCGCCTGATGGTGCGCCGCCAGGACGTCGTCTACGCGCGCTGGGTGGCGCACGCCGCCGGCCTCGACACCTGGCGCGACGAGCCCGAAGAAGCCGCATGACGACGTAGGGCGCGTGCTCAGTAGTCTGTCCTACGGTCTTCTAGATACTTGGCAGGCGGCGTGCCGCCACCGGTGGGTCTGGACGGACGACCGTAGTCAACCGCGATGACGCGCCGCCACGAACGGGACTCCGGCACGCGCCTCGGTTTGTCGGAAAATGGGGGGTGCACTTGATTTGCATCGATGTATCATTCAGAGGTCGTGTTGTAAAAATGCTCCAGCTAGATTGTGAGGCGCCGGGTGGGGCGTCGTCCTGCGGAGCGGACCTGGGGAGGTCATATGCCAGAAGTTGAGATGCGCACGGAGAAAGCCAAGCTTCGCAAAACCCTGCGACGCTGGGACTTGGCTCTGTTCGGTGCCTGCGCAATCATAGGGTTCGACTCGCTGGCCTACACAACGGCCTCCGGTTACGGCCAGGCCATCACCTGGCTGATCATCACCTTCTTCATCTTCCTCATCCCGTTCGGTCTTATGACTGCCGAAGTGACCGCTGCATTCCCAGCCGAGGGCGGTCTCTACGCCTGGTGTCGCATGGCCTTCGGCAAGCTTTTCAGCGAAGTCGCGACCATGATGTACTGGCTCTCCAACGCCGTCTGGCTGGGCGGCACGCTGACGGCCGTGACGATCGGCGTCATCGACGTCTTCTTCACGCCCAAGCATCCGCTCAACACGTGGGAGTCGATCGTCGTCGGGCTGGTCTTCACTTGGGTCACGATCCTTCTCTCCGTGATCAACCTCAAGTACGGCAAGTGGACGGGCAATGTCGGGACCGGCCTCAAGGGTCTCACCATGGCGGTCCTCCTGATCCTGACCGTCGTCTTCCTCGCCCGGCACGGCCTGCCCAAAGGCATCGCGCCGGCCAGCTCTTACACGCCCAGCGTAACGGGCTTCCTCGCGATCATCGGGGTCATCGTCTTCCTCTGGGTCGGCTTCGAACTCGCCGGCTCGGCTTCCGAAGAGATGGTCAACCCACAGAAGGACGTACCGAGGTCGATCTTCAGTGCTGGCCTGATCACCACCGGCATGTACATCGCCGTCATGCTGTGCATGCTGCTCCTGCTCACCGAGAAGCAGCTGGGCGCGGCTACCGGCATTCCGGCCGCCGTCAACGTCGTCCTGACCAGCGCAGCGGGCGGCGCAGCAAAGGGCCTGGGCTACTTCCTGGGAGCAGTGCTTATCCTCACGTACCTGAGCTCCGCCTCAGTGTGGACTCTCGGCTCGGCTCGCGTTCAGGCCGTCGCCGCCCTCGACGGTTCGGCGCCTCGGCTCCTCGGCAAGTTCAGCAAGCAGGGCACGCCGCTGCCCATGTGTATCCTCATGGGCGTCGTCGGCTCGGTGATGTGTGTGATCATCTTCCTCGTCACGAGCGGCAGCCTGAAGGCGTTCATCGGCGTGATGATCGCCCTCGATACCTCACTGACGGTCGTGGTGTATGTGTTCCTGATCCCGGCGATCGTTCGCCTGCGGACCACCCACCCGCACGTGCACCGTCCCTTCGTCGTGCCCGGCGGCAAGTTCGGGCTGTGGGCCTGCGCGATCGTGACGTGGGTCCTCTCCGTCGTCACGTGCATCACGCTGCTCTGGCCGGGCCTTATCAATAGCTGGTTCGGTCAGAGCTACTCGATGGAGGATAGCTGGGGCATGACGCGCGCTCGGTTCGAGGTCTTCACCCTCGGCACGTTCGTCGTGTTGATGCTGATCGGCGTGGCCTTCTGGGCCTACGGCCGCACACAGGGCAAGGTCTCCGACGACGCCGTCATCACCGGCGTGGTCGAAGAGGCGTGATCTGCACCTGAACGGCCAGATGACCCCCTAGAACGCAAGGGGCGGAGGTGAGCGGTCGGCTCACCTCCGCCCCTTGTCGTAGGGGCAGGCCCACGGAACGCACAAGGCCGGAGAGGACGAGCGAGACCCAGCGCCCGCTCCACGCGTGTTGCGGGCCATCGCGGTCGGTGTCCAAGCCGCCGGAGCGGCATTGCGGGGGGGCGTTGGTAACGCTGGGGAAGGCCCAACGCTTGTCGTATGATGACGATTTGTCCTCTTTCGTACGAGGGTGCGCGTTGAACATTGAGACTCGCGCCAAGGCAGGGATCACGCTGCGCGGCCGCCGTACGACCGTGCATCTGGTCGTGGCGCTTGTGGCAGGCGTCGCCCTGCTGGCCTTCTGGGGGCTCGCGGTCTGTACCGCGCCGGCGCCGGCCGCGCCGCTGCCGATCGCCTCCCTCTCCTCGCTGACGCACCCCGACGAGGCCGTCTGGTACCCCGACCCCGATCCGAGCTTCGCGCGGAGCGCGATCGGGGCGGCGGGCTACTCGTATCTGCTCGATCAGACCGCCGACAGTGTGCCGGCGGCCTCGGTCATGGTCCCCGCCCTGCGCTTCTCGGCGGCGACGCTGAGAGCCGGCAGCGTGCCGTGGAGCGTCGGGTCGGGCGACGTGACCGGCGACGGCAAGGCCGATCTCGTGGTCGCCGACTACGGCGCGGCGACGGTGAGCGTGCTGGCCGGCGACGGCGCGGGCGGCTTTGCCGCGCCGGTCGCCTACGGCACGGGCGCCGACCCGCACGGCGTGGCGGTGGCCGACCTGAACGGCGACGGCGTCGACGACGTGGTCGTCACGAACTGGGGCGACGCCACGATCAGCGTCTTGCTGGCCAGGGGCGACGGTACGCTGGGCCCGGCGGTCACCTACGACGTCTCGGACCAGCCCAGCCAGATCGCCGGGGGCGACTTCAACGGCGACGGCACGCCCGACCTGGCTGTGGCCGACTGGGGCGCGACCGACGACACGGTCGGCGTGCTGCTCGGCAAGGGCGACGGCGCCTTCGCCGCGCCGCAGACCTTCGCCGTGCCGACGAACCCGCACGGCCTTGCGGTCGGCGACTTCGACGGCGACGGCGCGCCCGACCTCGCCGTGGCCTGCAACGCGCCCGACGAGACCTCGGTGGCCGTGTTGCGCGACCTCACCCTTACGCCGCTCAGCGTTGCCTACAGCGGCAAGGCCGACGGGGTCTGGTACTTCCACGTGCTCGCCTTCGACGCGGCCGGCGACGCCGGGGCCACCGCGACGCGCGCGGTGCGCATCGACACCATGCCGCCCACGACCACCGTCTCCGGGGCCGACCGCCGCTGGCACCGCAAGCCCGTCACGCTGCGCTTCACGGCGGTCGACCCGGCCGCCGCCGGCGGTCAGGGCTCGGGAGTGCGGTCCACGCACTACTCGCTCGACGGCGGCAAGACGTGGACCAGGAAGGAGCTGGCGACGGTCTCGGCGACGGTCTCAGCCTCCGGCAACCACTCAGACGACGGCGTCCATACCGTCCTCTTTCGCGCTCGCGACCGTGCCGGGAACATCGAGGCCGCCCTGAGCTGCCGGGTGAAGATCGACACGCGCGGGCCGGTGACGGCCGCCCGTCCGGCAAGCGGCAGGGCGTGGCGCTCCCTCAGCCTGCGCTACCGTTTGAGCGACGCTCTGAGCCCACAGCTGACGAGCGTGACCGTGGTCATCAAGAACGCGGCCGGGCTGGTCGTGTCGCGGGTGTCGCGCGGCGTGCAGAGCACCGGGGTGTGGCAGAGGCTCACCTGGACTCCCAGGGCCCGAGGGGTTTACCACTTCGCGGTCTATGGCAAAGACTTGGCCGGCAACCCGCAATCACGCGCAGGCGAGGCGGCGATCACCATCCGATGATCGTGGACGAATGTCCCGTCGACGCGGGCGCGGGCGCAGGTCCATACTTCCCCTGGAGGGGCCGGCGGCAGCGCCGAGCTCACGAGGGCTCGCGGGGAGTTGGTGGTTCGTGGATGACGCGCAGACGATAATCGCCAGGGTCGGGGCAACCATCGCCTCCAGCCTGACGATCGACGAGGTGCTCTCCGCCATCGCGCGCCAGGTCTGCGAGGCGTTCGGCGTCGCCTCCGCCGACATCCACCGCTACTCCGCCGACACCGACCTGCTCCACTACGTGGCGTCCTGGGGCGTGGCTGAGGGGTTCACCGAAGACGGCGCGGGCGTAGGCGAGTCGTACCCGCCCGAGATGCGCCTGAACTACGTACCCGTCGTGCGCGAGCGGCGCATCGTCGAGGTGCACCGCGACGATCCCGGACTGCCGGCCGCCGAGGCCGCCGAGATGGACCGCTGGGGCGAGATGTCCAACCTCGACGGGCCGCTCGAGTTCGGGGGGCAGGTGATCGGCGTGCTGGGCATCGTCGAGTCACGCTACTGCCGCCGTTTCACCGAGGCCGAGAAGCTGCTCTTCTCACAGCTCGCCGTGCTGGCCGCCATCGCCATCCACAACGCCGACGTCTTCAGCGTGCTCGAGCACCTCGTCATCACCGACGGCCTCACCGACCTCTTCAATCACCGTCACTTCTACGACCGCCTCACGCAGGAGGCCGTGCGCGCGGCGCGCTACGAGCTGCCGCTCTCGCTGCTCATGATCGACATCGACGATTTCAAGCGCTACAACGACCGGTTCGGGCACCGCGCCGGCGACGCCGTGCTGCGCGACCTCGCCGTGCTGCTCAAACAGCAGACTCGCCAGCAGATCGACGTCGTGGCGCGCTACGGCGGCGAGGAGTTCGCCGTCATCCTGCCGAGCACGGGCATGCAGAGCGCGGCGACGGTCGGCGAACGGCTGCGCAGCAGCGTCGCCGCCGGCGGCCTCCAAGGCGAGGCCGCCGCCCCCGATGGGGCCGGCGCTGCCCTTGGGGCTGACGCGGTCGGCGAGTCAGGCGCCGCCGATGAGCCGGGCGCCGCCGGCGACTCAGGCGCCGCCGGTGAGCCGGGCGCGGCCGACGGCGGCCCAGGAGCCGCCCTCAGCGCCGCCGAGCGCATACGCAGCGCGATTGCCGGAGAGGTCTTCGGTGGGCCCGACTCCCCGGCGAGGATCACGGTGAGCGTGGGGGTGGCGAGCTTTCCGTTGCACGCCGTGTCGATGGACGACCTGGTCGACGCCGCCGATCGCGCCGTTTACCAGGCCAAAGGGCGCGGCAAGAACCGCGTCGAGATGGCGGGCGAGCTCACCACGCCGTGACCGCCGGCGCGGCGCTCACCACATGCCGGTGGCGAAGCACCAGAGCGGCGCCGCCACCGCGAGGACCGGTACCAGGACGACGATGAACAGGGCCAGGGGTTTGGTCCAGGTCGCGTGCATCAGCATGTCTCGCCTCCGGTGACGGTCTCGTTTGCAGCCTCCTCATTGTAGGCGTCGGCCGGGCAGGTGGCGGATTTCGGCGTCAGTGCTTACCATGGCGACGACATCGCCGGGCCGACACGGAGGCCAAGGGCCATGAGCTGCGCCAAGAGGACCAACCTGAAGTCGTGCAACTGCACCTACGAGCCGTGCCCCCGCAAGGGGATCTGCTGTGAGTGCGTGCGCTTTCACCTCGCCATGCGCGAGCTGCCCGCCTGCGCCTTCGAAGCCCAGGGCGAGCGCACCTACGACCGCTCGTTCGAGCACTTCGCCGCGCTGCTGGCCGAGGGTCGCCGCTAAGACGGTCGTCGGCGCGCTCGGTCGTCGACGCGGCGGCCGGTCGTCGACGCGGCGCCCGGTCGTCGACGCGGCGCCCGGTCGTCAGCGCGGGGTTCGGTCGCCAGCGCGGCGCTCGGTCGTCAGCGCGCCGCGCCGGCCTGCGCCGCCCGGGCCGTCCGCGGGTAGCAGAACGCCACCGCCACCAGGCCGCAGACCGCGGCCGCGGGAATGACCAGGCGCGGCGCGGCGAACTCGGCGACCAGGCCCCACACGGCGAACCCGACGCCCTGCGAGAACATGAGCCCGGCCGTCTGGAGCGCCAGCGTGCGACCACGCAGGCGCTCGTCGCTGGTCGCGAGCAGGGTCTGGTCGTAGCCGGGCGTGTAGGCGTTTCCCAGGCCGGCCACAAAGAGCAGCGCGACCGCCCCGGCGAGGCCGGGCTTTCCCAGGAACGCGAGCAGCGGCAGGCAGGTGAGCAGGGCGCCAGACAGCACGAGGCGGCGTTGCGCGCGCGCCGAGGCCACGCGCGCCACCCAGAGGTCGCCGAGTGCCGTGCCGGCCGGCAGCCTCGCCAGGTAGATGCCGACGGCGCCCGCCGCGCGGCCGATGTCGTGCGTGTAAGGCGCGGCGAGCGCCTCGGGAGCCGCCGTGCAGGCCGGCAGCAGCCAGCCAAAGACGAAGAGGCGTCGCAGCCGCGGCTGGGCGAGCACCTCGCGCAGTCCGGCCAGCGAGTCGCGCACCAGCGAGAGCTCGCTCGCAGTGCCGCGCGCCGGACGCTTGCGCGTGCCCAGTCGCAGCAGGAGCGCCGAGGTGGCGAAAGCCGCGGCGTCGACGGCCAGCGTGGCGCGCGGTGAGAGGACGAGCAGCACGAGGCCGCCCGCCAGGCTGCCCACGACCTGGCTGACCTGGGCCACCAGGCGGATCAGGGAACGGCCGAGGATGAAGGGCGGTCCGTCGCCGAGGATGTCGGTGAGCGTCGCCGCGCGCACGCCCCCGAACACCGGCGCGATCAGGCCCAGCACGAAGAGCAGGGCGAGCAGCGCCCAGACGGGCAGCGCAAGCGACGCCATGGCGCCCACCACGAGGGCGCTCGACAGGTTGCAGACGACCAGCACGCGGCGCGCCGGCAGGCGGTCGACGACCGACGACAGCAGCGTGCCGCCGAAGAAGTAGGGCAGAAAGGCGGCGCTGAAGGTGAGGGCGGCGAGCGCCGGCGAGCCGGTCCGCGCGTAGATCAGGACGGTCATGGCCACCGCCGCGACCACTTCGCCCAGCATGGAGATGACGTGGGCGGCAAAGACGGCGCGGAACTCCGCGATGCCGAAGATCTCGCGGTAACAGGCGCGTGTGGGTTCTTCGGTCACCCGCACAGTCTTCCATGGGGCCCCGATGCCTGCAACGCGCCGTTTGGGCAATACACAAGGCAGGGAGCACGCACAAGCAGGGAGCACACACAAGCGATACGTCGCGTCGTCCTCGCCCCGGCTCCGGGCCCCGGCCGGAGACGGGTGAGCGCGGGCGATGCGACCCGGAGAGGTGACAGAGATGAAAGCCCTGGTGATCATCGACATGCTGAACGACTTCGTAGACGGGGCGCTGGCGAACCCGCGCGCCCAGGCGATCGTACCGGCCGTGCAGCGGCTGCTTGCGCAGGCTCGCCGTGAGGGCTGGCTGGTCGTCTTTTCGAACGACGCCCACGAGGCCGACGACCCCGAGCTCGCCGTCTGGGGCGAACACGCCATGGCCGGCAGTCCCGGCGCCCAGGTCATCGCCGCCCTTGAGCCCCACCCGGGCGAGCGCGAGCTCATCTCGGCCAAGCGCAGCTACGGCGCCTTCGACGGCACCGAGCTGAACGAGCAGCTCCACGAGGCCGGCGTCGACGAGGTCGTCCTGGCCGGGCAGCACACCCACATCTGCGTGCGCCACAGCGCGTACGGCGCCCTGATCCGCGGCTACCGGATCGTCGTGCCGCGCGACGCGGTGTGCGCCTTTGAGGGCGTCGACGAGCAGGCCGCCCTCGACTACCTGCACGACGTCTACCACGCCCGCATCACGACTGTCGACGAGCTGATCGGCGAGCCCTCGCGGGGCGAGCGCGCGGCTTGAGCAAAGAGAAGGAGACCCCATGAGCATGAGTACGATCACGGAGCACGAGGCGCAGCAGATCCTGCGCGCCAACGACTCGCAGCGCACGCCCGTCATGTTCGTCCACGGTCTCTGGCTGTTGCCCAACAGCTGGGACCGCTGGGCCGCGCTGTTCGAAAGAGCGGGCTACACGGCGCTCACTCCCGGCTGGCCCGACGATCCCGAGACGGTCGCCGAGGCCAACGCGCACCCCGAGGTCTTCGCCCACAAGTCGATCGAGCAGGTCGCCGACCATTACTGCGACGTGGCCGCCGAGCTCGACGGCAAGCCCGCCGTGATCGGCCACTCGTTCGGCGGGCTCATCGCGCAGATCGTCGCCGGGCGCGGCGCGGCCGCCGTCTCAGTGGCGATCGACCCGGCGCCGTTCCGCGGCGTCCTGCCGCTGCCGATCTCGGCGCTCAAGTCGGCCTCGCCGGTGCTCGACAACCCGGCCAACCGCAACCGCGCCGTGCCGCTCACCTACGACCAGTTCCGCTACGCCTTCGCCAACGCCGTGAGCGAAGGCGAGGCGCAGGAGCTCTACGAGACCTACGCGGTGCCGGCCTCGGGCACGCCGCTGTTCCAGGCGGCGGCGGCGAACCTCAACCCCTGGACCGAGGCCAAGGTCGACACGAAGAACCCCGACCGCGGCCCCCTGCTCATCATCGACGGCGACCAGGACCACACCGTGCCCTGGGCCATCGCCCACGCCTCGTACAACAAGCAGAGGCGCAACGAGGGCGTCACCGAGATCGTCAAGATGGCGGGGCGCGGCCACGCCCTCACGATCGACAGCGGCTGGCGCGAGGTCGCCGACACGGCTCTGCAGTTCGTGGAGCGCTTCGCAGCTCAGCGCCGCGTCAGGCGCGCCGCCTGAGGCGGCCCGCAGAGGCCGCCTCGCTCCGCGGCGCGCCCGGCCAGCCGCGCGGTTTCCCGCGTGCGCGGGCCTCTGGCGCCCTGGCGCGCAGCGCCCGTCGGGCTGCGCGGTTTCCCGCGTGCGCGGGTCTCTGGCGCCGCGGTGTGGCGGGTGCTAGCATCGCGGCGTGGCCCTACGATGGCAGCCCGATAGTCCGACCGACGACAGGTCGCTCGACCCGCGCGACAGTGGCGGGACCGCAGCCACGTATTCGACCGGCTCAAACTGGATGCGCGACGTCGAGCTGCGCTACCTCACTGAGCAGGTCATGCCCGCCGGCGCGGTCGAGCCGTTCGGGGCCTACCTGTTCCGCGGCGACGAACCCGGCGCCGAGCTCGGGCGCCACGTCGAGCGCGCCGTGTTCCTCGAGGCCTTCGGCAACACGCCCGAACTGCTCGCCGAGGAGTACGGCCCCTACGAAGCCAGCAGCGTCTTCATCTGCGTGGTCGACCAGCTGCGCAAGCTGCCGGTCGGCGTCATGCGCGTGCTGCTGCCGTCGGCCGAGGGGTTCAAGAGCCTGAACGACTTTGAGACGGTGTGGGGCAACCCAGCCCCGCCGCTGGTCGCCCGCAGCGGGGTGGCCTTCGATCCCGACCGCACCTGGGACATAGCCACGCTGGCGGTGGCCGCCGACTATCGCGGTGCCGCGACCCGCGGCCTCGTGAGCATGGGCCTCTACCAGACCCTCACGCTCACCGCCCGCCGCTGCGGCATCGACTGGTTCGTGGCCATCCTCGACATGCCCGTGTTCCGCATGCTCCGCTGGAAGCTGCGCATGATCTTCGCCGGCTACGAAGGCGTCGGGCCCAAGCCCTACCTGGGTTCGGCGGCCAGCATGCCGGCCTGGTGCGACGTGGTCGACGCCGAACGCCACCTGGCGGCCACCGACCGCGACCTGCACGCCATCCTCGTGCAGGGCGTGGGTCTCGAAGCGGCGCTGCGCCCGGTCGACCTTGCCTGCGCCGACCAGCTGGTCGCCTGGCGCCGCACGGTCGCCGCAGGCCAGTAGCGCCGAGGTTTTAGACGGTGGCGAGGTCGGGTTCGGCCAGGCGCGGCACGAGCTGCAGCCGCTGGGTGCCGAGCGAGGCCACCACCTCGGGCAGCCGGTCGGCGCCGACGGGGCGCGAGTACAGATAGCCCTGCACGGTGTCGCAGCCCAGCTCCATGAGGCGCGTGGCCTGCACCTGCGTCTCGACTCCCTCGGCCACCGTGGTGATGCCCAGCGCTCGCGCCATGGCCACGATGGTGGCGATCAGCGTGGCGTCGGCGCTGTCGTCTTTGACCAGGCTGTCGACGAACGACTTGTCGATCTTCAGCGTGGTCGTGGGGAAGCGCTTGAGGTAGGCCAGCGACGAGTACTCGGAGCCGAAGTCGTCGATGGCGATGCGCACGCCCAGGCGGCGCAACCCGGCGAGGATGACGGCCGCGGCGGCGGGGTCTTCCATGACCACCGACTCGGTGAGCTCGAGGCACAGCGACGGTCCGTCGAGCCGGTGCACGCTCAGCACGTCGGCCACACGGTCGACGATCTGGTCGTCGTGAAGCTGCGCGCCGGAGAGGTTGACCGAGACGTACAGGTCGGCCATCTCGGGCATCTGATGGCGCCAGGCGGCGAACTGGCCGACGGCCTCTTCGAGCACCCAGTCGCCGATCTCCGAGATGAGCCCGCTCTCTTCGGCCAGCGGGATGAACTTCACGGGCGAGATGACGCCGTGCGTGGGGTGCGACCAGCGCACGAGCGCCTCCATGCCCACGACGCTGGCGTGGGGCAGGCGGACGATGGGCTGGTAGACGAGGTGGAGCTGGTTCAGGGGCAGGGCGAAGCGCAGGTCGCGCTCGAGCTCGACCCGCTCGGCCACGCGCTCACGCATGGACTCGTCGAAGACCGACACCGCGTCGCGGCCGGCGTCTTTGGCCTGGTACATGGCGGTGTCGGCGTCGCGCACGAGGGCTTCGGCGGTGGCGTTGCGGTCGTCGCCCGAGGCGAAGGCCAGGCCTATGCTGGCCGACACGTAGAAGGTCATGCCGTGCACGATGAAGGGCGTGCGCAGGCAGGAGCGCAGCCGGTTGGCCAGGTCGACCGCCTGCGACACGCTGACCACGTGACCGAGGATGATCATGAACTCGTCGCCGCCGATGCGGGTGACCAGGTCGCTCGGCCGCACGTTGGCGTGCAGGCGCTCGGCCACCTCGATCAGCAGTTCGTCGCCGTGGCTGTGTCCGAGCGTGTCGTTGATCAGCTTGAAGCGGTCGAGGTCGAGGTACAGGACGGCCACGTGGGTGTCGTCGATGGCCGGCTCGGCGAGAAGGTCGGACAGGTGCTGCTCCATCATGCGGCGGTTGGGGAGGCCGGTGAGGCTGTCGTGGTTGGCCTGGAACACGAGGCGCGCCTCGGAGCTTTCGGCCGTCTGCAGCGCCTGCGCGATGCGCAGGACGGCCGCTACGGTCATGGCCAGCATGAGGACGCAGAGCACGATGCGGTCGGAGAACGTGCGGCTGTCGTTGGCGAGGGTCAGCAGGGCGGGAATGACGAGCGCCACCCCCACGACCGCGACGCGCAGCCGCGACGGCGGCATGCGGCGCTGCTCGCCGACCTCGGTGAGTTTGCGCATGGTGGCGTGCAGGGCGCACGCGCCGGCCCCCAGGTAGGCGAGCAGATAGGGCAGGTCGAGGAAACGTTCGCTCACGTGGATGGCGTTGATGTCGGCGAACATGTAGAAGACGTCGCCGACGAACATGCACATCATGCCGATGAGCAGCAGCCAGAAGGCCGGCACGAGCTCCTGCGAGGGGTTGAACACGATGCGCAGGGTCACCACGACCATGAAGATCGACATGGACGGGTAGGCGATCAGCACCAGCGTGGTGGTCAGCGGCGTGTGGTCGTGGAGCAGCAGCGGCTGGATGGCGAACACCCAGGCGAGGGCGGCCAGTCCGAGCGCCGCGAGCAGGCCGTCGAGCACGACGCTCGACTGGCGGTGCGGGCCGCGCACGCCCCGTCGCGAAAAGCCGATGAGGCCGGCCGCCAGGAGAGCGTAGCCGGGAAGCGCGAGCAGGTCGGGCAGCAGCGCGCGGGTCGAGGTGAGGTTGCCCATCGTGGGCAGCACCGTGCGCGCCAGGCCGGCCGCCAGGAACAGGGCGAAGGCGGTCGCTATGGCCGCCCAGGGCCACACGTTCGACGGCCGGCGCACACAGACCGACACGATCAGGGCGATCGTGGTGATGACGCCGACGCAGAACAGGGCATCGGGCTCGTAGCCGCCGAAGAGACCGGTCGCGACGCCGACGGCGACCGGCAGGCCGATCGACAGGTAGATGAGTACGGCCGAAGGCAGCCGCCGTGCGCGAGTCGTACCGGTGCGCTTGCGGCCCGCCGGGCCTGCTTCAACGAGCCTCTGTGTTGCCATACTCCTCGTAGTCGGCATTTCCGGGCCATGGCTCAAGGATGACTTGACTACGACGCATCGGGTAATACTCGACCGCCGCAGGGAGGTGACGCCATGACGGAGCGTGAGCGCCGCGCCGCCCACGAGGCGCTGCGGCGCGCCGATCCCGTGCTGGGCCGCGTGATGGCGCGCTACGGCGAGCTCGACGCCTGGGCCTGGCGCAGGCGCTGGCCGAGCGACCCGTTCGTGCTGCTGGCGCGCACGATCGTGGGGCAGCAGATCTCGACTGGCGCGGCGGGCGCCATCTTCGCGCGCCTGAGCGACCTGCTGGCGCCCGACTTCTCGGCCGCCGGCCTGGCCCGGGCGAGCGACGCCGAGCTGCTCGGCGCAGGTCTGTCGCGGGCCAAGCTCGCGGCGCTGCGCGACCTGGGGCAGCGCATCGCCGCCGGCGCGCTCGACGTCGACCACCTGGCCGAGCTGTCCGACGACGAGATCCGCCTGCGTCTGACGGCTGTTCGGGGCATCGGTCCCTGGACCGTCGAGCTCTTTCTGCTGGCGCTCGGCCGCCCCGACGCCCTGCCTTCTGCCGACGTCGGTCTGCGTCGCGCGGTGCGCCTCGCCTACGACCTCGACCACCTGCCGAGCGCCGCCGAGGTCGAGGCGCTGGGCGAGACCTGGCGGCCGCACCGCTCGCTGGCGGCGGCCTACCTCTACGCGTCGCTGCGCCCTGAGACGCCGCTCGAGTAGGTGGCCGCCGCGACCGGCGCCGAGCCGGCCCGGCCGCGGACCGGCAGCAGGCACTGCTTCGCGGTCTGCCGGCTGCCGGCGGCCGGGCGCAACGGACTGTAACGTGGCTCTAGTCCATCTAAAAGCCGTTGTCTGCTTTGGCGACGACCGGCGGCCGACGAAGGCCCGGCGGCTGACGAAGGCCCCGCCCCGGCGGCCGCCGAAGGCCCGGGCGGCCGGCGAAGGCCTGCCGCCTGCCTGAGCGGCCGCCCCGACTCCCTACGTCACCGGCTCCTGGTAGATGCCGAGCACGTTGCCGGCCGGGTCGGCGAACCGCGCCGTGATCTCGGGTGCGTCGCCGCCGATCGGCTGCACGATGGTCCCGCCGTGGGCCTCGATCGAGGCGACCGTCGCGGCGGCGTCGTCGACCATGACGTAGAGCAGCAAGCCGGGCGTCGGCGAGGCGGGGCGGCCGGTGGTCCAGGTGCCGCTGACCTCGCCGATCGCGTCGTCGAACGCCAGGGCGCCGTCGCCGCGCCGCCGCGTCGCCCACCCGAAGACCTGTTGGTAGAACTCAGCCGAGCGCTGCACGTCGGTCGCGGGGATCTCGACGTAGCAGATCTTGCCGTTGGCGCTCGTGGGAGTCATGCGGGCTCCTTTTCGTGGTCGTTTCCGTGGGCGCGCTCCCACGCTTCGGGCGGGCCGAGTCTCGAAGCCTCGGGCCCGAAGCGGGCGACGTAGGCGGGGTGGACCGCTCGCCAGCGCTCGGACGCCGCCCAGGGCGGGTCCGCGCCGGCCGCCTCGCAGGCGAGCGAGTCGAGCGCGACGTGCCAGCCGGCGGCGTCGCGGGCCGCCTTGCCGAGCTCGTCGAAGACGTCGCTGAAGACCAGCGCGGTCTCCGCGCCGTCGGGCGCGAGCGCGAACCGTAGCGTCTCGCCGGCCCAGACCAGCTCCATGAGCGACTCGGGTTCGAAGGCCAGCATGACGCCGTCGAAGGGGGCAAGGTCGAGGTCGGTGAAGGCAAAGCGCAGGGCCGCGCCGGCCCTCCGCTCGCCCTCGATCGTGGTCGGAAACCAGGCGGTGACGCGGGCCGGCTCGGTGAGCGCGGGCCAGACCCGGCCCGGCGCGAGGGGCAAGCGCCGAGTGAAGCGCAGCCGCCAGCGGGCGGCGTGGCGGTCGAGGTCGCCGTAGTCCTGGGGAACTACGTGTTCTTGGCGGTCGCCGCGACCATCGAGGCCGCGCGAATCGTTCGTGCGCCGCTCGTTCACCTGCCGTCCTTTCGCTGGTGGTCGCAGGAGTACATACCCGGCGCCGCGCGTTCGCCTGTGTTGCGCGGCGGCGTGCCGCGGCAACGGCGCCGCCGCGGCGGCGGCCGGGAAGGCTTGACGACGGACATGGAGCTGGCCGGACGCACAGCACTGGTGACCGGCGCCTCGCTGGGCATAGGGCGCGCGACGGCGCTGGCGCTGGAACGGCGCGGCGTGCGCGTCAAGGCCACCGGTCTCGAGGCCGACGCGCTCGCCGAGCTCGCCCGGGCGTGCGGCGCCGTCGTGCTGGCCGCCGACCTGGCGCGCGCCGACGGACTCGACGAGGTCCTGCGCTGGGCGGGGCCGGTCGACCTGCTGGTCAACGCCGCGGGCTTCGGGCGCTACGAAGAGCTCGCCGCGATCGACCGCGACGCCGCGCTCGAGCTGCTTGCCGTGAACCTGGCGGCGCCCATGGGCCTGACGGCCGCGCTGGCGCCGGCCATGGTCGCACGCGGCTGCGGTCACATCGTCAATGTCGCCTCGATCGCCGGCTACGTGGGTGTGGCCCACGAGGCGGTCTACTCGGCGAGCAAGGGTGGCCTGATCGCCTTCTCTGAGAGCGTGCGCTACGAGCTGGCCGGCAGCGGGGTCGGCGTCACCGTCGTCCTGCCGACGGTCGTGGCGACGCGGTTCTTCGAGCAGCGCGGCCGGGCGTACGCGCGGCGCTTTCCGCGGCCGGTGCCCGCTGCGCAGGTCGCGGCCGCGCTCGTGGCCGGGGTCGAACGCGGCGCCGCCGAGGTCTTCGTGCCGCGCTGGACCGAGGTGCCCGCGCGCCTGCGAGGCGCCACGCCCCGCCTGTTCCGTCGCGCCGCGGGACACTCGATGCGCGAGTAGCCCGCCGGCGCGGCCCTCAGCCGCCCGTGCGCTCCGCGCGGTCGCGGATGCCGCGCAGCATCTTCTGGCTCATGAAGAAGCTCACCGCTTCGACGGGTTCCACAAGGAAGGGCGCCCAGCTGCGGGTGTAGGAGTAGCGTTCGCGCACCAGCAGCCGGGTCGCGTCGTCGGCCTGCTCGCGCACCACGAAGGCCCACGTGAACTCGTAGGGCGGCGGCGTCTCGCCCATGGGCACGCCGCCGCGCACCACGAGAGAGCGCCCCGGCTCCACGGCCACGACCTCGAGCGGTACCTCGGGGTGCAGGCGCAGCTCGTCGCCGACCGCGACGTCCTGCCACTCGGCCACGATGTGGTCGGCGCTGTGCATGTCGCAACCCACCAGGTTCTCGAGGAAGTCATAGCTGTAGAGGCCGCCGCGGCCCTGACCGAGCTGAGCGATCCAGGGCCACACGCTCGCGGCGGGCGCCAGCACGGTGATGGCGCGCGTCGCCACAAGGCCGGCGAGCGGCGTGAGGTCGTCGCCGGGCAGCTCCTCGAGCGCTTCCTGGGCGGTCGCGCCCCAGCGCAGGTAGCCGCGCCGCGCGAACAGCGCCGAAGCGCCGGCCAGCACGCCAGCGGCGGCGGTCAAGCTGATGACGCGGTTCTTCATGCGGCCCATCTCCGTTGTCGCCCTGGTGATCCCGGGGATGAGCAGATTCTCTCCCGTGACGTCGTCGGAGGCCAGACCCCGAGGCCGGTGGACTACAGCCCCGTCTCGGCGGCCACCCGGCCCCTCTTGACGCCCGCGGCGAAGTCGGCGTAGTCGCGCTCGTTCTGGTCGGCGTAGGCGACCGAGAAATCGGCCAGCGCCCGGTCGAAGGCGTCGCCCTTGCCCAGGTACGAGGCGATGGCGATACGGTCGCCCAGGCGCGCGTGGGCCCGCGCCAGCGTGGCCGCACACATGCGTCCGTAGAGGACCGCACCCGGCACGCGCAGGGTGTCGACGTCGATGCCGCCCTTCCAGTCGTGGAGCTGGCGCACGTAGTAGTCGCGACTCACGCCGTCGACGCCCCTGACACGCACGAACCCCAGGAAGATGTCGCTGGCCGCCTGCATGAGGCGCTGGCCGACGACCACGCGCTGCGCGTGGTTGTCGTAAGGACTCCTGCCGAGGAAGCGCTCGAGGACCGACGCGGTGGCCTCCTTGGATTGCAGGAACAGCGGGTCTTCGTCGTCGCGGCCCACGAACAGGTGGATCCAGGCGCGCATGCCGACGCTGCCCACGCCCACGACCTTGCGCGCGCTGTGCAGGTAGCGGAACTCCTCGATCGGATGGCGCCGCCGCATGAGCGTCTGGCGGTAGGAGCGGATGAGCTCGTCGAAGACGGCGCGCACGTCGTCCCAGCCGGTGCCCGGCAGGACGAGGTCCTCGATGGGCACGATCAGCGGCGGCTCGGCGACGATCTGCAGCTCGTCTTCGACGATGCCGGTGCGCTTGGCAAAGACGCGCATGCTGTCGCGGGTGCGGGCCTTGGCGACGTCCTGGGCGCCCTCTTTGGCCTCGCGCTTGCCCAGGCGCTTCTCGCGCACCTCGGTCGCCATCCAGGCGACCACGTCGTCGGCGTTCATGTGGGCATACCAGACGTCGAGCGCCGGCATGTCGGCCGCGTGCCGCATGACGTCGCGGTACTCGCGCACGGCCGCCATGACGACGTCGCGCCGCGCGGCGGGCTCGAAGCCGCGGTCGCGCCCGGCGATCTCGAGGCTGGCGGCGAGCCGCTTCACGTCCCACTCCCATGGGCCCGGCAGGGTCTCGTCGAAGTCGTTGACGTCGAAGATGACCTGCCGCTCGGGCGAGCCGAAGAGGCCGAAGTTCAGCACGTGCGCATCGCCGCAGAGCTGCACCGTCAGGCCGGAACGCGGGGTCGGGGCGAGGTCGGCGGCCATGACGAGCGCGGCGCCGCGAAAGAACGTGAACGGGCTGATCAGCATGCGCCCGTAGCGGATGGGCACGAGCTCGGGCACGCGGATCTCGTCCTGGCTCTGCAGCAGCGCGAGCGGGTCGGGCCGGTCTGACGCCACGCGCCAGTCGCCGTGGCTCGAGCGCGGCGCTTCGCGCCGCGCGGCGCGGCCCAGCACGACGCGCTTGCCGACGCTCAACTGCACGAACTCGGGCAGCGGCTCGTCGGGCGGGACGAGCGGCGGCACGGCGTGGGGAAGGGGCGGCCGGCCGGCCGGGCGCCGCGCCGTCGCTCGGGCCTGCCGACCGGGCGTCGAGGCGGTCTTGCGGACGCGTCGCGGCCGGTCCGGCCCGGCCGCGGCGTCGTCAGGCCGCGAGTCCACCGTGCTCCTTCAGCTGCTCGAGCATGGCGCGAAAACCGGCGTCGTCGGGAAGCTCGAACGGCGCCTCGGCGGGCAGGGCGGCAAGGTGCTCGCAGAGCACGTCGATCTGCCCCCTGACCGGCTCGCCGTGGGTGGCCAGGACGAGCTCGGGGGCGAGCGCGCGCACACTCGCGACGGCGCTCGCAAAACGGGCCGGGTCGACGTCGTGCACCCATGCCGAGTTGGCGCTCATGAAGATCGACGAACCCCGCTGGTAGACCGGGTCGCGGGCGTCGCACACGGCGGTCGGCTCGGGCACGAGCGCGCCGAAGCAGTCGGCCGAGAACAGGCTGCGGGTCGTCTCGTCGAAGTAGGCGACGGTGGCCGACGAGTCGAAGACCGGGGGCCGCAGGCAGGCGAAGCGCCGCTCGCCGAGCAGCAGGGGCTCGCCCGGTGTGGCGATGCGCACGCGTTCGGGGGTGGTGAGGTCGGGCCGGGCGATCTTGAGCATGGCCAGAAAGCTGAGCACGAGGCGCGCCTTGGGCGCGGCCGCGAGCATGGCCTCGAGATTGCCGGCGTGGTCCAGGTCTTCGTGGGTGATCAAGATCCAGCGCAGCTCGGCGGGGTCGATCTGCGCGCGCAGCGCCTCGACGAAGCCCGCGGTCTCGGTGTAGAGGCCGGTCTCGACTAGGATCGGCTCGCGCGCCTTGATGAGGTAGGCGTGCACGGGCAGGTAGCCGAGTGGCCCTCCGGACTCGTGGTGCGAGAGCACGACGATGTCTTCGCGTGCCGCATACGACGTGTCCATGAGGCCTCCCCGGTCGTCTGGCCGTCTCGCGCGGCCGCCCGTCGGGCGCCGCGACGTTACCACTCCCGGCGTGTCATGTAACCGCACCCGGGCGAGTGCGAAACCATTGCCCGGCAGTCCCGCGACCCTGCGAGCCCTGCGGCCTTACGACCCCACGACGGGCGGCTTGAGGGAGCCCTCGAGCGAGGTCTCGGGCGGCTCGGGGTGCGCGGCCGGCGCGCTCGCCCGGTCGGCAGGGCCGCGACCGAGCCGCAGCAGGGCGAAGCCCAGCGCCCCGGCGAGGCCGGCGACGGCCACGACGAGGAACGCGCGCCGGGGCCCCAGCAGGTCGATGGCGTAGCCGCCGCAGAGCGGGCCCAGCGCATAGCCGCCCAGGTAGACGATGGTCCAGGCGCCCATGTAGCGGCCGCGCAGCGCGACCGGCGCAAAGGCGGCGACGATCGCCGAGGCGACGGGGATCAGCACGACGACGCCCAGGCTGACCAGCAGGATGAGCGCCACGCTCGCCCAGCCCCAGGGCAGGAGCGGCGAGAGGCCGAGCCCCACGCCGATCAGCGCGCTCGCTCCCGCGAGCAGCAGCAGCGGGTCCCAGCGCCGCGTGAGCCGCACGACGGGGTACTGCAGCACGCTGAGCCCCAGCGCGTAGACGAGCAGCAGGCGCGCCCACTGGCCGGCGGCGATGCCGTGCGCCTGCTCCATCGCCACCGGGAACGTTGAGACGATCTGGCCGAACCCATACAGGGGCAGCAGCGCGACGCCGCACAGGGCCAGGAACCGCCTGTCGTGCAGGATCTGGGCGTAGCCGGCGGCGGCCGGGCTGTGCCCGGCCGCCGCCGGCCTCGTCTCGCGTATCGCGCCCAGGATGATCACCACGAACACCAGGCCGACGCCGCCGCCTACCGCGAAGAGCAGGCGAAAGTCGGGGTGCGGGCCAAGGAAGGCGAGCGCGATCAGCGGTCCGCCCACCATGGAGGCGTTGATCGCCGTGCGCACGATGCTGAAGCCCTCGGCGCGGCGGCCCGCGCTCGTCAGGTCGGTGACCATGGCGTTGGTCGCCGTGAGGAACATCGACCAGCCGAAGGCCGCCTCGATCATGACCACGATGACGACCTGCAGCAGGCTGTGCGAGAGGGCCAGGCCGATGTACAGGGTGGCGCTGCCGCAGACCGACAACGCCAGCACGCCGCGTCTGCCGAAGCGGTCGGCAAAGGCGCCGCCGGCGATCTGGAAGGGCAGGCCGAGCAGGCCGGTGAGGCCCAGGATCAGACCGACCAGGCCCATCGAGATATGCAGGCTGCCGTGCAGGAACAGCGTCTCGAACGGATAGCACATGTCGACGCCGACGACGTACACGAGGATGCCGCCGGTCAGCAGCCAGAACTGCGGGGGGAACTCACGGAGGCTGTGGGGCGCGTGCGCGACGGGGCGCCTCACCGGCTCACCCGCCCCCTTCGCATGTGCACGCCACCATGCTCGCGAGTATATCGCCGCGCCGGCGACGCCGCGGGCGCGCATAAACGCTTCGCCGACATGCCGTCGAGGGTACATGGCGACCGTCGGCCGCCGGTCTGCTACCATCGCGTGCCGACGCTACTCCGCGTCGTTGTCCACGGAGGCCATGCTTGTGAACGTCCGCCTAGTCGAGCCCGAGGCGCCGAGCCTGCATCTGTGGTCGCCGCTGCGCTACCCGCGGCTCGGCCTGCCCATGATCGGCGCGGCGCTCACGCGCGCCGGCCACGAGGTGCGCATCTACTGCGCCTGCGTGGCGCCGATCGACTGGCACGACGTGGCGTCGGCCGATCTCGTGGGCATCTCGTCGACGACCTCGACGGCGCCGGCCGCCTACGCCCTCGCCGCGCGGCTGCGCGAGCGGGGCGTGCCCACCGTGATCGGCGGTTCGCACGTCACCTTCGTCGCCGACGAGGCGCTCGAGCACGCCGACTTCGTGGCGCGCGGCGAGGGCGGCGAAGCGCTCATGCTCGAGCTGATCGACGCCCTGCAGGGCGGTCGCGAGCTCGACACGATCGCCGGTCTGTCGTTCAGCCGCGACGGCCGCCACGTGCACAACGAGGCGCGCGAGCCGGCGGCCGACTTAGACGAGCTGCCGGTGCCCGACCTGAGCCTGATCGCGGGTCACGAGCGCCTCAAGTCGACGCCCATCATGACGAGCTGGGGCTGCCCGTTCGCCTGCAACTTCTGCTCCGTGACGGCCATGTTCGGCCGCAAGTACCGGTACCGCAGCCCCGAGGCGGTGGTCGCCGAGCTCGCCGATAAGAAGCCCCACCACGTCTTCTTCTACGACGACAACTTCGCCGCCGACAAGCGGCGGCTGAAGACGCTGCTGCGCCTGATGATCGACCGCGGCCTGACCGTGTCGTGGCAGGCCCAGATGCGCACCGACGCCACGCGCGACGACGAGCTGCTCGACCTCATGCGGCGGTCCGGCTGTCACCGCGTGGCCCTGGGTCTGGAGTCGGTCGACCAGGCGACCCTCGACGGCTTCCACAAGTCGCAGACGGTGGCCGACGTGGTCACCGCCATCCGTCGCCTGCACGACTACGGCATCGACTGCCACGGCATGTTCGTGCTGGGCTCCGAGACCGACACCGACAAGACGGTGGCCGACACCGTGCGCTTTGCCCTGGAGCACGGCATCGACACCCTGATGCTCAACATCCTCACGCCGGCCCCCGGCACGCGACAGTTCGCCGACATGGAGGCCGAGGGGCGCATCTTCGAGCGCGACTGGAGCCTCTACGACGGGCAGCACGTGGTCTTCACGCCGCAGCAGCTCACGCCGCGCGACCTGCAGGCCGACGTGCTGCGCGGCTACGCGCGCTTCTACTCGCTGCACCGCTTGCTGGGCAACGTCGTGCGCTTGCGGTTCCTCGACGTGCGCGACAGCGCCTGGTGCTTCTGGTTCGTCAGGCTGTGGCGCTGGGTGGCCTTCAACCGCGCCTACCTCGAACGACTCGCGGGGCGGCCGTCGGGCGCCGACGGCGAGCGCGGCGCGCGGCGCCCCGAAGCCAAGCCCGCCGGCAGCGTGGCCACGCGCCCCTGAGCTGGCTCCGGCTCAGGGTCGGGCGCCGGGCATGGCGGCGAGGCGCCGATCGTCGGCCGTCGGGGTTGCCGCTTCTGCTCGGGAGCGGTAGAACCATCTCGTGACCAGTCGTGACCGCCAATCGTCTGTCGTGCGTCCCGGCCGGACCAGGTTCGGGGGACGCCGCGCCAGAGCGGCGGCCGCGGCCGGTGCGCGGCGCGCCGTGGCCGCGGCCGTGCCGCGCACCGCACCCGCGCCGAGCGCCACCGGCGCCGAGCGCGGGACCGCCGCCTATCACCGCAAGACCTTCGTGGCGCTGGCCGTGACCATCGTCTCGTCCGCCTCGGTCTTTGCCGGGGTGCGCGCCGGCCTGCGCGGGTACGGCCCGTTCCAGCTCGTCGCCTTTCGCTTCATCCTCGCCTCGCTGCTGCTGCTCGCCCTGGCGCGGCCGCTGGGCGTAGGGCGGCCGCGGCTGCGCGACCTGCCCGCTCTGCTGGCCCTGGGCTTCTGCGGCATCGGCGTCTACCAGGTGGCCCTGGCGATCGGCGAGCAGCACGTCTCGGCGAGCGTCTCGAGCATGATCGTCGCCAGCCAGACGATCATGGCGATCGGCCTCGCCACCGTCTTTCTGGGCGAGCGCCTCACGGGCCTCGGATGGCTCGGCGCCCTGGTGGGCTTCGTCGGCGTGGCGATCATCTCGGTCGGTCACGGCGGCGGCCTGCACTTCGACGTCCAGGTGCTGTGGCCGCTGCTGGCGGCGCTCGGGTCGAGCGTCTACTTCGTCTTCCAGAAGCCGCTGCTGCGGCGCTACACGGCCTTTGAGATGACCACCTGGTGCATCTGGGCGGGCACGATCTTCGTGCTGCCCTGGGCCTGGCAGCTGCCCTCGCAGATCGCGCGCGCCGACTGGGCGGCCACGGCGTCGGTGTTCTACCTGGCGGCGATCCCCGGCGTGGTCTCCTACCTCGCCTGGATCTACGCGCTGGCGCGGGCGCCGGCCTCGCTGGTCGTCAACGCGCTGTGCCTGATCCCGCCCGTGGCGGTCGTCATCGCGTTCGCCTGGCTGGGCGAGCGGCCCACGGCCCTCGAGCTGCTCGGCGGCCTCGTCACCGTGGTGGGGGTCGCGCTGGTCGGCCTGCGCGGGTCGCCGGCGAGCGGCTGACGCGGGGCAGCGCTCGCCCGCCGAAGAGGCCGACGCGGGACCGCGCCCGCCCGCCGGGGCGGCGGGACGGCGCGTGGTGCGGCGCGGCGTGGTCTGTCGCCAAGCAGGCTTTTGGCGTACCGTTGCAGAAGATGTTGCGCAGCCTTGGGGTCGGCAGGCACCGCTCGTCGCGGGCCGCCGGGGTTGCGCATTCGGGGAGGGTCGCATGGTCAAGACGACGCGCTTTCGCAGGGCGGTGCGTGGCTTCGCCCGCGGTGGCGCCGCCACGCCGCTGGTCTCGATCCTCGAGGGTCAACTCGCCGAGACCATCACGGCCTGCCGTCTGGCGCGCGCGGTAGCCGCCGGCACGACCGCACCCAGCGCCGCCCACGACGAGATGGCCGAGATCGCGCAGCGCGGCGACACGCTGCGCAACGACCTGGTGGTCAAGCTGGCCGGCGTGCAGGCCGCTCCCATCGACCGCGAAGACCTCTTTCGGCTGTCGCGCTCCATCGACGAGGTGCTCGACAACCTGCGCGACTTCGTGCGCGAGTGGGACCTCTACGGCATCGCCCCCACCGACACGTACCTGGGTCTGCTCGACGCCACGGCGGTCGGCGTCGACGACCTGCGCGGCGCCGTGCAGACCATCGCCCGCGACCCCAAAGACACAAGCCAGGCGGCCCTGGCGTGCAAAAAGTCGGCCAACGAGATCAGGCGCCTCTACGACGAGCAGCTCGGCGCGCTCTTTCGCGGCGAACTCACCATGGAGGTGCTCAAGGTCCGTGAGCTGCTGCGCCGACTCGACGTCGTGGGCCTGCGCCTGAACGAGGCGGCCGACGTGCTGTCCGATGCGGCAGTCAAGCGTCGTGCTTAACAGCCGAAGGCATCTCCCGGCCCAGCGCCCACGAACGGGGCCAACCTTGCCCCGTGCCTGAGTACGTGATAAGAACGGTGAGGGGCTCACGAAACTCTGGCCGTGCACTCACACCATCCACACACGCGGCCGCGACGATTCGCGAGCGGTCCTACGACCGGCAGTGTTCGCACACATAGGCGCAGGAGGGAACGTATGAGTGAGGAGCAGCTTCCAGGCTTCGAGAAACCAGGCATCACCCGACGGCAGTTCGTGCAGCGCGGCGCGGTAGGCGCCGTGGGTCTTGCGGGCATCGGCGCCATTCCGGCCCTGCTGGCCGCCTGCGGCTCTTCGAGCCCGAGCAGCAGCTCTTCGTCGACGCCGGTAGCGGCCACGACCGCGCTTCCGGCCGGTGGCATCGCCGACCTCGAAGCGGCGGCCAAGGCCGAGGGCAAGATCAACACCATCGCCCTGCCGCCCGACTGGGCCAACTACGGGGCGATCATCAGCGGGTTCCAGGCGAAGTACGGGATCACCGTCAACAACGCCAACCCCAACGGCACGTCGGCCCAGGAGAACCAGGCGATCACGACCCTCAAGGGTCAGTCGCGCGCGCCCGACGTGGTCGACGTCGGTCCGTCGTTCGCCGCTTCCGGCAAGGCCAGCGGCCTCTACACGCCGTACTTCGTGCAGACCTGGGCCACGATCCCCGACAGCATGAAAGACCCGGCCGGCTACTGGTACGGCGACTACTACGGCGTGATCTCGTTCGGCACCAACACTAACGTGCAGAAGACTCCGCCGCAGGACTGGTCCGATCTTCTCAACCCGCGCTACAAGGGCCAGATCGCGATCGACGGCGACCCGCGCTCGGCCAACGACGCCTTCTCGGCCGTCATGGCCGCGTCGCTCGCCAACGGCGGCTCGCTCGACGACATCGAGCCGGGCATCAACTTCTTCGCCAAGCTCAAGAAGGCCGGCAACTACATCCCGGCCGACGCCCTGCCGGCCAACATCGCCAAGGGCTCCACGCCGATCGCCATCATCTGGGACTACCTGAACCTGGCCAACAAGAAGAGCTTCGCCGGCAACCCGCCCTATACCGTGTCGATCCCCAAGACCGGCGTCTACGGCGGCTTCTACTGCCAGGCGATCAGCGCCACCGCTCCCAACCCGCAGGCGGCGCGCCTCTGGCAGGAATACATCTACTCCGACGTGGGCCAGCTGCTCTACCTGGCCGGCTTCACGCACCCGGCGCGGTACGCCGACCTTGCCAAGCGCAACGTCATTCCCGCGGCGCTGGCCGCCACGCTGCCTCCGGCCAGCGAGTACGCCGGTATCCAGTTCGCCACGCAGGACCAGCTCACGGCCGCGACCAAGGTCCTCACCGAGCAGTGGGGCCCGAAGGTCGCCAGCTGATCTGGTTGACGGAGGAGAAGCAGTGCGCAGCCAGTGTGAGCGGCAGGTAACGAGGGCATGACCGACGACGTCGTCGCACAGCAGCAAGACGACGCCCTGACGGCACTCGAGACCCCCGCTCCGCTGGCGCCGAGCGAACGTGTGGGGCGCCCGCGCCGGGCCGGTAAGGGCCGGCGCGGGCGCCTCGCGTGGCTCGGTGTCGTGCCCTTCTTCGCTTACGCGGCGTTCTTCATGGCCGTGCCGGTCGTCGCTCTCGTCATCAAGACCTTCCAGACGCCGAGCGGCGCCTTCACGATGAGCCAGGTGCGGGCCCTGTTCTCTGGGCAGTACCGCCAGGCCTTCATCGCCAGCATCCAGGTGAGCGTCGTGAGCGCCGTGATCGGCACGCTGTTCGGCTTGTTCGTCGCTTACGCCGCCGTGCACGGCCGCGGTCCGCGCTGGATCCAGCCGCTGCTCACCACGTTCTCCGGCGTGGCCTCGAACTTCGCCGGCATCCCACTGGCCTTCGCCTTTATCGCCACACTCGGCCCGACCGGTATCGTCACCGTGCTGCTCGCCGATCTGGGCCTCCACATCTACGCGCACGGTTTTGCGATCTACAGCCTGTTCGGCCTGTCGCTCGTCTACGTCTACTTCCAGCTTCCGCTCATGATCCTCGTCATCGCCCCATCGCTCGAAGGGTTGCGCAAAGAGTGGCGCGAGGCCGCCGAGAACCTCGGGGCGACACAGCGGCAGTATTGGTGGCACGTGGGCTTGCCGGTGCTCCTGCCCAGCCTCGCGGGTGCGTTTGTCCTGCTCTTCGGCAACGCCTTCAGCGCGTACGCCACGCCCTACGCCCTGGCGAGCGGCGGCATCACGCTGGTACCGATCCTCATCGGCTCGGTGCTGTCGGGCAACGTCGTGATCAGCAACCCGCGCCTGGGCGACTCGCTCGCCTTTGGCATGATCGTGATCGTCGGTATCACCGTGCTTCTCTACTCCCTGCTGCAACGGCGGTCGGCAAAATGGCTGAGGTAGCCCGATGAGCGCGGCCGGGACCCAAGCCGCCGCGAACCCGCCCGCTGTCGTCGAACACAGGCCGGGGCGCGCGCACGGCAAGCGCCAGCATATGTCGTTCTGGACCTGGTTCTGGCTCATCATGGCGGCGCTGTACTTTCTCGTGCCGCTCTTCTCGACCTTGTTGGTCAGCCTCGACGTCGGCCCGCACCAGTACGGGTTGAAGTGGTACGCGAAGACGTTCAGCGATCCCCAGTTCAGGTCGACCCTCGTGATCTCGCTCAAGATCGCCGCCGAGACCGTGGTCATCAGCATGCTGCTCATGGTGCCGACGGTCTACTGGATCCACCTGCGCCTGCCGCAGCTCCGCCCGGTCATGGATATCATCTCGATCCTGCCGTTCGTGGTGCCGCCGGTCGCCTTGGTGGTCGGGCTCTCGGGCGCCTTCCAAGTCATGCCCTGGCTGCTCAGTAACTGGTGGCTGATCCTGCCGCTCGTCTACGTGATCCTGGCGCTGCCGTTCACCTATCGCTCGCTCGACGCCGGCATGCGGGCCATCGACGTGCGTACGCTGACTGAGGCGGCCCAGAGCTGCGGCGCGCCCGGCTGGAAGACACTCCTGTTCGTCATCTTGCCGAACATCCGGACCGCGATGCTCGCAGGCGCGTTCCTTACCCTGGCGATCGTGATGGGCGAGTACACGATCTCGAGCCTCCTGCTCTTCAACACGTTCGCCGTCTACATCTACTATATTGGCAATACCCAGGCATACCAGGCTTCGGCCCTTGCGATCATCAGCTTCTCGCTGACGTGGGGCGCCATGATGGTCCTGTTCCTCGTGTCGCGCCGACGTGGCGGCGGCATGGGGCAGGGCGCGGCGATCAGCCGGTGAGGAGCGACTATGGCCACGCTTGATCTCCAAGGTATCCGCAAGGTGTTCGGCGCGACGGTGGCGCTCGAGGAGCTGTCGCTGTCGGTCGCATCGGGCGAGCTCGTGTCGCTGCTCGGGCCGAGCGGCTGCGGCAAGACCACCGCCCTGCGGATCGTGGCCGGCTTCGAGCAGCCGACCGACGGAGAGCTGCTGGTCGACGGCACCGACTTCGTCGGCGTGCCGGCCGCCAAACGCAACATGGGCATGGTGTTCCAGGCGTACAGCCTGTTCCCCAACATGACGGCTCGGCAGAACGTCGAGTTCGGCATGCGCATGCGCAAGAAGTCGCGTGTCGACTGTCGCAAGCGCGCCGAGGAGTTGCTCGGCCTGGTCGGACTGGCCGAGCGCATCGGCAACTACCCGCACGAGCTGTCGGGCGGCCAGCAGCAGCGCGTCGCCTTGGCCCGCGCACTCGCCATCGAGCCGGCCATCCTGCTGCTCGACGAGCCGCTGTCGGCGCTCGACGCCAAGGTGCGCGTGGAGTTGCGCCAGCAGATCCGTCAGGTGCAGACGCGTCTGGGCATCACGACGCTGTACGTGACCCACGACCAGGAAGAGGCGCTGTCGATCTCCGACCGCATCGCCGTCATGTCGCAGGGCAACCTTCAGCAGATCGGCGCGCCGGCCGACATCTACCGCAGTCCGCGCACCGAGTTCGTGGCCAACTTCGTCGGCCTCATGAACGGCTTCGAGGGCCGGCTGCAGTCGGCCGGCACTGTGCTGCTCGGAGCCGGCGGGCGTCCGCTCGGCGTGCCCGAGGTCGACGGTTGCGCCGCCGGCGACCACGTCCTTGTCCTCATCCGCCCCGAATCTATCGAGCTCCACGAGCTTCTCGACGGCGCCGCGCCGTCCGAGGGCGCGTTCGAGGGCAAGGTGATCATGCACACGTTCCTCGGCTCGGTCACGCGCGTCGCCCTGACGTCGGACCTCGGCGACCTGGTCGCCGACGAGCCCAGCCTGCGCGCCCTGAGCATGCCGCCCGACACTCGCGTGGCGGTGCGGGTCGATCCCGCCGGCGTGCGCATGCTCAAGCGGTAGCCGCTTCCGCAAAGCCCGGCGCGCTACCCCTCCGCCTCGTCGGGCGGCTCCTCCATGAGGTCTTCGAAGATATTGACGGGCTCGTCTGAGGCCGTCGGTTCGGTGCCGCCCCACGAGCGGAACTCCTCGTCCAAGTCGGGCGAGTCCCACAGCTCGGGGAAGGGCTCGTCGGGGTGGCTGGCGGCGTAGTGCCGCCGGTACTGGTCGGCGCTCGTAAAGGTCGCGCCGCACTGCGCGCAGATGATGTTGGGCATGGCTCTCACCTCGATCCTCACGTGCCGAACAGCTCGCCTTCGTCGCGCACGTCGGCGTAGGGCTCGTCGTCGGGGTCGGCCACGCGGCGCAGCAGTCCGTCTTCGTGCCGGTCGACTTCGTCATCGGGATCGGTCTCGCCCAGGGCCGTCGGCTCGTCTTCGTCTTCGATCTCGGCGTACTCCGGCGGAAAGCCCTCGTGCTCCAGATAGCCGCCCTCTTCGACGATCTCGTACTGCTTGAAACGCGCGTCGTCGTGAGCCACGTCGTCGCGACTGGCGGCGGGCTCGTGCATCCCGCCGTGGGGGCTGACGTCGCCGCCGATCCCCACGTCGCCGCCGCCGGTGCCGTACTCGCGCATGTCGCCGGTGCTGTACTCGTGGTTGAGACTGAGCCGGCCCGAGCGCTGCTGCTCGGCGTCGACGTCGAGCGCGCTCACGATGCCGCTGCCCACGTCGACGCCTCCGCCGCCGCTGCCCATGCCGGTACCCACATCGTCGTCGCCCGCCCCGGAGCCGCCGCCTCCGACCGCACCGGTGCCGCCGCCGGTGCGCACGTCGCCGGTCTCGAGCTCGGCGCCCGCCTGGTCCACGCCCGGCTCGGTCGCGCCCAGCGGTTCGTCGCCCGCCCGGTCTCTGCCTGGCTCGGTCGGGCCTAGCGCTTCGTCGCCGCGCGGCTCCTTGTCGTCTGCCACAGTGCCTCCCTCGGTCGCGCGCTGCTGCGCCCTGATCTGCTCCGTGAGTGCACGGTTCCCGACTTGCGCGGCGGCCTCACCAGGCGAGTCGGCGTGCCTCGCCGCGGAGCGCCGGCCGCCGCCGGCGGGGCGGGCGGCGCTTTGTCAGCCGTCGACCACGATGCCGTCGAGGGGCCCCAGCAGGCGCCGCAGTCGCCGCGAGACGTGGGGCAGGCCGGCGAGGCGATGGGTCATCGCCTCGCCGGCCTCGCGGCGCGCCTGCTGCGCGGCGGCGATCGGCCGCCAGCGCGCGTCGATGAGCTCGATGGGGTCGCCCTGGAGCTCCACGGGCGGCGCCTCGAGGTGCTCCGTCCACAGGCGGAGGCGCGCCGCCCGCGCCAGCTCCGGGTCGTGGGCGACCACGTTGACCTCGGTGTCGTTGAAGAGCGAGTGGTCGTTCAGGTTGGCCGAGCCGACCGTGAGCCAGTCGTCGTCGACGACGCCCACCTTGGCGTGCACGTAGACCGGCGCCGACGTGGCGCCGGCGCTGCGCGCGTAGAGCGTGGCGGCCAGCAGGCGCTGGCCGCCGCGGTCGGCGGCGGCCAGCACGCCGAGCTGCCCCTGGGTGTCGTCTTCGCCGCTGTCCGCCCTGGACGGCAGCAGCAGGACCAGGCGAAAGTCGGGCGACGGCGGGTGCGCGAGCTTGTCGCGCAGGGCGGCGACGATCTCGGGGGCCCAGAGGAACTGGTTCTCCAGGTAGATGAAGCGCCGCGCGCCGCGAATGGCGCGCAGGTACGACTCGAGAATGCGAAAGCTGCCGTTGGGGGCGCCGGCGTAGCGACGCTCAGGGATCGTGGTCACAAGCTGCGCCTCGACGTCGCCGGCGGCCGCGGGGTAGACGACGGGCAGGCTCTCGCCGGTCACCTGGCGCCAGCGCAGGGCCAGGTGGGCGGCCACGTCGCCCACTATGGGGCCGTGCAGCTCGCAGGCCACGTCGTGCCAGCCGCGCACCCGGCGGTAGGCGTGCTCGGAGGAGTCGAAGCGGTCGAGCGGGTCGTCGGTCAAGTCGATGCCGCCCACGAAGGCGACCTCACCGTCGATCACGATGACCTTTTCGTGGTGGGCGTGCAGCGGACGCTCGCGGTCGTCGAGCGCCACGCTGATGTGCGTGTCGGCGGTGAGCTCGCGACGTGCCGCCAGGGCGTTCAGCCGCCAGGGTCGAAAGACGGGCAGCGGCGCCCCCGCCCACAGCAGCACGCGCACGGGCAGACGCTCGGCGAGCTCGGCGAGCACGTCGCGCAGCACGACGGGGCGCTCGGAGCGCGTCAGGGCAAAGCCGGGAGTGATCTCCCAGCCGGCGATCGTGACGTGGGAGCGGGCGGCGAGGAGCGCCTCGGCAACGCGCGGCAGCGCGGTCGCCCCGTCGACCAGCAGCTCGCATGCGTTGCCGCGGCGCGGCGGGGGAGACCCGGCCGCCCAGCGGCCGGGCCCGGGCGCGAGCGCCTCACTCCAGCCGAGGCGGGCGAGACGACGGCTGTGGTGGGCGGCGACCTGCCGCTCCAGGTCGTCGCCCAGCGCGTCGTCGAGGCGGTCGGCGGCGCGGCGCCATTGCGCCGGCGCCGCGCCGGAGCCGGTGCGCGCCACGACGCTCCGATCCCTGCGCTGCCCGGTCTACGCCGCGGCCTGGCTCTCGGCCAGGTCCTTGAACGACTCGAGGCCCTCGGTCACGCGGCGCTCCATCCAGCGCTCGAGCGCGGTCGGGTCGCCTTCCCAGGCGCTCGGGTCGTACTCGAGCTGGTAGGTGATGCTGGTGCGGCCGCCGCTCAGCTTCTCGAAGCGCACCTCGCCGACCTCGCGGCCGTCGATCGCCTGCCACTCGATCTTCTGCTCGTCGACGTGCTCGACGATGTCCGTGTCCCACTCGTAGGTCTCGCCCTCGACGTCGGCGACCCAGAGCAGCTGGTCCTCGGGCACCAGCGTCACCGACTCTATCGAGACCATGAAGGACGGATAGTCCTCATAAGCAGTCCAAAGCGCGTAGACGTCGCGCACGTCGGCGTCTACCTCGATGCTCTTGTCGATGAAGGCCATGCCGGCCTCCTTTGCGATTCGTTGAACAGTCGTCAAGCGAAGGCTTCCCGGCTGCCGCTAAGGTATGCCGCCGTCCGTGAGGCTCCGGCAGCTCCCGTGGCCGTCCACTGTTTTGCGCCGCAGACGCGGTGGTACCGAACAAGGCACGCATCGGCCGATCACGCAGCAGGAGGACGACATGCCCACTCCAGATCGAGCCCGCGCCGGCGACGATGCCGAGATGCCGGCCACCGTCAGGCGTTCGCCGGCCAAGGCGCAACGCACCTGGAAAGAGACCCACGACAGCGCCGTGGAGCAGTATGGCGAGGGCGAACGCGCCCACCGCACCGCTTATGCGTCGCTGAAGCATTCCTACGAGAAGCGCGGCGACCGCTGGGTCGCCAAAAAAGCGAAGGGGGCGTCGGACCCGCGTTCGAAGCAGCCGACCGCTCTCGCCCGGCGGGGCGTGGGCAAGACCTACGGCGGCCTCGACTACTACGGCCACACCAAGGCCGAGCTCCTCGAGATCGCCCGGCAGCTCGGCGCCGGGGTGACCACGCGCATGACCAAAGAGCAGATCGCCGACGCCATCGCCCGCAAGCAGTAGCGTGCGGGGGGCAAGCGATGCCGCGGCTGCGCACCTCTTACCCCGGCGAGCCCGGCATCGCCCGCCGGCGCACCGCCGACGGCTTTGCCTACGTCGACCACCGCGGACGGCCGGTCGCCGACGCCGCCACCCTCGACCGCATAGCGGCGCTCGCCATACCGCCGGCCTGGGACGACGTCTGGATCAGCCCTTACCAGAACGGTCATATCCAGGCGGCCGGCACCGACGCCGCCGGCCGCCGCCAGTACCTCTACCACGAGAAGTGGCGCGAACGCCGCGACGGAGAGAAGTTCGACCGCATGCTGGCCTTTGCCGCCGCCCTGCCCGACGTGCGCCGCGCGGCCGCCGCCCATCTGGGCGGCGTCCGCGCGGCCCCCGACGGGGCCCTGGCGGCCAGCGACCTCACGCGCGAGCGGGTGCTGGCCTGCGCCCTGCGCCTGCTCGACCTGGGCTTCTTTCGCATAGGCGGCGAGGCCTACGCCGAAGAGAACAAGACCTTCGGCCTGGCGACCATGCGCAAGGAACACGTGACGCTCGCCCCGCCGGACACGGTCGTCTTTTCCTACGTGGCCAAAAGCCACAAGGAGCGCGTGCAGACGGTGTCGGACGCCGAGGTCTACCGGGTCGTGGCGCGTCTCAAGCGGCGGCGCGCGGGCGGTGACGACCTGCTCGCCTGGCGCCACGACGGCGCCTGGCGCGACGTGCGCTCGCAGGACATCAACGAGTACCTCAAAGAGATCACCGGCGGCGACTACACGGCCAAGGACTTTCGCACCTGGCACGCGACCGTGCTGGCCGCCGTCGGCCTGGCGGTCTCGACGCGGGTGCGACGTTCGCCGACCGCCAGCCGCCGGGCGATCGTCCGGGTCGTCAAAGAGGTGGCCCACTACCTGGGCAACACGCCGGCGGTGGCCCGCAGCTCGTACATCGACCCGCGGGTCATCGAGCGCTACCTCGCCGGCCGCACCATCGCCGCCACGCTCGACGCCCTCGGCGGCGACGACGTGTTCACCGACCCCGGCGCCCGCAACGTGGCGGAGCGCGCGGTCATCGCCCTGATCGCGCCGCGCGCCGCGCGGCACGAACGCGAGGCCGCGGCGGCCTGAATCGGCTGCCGGCAAACTAGGCGGGCAACGCTCATAACCCCCCGACCTCCGGGTACAACAGGGGCGCCCGCCGCAGAAGGAGCGCCGCGGGCAGGTCGTATCTGGGGCAATGAGGGGGTACCGGTGTCACTTGCAACAGTCACTCGGAACAGCGCAGTCGCGAGCACGCAGAGCCACGCGCCGTGGCCGCAGAGCTCCGAGACGCTCACCACCATCTCGGCGGTGCGCCGCTTCTTCTACCGCAACACGCGGCCGATCTACTCGATCGGTCCTACCGACTTCAACCTCGCCGGCATGGACGAGTGGATCGCCAACTTTCGCCACATCTGCCAGATCGACTGCTACGACGGGCGCCACCCCAACGTCTTCGTGCCGCGCCCGGCCGAGCACGACGAGTTTCGCAGCATCCCCGACATCAACAACTACCTGCTGCGCCACGAGCAGGTCGTCGAGCACATCGCGGCGCGCGGCGACGACGGCGTCGCCGTGTTCCTCATGTTCGACGAGACCACCGAGGAGATCTGTCGCGAGATGGGGCTGTCGGTCTGGTTCCCGGCGGCCGAGCTGCGCGAGCGCTGCGACAGCAAGGTCGAGACCGTGCGCCTGGGCAACCGCGCCGGCGTGCCCAGCGTGCCCAACGTGCTCGCCCGTGTCAGGAGCTACCCCGAGCTGCGCCAGCTGGCGGCCGCCGCCGGCCTGGGCAGGCACCTGGTCGTGCAGACGCCGTTCGGCGACTCCGGCCACACCACGTTCTTCATCTCGAACCGCGCCGACTGGCGGCGTCACGCGGCGGCCATCGCGGCCGAGTCCGAGGTGAAGGTCATGCGGCGCATCGACCCGTTGGGAGCCACGCTCGAAGCCTGCGCCACCCGCTGCGGCACCGTCGTCGGGCCGCTGCTCACCGAGATCGTCGGCCACAGCGAGCTCACCCCCTACCGCGGCGGCTGGGCCGGTAACGAGGTCTTCACCGGCGCCTTCAGCGAGGCGGTGCGCGCCAAGGCGCGCGAGTACACCGAGCGTCTCGGCGCGCAGCTGCTCGCCGAAGGCTACCGCGGGTACTTCGACCTCGACTTTCTGATCGACCGCCACGACGGCGAGCTCTACCTGGGCGAGCTCAACCCGCGCATCTGCGGGGCCAGCCCGCTCACCAACCACGCCGCCTTCGCCCACGCCGACGTGCCCCTCTTTCTGTTCCACCTGCTCGAGTTCTCCGGCGTCGAGTTCGACCTGGACATCGCCGAGCTGAACGCGCGCTGGGCCGACCCGCGCTTTATCGACAGCTGGAGCGCGGTCGTGCTCAAGAGCACCTCGGCCGACGTCGACCAGGTGACCGCCGCACCGCAGTCGGGCCTCTGGCGGCTGCACGGCGACGGCGTGGCCTACGAGCGCTTCGACTACCGTCGCGCGGCCGTCCAGGACGAGCGCCAGGGCCTCTACCTGCGCATCACCGGTCCCGGCGACTGGCGCTACGAGGGCGCCGACCTGGGCATCCTGATCACCCGCGGCCGCCTCATGACCGACGACTTCGAGCTCACCGATCGCGCTCGCGAGTGGGTCGTCGGCCTGAACTCGCATTATCAGTCGGAGGCCCCCGTCGCGAGCGCCGTCGCGACCGCGCCGGGCGGTCACCTCTTCAAGCTGCAGTAGGCCGATGGGATCCGACCGACCAACCGCTCCCGAGCTCGGACCCACCGCGCCCGAGGCCGGGCCCGCGCCTCCCGAGCCCGGACCCACCGCGCCCGAGGCCGGAACCGCGCCTCCCGAGCTCGGACCCACGCCCGGCGCCGCGCCGGGCGCCGACCGGCTCGCCACGCTCGAGAACTGGGAGCGCGCGCCGTGGAACCGCTGGTCGTTCCAGCACGTGCGCCAGATCATTCCCTCGGCGCGCATCAGCCGCGGGCGCGGGCCGGTGCGCGAGCTGCCGGCCGCACCGGCCGACCTCGACGGCCTCACTTTCGAGACCTCGCAAGGCGCCACGACACTCACCGGGCTGCTGGCGCGCTTGTACGTTGACGGCTTCCTCGTGCTGCATCGCGGACGGATCGTCACCGAGCAGTACTTCAACGGCATGGAGCGCGACACGCCGCACCTGTTGCAGTCGATCTCGAAGTCGGTCACCGGCGGCGTCGTGGGTGCGCTGGTGGGCAGGGGCCGGCTCGACCCGGCGCGTCCGGTCAGCGACCACATCGCCGAGCTCGCCGGCACGTCGTTCGAGGGCGCTACCGTGCGCCACCTGCTCGACATGTCGGCCGGTACGCGCTTCTCCGAGGACTACGACGACCCCGAGTCCGACGTGAGCCTCTACGAGGGCGCCGTCGGCTGGCGGCCGGTCGCCTGCGACGAAGACGAGCTCGACCTGCTCAGCTACGTCGTGGGCCTTCCCAACCACCGCGAGCACGGCGGGCTGTTCGAGTACCGCTCCATCCTCACCGACGTGCTCGGCATCGTCGTCGAGCGCGTCAGCGGGTTGCGCTTCGCCGAGGCCATGAGCGAGCTCCTCTGGTCGCAGCTCGGCGCCGGGTACGACGCCGAGATCACGGTCGACCGCCACGGCTTTGCCCTGACCGACGGCGGCATCTCGATGACGCTGCGCGACCTGGCCCGGTTCGGCCAGCTCTACCTGCAGAGCGGTTGCTGGGACGGCCATCAGGTGGTGCCGGCCTCGTGGGTCAACGACACGCGCTACGCCGACGACGACTGCCGGCAGGCCTTCGCCGCCTCGAGCGACGCGCGGCGCCTCGGCTTTTGCGACCCCTCCGAGGCCCTCTGCTACACCAAGGCGCATTACCGCAACTGCTGGTGGGTGGTCGATCCCCAGCTCGGCGTGCTGCTCGGCTCGGGCATCTACGGCCAGACCCTGTATGTGAACATGTTCGCCAACGCCGTGGTCGCCATCCTGTCGTCGCAGCCCACGCCGTTCGACGGCGACGGCGCGGGCGATGTGCTCCAAGCCTGCACGGCCATCTCGTCGGCGCTCGCGATACTGCCGTAGGACGGCGAAGCGGCTGGGGCCGCCCCGCCGCCCGCTCGAAGTGACCGCCGCGCCGCGCCGGGGTAAGCCCTGAAATGAGTGCTTCGACCGTCCCTGCCCCTTCTGGAGCGACCTGCCGATGCCGCCATGGAACCTGATCGTCTTGTGAGAGGCGGCCGCGGGCCGCGGGCGGCCCGCGGTGCGACCTGCGGCGAGCTCGCCGACCAGAGCACGTGCGTGGAGCATCGTCCCACGCGTGCGGTCGGCGCCGCCGCCTTCTGGGTGGTCGCCGGCGTCTTTGTGGTGGGCATGGCCGGCGGCGCCCTGCCCACGCCGCTCTACCCGCTCTACCAGGCGCGCTTCGGCCTGTCGAACATCACGGTGACGATCGTCTTCGCCGCCTACGCCGCCGGCGTGCTGAGCGCGCTGCTTGTCTTGGGCCGGCTCTCGGACAGCGCCGGGCGCAAGCCGGCCCTGCTGCTGGTGGCGGGCTTCGCCGCCGTCAGCACGCTCATCTTCTTGTTCGCCCAGGGCCTGCCCTGGCTGTTTGTCGGGCGTTTTGTGTCGGGCCTGGCCATAGGCACGCTGACCGGCACGGCGACGGCCGCCCTGGCCGAGCTCGAGCCCCACGGCGACAAGCGCAAGGCGTCGCTCATCGCCGCCATGATCACGCCGGGGGGACTGGCGCTCGGCACGCTCGTGGCCGGCGCCCTGGCGCAGTACGGGCCGGCGCCGCTGCGCCTGGTCTACGGCGTCTACCTCGGCGCGCTCGTGGCGCTGGTCGCCGGCGTCGCGGCGCTGCCCGAGACGGTGCCGGCGGCGACCGGCCGCCTGGCCTTCCACGTGCAGCGTCTGCACGTGCCCGCCGACATCCGCAGGCCGTTCGCGGCCGCCGCCTTCGGCGTGTTCAGCGGCTTCGTCGTGATGGGCCTGCTCTCCGGCCTTGCGCCGTCGTTCCTGGGCGAGTCGTTACACGAGCACAACGTGTTCGTGGCGGGACTGCTCGTGTCGGTCATGTTCGGCGCCGCGGCGTCGGCGCCCCTCGTCGTGGGCCGCCGCGTCATCGGGACGGCCGCGCTGCTCGGAGTGGCCTGCGTGATCGCCGGTCTCACGCTCGTGCTGATCGCCCTGGCCACGCGTTCGCTGGCATCCTTCTTTGCCGGCGCGCTGGTGGTCGGCCTGGGGATCGGCTCGCTGTTTGCCGGCACGCTCGCCCTGATCAACCGCTACGCCCCGGCGGACCGGCGCGCCGAGGTGGTGTCGGCCTTCTTCGTGGCCGGCTACACCGGGCTGACGCTGCCGGTCGTAGGCGTGGGGATCGCCTCGGAGCACATCGGCGTGCTCACCGCGGCGGAGTGGCTTGCGGGGATGGTCGTGGTGCTCGCGCTGGCGGCGCTGCTGGGCATACGACGGGCCGCGGCGCGCGCCGCGCAGGCGCCGCCGGAGCAGCGCGGCGACGAGCGGGGGGCGCGGGCGGCGTAGCCGCCCGCGCCCCCCGCCGTCACGCCTTGGGGGCGGCGTCGCTCGCGGCCTGCGCGCCGGTGTCGAGCCCGGCGGCGAGCTCGCGGAAGGCGGCGCTCGCGCCGTGGCGCAGCGGGCGGCCGTGGGCGAAGCAGGCGACGTCGAACTCGAGGGCGGCGAGGCGCGCCAGGCTGCGGCGGCTGCCCTCGACGTCTTCGTTCAGGGGGCTGAGGCCGGTGCGGAAGGTGTTCGATACGGCGTCGCCCACGAACAGCACGCCGCCGTCGCGCGGCAGGAGCAGGGCGAGGTGGCCGGCGCTGTGGCCCGGCGTGTGATAGGCGCGCAGACCGTCGAAGGGCAGTTCGTCGCCGTCGGCCACCTGATGGGCGACCGCGACCGGCTCGAGCCTGCCTTCGGGAGCCGCGTTCAGCACGCGTCGCAAGGCGTCGGTCGCGCGACTTGTGCCCGGGCCGAACGGACGGTGGGGCAGCGCGCCCTCGACGAGGGTGGCGTCGCTGGCGTGCATCCATACTTCGGCGCCGGTGCGGCGCTTCATCTCGGCGAGGCCGCCTGTGTGGTCGCGATGCGCGTGGGTGACCACGATGGCCACGACGTCTTGCGGCAGCCGGCCCATGGAGTAGATCGCCTCGGTGATCTGCGGTGGGCTGTTCTTGAGGCCGGCATCGATCAGCACGAGCTTGTCGTTGGCTTCGACCAGGAACACGCTGACGCCTCGCAGGGGTATCCGGTACACGCCGCGAGCGACTTCGTCTACCTTCATGGGCCCTCCCTCGAGCAGTGGTCGAACACGCATCATACCCTTCACGGCCTGCGACTCTCTCAGTATCTTCCCAGTCTCTTCTCAGCAGGGGTTTTGCTTCTAGCCGCAGACTGACACAATACTAGTGAGCGCCGCTGTGGCGCGCGTCGGGGAGGTCGAGCAATGACGGGGAGCGTCGCGTACCTGGGACGGTCTGTGCAGGTGGGGTCTTGAGCGTACCCGCTCGCTACCGCCGACGCAGGGCCTTTGCGGTCGCGCTGGCCGCGGCCGCGGCCGCGACCCTGATCGGCTTTGCCGTGCGCGCCCACGCGCACAGCATCTCCGAGGGCACGGCCCGGGGGGCGTCCGCCATCTCGGTGGCGGCCGTCGCTGCACCGGCGACCGTTGGGCTGGGCGCCGCCAGAGTCTGGCGCGGCGCCCGGGCGAGTCTGCGCTTTCGCGTGTCGTACCCGGCGGCGACCACGGTGACCGCCACCCTCGAGGTGAGCAACGCGTCGGGCGGCGCCGTCGAGACCATCGCCCTGGGCGACGTGCGCGCGAACGGCGTGGTCCGCGCCCGTTTTGTCGCGAACCTGCGGCCGGGCACGTACAGGTGCAGTCTGCTGGCAAGCGCGCCCGGCGCGGACGCCGTCGCGACCGCCACGACGACGGCGGCGACCGCGGCCACGCCGGCCACGCCGGTCGTGCGTCAGGCCTTTCCGTCGCCCGCGGCCATCGCTTCCGCCACGAAGTGGCTGCGGGCGCGCACCGGCGTCACCGCCTTCGCCGTGGTCGACAGTCGCGGCGTGCTGCACGGCTACAACCCCGACGAGCAGTTCGTCACGGCCAGCGTGGTCAAGGCCATGCTGTTGGTCGCCTACCTGCGCACCTACGCGACGCTCAGCGACTCGGCGGCCGCGGAGCTGACCGAGATGATCGAGATCTCCGACAACGACGACGCTTTCGAGATGTACCGCATCCTCGGCAGTCAGGGCATGTACGCCGTTGCGGAGGCCGCCGGCATGACCCGGTTCTCGCTGCCCACCGACGACTGGACCTTCGCCGAGATCACGCCGGCCGACCAGGCTCGCTTCTTCTACGAGATGGATCGCCTGATCCCGGCGCGCTACGACGCCTTTGCGCGCCACCTGCTCTCCCACGTCGCCGCCTACGAGAGCTGGGGCATCCCGGCGGTGGCTCGCCCCGCCGGCTGGACCGTGTTCTTCAAGGGCGGCTGGCGCGGCACGGTGCGCGGGCAGCTCGTTCACCAGGTCGCCCGGCTCGAGCGCAACGGCCAGACGATCGCGATCGCCGTCATGACCGACGGCGACCCCGACATGGACTACGGCATCGCCACCATCCAGGGCGTCGCTGCACGGTTGCTGGGGGTCGCCCGATGAGCGCCCGGCGCGGTGCCGCAGGGCACCCCTGGGCCGCCGTGGCGGGCGCTGCCGTCGTGGCCTTGGCCACGTTGGTGCTGGCCGCCGCGCTGGCCGGCTGCGGAGGCGTGGCCACGGCCGGCCCGGCGGTCACCGCATCGCCCTCGAGCACGCCTCTCGCGGCGAGCCCCACGCCGGTGGTGGCGGTCAAGGTGGCAGCGGTCGCGCCGCATTCCGGGGCGCAGAACGTGTCGTACGCGAGCAAGCTCGTGGTGCGCTTCTCTACCGCGCTGGCGGCGCGCACCGCCCACCCCAGGCTCACGCCCAAGGTGCGCGGCTCCTGGAAGGCGGTCTCGCCCACCACGCTGGTCTTTCGCCCGGCGGGCCACTGGCCGCTCCTCACGACCGTGCAGGTGACCGTCCCGGCCGGCCGCTGGGGCATGCGCAGCAGCAGCGGGGGCCGACTGGCCAAGAAGTACACGACGTGGTTCACGGTAGGCGGAGCCTCAGTGCTGCGCCTGCAGCAGCTGCTCGCCGATCTCGGGTACCTGCCGCTGCGCTTTCGGGCCAGTCACGCTGCCCAGGCGAGCGCCGCGCAGACGAGCTCCGCACCGACGAGCGCCGCGCAGACGAGCGCTTCGCCGGCGGCTGTGGCCTCGCCGAGCGCCGCCGCCTCGCCGGGCGCCGCGGCTTCGCCAAACGCGACGAGCTCGCCGAGCGCATCGGCCTTGCCGCCGACCGCCGCCTCGCCGGCCGCGCCCTCGAAGCACCACGCAACGAGCGCCGACCTGGTGTCCGTGGCCATCCAGAAGGGCGCCTTCACCTGGCGGTATCCGCAGCTCGCCAAGCTGATCCGCGGCTTGTGGCAGCCGGGCCAGTACACCGTGCTCACGCGGGGGGCGGTCATGGCCTTCGAAGCCGACCACGGCCTCCCGTCTGACGGCGTGGTCGGCGCCCAGGTGTGGGAGACGCTCCTGCAGACGGTGGCCCGTCACAAGGCCGTCAAGCACGACTATGACTACCTCGACGTCTCGATGGCGCTCCCTGAGACGCTGCGCGTGTGGCGCAACGGGCGCGTCGTGTATTCGACGGCCGTCAACACCGGCATCGCCAGCCGGCCGACGGCGGCGGGCACGTTCCCCGTGTACGCGCGCTACCTGTCGACCACGATGAGCGGCACCAACCCCGACGGCACCAAGTACAACGACCCCGGCGTGCCTTACGTCGCCTACTTCAACGGGGGCGACGCTGTGCACGGCTTCATCCGCGGCTCGTATGGCTGGCCGCAGAGCCTGGGTTGCGTCGAGCTGCCCTACAGCGCCGCCTCGGTGGTCTTCAACTTCGATCCCATCGGCACGCTGGTAGGGGTCCACTTCTGACGCGGGGCCGGCGCGGGCGCCGGCGACCCTCAAACCCTCGCGCCGACGGCCCTCGGCTGTCGCGCCGGCGACCCTCTACACAGCCGCCTTGGCGCTCGCCCTGGCGAACTCGGCTACCGCGGACTCGGTCAGCGGGTGGGCCGGCAGCGCGCGCAGCACGTCGAGCGGCGCGGTGATGTCGTGCGAGCCGTGGACGACCGAGTCGACCACCTGCGCGGCGCTCTTGAGGCTGGCGGCCAGGATGCGGGTGTCGCTGTGCACGGCGCTGAGCACAGCGGCGAGCGCATCGACGACCACGAGGCCGCCGACCGACTGGCGGGCCGCCCTGTCGACGTAGGGGATCACCCAGATGCAGCCGACTTCGTGGGCGAGCAGCGCCTGGGCCGGCGAGTAGACGGCCGTGAGGGCGCAGCGGACGTCCTCGGCGGCGCAGGATACCGGCCACGCGCACGGCGTCGAGCGTGGCCGGCAGCTTGATCACGATACGCTCTGGGGCGAGCGCGTGCGCGGCGCGTCCCTGGTCGGTCATGTCGGACACCGAGCTCGCCGTGGGCTGGTAGCACAGCGGGCCGTGCGGGAAGGCGGCCAGCAGACGATCGAGGTGGGCAAGAGGCTCGTCGGTCACGCGGGCCATGAGCGTGGGGTTGGTCGTGATGCCGCTGACGAAGCCGAGCTCGGCGGCCTCCGACGCGTCTTTCAGAGATGCTGAGTCAAGCAGGATCGCCATGGCGGTGGTTCCCTTCGGTTCGCGGGCTCGTGCCACCGGGGCCGCCGTAGCGCCCCGGACAGAGGTCGTCGCAAACACTCCCACTATCGGCCCGTCGCTTCAAGCCGGGGGCGAGGTCGATCCGCTCGGTCCAGGCGCCGAAGCCGCCGAAGCCGCCGGGTTCAGGCGCCGAAGCCGCCGGGTTCAGACGCCGTCGCGAGCGGCCGGCGCCGGCGCCGTCTTGCCGATACGCAGCACGTCGTTGATGGCGTCGATCACCTCGCTCTGCAGCTCGTCGGCCGGCACGTCGATGAACGCTTTGCCGACCAATAACCCCAGGACGCCCATGACGAGACCGACGGCGCCGGCCATGCGCACGCGGTCGGACAGCGGCATCGCCTCGTTGGTGAACACGGCGTTCAGGCGCTCGTGCATGAACTCGTGCGTCGGCGCTGCCGTGGCCCGCCATCATCTTCTCGGTGATCGCGCGTGCCGGGCCCTGGTTGTTCTCGAGGAGCTCGAACAGGCGGCGCTGCGGCAGCACCCACTGGACGAGCGTCGTCAGGCCTGCGCTCCACGCTTCGAGGCTCGGCCGTTCGTTGATCAGGGCCATGGCCTGGCTCTGCAGTTCGAGGACCGGCTGCATGAGCGTGCGGAGGATCTCTTCTTTGCTGGCGAAGTGGTAGTACAGCGCGGCCTTGGTGACGCCGACGCGCTCGGCGATCTCGCGCAGCGACGCCTTGTCGTAGCCCTGCTCTATGAACAGGTCGAGGGCGGTCTGCAGAATGCGTTCGCGGGTGTCGTTCATCACTGCCTTCTTGCTTGACATCCGGTAGAATCTCACTTACCGTACGGTCAGTCAATTCTACTGACCGACCGGTAGGGTGCCACGATGAACCAGCAGATGATGATCGAGGCCGCGGCGCTGTCAAAGCGCTACGGCGAGACCCAGGCGCTCGACAAGGTCGACCTCGAGGTGCCCGCCGGGTCGATCCTCGGGGTCCTGGGCCCCAACGGCGCCGGCAAGACCACGGGCGTGCGCATTCTGACCACCCTGACCGCGCCCGACAGCGGCCGCGCCTGGGTGGCCGGCCACGACGTCGTCAGCGAGGCGCCCGCGGTGCGCCGCAAGATCGGCGTGACCGGCCAGGACGCCACGCTCGACGAGGCGCTCACCGGGCCGCCAGAACCTGGTCATGGTGGGCCAGCTCAGCCGCCTGCGGCGCTCGCAGGCGCGCAGCCGGGCCGCCGAGCTGCTCGGCCTGTTCGAGCTCGACGACGCCGCCGACCGCGTGGTCAAGGGCTACTCCGGCGGCATGCGCCGCCGCCTCGACCTGGCCGCCAGCCTGGTCATGCGGCCCCCGGTCCTCTTTCTGGACGAGCCCACCACCGGCCTCGACCCCACCGAGCCGGCAGCGCATGTGGGGCGTGATCCGCGGCCTGGTCGGCGAGGGCGTCACCCTCTGGCTCACCACCCAGTACTTCGACGAGGCCGACGCCCTGG
>CAVWIH010000014.1:0-442700 GCA_963755025.1 uncultured Actinomycetes bacterium
CTGCGCAGTAGGTCAGCTGTCGGACTCGTGTCCATCCAACGAGCAGCCCAACGACTGAGGACAGACTACCCGAAGACACTTCTCCGTACCCGTCGGCTTCGACCGTCGCGACCAGCGCGGCCAGGTCGGCCGAGGGCGACTGCGGCTCGTAGAGGTGCCACTTGAGGTCCTGGCGCATCCAATAGAGCGTCCACAGGCTCGCTTGTGCGCGTGGGAAGCGAAAGCGGGCCACACCATGGCTGGTCCATGGTCGCGTGCCACGCCAGGGCGGGCGCTCCTCGCGCAGATGCTCTACGGCGTGGCCGTCGATGCGATAGACGAAGCGCTTTCGAGGGCGTGCTCCTGCAGGAGAGCAGCGCCGGCAGAGGCCGCCCTACGGCGCTGATTGATGGCGTCGAGCTCGAGCTGAGTTGAAGGCCATGGCCGGGTCCAGCCTACGCTCGGGTAGGGGGGCCGGCGCCAGCAGCCCAGTGGTGATCAAATGTGCTGCGCCGTGTCGAGCGGCGTTATCTCCTATGATTATTCGGTCGCGTCGGCAAAATGTCGGCATTTCTGCCGATTCGGAAGTTTCGTGCGCGAACCGCACAATAGGAAACCGCCCTGAGCAGGGACTTCTGGCGCCCCCGGCTGGAATCGAACCAGCGACACCAGGTTTAGGAAACCTGTGCTCTATCCACTGAGCTACGAGGGCACGGCAGCCATGCTACCACGGCCTCCCGGCGGCGGCCGACGTGCTTGCGACGCCCCACGCACGGCGACCGCAAAGTGCGCGATCAGGGCGACCGCCCGGGCGCGTCGGAGCCGATGCGTGCGGCCGCGGGCGCCCTGCGATCCGTCGGCCCCCCGAAACGCAAACCGGGGCGGGCGGCCCTTGGGCCGCCCGCCCCGTCAAACCTTCAGGTGCTGCGGCGAGCTGTTACTTGCCGGCGCCGATCTTGAACATCTTGGTGCCGCACGTCGGGCACACGCCCTGCGTAGCGGGCTTGCCGTTCTTCATCGTGACTTTCTTCTCGTCCTTCATCTCACGCTTGGTCCGGCATTTCACGCAGTAAGCCTCGGTTGCCATGCAGACCCTCCTTTCCGGCCGGGGAGGATCCCCCGCCGTTTGTCCCCCACTCTTGGGCGCATTATAGGCACGTGAGCCTGAGCGCGCAATGAGGCTGGCCGTCTCTTCGCTACGCACGGCCGCAAGCCTGCAGAGCACCGCGGCCGGCCGCCGGCCCCGAGCCTGCGCCGCCGACCGCCCCGCTGTCCCCGCGAGCCTGCGCAGCCGGCCGCCGCGGCGCCCCCGCGGGCGCCCGCCCCGCCCGCTCGCAGCGTCGCGCGCCCGCGTGGCGAGCCATGTTGCCCGAGGGCGCGCGGTCTGTTAAAAGAAAGGCTTCTAGTGTCGACGGCCTGAAAGGACGACATGGACAATATGCGCCAGGCCAGTATCCGCAAGCTCGTAGCCGACGAGCAGATCAAGCACATCCAGTTGTGGTTCACCGACATCTTAGGCAACTTGAAGATGGTCGAGGTACCCGACCGGCAGCTCGACAACATCATGGAGTCGGGCGCGGCGTTCGACGGCTCGTCGATCACCGGCTACGCCGAGATCGAAGAGTCCGACATCGTGGCCATGCCCGACTGGGACACCATGAAGGTGCTGCCGTGGTCGGCCAACCACGAAAAGACGGCCTTCGTGTTCTGCGACGTGCTCGGACGCGACTACAAGCCCTACGAGGGCGACCCGCGCTGGGTGCTGCGCCGCCAGATCGAGCGAGCCCGCAAGCTGGGCCTCAACTTCTACGTGGGCCCCGAGCTCGAGTACTTCTACTTCAAGGGCGACAGCCCCAACCCCGAGCTCACCGACGAAGGCGGCTACTTCGACGTCCTGCCCGCCGACCTCGGCAACGACCTGCGCAAGCAGACCATGCGCACCCTCGAGAGACTCGACATTCCCATGGAGGCCTCGCACCACGAGGTCGCCCCCTCGCAGCACGAGATCGACCCCCACTACGACGAAGCCCTGGTCATGGCCGACCGCGTCATGATCTGCCGCCTCATCGTCAAAGAGGTCGCCGCCCATAACAACGTGCACGCCACCTTCATGCCCAAGCCGCTCCACGGCGTGAACGGCAGCGGCATGCACGTGCATCAGTCGCTCTTCAAGGGCTCGAGCAACGCCTTCTTCTCGGCCGACGACCCCAACCACCTCTCCGACATCGCCAAGGGCTACATCGCCGGCCAGCTCAAGCACATGGGCGGCATCTGCTCGCTGCTCAACCAGTACGTCAACAGCTTCAAGCGCCTGGTGCCGGGCTACGAGGCGCCCGTCTACATCTCGTGGGCGCACCGCAACCGCACCGCGCTCATCCGCGTGCCGCTCTACGTGGCCGGCAAAGAGAGCACCGTGCGCGCCGAGCTGCGCAACCCCGACCCGGCCGCCAACCCCTACCTGGCTTTCGCCGTCATGCTCGCCGCCGGCCTCGACGGCATCGAGAACCACCTCGAGCTGCCGCCATCGGTCGAGCCCAACATCTACAAGATGACCCCCGACGAGCGCGAAGACGCCGGCCTCGACTCGCTGCCCAACAACCTCTACGAGGCGATCCAGCTCACGCAGCAGAGCGAGCTCGTGCGCAACACGCTGGGCGACCACGTCTTCGAGCGCTTCGTCAACAACAAGCTGCACGAGTGGTACGAGTACCGCGAGCAGGTCACGCAGTGGGAAGTCGATAAGTACTTCTCGGTCGATCTGACCGACGCGGTGCACCGGCCGGCCCACAGGGCCGCGCCCCTGCACCGCGCTCGCGCCCACCATCGTCGCCGCACTCCCGGAGGCGGCCGTCGCGATCCTCGCGACGGCCGCCTCCGCGCTTTGGCCTACGCAAGTGTCCCGACGGCCGCCTCCGCGCTTGGCCTACGCAGCGTCCCACGCCCCCCGCGCGCTCGATGCGCTCACAACGCCCCGGCGCCACCGCATCCCGGGGGCTACCGTCTCGGCGCCCTGAACGCCACCGCATCCCGACGGCCCACCGTCTCGGCGTCGTGAACGCGGCCGCCGCGGTGCGGTATGCTGGCGTTCGTTCACGCACGGCGAGGAGGACGACATGGAGCGGCTGACGGCACATCTGGTCGAGTGGCTCGAGGCGCAGGTCTCGGCGAGCGGCGGGCGGCGCGGTGCTCGGCCTGTCGGGCGGCATCGACTCGGCGGTCGTCGCGGCCCTGTGCGTGCGCGCCTTCGCCGACCACACCCTGGGCGTGATCATGCCCTGCGAGAGCGACCCCGCCGACTCAGCCGACGCGCGCCTGGTCGCCGAGCGCTTCGCCCTGCCGTCGTGCACCGTCGACCTCACGACCACGCTGCACACGTTCAGCGCCAGCCTCGCCGCGAGCTGCGAACAGGCGCCCGGCGACGAGCGCGCCACCGTGGCCAACGTCAAGGCGCGGCTGCGCATGACCACCCTCTACGCCTTCGCCAACCACCTGGGCTACCGCGTGATCGGCACCGGCAATGCCAGCGAGCTGGCCATCGGCTACTTCACCAAGTACGGCGACGGCGGCGTCGATCTGCTGCCGCTGGGCAACCTCACCAAGACGACCGTGCGCGAGCTGGCGCGCCACCTCGGCGTACCGCAGCCGGTGATCGACAAGCCGCCGTCGGCCGGCCTGTGGAGCGGCCAGACCGACGAAGGCGAGATGGGTTTCAGCTACGAGGAGCTCGACGCCTACCTGGGCGGCGCGCGCGGCCCGCACGCCGCCGACATCGCGCGCCTGGTCGCCGGCAGCGCCCACAAGCGCGCCACGGCGGCGCTGGCGCCGGCGTTCCCGGCGGGGCAGGCGGCCTCGTCGGCCCCGTCCGCCGCGTCGCCGCCCGCATCGCCTTCCGCGCCGCCGCCGCCCGTCCGATAGCGCCACCCGCCGACATTCCGGTACACTCACAGGCTCCGGACCCTGGGAGGTCGTTGCCCATGCCGATCGTCGTGCAGAAGTACGGCGGCAGCTCGGTGGCAAACACCGAGCGCATCATGATCGTCGCCCGGCGCATCGTCGCCACCTACGACGCCGGCAACAGCGTCTGCGCGGTCATCTCGGCGCGCGGCGACACCACCGACGACCTGCTCGCCATGGCCCACGAGATCACGCCCCGCCCGCCCGAGCGCGAGCTCGACATGCTGCTCTCGGCGGGCGAGCGCATCAGCTGCGCCCTGCTGGCCATGGCCATCCACACGTTGGGCCGCGAGGCGGTCAGCTACACCGGCTCTCAGGCCGGCATCGTCACCGACACGACCCACACAAAGGCCAAGATCGTGGGCATCTCGCCGCTGCGCGTCGAGCAGGCCCTGGCCGACGGCAAGATCACGCTGGTGGCGGGCTTTCAGGGCGTCTCGACCAACAAGGACGTGACCACGTTGGGGCGCGGCGGCTCCGACACCACCGCCGTGGCGCTGGCCCACGCCCTGGGCGCCGGCGTCTGCGAGATCTACTCCGACGTCGACGGCGTCTACACCGCCAACCCGGCGGTCGTCGCCAAGGCCCGCAAGCTGCAGGCGGTCTCCTACGAGGAGATGCTCGAGATGGCGGCCTCGGGCGCGCAGGTCCTGGCGTTGCGCTCGGTCGAGTACGCGCGCCGCTACAAAGTCGTGATCCACAGTCGCTCGAGCTTCTCAGACGCGGAGGGCACCTGGGTGAAAGAGGAAGATGCTTCCATGGAACAAGCCATCGTCAGCGGCGTCACGTACACCACCGACGAAGCCAAGGTCACGGTGCGCGGCGTGCCCGACCGGCCCGGCGTGGCCGCCGACGTGTTCTCGGCCCTGGCCGACGCCCACGTGAACGTCGACATGATCATTCAGAACGTCGGCGAGCAGGGTCATTCCGACATCTCCTGCACCGTGCCGATCGACGACCTGCCGGCCGCCCGCGAGGCGCTCGACGCCGTCGTGGCCAAGCTGCACGCCAAGAGCTACACGACCGACGACACCATGGCCAAGCTCAGCCTGATCGGCGCCGGCATGCGCTCGCACCCCGGGGTCGCGGCGCTCATGTTCCGCACGCTCGCCGACAAGGGCATAAACCTCGAGATGATCTCGACCTCGCCGATCAAGGTCTCCTGCGTCATCGCCAAGGAGCGCGTCGAAGACGCGGTCATCGCCCTGCACGACGCCTTCGGCCTCGACAGCGCCGCCGTGAGCCACGAGCACAGCGACCGCGGGCTCAGCCACGACCCGGGCGCGGCATGACGGGGCGTACCTACACGGTCGCCATCGTGGGGGCGACCGGCGTGGTGGGCGGCACCGTGCGCACCATCCTCGAGCAGCGCGGCTTTCCGGTCGGCGAGCTGCGCCTGCTGGCGAGCGCCCGATCGCGTGGCGCCCAGCTCGACTTCGGGGGCGCGCCGCACACCGTGGCCGAGCTCTCGCCCGACGCCTTCGCCGGCGTCGACGTGGCCTTCTTTGCCGCCGGCGGCGCCGTGAGCCAGACGTACGCGCCGCTCGCCGTGGCGGCGGGCGCCGTGGCCATCGACAAGTCGAGCGCCTTTCGCGGCGATCCCGCCGTGCCGCTGGTCGTGCCCGAGGTCAACGCCGCCGACCTCGCCTGGCACGAAGGCATCATCGCCACGCCCAACTGCTCGACCATCCAGCTGGTGGTCGCCCTCAAGCCGCTCCACGACGCCGCCGGCGTCGAGCGTGTCGTGGTCTCCACCTACCAGTCGGTCTCGGGCAGCGGCAAGCGCGGCGTCGACGACCTGGACGCCCAGGCGCGCGCCTGGGCGGCGGGCGACGTAGCCGAGCTCGGCTTCTATCCACGCCCCATCGCCTTCAACCTGCTGCCCCACATCGACGCCTTCCTGCCCGACGGTTCCACGAAGGAAGAGCAGAAGATGGTCGACGAGACGGTCAAGATCTTCGGCGACCCGGGCATCAGGGTCACCGCCACCTGCGTGCGCGTGCCGGTCTTCGGGGCGCACTCCGAAGCGGTCAACCTGCAGACCCGCAAGCCGCTCGGCGCGGCCGCCGCGCGCGCCCTGCTCGCCGCCGCGCCCGGCATCGAGGTGATCGACGACCCCGGCCGGGGCCTCTACCCCACGCCGCTCGACGCCGAGGGCGACGACCCGGTCTACGTGGGCCGCATCCGCGACGACGACACGGCGCCCAACTGTGTGAACTTCTGGGTCGTGGCCGACAATCTGCGCAAGGGAGCCGCCTTGAACGCCGTACAGATCGCCGAAGCCTTGATCGAGCGGGGCCAGCTGTGAGCGCCTTCGCCGCGGGCGGCGACGCCGCCGAGCCGCGCGACAGCTTCGACGTCGCCATCGTGGGCGCCGGGCCGGGCGGTATGACGGCCGCCATCTACGCCTCGCGCGCCCGCCTCTCCACCGTCGTTCTCGAGCGCAACACCGCCGGCGGCATCATGTCGGTCACCGAGCGCGTCGAGAACTACCCGGGATTCCCCGAGGGCATCACCGGCTTCGAGCTCGCCGAGAAGATGAAGCAGCAGGCCTGCCAGTTCGGCGCCGACCTGCGCGAGATCGACGGCGTCGTCTCGCTCGAGCAGCGCGCGGACGGCGCCTGGACGGTCGTCACCGACGAAGCGAGCGTCACCGCCCGGGCGGTCATCCTGTCGCCCGGCGTCGAGGCCCGCAAGCTGGGCGTGCCCGGCGAGGCCGAGTTCATGGGGCGCGGCGTGTCGTACTGCGCCACCTGCGACGGTCCGCTCTACCGCGGCAAAGAGGTGGTCGTGATCGGCGGCGGCAACGCGGCCGTCGAAGAGGGCATGTTCCTGGCGCGCTTCGCCTCGGCGGTGCACGTGGTGCATCGCCGCGACGCCCTGCGCGCCACCGCCATCGCCCAGGAGCGCGCCTTCGCCCAGCCCAACATGCACTTCATCTGGAACGGTCAGGTGCGGCGCATCGCCGGCGAGACCAAGGTCGAGGGCATCGAGTACGAGCACGTGCTCGACCACACGACGCACACGCTGCCCGTGTCGGGCGTGTTCTTCTACGTCGGCCAGCTCCCCCAGACCGACTTTCTGCGCGGCACGGTCGGCTCTGAACGACGACGGCTTCATCGTCACCGACGACCACCTGCGCACCAGCCGCCCCGGCGTCTTTGCCTGCGGCGACGCACGCGCCGGCATCATCAAGCAGATCGCCAACGCCGTGGGCGAAGGCGCCCTGGCGGCCATCGGCGTCGAGAAGTACCTGGACGATCTCGACTTCGCCGCCCGCCAGGCGGCCAGCGGCGCGCCGGCGCAGCCGGCGGCGGAGCCGGCCACCTGACGGCCGCTTCGCTCAAACGGCGCCGCTCAAGCGGCGGGCGCCGACCAAGCCCCCGAACGAGTCTCTAGGAGGGACACGTGGACGCAGTGACGCAGGACACCTTCAAGACGGAGGTTCTCGACGCTCCCGGCAAGGTGCTGGTCGACTTCTGGGCCGAGTGGTGCGGACCGTGCCGCGTGGTCGAGCCGGTGCTGAACGACATCGCCGAGCGCAATCCCGGCGTGCGGTTCGTCAAGCTCAACGTCGACGAGAACCCGCAGGTGGCGCAGAGCCTCGAGGTGCTGAACATCCCGACGCTGCTGGCTTTCGAGGGCGGCCAGCTGAAGAAGCGCATCGTCGGCGCGCTGAGCAAGCCGAAGCTGGTCGAAGAGCTCGCCGACTGGCTCGCGTAGCGCATCCGCGCTCGCGCTTTTCAGATGCCGGTGATCACGGTGCGGCTCTGGGCCGGCCGCACGCGCGCCCAGAAGGCCGAGCTCGCGCGGCGCATCACCGACGCCATGGTCGAGGTCGCCGGCTGCGAGCGCGACACGGTGCGCGTCATCTTCGACGACTACGCAAAGAGCGACTGGGCCGTCGGCGGACGGCTGGCCGACGAGGCGGAGCAGCCTTCGAGCTAGGCGGGGCGCCGACGAGGAAGGGCACGTTCGACCTGGGCGGGGCGCCGGCGAGGCGGAGCAACCCTCGAGCCGGGCGGCCGACCAGCGCGGCGGAGTGACGCTCGCGCTAAAGGCTAGATGCGCTCGAGCCGGAACCCGATGTCGTCGTATGAGAACGACACGAGGTCGTCGGAGACGGCCAGGTCGAGCGCCGTCTGGGTCTTGACCGGCAGCTCCTGCAGGCGCGTGCGAATGAGGTCGGCGCGGCTCGTGTCGACCGCCGCCGCTTCGAGCCAGTACTGCAGGTCGACGGTGCGGTGCAGGCGGCGCTCTTCGACGACCTTCAGGCCGGCCTTGGCGAACTGCTTGAGGAACTCGCCGTGGGTCTCGTAGCGGCGGTGCGAGGCGTCGCTCAGGCGCGCCAGCTCGTTGAGCGTCCGGTCGAGCTCGCCGCTCACCAGCAGGTCGTACACCACGAGGCGTCCACCGGGCGCCACCACGCGCGCCATCTCCTTGAGCGCCGCGACCGGTTCGGGAAAGCGATGCAGGGCGTTGCGGCAGGTGGCCAGCGTGAAGGCGCCGTCGGCGAAGGGCAGCGCGTAGAGGTTGGCCAAGGCAAAGCCGACGTTCTCGACGCCGACCTCGCGGCTCAGGCGCAGCGCTTCGTCGATCGTGTCTTTGCGGTTGTCGACGGCGAGCACGCTGGCGACCGCGCCGGCCAGCGCGAAGGCCATGGTGCCGACCGTGGTGCCGACGTCGACGACACGGTCGCCGACGGTCGGGGCCGCCAGCTCGACGGCCAGCTCGATCGAGGGATCGCCCTGGATGCGTGGTTCGCCTTGGATGCGTTCGCTCACGTCGCGGTCCGCCTCTCAGCCGTAGTTGACCGTGAAGATCGTGCCCGTGGACGAAAGGCCCACGATGACATCGTGCCCCTCGACCCGCACGGTCTCACGATACGATCGGGGCGCGTCGCCGAGCTCGAGCTCGCTGGCCAGGGTCTCGGTCTTGATGTACGCCGCGTTGCGCTCGACGAGCCCGGTCAGCTCGGCCGGCACCGCCAGCGCCAGGCTGATCGTATCTTCTATTCGTAAATCGGCGTTTTTGCGCGAGAGTTGAACGGCGTGGACGAGCTCGCGCACGATGCCTTCGTCGCGCAGCGCCTGGTCGATCGTGGTCACCAGGGCCACGGTGAGCGTGCCGTCGGTCTCGACCCGGCTGCCTTCGGGGGCGACCGTCTCCACCAGCACGTCGCCGTCGGCAAGGAGCAGCTCGTGGCCGTCGGCGAGCACCAGCGGCGCCGCGCCGGCGTCGCGCAGGGCGGCCACGAAGGCGGCCGTGTCGGCCGCCTTGAGGGCCGCCCCGACGGCGCCGACCTGCTTGCCAAGGCGCGGTCCGAGCACCTTGAGGTTGGGCTTGAGCGCGTAGGCGAGCAGCTCCTCGGTGTCGGTCACCAGGCGCAGCCGCTTGACGTTCAGCTCGTCGGTCACGATGTCGGCCAGGCGCTCGAGGGCGGCGCACTCGGCCGCCGGCGCCGCCACCGCCACCTCGGCCAAGGGCTGGCGGTTCTTGACGGCGGCCCCGTTGCGCGCCGCCCGGCCCAGCTCGACCGCGCGGCGGGCGACGTCCATGTCGAAGGTGACGGTCTCGTCGAGGGCGGCGGCGTCGGCCACCGGCCAGTCGCACAGGTGCACGCTCTCGGGAGCGTCCGCGTCGACCGAGCGCACGAGGTTCTGGTAGATCTCCTCGGCCACGAACGGGGTGTAGGGCGCGAGCAGCTTGGCGAGCGTGACCAGGCAGTCGTACAGGGTGTGGTAGGCGGCCAGCTTGTCGCGGTCGCTGCCGCTCTTCCAGAAGCGCCGCCGGCTGCGCCGCACGTACCAGTTGGAGAGCTCGTCGACAAAGTCCTGGATGGCGCGGCCCGAGGTGGTGGCGTCGTAGCCTTCGAGCCCCTCGCTCACGCGCGTGACGAGCTGCGCCAGGCGACCGGTGAGCCAGCGGTCGAGCAGCGGACGCTCGGCCAGCGGCACCGGCGCGACGCTCGGGTCGAAGCGGTCGATGTTGGCGTAGACCGTGAAGAAGCTGTAGGTGTTCCACAGGGTGAGCAGGAACTTGCGCACGACCTCGTCGACCAGCTCGAGCGAGAACCGCCGCGGGTACCAGGGGCTCGAGCTCGTGAACATGTACCAGCGCAGGGCGTCGGCGCCCTGGCGGTCGAGCACGTCGTCGGGCTGCACCACGTTGCCGCGGCTCTTGCTCATCTTCTGGCCTTCGGCGTCGAGCACGTGGCCCAGGCAGAGCACCGTCTCGTACGAGCTGCGGCCCTCGATCAGCGTAGCCACGGCCAGCAGGCTGTAGAACCAGCCGCGGGTCTGGTCGATGGCCTCGGCGATGAAGTCGGCCGGGAACCGCTCGTGGAACTTCTCGTCGTTCTCGAACGGATAGTGCCACTGCGCGAAGGGCATGGAGCCCGAGTCGAACCAGGCGTCGATCACCTCGGGCACGCGGTGCATGTCGCCGCCGCAGGTCGGGCAGCGCAGCACGACATCGTCGACGAAGGGGCGGTGCAGCTCGAGGTCGGCGGGCGGCGGCGTGACGGCGAGCTCGCGCAGCTCGGCGACGCTGCCCACGCAGTGCGTGTGACGCTGCTCGCAGCGCCACACCGGCAGCGGCGTGCCCCAGTAGCGGTCGCGCGACAGCGCCCAGTCGACGTTGTTCTCGAGCCACTCGCCGAAGCGGCCGTGTTTGATGTGCTCGGGGTACCAGGTGACGGCCTCGTTGGCGGCCAGCAGGTCGTCTTTGACGGCCGTGGTCTTCACGTACCAGGTCTTCTTGGAGTAGTAGAGCAGCGGCGTGTCGCAGCGCCAGCAGAACGGATAGCTGTGCTCGTAGGGCACCTCGGCGAGCAGCAGGTCGCGCTGCGTCAAGTCGGCGATGATGCCGCGGTCGGCGTCTTTGACGAACACGTGGGCCCACGGCGCGACGTCGGCGACGAAGCGCCCGGCGGCGTCGACCGGGTTGACCACCGGCAGGTCGTTGTCGCGCCCTATACGCATGTCGTCTTCGCCGAAGGCCGGCGCGATGTGCACGATGCCGGTGCCGTCGGTGGTGGTGACGTAGCCGTCGCCTACCACGAACCAGGCGCGCTTGTCGGGCTCGACAAAGTGGAAGGGCGGCTCGTAAGCGAGGCCGAGCAGCGCGGCGCCGGGGATGATGCGCTCGACGACCGCGTGCCCGCCGAGCACCGACGCGACCAGGTCGCGGGCCAGCACGAAGCGTTCGCCGCGGCTCGCCACCAGGGCGTAGTCGATGTCGGGGTTCACCGCGCAGGCGACGTTCGAGACGAGCGTCCAGGGCGTGGTCGTCCACACCGCCAGGCTCACGCGCGCGCCGGCGGCGGGCGGCGCGTCGGCGACGACATCGGTGGCGTCGGCGGCGGCCGCGTTGCTCGCGCCGCCGGCGGCGGCCGTGTCGCTCGCGCCGGCCGGCGCGCCCAGACCGGCGACAGCGGCGGCCGCCTCGGCGGTCAGCGGAAAGCGTACGTAGACCGAGGGGTCGGTGACGTCGTGGTAGCCCTGCGCCATCTCGTGGCTCGAGATGGCGGTGCCGCAGCGCGGGCAGTAGGGCACGACCTTGAAGCCCTCGTAGAGCAGCTCCTTGTCCCAGATCTGGCGCAGCAGCCACCACACCGACTCGATGTAGTCGTTGGTGAGGGTGTAGTAGGCGTCGTCTAAGTCGATCCAGAAGCCGATGCGTTCGGTCAGCCTGTCCCAGTCCTTGAGGTACGTCAGCACGCTCTCGCGGCACAGCGCGTTGAACCTGGCGACGCCGTACTCCTCGATCTGTTCTTTGCCGTCGATACCCAGACGCCGCTCGACCTCGAGCTCGACGGGCAGGCCGTGGCAGTCCCAGCCGGCCTTGCGCGGCACGCGAAAGCCGCGCATGGTCTTGAACCGCGGAAAGATGTCTTTGAAGGCGCGCGAGAGCACGTGGTGGGCGCCGGGCCGGCCGTTGGCCGTGGGCGGACCTTCGTAGAAGGCGTAGAGCGGCGCGTCGCGGCGCAGGTCGAGGCTCTTGTCGAAGATGCGCTCGCTGCGCCAGAACTCGAGGACGCGCGCGTCTAGGGCCGGAAAGTCGACCTTGGGCAGCACCTCGTGGAACCGTGGCGGGCTGTCGTTCACCTGTGAGCGCTCCTCGTCGCTGGCGACCATGGCGCGGCGCGCTCGACGCGCGGGAACCCTGAAGCGAGAAACCGCGCCGGCGCCGGCCGTCAATTCTAGCAGACGCGGTAGAATGGACGACACGATGGCCGTGCCTCCGCCCCCCGCCACAGCCCGATCCGCCTTCTCGCACCTGCTGGTGCTGCTCGACTACGACGGCACCGTGACCGATCGCGAGTACGGCGTGGCGGCGCTGCAGCAGCTCACCGGCGACGCCTGGCGGGCGTTCGACGAGGCCGCCGCGCGCGGCGAGATCTCCCCCGCCGAGTGCCTGCGCCGCCAGATCGAGCTGGTGACCACCACCAAAGAGGAGCTCATCGACACAAGCGCGCGCGACGCCCGCCTCGCGGCCGGTTTCGGGCCGTTCCTCAACGCGCTCGCGACCGGCGGCGCACGAGTCGCCGTCGTCTCGGTCGGCTTTGCCGCGGTCATCGAGACCGTCTGGCGTCGCGAGCAGCTGCCCGCGGTCGGGCTCTTCGCGAGCGCGATCGTGCCCCGCGACGGCGCCGCCGGGCCGCCCTGGACCGTGCGCTTCGACCCGCGCCTCGGCGACTGCCCTGCTTGCGGGCCGGGGCGCTGCAAGGGCGGCGTCGTGCGTCTGTTGCGGCGGCCCGGCGACACGGTCGCCGTGTTCGGCGACGGCGTCTCCGACCTCTGCCTGGCGCGCGAGGCCGACGCCGTGTTCGCCCGCGGCCGGCTCATCGAGCTTTGTGAGCGCGAGGGCATCGCGTATCATCGGCTCAGTGACTACCGACCGGCCCTCTTGCGACTGACCGAGCTCATGACGCCCCGCGCGGCGCTGTCGTGACCACCCCGACGACCCCCCGCAGCGGCGACGCCGCCAACCCCGCCGCCGCTCCCGCGCCCACGCGCGGCCTCGTAGCGAGCCTCTGGCAGTTCGTGCGGTTCTGCCTGGTGGGCGGCAGCGGCGTGATCGTCAATCTGGCGGTCTTCACGGCCGTCCTGCTCGTCTGGCTCGCGGTCACGGGCCACATCGGCTCGACCGGCGACCTCACGAGCGCCGTGCGCGGCCTGGTCACCAAGAAGAGCACGCAGGGCGTGCCCACGGCGGCGACCTACGTCGCCAATGCCGCCGGCTTCGTCGTATCGGTGATGACCAACTACTACCTGAACCGCCGCTGGACGTTCCGCTCGACCAACGACGTCGCCGGCGAGCTGCCCAAGTTCTTCACGGTCAGCCTGGTGGCCTACGGCGGGCAACTGCTGCTCTTCTGGGCGCTGCGCGAGCAGGCCCACCTGGCGCCCATCCCCAGCCAGCTGATCGCCATCGTCTTCATCATGCCGGTCAACTTCGTGGCCAACAAGCTCTGGAGCTTCCGATGAACCACCACCGCCCGCGATGACGAGCAAGACCAAAGGCACGAAGCGCAGCCTGTCGGCCGACCAGCGCGCCAAGCGGGCCGCCGCGCGCGACGCGCGAGCCGCCGGCAACGGCCGGCCGAACGCCGCCGCCAGGGCTGCGGCGCGCGAGGCGGCGCACGCGCGGCCCAACCGCCCCGTCAAGGTCATCGCCTTCGCCGTGTGGCTCACCGTGCTCGCGCTCATCGCCATCGTGTGGGTGTTCGGCGTGATGCACCTCTGGTACGGCCTGCACGACATCTCAGACACCACCATCTACGCCGACTACGCGGCCCGCATAGCCCGGGGCTTTCGGCCCTACATCGACTTCCCGGTCGAGTACCCGCCGCTGGCCATCCCCCTGTTCGTGCTGCCCGGCCACAGCGGCAACGTCGTGGCCTACAGCGACTGGTTCAACGTCGAGATGTACCTGATGTGCGCAGGCGCGGCGGCCACGACCGCCGCCGCCGCCGCGCGCCTGTGGCCCTACGGCCGCAAAGCGTATCTCGTCGGCGCCACCTTCGCGGTCTCCGTGCTAGCCACCGGCGCCATCGTGGGCAACCGCTACGACGCCGCGGTCGCGTTGCTGCTGGGCATCGTGTTGCTCCTGCTCGCCCACGAGCGCTGGATAGGCGCCGCCATGGTGCTGGGCCTCGGGTTCGCTCTCAAGATCACCCCGGCCATCCTGCTGCCGCTGGTCTTCGTGCTCGCCGTGCAGAAACGCACGATCCTGTGGGCCTTCGTCTTCTTCGTGATCACCGCGACACTGCCGTTCGTGCCCTACGCGGTCCACGGCCTCAAGGGCATCGAGTACCCCTTCACCTACCAGATCCACCGGCCGCTGCAGGTCGAAAGCGTGCTCGCCGCGCCCCTGCTGTTCGGCCACGTCGTGCACCACGTCTGGGTCGAGATCGGCACCGCCTACGGCTCGCAGTTCATCGCCGCCACAGGGGCCGGCACGCTGGCGCGCCTGTCGGGCTTCATCGAGGGCCTCGCCCTGATCGTCACCTACGGGCTGATCTGGCGGCGGCGCGCCACGCTGCGCGCGACGCCGCGCCTGGTGCCGCTCGCCGTCCTCGCCGTCATCCTGGCCTTCATGACCTTCGGCAAGGTGCTCTCGCCGCAGTACTTCATCTGGATCCTGCCGGCGATCGCCCTCGTGCTGCCCGAGCGCCGCGCGCTGGCCGCGCTGCTCGTGGTCGCGCTGCTGCTCACCCAGATCGAGTTTCCGTCGAACTACTGGTCGTTCATCTACCTCGACTCGGGCGCGATCATGATCGTGGTGCTGCGCGACGCCGTGCTGTTCGCGGCGTTCGTCGTGTCGCTCGTGCACCTGTGGCGCCTGCCCGCCGTCACTCCCGGCGAGCTTGCCGCGCGCGCCGCACCGCCCGCGGCGGCCGCGGCGCGGCCCGGCGTCTGAGCGACGGCCCGGCGGCGGGGCTCTAGCTGCGCCCGCGCGGCGCGCGGCCCGTCGCGGCGCGCAGCCACTGCGCCAGCACGAAGACCACGAAGCGGCCGTTGTGGCGCGCGTAGCGGCGCCACAGCCGCCGCGGCTCCTGAAAGAAGCGGTAGACCCACTCGAGACCTGCGCGCTGCATCCACGTGGGCGCGACGCCCACGCGGCCGGTCAGCATGTCGAAGGCCGCCCCCACGCCCATCATGACGCAGGGCAGGCGGTCGCGGTGGGCCAGCATCCAGCGTTCCTGTTTGGGGCAGCCGAGGCTCACGAACAGCAACTGTGGGCGGGCCGCGACGATCGCCCGGCAAGCCTCGTCGTCTTCGGCGGCCGAGAGGGCGCGAAACGGTGGCGACCAGCAGTACCTCAGCTCGAGGCGCGGTAGACGGGTGGCCAGCTCGCGGCGCACCTCGGCCGTCACGGCGGGCTCGCCGCCGTAGAGGCCCACGCTGAGGCCCTCGCGAGCGGCCTGCTCGCAGACGGCCAGCATGAGATCGAGGCCGCGCGCCTGGCGCGCGCCGGCCACGCCGAGCAGGCGCGCCGCCCAGACCAGCGGACGGCCGTCGCAGACCACGAGGTCGGCCTGCTCGAGGGTGGTCGTGAACGACGGGTCGTCGTAAGCCTCCATGACCATGTGGACGTTGGCTGCGCAGACCGCGCGGCCGGCGTCGCCGGCCGCCCACTGCGCGACCAGGGCGGCCGCGGCCGGGGCGTCGACGGCTGTGACCGGCGTCGTGAGCAGGGTCGTGCCGGGCAGGTGGGTGACGGCGCTCACCGAGCGGCGGCCGTCGCCACGCCGCGCCTGTGAGCGCTGCGTCGGCAGGAACGGCGGCGGCCCGCGAGCGCCGCTCGCCCGTCGCGACGCACCGTCCTACTCCCGGTACTCGTGGATCCGAAAGCCGCGGGCGCGCACCAACTCGTCGCGGCGGGCCTGGTCTAAGTCTTCCCAGACCATGTCGTGCACGAGCTCGTCGAAGCCGATCTGCGGCTGCCAGCCGAGCTTGTCGCGCGCCTTTGTGGCGTCGCCGATGAGGCTGGCGACCTCGGTGGGCCGGAAGTAGCGACGGTCGACCCGCACCAGCTCGCGCCCGGGGGTGATGCGCTCGTCGCGGTCGGGCGGCACGAGCACCAGGCCGTTGCTGTTGCGGGCGCGGCCCAGCAGGTCGGCGTCGACCGACTCGACCACGCCGACCTCGTCGGCGCCCTCGCCGATGAAGGCCAGCGTGATGCCCGCCTCGGCGAAGGCCCGCAGACAGAACTCGCGCACCGAGTGCTGCTCGCCGGTGGCCACCACGTAGTCGCCGGGCTCGTCCTGCTGCACCATGAGGTGCATGGCGCGCACGTAGTCGCGGGCGTGGCCCCAGTCGCGCAGCGAGCCCAGGTTGCCCAGGTAGAGGTCGTCCTGCAGGCCCAGCGCTATGCGCGCCACGGCGCGCGTGATCTTGCGCGTGACGAAGGTCTCGCCGCGGATCGGGCTCTCGTGGTTGAAGAGGATGCCGTTGCTCACGTGCAGGCCGTAGGCCTCGCGATAGTTCACGCAGATCCAGTAGGCGTAGACCTTGGCCGCGCCGTACGGGCTGCGCGGGTAGAACGGCGTTGTCTCGCGCTGCGGCACCTCCTGCACCAGGCCGAACATCTCAGAGGTCGAGGCCTGGTAGAACCGCGTGCGGCCTTCGAGGCCGAGGATGCGCATGGCTTCGAGCAGGCGCAGCGTGCCGAGGGCGTCGGAGTTGGCCGTGTACTCGGCGGTCTCGAAGCTCACCTGCACGTGCGACTGGGCCGCCAGGTTGTAGATCTCGTCGGGCTGGGTCTCCTGCACGATGCGGATGAGGTTGGTGGCGTCGGTCAGGTCGCCGTAGTGCATGAAGAAGCGCACGCCCGCCTTGTGCGGGTCGGAGTAGAGGTGATCGACGCGGTCGGTGTTGAACGAGCTGGCGCGCCGCTTGATGCCGTGCACCGTGTAGCCGCTGTCGAGCAGGTATTCGGCCAGGTAGGCGCCGTCCTGTCCGGTGACGCCGGTGATGAGTGCCGTCTTTGCCACTTGCCTCTCCCCTCCGCCCGACGCCTGTCAGGCGGCGCCGGTTTTCGCGGGCTGATGCGCCCCGGGACCGTCGCCGCCGCCGTGCGGACCGTCGCCGGCCGCCGGGTGCGCGACATACCACTCGTAGGTGGAGCGGATGCCGTCGGCCAGGCTGTGCCGCGGGCGCCAGCCGAGCGCGGTGATGCGGCTCACGTCGAGCTGCTTTTGCGGCGTGCCGTCGGGCTTGCTCGCGTCCCACTCGATCGGCCCCGTGTGGCCCACCACGCTCTGGGTGAGCTCGGCCAGCTCGCGGATGGTCTGATCGACGCCGGTGCCGACGTTCACGAGGCCGTCGGGCAGGTCGGCGGCCGCGATGTGCTCGAGCAGGAAGACCACGGCCGCGGCCAGGTCGTCGACGTGCAGCAGCTCGCGCCGCGGACTGCCGGTGCCCCACAGCACGACCGGCGCGTTCGCCCGGCGCGGCGCGCCGTCGGCGTCGGGCAAGCCGAGCTTGGCTTCGTGGAACTTGCGGATCATGGCCGGCAGCACGTGGCTCGTGCGCAGGTCGAAGTTGTCGCCGGGGCCGTAGAGGTTGGTCGGCATGAGCGACAGGTAGTCGGTGCCGTACTGCCGGTTGAGACTGCGGCACAGCTCGATGCCGGCGATCTTGGCGACCGCGTAGGCGCGGTTGGTCTCTTCGAGGGGACCGGTCAGCAGGTACTCCTCTTTGAGCGGCTGCGGCGCCTCGCGCGGGTAGATGCATGAGCTGCCCAGAAAGACGAGCTTCTCGACGCCGGCCCTGAAGGCCTCGGCCACCACGTTCAACTCGATCGCCAGGTTGACGGCGACGAACTCGTAGGGCTGTTCCCAGTTGGCCACGATGCCGCCGACCTTGGCGGCGGCGAGAATGACCGCCTGGGGCCGCGTGCGCTCGAAGAAGGCGCGCGTGGCGGCCTGGTCGGTAAGGTCGACTTCGGCGGTGTCGGCGTAGATGAGCTCGTCGTACCCGTGTGCCTGCAGCGCGCGGGTGATCGCGCCGCCGACGAGGCCACGGTAGCCGGCGACCATAAGGCGGGTGTGCGCGTCGATGCTCAACTTGTCCTTTCGGTCGCGGTGGGCAGGATTGTAGCACCGGTCATCGGCGACCAGACCGATGCGCGAGAGGGGCCCGTGCATGGGCCGCGACGGCGCCGCGCAGGACCTCGGCGTAGCGCGGCAGCACACGCTCGGGAGCGAACTCGGCCACCTTGGCGGCGTTGGCGCGGGCCATGCCTGCGCGCAGGCCGTCGTCGTCTAAGAGGCGCCCGATGGCGGCCGCCAGGGCCGCCGGGTCGCGCGCCGGCACGAACAGCGCGTTCTCGCCCTCGTTCAGGGAGTCGGCGCAGCCCCTGATCGGCGTGGTGACGATGGGCAGCCCGTAGCTCATGGCCTCCATGACCGACAGCGGGAAGCCCTCGGCGAAGTAGGTCGGCAAGACGAACAGGTCGGCGCCGCGGTAGGCGGCGTCGAGGGCGTCGCCGCTCAGGTAGCCGGCGAGCGTGGCCGCACCCGACAGGCCGAGGTCGGCGATGCGCCGCTGCAGCTCGTCGCGGACCGGCCCGGCGCCGGCGATAGTCAGCCGGCACGGCCGATGGGCGCGCACCAGAGCGCACGCGTCGAGCAGGTCGAACACGCCCTTTTCGGGGATCAGGCGCGCCACCGAGAACAGGTTCGGCGTCGCGGGGGCGGCGGCGCGCTCGCCCTGAGCCGGCGCGCCGGCGGGCTCCACCGCGGCGCCGAGGTCGTCGGGGGGCTCGAGCGCCGCCGGCGCGGCGTCGCGGACGGCGTGCGGCGCGGGCACGAACGGGTTCACGACGACGGCGAACTCGACCCGCGGACACGCCGACCGCCAGGCGCGCTGCTCCTGGGTGGAGAGCAGCATGACCGCGGCGGCGCGACGCACGAGCAGCTTTGAGAACGCCGTGAACAGCCGCGCGCCGGGCGCGCCGAGCCGGTCGCACTCGCTACCGTGCAGGTGCAGCACGAGCGGCGGACGGCCGCGGCGCACGCTCATCACCAGCGGCAGGTCGCGCAACAAAGCCGTGCGGTTGTGGGCGGTGGCCACGTAGACGACGTCGGGCCGCCACGCGCGGATGCGCCGGTGCACGCGCCACAGGTCGGCCGAGCGGCCGACGACCTTGGCGGCACGCGATTCGTGGCCCGCGTGATGGGCGCTCCAGCGTTCGATCACGACGTCGCACCCGGCGGCGCGCAGGCCGTCGGCCACGAGCGGCGCGAGCTTGGGCAGCGGGCCGCCGATGGCCGGATAGGCGGTCAGCACCAGCACCCGCAGGCGCGCCGCGGGGTGCGCCGCGGGCGCGTCGGCCGCCGGCGGTGTCGCCCGTCGCGCCGCCGGCGTGGCGCCCGCCGGCCCGTCGTCGCCGGCTGGGGCGGCGCCCTCCTGGTCTACCGCGGTCGCCGTCATGGCCGGGACCACCTACCTGCCCGCCCGGCGCAGCCGGCGCAGCATGGCGCGCGCGGTCGGGCCGGTGCGCCGCGAGAGCCGCGGGGCCGGTCGCTGCGGCGCCTGCCGGGGGTTGAGCTGTGCGAAGTCGGCGAGGCAGTGATACGCCTTGACCTTCTGCACGAAGCCGTCGGGAGTGATGTAGAAGCCGCGCACCGTGGCGGCGTCGAACTGCGGCGCCCTCATGGGACGCTTCTGGAAGTGCAGGTAGGCGAACTCGTCGCGCTGGATGTCGGGATAGGCCAGGTCTTCGCGATCGACGCCGGGGTCGTCGACGTACTCGCGGTAGAGGGCGCCGTCTTCCCAGTAGAAGAGCTGGTGATCGTGGTTGCGCAGGCAGATGCCGCGCAGGCCGCGCGAGCTGGGGTCGGCGTCGACGAACTCGTCCATCTCGTACTGCTCGAGGCCGGCCAGGTAGGCGAGCTCGTGCGCTCCCCAGTATTCGTCGAAGCCGCGGAGCGTGGGGTCGGCGAACACGACGCGGTAGTCCTTGGTGGGGTGTGGCTGGCGAAAGAGCTGCGTGACCTCGGTGGTGTTGTGATAAAAGGCGAGGTGGCCGCTCTGCTGCACCTTCTGGTAGGCGCGCAGCAGGCTCGACGGAAAGAAGCGGCGCAGGTCGCCCCAGATGAGGTCGACGTCGCAGTGTCCCCAGATCTCGTAGCCGGCGAGCCACTCCGCGAAGATGTGACCGTAGGCGATCTTGAAGTCGCACAGCTGGATCGGCGTGGTGAGGCAGACGTCGAGCTCGAGTCGCTCGCAGAACAGCTCGCGCAGCGCGGCGAAGTCGATCGCCACCGGGTGCACGTTGGCCGGCACCGCCCGGTCGGAGAGCGTCGCGTCGGTGAACAGCAGCCAGTCGATGCTCGGGTTGCCCGCGCAGCTGCGCAGCCACAGGTCGAACCACGCCGGCAGCGGGCCGAACCAGGGCACGACGAGCGCGATCGTCGGCAGGACGGCCGCTTCGGGGACGGGGGTGTCGGATCCGCTCACCGGCGTCGCGCGTCGCGCGTGGCCGCGGCCTGGTTCATGACGGTCGTGCAGAGCCTCGGCCCGGCTTGGGCGGCGGCGTCCGGTGGTAGTGGTAGCCGTAGTAGGGGCCGTGCGCGCGCTTGTTGGAGATGACGACCAAGCCGAGCTTGCGACAGGGCAGCTTGGCGAGCTGGGCGTGGGCGCGCTCGAGCAAGGGGCGCCTGACGAGCGTCGTGTTGACCACGAAGACGAGGGCGTCGGCCTTGGCCGCCATGGGCGCCGTGTCGCCGACCGACAGCATGGCCGGCGTGTCGATGAGCACGAGGTCGGCGTCGGCGGAGAGCTCGTCGATGATCTCGGCGAAGCGCCGCGAGGCGACCATCTCGCCGGGGTTCGGCGGCAGCGGGCCGCTCGGCAGCACGCGCAGCACGGGGTCGTCGTCGGCGGTCGCCGACCAGGCCGGCTCGCGGGTCGTGAGGACGTCGCGCTCGCGCACGCGGGCGCTGGTCGCATCGAAGCCCGCTTTGGAACCGGCCGCCGAGAACACGCGCACGGCGTCGTCGCGCATGCGCACGCCCGACGCCGAGCGGCCGTCGTCGCCCGGACTCGCGACCTTGTCGAGCTTGACCGACACGAGGGCGTCGGCGAGCTCGGCGCGGCGCGCGATCACCGACGACAGGCCGGCGCTGTTGGCGATGCCCAGGTAGTCGTGAATGCGGGGCCGGCGCAGGTCGGCGTCGACCAGCACGACCCGCTTGCCGGCGAGCGCCATAGACGCGGCCAGGTTGCAGGCGGTCATGCTCTTGCCCTCGCCCTGGATGGAGCTCGACACGAGCAGCGAGCGCACGTCGCCGTCGACGCCCATGAAGTCGAGGTTGCCGCGCAGCACGCGCACGGCCTCGGCCATGAGTCCGAAGGGGTTGATGAGCATCTGCACGACCCCGGCCTCGCTCGCGCCGCGCGACAACGGCGGCAGGTGGCCCAGGACCGACAGCCCGAGCAGGTCGGTCACCTGGTCTTCGTCGCGCACCCGGGTGTCGAGCTGCTCGAGCAAGAAGGCGAGAGCGCAGCCCAGCACGAGGCCGAGCACGATGGCGATCAGCAGCGTGCGCGTCTTGCGCGGCGAGAACGGCATAGAGGGCGGCGACGCCGGCGAGATGACGCTGAAGTCGCCGGTCACGCTCTTCTGGCTCAGCTGCAGGTTGAGCAGGTTCTGCTGCAGGGTGGCGTAGTCGGCGCTGGCCTTTTCGGTGGGGGTCGTGTAGGTGGCCAGCTGGCTCTGCACCGCGAGGATCTCCTGGTTGACCCGGGCGCGCTCGCTGTCGCGCCGCCAGGCCACGAAGGCGGCCGCGTAGGCGTTGGCGGCGAGGGCGGCGGTGCGCGGGTCTGACGACGTCGCGCCGATGCCCACCACGCTCGAGTAGCCGCTCGTGCTCGTGTCGGTCGTGAGGGACACGCTGGTGGAGTAGCCGGCCGACATGTTCTTGCCGCTCAGCAGCTGGGCGGCCTGGGCGCCGACCACGGCGCTCGAGACGACCGCCGGCACGCTGCCGATGTCGGCCTGCTGCAGGGTCTGGTCGACCTGACCCTGACCGAGCGCGCTGGTGATGCCGACCTGCTGCACGTAGAGCAGCTGGGCGCTCGCCGCGTACATGGGCGTGCGCGTCCAGGCGTAGGCGCCGCCGGCCGCGCCGACCAGCACCGTGACGCCGATGATCAGCCACTTCCAGCGGGCGAGCACTCCGAGATAGCTGCCCACGGAGAGGCCCTCGTTTTGCTGTGTCGTCATGCCATCACCTGGACTGTCGATGCAGGGCCGATCGGCCGCGTCGCCCACGCTGCGCGCGACCACCGGCTCCCCCACTCTATCGGCATGATAGTGAAGCCCTGTGAGGGGGGCAAACTAGGTCGCTCGTAGCGGTCCGCAGCTCGTGACACCTCTCGCCGTACCTCCTGCTCGTTGCGCAAATGTGTCGCCCCCGTCAAAGGTCGGCGCGGGCGTGTTCTACCCTGCACGTTGGCCGGTCAGTCTCGTCGGGCCGGGCGCCGCCCGCCCGGGCGATCACCTGCTCGTAGATCTCGACGGTGCGCGCCGCCAGGCGGGCGGGGTCGTTACGCACGAGCGCCCTGGCGCGCGCCGCGGCGCCCAGGCCGGCGGCGGCGGCGCGGTCGGTCAGCAGCTTCATGATGCCGTCGGCCAGCAGCCAGGCGTCGCCGCGCGGGTAGAGCAACCCCTCGACCCCGTCGCGCAGCAGCGTGGGGATGCCGCCGACCGCCGAGGCCACCGTGGGCACGCCCACGAGCATGGCCTCGACCACGCTGTTGGGACTGTTGTCGCTGTGCGAAGGGTAGGCGAACACGTCGGCGTTCTGCAGCTCGCGGGCCATCTCGGGCCCGGTCAGCCGGCCCAGCCACTCGACGTGCTCGTCGACGCCCCAGCGTCGGGCGACGCGTCGGTAGTAGGCGTCGAGCTCGGTCCCGGGACGCACGCCGGCGATGCGCACGCGCAAGTCCTTGACGCCGCGCCGCACGACGATGGCGGCCGCCTCCATCAGGCTTTCGGCGCCCTTCCAGATCATGACGCTCGAGGTCGAGTAGACGGTCGCGCCGGTGTGCTCGACGGCGGTCCAGTCGGTCGTGTAGAAGGGGGCGCGGATGACCTCGTCGCAGTGGTAGTAGTCGGCCTGGGGGTTCACCCCGGCGAGCACGCTGCGGTCCCAGTCGGTGCGCCCGATGAAGGCCGAGGCTTCGGACATCACGCGCACCTCGCGCTCGGCCGCGTGGCGCATCCACAGCCAGCCGTGCACCGCGCCGCGACCCTTGAGGAACTCGCGCGTGGCGACCAGGCGGGCGATGTCGGCCGGCGAGCGCCCCGCGAAGTAGAGGCGCTCGTAGGCGACCAGGATGCCCTGCAGCGACACCACGGTCGGCGTGGGACGGACCTGAGCGGCCAGCAGGCCGTACGGGTTCTCGGTGCCGTGCACGTGCACGATGTCGGGGCGTACCAGTTCGACGATGTCGCGGGCGGCAGCCAGGGTGGCGGCCGGCGTGGTGGCCGGCGAGAGCGCGCCTCGCCAGCGTTCGGCCACGCCGCGCACGCCGGTCGCCGGCGTGTCGCCGCGGATGTCGTAGTAGGTCGTGCCGTGGTCGTCGAAGGTCGCAAAGCAGCGCGAGCCCGGCGTCGCGATGGCGAGGCTGAGTCCGAGCACCGGCTCGAGCGCGTCGCGCAGGCCGTCGACCCACGACTGCGGGCCTTCGTCGGCGGGCAGACCGAAGTGGCGACGCACGGCGCGCGGCTCCCAGTCGGTGAACCACAGCGCGCTCAGCCGGCGGTCGCCACTCATGAGCGCGCCGCCCGCGCCACGCGGCCGGCCAGGGCGCCGCGCACTCGCGGCACCAGCGACCAGCGCACCCGCTGTCCCCAGTGTAGGCACGGTCCGGCCATCCGCAGGACGGCGCGTCCCGCTAGGTAGCGCGGTGAGCGCAGCAGGCGCTCGACGTCGGCCATGGGGCGCAGCTCGCCGGGACTGTCCGCCGCGAGCGCCGCCATCATGCGGTCGAGCTCTGGGGGATGGGGCCCGTCGTAGCGCTGCAGCCAGCTCGGGTGCTGGTAGACGTTGTGCACGCGGAACGGCCGTCGCAGGCTGAAGTACGACTCGGCCAGCCAGCGCGGCCCGAGCGAGCGCGGGTCGACGCTCCAGTTGGCGTAATAATCGACCTTTTCGCGCACCTGTTGCGGCAGCAGCAGCGAGGCGTGCTGCATGACGATGCCGCGACGGCTCATGGCGGCGGCGTCGAGCCAGCTGAGCGTACGCGTGTCGCGGCCGCGCTCGTCGAGCACGGTCGGCGGGCGATGCGAGGCATACGAGTAACCCGGACCCCACTTGAAGAGGCGGTGGTAGTTGCTGGCCGCGGTGTGCAGGAACCAGCCGTCGACGACGCACCAGGGCGCGCCCCACAGGGTCATCGTCGGAAAGGTGACGGCGGCGACCTGCGGCTCGCGGCCCAGCAGGTCGAGCACGGTCTCCATGTCGCGCGGCAGGTAGAACTCGTCGACGTCGACCTGCCACAGGTAGTCGCCGGTGGCCCGCGCGGCGTAAGCGCGGCTCTGCTCGTCTTTCTCGCCGGGCCAGAAGCCGTCGGGGTGGCCTTCGTCTTCGGCGGTGACGATCACCAGCTTGCCGTCGGGGTCTTCGTCGGCGGCGAAGCGGCGCAGACAGTCGAGGGTGGCGTCGCGTGAGTGGCCGTCGGGCGTGGCGATGCCGGCGGCCCCCGGCGCGGCGCCCTCGACGACCACGATCTGCCGGGCGTACGGGTAGAGAGCGCGCAGGTTGAACGGCAGGAACGGCAGGCCGTTCAGCACGATCATGCCGAACGTGACCGCGGGGCGCGAGACACCTGCCCCGGCGGGCAGTGGAGCGCCGGCCTCGGCGGGGCGGGCGCTCGCCTCGGCGGGGCGGGCGCCTGCCTCGGCGGGGCGCGGGGCGCTCACTGCAGCGCCTCGGCGCGGCGCGCCTGGTCGCGGCGGCGCAGCAGCATCTCGAGCGGCCGCAGGGTGAGATAGGCGAAGTACGCCGGCAGGCGCTGGTCGTCGAGCCCGGCGTCGCGCAACACCTTGGCGCCGCGGCGGAAGCCCTTGGTCCAGCCAAGGCGCATGAGCAGCTCCCAGGGCAGGCCGAACGGGCCGACGTTGCGGTTGACCCAGCGCACATACTCGGGCTTGACGATCTCGCGCAGCAACACGGGGTCGAGCGGCTCCAGCGGCACGCGCCGCAGGGCCCTCAGGTTGAGCGTGTTGCGCCAGTCGACGGTGAGGCCGGCGCCCTCGAGATCGAGGTCGTGGCGGGCGAACACCTCGCGCTGCCAGGCGCGGTCGGCGCGCTGCTCCCAGGGCAGGGTCAGCATGCGACGCGCCAGGGTGGCGTTCACAAAGGGCGCCTGCGCCGTGAAGCCGAGGGCGCGCGGCACGGTGTACATGTACGAGAACAGGGTCGACTGCTGACGCATCATGGCGACCACGCGGGGCAGCAGCTCGGTGCGCAGGCGCGGTTCGTCGTCGAGCAGCTTCTGCCACCCCAGGCGCCGGCTCGGGAACACGGCGGCCGCCCTGGAGTCGGAGCACATCGCGCCGAAGCGAAAGACCTGGAGCAGGTCGTCGGGGTGCTCGAGAACGGCTACCTTGGCGACCATGCCGTCGTCGACGCCGGCCAGCGTGTCGCCGAACGCGCCCGACAGCACGAGGCTCCCGGGCGCCACGCGCGGCGCGACCCCGTGGTAGAACTCCATCTGGTACATCCCGTGAGCGTGCACCGAAGGGCCGTAGAGCGTGTCCCAGTCGTCGAGGTAGCGATGAAAGTCGCCGATCGGCACGATCTCCCACTGCAGCCCAAGACGACGCGCAAGCTCGGCGGCCACGACCACGTCGTGGGAGCGCTCGGGACGGTCGCTCACCCCGTAGGTGAAGGCCCGTATGCGAGAGCGATCGGCCACCAGCATATCGATCAGTCGCGAGTCGAAGCCGCCGCTCGTAGGCACCACGACGTCGCCGGCGGCGGCGCGCGCGCCGTCGTTCACGATGGCGGCGGCGACCTCCATCACCTCGTCGACCGTGCTCGATCGCGCGAACCACTCGTTGGCCGGGTCGTCCAGGTGCTCGACACGCAGGCCGGCCGGGCCCGACAGGACGCGTGAGGAGTGTCGCAGCAGACGCACGCCGCGCACAGGTGTGCGCTCGAACACGCAGTAGCCGAAGTCGAGGTAGTCGTTCAGGCCTTCGTAGTCGAACTCGAGGTTGGCGAAGTCGATGACGTCGTTCATGCGGTGGCCGGCGCGACCGCTGTGCAGGTCGTAGTAGAAGGGCTCCGAAGCGAGCCAGTCGGACTCGTAGACGAGCGTGTCGGTGGCGGCCGTGACCGCTGGTCGCGTCTCACTCATGGGGGCCCTTCCGCAGCGTGGGTGAGCCCATCGGCGCCGCGGGCGTCGCGCGCTCATTCATTGACGATCCTCTCGAGGACGAAGGTGTCGTCGGGCTCGGCGACCGTCGCCGGGTGGGCGGCCGAGCGGCGCCGGCACGTCTCGGCCGTGAGCACGGCCAGGAACCACAACGCCAGCGGGCTGCGCGCCGGGTCGAGGATCGTCCACGACACGAACCCCTGCAGGAATACCCCGACGATCATGCCGAACAGGATGAGCGTGAGGAACTCGGCGTCGTCGTCGCCGCTGAGGCTCAGGCGGGCGGCGCGCCACGCCGCCGTGCCGAACAGCAAGACGACGAGCACGACCCCCACCAGGCCCAGCCGGTAGACGGTGGGCACCCAGACGAGGTCGGACGCCAGGCTGTCGACGGTGGAGACCCGGGGATCCTGGACGGCCGACACAAAGCCGGCGCCCGTGAGGGCGTCGCCCCCGGTGTAGCCGTACACGGTGCGAAACGAATCGATGCGGCTCTGCACGTTGGTGTCGTGGACCGGGCCGCCCTTCGCGGTCGCCAGGTGCAGGCGCGAGAGGATGTAGTTGGACTGGGTGGGCAGCACGGCGAAGGCGACCAGACCGAGCACGATCACCACGCCCACGATCTGCAGGCCGCGCTTGAGCGCCGGCCAGGCCTCGCGCGCCTTGAAGAGGCGCAGGGCGAGCACGACGACGACCTCGACGACGGCGATGAGCAGCAGCGAGCGCGTGTAGGACACCCACACGGCGGCCAGCGTGACCACGAACACGCCGAACCAGAACACGCCCCACTTGCGCTTGGCCACGCAGTAGGCGATCGCCAGGGGCAGGAGCTGCGGCATGAAGTAGAAGCTGCGCGTGAGCCGCTGGCCCTGGAAGATGATCGACTGGTACTCGGTCGCATTGTAGATGTGGATGTGGAGCCCCTGGTGGAGCACGAACAGCCCGGCGGCGATGGTGTTGACGACGACGATCGCCGCCACGAAGTCGAGCGTCTCCTTGCGCCCCGCGTGGCAGCAGATGCCGCGCAGCAGGAAGTAGCCGGCTATCAGGAACGTGAACGACTTGGCCTCGGTCACCGCCGAGCCAAGGCCCGAGTAGTGCACCGCAGTCAGCACGATCTCGAGGACCACGAAGACGGCGAAGCCCACGACCACGAGCTCTTCGGGCGGGCAGAGGCGCGGCCCGAAGAGCTGCCGCTCATGCATGCGCCGCCGTCGCCTGGGCAGCAGCAGGTCGAAGTACAGCGCCCAGGTGATGACCAGCCACAGCATGACGTGGTCGACGGGGTCGAAGCGGGCGGGCACCCAGAACGGCTTGGCCTTGTCGAAGAACACCGAGAAGCTCATGAACATGAGAAACGGGATGCCCAGCAAGAAGACGCGCTGCCGCAGTGAGCGCTCGAGGAAGTAGAGCAGCAGCAGGGCGGGCACCGCGTAGCGCACGAGGCCCATCAGGCCGCCGCCGCTCGCGTCGTGGCTGCGGCGCTCATGAGCCCACCGCCGCGGCGTCGGCGCCGCCGGCGAGCTCGATCGCCGGCAGCCGGGCGCCGGCGCCGTGGCCCAGGACGGCGCGACTCACGGCCGCCGTGACCTGCTCGCGGCTGAACAGCTGGACGTACTCGGCGAGCCCCGCGCCGTCGCGGCCGGGTTCGTCGTGCAGCTCACGGAAGCGCCGCCTGAGGTCGTCGCCGTCGCCCTCGCGATACACGGCGCCCAGACCGAACGAGTGCACGCGCCAGGCCGACAAGCCGCGATCGGGCACCAGCACCGGCCGCCCGGCCGCCAGCGCCTGGAGCATGGAGCCGCTCGACCCGTCGTGGCGCCGGTAGGGCAGCACCACGCACGACGCCGCCTGCAGGAACGCCGCGGCGGTGTCGGCGTGCAGGTAGGGCCCGCCGGTCTCGAGCAGGGCGCCGCGAGCGGCGAGCGCCGCGCGCAGCGCGCGCACCTCGCCGCTCGACGCCTCGTAATAGAGGTCGCGCTCACCGCAGTGCAAAAAACAGCCTTCTTCGTCGAGGCAGAGCTTGAGCAGTGTGTCGTACCCGCGGCGCGGGTCGCTCGGTCCGGTGTACACGACCACCGGGCGCGCCGGACAACCGTCGAGGAAGTCCGCCAGGCGCTGGGTCCAGTCGCGGGTCTCGGCCACGGCCTCGCTCGACGGCTCGCCGAACTCGCGGAAGATGTCGGGCATCCACTGATGGCTGCGCGCGTGAGCCAGGGCGAAGCGCTCGTCTAAGACGAGAGCCGCGTCGAGCACGCTGCGGCGGGGCAGCAGGCCGTCGTGAAAGGCGGCTTCGGCGATGCGCCCGTCGCGGCGCGCCGCCAGGCGAGTCTTGGCGCGGCTGAGCGCCGAGGGCCGCGGGTGGTACTGGTAGTTGGTGCTGCGCAGGAACAGGCCGACCAGCCGGCCGCCGAGCGCCGGGGCGTCGTGGCGGCGGCGCCCGGCCAGGGCGTCGAGCAGGTCGTCGGCTTCGGTGAGTACCGTGACCGCGGCGCGCGCCCGGCGGATCTGCGCGGCCACGGCGGCGGCCGGCGGCGCGCCGTCGGGATCGCCCAGGTCGCGCACCGTGACGCCGGGCCGGTTGGCGAGGTCGGCCAGCAGCGGGTCGCTCGCCACGGGGGGCTCGAGCGCGCGGCCGGCCACGACCACGCGAAAGCCGAGACCGACCAGGATGTCGGAGAGCACGCGGCAATAGGTGAGCCGGTGGCCCTGCAGGCTCGGCGAGTAGAGCAGTGCGACGCTCCGCTCGCCGGCGGGCCGGGCCGACGGGCTCACTGCTCGTCGTCGCCGCGCCGCCAGGCGAGCAGCGGCGCCAGCGCGCCCGGCTTTTGGGCCAGGGCGTGCGGCGACTTGCCCGGGTCACGCTGGCAATCGAACGACACGGCGCCTTCGTCGACGATCCAGCGTGAACGATCGATGCTGATGCGCGGGAACACGGTATAGCGGCCGTCGTTCAACAGGTGCGAGCCGATCTCGCACTCGAGGCGATTGCGCCCCACGTGGAGCTCGGGCCACATCTCGGGGTTGGCGTCGGTCTGGTAGCTGCGAAAGACGAGCGTGCCGTCGGCCAGCGCAAGGTCGAAGCCCACGGTGAGGTCGGGCACGAGGTGCTCGATGTCGACGTCCATCTGCACGAGGAACGGCTGGCTGCTCACGATCACCGGAGCGGAGTGGCCGTTCATGTCGACGATGCGCAGCGCCGCGAGCCGCACGTCGGCGTCGCCCGGCCGGTCGTCGCCCGACCAGTAGGCCTCGCCGTCGCTGCCGCCCAGCAGCTTGAGGTAGGAGTCGACCACGGTCGAGGGCTCGCCCGAATTGATGATCTGGCCGCCCTCGAGCTCGATCACCCGCGTGCACAGGCTGCGGATGGTCTGCATGTTGTGGCTGACGAACAGCACGGTGCGGCCCGAGCCGGCGACGTCTTCCATGCTGCCCCAGGCACTTGCGCTGGAAGGCGGCGTCGCCGACCGCCAGCACCTCGTCGATCAGCAGGATCTCGGGCTCGAGGTGGGCCGCCACGGCAAAGGCGAGGCGCACGTACATGCCGCTCGAGTAGCGCTTGACCGGCGTATCGAGAAAGCGCGCGATCTCGGAGAACTCGACGATATCGTCGAACTGGCGGTTGATCTCGGCGCGCGTCATGCCGAGGATGGCGCCGTTCAGGTAGATGTTCTCGCGCCCGGTGAGCTCCGGGTGAAAGCCGGTGCCGACCTCGAGCAGGCTGCCGACGCGGCCCGCGAGCGAGATCTCGCCTTCGGTCGGCTCGGTGATGCGCGAGAGCAGCTTGAGGAACGTGCTCTTGCCGGCGCCGTTGCTGCCGATGACGCCGAGGACCTCGCCCTCGTGGACTTCGAGCGAGAGGTCGCGCAGCGCCCACAGCTGTTCGCTGTGGCGGCTCACCGCTCCCGGGTGGCGGATGCGCTCGAGGGGCCGCTGCACGGCGCCTGCGATGGCGTCGCGCAGCGTGGTGGAGCGGCGCAGCTCGCCGCCGATGTGGTACATCTTGCCCAGGCCTTCGACTGAGATGCTGACGTCGCTCATCAGATGAGGTCCGCGAAGGTGCGTTCCATGCGCTTGAAGTACCTGAGGCCGGTCACCAGCAGCACCGCCATGGCCGTGTTCGACACGAGGAACAGCCAGCCCGGCGCCGCCTGGCCGGCCAGCGCCCACTGAAAGCCCTGGATCACGCCGACGAGCGGGTTCAGCCCGTAGATGAACGCCCAGGTGCCCTTCAGGTGGAACACATAGGCGACCGGCGACAGGAACATCCAGAGCTGAATGAGGAACGGGATGATGTACTGGACGTCGCGGTAGAGCACGTTCAGGGCCGCGAGCCACAGGCCGAAGGCGAGGGCCGTGATCAGCGCGAGCAGCGTGAAGAACGGCAGAAAGACGATGTGCCAGCTCGGGGGCACGCCGTAGGCCGCCATGAGGCAGAAGTACACGACGAGCGAGATGATGAAGTCGACGAGGCCGCCGACCACGGCTGAGATCGGTATGACGAGGCGCGGAAAGTAGATCTTGGTGAGCAGGTTGGCGTTGCCGACCAGGCTCATGCCGGCGCGCCCGAGGGCGCCCGAGAACAGGTTCCACGGCAGCAGCGCCGCGTAGGTGACGAGGATGTACGGAACGTTGCCCACCGCGTGCTGCTTGACACCCAGGATCTTGTTGAACACGACGTCGAACACGACGACCGTGATCACCGGGTTCAGCACCGCCCACAAAAAACCCAGTATGGCCTGCTTGTAGCGCACCTTGATGTCGCGCCACGTGAGGAAGTAGAGCAGCTCGCGGTACTCCCACAGCTCGTCGAGACGCAGCGCCGTCCGGCCCTTGGGCGGCTTGATGACCCGCTTCACGCGGATGATCGGTTCACCTACAGCGGTCTCCACACCCCTCCGTTCGACGACACCCTTACCCCTTCAGGCGGCCGGGCTGCGCAGGCCCGAAGCCCTCGTTTCTGAGGGCCAACTGTACACAACTCCGGTAACGCTTATCGACATCGCCCCCTTAATCATTGAGGACGCCTGCCGACGCATGGGATGGCACGAATGTACTGACGGCAGGAGGCCCATGGTGAGAACGACCAATCGGCTCTGGAGCGTCGCCGCAGCGATACTTCTGGTCACCCTCGCAGTCCCGGCATTCGCCGACGCATCGGTTTCGGCGCCGCAGGCGCAGCAGCGCATCGTGACGTGCGCGAAGGGTACCCACTCGCTCGAGCGCCAAATCAACGTTCTGCTCGCGCAGGTCTCCAGGGCGCGCAGCCACTCCACGATCAAGACCCGCATCATGCGCGCCAGCGAGCGCGTGATCAGGCTCAACCGCCGGGTCGTGCGCCTCAACCGGGTCGTGTTGTCGTCGAGTGCCGCCGACGAGACCACCCTGACGGCGCTGCTCGCCCTCGATCACCGGCTCATCAGGGTCGACCATGCCACGGTCACCACCGACCGTCGTGCGCAGCTCGGCCACGGCTCGCATCTGGTCGTACGCGTCACCACGTTCGTGACCCGCATGAGCGCCCTGCGCGACAGGGCCTGGCGCCAGCGGCACGCGCTGCCCGATCCCACCGTGCCCGCCCCCACGCCGACGACCACACCCACCCCGGAGCCTTCAGCCACGCCGACCGCCGACCCCACGCCGACCGCGACCCCCACGGTCACGCCCACGCCGACCGCGACCCCCACGCCCACCCCGACCCCGACCGTGACTCCCACGGTCACCCCGACCACGACCCCCACGCCGGTCTCCGGCGACACCACGATCACCGGCCAGACCTTCAACACCTACACCATCCCCGCCGGCACCCACGACGTGGACTACGTCGACTGCACCTTCAACGGCGGTAACGCAAGCACAGCCGTGCTCACCTTGAACCAGACCTGCTACGACCTCACCTTCACCGACTGCACGGTCGGCTCGGGCCCCTGGAACGGCGTCACCATCAACGTCACAAACGGCAACATCCACGACATCACTTTCACCGGCTGCCACATCCTGGCGGCGGGGCGCATGGGCATCGAGTGCACGCAGCGTCCGGCCTCCAACACCGTGGGCTACAAGAACATGAAGTTCATCAACGACGTGATCGAGCCCTCAGCCGAAGAGGCGATGAGCTTCGACGGCGGCTACTTCGCCGCCGACAGCCTGATCGACGGCTGCACGATCAACGGCTCCGACAACTCTGCCAACCCGCAGTGGGATGGAGCTCTAGAGATCAACGGCCCGAAGGACTTCACAGTAAGTAACACCACCATCTACGAATGCAAAGAGGGCGGTCTGAACCTTGAAGGCCAGCCTGGCGCAAACTGCGGCCTCGTGTTCGACAACGACACTGTCGACTTCTCTCAGCTCAGGGAGACCTACCCCGTGGACAGCTCGACCGCTCGCCTCACCGAGCTGCAGAACGTCAACGGCGCGGTCTTCAGCAACTGCAAGTTCGTTCTGGGCAAGGCTTGGAACGCGGGCTACTGGACCAGCTCCTCCAACAACGACCTCTCGACCAGCTCCATCAGTGGCAGCACGCCTGCAGGGCAAGGCAGGTCGATGTGGTCGTTGGATTCCGGCTCTCTAAGCAACAAGATGCCGACCCAGGAATAGCCACTCGCTCCCGACATCGGAGACGATGCTCCAGTCTCCAATCGGAGCAAGTCTGGGCAATGCGGCAGGTCAGTCCACCGACCTTACCGCATTGCCCTTTGCCCGTATTGAAAACGCGGTTGGCTGCGTATCGGTGTCGGGCAACCTGTAGGCTAAGGGCCGCGCGGGAGCCGCGGCCACCGCATTGACCTATCAGGAGGGTTTCTTGGTCCCAAAAGTGGGAGATCAGCCGACTATCTCGGTAGTAACACCCTCTCTGAACCAGGGTGAGTTCCTCGGAATGACCCTCGATTCAGTTTTGACGCAGCACTACCCCAATCTCGAGTATGTGGTCATTGATGGAGGCTCGACCGACGGCAGCGCTGAGACGATCGCCCGTCACGAAGCAGATTTGACGTATTGGGTGAGCGAGCCGGACCAAGGGCACGCCCACGCCCTCAACAAGGGCTTCGCCAAGACCAGTGGCGAGATCATGTGCTGGATCAACAGCTCCGACATGTACTACCCGTGGACGTTCGAGACCGTCGCTCAAATCTTTCGGCAGCACCCCCAGGTCGACTGGATAGTCGGCATGGCATCTTGGTTCGACATCAACGGTGGTCCAAGGGGAATCGCCCCCGGGCGCGGGACGATCAACGAGTACGACGTTCTTGCCGGGAACTACCGGTGGATTCAGCAGGAGTCAGTGTTCTGGCGGCGCCATCTGTGGGAGCGAGCAGGCGGCCACCTCGACCAGAGTCTAAAGTGCGCAGCCGACTTCGATCTCTGGCTGCGATTCTTTCGCCTCGCCTCTCTCTACCACGTCCAAACGGTTTTGGGCGGATTCAGGGTGCATGGCAACCGGCTGGCCGACGCAGGCGACGGGCTCTATGAGCGTGAGGCTCGCCAAGTCCACGCGCGCTTCACTGCCGACCACGATCGAAAATCACGTGCTCGCGCCCGCCTCGTCCGCTTGGCCGGCGCTCGCGGCGCCCGGAATGTCGGCGACAACCTCAACAAGATCGGCGTCTTGGACTGGTATAGGCACCCGCGCCTGGAATTCGACTGCGACAGAATGGTGTGGCTCCTTCGATAGGCCGAGCCCGACGCGGGCGAGCAGCCCCTCGCGCTGTGCGCGCCCCTGGGACCCCTGACCCAAGGCCCAGCCCACCAAACGTGAGACGCGGATACGCTTCATGCGATCCCTGTAGTGGTTCGGACTGGTCTCCCGGAGGATCGCCAGGTACTCTCTGTCGTCGCCGAGCGCCCGGTAGTCGCGCAAGGTGTCGATCAGGCTTCGTTTTGCGACCGTGAGCCGGTCGGACCCTTCGGTGTGGACGACAAGAAGGGACGGCGCAACGTAGTATCGGCGCGCTCTGCGTCCGATCTTCAGCCATAGGGTCTCCTCGCCCCAGGGAATGCGCTCGTCGAACCGCATACCCCGAGCAGATCCGTGCGCGTGATGCCCCAGTGCACACCACCGACCAAGGCGGGGTCGAGCCAGCCGTCGACGTCGACCCCCGTCCCAGTCAAGCCCCCCGTGACAGAGTCGACGGCGTTGCAATCGACTGCTGTGGCCCCGGTGCGCTCAGCAGCGGCCATCATGACGGAGAGCGCGTCAGGCGCCATCTCATCGTCGGAATCGAGCGTCGTGAACCACTCGCCCCTGATGCGATCGAACCCCGTGTTCTTCGCGGCCGTCACCCCACGGTTCACTTTGTGACGCGCGAGCCTGATGCGAGGATCATCGTAACGCTCGATGACCTCGACTGAACCGTCTGTCGAGCCATCGTCGACAACGATGAGTTCCCAATCGTCGGAGTCCTGCATCAGCACACTGTCGATGGCCCTCCCGATCGTGCGCTCGCGGTTGTAGTTGGCGATGATGACACTGATCAACGGATCCCTCCCGGCCGGCTACCTCCATGTTACCATCGGCAGCAAGGTCGGACTTCACCACAGTACGAGTTTCATCGCTGATTCTCGGAGCGCTCTTGCGGGTGCTGGCGCACGGCCACAAGTCGCGGGAGATGATCAGGAGTCCGGCGGACTCACGGCGGAGGCGGCGGCGAGCCCGGCGCTCGGCTCGTTGGACAAGAGCTTGAGCCGACAGCACTCGGCGATCAGGTCGGCGGCATGCCACTCGACATCGTCGGCCACGCGCAGCTCGCCCAGCCGCTCGAGCACCGCCCTGGTCGCCGCCGCCATCGGGCCGGCCTGTCCGATATCCGAAAGCCAGCGGACGGTCTCGTCGAGCTCCTCGACGCGGCGCGCGACGTGGCGTGGGTAGCTCGGCAGGAGCCGCTCGACGCTCGCCATGCTGCCGGGGTAGAAGTCGGCCAGGCGATCGAGCAACTCGCCGCGCTGTCCGAGGCGGTCGGCCGCCGCGGCGGCTTCGAGGACGAGCGCCACGAGCCCTTTGTTGAAGCCGGCGAACGAGAGCTTGAACGCCGACGCCAGGCCCACGTCGGCGCCCAGCACGCGTACCCGCAGGGCCGGCTCGAGGAGGGCGCCCAGGCGCTGCGCCCCGGGGCCGCTCAGGTAGAGCGTCGTCTGGCCGCCGATCGTCGCCGCCCCGCCCACGAACGCGCCGTCGACGGCTTCGCAGCCGGCCGCGGCGGCGAGGGCGAGCGCGGCGCGCCGCCGTTTGCGGCGCCACCGAGTTGGCGTCGAGGTAGCACGGCTGGGCACCGGTACGGCCGACGGCCGCGGCGCAGGCCGCAGCCGTGGCGACGACGGCGTGCTGGGGCACGAGCGAGACGACCAGGTCGGCCTGCGCGACGACATCGTCGAGCGAGGCGAGGACTTCGACCCCGGCGGCTCGCGCCAGGGCGCCGGTGCGCGCGCCGCGCCCATCGAGGCAGGCGACGGCTCGCCAGCCGCGCTCGGTAAGGCGGCGCGCCAGCGCGGCGCCCATGTCGCCCGGGTAGAGGACGGCGACGGTGCTCACCGGGCAGTTCCCCGAGCCGCGTCGTCGCACACGCCCAGGCGCCGCGCGACGAACTTCGCGGCGTGTCCGGCGAACGACATGGAGCCCACCAGCGAAGGCAGCGGGTCGGACCAGCTGAAGAAGGGCAGCACCTGGCGATGGGCGATGCTGGCGAGGTAGGCCGCGCCCGTCGCCTCGCCGCGCGCCCGCGCGGCCAGGAAGCTGCGCAGGTCCTTGCCGGGGCGCCAGAAGTCGCAGGCCCCGGCGGTAGACGCGGTCGGCCGGCGGCGCCGGCCGGCGGCCGACCAGGCGCTCGTAGACGAACAGGCCGAGGTCGCAGCCGCTCGCCACGAGGAGCCCGTTGGCGGCGGTGAAGCGGGCGTTGCACTCGATGACCTTGAGGCGTCCGTCGCGCTCGTCGCGCTTGAACTCGACGTTGCCCACGCCCTGCAGGCCGGCGTGGCGCAGCAGCCGCAGCGCCAGGTCGCGGGCTTCGGGGATCCAGTCGGTGACGTGGTAGCAGCCGATGCCTTCGCCGGCCGGGAAGCGCCGCACGATGCGCTTGGTGAAGTCGCAGAGGGGCGTCCCGTTCTCGTCTAAGTAGGTGTAGTAGCTGCAAAGGCGGTCGTCGGCGCCCGGTATCTCTTCGAGCAGCACGACGTCGAGATCGTGCTCGCGCACGCGGCGATACGCGGCCAGGAGCTCGGCGAAGTCGTTGACCCTCACGAACTTGGCGCCGGCGAACACGGCCTGGAAGCGGTGCGAGTAGAGCGGTTTGACGAGCAGCGGGTACACGTAGTCGCCTTGCTGGGCTTCGACCTGCGCGACGCTGTCGGCCGACCAGAAAAGCGGCGTGGGCACCCCGGCGTCGCGCGCCGCGCGATAGGTCGACAGCTTGTCGAGCATGAGGCGCTGGGCGCCGGGGTCGGAGATGTCGAGCACGAACTTGGCGGCGAGCGCGGCGCGGTGCTGCATCAGGATCTCGATGCCGGCGTCGGAGCAGGCGAGCAGCACGGCGCCGCGCCAGGGTTCGGACTCGTCGCCGAGCAGAAAGCGCTCCCACGACCCCTGGTCGCTGCCGGTGCGCCGGCCCCCGTCGCGCGCGTAGCGCGAGTAGCGGTCGGGCGAGCGTTCGGAGGTGAGCAGCAGCACCCGGACGCCCCGACGGCCGAGACTGCGCGCGACCGAGAGGGCGTTGCCGCCCGCGCCGCCGACGATGATCGCGGGGGGCAGGCTCAACGGGGGGCCGCCAGGCGCTCGAGCACCATGACCGCGACCGGCACGCCCGGCCCCTTGCGCAGGTAGTGGTAGTAGTAGCCGGGCGTGGCGTTCACTTCGATCACCTTGCCGCCGGCCTCGGCCAGGGCCACGGTGGGATCGGGCGTGATGACGTCGACCCCCACCAGCCGAGCGGCGATCGCCGCCGCCGTGCGCGCGCCTTCGGCGACGAGCGCCGGGCAGAGCGTGCCCATGACGTCCTCGTTGTCGTCGCGGCGGTTGTCGTTGACCACGTTCTTGAGCACCACGACCCGGTCTGAGCCGGGCACCGCGCGCAGCCAGAGCCCCTGGCCGCGCAGCGTCTCTTTGAGCTCCCAGTCGATCTGCACGAGCGACTGGCCGCCCTCGATGCCGGCCTCGGTGCGCGCCCGGTTCTCGGACTCGATCAGCTGCCGCATGGTCGAGATACCGTCGCCGCGCACCGTCGGCGGCCGCCGCAGCACGGCGTCGAGCAGCTCGCCGTCGAAGTAGAGCAGGCGGTAGACCCCGCCCGCCACGTGCTCCTCGATCAGGACCTCGTCGCAAAAGACGGCGGCCTTGACCAGCGCGACCGCCAGGCGCGCCTGGCCGCGCACGCCCGTCGTGATGCCGGTGCCGCCGGCGCTGCCCCGGGCCGGCTTGACCACGCAAGGCGCGCCGGCCGCCTTGACGAATCGCCAGGCGGCGGCCAGGTCGTCGGCGCGACAGACGTGGTGGCGGGGCACCGGGATGCCGCGCTCGGTCAGCAGCCGGTAGACGAGCGGCTTGTCTTCGGCGATGGCGACCGTGACGGGATCGTCGAGCGAGGTGACGTTGTTGCGCGCGCGCAGCACGACGTCGCCGCAGGCGATCTCGAGCAGGTGCGGCTGCAGGCGGCGCACCGAACCCCCCACCGCCGCCGCCGCTTCGGTCCACACGTTGTCGTAGAACGACGAGCGCCGCTCGTCGACCTGCCGTTTGGCAGGCGTACGCACGTAGAGCTTGTTGGCCACCTTGCCGGCCAGGGCAGCCGAGTCGAGCATCGTTCGTGTGATAGTCACGCCGGCCACCCTACGGCGTGATGACGCAGCCGCTCTCGGCCAGCAGGTCGTCGACCCAGGCGTTCGAGAACTCGCCCCTCTTCACGCCCGCGAAGTAGTCGCGGTTCTTGGCGGCGTAGGCCGTGAGGCGTTCGAAGATGTCGTGGGCGTTCTCGCGCGGCACGATGACGACGCCGTAACCGTCGGCCACCACGATGTCGCCGGGGTTCACGACGACGCCGCCGCAGCAGATCGGATAGTTGATCTCGCCCGGCCCGCGGTGCAGGGGGCCGATCGGCGTGGTGCCGCGGGCGAAGATGGGAAAGTCGAGCGGCACGATCTCGGGCAGGTCGCGGATGTAGCCATCGACCACAAAGCCGGCCAGCTTGCGATGGCGCGCCTTGGTCGAGATCAGGCCGCCGAGCGCGGCGTTCATGCGCGAGCCGCCGGCGTCGACCACGACGACGTCGCCGGGCTGGGCGACGTCGAGCGCCTTGTGCACCATGAGGTTGTCGCCCGGATAGACCCTGACCGTGCAGGCGGGGCCGATGAGGTGGTGGTCGTCGCCGGTGACGCATTTGATCTGCGAGGCTAGCGCGTAGAGCCGGTTGAGCTGGTCGGAGATATCGGGCGAGTCGAACGCCGCGAAGCGCTGCATGAACTCGTGGTCGAGGCGCTCGAACGACAGACGGATGCGAAAGCCGGGGCCCGGGTTGATCTCGGCCGACTTGGGTTTGTTGGGTACGGCTGTCGACACGACGACCTCCTCCTGGTGCGGTGCGCTGCTCGCGGCCACGAGCTTAGGCCATTATCCCACGCACGGCCAACGGCGGCCGAGCGAGACTTAGGGCAACGAGGATGCTAGCCTTCGCCTCAAGAGCGCGCGCACGCGGCGCGCCGCGCGGGCTTGGGGCGGGCCGGGAGGAGCCGTTGAGTAGCAGCCAGAAAGTGGGAAGCGGTGTTCCCGAGGGGGCGCTGCCGGCCGGCGACGCCGGCCGGCAGCGCCCCCTCGAAGTCGTCATTCTCGGCGACTGGCTGCGCTTTCCGCACGGTATGGCGGCCACCAGCCGCGCCCGCCTCGTGGCGCGGGCGCTGGCCGAAGCTGGCGTGCGCGTGCGCGTCGTGGTGCTGCAGGCCGGCGACCGCGCCTCGCACGTCGAGAACACGGCCGTGCGGGGCGTCTTCGACGGGATCCCGTTCGAGTACACCTGCGGCACGACCGTACGCCACGACTCGTTCGCGGCGCGCCGCCTGATCGCCGCCTGGGGCTGGGTGCACGGCGCCCTGCGCCTGATGCGGCTGCGCGCCGAGGGCCGCCTCGACCTCGTCTGCCTGTGGTTCTGGACGCCAAGACCCGCCGCGCGCCTCGCCGTGTTCATGCTCCTGCTGCGCCTGCTCAAGGTGCCGGTCGTGCGCGAGGTCGACGAAAGCACGTGGTCGCAACGCGACGAGACGACCGCCCTCGAGCGCCTCTGGTCGCCGCTGTCCGGCATGGCCGGCGTGCTCGCCATCTCGGCCGAGCTCGACCGCTGGGCCCGAGCCGAAGCCCGGGGCCGGCCGCTGCGCGTCGTCGAGGTGCCCATCCTGGTCGACGTCGACGAGCATGCGCCGAGCGCGTATCCCGACGGCGACCCGGTGGTCGTCTTTGCGGGCGCACCGGGCTACAACGAGACGATCAGGTTCATCTTCGCGGCCATGGACGAGGTCTGGCGCAGCCGGCCCGACTGCCGCCTGGCGGTGACCGGCGCCGACCCGCACGACCCCGCGTCGGACTGGCTGCGGGCCGAGGTGCGCGACGCCGGCCTCGGCGGCCGCGTCGACCTGGTGGGCTATCTCGACCGCGACGAGCTGCTCGCGCTGTACGCGCGCGCCCACGCCCTGCTGATCCCGCTCTTCGACAACACCCGCTCCAAGGCCCGCTTTCCGACCAAGATCGGCGAGTACCTCGGCGGCGGCGCGGCCGGTGGTGACGAGCGACGTAGGCGAGATCCCGCGCTACTTCACCGACGGCGTCGACGGGGTCGTGTGCCCGCCCGGCGACCCGGTCGCCTTTGGCCGCGCCATCGTCGACCTGCTGGCCGACCCCGCTCGCGCCGCGCTCATCGGCCGCCGCGGGCGGCTGGTCGCCGAGACGCAGTTCCACTACGCACTGTACGGAGAGACGCTGGCGCGCGCCTTCGCCGAGACCGTCGGCGTGGCTGCGTCATGAGAGGCAGGGGGACCGCATGTGCGGCATAACCGGGATCCTGCATCACTCCGTCGACGAGGCCGTCGACCCGGCGCTGGTCCACGTCATGACCGACGTGCTCGAACATCGCGGCCCCGACTCCGACGGCTTTCACCTTGAGCCGCGCGTGGGCGTGGGCGCCCGCCGCCTGAGCATCATCGACCTGGCGACCGGCGACCAGCCCATCGGCAACGAAGACGGCACCGTGTGGGCGGCCCTGAACGGCGAGATCTACAACTACGTCGAGCTGCGCACCCGCCTGATCGAACAGGGCCATCGCTTTCACACCGGCTGCGACACCGAGGTCATCGCCCACCAGTACGAGCAGGACGGCCTCGACTGCGTGCGCCGCTTCCGCGGCATGTTCGCCTTCGCCGTGTGGGACGCGCGCAGCGGCGAGCTCATGATCGCCCGCGACCGGTTCGGCATAAAGCCGCTGTTCGTAGCCGAGGCGCCCGGCGCGCGCATGGCCTTCGCCTCTGAGATCAAGTCGCTCCTGCACCTGCCGTGGCTCGACCGTTCGTGGAACGCCGAGGCGCTGCGCGCCTACCTGCAGGTGGGCTACGTGCCCTGTCCCATGACCGCCTACAACGGCGTGCGCAAGATGGCTCCCGGCACCGCCGAACTGTGGCGTCTGAGCGACTCCGACCACGGCGGAGGTCTGCAGCGCAGCTCGCGCTACTGGGCCCCGCGCCTGGTGGCGGCCCGCCCCGTGCCGTCGTTCGACGAGGCGCGCGAGCGCGCCGCCGAGCTGCTGCAGGAGAGCATCCGGCTGCACCTGCGCAGCGACGTGCCGCTCGGCGCGTTCCTGTCCGGCGGCGTCGACTCGAGCACCGTCGTCGCCCTCACGCACGCGAGCGGCGTCCACGACCTGAAGACGTTCTCGATAGGCTTCGAGGGCGAGGCCTCGAGCGAGCTGCCCTACGCCGACCGGGTGGCGCGCCACCTGGGCACCGACCACCACACCGAGATCGTAGGCGCCACCGAAGCGCGCCTGCTGCCCGAGCTGCTCGCCCGCTTCGACGAACCCTTCGCCGACGCTTCGGCGATCCCCACCTTCCTCGTGAGCAGGCTGGCGCGCCAGCACGTGACGGTCTCGCTGTCGGGCGACGGCGGCGACGAGCTCTTCGCCGGCTACCCGGTCTACGCCGCCCTGGCGCCCTACCGGGCCATCGACCGCGTGCCGCTCGCGCTCCGGCGCCCGCTGTCGCGGGTGGCGGCGCTGGCCATCTCCGAGGGCGCCCGCGGCGGCGGGTTCGTGCGCCGCATGACCTCGCCGAAGGAGCTGCGCTACCTGTCGCTGCGCCACGGCCTCACGCCCCTCGAGGGGCCGGTCATGGACGCGCTGAGCCCCTCCTTCGCGTCGTTCCTGCGCGAGGTCGGCGACGCCGGCTGGCAGCTCGGCTTCACCTACGACGGCAGCGTCGGCGACGCCCAGCGCATCGACCAGTCGACCTACCTGATCGACGACGTGCTGACCAAGGTCGACCGCAGCAGCATGGCGGTCTCGCTCGAGGCCCGCGTGCCGCTGCTCGACCACGTCTTCGCCGACTACGTCAACGCGCTCCCGCTCTCGTTCAAGCAGCGCGGCTCCCGCCAGAAGATCCTGCTCAGGGCGATCGGCGAGCCGCTGCTGCCCAAAGGCATCTTCGACCGCCCCAAGCAGGGCTTCTCCGTGCCCCTGCGCACGTGGCTCGACGGGCCGCTCAGCAAGTTCTCGCGGGAGCGGCTCATAGGCGACGAGGTCGGGCTGTTCTCGCAAGCCGGCGTGGCGGCGCTGCTCGAGCTGCAGCACTGCAGCACGCGCAACATGAGCCCGCGCGTGTGGACGCTGCTCAGTCTGGCGACGTGGGCGGAGGCGGCGCGCAGCGGGGCGCCGTGGTGAGGGCCGCCCAGGCCGGCCCCGGCGGCGCCGCCCGGCGGGCCGCCTCGGCGTAAAGCGCGAGGGTCTGCTCGACCATGGCCGCGACTGAGAGCTCGGTGAGGATCACCGCGCGCCCGGCGGCGCCCATCGCGCAGCGTTCGTCGGGCCGCGCGCGCAGCCAGGCGAGGCGTTCGGCCAGAGCGTCGGGGTCGGCCGGCCGCACGATGAAGCCGGTGACCCCGTGCCGCACCAGCTCGGGGTTGCCGCCGCCGTCGCCGCAGACGACCGGCAGGCCCAGCGCCATGTACTCCATGATCGAGTTGCTGAAGCCCTCGTTGGCCAGGGCGGGGTTGGTCATGAGCACGCCGATGTCGGCGTCGCGCACCAGACCGAGGACCTCGGACCCCGGCTCGGGGAACGCGACGACACCGCCGTCGACCAGGTCGTGCGCGGCGCCGCGCAGGCGCTCGCGGTCGGGCCCGTCGCCGACCAGCACAAAGCGCCAGCCGGCCGCGTCGCGGCTCAGCCGGCGGGCGGCGTCGAGCACGACGTCGTAGTGCTTGACCGGCGTCATGCGGCCGGTCATGACCACGGTGCAGCACTCGGGGTCGGTCCGGCGCTCCAGGTCGAGCTGGGCCAGGCGCGTCTGGTCGAACCCGTTGTAGACCACGCGGCCCTTCGTGGGGCTCACTCTCCAGGCGCGCAACCCGGCGCGCGTGTTGGCGACGACGAGCGTGGCGCCGGCCAGGCCGAGGCGCTTGAGGCGGGTGTGGTCGAGGTCGACGGCGCCGCTGCGGATCATGCCGTTGACGAGCGGGATACCCAGCACCCGGCACAGGGGCGCCGCCGCCAGGCCCGCCATCCAGCTCCACGCGTGCACGACGTCGGGCCGCCACGAGCGCAGCACCGACAGCAACGCGCCGGCCGGCGCCGGATCGAAACGAAAGCGCCGCTGCCGCACGGTGACGTCGACGTCGCGGTCGCGCAGATACCCGGTGAAGGTACCGCCGTCCATGGCCCAGACCCGCGCCTCCCACTCCGGCGGCAGGCTCGTGGCGAGCAGCGCGAGCTGGCGCTCGAGCCCGCCGTTGACCAGCGTGTCGGCCAGCAGCAGGACCCTCACAGGGGCTTCACTGCGAGGCGGCCGCCGGCAAGCAGCGCGTCGGCGATCGGGGTGAGCGTGGCGAACTCACCGCCCGCGCGGGTCACGAAGCCAAAGAACGAGTCGAGGCAGTCGAGCAGGTCACGCACCGACCGCGCGTCGGGGCGAAAGGGGCTCCCGCCGGGCATGAGCTCGCTGCTGTGGAACATCATGACGAGCGTGTCGAGCCCGAGGCGGGCGGCGCAGCGCCACAGGTCGGCGAGGTCGGCGGCGGTAAGGCGCGGGTCGGGGGTGAGCCACATGGGCTGAGGGCGCAGCCAGCGCGACAACAGCAGCTTGCGGGCGGCGCGCACCGGCAGGAGCTGGTAGGCGCCGAGCAGGGCGGGCGACCTGCGCAAGATGGTGTAGGTCGGGATGATGGTGACGGGGATCTCGACCAGCGGACGCTCGCCGGCGCCGAGCAGGAACGGGCGCGGCAGGTGTGCGCTGAAATCGGGCCCGCCCTCGCCGCCCAGGCCCGCGTGCTTGCGCCACGACCACAGCGGGGTCACCGACGAGTCGACCGTATAGCCGGCCGCGGCCAGGAACGCCGCGCTGCGGTCGTCGAAGCCGAACCGGCCCGCCCGGTACGACGTGGGGCGGCCGCCGAACGCGGCCACGAACTGCTCGGTCAGCGTGGCGATCTTGTCGCCCAGCAGGTCGCCGGGAAGCTGCGACGGAAAGGCGTGGTCGGGGTCGTTATAGCGCAGGCCCGGCCGGTCGACGAAGGGCGGCGTCGTCCAGGGGTGCAGGTGGGTGCCCACCTCGGCGGCGCCGCGCGACGCCCACGAGGTGAGCAGCTCGCGACCTTGGTCGTCGGCCATGATCTCGGTCGTGACGAGGTAGGTCGGAGCGGCGCCGTGGCGCTCGCAGAGTTCCTGGAACGGAGCCCAGAAGCCGACGTTGCGCGTGGTCAGCGGCGCACCGTGGTCCCACTGGCCGTCGGCTTCGGTGTCGATGGTGACGGCGAGTCTCATCGCGACCGATCGTCGGCTCGAAGACGCACGAGAGCCTCCACCCGGCGCTCGGCGTTCGCCAGAGCGCAGACCGCAGGCGAGCAGACCTTCTCGTGGATCGCCAGCGACCTGGTCAAGTGGTCAAGCGAGGCGAAGCCCCGTTTGAACTGGTTGATGCCCCACAGCGAGTCGCCGGGTCGCGCCATCATGGAGTAACCGACGAGGTCGAACGTCGTGCAGCCGTGCAGCCGCGCCCAGCGCATGGCCTCGTAGACAAGCAGGTGGCTGGCCGGAAGCTTGTCGTGATGGTGCGACGAGGGGATGACCGGCAGGTAGGCGGTCGAGCCGTGGACGATCACGAGAGCGGCCGCCAGCGGCTCGCCGTCGTGGCGCGCGACGAGCACGGTGCCACCGGACCCATCGATCCTGCCCGCCATCCAGGCGGCTTCGATGCGCGCCAGCGTCGCTTCGTCGAGCTCGGGCACCGGCGCCCTGCGCCGGAGCTCCGCCTGCAGGCTCGAGAGCGTCGACCAGCCTGACGGTGTGTCTTCGACGCGCACCTCTATGCCGTGGCGCTGCGATTGACGGATGGCGCGCCGGGTCTCGGCCCGAAACGAAGCGAGGACATCGTCGTCGTCGTGCCCGATGTCGACCAGCAGCGTCGCCCAGCCGCCCATGGCCCGGCGCCGCGCGAAGCCCTGGCGCTCGAGGATGGTCTCGGCGTCGTCGCCGCCGGCGTCGAGGCGCATGGCGGGTTGGACCCGCAGCCGGGCCGCCTCGCGACCGAGCCGCCCGCCGAGCCACGACAGCCAGTCGTCGAGGACGGCGCTGTCGAGGACCAGCGGACCCCGGTTGAACTCCCAGAAGACGCGGCCGGGGAGAGGCAAGTGACGCCGCACGCCGAGCGCCGTCAGGCAGATGACGCCGTCGCGCTCGGCCCAGAAGAAGAAGGGCTGCCGCGCCGTCGAGCCGCTGCCGCAGCGCTCGACCTCGGCCCACGCCGGATCCTGGTGATAGCTGGCCCAGGGCACGCCGTGGGCGAACTCACGCCAGCGCAAGGGCTGCTCGCCATCGAGTCGCGGCGCGGCGAAGTACCGCAGTCCGGCCGCCGGGCTCGCCGCCGGGCTCGCCGGGGCCGCAGTCGAGGCCGCCGGGACCATGATCGAGGTCGCCGTCGGGCTCTCCGAACTCCCCGACGACCGCGCGGCGCCTTCGACCCTATGCAGCGGACTGTTGACCCTCGCCCCCGTCATCGTCATTACCCCGTCGGCGCGGCCGTCGCTCGCTCAAGTGCTCGCGACCCCTGCCTTGAGCCGGCGAACGCGCTCGCCCATAGTTTATTCCATCGACGACGTCAAACTGGCGTGACGAGCGTTTGCCGGTGAAAGAATGGAGCCGCTCACCGGCGCCCGACCGCCGTTGTCCTTTCTGCCGGACTGACCGTCCAGCAGGTCTCCAGAGGGGTCACATGCCACACCTGAGCGTCTCGACGGTCGTACCCACGTACAACCGCGCGCGCCTGCTCGAGCGCGCGCTGCGCTCGGCGCTCGCCGAGTGCCGGCCCGGCGACGAGATCATCGTCGTCGACGACGGCTCGAGCGACGACACCGAGGCCGTCGTGCGCGACCTCGGGCCGGCGCTGCGCTACCTGCGCACGCCTCACCTCGGCGCCGGGGCGGCGCGCAACGCGGGTGTGGAGGCCGCGACCGGCGACCTGGTCGCCTTTCTCGACTCCGACGACGAATGGGCGCCGGGCAAGCTCGCCTGGCAGCGCGCCGTCATGGAGCAGTTCCCCGACGTCCTCTATCTGTTCAGTGACTTCGGCGGCGTCGACTGGACGGGCGAGCGGCAGCACGAGCGCATCTCGTCGTGGCGTGGCGACCAGCGCCCCTGGACCGAGGTCCTGGGCCCGGCGGTCTCCTCGACGACGATCGCCGGCCTGCCGCCCGGTGCGCCGCAGTTCGACCTGCACGTCGGTGACTTCTACGACGCCTACCTGCGCGACTGGTGCGTGTACACCTGCACGGTGGTCGTGCGCCGCGAACAGGCCGCGGCGGCGTTGCGCTTTGCCGAAGACCTTCCGACCTACGAAGACGTCGAGTGTTTCGCGCGGCTCGCGAGGCACGGTCTGGCCGGCTACATGACGTGCGAGACCGCCTGGCAGCATGGCCACACAGGGACGCGTCTGACCGACGCCGACCCCGCCACCCGAGCCGACGCCGCGGTCACGATCGTGCGCCGCGTCTGGGGGGCCGATCCTCGAGTTTCTCGGCCGTGCGGGCAAGCGGCGCGAGCTCGAGGCGGTCATCGACGAGCACCGCGCCCGCAAGGCGCGCGCCCTCCTCGCGGCCGGCCAGGCCGAGCAGGCTCGCCTCGAGCTCGCTCGCTGCTTTGGCTTTCCCTGGTCGCTGTACCTCCTCACCCTTCTGCCCGTCAGCGTGACGCGCCTCGGCGTGACGGGTGTGCGCCTGGCGCGAGCGTTGCAAGCTCACGGCGCGCCGGCTTCTCTGCCGGACGGCTGGAGCATCGTCGAGCACCGTGGCAGCGAGGCGTTCGCGAAGCTGCAGGCCGACTGGGACCGTCTCTGCGACGCCATGCCGCAACGCACCGCCTTTCAGGCTCGCGAAGCGCAGCGTGCCTATGCCGAACTGCTCATGGATGCGCCCGACCGCTTGCGTTGCCTCGTGCTGCACGACGGCGACACCGTGCGGGCCATCTGTCCGCTCGAGGCACGGACCGACGACGTCCTGGGGCCCAGGCTCGCCGTCTGGGGCGTGCCCTGGCACCCTCACCTGCTGGTGTCCGACGTGGTCTGCCCCGAAGACGACGCTCGCGGGGTGCTGATCCCCGCGCTCGCCGAGTACCTGCGACGCGAACCGCGCGGCGGGCGCTTCGCGGTCCTCGGTCCATTGCCGGCTGCGTCGGCGCTGTGGGACGGGCTGCGCGGGCTCGGCCCCCTCGGCTACTGCCTGCAGAACGCCGAGCCCTGCGACATCTTCGACTGCGCACGACCGTTCGACGAGCTCATGGCGCGGCTCTCCAAGCACTTCCGCCGCAACCTGCGCGCCCACCGCAAGAAGCTCGAGTCGTTTGCCGACGTGCGCTTCGTGACCGCCACGGGCGACGACCTGGCCGCGGCGTTCGAGACCTTCGTCGCCGTCGAGGCCTCGGGCTGGAAGGGCGCGTCGGGCGTGGGCAGCGCGATCGCGCTGCACCCGGACCTGCTCGCGTTCTATCGTCGCCTCGCCGCGAGCACCCGTGATCGCTGCGAGATCGAACTCGCTCGTCGCCGACGGCCGCTGCCTCGCCACCCAGTTCTGCATGGTCAGCGGCGAACAGTACTCCATCCTGAAGATCGCCTACGACGAGGACTACGCTCGCATCGCTCCCGGGCTCCTGCTGCTCGAGACAACGCTCGAACGGTGCTGCGCCGATCCCGCCATCAGCCGCATGAGCCTGGTGACCGACGGCGCCTGGCAGCGCGACTGGCGCCCCGACGTGATCGCCATGCAGCGCGCCTACCTGGGGCTCGGCCGCTGGTCGGCAAGGCCACTGGCCGCGTTGCTCAGCCTGCGGTTCGGACCCGAGCCCCGGCTCGTGGTCTGGGCGCGCGAGCGCCGGGCCAGGAACCGCAGCAAACGCTGCAGGTTGCTTCACGTCTCGGGTAGATATGCCGACTACTCGTAGGCGACCCGCGACCGCGAGGCGGTCACGGGTCGGCCGACGGCCTACACGCCCGTGAAGACGCTGGCCGCGTCGTCGTCCGGACCTTGTCCGGTCAGACCGGCCAGGCGACCTTCGCCCTACAAGGAGGAGCAGTGTCACAGGACCGAGTACTCGTCACCGGCGGAGCCGGTTTCATCGGGTCTAACATCGTCGACGCCCTGCTGGCCGACGGCTCGTACACGGTGAGGGTGCTCGACAGCTTCGCCACCGGGCACCGCGGCAACCTCGCGCACTGCCTCTCCGACATCGAGCTGGTCGAGGGCGACATGCGCGACGTCGAGACCGTCGAAGAGGCGGTCGACGGCGTGCAGCTCATCCTGCACGAGGCGGCGCTGCCGTCGGTGAGCCGTTCGGTCAAGGCCCCGGTCACCACGAACGCCGTCAACGTCGAAGGCACGCTCAAGCTCCTGAGCGCCGCGCGGCGGGCGGGCGTCAAACGGGTGGTGCTGGCGTCGTCGTCGTCGGTCTACGGCGACGGCCACGAGCTGCCCAAGTCCGAAGAGATGCCGCCGCGCCCCATGTCGCCCTATGCGGTCACCAAGCTGGCCGCCGAGAACTTCTGTCGCGTGTTCTCAGAGATCTACGGCCTCGAGACGCTCGCCTTGCGCTACTTCAACGTCTTCGGCCCGCGCCAGGACCCCACGTCGCAGTACTCGGGAGTGATCGCCCGCTTCGCCACCTGTGCCCTGAAGAACATCCCCTATCGCGTCTACGGCGACGGCCTGCAGTCGCGCGACTTCTCGTTCATCGACAACATCGTCCACGCCAACCTGCTCGCCCTGCGCGCCCCGCGCGTCACCGGCGAGGTGGTCAACGTGGCCTGTGGCGAGCGCATCACGCTGCTCGACATGATCGCCATCCTGAACTCGCTGGTCGGTCGCGAGATCGCGGTCGAGTTCGTGCCGCCGCGCCCCGGCGAGGTGCGCCACTCCCAGGCGGCCATCGGCCGGGCGGCCGAGCTGCTCGACTACCGCCCCGTCGTCGACTTTCGCGAGGGCCTGGCGCGCACGTTCGCCTGGTACCGCGAGCAGGAAACGGTGCCAGTGGTCTAACGACGGCGACGGCCGGGGGCGGCGCCATGCGCCGCCCCCCGGCCGTCGCTCCCGGCCGCGGCGCGCGAGCGCGCCCCAGCCGTGGCTACCGGTCGGCCGGAGTTACTTGCGGACCGGCATCTTGTTGTTCGCGCAGGTGCCGTTCGGGCGACCACATGGCGCGGCCCGCCGGCGTCTTGCCGGTGAGGCTGCTCTTCGACAGGTTGTTGTTGGAGCTGTCGGTCCAGTAGCCGGCGTTCCAGGCCTGGCCCAGCGTGAAGTGGCAGCCCGTGAAGACGGCGCCGTTGACGCTCTGCAGCTCGGTCAGGCGCGCAGTCGAGGAGTCGGTCGCGACGCTCTCGTAGCGCTTGGCATAGTCGATCGTGACGTTACGGAACACGAGGTGGCCGTTGCCGCTGGGGCCCTCGAGGTTCAGGGCGTTCTTGCGGCAGGCGTAGATCTTTGTGTTCTGCACGGTGAAGTGCGTGGGACCGTTGATCTCGATGGCGCCGGACCAGGCAGGGTTGGTCTGGTTGTCGGAACCCATGATGGTCACGCCCGAGATGAGGTCGGACGACGCGAAGTAGCCACCGTCGTACGACATGGCCTCTTCTGCCGAAGGCTCGATGACCGTGTCGATCACCTTGATGTGCTTGGGACCGACGCTGTTCGAAGCCGGCCGCTGCGTGACCTCGATGCCCATGCGGCCCGCGCTCAGGATGCGGCAGTGGGTGAAGGTGATGTCGTGGATGTTACCGTTCGTCGCGTTGATCGTGATGCCGTTGTAGGGCCCGCGGTCGATCGTGCAGTGCGTGAAGGTGATGTTGCGGGCGGCGTGGTTGATGGTGAGCACGGCGGTGCTGCTGTTGCCGCCCTTGAACGTGACGTGGTCGTACACCCGGTTGTGGGCGCCGGACGGCACGTTGTAGGTCGTGAAGGTCTTGTTCTTGATGGTGGTCGCGTGGGCGGTAGCCGGATTGAGTGCGACGGCCAGCAGGGCGCTCACGAGAAGGGCGAGGACCGCTATGGCCACGATGCTGCGTTTCATCCAGAACTCCGTTTCCTTGCCACTCGAAGGTCGGCGGCGACCCTGAGGGTCGCGGTGGAGGCCGTCCTTCCTTGCCGTGTCGCGCCTTTCTGTTCGCGACCTCGGCTCCTCCCGGGCGGCAGGAGCTGCGCACCCCTCGCCCGGCTCGTCAGATGGACCGACGCCTCGCCGCCTGCGCAGCAAGCGAGCGTCGGATCCGGCGGTCTCGAGACATGCCGAGACCACGCCGAAGCGGCCGCGAACGACCGTCGGCGACTGCCGTCTGGGATCAGCGAACGAAGGGGGTCACCGCGCGGTCATCTCGAACGAGGAGTGAGATGGGGCGGTAGGGGGTATAGAGGTCGTGCAAGTGGGCCGGGGCCAATCGTCTACGGTGCATGACCTGCCTCCTTTCGGAAGTCTGGCGGACCTCCTTGGGTGGGCGCCGTCAATAAGCGCGCCGTTCGTTTTTGGTCGGTTCTTCGCGTTGCCTAGCCAGTAAACGTTGGGAACCATACCGGCCCACTGCGTATGGGTCAACCATCCCTCCCGCTAGTACCAAAATCGTCGGATTGCAGGTAATTTCGTAGTTTGTGCTGCAATTCACGAATAGCCGCGCGAGGCCCGTCGCGCTCCCCGGCGGCCTTCGATTTTCCTTCCGTACTACTCCGCAGCTACCCACCGCACAGCCCCCACCGACGCCAAGTCCGGGGGCGCTCTCAACGGCTGCCACCGGCGGCCCGGGGGCGCTCGCAGTGGCTGCCACCGGCGATCAGCGGCCGCCTTCTCAACGGTTGCCACCGGCGATCCGGGTGCGTTTGCAACGGCTACGACCGGGGGGTTCGCGGTAGACTCTCGCGGCGACCGCCGGTCGTGGCCTTGGGTCGCCGGCGACCCCGCGCGAACGCCCGAGCCGATGCTGCTCGGGGAGATGCCAGACGAACGCGAGGCCGGTGAGCGAGACGCGATCCCCAGAGGCCGACGGTGCGGGAGCCGGGCGCGGGCACGACCCGTCGTCGCCCGCGGGCGCGGCGCCCGGTCGGTCGCGGCGCGCGCGCCGCACGCGCCGACTGGTCGTGCTCGCCGTCGTCGCCGCCGTGCTTGCGGGCGCGGCGATCGCGACCGTGGTGCTCACCCACAGCGGCGGGGTGCCCGCGGGAGCCGTCTCAGTGGCCGCCTACGGCGCCCGGGGCGACGGCGCGACAGACGACACCAAAGCGATCGACAGGGCGCTCAGCGCCGCCACAGCGGCCCACAAGGCGCTGTACTTTCCGGCGGGCACTTACAAAGTCGGCGCCCTCGCCGTGCCGCGCGGCGCCGACCTCGTGGGCGCCGGCGCCCGCAGCTGGCTGTCGGGCCGCCTCGAGATCGCCGGGGACAGCCGCCTGCGCGACATGGAGCTGGGCGTCAAAGGCGCCGCCCTGCACTTCGTCGACGGCGCCTCGCACACGACCTTCGAGCAAGTCACCTTCACGGGTGGCGGCGCCATGAGCGGCGACGGCTGCGTGGTGTCGTTCGAGTCGGGGCGCGCCGCGTCGTACCTCACCTTTCGCGACTGCACGATCGAGGCGAACCCGTTCGACGGCAACGGCGTGAGCCTGAACAGCCTGGGTTGGAGCGGCGCCACCTATCACGACATCGTCTGGCAGCGCTGCCACTTCATGGGCTCGCCGCGCATGGACCTGGAGTGCACGCAGCGCTTCGACGGCGTGCACGCGATCACCGCCGGTTACCACACCATCACGGTCAACGACTGCCTCTTTGAGCCCTCAGGTTCCGAGGCGATCTCGTTCGACGCGACCGGCAGGGGCGGCCTCTCGACGATCTCGGGTTGCACCATCAAGGGGGCCGGCTGGAACAGCGCCTACCCCTGGCAGGAGGGAGTCGAGTTCAACCACGCCGTCGGCATGCGGTTCGTCGACAACACCGTCTACCGCTGCCGGGGGGCGATGATCAACTACGGCTCCGACCAGAGCGTCGCGGTCGACAACGTGCTCTCCGGCAACCGCTTCGACGCCACCAGGACGTTCATCTCGGTGTCGCCGCCCTCGACCTCGGCGATCATCTACTTCTCTGGTGTCAACGGGGCGCAGTTCACGGACAACCTGGTGAAGAGCGACGTCGGCGGCCAACTGCTCTACCTGAGCGCCTCGCCGAACAACCACTTCACCAACGACCGCTTCATCGACACGCGCAGCGGCTACAACGCCCACCAGTGCGCCTGGCTCACGAGCGGCTCGTCGGGCAACACCTTCAGCGCCGATCTCTTTCAGTCGCCGCTGCCCACCGGCCTGCTGCACGTCGAGGCGGGCGCGACGGGCACCACGGTGCGCGACAGCACCTTCGTGACCTTCGGAGCGCCGGTGCTCGACACGCCGCCCGGCGTGACGGTCACCCTCGTGAACAACACGCGGCGCTAGGGGAATGGCGCCGGCGGCAGCCGGCGGCCTAGTAGGCGCCGCGCTTGTCGGCGGCTGCCGGCGGCTTAGTAGGCGCCGCGCTTGCCCAGCACGGCCGGCAGGGTCTCGAGCAGCAGCTTGATGTCCCAGGACAGCGTCCAGCCCGTCACGTACATGTAGTCGAGCTTGACCATCTCGTCGAAGGGCACGTCGTTGCGTCCGGTGACCTGCCACAGGCCGGTGATGCCGGGGGTGATATCGAGGCGTTTCTTGGTCCAGCCGCGGCAGCGGCTGGCTTCGTCGACCCAGAGCGGCCGCGGCCCGACCAGGCTCATGTCGCCGCGCATCACGTTGAGGAGCTGGGGTACTTCGTCGAGGCTCCACTTGCGGATCACCGCTCCCACGCGCGTGATACGGGGGTCGCCCTTGATCTTGAACATGGGGCCCGAGTACTCGTTGAGCTCGGCCAAGTCGTAGCGCAGCTCCTCGGCGTTGGCGTGCATCGAGCGCAGCTTGAAGATGCGGAACGGCACGCCGCCGCGGCCCATGCGCTCCTGCCTGAAGAACACCGGCCCGCGCGAGTCGAGCTTGATGGCGAGGGCCAGCAGGCCGATCAGCGGCAGGGCGACGATCGTGAGCACGCCGCCGACCACAAGGTCGAAGACGCGCTTGACGATGGTGTTGAAGCGCGACATCTCGACGTGGGCCACGTCGAGCAGTGGGATGCCCTCGACGTCGTCCATGGCGGTCTGCGAGCTTAAGATCTCGAACAGGCGAGGCACGATGTTGACGCGCACGCCGCGGTCGGCGCAGGTGCGCACCACGTCGAGGATCTGCTGGTGGCGAGCGCGCGAGAAGGCGATGATGACCCGGGTGACGTCGTAGCCGTCGAGCACGTCGTTCAAGTCCTCGAGGCGCCCCACGACCGGCACGGGCGGCTGGCTCGCCCCGAAGGGCTCGCCGTCGTCTAAGTAGCCGACCAGCTTGAGGTTGTACTCGGGGTGCTTGCCGATCTTCTCGCCGAGCAGGTGACCCACGGCCCCCGCTCCCACGATCAGCGTGCGCTCCGACAGTCGCGGAGACTGCCAGATGGCGGCGCGCGCGGCCGCGCGGCACGACGGCACCGCGACCACCTCGCAGGCCCAGAAGACCGCGATGAAGCCCAATGAGTCGGTCGTGCCCGCGACCGCCAGCGTGAGGATGAGCATGCTCCAGGCGGCCACCGAGAGCGCCGTCAGGCCGCGCAGGCCCTCGGAGACGACCCAGCCGTTGATGCTGCGTGCCGAGCTGCGGTAGAGCCCGTACCCGTAGAGCACGAAGATCGTCCAGGGGATCATGAGGCTCTCTACGGCGAGCGGCGGACGGACCTCGGCGTACTCGGCGAGCGAGCGCCCGACGACCGGCAGGTGCCAGCCGACGGGCAGGAGCAGCAGGGCGATCAGCGTGACGATGGCCAGCGCGATCACGTCGCCGATCAAGGTGACCAGCACGCGCCGGCCGCCGATGCCGCGCGCGGGGGCGACCTCGGCCTCGTCGAGTCCCAGTTCCGCCACCGCCGTCGCAGGCCGCGGCTTGGTCACGTAGGTCTTCTTCTTGACGATACCGTCGCTCACGTGATCGGTGCTCTCTCCCCGGATCTGCTTAAGGCCACGGCCCACCGGCCCTGACTACCCTTCCCCCGAGCGCCCGGCTCGGGGCCGTTGCGCACCGCCCGGCGCTCGGATTTTCTCGGCCCACGCTCCCCCTTGTTCATCGGTGTGCAGGCCGCGCCACTTGAGGCGGGCCGACGTTGCCGGCACGGCCGCGGCGTCCGCGCCGGCCGGGGCCCCGGGGCGATGGGGCCGGTTGTCAGCAGCGCCGTTCGAGGCGCTCTATGGCGGTCGCCCTGCCACCCTCGGCGGTCACGATCACGGCGTCTAAGCGCACGTCGCCGTCGGCCACCTCGAACTGCGCGGGCAGCTCGGTCAGGAAGCGTCGCAAGATGATCTCGCTGCGCACGCCGATCACAGAGTCGCGGGGGCCGCACATGCCGACGTCGGTGATGGCGGCGGTGCCTTTGGCGCTGACGCGTTCGTCGGCGGTCTGCACGTGCGTGTGGGTGCCGATCACGGCCGTCACGCGGCCGTCGAGGTACTGCGACATGGCGATCTTCTCGCTGGTCGCCTCGGCGTGGAGGTCGACGACGATGGTCTCGGCCAGCGTCTGGGCTTCGTCGACCAGGGCGTCGACTATGCGGAACGGCGAGATGCCGGTGCCCATGAAGACCTGGCCCATGAGGTTGATGACCGCGACCTCGACGCCGCCCGCGGCGGTGCGCACGGTCAGGCCGCGTCCGGGGCTCGACGGCGGAAAGTTGGCGGGCCGCACGATGCGCGCGCTGGAATCGAGGAACGGATAGACCTCGCGCTGGCGCCACACGTGGTTGCCGGTGGTGATGATGTCGACACCGGCGGTGAGCAGCTTCTGGGCGAGCTTCGAGGTGATGCCCGCGCCGTTGGCGATGTTCTCGCCGTTGGCTATGACGAAATCGGCGGCGGTGTCGTCGATCAGTTCGGGGAGCTCGCGTACGACGGCGTCGCGCCCGGGCTGACCGAAGACGTCGCCCAAAAACAGGATGTTCACGCTCTGCCCTCCACTCCGCGCCCGCCCGGTCAGTGGTACTAAGTGTACCCCGCCGTCAACGACTTCGGCGGGCGGCGCAGGGCGAGTTGGTACAGGAGGGTCAGGCCTTGAGGAACACGCGCACGGCGCCCTCGGCGGCGGCGATGACGGGCGCCGGATAGAGGCCCACGGCCAGCACGCCCAACACGGCGACCACGGTGCTGGCCGTGATGCCGGCCCGCACGCCGAGCAGCTCGGGCAGCTCCGCGGCGGCGGCCGGCTCTTCGGCCTCGCGGAAGTAGAGGTACCACACGACCCGCAGGTAGTAGAAGGCCGACACCGCGCTCATGATCACGGCGACCACGGCCAGCCAGGTCATGTGGGCGGCGACCACCGCGGTGAAGATGAAGAACTTGCCCCAGAAGCCCGCGAGCGGCGGGATGCCGGTGAGCGAGAGCATGAAGACCAGCATGGCGAGGGACGTGAGCGGCATGGTGCGCCCGAGTCCGGCGAGCTCGTCGAGGGTGTAGCGGAACGGCCGGCGGTTGCGGATGAGCACGAGCACGCCGAAGGCGCCGAGGTTCATGAAGGTGTAGGCGGCCAGGTAGAAGAGGATGGCGCTGGCCCCGGCGGGGTCGCCGCTGCGTCCGACGGCGATCAGGCCGAGCAGCAGGTAGCCGGCGTGGGCGATGCTCGAGTAGGCCAGCATGCGCTTGAGGTTGCGCTGCGGCAGGGCGAGCACGTTGCCCACGATCATGGTGGCCACGGCGAGCACGATCAGCACGTCCGACCAGCCCTGGGCGGCCGGCAGCAGAGCCGGACCGACGAGGCGCAGGAACCCGGCGAAGGCCCCCGCCTTGATGCCCACCGACATGAAGGCGGTGACCGGCGTGGGGGCGCCTTCGTAGACATCGGGCGCCCAGCCGTGGAAGGGCACCGCGGCGATCTTGAAGCCGAAGCCGGTCGCGACCAGCACCAGGGCGACCAGCAGCATGGCGTTGCGCGGGTCGGTATGAGAGAGGGCGGCGCGGATGGCGACCGTAGCCCGTCTGCCCGGTGACGCCGTAGACGAGCGCCAGGCCGAAGGCCAGCACCGCCGACGAGAAGGCGCCGTTGATGAAGTACTTGATGGCGGCCTCGCCCGAGCGGCGGTCGGAGCGCAGCACGCCGGCCAGCACGTAGCTGGGCAGCGACATGAGCTCGAACGAGACGAGCAGGGCGATCAGGTCGGTGGAGACCGCCATGCCGATCATGCCGGCGAGGATGAGCAGCAGCAGCGCGTAGAACTCGCCGGGCTTGATGTCGTGTTGCGCGAGGTAGTCGTCGGACAGCAGGATGGTGAGCACACCGATGGCGCAGAACAGGACCGTGAAGAACAGGCCGTACCGGTCGAGGCGCACCATGCCGCTGAAGCCGTACTCCGGCCTGCGGGCGTTCATGACGAGGCCGCCCGTGAACACGCGCCAGAGCGCGCCGCCGCCCTGCCAGGTCGTCCACTGGGCGACCGCCACCGCGGCGGCCACCACGAGGCCGGTCGCCGCGACCCACGCCGGCACGAGCCGGCGACCGCCGGCGAAGGCGTCGACGAACAGCACGACGAGGGCCGTCGCCAGCACGATGGCACGGGGGCAGCACGACGATGATCGAATCGTTCATCTAGAGCAGCCCCCGGGTGTAGTGCGCGAGCTGGGCGAGCGGGCCGCCGTGGGCCTGCGCCAGCGACGGCACGACGCGGTCGACGATCTGCTGCACGGGCAGGTGGAGCAGGTTCAGGAACGTGTTCGGGTAGACGCCCACCCACACCGCGAGCACCACGAGCGGCATGAGCGAGGCGATCTCGCGGGCCTTGAAGTCGGACAGCGAGAAGCTCGGCTTGACGGCGTCGTCGCCGCGGTCGTTCAGCATGGTGCGCTGGTACATCCAGAGCAGGTAGCAGGCCGCGAGGATGACGCCGAGGGCCGCCACCGCCGCCATCCAGTGGGAGTAGCGGAACAGCCCCAGCAGGCTCAGGAACTCGCCGACGAAGCCCGACAGGCCAGGCAGGCCCATGGAGCCGAGGGCGAAGAACAGGAAGAACCCGGCGAGCACCGGCAGCGGCGTGGCCAGGCGCCCCATCGAGGCGATGTCACGGGTGTGCGTGCGCTCGTAGAGGAACCCGACGATGCAGGAACAGGGCGCCGGTGAGCAGCCCGTGGCTGAACATGACGAGGATGGCGCCCTCCATGCCCTGGGCGTTGTTCAACACGGCGATCGAGACGAAGATGCCCAGGGTGACGAAGCCCATGTGGCTGACGCTCGAGTAGGCCACGAGCTTCTTCAGGTCCTTCTGCTGCATCGAGACCAGGGCGCCGTAGATGATGGCCACGATCGACAGGGCCACGACCAGCGGTATGAAGGCCACGGCCGCGTCGGGGAAGATCGGCAGGCAGAGGCGCAGCATCCCGTAGCCGCCCATCTTGAGCAGCACGCCGGCGAGGATCACGGAGCCCGCCGTGGGCGCTTCGACGTGGGCGTCGGGCAGCCAGGTGTGCAGCGGCCACATCGGCACCTTGATGGCGAAGGCCAGGAAGAAGGCGAGGAACGCCCAGATCTGCAGGTTGTAGGGCAGCACCAGGTGCGACAGCTGCTGGATGTTGAAGGTGAGCCCGACGGGCGACTGGGTGCGCGCGTAGTAGACCAGGGCGATGATGGCCACCAGCATGAGCACGCTGCCCACCAGCGTGAACAGGAAGAACTTGATGGCCGCGTAGATCTTACGGGGCCCGCCCCAGATCCCGATGATGAAGTACATCGGGATGAGCATGGCCTCCCAGAACACGTAGAACAGGAAGAGGTCGGTGGCGCAGAACACGCCGGTCATGCCGACCTGCAGGAGCAGCAGCGAGATGAAGAAGCCGCGCTCGCGGTCGCTCACGTAGTGCCAGCTGGCGATGATCACGATGCAGCCGAGCAGCGTGGTGAGGAAGATGAGCAGCGCGGCGATGCCGTCGACGCCGAAGCTGTAGTGGATGTTGAAGCGCTTGATCCACATGACGTTCTCGGTGAACTGCATGCCGGGCAGGTGGGTGTGGAAGCGCAGCAGCATGACAGTCGGCCAGCACGAAGACCGCCAAGGTGACGATCAGCGAGACGACCTTGTAGAACAGCGGCCGGCCCTTGCCGATCAGGGCGATGAGCACCACGCCCAGCAGCGGCAGGAAGGTGATGACGGAGAGGATCGGGAAACCCGCCTGTTGGTGCCAGCCCACTTATGCCCCCCAGAAGTACCGGATGAGGATGACGAGCACGAACAGGCCGCCGAACACGCCGAAGGCGTAGCTCTGGGCGCGTCCGGTCTGCAGCGGCCGCAGGGCGCGCCCGCAGCGCGCCCCACGCCCAGGCGAGGCCGTTGACGGCGCCGTCGATGACCTTGACGTCGACGAAGGTCCACAGCCAGGTGGCGAAGCCCATGACCGGACGGATCACGGCGCCCTCGTAGAACTCGTCCATGTAGAACTTGCGGTAGGAGGCCTGATAGGCCCAGGGCACGAGCGCCACGACGCGCGCCGGCAGGCCGGGGCGCCGCAGGTAGGCCACGTAGGCGGTGTAGATGCCCGCCACCACCACGGCCAGTGAGAGCAGCAGCAGGCCGCCGCCGGTGCCGGCCCAGACGAAGTGCTCCTTTTCGACGTTGAAGAACACGGGCTGCAGGAAGGTGTGCAGCCAGCCGCCGTCGGGCGGCAGGCCGACGACCAGGCCGAGCACGGCCGCCGGGCACCGCGAGAATGACGAGCGGCCAGGTCATGACGCGCGGCGACTCGTGGATGTGGCTCTGCACGTCGGGCGCCGAGCGGTTCTCGCCCCAGAAGGTCAGGAAGATGAGGCGGAACATGAACAGGGCGGTGACGAAGGCGGTGACCAGGCCGATGACCCAGACAAAGTAGTAGTGGGCGCTGAAATCGCCGCCCAGGATCTCGTCTTTGGCCCAGAAGCCGGCGAAGGGGAACAACCCCACGTTGGCCAGGGCGCCGATCATCATGGCCCAGAAGGTGATGGGCAGCTTTTTGCGCAGGCCCCCCATGCGGCGCATGTCCTGCTCGCCCGACATGGAGTGGATCACCGAGCCCGAGCCCAGGAACAGCAGCCCCTTGAAGAAGCCGTGGGCGAACAGGTAGAAGATGGCCGCCACCCAGGCGCCCGCGCCCAGGGCCATGAACATGAAGCCCAGCGACGAGATGGTGGAGTAGGCGATCACCTTCTTGATGTCGTTCTGGGTGAGCGCGATGGCGGCCGCGTAGATGGCCGTGAAGGTGCCCACGATCATCACCACCAGCATGGCCGTGTGCGACTGGCTCACGAGCGGGTAGCTGCGGGCGATCATGTAGACGCCGGCGTTGACCATGGTGGCGGCGTGGATGAGGGCGCTGACCGGGGTCGGGCCCTCCATGGCGTCGGGCAGCCAGACGTGCAGCGGGAACTGGGCGCTCTTGCCCACCGCTCCCACGAACAGCAGCAGGGCGATCCAGGTGATGACGCCGTGGCTCACGTGCGGCGCGCGGGCGAAGACCTGGCCGAACTGCAGCGAGCCGAACGTGGTGAAGATGAGGAACAGGCCCAGCGTGAAGCCCCAGTCGCCCACGCGGTTCACGAGGAAGGCCTTCTTGCCCGCCTGCGACGCCGACTTCTTGTGGAACCAGAACGAGATCAGCAGGTACGAGCACAGGCCCACGCCCTCCCAGCCGAGGAAGACGAGCAGGTAGTTGTTGGCCAGGATGAGGGTGAACATGGCGAACATGAAGAGGTTGAGGTAGGCGAAGAAGCGGTAGTAGCCGCCGTCGCCGCGCATGTAGCCGATCGAGTAGTAATGCACGAGCATGCCGATGGTGCTCACCACGATCAGCATGATGGCCGCCAGCGAGTCGACGAGGTAGCCCCACTGCACGCGGAACGTACCGGCCGACACCCAGGTGAACAGGTTGAAGTCGATGGCCTTGGTGTGGTGACCCAGGACGTGCGCCACGACGATCATGGAGAGCACCCACGAGGCGGTGACCGCGATGAGCGAGACGACCTCGGGCCGCCGCTTGAGCACGTTCTTGCCGAGCAGGAGCGTGACCAGGAAGCCGGCCAGCGGCACCAGGGGGATGAGGGTGATCATGACATGCATGCGCGCCGCCCTAGCCCTTCAGCTCGCTGAACTCGTCGGCCTGGACCGAACGCCGGTTGCGATAGTTGGCCACGATGATGGCCAGGCCTATGGTGACCTCGGCCGCGGCCAGCGTGACGATGAAGAGCACGAAGAAGGTACCGCGGGCGCCGGCGTGCGGCATGAAGTTGGCAAAGGCCGCCAGAGCGATGTTGACCGCGTTCAGCATGAGCTCGAGGCTCATGACGATGAGCAGCACGTTGCGCCGCGCGAGCACGCCGTAGGCGCCTATGCAGAACAGGCCGGTGGCGAGCGTGAGATACCAGTCGACGGGGCTCATGGCAGTCGGTCCTCTTTGCGGGCCAGCACGATGGCGCCGATCATGGCCGCCAGCAGCACGAACGACACGAGCTCAAAGGGGAACACGTAGCCGTTGAACAGCCCGCTGGCGATGCCGGAGAGCGAGATGTTGTGCGACGTCGAGCCGTTGGGGGCCATCTTCGAGGTCACCAGGATGACGGTGATCACGACGGCCGTGGCGACCGCCAGCGGCGCGGCGAAGATGGCCTGGCGGTTGAAGAAGAAGCCGAGCTTGGTCTCGCGCTGGTCGGTCATCATGATGGCGAACAGCACGACCACCGAGATGGCGCCCACGTAGACCAGGATCTGGATGATCGCCAGCAGGCCGGCGTTCAGCAGCACGTAGGCCGCCGCCACACCCAGAAAGCAGAGGACCATGGACATGGCCGAGTGCACGACGTTGCGGAAGGCCACGACGCCGAGGCCGCAGACCAGCACCCAGACGGCCACGATGACGAACAGGACCGGATGAAAGTCGCCGTGGGGCATCAGTCGCCGCGCTCCATCTCGTCGAGGTCGAGGCCGTCGCCCTTGACCGGCGTCCACTGCCAGCCGTTGCCTTCGACGGCGTCGCGCACGCGCGGGTCGACGTCGGGCACGGCCGACTCGGCCAGCGCGGCCGGCCTGGCGGCGCGCACGTAGAGCGACTCCCCGGCGAGCTGGGTACGGCTGGTGCCGGCCAGCTCGAAGAAGTCGGTCTGCTCGAGGGCGCCGTAGGGGCAGACCTCGACGCATTCGCCACAGAAGATGCAGCGGCTCTCGTCTAAGTCGTAGCTCTGCAGGGCGCGCTGGTTGACCTGGATGGACCCGGTCGGGCAGGTCTCGGCGCAGCGCCCGCACGAGACGCAGCCCACGGTCTGCAACGGCAGGTTGTCGGGCGTCGAGACGATCGTGTCCCAGCCGCGGCCGATGGCGTCGTAGCAGCTCGCCCCGACCTCCATGCGGCAGACCCGCACGCAGCGCAGGCACATGATGCAGCGGTTGGGCTCGCGCATGATGAAGTCGTGACGAAAGTCGGCCGGGTAGTCGTGGGAGGCCTGCCCGTGGAACCTGTTGGCGAAGACCTCGTACTCGATGCCGTAGCGCTGCAGGTCGCAGCTGCCGTTGGCCGGGCAGTGGCAGTCGAGGCAGAGCTCGGCGCCGAGGCGCGCCTGGGCTTCGGTGAGACCCAGGTCGACCTCGTCGAAGGTCGTCGTGCGGGCGCCCAGCGCCAGCGTGGCCGTCTCGACCGGCGGCGCGGGGTGCGAGACGTCGGTGGTCATGTCGATGAACACCGGCGGTATCTCGGCCATGCGCACGACGGTGGGGTCGAGCTCGCGCCGCGCTCCGAGGGCGGCCACGAACGGCTTGGCCTGCAGCTCGGCGAGGGCGCGCGCCACCTCGCGCATGTCGAGCCCACGCAGGAACGCATCGATGCTCCAGGCGGCCTTCTTGCCCTGAGCGACGGCTTCGACCACGGTGCGCGCGCCCAGCACGACGTCGCCGCCGGCGAAGATGCGCGGGTCGTCGGTCTGGAGCGTGAGCCCGTCGACCTCGATGGTGCGGGCGGCCGTGCGCTTGACGCCCTGCTCTTCGCTCGTGCCGTCGAGCTTTGGGAAGAGCTCGGTGGCGTAAATCAGCTGGTCGCAGGCGACGACCGACGTAGGACCGGCGGGCGTGGGCTGGTAGCGGCCCTCGGCGTCGGGCGCGCCCGCGTCGGTGGGCTGCACCTCGATGCCGGTTAGCTTGTGGCCCGAGTCGGTGACGACGCGCACCGGGGCGACGAGCGAGCGCACGTGCACGCCCTCTTCTTCGGCCGCGGCGACCTCGGCCGCGGGGGCCGCCATCGCCTGACGGGGCTCGTGGCACAGCAGCGTGACCTCGCGGGCGCCCTTGCGGACCGCTATGCGACAGGCCTCGACGGCGGCGAAGCCGTCGCCGACGACGGCCACCCTGTCGCCGACGCTGACGTCGCCGGCAAGTTCGACGTCGCCGACGAAGTCGAGCGCGGCGACCACGCCCGCGGCGTCGTCGCCGGCGATGCCGAGGGCGGCGGAATCGAGCGCACCGAGGCCCAGGAAGACGGCGTCGTACTCAACGGTCAGGTCGTCGAGCTGGTAGTCGACGCCGAGGCGCGTGTCGCACTCGAGCTCGACCCCCATGCGCCACAGGACGTTGAGCTCCTTGTCGAGCACGGTGCGCGGCAGGCGGAAGTTGGGGATGGCGTAGCGCAGCATGCCGCCGGGCTTGGGCAGCGCCTCGAAGACCTTGACCCGATGGCCCTCGAGACGGGCGTAGAAGGCGCACGCGAGGCCGGCCGGACCGGCGCCGACGACGGCGATCTTCTTGCCGCTGTCGGGCTTGGGCTCGACGGGCAGCAGCAGCTCGCCGGCCTGCTCGTCGTCGAGGCACTGGTCGGCCATGAAGCGGTGCAGCCGGCAGATCGTGATCGGCTGGTCGACGAGCTGGCGCCGGCAGGGCTCTTCGCACGGGTGCGTGCAGACGCGGCCGAGGATGGCCGGGAACGGCAGGTCCTCGCGCAGCTTGCGCACGCCCGACCGGTAGTCGCCGCGCGCGATGGCGTCGAGGAACTGCGGGATCTTGATATGCGTCGGGCAGGCGTCGCGGCAGGGCGGCGTGCAGAAGGAGTTGTGGTCGGACAGCAGCAGCTCGAGGTAGAGGCGCCGCATCTTGCGCACCTTCTCGGTGTCGGTGTGCACGACGATGCCGTCGGCGGCAGCCGTCGAGCAACTCGACACGGGCTTGCCCCAGCCCTCGACCTCGACCATGCACAGGCGGCAGGCCGCCGACGCCGGCAGCCGGGATTCGTAGCAGAGGGTGGGGATGTGGATGCCGACGCGCTCGGCCGCCTGCAGTATGGTCTCGCCGCGATCGCAGGTCACGTCGCGACCGTCGATGGTCAGCGCGATCTGCGAGGCGCGCACCGCGGGATGTGATGCGGCTGTAGCTTCGGGCTTGTCGTTGCGCGGCGTCATGCGCCCTGCCGCCCTTCGTCGGCCTGGTCGGACCGTTCGACTCCGGAGCGCACCTTGACCGCGGCGAAGTTGCAGACCTGCCGACAGGTGTCGCACTTGATGCACAGGTCCTCGTCGATCACGTGGATCTGCTTCTTCTCGCCGGTGATGGCTTTGGTGGGGCACTTCTTGGCGCAAAGGCCGCAGCCCGTGCAGTCGCCGCCGATGTAGTAGGTGATGAGCGCCTTGCAGCGGCCGGCGGGGCAGCACTTATCGTGGATGTGCGCCTCGTATTCGTGGCGAAAGTACTGGAGCGTGCTCAGCACGGGGTTCGGAGCACTGCCGCCGAGGGCGCACAGCGAGCCGTCGATGATGTACTCCGAGAGCTCCTCGAGCAAGGCGATGTCGCCGGGACGCCCCTCGCCATCGGTGATGCGCACGAGCGTCTCGAGCATACGTTTGGTGCCCAGTCGGCAGGGCACACACTTGCCGCAGCTCTCGTCCTGGGTGAACTGCAGAAAGAACTTGGCGAAGTCGACCATACAGGTGGCGTCGTCGACCACGACCATGCCACCGGAGCCCATCATGGAGCCCGCAGCGAGCAGGCTCTCGAAGTCGACGGGCGAGTCGAGCAAGTCGGCAGGCAGGCAACCGCCCGACGGTCCTCCGAGCTGAACGGCCTTAAACTCACGGCCGGGCAGCATGCCGCCGCCGATATCGAAGATGACCTCGCGGAGCGTGGCGCCCATCGGCACCTCGACGAGGCCGCCGTTCTGCAACTTTCCCGTCAGGCTGAATATCTTGGTGCCCTTCGAGGTCTCGGTACCCATCGCGCGGTAAGCGTCGACGCCGTTCGACACGATCCAGGGCACGTTGGCGAACGTCTCGACGTTGTTCAGGTTGGTGGGCTCGCCGTAGAGGCCGTGGGCGACCGTGCGGATGTGTTTGCCGCGCGGCATGCCGCGCTGGCCCTCGATGCTCGCCGTCAGTGCGGTCGATTCGCCGCAGACGAAGGCGCCGGCACCCTGGTTGATGACGATGTCGAACGTAAAGCCTGAGCCGAGGATGTCGTCGCCTAGCAGGTTGCGTTCGCGGGCCTGGGCAAGCGCGGCGTCGAGGCGCTGCACGGCGAACGGATACTCGGCGCGGACGTACACGTAGCCGTGCACCGGGGCGACGCCGGCGCCGATAGCGAAGGCAGCGATAATCATACCCTCGATCACGGAGTGCGGGTTGCCCTCGAGCACGGAGCGGTCCATGAACGCGCCGGGGTCGCCCTCGTCGCCGTTGCAGATGACGTACTTGCAGTTGCCGGGGTTGGCCCGGCAGAAGCGCCACTTCTTGCCGGCGGGGAACCCGGCGCCGCCGCGGCCGCGCAGGCCGGCCGACTCCACCGTGTCGATGACGGCCATGGGGTCGTCGGCGGCGAGCACCTGAGCTAGGGCCCGGTAGCCGCCCTGCGTCAGGTAGTCGTCGATAGAGTACGGGTCGATCTTGCCGTTCAGCGCGAGTACGAGCCGGCGCTGACCGGCGTAGAAGGGGATGTCGCTCTCGTAGGGCACCGGCTTGCCGCTGCCGGGATCCTTGTAGAGCCGTTTCTCGTAGATGCCGTCGGAGGTGATGCTGGCGCCGATGATGCCGGCGACGTCGCTTGCGCGCACCCGCGAGTAGAACAACCCCTGCGGCTGTACAACTACGATAGGCCCCTGCTCGCAGAAGCCGTGGCAACCAGTCTCGACCACGCGCACTTCATCGGCAAGGCCGAGCTCGCCAAGCTGATCGTGGAAGGCGGCAGTCGACGGCTGGGCGTCCCGAGGCGTGACAAGCAGTGCCGGCGCAGATGCGCACCTCGCGCGCGCCGTCGTGCGCGACGACCTGGTCGGCGTGAAGGGCGCGTTCGAGGGCGGCGTGGACGGCCTGTGCGCGGTCGGTGGTCGTGGTGCTCATCGGTCGACCTCGGCCCTCTGTCGGAGCTCGTTTACGAGGCCGCGCGCCCTGTCGGGCGTCATGCGGCCGTGGGTCTCGTCGTCGCCGATCCTGACCACGGGAGCGAGAGCGCACGCGCCCACGCAACTCACCGTCTGGAGCGTGAACAGCCTGTCTTTTGTGGTCTTGCCGACTTCGATGCCGAGCTCCTCGGCGAAGGCCTCGGTGATGAGCGGCGCGCCGGCGACGTGGCAGGCGGTGCCGTGGCAGACGGTGATCGACGAAGCGGCCGACCGGCGACAGCCGGAACTGGTCGTAGAAGCTGGCCACGCCGTAGAGCTGCGAGAGCGACACGCCGGTCTCGACCGAGATCTCCTCGAGGGCGAGCGCGCGGCAGGTAGCCGTAGATCTCCTGCGTGTGCTGCAGGACGGCCATGAGGCCCGTGCCGGTCTCGCGGTAGTGGTCGATGACCGGCGCGATCCGGGTGAGGTCGGGCGCCGGCTGCGAGTCGGCGCGCACCCGCTTGATGCGCGCCTCGTTCACGGCCGGCAGCGCGTGCGTCGACTGGTAGTTGACGCGGATGACCTGCACGGGGCAGTTGGTCTCGCACAGCGTGCAGGAGCGGCAGCGGGGCTCGCCCGTCGCCGGGTCGACGACCACCCGGAACAGCCCGCGGCTGCGCTCCGGGAGCTGCTCGCGCTGCTCGGGGTACTGGACCGTGATCTTGCGCTGCGGCAGGTGGCCCAGGGTGGTGCGCATGGCTTTGAGGATGCCGAGCATCAGGTGAGCACCGCCACGCGGCTACGCTGCCGCTTGAGCCGCCAGCGCAGCACCGAGTCGAACAGGCCGACGAAGGCGATCAGGAAGATCCAGCTGTAGATCGCCATGGCGAGCTTCCAGTGCGGCGCCCAGAGCATGACGGCGGCGGTCGCCAGGATGTTGACCAGGCCGAGCGGGATGAGCACCTTCCAGGCGAATCCCATGAGCTGGTCGACCTGCAGCCGGGGCACCGACAGGCGGATCCAGACCAGGGCGAAGACCAGCGCGTAGACCTTGACCAGGAACCAGACGATGGGCGATGAGCGACACGCCGTGGATGACGAACGCGTTCGCGAGCGGTCCCTGCCAGCCGCCCAGGAACAGGGTGACCGTGACCATCGACATGATGGTCATGCCGGCGTACTCGTTCAGGAAGAACATGCCGAAGCGCATGCCCGAGTACTCGGTGCCGTAGCCGGCCACGAGCTCGGATTCGGATTCGGGCAGGTCGAAGGGCCCGCGGTTGAGCTCGGCGATGGAGGCGATGAAGAACAGCAGGAACGTGAAGGGCATGGTGAAGGCGAACCACTCGTAGTGGCTCTGGGCGCGCACCACGGCGTTCAGGCTGAGCGAGTCGGCGGCCATGGCGACGACCAGCAGGGCGAGGATCATGGGCAGCTCGTACGAGACCATCTGGGCCGCCGAGCGCAGGGCGCCGACCAGCGAGTACTTGTTGTGCGAGGCCCAGCCGCCCAGCAGGATCGCAGAGCACCGTGAAGCTCGTGATGGCGACGATGTAGATGAGGCCGACGTTCAGGTTCTGGTCGGTCCAGCCCTTCGTGTAGGGAATGACGACCTGGATGGCGACCGCGCCGATCATGACCATGATCGGCGCCAGCGTGAACATCGCCTTGTCGGCGGCAGCCGGCGCGAAGTCTTCTTTGCCCATCATCTTGAACGAGTCGGCGACGCTCTGCAGGATGCCCTGCCAGCCGGTGCGGTTGGGGCCCAGGCGGTCCTGCAGGAAGGCCAGCATGCGGCGCTCGAAGAGGATGTTGACGAGCGCCGCCACGAAGACGATGCGAGTAGGCGATGGCGACCGCCACGACGACGCGCACGATGGCCCAGACGAGGTCCCAGCTCATCGGTCGATCCCTCCGAGTACGAGGTCCATGCTGCCCGAGATGGCCACGGCGTCGGCGATCTTGTTGCCGCGCAGCAGCTTGGGGAAGATCTGCAGGTTGCACGAAGCAGGGGTCGCGGAACTTGAGCCGGTAGGGGTAGCGCGAGCCGTCGCTCACGATGTAGGTGCCGTACTCGCCGCGCGGGTTCTCCTGGCCTGTGTAGCAGGCGCCGGGCGGCGGCGTGATGATGTAGGGCGCGCGCAGCGTGCCGAGCTGCACCGGGCCGGGCGCCAGCAGGTCGAGCGCACTGCAGCACGATCTTGGCCGACTCGCGGATCTCGTCGACCCGCACCTGGTAGCGGTCGAGCACGTCGCCGTGCTCGCCCAGGCAGACCTTGAAGTCGAGCTCGGGGTAGACCGAGTAGGGCCGCGTGCGGCGCAGGTCGTGCGCCACGCCCGAGGCGCGCGCGTTGGGACCGGTGATGCCGTAGTCGGCCACGTCTTCCTGGGTCATGACGCCCTTGCCCATGCAGCGCTGCAGGAAGACGGCGTTGTCGTTGACGAGCGACTCGTACTCGTCGCACCAGGCGGGCACCTGGGCCATGAGCGCGCGGCACTTCTCGACCCAGCCGTCGGGCAGGTCGTAGCGCACGCCGCCGAAGCGGAAGTAGTTGAACATCATGCGCGCGCCGCTGGCCGACTCGAAGAGGTCGAGGATCTGCTCGCGGTGGCGGAAGGCGTAGAACACGAGGGCCGTGCCCAGGGGCGCGAGGTCGGCGGTGAACGTGCCGACGCCGACCTGGTGGCTGGCGATGCGGTTGAGCTCGGCCATGATCGATGCGGATGAACTCGGCGCGGCGCGTGGGCCGTATGCCGGCGAGCTTCTCGACGGTCATCACGTAGCCCCACTCGCAGTTCATGCCGGCGACGTACTCGGTGCGGTCGACGATCGGGATGTACTGGAAGTAGGTGCGCTTCTCGGCGATCTTCTCTTTGCTGCGGTGCAGGTAGCCGATCACCGGGATGACGTCTTTGATGAGCTCGCCGTCGAGCGTGACGACCAGGCGCAGCACGCCGTGGGTCGAGGGATGCTGCGGCCCCATGTTGACGACCACCTGGTCGAAGCCCAGCCCCGCCATGTCGCTGCCGTGACCGGAGGCCTCGGACGCGGCGATGCGCCGCAGCGCCAGGGCCATGGCCTCGTCGGGGGCCGCTATGGGAAAGGGCTCAGGCATGCGGGTGGTTCTCGACCGAGTCGACGTAGTCTTTGCGCAGCGGGTGGCCCACCCAGTCGTCGCCGAGCAGGATGCGGCGCAGGTCGGGATGGCCGTCGAAGCGGATGCCCATCATGTCCCAGGCCTCGCGCTCGTGCCAGTCGGCGGCGGGCCAGACGTCGGTCACCGTGGGCAGCACGGGCTTGTCGCGCGCCACGTCGACGTGCAGCTCGAGGTAGGTGTTGGAGGCGAACGAGTAGAGGTGATAGACGGCCTCGAAGCGCTCGCCGTGGTCGACGGCGGCGACGAAGTTGCAGGTCTCGTAGGCGATGCCGTCGAGCGCGCGCAGGGCCACCGCGAGGTCGTGCAGGCGAGCGCCCGCGACGATCGCGACGACGGTGTCGGGCTCCTGGACCCGCGCCTCGGCCAGGTCGTCGCCGAGCTCGGCGGCAAGGCGCGCGGCGACGGCGTCGATCGACAGGGCGGCGGAACCGATGGCCGGCAGCACGCTAGCTCCTGACCTTCTCGAGGCGGTCGTCAACGGGCGGCGCGTCGTCGGCGACGTCGCTGCCGGCCTCAGCGTCGGGCGAGGCGGCGGGCGTGGCGCTTGCCGCGGGCGCGACGGCTTCGGGCGTCGCCTCGGCGACGGGCGCGGCGTCGGGGGGCGCCTGCAGCGGCGGCACGATGCGCATGGCCTGGATCTTCTTCTGCAGCTCGAGCAGCCCCTGGAACAGGGCCTCGGGGCGGGGCGGACAACCGGGGATGTAGACGTCGACCGGCACGATCTTGTCGACGCCGTTCACGACGTTGTAGCTATCGTAGAACGGGCCGCCGCTCGTGGCGCAGGCGCCCATGGCGATGACCCACTTGGGCTCGGCCATCTGCTCGTAGAGGAGCTTGAGCACGGGCGCCATCTTCTCGTTCACGGTGCCGGCCACGATCATGAGGTCGCACTGCCGGGGCGTGGGCCGAAAGACCTCCATGCCGTAGCGCGCCACGTCGTAGCGGGCAAAGCCCGAGCTCAGCATCTCGATGGCGCAGCAGGCGAGACCATAGGTGAAGGGAAAGACGGAGTGCGAGCGCGCCCAGCTGAAGATGAAGTCGACCGTGGTCGTGACGACGTTGGGCTTTTCGAACTGGCTGATGTTGGGGTAGTGCACGTTCTCGGCGAGGGCCTTGAGATCGAGGTCGGTCAGACCCATTCGAGAGCCCCCTTGCGCCAGGCGTACACGAGGCCCACCGCCAGGACGGCGACGAAGACGACGACCTCGACGAAGCCCGTCGAGCCGAGGCTGCGAAAGCGCAGGGCCCAGGGGAACAGGAAGATGGCTTCGACGTCGAAGACCAGAAAGAGCAGGGCGAAGATGTAGTAGCGCACCGCGAACGGGTGCCAGGAGTCGCCGACCGGCTCGATGCCGCACTCGTAGGTGGAGTACTTGTCGCGCGAGGGGTGGACCGGGTAGATGAGCCGCGACATCAGCAGGATGCCTACGACCATCGCGGCGCCCGCGGCCATGAACACCGCGACGTAGATCCAGTTTGTCAGGAATGCGGTCGTCATGCTCCAGCGTCGACTCGCGATCGGCAAATAAGCTGGTCTGTGAAGGTGTTCACGAAGCGACTATAGCAAAGCCCGTCGAAGCGGCGCAACCTGCTCTCAAGGCCCCGGCAGACCCCGCGGACATGCCCGTTTTGCAGGACATTAGTACGGCGCGCCGGCGCGCTTTCGAGCGCGCCCGGCGGCGCGGCCGGCGGCGCGGCCCAGAAGAAGCCGCTCTTTGCAGGAGAAGATTGACGCTCTCGAGCCGGGTGCGTACTCTGGGGAAGAGGCTCAAGCGGCCCCTGAACCCACGAAGGCAGGTCCTCAAGTGTTTCCCGGGATCGGACTCTCCGAGATCGCCATAGTGATCCTTATCGCCCTGGTCGTGTTCGGCCCCAAGCGGCTGCCCGAGATGGGGCGCCAGCTCGGCAAGGTCATCCGCGAGTTCCGCGACGCGACCTCCGACATACGTTCGCAGATCGGCATCGACGACATCACCGACTCCGTCAAAGACATCAAGTCGGGCTTCAGCCTCACCTCGACCGGCGGCGCCACGACCGGCGCAGCCGCCGCCACGCCGGCCGCGGCTGCTACGCTCGACGCCGCGCTCGATACGCCGCAGATCGACACCGCGAGCGCCCCCGCGGCCACGCGCAGCAGCAACCGGCCGGTCGCCGCCGGCGCGCCGCCGGCCGCTCCCGAGGTGCGCAACGGCCCGGTCGCCGCGGGCGCGCCGGCACCGGCCGCGCCGCCCGTCGCCGCCGAGGCGGCCGTCGGCGCCCCGTCCCCGGTCACCGCCCCATCACCGGTCAGCGCCCCGTCACGCGTCGCCGACGACGCCGGCGCCGGTGCTGAGGGAGGCGTCGAAGCGTTCGGCAAGCTCACCCGCCGCTCCGCTTCGTCGGTCCGCCCGACCGCCGACTGACGGCGGCATGGTCGACTTCGAAGAGAAAGTCACTCTTGTCGAGCACCTCGACGAACTGCGCCGGCGCATCGTCTACGCCGCGATAGCCCTGCTGGTCGGCATCCTGCTCGCCGCCCTCCTCAACCGCTTCGTGTTCGCGCTCCTGCTCCATCCGCTCAAGGTGCTGCCGGCGGGCGCGCCCCACAAGATCGTCACCTTCGGCCCGGCCGAGCCCTTCATGGTCAGCCTCAAGGTGTGGGCCTACTTCGGCATCGTGGCGGCCTCGCCGATCATCATCTATCAGTTCTGGGCCTTCATCGGGCCGGCTTTCAGCCCCGTCAGCCGGCGTGTGGTCCTGTTCGTGGTCGCCTGCTGCGTCTTTCTGTTCCTCTTCGGCGTGGTGTTCTGCTACCTCATCGTCCTGCCCCGGGGCCTGGCGTGGCTGTTCGACTTCAACAGCCACTACTTCACGGCCCAGGCGCGAGCCACCGACTACTTCTCGTTCGTCGCCTGGTTCCTGGTGGCGTTCGGGGCGGTCTTCGAGATGCCGGTCGTGATCATCGCCGCGGTGCGCATGGGCATCGTCAAGACCAAGTTCCTGCGCAAGAACTGGCGCTACGCCATCGTGATCAACGCCGTCATCGCCATGGTGGCCACTCCCAGCCAGGACGCCTTTTCGTTCATCGCCATGTTCATCCCGCTCGAGATCCTCTACGAGATCTCGCTGCTCATCGCGCGCGTCATGGAGAAGCGCCGGGCGGCCACCGCCTCGCAGCCGGCCGACGACGACACCGGGCCCACCACCGCTCCCGCCTGATGAAGCGGTACACTAGGGCTACCTCATGAAGGACGTAGCAGACACGACCCCGACCAAACGCGCCCGCAAACGCCGCGCCAAGCGGCGGCCGCGCATGCACTGGGGCCGCCTGATCGTCTGCATCGTGATCTTCGCCGTGATCGCCGTGGTGGGGCTCGTGAGCGGCACCATCGTCGCCGTGTCGCACAACCTGCCCAACATCGACGCCATGAAGCCCCAGCAGCTCGGCCAGGACACCGTGATCTTCGACCGCAACGGCAACCGCATCGCCGAGCTCTACGGCGCGGTGAACCGCGTCGTGGTGCCCAGCAGGCAGATCCCCGAGGTCATGAAGAACGCCACCGTGGCCATCGAAGACAAGCGCTTCTACAAGCATCACGGCGTCGACTTCACGGGCATCGCCCGCGCCCTGGTCGACGACATCAAGGCCGGCCACGTGGTCGAGGGCGCCAGCACGATCACCGAGCAGTACGTGAAGAACGCCTACATCGGCGACGACCCCACCCTCACGCGCAAGCTCAAAGAGGCGGTGCTCGCCTGGGAGCTCGAGGACCGCTGGTCCAAAGACAAGATCCTCACCGAATACCTGAACACCGTCTACTACGGGGCCGGCGCCTACGGCGTGCAGGCGGCGGCGCTCACCTACTTCCACAAGCCGGTCTCAAAGCTGACCCTGCCCCAGGCGGCGCTGCTCGCCGCGCTGCCCAAGTTCCCCAGCGAGTACTCGCCGATCACCGACCCCCAGGTCATCACCGAGCGCCGCAACCTGGTGCTCGACGGCATGGCCCAGCAGGGCTACATCACCGTCGCCCAGGCCGCCGCGGCCAAGGCCGTCAAACTGCGCGTGTACGCCAAACCGGTCTCGAAGACCAACGACCCGGCGGGCTACTTCGTCGACTACGTCACCGGTCTGCTCGTCAACCGCTACGGCGCAAGCGAGGTCTACGAGGGCGGCCTGCGCGTGTACACCTCGATCGACATGTCCATGCAGCAAGACGCCATCGCCGCGCTCAAGGAGCGCCTGCCCTCCACCGGCCAGGCCGGCGCCCTCGTGGCCATCGACCCGACCAACGGCTACATCCGCGTCATGTCGGCCAGCACCGACTTCAAGACCTACAAGTACGGCCTCGACTGGCAGGCACAGCGGCAGCCGGGCTCGACCATGAAGCCCTTCGCCCTCATCGCCGCCGTCGAAGAGCACGCCGACCCGGCCACCACCTACTACAACTCGCACCCGCTGCACATCTACCTGGGTCCCGGCGCGAACCCGCCCTATTGGGACGTCTACACCGCCGAAAAGTCGTCGGGCGGGCGCATGAACCTGGTGCAGGCCACCCTGCAGTCCGACAACACGGTGTTCGCCCAGCTCTGCCTCGACCTGGGGCCGGCGGCGATCGTGAAGGTCGCCCACGAGATGGGCGTCACCACCAAGCTCACGGCGATCCCCTCGATCGTGCTGGGCAGCGAAGACGTGAACGCGCTCGAGATGGCCGACGCCTACGCCACCATGGCCAGCGAGGGCGTGCACCACGCCCCACAGGCGATCGAGAAGGTCGTCTTCCCCAGCGGCAAGGTCGTCAAGACCAAGATCAAGGGCAACCGCGTGCTGTCGGCCGGCGTAGCCTACACCGTCGACAAGATCCTCGAGCAGAACACGAGCTCGTCGGGCGGCACCGCGGCGTCGATGCCCGACTACTACAGAGGCCGCTCGGCGGGCAAGACGGGCACCACCGACAACTACGTCGATGCCTGGTTCGACGGCTTCAACCCCAAGCTGGCGACGGCCGTCTGGATGGGCTATATCGACTCGCGGCCCATGCCCGACGTGTTCGGCGCCACCTACTCGCTGCCCATCTGGGGCACGTTCTACAACAGCGTCTTCGGCTCGACCTACATCCCCGACTTCGCCACGCCCGCGGTCATGCCGTACTGGCTGCCGTGGGAGGGCAAGTACTCCAAGATGGCGCCGTCCCCGTCGCCCTCGCCCTCGTCGGGCTCGCCGTCGCCCGGGCCGACCCACACGACCCCCGCGACGACACCGCCGACGACGCACTCCTCGTCGCCCAAGCCGACGACACCGCCACCGACCACCACGGCCTCGCCCAAACCGTAGGCCCGACCAGGGCCGAACGCCCGAGTGGCGCGCCGCGGTGTTCGGCGCGCAAGCGGCTTGGGCCGACCTGAGGCGGCGGCCCGGCCGGTTGCCGGCCGGTCGCCCTCAGAGACTCCGCTCGACGAACACGACGTCGACCAGGCGCCCGCCGACGCGTGCCAGCTCGTGAGCGACGCCCGCGACCGTGAACCCCAGGCTGCGGTAGAAGCGCAGCGAGGCCTCGTTGTCGGCGCGGATCTCGGTGAGCAGGCGCATGCGGCCCGCCGCCCGCGCGGCGGCAAAGCAGTGGTCGGCCAGCAAGCGGCCTATGCCGCGGCGCCGGAACGACTCGTCGACGTAGGTCCCTACGGTGAGCACGTGGTCGAAGGCGTGCGTACCGAACGAGGCGTAGGGCTCGAGCGACTGAAAGCCGACCACCCGCGGCCCCACGGCGGCGGCGCCCGCGCCGACCCCGGCGCCCGCCACGGGCGCCTCGGCCACCGCAAAGACGCCGCCCGCCGGGAACCCGGCGATGTAGCGGCGCTCCTCGTCGACCATGAAGGGTGTGTCGAGCAGGCTCTGGCGACCGTCGGCGATGGCCGCGTTCAGGATGGCGCAGACGGCCGCCGCGTCGTCGGGCGCCGCCCTGCGCACACGGACCGCATCGAGCTCCACGCTCAGCCCCCTACGCCGGAGGGCGGCGAGCCGGCCCGCCCCTGCCCCACCGCGTTCGCGCCTTCGCCCGCCGCGGCCTTTGGCCTACTGTGGCCGCTTGTCGATGACGCGCACGGCCTTGCCCTCGCTGCGGGCGATGGTGCGCGGCTCTTTGAGCTTCACCTGCACCTGGATGTTGAGCACGCTGTACAGGCGGTGCTGCACGGCGCGCTCGAAGGTCTCGAGCTGGCCCATGGTCTCGCCGAACAGGTCCTCGCCGACCTCGATCCAGACCTCGACCATGTCGAGGTGGTCCCTGCGCTCGATCAGGATCTGGTAGTGCGGCTCGATCTGCGGGATCGTCATGAGGACTTCTTCGATCTGGCTGGGGAAGACGTTGACGCCGCGGATGATGAGCATGTCGTCGGTACGACCGACGGGCTTGCTCATGCGCACCAGGGTGCGGCCGCAGTCGCAGGTCGCCGAGCTCAGGCTGCAGAGGTCGCGCGTGCGATAGCGTACGAGCGGCTGCGCCACCCGGCTCAGGGTCGTCACGACAAGCTCGCCCACCGTGCCCTCGGGCACCGCCTGCAGGGTCTCGGGGTCGACGATCTCGACCAGGTAGTGGTCTTCGCTCACGTGCATGCCCGTCTTGCAGAGGCACTCGAAGGCCACGCCCGGCCCGCCCATCTCGGAGAGGCCGTAGATGTCGAGCGCGTCGATGCCCAGCGCGGCCTCGATCTGGCGGCGCATCTCGTTGCTCCACGGCTCGGCGCCGTGAAAACCGACCCTGATGGGCAGGTCGGCGGGGCGCAAGCCGCGGTCGCGGGCCGCTTCGGCCAGGTAGAGGGCGTACGACGGCGTGCACGACAGGGCCGCCGCACCGAAGTCGCGCATGAGCTTGAGCTGACGGTCGGTGTTGCCGCCGGAGATGGGCAGCACGGTGGCGCCGAGGCGCTCGCAGCCGTAATGCAGGCCGAGGCCGCCGGTGAACAGCCCGTAGCCGTAGGCGTTCTGCAACATGTCGCCGGGCCCCATGCCGCCCGCCGCCAGTGTGCGCGCGATCAGGTCGGCCCACAGCTCGACGTCGCCGAGCGTGTAGCCCACGGTGGTCGGATTGCCCGTGGTGCCCGACGAGGCGTGCACCCGCACGAGCCGGTCGCGAGGCACCGCGAACATGCCGAACGGGTAGTGGTCGCGCAGGTCGGCCTTGGTCGTGAAGGGCAGGGCGGCGACGCGCTCGCGCGTGGTGAGGTCGTCGGGAGCGACGCCCGCGTCGGCCAGGCGGCGGCGGTAGAAGGGCACGTTGTCGACGGCGTTGCGCAAGGTGGCGCGCAGGCGCTCGAGCTGGGTGTCGCGCAGCTGTTCGAGCGGCATGGTCTCGGCGGCCTGCTGCCAGTGGTTGCCGCCGGCCTTGTCGGCCGTGACCGCGCCGGCCGCGGTGGCCACGCTCACAGGGTCTTCACCTGCTCGTCGGAGAGCAGCGCGACCTTGCCCGCGAGCAGCCCGACGGCGCGGTCGATGTCGTGCACCGCGAAGCAGATGTTGTTGAACGAGATGCTGTAGAGGTAGTCGACCGAGATCTTCTGCTCGGCGAGCGTGTCGAGCACGCGCGCGAGACCGCCCGGCTGGTCGGTCACGCCCACGCAGATGACCTGCGAGAGGTGGGTGGTGAAGCCGGCTTCGTGCAGGATCTCGCGAGCGGCGACCGGGTCGGGCACGATCAGGCGCACGATGCCGTATTCGGCGGCCTCGGTCGTTGAGAAGCCGCGGATGTTCACGCCGCGGCGCCCCAGAAGGTCGGCGATCTCGGCAAGCCGCCCGCTGCGGTTTTCAAGAAAGACCGTCACTTGCGTGACCTTCACGACCCCTCCTCGGTGAGTGCGACCGTTGGTGCAGCGGCCTCGCGGCCAAGGGCGAACGCCCGCCGGTTGAGCTCGAGCAGCTTGCCCGGGATGGCCAGCTCGAGCGCCCGCTCCCAGGCGCGCGAGCCGAAGGGCAGGGCGTGCGTCGCCGCGCCCACGAGGGCGACGTTGGCGGCGCGCACCGAGCCCGCCTCGCGGCCCAGCGCTTCGGCGTCGACGGCGATGAGCTGGATGAGCCGCGCCCGGGCGGCCTCGGCCAGGTCGGTGGGGTAGGCGCGCTCACCGCGCAGGACGCTGCCGGGAGCGATCGTGGTCGTGGCGTAGACCAGGGTGCCCTTGTCGGGCAGCAACGCGAGCGCGCGACGGCCCTCGAGCGCCTCGGTGGCGATCACGAGGTCGGCGCGCGGCGCCACCGGCGACCAGACCTGCGTGCCGTAGCGCACCGTCGAGACCACGCTGCCGCCGCGCTGCGCCATGCCGTGGACCTCGCTCGTCTTCACCTCGAAGCCGGCCGCCATGGCGGCCTGGGCGACCAGCGAGGCCGCCAGGAGGATGCCCTGGCCGCCCACCCCCGCCAGCGCCACTGTGGCGACGCCGTTCACGAGCCGGCCGGGGCGGCATCGGGCGGTTCGGGGGCCGCGTCGGGCCGGGGCGCGGCCGCGTCGGCCGCGGACGGGTCGGCCTCGTCGCGTGGCGCGGGCGCGCTGATCGCGCCGCGCGCGCAGACCGCCAGGCACACCCCGCAGCCGGTGCAGTCGCTCGTGATCTCGACCGACTCGTCGCCGGCCGCGACCGCCGGGCAGCCGAGCTCGAGGCACAGGCCGCAGAGATTGCAGCGGTCGTCGTCGACGACCACCGCGTCGCGCGGACCCTTGCCGGTGAGCAGCACACAAGGCGCGAGGGCGACCAGCACGCGCAGCTCGCCGGCCGCAATGGCCGCGGTGATGGCGGCCTTGACGGCCGCTTCGTCGAAGGCGTCGACGGTGCTGACCGGCACGCCGATGCCGCGACAGAGCTGCTCGATGTCGACCGCCGGGCCGCTGGCCTTGTCGGGGTGCAAGCCGGTGCCGGGGTGGCCCTGGCGACCGGTCATGGCGGTCGTGCGGTTGTCGAGCACGATCACGAGGCCGGGCGTCTGGTTGTAGTGGGCGTCGATCAGGGGCGTGATGCCCGAGTGAAAGAAGGTGGAGTCGCCGATCACCGACACGGCGGCGATGCGCTTGAGCATGCGGTTCATGCCGGCCATCATGCCGATGCCGGCGCCCATGCACAGGCAGCTCTCGAGTGAGAGCAGCGGCGGCAGCGCGCCCAGCGTGTAGCAGCCGATGTCGCCCATCACGGCGACCTTCTGGCGGCGCAGCATGGCGTAGACGGCGCGGTGCGGGCAGCCCGGGCACAGCACGGGCGGACGCACCGGCAGGTCGGCGGCCGGCGTGGGCGCGGGCGTGATCATCGGCGGCGGCGGGTACACGGGGCGCTTGCGCCGCGGCGGGCGGCGCTTGAGCACCGGCTCGAGGGCATCGAAGACGATCTCCTGGTTCAGCTCGCCGTTGCTCGGGATGACCTCTTTGCCGACCACCGGCAGGCCGAGGGCGCGTACCTGGTCTTCGATGAACGGGTCGAGCTCTTCGACCACGAACACGCGCGACACCGAGTCGTAGAGCTTGGCGACCTTGCCGTAGGGCAGCGGGTGCGACATGCCGAGCTTGAGGAACCAGGCCTTGGGGAAGGCCTCGCGGGCGTAGGTGTAGGCCACCCCCGACGCGATGATGCCGATGTCGCTGGTGCCGGCCTCGAGGACGTTGAGCGGCGACTGCTCGGCGCGCCGGCGCAGCGCTTCGAGGCGGGCGAGCGCCAGGCGATTGCGCTCGCGGGCGTACTCGGGGACCATCACGTACTTGGCGACGTCTTTGACGTAAGCGGGCGAGTCGGGGAGCAGCGGGGCGCGCGGCACGACCTGCCCGCGACCGTGCGAGAGGCGCGTGGTCGAGCGCAGCAGCACCGGCGTGTCGAACTCTTCAGAGAGCTCGAACGCCCAGGCCATGAAGTCGTAGGCCTCCTGGCTGTCGGAGGGCTCGAGCAGGGGCACGCGGGCGAAGGCGGCGTAGTGGCGGTTGTCCTGCTCGTTCTGCGAGGAGTGCATGCCGGGGTCGTCGGCCGAGACGATCACGAGACCGGCGTTCACACCGGTGAGCGCCAGCGTCATGAAGGGGTCGGCCGCCACGTTCAGGCCGACGTGCTTCATGGTGACGAGCGTCCGGCCCCCGGCCAGGCCGGCGCCTATGCCGGTCTCGAGGGCGACCTTCTCGTTGGCGCACCACTCGACGATCGGCCCCTCGAGCCCGGCGAGCTCCTCGATGATCTCGGTCGAGGGCGTGCCGGGGTAGCCGCAGGCAAAGCCCAGGCCGGCGCGTACCGCGCCGCGCGCGATCGCTTCGTTTCCTGACAGGAAGGGGAGCCGTTCCACTGGTCTCGCGATTATAGCGGTCCGCCGCGGGTTGGGCACGACCCGGCGCAATTCGCTCGACTCGGAGCCTGGCGAGCGACCCGGCGCACCCCCGAACACGCGGGGCCGGCAGGAATCGCGGCGCCGGGCGCGAAACGTGGACCATGCGGCATGTTGGCCATCTCACTCTCGTCCCCCGAGGCGCAGGCAAGCGGTGAAGACCCCGCCTCGCAGACGCCCCTCACCGGAGCTCTCGCGAGGTCGCTTCCGGACCCTCTTTTTTGGCCTTGTCGTGTGCGCCGCCCTGGCGCTGCGCGTGGCGCCGGCGGCCCTCACGGCGGCCATCGCCGCCGGCTTCGGCGCCTGGTCGATCTCGATCGCCCGCGGCCGCGGCCGCTCCCTCTCGCAAAGCTTCGTGGTGTGTGACTGGCTGCTGCTCGGACTGACCCTCGTGCTCAGCGGCGGCGTGAGCAGCCCGCTGCTCGTCGCCGTGCCCCTGCTGGTCGTCGTGCAGCTCCTGCCCAGCGAGAAGGCCGAGTGGCCCTACCTCGTGGGTCCGAGCCTGCTGCTGCCGATCGTGCTGGCCATCGCCGACCCTACGCTCGGCGGCCACCGCATCTTCGCCCTGGGCGCGCTCGCCGGGCTCGTGCTCGCCGGCGTTGCGCTGGCGGTGCGGCTGCGGCGCGTGCCGCGCCGCAGCCGCACCGCCAGCGCCCCCGCCGTCGACGCCACCACGGGCTACTACGGCCGCCAGCGCCTGCGCTCTCTGCTGCCCACCGAGCTGGCCGCCGCCGAGGCGGCCCACGAGCCGCTGGCGCTGGTCTGCGTGCGCCTCGACCACTTCCGCGACCTGCACGACTTTCGCGGCGCCGAGGGCAGCGAGGCGGTCGTGCGCACCGTGGCGCGGCGCCTGAAAGGCACGCTCGGCCCCGACGACCTGGCCTTTCGCCTGAGCCCGGACACGCTGGCCTTCACGCTGCGCGATCGCGACGCCCGCGCGGCGAAGGCGTGGGCGCAGGCGGCCGGCCACGAAGTCGCCGGCCGCCTCATCGACCGTCACCGCCAGACGCTGTCGTTCGGTCACGCCGCCTACCCGCCGCTGCACGACCCACGCGAGCTCTTAGACGAAGCCCTCGCCGCGCTCGCCGCTCCCGTGAGCACCGAGCTGGTGCCCGCCGCACCCGCCCTGGCGAACGCCGACCTGCCGGTCGCGGTCGCCCAGTAGGCGCCGGTCGCCGCGGCCACCCGGTCGCGCGGCCCGGCACGCTGGTCGCGCGGCAGGCCCCGCCACACCCGCCCGGACGCCCGCCGTCACTGCCGCCGGCAGCGCCATCTCCAAGGTCCGCTTGAAACCGCGCGAACCGTAGCCCTAGTATGGGGCTGTGGAGATCGACATCGGCAGCGAACAGATCAGCCAGGGGATCGCCGTGCACGTCCGCGTCCGCCTGTCTGCGCGCGAGCTGAACCGTCTCTTCATGTCGGGCGACACCCTCGTCCAGCTTCCCCTCGACGGCGCGCTCGACGACGCCGGGGGACCTCCCATCCCGCGCATGAGCATGTTCCTCAGCGAGATCGCCGGCGCGCCCGACGGCTTTCTGCGCACCTTCTCCGATGCGGCGTACGCCGACAGCTTCGCCAGAGTCGTGCGCGAACAGATCTCGACAGCCCTGGAGGCCTCATGAACACAAGCGACGCGCTCGTCGCCAAGCTCGCGCCGTACCGGGAGCGGCCCGGAGTCAAGGCCGCTCTTCTCGTCTCGCACGACGGCTTTCTGGTAGCGACGTCGGCCGACCCCGACATCGACGCCGAAGCGATCGCCGCCCACCTCGGCGGCACGATCGACATAGGCGCCCGCCTGGCCGACGAGCTCGGCCAGCACGAGACGCGCCTCATCACCATCGAGCTCGACGCCTTGCGAGTCGTGCTCGCGCCCTTCAGCGACGAGCTGCTGCTCTGCCTGATCGGCACGACCGACGCCATCACGCTCGAGTACCGCCTGCGCGGCGGGAGCGTGTGAGCGCAGCCGCACCACCGTTCACTCCCGCCCCCGTGCCCTTCGCACGGGGAGCGGTCTCCGCGGACCCTCGAAGCAAAGGAGTGTGGTCCCTATGGAAGACGCCGCCGAGAAGCTCGACGAGCTGGCGCGGGCCGAACAACAGTGCACGAGATGCGGCGACATCGTGTCCTGCCGGCTACGCGCCTTATCCGGAACCGGACATCCGCACGCCCAGGTCATGTTCGTGTCGCTCCATCCGTCGCCCGAAGAAGAGGCCGCAAACCTCCCCGCCGGCACCGCCGTACTGCGCGAGCTTGCCGAGCTGATCCCGGCGCTGTCGAACGGCGGCCGCGCCAAGGCCTATTTCACGACCGTCGTGAAATGCGTGCCGCGCAGCGACTGCCACCTGCGCCGACCCAACTCCGACGAGCAGGACAACTGCTACACGTTCCTGTCCCGCGAGATCTCGATCACCACACCGCACTACGTCGTGCCCATCGGCGACGAAGCCTCGCGCTTCTTGCTCGACAAGCTGTTCGGGCAGGCCGACGCCGACGACCACGACCCCCTCGAGGTGCGCGTCTACGACAGCCCTTCGTTCAAGGTGGTGCCCATCGCGGCGCCCGGCGAGGTGGCGGTGCGCGAGCCGCGGGCCCGCGACGAGTACGTCAAGGCGCTGCGCACCCTGGCCACGGTGATGGGCCTGTAAGGTCGCGCGAGCGCCGCGGCGCCGCCGGCCCGCCGCCCGTAAGGGCGCCCGGCCGGCGGCGCCGCTCGCCTGCTAGGGCACGATCACTCGCAAGGCGGCCGGCGCTATGCGGCAGTCGATGGGCAGCCGGCCGGCCGGCTCGCCGTCGGTCTGCACCAGCACCTCGCCCTTCTCATCCGGCGCGACCGAGAGGCGCGCGCTCTTGGTGCGGAAGTAGCGCACCTTGGAGTGCTGCATGGGGGCGGACAGCAGGGCCGCCAGCCAGTAGCCGGCGAACTCGAAGAACGATTTGTCGGTGAGCACGCAGACGTCGAGCAGGCCGTCGCGCATGTCGGCCAGCGGCGTCACGCCAAAGTTGCCGCCGTAGTTCGAGGCGTTGCCGAGCACCACGAAGTAGCCGTCGACGCACTCTTCGTCGGTCTCGATGCGAATGAGGGGAGAGTCGCTCGTCAGGTACTTGGCGAACCCCTGAATGGCGAAGGCCGCCTCGCGCAACGCGCGCTTGAGCGTGGGGTTCAGCGACGACACCACGGCGGCGTCGACCCCGGCGCCGGCCATGAGCGCGAAGTAGCGGTCGCCGGCCAGCCCCAGGTCGATGGCGATGACGTGACCGGCCGCCGCCAGGCGGCAGGCGTCGGGCGGGTCGAGCGGGATGCCGAGCTCGATCGCCAGCACGTTCACGGTGCCCGTGGGAATGACGGCCAGCGGCACGTCGCTGCCCGCCATGCCGTTGACGACCTCGTTGACCGTGCCGTCGCCGCCGACCGCGCAGATCACGTCGACGCCCGCCGCTACGGCCGCCCTGGCCAGGTCGGTGGCGTGGCCGGCCCGCTCGGTCGGCGCCTCGTCGACGTCGAACCCGAGCGCGCGCAGCGACCCCACGATGAGCGGTACGTCGCGCCGAAAGCGACCGCCGCCCGACGTCGGGTTGTAGATGGCGACCATGCGGCGGCCGACGCTCATGACGCCGCCGCGAGGCGCTCGCCGGCGGGCGGGCACGGGTGGAGCGGCAGGTCGAGCAGGCGGCGCATGGTCGAATGATATGCGAAGCGGCCGCCGCAGAGCACCGATGGGCCGTCTGCCTGCGCCGTCTTGCTGCGCAGCCACGTCGCCAGTCTGGACAACGCCGAAACGCCCGCCGAAGTTTCGGTTCCAGTCTCGGAACCGCAGACTTTGGCTTGAGTGGGCGGCATCGGCCGGCAGGAGTCGCCTGAACCGGCGCGAACTCCTAGCCCTGCCGCCCAGCCGTCGAGGAGGAACCAGATGGCAGACCAGCAAGCGAGCACCGAGGTGAAGACGATCGTCGTACCCAAGGCGCTCGAGGAGTTCTTCGCCCCCCGTCTCGAAGCGCGCTATGCGGCGCGCGGCGACGTACGCGTGGTCGTCGACAGGCGGCAGTCCGAACGCCGCGTGGCGGCCGGTCCCCGGCCCCAGCCCGATCGCCGCACCACCGAGCGACGCGTACTGGCCGGCTGGTGGAGCCTGCCCGACCTGCCGTTCCAGACCAACTAGCGCCGCCGGCCGACACGGCCGACGAAACGAGGGCGGGGCGCCTGCGGCGCCCCGCCCTCGTTTCGTGAGTCCTTCGTTCGTGCTCTCAGCCGTACTACGGGCTGTCCCTTGTGCGAGCCGCGCTCGCGGCCGACGTCAGATCCAGCCGTGCTCGCGGCTCACGATGACCGCCTGGGCGCGATCGACGACCTCGAGCTTGTGGTAGACGTTGTGGAGGTGGTTGCGGATGGTGCTCTGCGACACCTGCAGGGCGTTGGCCACCTGCTTGTAGGTCTTGCCGCTGGCGAGCAGTTTGACGACTTCGTGCTCGCGCTCGGTGAGCGGGCTCGGCACGTCGGTCTTGGGCGCCTCGCCTTCGTGGAGGTGCACCTTCACGCGCGCCAGCAGCTCCTTTATGTGGAAGGGCTTGGTGATGTAGTCGACGGCGCCTTTTTCGAAGCCCTGCAGGCGGCTGTCGATGTCGCCGGCCGCCGTGAGGAAGATGATGGGGCAGTCGAGCGCGGCCGGCTTTTCGCGCAGCTTGGTGCAAACGGTGAACCCGTCGTAGTCGGGCAGGCCGATGTCGAGCAGCACGAGGTCGGGCAGCGACAGGGCGCCGTCGCGCACCGCCGAGCGTCCGTCGGGCGAGGTCGTGACCTCGTAGCCGGCCTGCGAAAGGGCTTCGTCGACCAACCGCAGGACGTCGGGGTTGTCGTCGACGACGAGTATGCGTTTGGCGCCCATCAGCGGGCCGTGGGCCACGCCGGGCGCCTGGTGGGTACTGAACGCTGAAGGTTCACGGTTCGTGCCTCGATTCGCTGTCGCATCGCCGTGGGCAGCGCCGGGGTGATGCGTCTCAGGGTATCGGCACACGCAGCACAAACCTTAGGAGCGCCGGAGGGTGCGGCCGCGCCGGGCGGCGGCGGCCAGGCCTCGGAGCAGGCCCTACTGCAGCAGAGCGTCGCCGTAGGTGAACAACAGCCAGACGGTGAGCACGACGACCGCGCCGGCGACGCCGATGTCGAGGAACTGCCGCCGCCGCACGGCGTCGATAACGAGCTCGATCAAAAAGAAGGCGGCGACCGCCAGGCCCACAGCTCCGGCGGCGATGATGACGACGTTCACGCCGGGGGCAGCGCCGCGTCGCGGCCGGCCTCGCCGGCGGCGTCGAGCAGCGCGGCGTGGTCGCGCCCCAGCTGCAGGGCCCGCAGGTTGAGCTCGACGATGCGCGCCGGCAGGCGGCGACGCAGGGCGTCGGCCAGGGCGTCGGCGTCGACCAGGCCGCTCAGCTGCGAGACGGCGCCGAGCATGACGATGTTGGCGGCGATGGCCTTGCCCAGCTCGTCCTCGGCCAGCTCGGTGAAGGGCAGGCCGACGAGGCGGCGCTCCGGCAGGGGCGCCGGGCGCACCAGCCGGTCGTCGTAGACCACGAGACCGCCGGCCACGGTAAGACCCGCGTAGGCGTCGAACGCCTCCTGCGACAGACAGACGGTGATGACGGGCGACGTGACCTCGGGAAAGTCGATCTCGTCGTCGGAGACGATCACCTCGGCCTTTGAGGCGCCGCCGCGGGCCTCGGGGCCGTAGTTCTGGGTGGCGATGACCTCGCGGCCGGTGGCTACCGCGGCGTCGGCGAGCAGCGTGGCCGCCAGGATGATGCCCTGACCGCCGGCTCCCGAGAACCGGACCTCGTGACGGGCGGCCGCGACCGGCACTGCCGGCGCTGCCGGTGCAGTGCGTGCGGTTGGGGCGACGGGCGGCTCAGTCACTGGGCGGCTCCTGAGAGCGGCGCACCACGTCGGCGTAGGCCGCCGTGTACTCCTGGCGCTCGGCGTGGTGCAGCACGCCGACCGGGTAGCGGTCGCGCAGGCGCGGGCCCTCGCTGTCAAACTTCTCGACGGGCACGGCGCGGGCCTTCTGCATCTTGAGCATGTCGGCCGGCGTGGGGATGCCGTTCTGGCGGCCGTAGTAGGTGGGGCAGGCGACCATGGCCTCGACGAACGAGAACCCCTTGTGGGCGATGCCGCCGGCAATCAACTGCGCGAGGCGCTGGTAGTTGTACGACGTGCCGCGGGCCACGTAGGTGGCGCCGGCGGCGCGGGCCAGCTCGCAGATGTCGAAGGCCTGCTCGACGTTACCGTAGACGCTCGTCGTGGAGACGTCGCCCTCGAAGGTCGTGGGACTCATCTGGCCGCCGGTCATGCCGTAGATGGAGTTGTTGAAGACCACGGCGGTGACGTCGATGTTGCGCCGCGCTGCGTGGATCAGGTGGTTGCCGCCGATCGCCACGCAGTCGCCGTCGCCCATGACGACGATCACGTTCAAGCCCGGGTCGGCCGCCTTGGCGCCGGTCGCCACGGCCAGGGCGCGGCCGTGGGCGGTGTGCACGGTCGACCAGTTGAGGTAGGCGGTGATACGCCCGGCGCAGCCGATGCCGGCGATCACGCAGGTGCGGTCGGCGTCGAAGTCGAGCGCCAGCGAGGCGTCGATCAGCGCGCGGGTGACGATGCCGTTGGAGCAGCCCGGACACCAGAGCGTCTTGGGCGTGCGCAGGTGGCTCGTGATCTCGGCCGTGCGGTGCGGCGTGACGCGCGGCAGGCTGGTGTCGTGCGGGGCGCGTTCGAGCAGTTCTTCGTCGACCAGGGCGGTCATGGGGTCTCCTCGAAGCGGTGGTAGTGGAACTCGCGGCGAATGAGGTCCTGGATCTCTTCGGGTGCGATGAGCTTGCCGTCGATGCGCCCGTAGTCGACCACGCGGGCCCGGCCCCAGACGGCGGCCTGGACCTCCCAGGCGATCTGCTTGAGGTTCATCTCGGGAACGATGATGGTGCGCACCTGCTCGGCCATGTGGTCGACGGCCTCGGTGGGGAACGGCCACAGCGTGATGGGCCGCACAAGGCCGACCTTGACGCCCTGACGGCGCGCCCACTTCATGGCCGCGCGGGCCGAGCGCGCCACCGAGCCGTAGGCGAAGATGGCGACCTCGGCGTCTTCCATCTCGAGTCTCCTCGACGCGGCAGATGGCGTCGCGGTGGTGGTAGATCTTCTCGCGCAGGTAGCGCCCGAGGCCCGCGGCGACGGACGGCGTGCCGGTGGCCGGTACGCCCCCGCGGCTCGAGTCGTAGACCAGGCCGGTGACGTGCACGGAGTAGCGCGAGCCCAGCGCGGGCCGCGGCATGATGTTGTCGACGGTCGACATGACCTCGTCGTAGTCTTCGGGCGGCACGTCGGGCTCGCCGCGCGCGGCGATCAGCAGCTCTTCGGGCAGCGGCAGGGCCACGGCTTCGCGGAGGTGGCCGATCGTCGCGTCGGAGAGCAGGATGACCGGCGTGCGGTACGCCTCGGCCAGGTTGAAAGCCTCGACGGTCAGCGAGAAGCACTCGGCCACCGAGCTCGGCACGAGCGCGATGATCGAGTGTTCGCCGTGAGTCCCCCAGCGGGCCTGCATGACGTCGCCCTGCGAGGGCTCGGTCGGCAGTCCGGTCGACGGGCCGCCGCGCATGACGTCGACGATGACGCAGGGCACCTGGGCCATGCTGGCGTACCCGATGCTCTCCTGCATGAGCGAAAAGCCGGGGCCCGACGTGGCCGTGAGCGCCTTGGCGCCGGCCAGCGAGGCGCCGATGACGGCGGCGATCGAGGCGATCTCGTCTTCCATCTGCACGAAGTGGCCGTCGACCTGCGGCAGGCGGCGCGACAGCACTTCGGCGATCTCGGTCGAGGGGGTGATGGGGTACCCGGCGAAGAAGCGCGCGCCGGCGGCGATGGCGCCCTCGGCGACCGCTTCGTTGCCGGCGATCAGGCGGCGCGGCTGGGGCATCAGTCTCTGCCTTTCGCGGGGCACGACGTCGATGGCGAAATCGGGGCAGTGACGTTCGCAGAAGAGCAGGCCGTGCAGTCGGCCAGGCGGGCCACGACGGGGCGACCGAAGTCGTCGCGGTCAAAGACGTCGGTCGGGCAGAAGGCGATGCAGATGCCGCAGGCCTTGCAGAGTTCGAGGTCGATCACGACCGCCTCGGGGGCGCGGCTTCTTGCTCTTGTGGAGGCGTCAGTCATCAGTGTCGCTAAGCGGCAGCCGCAGCCGCCCCCTACGGGGAGAACGACGACCGTTACTGCCTGCATAGAGTGTATGCGCTGGGGCCGAGCAGCGCCACCGCAAAACGCGGGTCTTGCGCTCTTGTCCGGCCCGGATCGTCAGGTGAGACGCCGGTGTCGTCGTTCGGCCGCGGTCAGTCGAGGAGCAACCGCTCGGCGAGCAGCTCGAGAGGGTGGCGGGCGGGCCGGTCGGCGAGGTCGGCGATCTGCGAGCGGCACGAGGTGCCGGTCGCCAGCAACGCCGCGTCGGCGCCGGCCGCGCGCAGCGCCGGCAGCAGGGCGCGCTCGGCGATGCGCACGCTGAGCTCATAGCGTTCCTTGCGATAGCCGAACACCCCCGACATGCCGCAGCAGCCCGCGTCGAGCACCTGCAGGTCGAGGGCGGGCACGTAGCGCAGCGCACGCACGGTATCGTCGGCCCCGAACACGGCGCGCTCGTGGCAGTGCGGGTGGACCACGGCGCGGCCCCCCGGCGCGAAACGCAACCGGCCGGCCGCAGCGTCGTCGGCGACCAGGCCGAGGCGCGGAGCGCGCCGCCGCCGCCACGGCGGCCGCCGCGGCGTCGCCGGGCAGCAGCCGGCGCCAGTCGTCGCAGACCATCGCCTGGCAGCTCGGTTCGACGAAGACGATCGGTAGTCCGGCGGCGGCGTGCGGCTCAAGCGCGGCGGCAGTCGCGCGCGCCGCGCGGCGCGCCTTGTCGATCATGCCCACCGACAGCATGGTGCGCCCGCAGCAGCCGGCGCTCACCACCTGCGGCGTGTGGCCGGCGGCGCGCAGGAGCGCGAGCAGCGCCTCGCCGACGTGGGGCTCCTGGTGCTCGATGAAGCAGTCGGCGAAGACGATGAGGTCGGCGGGCGGCGCGACGGGCGATCGTGGCGCGCGCTGCGTGAACGAGCGCCGCGCGAAGGTCGGCGCCGGCCGCCGCGGGTCGACGCCCGCGAGCGGCAGGAGGGCGCGGGCCGCAGGCCCGCGCCCGAGCGCGTTGACCAGCGGCGCGAACGGAGCCGCCAGGCGCGAGAGCGTGCGCAGGTTGGCGACGGCCACGGCGAGCGGCGGGGCGCCGTCGCGGGCGTTGCGCTCGGCCAGCCACTCGGCTTTGAGCGTGGCCATGTCGACCGCCGCGGGGCATTCGGCGCTGCAGGCCTTGCAGGCGACGCACGTGCCGAGCACGTCCTCGAACTCGTCGCTGCCGATCTCGGCGAGCGGCACCGCGCCGGCGACCACCGCCTGCAGCAGGTTCGCGCGCGCCCGCGTGGTGTGCCACTCGTCGCGCGAGACCGCCGCCGGCGGGCACATGGTGCCCGTCTGCTTCTTGCACAGGCCCGCTCCGAAGCAGCGCTCGACGGCGCGGTCGAAGCCGCCCTCGCGGGCCCAGGAGAGCCGCGGCCGCCAAGCGCCGCCGCCGCGGTAGCCGGCGCCCAGGCGCAGGTTCTCGGCGATCGGCGGCCCCTCGACCTTGCGGCCCGGGCTGAGCTGCCGCCGCGGGTCGAACAGGTCTTTCAGGGCGACGAGCTCGCCGTACAGCTCGGGACCGAACAGCTCGGCGTTGAACCACGAGCGCGAGAAGCCGTCGCCGTGCTCGCCGAGAACGAGCCGTGGCGCTCGGCCACGAGACGGCCGACGTCGCGGGCGATGGCCTGCAGGCGCTCCACGCCGACGGCCGTCTTCAAGTCGATCATGGGGCGCACGTGCATGCAGCCCACCGAGGTGTGGCCGGTAAAGGAGGCGCGCGCGCCGTGCGACGCGACGACGCGCTGGAACTCCTCGACGTAGTCGGCGAGGCGTTCGGGCGGCACCGCGGTGTCCTCGACGAACGACTCGGGGCGCTCGGCCCCCGGCGCGCCCATGAGCAGCGGCAGCGTAGCGCGGCGCAGCTCCCAGGCCTCGGCCAGGGCGGCGGGATCTGCGAAGAAGACGGTGGTGCGCGCGCCCAGCCCGGGCGCGACGGCGCGCAGGCGGTCGAGCCCGGCGAGGCCCTCGTCGCGCGTGCCCTGGTACTCGACCAGCAGCACGGCCGGGTCGTCGCCGTCGAGGATGGGCCCGAGGCGCGTGAAGCGCTGCAGGTTGGGCGAGCGGCGCAGCGGCGCCAGGTCGATGAGCTCGACCGCCGACGGCTCCGTCGGCAGGATGGCGAGGTTGGCCTCGAGCGCGGCGCGCAGACTGGCGAAGGTGAGCGCCGCCAGCGGCCGCGACTCGGGCCGCACGTCGAGCTGCACCTCGATCTCGGTGAACAGCAGAAGCGTGCCCTCGGAGCCCGCGAACAGGCGGGCCAGGTTGGGCTGGGGCTCGAGCAGCTCGGGCAGGTTGTAGCCCGAGACGCGGCGGGCCGTGCGCGGGTAGCCGGCGGCGATGCGGGCGCGCGAGCGCGCCCGCATCGCCGCGAGGCCAGCCGCGAGCGGCCCGCCGCTCCCCGCCGTCACGCCGCTGCGCAGGTCGTCGCCGTCGCACGGCCCAAAGGCGGCCGCCTCCCCCCCGGCGAGCACGCCGCGCACGCGCAGCAGCTTGTCCTTGGTCTCGCCGTAGATGATCGAGCGCGAGCCCGACGAGTTGTTGCCCACCATGCCGCCGATGGTGGCCTGCTCGACGGTCGAGGTGTCGGGCCCGAACTCGAGGCCGTAGGCGGCGGCGGCGCGGTTGAGCGCGCCTTGGACGACGCCCGGCTCGACCCGCGCGATGCGGCGCTCGGGATCGATCTCGAGGATGCGATCGAGGTGAAAGCAGTCGATCGCGATGCCGGCGCCGAGCGTCTGCCCGGCCAGGCTCGTGGCCGCGCCGCGCACGCACAGCGGCACGCCGTGGCGCGCTGTGATCTCGGCCGCCGCCGCCAGGTCGTCGACCGAGCGCGCCACCAGCACCGCGTCGGGCAGCACCCGGTAAATCGAGGCGTCGGTCGAGTACAGCCAGCGCGACAGCGGACTCGTACGCACCTCGCCGGCCACGTGGCGGGCAAGCTCGGCGGCCGCGGCCAAGCCGCGCTCGCAGGGGGCAGCTATGGCGGCGTCGGCGCTCATCGGCCAAGCATAGACGGCGGCGAGAGGGCGACGCCAGTGAGGGCGCTCCGGCTGGGGCAAGGGCTGTCCTTTGGCGCACGCCAGGGCGCGCGCTGCCGGCCGGGCTCCGCCGGGTCGCCTCCTGTACAGTGGACGTACGCGCCGGCGCCGGTCCGGCGCCCCCTCACGATCGGAGCAGGCCCACGGCGTCAGACCCCAGAGTCGAGTTCCTGAAGACCCTGGCGCGAGAGCTCGCGCCGCTCGGGCAGACGGCTGCCGAGCTCACCGAGCAACTCTCGGGCTGCAGCGAGGGGCTCGACCTGGCGGCCCACTTCTTCGTGCTGCCCACCGTGGTGCAGATCATCTACGAGGAGTTCGGCGAGGAGCACATCGCCTTCGTCCCTATAGGGCGGGGCAGCGTCGACCTGGAGACCCACGCCCTGCTCGAGAACATCGCCGTCGATGCCGGCAAGGGCTGGATCAGCCCGCAGGCAGGCACCGAGCGCATCGCCGCGCTGGTCGCCCACCGGCCGCGCTTTCCATTGTGGCTGCGCCTCGTGGCCGGCGGCCTCGGGCCGGCCGCCATCGCCCTGCTGCTCGGCGGCGGTCCGCGCGAGGCGCTCGCCGCCATGGGCATCGGGCTCGCGGTGGCCGTCTTTCACGGCCTGGCGCGACGCAGCTCCCGCCTGGAGGGGCTGCTCGAGCTCTCGTCGGCGGCCTTCGCCGCCTGCCTCGCCCTGCTGCTCGCCCACGTCCTGCACCGCTTCGACGCGACGACCGTGGTGCTGGCCGCCATCGTGCAGCTGCTGCCCGGCCTGCGCATCACCCAGGGAGTCTCCGAGCTCGCCGCCGGCGACCTCGTCTGCGGCACCGCACGCCTCGCCGGGGCCGCCGTGACGCTGCTCAACCTGAGCATCGGGGTGGCGATCACCTGGACCGTCTTTCGCCGGCTCCACGAGTTCCCCGTGCTCAGCCGCGCGCACGGCGCGACCGCCGCCATGCTGGTGCTCGCGGTCGTTGGCGCAGCCCTGGCCTTCTCGGTCTCCGAGAACGCCCGCCGCCGCGACGTGGGCTGGGTGTTCGTCGCCGTGATCACGGCGACGGTCGCTAGCCGCTTCGGCGTGTGGGCGCTGGGCACGACCCTCGGCGTGGGCATCGCCAGCCTGGCCGTGGGCCTCGCCGGCAACGCCTACTCGCGCTACCTGCACCACCCCAAGTCGACCATCACGGTGCCGGGGCTGACGGTGCTCGTGCCAGGGGCGCTGGGCTTCAAAGGCGTCTTCAGTCTCGTGAGCAAGGGCGGCGTCGGCGGCGTGAACGTGCTCGTCACCACGCTGCTGCTCGCCGTGGCGCTCGTGGTGGGCTCGACGATCGCCGAGGCGATCGTGGCGCCGCGCACCCTGGCGCAGCGCGTGAGCGAGCCGCTCGCCCTGCCGCCGCGCCTGCCCCGCCTGGGGCGCGGCAGGCGCGTCCGGCGGCCCTGACCGGTCCCGCGCCGGGGGCGCAGCAGGCGCGTCGGACGGCTCTGACCGGCCTCGCGCCAGGGCTCGACCGGCGCCCGCGCTTGCTATACTGAAGATCCGTACGGTGACGCAACGACAGGGGGGCAAGCCGCTCATGGCCGACAAGATCGAGTTCGTCCGTAACTACTCCGACCACTCGACCGACAACGGCTTTCAGTTCGAGTTCACCTGCAACCGCTGCGGCAACGGCTACAAGACGCCGTTCAAGGCCTAGACCCTCGGTTCGGTGAGCCAGGTGGCCGACGGCGCCAGCAGCATGCTGGGCGGCCTGTTCAGCCGCGCCGCCGACGTCACCCAGCGCGCCAAGTCGGCCGCCTGGGAGAAGGCGCGCGACAAGGCGATGGCCGCGGCCGTCGCCGAGATGAAGCCCGACTTCGTGCAGTGCCCGCGCTGCAGCGCCTGGGTCTGCCGCGCGCAGTGCTGGAACGACAAGCGCGGCCTCTGCAAGGGCTGCGCCCCCGACCTGGGTATCGAGACGTCGGCCGCGCAGGCCGACCGCTCGGTCGGCGAGGTCTGGGCCACGCCCAGATGAGCGCCGAGGACAAGAAGCTCACCGAGGGCGACTGGCGCGAGACGATCGTCGCCTCCTGCCCCTCGTGCGGCGCGCCGCAAGAGATCAACGCCAAGTTCTGCCCCGGCTGCGGCGCCGACCTCAAAGCCGGCGCCTTCTGCGCCCAGTGCGGCGCCAAGCTGCAGCCCGGCGCCAAGTTCTGCCAGGAGTGCGGCGCCCACACCGCGTAGCGCCTGCGGCCGGGGGCGGCCAGCTGGCCGCCCCCGGCCTTTGCGCCTTCGGCCAACGACGCGCTATACTACCCCCCCGGGTATCCTGCCCGAGGCCGCGATAAAACCGACGAGCGAGGGTCCATGGCCACGTACGATCTTGTGTGTCTCGAGTGCGGCCGCGATTTCGAGGTCTTCGTGCCGGGCTTCATCAAAGACGAAGACCGGCAGTGCCCGGCCTGCGGCTCGTTCAAGACCCGGCAGAAGTACTCGGCCTTCCTCACCAACGCCTCGACCTCGTCGAGCTCGTCGAGCTCGTCGAGCTCCGCCGGCTGCGCCGACTGCGCGCAGGGGTCGTCGGGCGGCTTCACCTGAGGATCCTGACCGGGCGCGTGCGCCCGTAACGCGAGATAACGCGAAAGCCCCGGCGACGCCCGTCGCCGGCTGCTACGATATTCCCATGAACGTGCTTGTCACCGGCGCCGCCGGCTACATCGGCAGCGTGATCGCCGCGCGGCTGCTGGCCGCCGGCCACGCCGTCACCGTCTACGACGACCTCTCGCGCGGGCACCGCGCGGCCGTACCCGCCGACGCCGCGCTGGTCGAGGGGGACATCCGCGACACCGAGCGCCTCGCAGCGGCGCTCACGCACGGCGCTTGCGACGCCATCGTGCACATGGCGGCGCTCGCCGAGGTGGCCGAATCGGTCGCCTTTCCCGAGCGCTACCACGACGTGAACACGGGCGGCACCCGGGCGGTGATCGAGGCGGCCCTGGCCGCCGGCGTCTCACGCATCGTCTTCTCGTCGACGGCGGCCGTCTACGGCGCGCCCGACGCGATCCCCATCGACGAACGCGCACCGCTCGCGCCGGCCAACCCCTACGGCGACAGCAAGCTCGCCGCCGAGCGCCTGCTCGGCGAGGCGGCCGCCGCCAGCGGCGGCCGCCTCGCCACGGTCGCCTTGCGGTACTTCAACGCCGCCGGCGCCGCCGGCCCGCGCGGCGAAGACCACGCCCCCGAAAGCCACCTCGTGCCGCTGGCCCTGGCGGCCACCCGCGACGGCGGCGTGCTCAAGATCTTCGGCGACGACTACCCCACGCCCGACGGCACCTGCGTGCGCGACTACGTGCACGTGAGCGACCTGGCCGCGGCTCACGTGGCCGCGCTCGAACGGCTGCCGCAGGCGGCCGGCGCCTACAACCTGGGCACCGGCCGGGGCAGTTCGGTGCGCGAGGTGGTGCACGCGGTCGCGGCCGCGACCGGCCGCGCGCCCTCGGTCGAGAGCGCCCCGCGGCGCGCCGGCGACCCGCCGGTCCTCGTGGCCTCCAACGAGCGCGCCCGGCTGGCGCTGGGCTGGCAGCCGCGGCGCAGCCTCGACGACTATCGTGGCCGACGCCTGGCGCTGGATGGGCGACCACCCGCGGGGCTACGACGACAGGGGCGACGCGCCGCGCTACAGCTAGGCAGCACGCGAGCTCGGGCGATGCGCCGCGACGACTCACGCCAGGGTGCAGGTCGACGAGGCGCTGCGGCGCCGGTGGTCGGCGCGGAACGGACCTCAGGCGGGCGACGAGGCAGGCACGGGCGCGAGCTCGGCGAGCGTGACCTGACCGAGCACGTCCATCATGCGCTCCTGAGCCAGGACCCAGACCTCGTGCATGCGGCAGTCGCCGCTACGCCGGCAGTCTTCGGGCCACAGCACGCAGCCGTTCAGGGCGATGGGCCCGTCGACGGCCTCGACGATCTCACGCACGGTGATGTCGGCCGGCGGGCGCGCCAGCGAGAAGCCGCCGTGCGCGCCGCGCTGCGAGACCACGAGGCCGGCGTGCACGAGGCTCTGGAAGATCTTGGCGAGGAAGCTCTCGGGGATGTCCTGCTCGGCGCCGACGCCGTGCAGCGAGGTGATCTCGCCCACGGGCCTGCGCGCCAGATAGGTCATCGCTCGAATGGCGTACTCGCCGCCTCGTGTCAGTTGCAGTCCCATGATCCTCACCCGCGCCGCGTAGCAGTCGGATAGTTTTTGTCCGTTTCTACGCGTACTCTAGTCGGCCAACGGCGCGGGCGTCAAGCAAGCCTGGGCGTTGCGGTAAGCGAGGCCGGGCGGCGAGCGACGCGAGCCTCAGACGTTTGTTAAGCAAGCGTTAAGGACTGTTACAGGCCGTCCGATAGAGCGGCGAGGCCCCAAAGTCGGTCGCATACTACAAGCAGCTGCCCGCGCCCTTGCCCGCCGTTGTACGAAAGGACTTGTCGCGTTGCGGAGACACTACGCCGTCGCCGGCATCGTCGTTGCCGTCCTGGTCGCCGCCCTCATCGTGTTCGCCGGCGCGCGCTCGCGCGGCGACGGGGCAAGCGGCGGCGATGCCCACGACGCCGACGCCGCCACGCTGCCCACGACGCGCCCCGCCCCCAGCGCCGAGAGCCCGTCGCCCACCGACTACGCCGCCATGGTGGGGCTGCTCAAAGCGCGCTACGCCCGCCAGCCGTCGAACGCGACCGCCCTGGCGCTCGCCGACGCCTACCTCATGACCGAACAGCCGGCCAAGGCGCAGCGCCTCTACACCAGGGTGCTGGCCAGCGACCCCGACAACGAAGACGCCAAGTCGCAGCTCGCCCTGGCGTTGCACGCGAGCGGCCACGACGACCAGGCCCTGGGCCTGCTCACGAGCGTCCTCAAGGCCGATCCCCGCAGCCAGCTCGCCCACTTCAACCTGGCGGTCCTCTACTTCTCGGAGCAGAAGTCGCGCCAGGCGCGCGACGAGTGGCGCGAGGCCGCCGCGATCGATCCCGACACGAGCATCGGCCACACCTCGCAGAGCTTCGTGAACCTCATGCAGGGCGTCACGGGCAGCGGCGCGGGCGCCGCGAAGGGCGGCTGACCGGCGCGGCGAGGCGCGATCGACGGCCCCGGCGCACGATGGCTGACCCGCCGGACGACGCCGCGAGGTCGTGACCGACCCGGCACACCGCCCAGTCGCGCTACGCGACCTACCTGACGAGCTCGAGGCGCGGATTGGGCCGCTCGACGCGGCCCTCTTTGGCGCAGGGGCGGCCGTCGACCCGCACGACGTCGGCCGTGAAGTCGAGCTTGCCGCGCAGCAGGCTCGAGCCCACGCCATAGGCGTCGGCCGGCACGCCGCTCCTCTCGAACTCGGCGATGCGCTGCGCGTCGAACCCGCCGCTCACCACGATGCGCACGTGATCGAACCCCTCGGCGTCGAGAGCGCGGCGCACGTTGCGCACGAGCTGTGGGTTGACGCCGACCGGGCGGAACTGGCCCATGCACTCCCACAGCGAGCGGTCGACCATCGTCTCCGAGGTGTCGAGCCGCACGCCCCACAGGCGTTCGCCGAGGGCGCGGGCGCAGGCCAGCGAAGTCGCCACGCAGTCGTTGTCGAAGTCGACCAGGGCGATCACGTTGACGTCGGGGTAGAGCACGTCGGTGAAGGCTTCGGAAGCCGCCACCGTGTCGCCGGCGTAGGCGGCGATCAGGCCGTGCGGCACCGTGCCGCCGCCCTTGCCACCCCACCACGAAGCCTGCTCGTCGGTCGACACGCCGATCGCCCCGGCGATGTGCGCCGCCCAGCCGTCGCCGGCCTGCACGCGGTAGTGGTCGAAGCGCGCCGGAAAGAAGAAGATCGGCTTGTCGCCGGCGGCGTCGACCACGCGGCGCACGTTGGTCGAGATCAGCGTGCGGCGCGTGAGCACGCCCAGGTAGACCGTCTCGAGGTGGGCGAAGAGCGTGTAGTCGCCCTCGATCGTCATGACCGTCTCCCAGGGGGCGACGTCGTCGCCGTCGTAGAGCGCCCGCACCTCGAGGTCGTCCCAGCCGTCGACCCAGGTGCGCTCGGCGCCGCTGCCGGCGTGCCGCCCGGAGCACAGGCGCAGGGCGGCGATCGCCTCGTCCATGCCGCCCAGCACCGCGGACTCGTATTTTTGAAAGACCTGCATGAGCACGCGCGGGTGCTTGTCGCGCGTCTCGAGGACGCGCTTCGAGAAGTTGAAGTAGGCGTCGGTGTAGTAGCCCTCGCGCATGCGCTCGACCGGCAGGGCGAAGACCTCGGGCTCTAGGCGGCGGCGCTCGCTCATGCGCGGAAGTGTACCCTACGAGCCGCCGCGGGCGGCGCGCATGGCGGCGATGAACCGCCCCGCCATGCCCGGCGAGGCCGCGAAGCTGGCGAACAGGGTGGTCGCCAGGCAGCGGCCCACGACGAAGCCCTCGGTGCGGCTGCTGCCGTCGGGCATGGCGATCTGGTAGGCGAAGACATCCTGCTCGAGCACGAGGAACTCGAGGTCGAAGAGCTCGTGCAGCACGACCTGCCCGCTGTCGTAGGGGTTGGCCCGCGTGGCTTCGGCGCGCACGTAGCGCGGCCGGTCGTACCACTCGAGGAGCTCGGCTTCGGCGGGCACGATGCCCAGCAGGTCGTGGCTGCGCCCGCGGCTGTCGGCGAGGCGCTGCAGCATGAGCAGGGCGCCGCCGCCGAGGGCCAGGATCGGCAGGCCTTCCGTGGCGGCGCCGCGCAGGTGCTGGCGCAGCAGGGCGTTGTCGGAGAACGCGGCGATCGACTGTTCGTCGAGCGTGCCGGTGAAGAGCAGGCCGTCGCAGCGCTGGGGCAGCTCGCGGTCGCGCGCGATGTTGAGCGGCACGAGGTTGACGCCCATCGCCTGGAGCACGTCGACGTTCTCGAGCATGACGGGCTGCAGCGGCGGCCCCCAGGCCACCGCCACGACCAGGTCGGTGGCCGAGGTCTCGGGCAGCAGCAGGCGGCGCGGCGCCGACGGCAGAAAGCCGCGCCGCGACGCCACGGCCACGATCTCGTCGAGCCGCAGGTAGGTGGCCGCCTCGCGGCACAGCTGCACCAGCGTGGCTTCGGGCGCCCGCGAGCCGCCCAGCGTGCGCACCGAACCGCTGGCAGCCGCGTACTGGCGCAGGAACTGCTCGGTCAGCTGCGGCGGCACCTGGCCGAGCAGCGGCAGGCCCACGTCGCGGCGCAGCGCCTCTTGCAGCTCGGCGCCGGCCGCCGAGTCGTCGCCCCCCACGAGCACCACGCCGCCGATCTCGAGCTGGCTCGCCAGGGCGCGCGTGCCGTAGACGGCCGCCGCCGCGCTCGCCCCGCGGCCGCGGGCGTCGAGCACCAGGATGACCGGCGCGTCGAGGCGGCGCGCCAGGTCGGCGGCGCGCGAACCGTTCACGCCCTCCCACTTGTCGAGCAGCGGGCGCACGGCGATCGACGAGCGCCAGGTCCATGCGCTCGCTCCACTGGTCGAAGAGCTCGTCGGCCACGGGAGCGGGGTGCAGCGCCGGGTCGAGGGCGCGAGGGGCGCGCGCGGCGACGTCGTAGGCGAGGCGCCAGAGCGGCAGGTCGAAGCCCAGCAAGATGCCGCGGGTGGCGTGCTGTTCGCCGAACCCGGCGAGCAGCGCGCCCGCTACAAGGTCGAGCGCGGGCCCGGGTTCGACTCCAGCCAAGATGAGACGCGGCACAGACACAGGCGCAGATCCGTCCTCGGTTCTTCCCGGGCGCCCATCCCACGCCTGAGAGGGCGGGAACGCGCCTGGGACTTTAGAGCTTCCGCGCCGGGGTGCGGATTTCCTGCCGCGGCCGCCAAAGCCGCGCGCCGCCGCCCCGAACTGTCGCAAAGACCCTAATCCATCGGGCGCGCCTGTCGACATAGGTGACTACACCACCAAGCAGCGACGCGGGAGCACTCAAACGGGATCGGGCAAGCAACTCAGAGAGATCATGACAGCGCGCATCATCTTCGGCGTGGCCCTGTTCATCGCCGGAGTCATCTTCCGCCTCTTGAACCAGGACTTCGTCTCCCTGTCGCTGCTCGTGGTCGTCGTCGTGTTCGTCGTGGCCAATGTGCCGTTCCTGTACCTCAGCCGGCACGGTCGCGAGCGCCAGGTGAGCATCGCCATGGTCGTCGTCGACACGCTGCTGGTGACGGCGGCGGTCGTCTTCACCGGCGGGGTGCTCAGCTCGGTGGCGATCCTCTACCTGTGGCCCATCGTGTCGGCCAGCCTGCTGCTGCCGCCGTGGAGCGCCTACGTCACGGCGGGCGCCTCGAGCGCCCTCTACATCGCTATCTGGGTGCTGCAGACCGGCGCCGTGGGGCCCTTCCTGAACAGCTCGACGATCACGCCGCCGGTGCTGCCCGACAACTGGTCGGCGCAGACCGTCGGCATACGGGTGACGGCCTTCCTGCTGATCGCCCTGCTCACCGGCTTTCTCGCGCAGGCGCTCACCAAGAGCAACTCGCAGCTGCGCGACGCCAAGCTGCGCGCCGAAAGCCAGCTCGACCGCATGAAGGTCGTCAACGAGCAGCTGCGCTCGATCGAAGAGACCAGCCAGGTGTTCATGCGCCACCACGACGTCGAAGGCCTCATGCCCGACGCCCTCGACAAGCTCTGCGGGCTCATGCGCATCGAGAGCGGCTTCGCCCTGGTGCACAACGACAGCACCTGCGCACGACCAGCTCGCCGCCTGTCAGGGGCCCGTGACCATCGAGCTGATCGAGCGCTTAAAAGAGGTCGGCCTCGTGCGCATCCACCCGGTCGGCCTGCCGCACGTGGCGACCGTCGACGACGGCACGCAGTCGGCGCACGTCCTCAAGCTCATCGAAAAAGAGGGCTTTCGCGACCTCGTGCTGGTGCCGCTCACCGCCAAAGACCGCCGCCTCGGCCTGCTGTGCTTCATCACGCGGCCCGGCGAAGTGGTGCGCGACACCAAGCTCGCCGCGCTCGCCTCGCTCTCGAGCCAGCTGGCCGTCGCTCTGCGCAACATCCAGTACAACGAGGAGCTCGCCCGCAAGAACGAGGAGCTCACCCACCTCGACCAGTTGAAGAGCGACTTCATGGCCACCATGAGCCACGAGCTGCGCACCCCGCTCACCTCGGTGATCGGCTACAGCGACATGCTGCTCTCGGGCGTGACCGGCGAGCTGAACGAGCGCCAGAACAACTTCGTGAGCAGCATCCTCACGAACGGCGAGTCGCTGCTGAACCTCATCAACGACGTGCTCGACCTCACCAAGATCGAGGCCGGCCGGCTCGAGCTCAACCTCGAAGCCGTCGACCTGCGCTCGGCGCTGCTCGGCGTGCTGCCGGTCGTCAAGCCGCGCGCCGCCGACAAGCGCATCAAGGTGTCGACCTACCTGCCGACCGACGTGCCGACCATCATCGCCGACCCGGCCAAGTTCAACCAGGTGCTGCTCAACCTCCTGACGAACGCCATCAAGTACACTCACGAGAACGGCAACGTCAGCGTCGAAGCGCGCGGCCAGGAAGGCTTCGTCGAGATCTGGGTGACCGACACCGGCATCGGCATCGGCCAGGAAGACATCGACCGCATCTTCCAGCGCTTCACCCAGGTCGACTCGTCGGCCAGCCGCTCCCAGGGCGGCACCGGTCTCGGACTGGCCATCACCAAAGAGCTGGTCGAGCTGCACGGCGGCCAGATCCGCGTGCAGAGCAAGCTCGGCAAGGGCTCCAGTTTCATCTTTACGGTGCCGATATCACACGAGCCGGCCGACCACCTGGCCGCCGGCAAGATCAGCTAGGACGGGTGGAAAACGCCATGAGCAAGTCGATCGTCGTCGCCGATGACGACCCCGATATCCTGAGCATCGTCGCGATGTCGCTCGAGACCCAGGGCTACGAGGTCTACAAGGCGGCCAACGGCCGCGAGGCCGTCGACCTCGCCCGCGACCACCATCCCGACCTCATCATCCTCGACATGATGATGCCGGTCATGAGCGGCTACGAAGCCATAGCCGAGCTCAGGGCCGACGACGCCACGCGCGCCATCCCCATCGTCGGCCTCTCGGCCAAGGCGATGGCGACCGACATGGAACGCGCCACCGACGTCGGCATCGACGGCTACATCACCAAGCCCTTCCGCATCGCCCAGGTGCTCTCGGTCATCGAGGGCTACCTCTGAGTCGACCCCCGCGCGGGCCGGTCGCGCGACCGCCCGCAGGCCCTGCGTCCATCGACTCATCCTCGCCCACGAACTGCCGATAACGAAACCGACAAACCGGCGGCGACTCCAGCGAGTGGCCAGAGGCCGCCGGACGCGCGAAGGAGACTCCCACGAGCGACCCGCACGAGAGCCGGTCCCGCGTGAGCATCGAGGTCAAGACCACAGGCATGATCGTCGTGATCTTCCTGGTCGTGGTCGCGGTGTTCGCCCGTCAACTCAGCCGCGATCTGCTCATGCAGCTCGGCGTCGCGTTGACTGTGGCCCTTGTCCTGGTCGTCGCCGTGCTCGACGTCTGGGTCTACCGCCCCGTCAACTCGCTGATCAGACGTTCCCGGCGGCGGCTGGGCAGCCGCTACGAACACGACGACCCGCGCCACCGCGACGAGATCGCCGAGCTCGACTTCCTCATCAACACCATCATCCGCACGTTCACCGAGGTGCAAAGCCACGAGGTGCGCACCGAGCGCGCCGAAAGCGACCTCATCCGCCTGCAGAACTTCAACCGCCAGCTCGTCGAGGTCGGCGACATCGGCCAGGAGATCAACGCCGCCCTGCCCTACCGCGAGACGGTCGAACGCACCCTGGCGCGCGCCAAGAACTTCTTGCGGGCCGACTTCGTGGCGCTCATCTCGCTCGAGCCCAACACGCGGGCCTTCGACGTAGAGGGCGCGCTCGGCGTGCAGGCGCCGTCGATCGACGCCGACTGCTGCCTGTTCACCACCGACTGCCCGGTGCGCAAGGCGATCGACGACCACACCGTGGTGCGCTCGTCCAACCACACCTGCACGCTGTTCCCCCAGACCATGAAGAGCCAGCTCATCGTGCCCTTCGAGGTCGACCCCATGGGCGAGATGGCGCTGCTGGCCACCTCGACCACGAGCGAGCACTTCGACGAGATCGCCACCAACGTCCTGTCTACGCTGCAGGGCCACGTGCACGGCGCGCTGTCGAACGCCCGCAAGTACGACAGCATCCGCCGCCAGGTCGTGACCGACCACCTCACGCGCCTCTACAACCGCCGCTTCTTCATGAACCGCGCCGAAGAAGAGCTCGCCCGCAGCCTGCGCAACCAGCAGCCGCTGTCGCTCGTCATCCTCGACATCGACCACTTCAAGCACTTCAACGATTCGTACGGCCACGCCACCGGCGACCGCGTGCTGCAGGTCGTGGCGGCGGTCATGCAGCAGCACGTGCGCAAGACCGACATCTGCAGCCGCCACGGCGGCGAGGAGTTCGGCATGTTGCTGCCCAGCACGCCGGGCGACAACGCGAGCTTCATGGCCAACCGGCTGCGCCGCACGCTGGCCGAGACCCGCTACACCGGCCTGGGGCTGCCGCCCGACGTGAACATCACGATCAGCATGGGCGTGGCCACCTGCCCGCGCGACGCGACCACCGTCGCCGAGCTCTTCGAGCTCGCCGACCAGGCGCTCTACCAGGCCAAAGAGGCCGGGCGCGACCGCGTCATCCAGTACGGCGTCGAGGTCCAGCCCGTCTTTTACGATTAGGCGCGACCCTTACTCGAGCCCCATTCCCCGGCGGATCAGCGCCGGCGTCGTCGCCCCCCATTCGAGCAGCTCGTCGTGGAACGCCTTGAGCGACGGCGAGCGGCGGCGGGCAAAGTCGGTCGCGAGCGCCATGATCTCGCGCTTGCCGATCAGGTAGGCCATGGGGTACCCGGGCGCGCCCGAGTACCAGCGCACCTCGAGCTCGGCGGAGGGGCGCTCTATGTGGGCCTCGCTCGACAGAAAGTCGACGGCCTGGTCGAAGCTCATGAGGCCGAGGTTCAGCTCCATGTCGATCACCACCCGGCAGGCGCGCCAGAGCTGGTCGTTCAGGCGCATGAGGCGCACCGCGGGGGCGGCCAGAAAGCCCTGGGCCTCCATCATCTCTTCGCAGTAGAACGCCCAGCCCTCGATGAGCAGCATGCCGCCGTCGGGGATGAAGGCGACGCGCCGGGCCAGGGTCGCGGCGCGGTTGGCGCGCCCGAACTGGGTGTGGTGGCCCGGATAGGCTTCGTGCACGCCGACCGTCGGCATCGAGGCGAAGGGGTGCCCGCCGAGGGCCCGCGACAGCTCGTCGCCGCTGAGGTCGTCGGAGGGCACGGTCACCCAGTAGAAGCCCCGGGGGAGGCGGTCGTACGGCCCGGCCCCCTCGTAGGCGGCGAACGGCAGCGAGCCGCGCAGCGCGGGCGGCGTGGCTTCGACGACGAGCTGCTCGTCGGGCGCCAGGGTGACGAGGTCGTGCTCGACGACGAAGCGCCGCGCCGCGGCGAGCGCGTCGCGGTAGCTTGCCAGCAACTCGCCGCGCGCGGGCCGGTCGGCCTGCACCGCGGCGATCGCCGCGGTGGTAGAGGAGTGCCCCATGGCGGCGGCCAGCTCGTCCATGGCGGCGCGCGTGTCGGCCATGGCGGCGCGCCCCACGGCGGCGATCTGCTCGGGCGTCTCGTCGAGCAGGTGCTCGTGGGCGAGCAGGTCGACCAGCAGCTCGCGGCCGCCGGCGACCGCCGAGGTGGCGGTGGGCAGGTAGCGGGCGCGCAGCTCGTCGCCGAAGCGCGTCACGGCGGCGGCGGCCAGGCGCGCCGGGCCGTCGAGGGCGCCGGCGAAGCCGAGCTCGACGGCCGCTCGCGGCGCGGCTTCGCCGACCAGCTCGGTGACCCCGGGAACGTCGGCCAGGGCGGTGGCGACGAACGGCGACGGCAGCGGCGCGCGCAGGTTGGCGAGGCCTTCCTCGAGCACGCCGGGCAACGCCCGCAGGCGGCCGGCCATAGCCTCGACGCGTTCGGCGGGCGTGCCGACCTCTTTGATCATGAGCAGCAGCACGCCGTAGGCGGCGTCGAGATAGAGCCCGGGCTTGGCCTGCTGCACGCGGCGCGTCTCGAAGCTCCGCAGGACCCGCCGCGCGATCTGGCCGCCGGTGACGGCGTCGATCGCCGCGGCGCCGGCGGCGCCGGCCGCGGCGTCGTCGAGCAGCCCGAGGAGCCGGCGGGCGTCGGCCACGTAGGCCGCCAGGGCGGGCGCCGAGAGGTCGGGCAGCTCGCCGGCGTGCTCGACCATGCCGAGCTGCGTGGCGACGATGGGGTCGGCCGCGGCGACGCGGTCGACGAGGCGCTGGACGAGGTCTGTGACGCTGGACGGCATGGCGTGCCTCCCGGTCGTCCGACCCCCCGGCGCCTGCGCCGACGAGCCGGTCTTAGGTGCGGTAGGAGTCGAGGTAGGTCTGCAGGGGCTCGACCTTACCGCCCATGATCTTCTCGACGACGTCGTCGAGGATGCCCTTGGCGACGTCGAGATCGCTCACGATGGCGCGGTAGATGTACCCCGAAGGCTCCTTGTCCTGTTCGAGGAGGCCCTTCACGTGCAGGTTGCGCAAGACGCTCATCACGGTGGTGTAGGCGATGCGGCGGCGCAGGCGCAGCTCTTCGTAGACGTCGCGCACCTTGACGTCGCCTTTGTCCCACACGATGCGCAGGATCTCGGCCTCAAGCCATCCGAGACCCGTCAGATCGCGGCTGCGACTCTTCTTGCGCCATCTCACGTACTCGTCTTTCATCGATCCTCCGACGTTCCACTTAGAGCTGCGGACCCCATGCTGAGCAGCGCACAAGTATGGAGTGAGTCGGACGTCAAGAGACGGCAAGACCTCCGCCCGGCGCGAGCATGGGGGACGACCCGAGCTTGTACTCTACCGACTTTGTTCCGACGCCCGCAACCGAGCGCCGCCGCCCGGCGCCGTCCTTCGGTCATGCAGCTCGGTGGCGAGATCGTCCCAGAGCGCCCGCGGCGTGACGACCATGCGCAGCTCGAACCGGCCCGCCGAGGAGGCGTGCAGCAGGATGAAGTCGGGGCGCTCGCGGGTGAGCGTGCCGGCGCCGGCGACCACCTGCCAGTAGGGCGAGTAGCTCACCTTGACGACGTAGGCGCCCGGCGCCGAGACGCGCATCACGATCGCCTCGCGGTCGAGGGCGAGGACCCGCGCCGCGCCGGCGCCCGGCGCGGGGGCGACGATGGGCAGCGCACCGGCCAGCTTGAAGATGGTCCAGTCGGCGTCGCGGTAGACGACCGTGAAGCTGGGGTCGGTGGTGAGGATGGCGGTCTCCTGCGGGCCCGACTGGTCGAGGGGCGCGGCCGGCAGGAAGACGTACCGGACGCCCATCGCGTGCAGCCAGGCGACGTACTGGGCGGCGCTGAAGCGGGGCCGGGTGAGCACCGCGTTGTGGAGGGCGTCGGACTGCCGGTACCAGCCCCGGGTGATGGCAAAATCGTCGACCGGAAAGTAGTACGCCTCCCAATGGTTGGCGAGGGCGACCACGTGAAAGCGGTAGTCGGGATCGTGGTGGCCGGCCGCCCAGGCCAGCGCCGAGGCGAAGAAGACGGGCTTGGTCGAGGCTCCCTGCGCGGGACTCACGAAATGGGTGACCGGCACGATGACCTGGCCGAACGCCGCGCCGGCGAGCACCACGACCAGCGCCAGGCGCGGCAGTCGCACCTTGCGCAGCGTGAGCAGCAGCGGCACGCCGAAGACGAAGAAGAAGCGCCCGAAGGTGCCGCCCATGGCGTTGGCCGGCAGCGCTACGGCGGCGATCGCCACCACGCCGAAGGTGGCGAACAGGGTCGCCTTGGCCGCCCGTCGGGGGTCGCGTGACAGCCGGGCGCCGGCCACGCCGACCGCGGCGAACGACACGTAGGCGACGACCTCGATCGGGTGGTACTGGTAGGTCGCAGCCTCCCAGAAGAACAGAGCCAGCACGACCCGGGCGACGGCGAAGGGCAGCAGGTAGAGCGCCAGCCGCCGCAGCCCGGCGCGACGCTCGGGCAGCGCGAGGTACTGCGCCACGAGGAAGATAGCGCCGACCGTGACCGCGACCGGATTGGCGAACCCGGCCACCCCGATGAGCACGGCGGCGACGACGCGCCGGTCGCAGGCGGCGGCCGCCAGGCCGCCCATGGTGAGCGCCAGGGCGAACAGGAACGGGTCCTGGCCGTTGGCCAGGTACACGGCGAGCACGACGGCGAGGGCGGCGGCCGGCAGCACGCCGGTCACGCCGTAGATGCGCCGCATGTAGATGTAGAAGAGGATCGGCAGCACCGCGGCCGAGGCGACCACCAGCACGCTGTAGTTGATGAACTGGGCGAGCCAGTAGAAGACGAAGCCGTAGCTGACCATCTGGTAGGCGCCGCCGTACCACTCGTTGTCCCAGAGCAGCGCACCGCCCTGGCGCAGCGTGGCGATCTTGTAGAGGTGGGCCGGCGTGTCCCAGCCGTTGAAGCCGGCCAGGCGCATGATGACAGCCGCGACCGTGATCAGGGCGATCGAGCCCAGCAAAAGCCAGACGATGCGGCGCGGCACGGCGCGCGGCGCGGGCGGCGGGTCAAAAGCGGGCGCGGCGGACACGGGCGGCTGGTCGGAGGCGGTCGCGGGGGACACCGGCGGCGGGCCGGAGGCGGTCGCGGGGGACACGAGCGGCGGGCCGGAAGCGGGCACGGTGGACCCGGCGGGCGGGGCGAGCGCGGGCGTCGTGGCGAGCGCGGGCGTGCCTCGCCGGCGTCGTCCTGCCCCGTCACCCATCTCGACACCCCCTTTCGAAGGTCGATTCTACAAGGTATGAACATCGCGCACGTGCCGCGCGGCCGCGCGCGTCGCGCTCGCGGTGCTCGTAGCCGCGCTCGTCGAGCGACGGCGGGCGCGGCGGGCGCGGGTCAGGCATCGTCGGGCGACGGCGCGCCGCGCTCCCGCTTGCGCCTCGAACGGTGTGCCTTGTCGGTCAGGCGGCGCTCCTTCTCGGCGCGCGACACGCGGCGCGCGCGCCGCGGCGGACGCGCCGCCTCGTCGTTGGCGCGCGCCACCTTCTCGCGCAGGCGGGCCAGGCAGATGGCCTTGTTGCGGTGCTGGCTGCGCTCTTGCCGGGAGATGACGACGATGCCGCTGGGCCGGTGCCGCAGGCGCACGGCGCTGTCGGTCGTGTTCTGGTGCTGACCGCCGGGGCCGCCGGCGCGGAACGTGGTGACGTCGCACTCGGCGAGCAGGTCGTCGTCGTCTGCGGGCAGCTCGATCATCGACCGGCCACGGCGTCGCGACGGCGGCCGTCGCTCGCGGCCGGGGCCGGGGCGGGGGCCAGCATGGTCAGAGCGCCGGGGACCAGCTCGGCCTTCAGCGGCAACCTGCCGAGCGGCTCGCCGTCGACGTCGAGGGCAAAGCGCGCGGCCGCCGCCTCGTCGAGCAGCTCGACTTCGACGGCGCGGCAGCGCAGCGCCTCGACCCCCGGCACCCCCAGGTGACGGCCGCCGAAGACCTTGGGCAGGTGACGGGCCACCGTCCACTTCGAGTCGCAGGCCACCGACACGACGTCGAGCAGCCCGTCGTCGGGCACGGCGTCGGGCGCCAGGCGCATGCCGCCGCCAAAGACGGCGCCGTTGCACAGCCCCAGCAGGTAGGTCGAGACCTCGCGCTCGACGGGGCCGGTGACTCCCGACAGGCGCAGGCGCAAGCGAGCGCGCGGGCAGGCCACCAGCGCCCAGGCCGACGCCACGCCGTACGACACGCGGCCGCCCAGCAGGCTGGGGATCTTCTCGACGTAGCGGTCGACGAGCCCTCCGGGGCCGACCGACAGCACGTTGACCACGTAGCGCTCTAGCGGCCGCCCGTCGTGGCCCCGAAAGGCCACGCGCAGCAGATCGACCCGCCGAGTATGACCGCTCGGCGATGGCGTCGAGGTAGTCGTTGAGGCCGCGGCCTATGCCGAGGCTGTGGCCAAAGTCGCCGCCGGTGCCCAGGCCGATCAGGCCGATGCGCGCGCCGGCGGCCGCGGCGCGCGCCTGCATGACGCCGTTGACGACCTCGTTCAGGGTGCCGTCGCCGCCCACGGCGACGATCGTCTCGCGGCCCTCGCCGGCCGCGCGGCGGGCGAGGTCGATGGCGTGGCCGCGACGCTCGGTGGCGGCGAAGTCGACGTCGCCAAGGGCGCGCTCGACGGCCGCGGTGAAGCGCGCAAGCGAACGTGACCCGCCCATCTTGCCGCTCGAGGGATTCACGATGAGAAGGGGCCGGCCGGCGCTCATGCGGGCAAGTATACGTCGCCGCGAGGCGCCGCCGACGCCGGCACAACGCCGCGGCCAACGGTCGCCTTCGGAGTCGTTTGGTATCCTTGACGCCCAGCGAGGCAACGAGGGATCACATGGCGCATCGCACCGCACGAGCAAGCTACGAACAGCTCACGCGCCGGCTCAACAAATTCCCCGTCGGAGCGCCGCCGACGGAGCTCTTCTACGACATCCTCGCCATGCTCTTCACCGAGCGCGAGGCGCGCCTCGTCGCCCAGCTGCCCATCGCCCCCTTCAAGGCCGCCGACGCCGCCCGGGCGTGGGGCACCGGCACCGCCGAAGCCGAGCGCGAGCTCGAGCTCCTCGTGAGCCGCTCGCTGCTCATCGACACCTGCTTCGACGGCGTGCGCCGCTATTTTCTGCCGCCCCCCATGGCGGGCTTCTTCGAGTTCTCGCTCATGCGCAGCGACGGCCGCCTCGACAAGCAGGCGCTCGCCGAGCTGTTCCACCGCTACATGAACGCCGAGGACGAGTTCGTGCGCGAGCTCTACGAGGGCGAGACCCAGCTGGGCCGCGCCCTGGTGCACGAGCCGGCGCTCTCCCTCGACGACGAGCTGCATGTGCTCGACTACGAGCGCGCCAGCGCCATCATCGGCGACGCGCACCACCTCGCCGTCGGCCTGTGCTACTGCCGCCACAAGATGGAGCACGTCGGCAAGGCCTGCGACGCCCCGCTCGAGCTGTGCCTCTCGCTGAACGACGCGGCCGAGACCCTGATCCGCCAGGGCATCGTGCGCGCCATCGAACCGGCCGAGGGGCTCGACCTGCTCGCCGAGGCTTACGAGAACGACCTCGTGCAGTTCGCCGAGAACGTGCGCCGCGGCGTCAACTTCATCTGCAACTGCTGCCGCTGCTGCTGCGAGACCATGATCGCCGCGCGGCGCTTCGCCGTGCTGCGGCCGGTGCACACCACGCGCTTCATGCCGGTCGTCTCCGCGCATGCCTGCAACGGCTGCGGCCTGTGCACCGAGCGCTGCCCGGTCGAGGCCATCCGTCAGGAGCTGCCCGGCGCGGCGCCGACGGTCGACCGCACGGTCTGCATCGGCTGCGGCGTGTGCAGCCGCACCTGCCGACGGCGGGCGATCGTGCTCGCCGTGCGCCCCGAACGCATCATCACGCCGCTCGATTCGGCGCACCGTACGGTCGTCATGGCCATCGAACGCGGCAAGCTGCAGAACCTGATCTTCTCGGAGCAGGGGCTCGCCAGCCACCGCGCCCTGGCCGCCGTGCTGGGCGTCGTGCTGCGCCTGCCCCCCGTCAAGCAGGTGATGGCCAGCGAACAGATAAAGTCACGCTATCTCGAGGGACTGCTCGCCCGTCGCCGCTACTGGTAGGCGCGGCGGGCGGCGGCCGTTTCGCGGCGCCGTCGCCCGGGCACGAGCCATCGAGCCGACCACGCAAGCAACGAAAGGGCCGCATGCAAGACCAGAAGGGCCGGCCGCACGAGCCGACGTCGTCCATGACGATGCTGCGCCGCGGCGCCGTGCCGTTCCTCTGCGGCCTGGTCGCCCTGGGACTGCTCGCTTTCATCGTGCAGAACGGGCAGCGCGCCGACGTCCACTGGCTGGCCTGGACCTTCACCGCCCCGCTGTGGGTCGACCTCATGCTGCCGGCGATCGGCGCGGTGCTCGTCGCCGGACTCGTCGCCCTGCTCGTCATGCGGCGGCGACGGCGCGCGCCCGGCTCGCGCGCCGCGCGCTGACACGCCGCCCCACGGAGGGCCGGCGGCGCTCGTCGGGTAGAATCGCAGGCGAGTCCATTCGCCCGAAAGGTGACCTGAGATGAAGGTGACGCTGCTCTCCGAAGCCGACTTGCGCGCCTGCGTCGGGTTCGACCGCGAGGCCCTCGAGGCGGTCGCCCAGGGGTTCTCGCGTCTGGCCGAGGGTCGGGCCGTCGCGCCGCCGGTGATCGCCATCGACATCCCCGAGCACGCCGGCGAGGTCGACATCAAGACGGCCTACATCGAGGGGCTCGACAGCTTCGCCGTGAAGGTCGCCTCGGGCTTCGCCGGCAACCCGGCGCGGGGCCTGCCCTACGGCACCGGCATGATGGTCCTGATCAGCGCCGAGACCGGCTTTCTTCAGGCCCTGCTGGTCGACAACGGCTACCTCACCGAGCTGCGCACCGGCCTCGCCGGAGCGCTCGCCGCCGACCGCCTGGCGCGGCGCCGGGTCGAGACCGTCGGCGTGATCGGCTCGGGTTCGCAGGCGCGCTACCAGGTGCGCGGCCTGCGCATGGTGCGCGACTTCACGCGCCTGTACGTATACGGCCTGAACGCCGACGAGATCGCGCGCTTCGTCGACGACGTCGAGGCCGAGCTGAACGTCGACGTCGTGGTGGCGGCCACTGCCGAAGCGGTCGTGCGCGAGAGCGACATCGTGGTGTGCACCACGCCCGCCCACGAGCCGTACCTGCAGGCCGGCTGGCTGCACCCCGGCCTGCACATCACCTCGATGGGCTCCGACATGCCGGGCAAGCAGGAGCTCTTCGCCGAGTGTTTCTCGCGAGCCGACCGCGTGGTCTGCGACCGCGTGTCGCAATGCGTGCTGATCGGCGAGCTGCACCACGTCGTCGACGCCGGCCTGCTCGACGAGAGCCGGGTCGACGAGCTCGGCGACCTCACCGCGGGCATGAAGCCCGGACGGCAGACCGACGACGAGATCACGATCTGCGACCTGACCGGCGTCGGCGTGCAGGACACCGCGATCGCCCGCCTCGCCTACCGCCGGGCGACCGCCGCCGGCCTGGGCGCCAGCTTCGGCGACTGACGAGGCAGGCGACCACGAGGCGCGCGCTCAAGACCAGTCGAGAAGGAGAGACCGCATGGCATTGACCCAGCCATTCGTCGAGTTCAAGCTCGAGCGATTGCTGTCGGCCTACGAGCACGACGTCGAGATCAATCTCTCCGAGAGCGGCGTGCAGCCCCTGACCACCCGCGAGCTGCTCGCCCTGCAGGGCGGCGACGTCGACGCCGCCCTCGCGGCGCTCGCCGACGCCGCTCTCGACTACCCCGAAGCCAACGGCTCCCTCGAGCTGCGCCGGGCGATCGCGGCCTGGTACCCGGGCGCGACCGCGGCCAATGTGCTCGTCACCGTGGGCGCCATCCAGGCGAACTTCACCAGCCTGCTCACCGTCACCGATCCCGGCGACCTGATCGCCGTGATGCAGCCCAGCTACCAGCAGATCTGGGGGCTCGCCCAGAACCTCGGGCGCACCATGAACACCTTCTCGCTCAAACAGCACCGCGACTGGGCGCTCGACCTGGACGAGCTGCAGGACGCCGTCGCGCCCCAGACCCGCTTGGTGGCCGTCGTGAACCCCAACAACCCCACCGGGCACATCCTGCGCGCCGAGGAGCGCGCGCGCATCGTCGCCGGCGCCGAGCGCACCGGCGCCTGGCTGCTGGCCGACGAGGTCTACGCCGGCGCCGAGCGCGCCACCGACGAGTTCACGCCGAGCTTCTACGGCGAGTACGACAAGGTGCTCGCCGTGGGCAGCATGTCGAAGGCCTACGGACTGCCAGGCCTGCGCATAGGCTGGGTCGTCGCCCCCGAAGAGACGATCGCGCGCATGTGGGCCTGGCAGAACTACGTCACAATCTGCGCGAGCCGCCTGGGCGACACCCTGGCGGCCGTGGCCCTCTCGCCGGCGGTGCGGCCGCAGATCCTGGCGCGCACCCGGGGCTACGTGCGGCGCGGCTTCGACGTCGTGGCCGACTGGGCCGCCGGGCGCGACGACGTCGAAGTGCTGCCGCCCGACGCGGCCGCCGTCTGCTTCGTGAAGTACGCCCAGAAGATCGATTCGAGCGCGCTCGTCATGCGCCTCGTGCAGGAGAAGAGCACCTTCGTGGCGCCGGGCGACCTGTTCGGCCTCGACGGCCACCTGCGGGTGAGCTTCGGCTTGCCCGGCGAGTACGTGGCCGAGGGACTGGCGCGCATCGGCGCGGTGCTCGACAGTGTCGAGTAGCGGCAGCATACAGAGCGTGCCGCGACCCGGGGTGATCGAGCTCGGCTTCGGCGAGCCCGACCCGGCGCTGTTTCCGGCCGCGGGCCTTGTCGCGGCTTGCCGCGACGCGCTCACCGACGGCGGCGCGGTAGCCCTGCCCTACGGCGGCAACTACGGCCCGACGGCCCTGCGCCGACGCCTCGCCGAGCGCCTCACGGCGCTCGAAGGCGCGGCGACCGCACTCGACGAGACGCTGGTGAGCGGCGGCAACTCGCAGGCCCTCGACCACCTCGTCACGGTGTTCTGCCGGCCGGGCGACGTCGTGCTCGTCGAACGGCCCACGTACAGCCTCGCGCTGGGCATCTTCCGCGACCACCCGGTCGCGATCGAGGCCCTGCCCTTCGACGACGAGGGCCTCGACGTCGACGCCCTCGAACGACGCCTGCGCCGCGGCGCGCGCCACAGGCCGACCGGTGCGCCTGCTCTACACCATCCCCACCTTTCACAACCCGACCGGCATCTCGCTCGCCCCGGCGCGCCGGCGGCGCCTGGTCGAGGTCGCCACGGCCCACGGCCTGCTCGTCGTCGAAGACGACGTCTACCGCGAGCTCTGGTACGACGCCCCGGCGCCGCCCTCGCTGTGGAGCATCGCGGCGCGCGGCACGGTCGTGCGCCTCGGTTCCTTCGCCAAGACGCTCGCTCCGGGGCTGCGGGTGGGCTGGGTGAACGCCGCCCCCGAGCAGGCCGCGCGCCTCGCGGCGAGCGGCCTGAGCGAGAGCGGCGGGTGTCCCAGCCAGTTCGCCGCGGTCGTCGTCGAGCAGTTCCTGGCCGGCGGCCGCTACGACCCGCACGTCGCCGAGCTGCGGGCGGCCTACGCCGCCCGCCGCGACGTGCTCGCCGACGCGCTCGCCGAGCACCTGCCGCCGGACTGCCGCGTGTCGCGGCCCGACGGCGGGTTCTTCATCTGGGTCGCGCTGCCCGAGGGGCTGCGGGCCGGCGACCTGCTGCCGGCCGCCGAGGCGGCCGGCGTGTCGTACGTGCCGGCCGCGCGCAGCCACCTCGACGGCTACGACGGCGGCCTGCGCCTGGCCTTCACGCTGTACGGCATCGAGCCGCTCACCGAGGCGGCCGCACGCCTGGGCGACACCATCGGCGCCGCCCTGCGCGCCTGAGTCGCCACGAGCAGCGCGCCTGAGCAGCGCTGCGTGGCGCCGTGCGGCGCGCCTGAGCACGCGGGCGCCGCACGGCGTGCCGCCGCGCGCTACTTCGAGTCGGCCTGCGGCGAGGCGCCGGCGTCGGCGACCGGCCCGGTGAGCCTGCTCACGAACTCGACGATCGCCAGGTAGACCAGCAACCCGACCACGATCCAGATGACGCCGGCGATGCCGGGCGTGCCCCAGAAGACCAGCACCGCGGCGGCGACCAGCAGGCCGGCGATCTGCAGGGCGCGATGGTGGCCGGCCACCCACGAACCCACCGGCCCGAGGTCGAGCCCCCGCCGCTCGGCGCGCGCGCCGGCGCTCTGGAAGACGCCGGACAGCGCCCCGCGCACCGCGACGGCCCAGCGGGCCGGACCGGCGATGAGCGCGCCGAGCCAGACCAGGAGACCGACGACGAACACCGTGCGCGCCGCGTCGAGCACGCCGACGGCCAGCGTGTCGAAGATGGCCGCGGCGGCGGGCCGCGGCAACTGCGAGCTGACGATGGCGTTCAGATAGGCGCCGCGTCCGACGTGGTAGCCGATCAGGGTGAGGACCATGGCGATAGCGAGCAGGAAACCGAGCTGCAACACGGTGCGACGGCGCCGCCACGAGACCGCGATCGCGCCGGCCCAGGCGGCGATCAGCAGCAGCGGCAGGGCGATCGTGAGCTTGTGGAAGAAGCTGACGACCTTCTGCGCTTTGGCCAGGTTCTGGGAGCGGAAGAGCACGAACGTCGCGCTGCCCGGTGTGCCGGCCACCGTGTCGAGCGCGTGGATGCCCCTGGCGTCGAGGGTCGCCTTGAGCTTGGCGACCGCGGGCGTGAGATCGATGCTCACCTCGCCGTTGGATGTGCCGATCAGGTGGCCTTTGTTGCCGAGCAGCGCGGCCGAGACCCTGGCGTGGGCCTGGCGGTTGGCGACCTCCCATACCTTCGCGAACTGGGGCGAGGCCACGACGGCGTGGAGCGCCTGGTAGGCGTAGGTCTTGAGCTGGTTGGACAGCGGACCCGAGAAGCCCTGAGCCCACGACGGCAGCACGCCGGCGAGCTGCTGCTGGACATTCACCTTGGCCCACAGCTGGTTGGTCAAGTCGGTGGCGACCGCGTTCTGCACGGCCGGGTTCGAGCTCAGCGGCGCCACTGTCTGGACGTAGTTATTGGTGTTCAGCAGGTCGTGGTCCATCCACAGCACGAGCAGGGTCAACGGCGCCAGCAGGGTCGCCAGCGCGATCAGCACGATCGCGATGGGGCGGCGCCAGCGCGCGTGGCGGCGCGTCGCGGCGAGGTCGGCGTTGCCGCCCGCGTCGCCGGCCTCGCCGGTCGCTGACGGGGGAACCGTTTCGTCCCCGACAGCCGGCAGGGGGGCCGTTTCGCCCGTCGCGGCCGGCAGGGGCGCGGTCTCGCCGCCGGCGGCCGGTAGAGCCGCCGTTGCGTCTTCGGAGGTGTCGTCGTCGGTCATTCAGGCGCCTGCTTCCACGTCGGTCAGGACGGGGCGACCGGAGGTCCAGGTCAGAACAGAGACCAACCGGGTCCCGCTTATGCGCTACGTACCCAGCAGCGCTGTCTTAGCCACCTTCTTCGCCGTCGTGCATCGCGTCGCCGGGCTCCGGCGCCTCGGACGAGTACAGCGAGACCAGGCGAGCCACGGCGGTGACGAGGAACACCTGGCCGAGCATCGCCTCGAAGACGACGAGCACGCGCGGCAACGAGCTTGCCGGCGTGAAATCGCCGAACCCCACGGTCGTCATCGTGATGTAACTGAAATAGAGGTAGATCGACGGGTCCTGCTGCGGACCCTGGGCGAAGAAGCTGGGGTGCACACCGTTCACGCCCAGGTACACGAAGGTGAACAGCAGGCCAATCATGAGGTAGACACAGATGGCCGCGACCAGCAGGCGCAGCGTCACGCGCCGGCTCTGAACGATGCGTCGGGCGATGGCCACCGGCGAGATGAGCAGCAGCGCGAACAGCATGAAGTAGACGTAGCCGTTCAGGTGCTTCGATCCGGTGAACGCCACGAGCAGCGAAGCCAGCACGGCGATACCGGCCGCCGCCCAGGCGATCTGCATGGTGCGCCGGCGGGCCTCGGAGGTGCGCAGCGCCAGCAGCAGCGAGGCCGCCGTGATCGGCGTGTAGCTGAAGGTCGCCCAGCGCCCGCCGCCGGCCAAGCCGATCACGCAGATGTCGATGAGCAGCAACCCGAGCAGGACGAAGTAGCGTTCGTTGCGGGGCTCGGTTGGCCGCAGGCGGTGCAGCGGACGTCGGCGAGCGCCCGGCTTGCCGGCGCCGCCGGCCGTCTCGCCGGAACGCACGCTGTCCGCCTCGCCGGAAGGTGCGCCGTCCGCCTGGGGCCGATCGTCGGGCAAGAAGCCTGCCCCCCTTTCCTTTCAGTCTGGCCACGATCGTCGATCGCGCCGCGACCGCTGGTCACACCTGCAGCTTCGACTTCGCGGCGAACGGTCCTGCCGGGCTGCCGCTGTGATACCTTGTCGGGCTGTCGGCCGCGCCGCCTGGCGACGCGCGCCCGTCGGTCCGGCTCACCTCGAACGACAAGGAGTGTGGCGCATGTGCTGCCTCGGTTGCCTCGGCATGTTCACGCCGCGCCTCGTGCTGGTCTTCCTGTGGCTCTTCACCAACGCGGTCGACCGCGCCTTCAGCAGCCTCCTGCTGCCGCTCGTCGGCATCATCTTCCTGCCGTTCACGACCCTGTTCTACGTGCTCGTATACTCGACCGCCCACAACGGCCCGACAGCCGCCGGCTGGATCCTCGTGTTCATCGGCTTTCTGCTCGACCTCGGCTCGTACTCGTCGGGCTACCGCGATCGCCGCCGCATGCCGTACTACCCCGGCTCCTGACCGTCCACGCGCTCGACGCCCTTGTCCGCCGCTCGACTTCGTCGGCGCCGCTCAGACTGGCGTGACTTCGTCGCTATGCCTGTCCGCCGCTCGACTTCGTCGGCGCCGCTCAGACTGGCGTGAACTCGTCACTATGCCTGTCCGCCGCTCGACTTCGTCGGCGCCGCTCAGACTGGCGTGACTTCGTCGCGCGCCTAGTGCCCGTCCGCGCGCGACCTCGCCGTGGGCTTCACCTTTGACGGCGGCAGCTGGCCGAGCTGCCGGCGGCCGCGGCCCACGCGGTCCACGTCGACCGTGCCGCGCCCGAAGGCGTCGATGCGGCCCCAGCGTCCCGGGATGTCGAGCAGCTCGAGGTGGCCGATGCCCTGGGGCAACGCCGGGTCGACCAGCAGGTGCTCGCCGACCGGCTCGAGGCCGAGCACCGCGCGCAGCAGCAGCAGCGGCGCCCCAGTCGACCAGGCCTGCGGGCTGCACGCCGTCGGGTACTGCACCGGGAACCTCGTGAGCTCGCGCGGGTAGCCGCCGAACGCCTCGGGCAGGCGGCCTTCGAAGAACTCGGCCGCGTCGAGGATGCCGGCCGCGATGCGCGCCGCCTCCTCCTTGAAGCCGTAGCGCCGCAGACCCCAGGCGATGAACGAGTTGTCGAACGGCCAGATGGTGCCCACGTGGTAGCCGATCGGGTTGTAGCGGCCCTCGCCTTCGGCCAGGGTGCGCACGCCCCAGCCCGAGTACAGGCGCGTGCCCATGAGGTGCCGCGCGATCCGCTTGGCCTTGTTCTTGTCGACGATGCCGCTCCACAGCAGGTGGCCGACGTTCGAGGCGAGCGCGTCGACCTGGGCGCCGTCGGCGTCGAGGGCGAGGGCGAAGTACTCGCCGTCTGCGACCCAGAAGTCGCGGTTGAAGCGGCGCTTCAGGTCGGCGGCCTCCTTTTCGAGGCGCTCGGCGTAGGCCGGGTCCTTCCAGACCTCGCGCGCCAGGCGGGCGCCGCGCACCTTGGCGTCGTAGGCGTAGCCCTGCAGCTCGCAGGTCGCCCGCGGGAACCCCGGCAGGCGGCCGTCGCGGTAGGAGATCGAGTCCCAGGAGTCCTTCCAGCACTGGTTCTCGAGGCCGGTCTTCTCGTTGCGCCGCTTGTAGGCGACGTAGCCGTTGCCCTGCAGGTCGGCGTAGTCGTCGATCCAGTAGAGGGCGGCCCGCGCCACGGGCTCGAGGGAGCGCACGAGCCGCGTGTCGCCGGTCCAGCGCTCGTACTCGTCGAGGAGCACCACGTACAGCGCCGTGGCGTCGGCGGCACCGTAGTAGGGCGAGTGGGGCCGCTCCTCGAAGGCGGTCAGCTCGCCGAAACGCAACTCGTGCAGGATGCGCCCCGGGTCTTCGTCGCGAAAGTCGTCGACCCGCGCGCCCTGCCAGAGGCCGAGCGCCATCAGGGTGCGTGGCCGCGAGCTCGGCGCTGAAGGGCAGCGCCTGCAGGCTGGTGAAGATGCTGTCGCGCCCGAACATCGTCATGAACCAGGGCAGGCCGGCGGCCGGCAGGTAGTGGCCGGGCAGCGACACCGGCGAGAAGCGCAGCGCCGCCAGGTCGACGAGGCTGCGCCGGTAGGTCGCCGTGAGCGACGCCCAGTCGCACTCCAGGCGGGGCGCCTCGTCGAGCCACTTGTCGAGGCTGCGCTCCATGTTCGGCTTGGCCCTGCTGGCGCCGCCCCCGTACTTGGGGATGGCGACGCTCTGACCAGGCGCGTCGACCCCGGTGGCGACATGCAGCTCGGTCTCCCAGCGGCCGTGCGGCTCGATGGTCACCTTGAACCTCAGGCCCTGCTCGTCGATCGTCGCCGGCTTCGTCGCCGAGATCCAGGTCTCGCGCTCGAAGGTCTCGCGCCTGTACCCGAGCACGAGCCGGCCGTGGTCGTCGATGCGGCGCAGGTACTCGCCCGACTTCTTCAGGGCGTCTTTCACCTCGAACAGGTCGGCGAAGTCGCTGTCGGCGTCGATGCGCACGTCGAGCGAGACCGCCTTGTCGTCGTGGTTCAAGATGGTGAGCTCCTCGCGAAAGCCTCCGCCCACGGCGCGCTGGCGGATCACCGACAGCTTGGCGTCGACGTAGACCGTGCCCGTGCCGGGCACGAGAAAGAAGCGCGTCTCGAAGTACTGCAGGTCGTCGACCGAGAGCGGGTTGAGCCGCTGACCGTCGATCGTCAGCACCCACTTCGACAGAAAGCGTGTGTCGAACGAGAACAGGCCGGTCGGATCGGTGAGCGACGCCTCTATGTCGCCCGCTTCATCGCTGACCACGAAGGTGTTGCCGTCGAGGATCTTGACCTCGTTCATCGCCGTCCTCCCGCGTAGCCGGCCGTCGGCAGCTCGTCGCGCGCGCCCGGCGAGCCGCGGAAGAGCCGCTGAAAGGCGAGCAGCAGGATGAACTTGCCGCGTACGGTGACGGCGCCGCGCAGCAGGGCCGCCATGGCGTTGGTCTCACCGGACAGCACGTCGTCAAAGGTCGTGCGGTCTGTGCTCAGCACGAGATCGGCGTCGTGGTCGCTGTGCGAGATCGCCATGTCGCCCCGCTTGACGTCGACGTACCAGTGCTCGGTGCGCTTGCCGCCGCTCAAGTCGAACCGCAGGCTGCCCGAGAAGCTCGCCAGCATGGGCTCGTGGCCTTTGGCGGCGAGGCCCTCGAAGAACGCCCGCGTCGGATCGGCCATCACTCACCCTCTTCCCTCGCTTGATGGGGCGCCGGCGAACAAGGCTGCGCAGCGCGCGGTCGCGCGGGCCCCAACGGTCCAGCGAGTTGTGTACCCGGGAAGCGGGCGCCGCCGCGGTCGTTCGCCGTTGCCGGCGAAGGACACGGGCCGGTCGGCGGGCATCGGGCCGGCGGAGCGACGGTCAGGCGGGCTCGGCGGCGGGCGGCTCGGCGGCGGGCGGCCGCTGCGCTTCGGCCAGGTCGGCGAGGGCATGCTGCTGCTGCTTCGTCGCCGGATAGAGCTCGCGGTAGATGCGGTACGGCTCGTCGTAGGCCGCCGCGGCGTCGGGATCGGGCGCCACGACGGCGCGCGGCCCGCTCCAGTCGGTGGCCAGGTCGGCGCGCCCGGCGGCGATCGCCGCGAGCAGGGCGGCTCCCACGGTGGCGACCGCGGGCGCCTCGAGGACGTCCTGCTCGAGGCCGGTGACGTCGCTGACGATCTGCGGCCAGAGCACGCCCTTGAGCTCGGCGTCGGAGGCCACCAGGCGCTGCGGACGGCTGCCGGCCTCGCGCATGACGTCGAGGTTGTGCCGCACGGAGAAGGCGATGCCCTCGAGCGCCGCGCGAAACACGTGCGCGCTCGTGTGCGCGAGGCTCAAGCCGGCGACCACACCCCGGGCGCGCGGGTCGAAGAGCGGCGTGCGCTCCCCCGCGAAGTAGGGCAGCACGACGACGCCGCCGGCGCCCGGCGGCACGCGCCGCGCCGCGGCGGTCAGGGCGCCGAAGTCGGGCGCGCCGCACAGGTCGCGCACCCAGCCCGCCAGGGCGCCGGCGGTCGCCGTGCCGGCCGCCAGGTTGCGCGCGCCGGAGACGAAGCTCGCCGGGCTCCAGAGCCGGGGGTCGGGCGCGGGCGGTGGTCATCACCTCGGCCAGGAACATGGTCGTGCCGTAGGCCAGCAGCAGCCGGCCGGGGCGCCGCACCCCGGCGCCGAACGCCTCGGCGAGCGAATCGATGGTGCCGGCGGCGACCGGGATGCCGGCGGGCAGCCCCGTCTGGGCGGCGGCCGCGGCGCTGACGACGCCGGCCGCCTCCTGCGGCCAGCGCAGCGGCGGCAACGGCGGCAGCGACGCACCGGGAGCGAGCCCGGCCAGCCACTCGTCGATCCAGGCGTTCACGTGCACGTCGTACAGGGGCGCCCACTGGCTGGCCGAGTGGTGGTCGAGCACGTACTCGCCGGTCAGGCGATGGGTCAGGAACGAGCTCGCCCCGAACAGCCGCCGCGTGGCGCGCAGCACGTCGGGTTCGTGGCGGGCCACCCAGGCGAGCTTGGGGCCCACGGCCTGCGTGGTCAGCGGCGAGCCGCAGCGCGCGAGGATGGCGGCCGCGCCCAGCGCGCTCGTCGAGCTCGGCGATCTCGGCCACGGCGCGCGTGTCGATGCCGTAGAGGATGGCCGGCCGCAGCGGCCGGCCGGCGGCGTCGGCGAGCACGAGACAGGGGCCCAGGGCAGCCGCGGCGGCGGCCACGACGTGGCCGCCGCCGCGCGGCGGCAGCAGGCGCCGGCAGAGGGTGACGACGTCGGCCCACCAGACCGCGTCGGGGTCTTGCTCGGCCCAGCCGGGCCGCGGCCGCGAGATCTGATGGGCGACCTCTTCGAGGGCCACGACGCGCCCGTCGAGCGAGACGAGGGCCGCCTTGCTCGTCGTCGAGCCGATGTCGATGCCCAGGACGAGCTCGGCGCCCATCGCTCTCGCGTCAGCCGGTCGCGCCGGTCGCCGGCGGCGAGTCCTTGGCGCCGTAGCGGCGCCGGTAGAGCACGTAGGCGACGCCGCCGGCGGGGATCGGCATCCAGAACGAGACGAGGCGGTAGGCGAGCGTGCGCCAGCGTCGCGTCGGCGGCGCCGACGCCGGCCAGGCCGAGGGTCGCGACCAGGCCGACCTCGACGAAGCCCGAGCCCGCCGGGGGTGATCGGCACCATGCCGAGCAGGGCCGCCACGACGTAGGCGATCAGCACGAGCGAGGCGCGCGGCCGCGCGCCCGGTGGCGGCCAGGGCGGCGAGCAGGGCGCTGTAGTCGAGCAGCCAGTTGCCGGCCGCGTAAGGCAGCGCCTCCCACCAGCGCCGGCCGAGCATGCGACTTGATGAGGTCGCGCTCGTCGACCAGCCGGTCGGGCAGGCCGCTGGCGGGCTCGCGATGGCGCAGCAGGCGGTTGCGCGCCCGCTGCACGAGGGTGCCGACCGCGCGCAGCGGCCGGTCGGAGAACAGGGCGACGGCGCCCGCCGCCAGGATCAGGGCGAAGACGACTCATGCCGTAGGTGAGGGCGCGCAGCAGGGTGCCGGCCACGGTCACGCCGCCGAACAGGATGGCCGGCAGCGACAGGACGGGCAGCGAGAACAGCACGGCCGTCGACAGCAGCGTGGTCGCCGTGAGCCCCGAGATGACGCGTTCGGGCGGCGCCCCGCTCGCGGTGAACATCCCGTAGCTCGCCGTGCCGCCCGAGGCGGCGCCGCCCGGGATCACGCGGCTCACGGCGTTGCTCGTGAGCTGCGCCGTGGCGATCAGAAACCAGCTCTTCTCGTTCAGGGTCAGGCGCATGAGGCCCCAGGCGCACGAGAAGCTGCGCCACCTCGAGCACGCCCATGAGGACGAACCACAGCCACAGGATGCCGCGCAGCTGGGGAAGGTGCGAGAACAGATCGACGAGCTGCGGCCAGACGAAGTACAGGCCTATGCCGGCGACGGCGAAGACGAGGATCTGGCGCAGCGGCAGGCGCTTGAGGAAGGCGACGACGCCCGAGGCGGGCGGGCGGGCGCCGGGCGCGCCGTCGCGCGGAGCGCCGGGCTCGCCGTCGCGCGGCGCCGCGGCGCGCGGGGCGTCGTGGCTCGGGGGCCGCGCGGCGGCGGGCCGCGGGGCGTCGTGACTCGGGGGCGTATCGCCGCCGGAACCGCGCGCGGGCGGGGCGACGGCGCCCTGCTCAAGCGGCGGCTCGCGATCGGCCGCTCGTGTGCGACGCCGCTGTGGTCCGCCGGGTGCGGTGTGGTTGCCGGACATTTCGCGACCCATGCTATCGCTTCCCCACATCCGCGCGGAAACACCCGCCCTCGTCGCGCGGCCGCGCGACACGGTAAGCTTCGTCCACGCCGACCACGGGGGCACGATGCCGACGACGACCCAGACGTTTCCCAAGATCGAGCTGCACGTCCACCTCGAGGGCACGGTACGGCCGGCGACGTTGCTCGCCATCGCGCGGCGCAACGGTTACCGGCTGCCCGCCGACACCGTCGAAGGCCTGGCCGAGCTGTGCACGTTTCGCGACTTCCCCCACTTTCTGTCGGTCTGGATGGCGACGACCCCCGCCCTGCAGACCGCCGACGACTTTCGCCGCGTCGTCGTCGACTACGCGACCGAGGCCGCCGGCCACGGCGCCGTCTACCTCGAGGCGATCTTCTCGCCGGCCGAGCCCGCCGCCCGCGGCATCGCCTGGCAGGAGGTCTTCGAGGGCTACTGCGACGGCGCCCGCGAGGCGCGGGAGCAGCTGGGCGTCGAGATACGGCTGACGCCCGACATCACCCGCGCCTTCAGCCCGGAGGTCGCCGCAGAGACGGTCGCCTGGTGCGGCCGCTACCGCGAGCGCGGTGTGGTCGCCGTGGGGCTCGGCGGTCCCGAGAACGCCCCGGAGCCCTTCGCCCCCGCCTTCGCCCTCGCCCGTTCGCTGGGCCTGGGCGCCGTGCCGCACGCCGGCGAGGCCGCCGGCCCCGCCTCGGTGCGCGGCGCGCTCGATGCGCTCGGCGCCGATCGCATCCGCCACGGCATCCGCTCGGTCGAAGACCCGGCCCTCGTCGCCGAGCTCGGCGCGCGAGGCACGGTGCTCGACGTGACGCCGGTCTCCAACCTGCGCACGCGGGTCGTCGACGCGCTCGACGACCACCCCCTGCGCGCCCTGCGCGCCGCCGGCGTGCGCTGCTCCATCTCGACCGACGACCCGGCCCTGTTCGGCACCGACCTGCCGCTCGACTACGCCATGGCCGCCCACCTGGGCGCCGCGCCGCGCTGGGCCTTCGACAACGGCGTGGCCGGCGCGCTGTGCGACGAGGGCACGCGGGCGCGTCTGCGGCGCATCGGCGACCAGTTCGACTGGGCGGCCGTCGAGCCACCGGCGGCGGCGCTCATAGACACGCTGCGCTGACGCCAGCGCGCGGCCGGCGCGCTTGCGGCCCCGAAGGCGACCGCGCGGGCCGGCGTGCGGCACCGCCCGCCGGCCGCCGTCTCAGGCCACCTCGCCCTCGCCGCGAGCCGGCACGATGGGCTGCGCCTCGGTGGCCAGCGAGGTCGCCACCGTCTCTTCTTTGGCGACCGTCCCGCGGCCCACGAACACCGCCGACAGCACGGCGCCGCACAGCAGGGCCACCGCCGACACGCCCAGCGCCACGTGGATGCCGTAGACGAACGAGTTGTCGATGGTGCGATGCAGCAGCGCCGGGTCGACGCTCGCCGGCACGCTGCCGGTCGTGGTGCCGCCGCCGTGGCTGGCGAGCGCCACGATCTGCGCCTTGGCGGTGGCGGGCAGCGGGAAGTGCGCGAGCGAGCCGGAAAGGTCGCTCGAGAACCAGTGCGTGACGATCGCCCCGAGCAGGGCGATGCCGAACACCCCGCCCACCTCGCGCGTAGCGTTGGTGGTGCCCGACGCCATGCCGGCTCGCGCCCGCGGCACGGTCGAGGTCACGGCGGCCGTCATGGGCGCCATCACCATGCCCATGCCGACGCCCAGCATCAGCATGTTCCACCATAGCGCCCCGTACGCCGTGGTCGGCGTGATGCGTTCGAGCAGCAAAATGCCGACGCCGGCGATCGTCATGCCGGCCGTCATGGGCCAGCGCGAACCGATGCGGCCCGCGATCTGCCCGGCGAGCGGCGCGGTGAAGATGATCGCCCCGGTGAGCGGCAGCACGCGCAGCCCCATCTGCAGGGCCGAGTAGCCCTGGATGTTCTGCCAGTACAGCGTCAAGAAGAAGAAGATGCCGAACATGCCGAAGCTGATCAACCCGGCGACCGTCGACCCGGCGGCGAAGGTCGGATTGCGAAAGAAGCGCAGCGGCAGCATGGGGCTGCGGGTGTGGGCCTCGACCCAGAGGAAGGCAGCCTGGGTGACGACGCCCACGGCAAAGAGGGTGAGGATAAGCGGCGAGGTCCAGCCGTAGTTGTTGGCCTCGATCAGGCCGTAGACCAGCGCGCCCAGCGAGACGATCGCCAGGACCTGGCCGCGCACGTCGAGCGAGCGGCCCTCGGGGTTGGACGACTCCCGCACGGTGCGCAGGGCCACGAAGAACGCCACGATGCCGATCGGCACGTTGACGAAGAACACGCTCTGCCAGCCCAGCGAGTCGACCAGCACGCCGCCGATGCACGGGGCCGGCCGCGAGGGCAAGACCCGACACGCCGGCCCACAAGCCGATCGCCTGGGCGCGCTCGCGGGGGTCGGGGAACGTGGTGATGAGGATCGACAGGGTGCCCGGCAGCAGGGCGGCCGCGCCGATGCCCTGGATGGCGCGACCCACGACCAGCCAGTGCAGCGACGGCGCCAGTCCGCAAAGCAGCGAGCCGCTGGTGAAGACCACGAGGCCGGTCAGGAACCAGCGCTTGCGGCCGTAGAGGTCGCCGAGCGTGCCGCCGGTCAGCATGAGGCTGGCGAAGAACAGCGTGTAGGCCGTGATGATCCACTGCAGGCCCGACACTCCCGAGCCGAGGTCGCGCTGGATGGTCGGCAGGGCCACGTTCACGACCGTGTTGTCGAGCATGGCCATGAACAGGGCGAAACACATGGTGAACAGGGTCGTGAGCTTGACCCGGCGATCGACGGCGAACATGAGGACTCCGCTTTCTGGGTGCTGGATGGTCGGACAGTGCCGAAGGGGGATGGCCCCGCGCGCGGCCCGGGCGGCCACGCCACCTCGAGCCTTCGTGGCTCTTTCCCGCTCGCGCGAGTTCATAACGCCGCGCCGCGGTCGTGGCCGTCACCGCCCAGCGGGGCGATGGCCGGCGGTCCGCGCGGGCCCGCGAGCCGGCCGGCGAGGGCGTCGCAGGCTCCCCAACACTGGACGAACACCCCTGCGAGCCTGTTGTCTACTACCTACCGATTCACTGGCCCGCTTGCAGGAGCCTGCCTGAACGGGTGTCCGCAGGGGCTAACGAGGGTAGCCAGAGCCGAGTCTGGCACAGGGGGTCGAGCGTGGGGTCGAGTGTCGAGGCCATCAGCGGAGCCGGATGGCCGTTTCTCGTGTACGGCGTACTCGTCGTCATCATCGCGGCGAGCATCGTCGGCATCGCGGCCGTCCTTGGTCAGAGGCATCGTGACCTGACGACCGGTGAGCGCTACGAATCCGGCCTTCCCCAAGCCGGCCCGCTGCCCCGGCGCTTCTCCATCGAGTTCTACCAGATCGCCGTCTTCTTCGTGGTGTTCGACCTCGAAGCGGTGTTCATCTTCGCCTGGGCGGTAGCCCTGCGCGACGTGGGCTGGCGCGGCTACGCCGAAGCGCTGACCTTCATCGTGCTGCTGCTCGCCGGCCTGGTCTACCTGTGGCGCCTGGGGGCGCTCGACTGGGGCACGGGCGCGCGACTGCGCGGCAAGCGCCGCCGGGCGCGGTGATGGCGCGCCTCCCCCGCTTCGCGCGCCTCGCCGCGCTGCCCGTCGTGGCCGCGGTCGCCTTGGCGATCGTGCTGCCCGGCGTGGTCAAGGCGGCCGACCTCGAGCCCCACCCCGACGAGCGCGGCCAGCCCTGCGGGCCTGGCGGCCTCGCCCGGTACGGCGGCGACCCCGGCCCATCTCGGCGAGCCCCGCGCCGGCCGCTTCGTCGACGCCTTTGCCGGGCTCGGGCGCGGCCATCTTCGCCGCCAACTGCTCGGGCTGCCACGGCGACCACGGCCAGGGGCTGCATCGGCCCCAGCCAGCAGGCCGACGCGTTCCCCAGCCTCGTCGCCGGCATGGTCCGGCGCGGCGGCATCTCGATGCCGGCCTTCCGCCAGTTCTCGCCGGCGCAGGTCGCCGCGGTCTCGAGCTTCGTCGCCACGCAGATCGCCGACTCCCGCCGCCCGCACCGCGACCATCGCCGAGGGCGGTGCAGCTCTTCCGCCTGTACTGCTCGGGCTGCCACAGCTCGACCGGGCGCGGCGGCGCCCTGAGCCAGGGCCGCAACGCGCCGTCGCTGGCCGATTCCCCGCCGCCGAGGCGCTCGCCGCCATGATCCTGGGCCGCGGCAACATGCCGAACTTCGCCGGGACGACCTTCAACGTGCGTCAGCAGGCCTCTGTGGCGCTCTACGTCGAGACACTCCAGAAGCCGCCCTCGCCGGGCGGCTGGGGGCTGGGCTACATCGGGCCGGTCACCGAAGGCCTCGCCTGCTTCGCCGCGCTCGGCCTGATCGTGCTGCTCACCGTGTGGCTCGCCTGGGGCAAGGGCCAGGTCAAACCGGCCGCGCCCGGCACGGCTGCGGTGCTCCTCGCCGGCGCCGGCGACGCGCCCGGCACCGAAGCTCCGCTCGTCGCCGCCTCTGGCCCCGCGGCGGCCCCCGAAGCTCCGCCTGGCGCCGCCACCGGACCCGCGGCCGCAGTCGATCCGGCGCCCAGCGCCGGCCGCCCCGCGCTCGCACCGCCCGGCTGGCCGGCCGCGATCGGCCTCCTCGTCGCCATCGCCGGCGCCGTCGGCTTCGTCACCTTCTTCATCCTCGGCAACAGCGCGCAGAGGCTCGGCGGCACCATGGCGCTCTCGTTCCTGGGCCTCGGCTTCGCCCTGGCCTACTGGGGGCGCGACCTGACCAGCGACGAGGTCGAAGTGGGCCACTACCCGCTGCCGCCCGAGCCGGCCTCCGCGCCGGTCGCGACGCTCGTACCGGCGCCGGCGCCGGCCGCCGCGGCGCCTGCCGGCGAGACCGTCGCCGCCACGACCGGTCTGGCGCCCGCCCCGGCCGACACCGTGTCGGCCGAGCTGGGCGACGAGCTGGCGCGCAGCACGAACGTGCTCACCAGGCGGCGCTTCCTGACGGTGCTGCTGGTCGGCGCCGCCACCGTGGTCGGGCTCAGCCAGCTCGCCCTGGCCGCCTCGCTGGGGCCCAAGTCGCGCGGCCTGCGCTCGACGGCCTGGCGGCCCGGCGTGCGCCTGGTCACGACCGACGGTGTGCCCATCTCCCACACCGCGCTGCAGGGCGGCGGCGTGATCGTGGCCTTCCCCGAAGGCCACCTCGAAGCCGCCGACTCGCAGGTCGCCCTGCTGCACCTGACCGACATCGCGCCCCTGGCCGGCCGCGAGTCGTGGAGCCCGGAGAGCTTCTTCGCCTACTCACGCGTGTGCACCCACGCGGGCTGCGCCGTCGCCCAGTACGAGGACGAGTCCCAGGTGCTGCTCTGCCCCTGCCACCAGTCGACCTTCGACCTGCGCCAGGGCGCCCGGCCGATCAGCGGCCCCGCCGCGCGCCCGCTGCCGCAGCTGCCGCTGGCCATCGACGCCGAGGGCTACCTGATCGCCCAGAGCGACTTCGACACACCAATCGGCCCCGGATTCTGGAACCTCTATGCCTGACCGCAAGCTCCAGCGCTCGCTCACCCACGGCTTCCGCCTGCCGCGCGACCGCTACCGCCGGGTGGCGGGCTGGCTCGACAACACCACAGGCGGCGGCGGCCTCATCCGTCGCGAGCTGCGCCACATCTTCCCCGACGACTGGTCGTTCTTCTTTGGCGAGATCGCCCTGTACTGCTTCGTCGTCCTGATCGCCACGGGCGTCTACCTGTGCCTGTTCTTCAAGGCCTCCGCGGCGCCCACCGTCTACCTGGGCAGCTACCGGCCGCTGCACGGGGTCGGCGTGTCCGAGGCCTACAACTCGGTGCTGCGCCTGAGCTTCGATACGCGCGCCGGCCTCGTCATACGCCAGGTGCACCACTGGGCCGCCCTGATCTTCGCCGCCGCGCTCGCCCTGCACCTCTTCCGCATGTTCTTCACCGGCGCCTACCGCCGGCCGCGGCGCCTCAACTGGGTGATCGGGCTGAGCCTGCTGAGCCTGGTCTTCGTCAACGGCGTGTTCGGCTACTCGCTGCCCGACGACCTGCTGTCGGGCACCGGCCTGCGGATCGCCTACTCGATCACGCAGTCGATGCCGCTCATTGGCCCGAACCTCGCCTCGCTGCTGTTCGGCGGCGACTTTCCCTCTACCGGGCTGATCCCGCGCATCTACGCGGCGCACATCCTGCTGGTGCCGGGAGCCATCGCCGGACTGCTCGGCGCGCACATGGCCATGCTCTGGATCCAGCGCCACACGCAGTACCGCGGCGCCGGCCGCAGCGACCGGGTCATCGTCGGCACGCCCATGGTGCCGGCCTACGCGCTGCGCACCACCGGCTTTCTGCTGCTGCTCACCGGCATGCTCACGGCGCTGGGCGGTTTCTTCCAGATCAACCCGGTCTGGCTCTACGGCCCCTACCACCCGTGGGACTCGACGAGCTTCGCGCAGCCCGACTGGTACACGGGCTGGCTCGAGGGCGCGGTGCGCATGACCCCGGCCTGGGACATCCACATCGGCGGCTTCCTGCTGCCCGGGCTGTTCTGGCCGGCGGCCCTGCTGCCCGGCGTCATCGCCGGCTTCCTCTTCATGTGGCCGTGGCTCGACGCCGTGGTGCTGCGCGACAACGACATCCACAACGTGCTGCAGACGCCGCGCGACCGTCCCGGGCGCACGGCCATCGGCGCCGGCATCCTGACCTTCCTCATCATGCTGCTGGTGGCGGGCGGCGACGACGTGTTCGCGGCCACCTTCCACTGGCACCTGCCGACGCTCCTCGCCGTCATGCAGGGGCTCACGCTCGGCCTGCCCTTCGTGATCGGCGGCCTCGCCTACGCCGTCTTCCGCCACCGTCATGCGGCCGTCGCCGACGAGGTCACTCCGTGAGCTGGGTGGCCACAGCAGGCCTCGGTCGCCGGCCGGTCACGGTGGGCGCCGCGCGCGGCGCCCTGGTGCTGCGCGTCGCCAAACCGCGCATCGTGGCGCTGTTCGCCCTGACCGTGCTGGTGGCGACCCTGCTCGCCGGCCCTGTGGGGGTGCTCCTCACCGCCGCCATCGTGGCGTCGTCGGCCCTCACGGTCGCCGGCGCCGCCGCGCTCAACAACTACCTTGAACGCGACCTCGACGCCCGCATGGCGCGTACGCTCCGCCGGCCCACGGCGAGCGGCGCGCTCGCGCCGCGCGCCGCGCTCACGGCCGGGTTGCTCGCCACCGGCGGCGGCGTGGCCGCGGTCTGGGCCTGCGGCGGCCCGGCGGCGGCGGCCTTCGCGGCAGGCGGCGCCTTCTACTACGTGGTCGTCTACACGCTGCTCATCAAGCCGCGCACCGTGTTCAGCTCGCTGCCGGGCGGTCTCACCGGCGTGTTCCCCGCCCTGATCGGCTGGACGGCGGCCGGCGGCGGCCTGTCGGGACGCATCGTCTTCGCGTGCGCGCTGATCGCGGTCTGGTCGCCGCCCCACTTCTGGGCGCTGTCGTACGCCCTCTCCGACGAGTACGTGGCCTCGGGCATCCCCACGCCCGCCGTAGCCCTCGGTGAGCGCGCGGCGACGCGCCTGATCTTCGCGGCCGGCGCCGTCCTGGTCGCCCTCTCGCTGGCGCCGAGCGTCGCCGGTCTCTACCCGCCCACCTTCCTGGTGACGGCGGTGCCCGCGGGTGTCGCCCTGCTGGCCGTGGCCGGCACGCTCGCGCTGCGGCGCGACAGGGCGACGGCCCTGCTGCTGCACAAGCTCTCGGGGCCCTACCTCGCCGCCCTGCTCGTCGCGATGGTGATCGAAAGGCTGGCGCGACCATGACCGGCGGGAGGGAGGAGCACTCATGACCGAGGACAAGCGGACCAACCGGCACACAGGGCGCACCATCGTGCTGCGCGCGCTGTTCCTCGTCGCCGTCGCCGGCGGCCTCGCGGGCTGCTCCAGCCACTCGCCGAGCATGTTCCAGACACGCAGCGCCGGCGCCCACGACATCGCCGTACTCACCTATACGATGTTTGCCATCCTGAGCCTGGTGCTGATCACGGTCTGGTCACTTCTTGCCTACATCATCGTTCGGTTTCGCAAGCGACCCGAGTCCGAGGCCAGTCGCACGAGGGGGAACATGACCATCGAGGTGCTCTGGACGGCGATTCCAGCAATCATCGTCGCCGTCCTGTTCGCCCTCACCATGCAGACTACAGGCAAGCTCATCGGGGGACCGGACGCCGTCGACCTCACGGTCACCGGCCACCAGTGGTGGTGGCAGGTCAAGTATGCCGGCGCAGACTTCGAGACCGCCAACGAGATCCACCTGCCGTCCGGTACCGCGATCACGGCGGACCTGCTGTCCGCCGACGTCATTCACCAGTTCTCGTGTCCGCAGGTCACCGGCAAGGTGCAGATGATCCCCGGCACGGTGAACCACGTGAGTTTCTTGCCGATCCGCGCCGGCACGTACCTCGGTGTGTGTGCGCAGTTCTGCGGCGTCCAGCACGCCCACATGCACTTTCTGTTGATCGTGCAGCCGCAGGCGGAGTTCACGACGTGGTTCGACAATCAGATGAAGCCGGCGGTCAAACCGACGGGGCCGCCGGCCATCGCCGGCGCCACCGCCATGACCGGCCTGCCGTGCTCGAGCTGCCATACCATCCGCGGGACCAGCCTGACTGGCACCTATGGTCCCGACCTGACTCACCTGGCAAGCCGCACCTCGATCGCCGCCGTGACCCTGTCGAACACGCCCGCGAACCTGCGGCGCTGGATCGCCGACCCGAACGACGTCAAGCCAGGCGTGCTCATGCCGACCGTGCCGGTCACACCGCAGACGCTCGATGAAATAGTCGCCTACCTGGAAGAGCTGAAATGACCGACGTCACCCTCCCCCGCGACTTCGCGTACGCCCGCAGCGAGCCGCACGGCCTCGCCGCTTGGCTCATGGGCACCGACCACAAGCACGTCGGCCTCCAATATATGGCGACCTCGCTCGTGTTCTTCTGTATCGGGGCGGCCATCGCCATCACGATGCGCACCCAGACTATCGTGCCCGGCATGAAGTTGCTCTCCCCAGAAGCCTACAACCGGGCCTTCTCGGTCCACGGCACGACCATGATCTTCCTGTTTGCCATGCCCGTCCTGATCGGTTTTGCCAACTACATCGTGCCACTTCAAATCGGTGCCCGCGACATGGCCTTCCCGCGTCTGAACGCGCTCAGCTATTGGCTGTTCTTGTTCGGCGGCCTCCTCTTGTACTCGGGCTTTCTTTACGGCGGCGTGCTCGACACCGGCTGGTTCAGCTACGCCCCGCTCACTGAACGAGCCTTTTCGCCCCACGACGGGGTCAGCGTCTGGATCGTAGCGCTCACCATGCTCGGCATCTCTTCGGTGGCCGGCGCCATTAACTTCATCATGACGATGATACGGCTGCGTGCTCCCGGCATGAGCTGGCTGCGCATGCCGCTCTTCTGCCAAGCGACGTTCGTCAACTCATTCCTCATCCTGTTCGCCTTTCCCAGCCTCACGGCGGCGGTGGGCTTGCTCTATCTTGACCGCTTCTACCACACGGGCTGGTACAACCCCGCGCGCGGCGGCGACCCGATCATCTGGGAACACCTGTTCTGGTTCTTCGGCCACCCCGAGGTCTACATCCTCATTCTGCCGGCCTTCGGCATGATGAGTGAGATTGTGCCGATTTTCTCGCGCAAGCCGCTGTTCGGCCGAACGGCCATGATCATCAGCATCCTGGTCATCGGCTTTCTGAGCTTTCTCGTGTGGGCCCATCACATGTTCACGGCCGGCCTGCCGACCTACTTCAACACCTTCATGGCGGCCACCAGCATGCTGATCGCCATCCCGACCGGCGTGAAGATCTTCAACTGGCTGGCGACCATGTGGGGCGGCTCTCTGCGCTTTAAGACGCCCTTCCTATTTGCGTGCGGCATGATCGCCTTTTTTACGATCGGCGGCATCAGCGGCGTGCTGCAAGCCTCAGTTCCCTTCGACTGGCAGGTCAACCAGACGATGTTCATCGTTGCTCACCTGCACAACGTGCTGTTCGGGGGCACTGCCTTCATCGCCTTCGCCGCCGTCTACTACTGGTTCCCGAAGATGACCGGCCGCATGCTGTCAGACCGCCTGGGCAAATGGCACTTCTGGGTCATCTCGGTGGGCTTTCTGATGACCTTCATGCCGATGTACGGCCTCGGTCTTCTCGGCATGCCCCGCCACCAGTACACCTACGCGGGCGATCTTGGCTGGAGCACGCTCGAGCTGATTTCCGGTGTCGGCGCCTACATCATCGGCGCCGGGATCGTCATCTTCATCGTCAACATCGTGCGCTCGCTGCTGGCCGGCGAGCCGGCCGGCGGCGACCCCTGGGATGCATGGACCCTCGAGTGGGCGACGAGCTCACCGCCGCCGCACGGCAATTTCGCCACGTTGCCGGCCGTGGAGAGCGATCTGCCGCTCTGGGACATCAAGCACCCCGGCGAGCCGCTGGCACATATCGCCAGCGACAGGGGATCCGTCAATGAGGTGCCCGCCGAGGTGGCGGCGGTCCACGCCGAGCCTGCGCACGCCGACCACTGGACCAAGCTGCCTCTCCTGACCGCGATCGCCGTCCTTGTCGTGGGGATCGGCCTGCTTACCAGCTTGCTCGTATCGGTGCTCGGCATCGCGCTGCTCTTGATCCTTGCCGGCCTATGGATGTCGGCGCGCTGGACCGTGCCCGAACCGCCGGTCATGCCCCGGCAGCGGTTCACGGCGCTCGGCTCCGGCATCCTGCTGTTGGTCGGCTCGGAAACGGTCCTGTTCGGTGCGCTCGTCGGCGCCGACCTGCATCTGCGGGTCCACGGCAGCCTGACCCTGGGCATCCACGGCCGGCTGCCGACCACGCTGCCGATCGTCAACACTGTCATCCTCATGACCAGCGGGGTCGCCGCCCACTACGCTCTGACGAGCTACCGCAAGGGCCGGTTGGCCTGGTTCCGCGCCTACATTACGGCGACTGTCATCCTTGGCATCGCGTTTCTGAGCGGACAAGCCTGGGAGTACACGCATGCCGGATTCGGACTGTCGAGCGGGCTGACCGGAGAATCATTCTTCACGCTGACTGGTCTCCACGGCGCTCACGTCATCGTCGGCATCCTGCTGCTCGTCTACCTGATGGTCCGTGCAGCCCACGACGGCCGGCGGCGACCGACCGAAGCAACCGGCGCCGCCGGCGCGATCGCCCGCGGCACCGGCACCGCCGGCATGGTCGAAGCGGCCGTCTACTACTGGCACTTCGTCGACGCCGTCTGGGTGGTCATCTTCGTCGTGGTCTACCTGCTATGAAGCGCCCCGACGACAACCACGGCCGACGCCTCGGCGGCCCGTCGCAGACGGCGCTCGCCCTGAGCGGCCTGGCCCAGGCGCCGACCGACCTGATCGCCGACCGTCCGCCCACGGCTTTCGGCAGCCTGCAGTCGCTGGTCGCCTGGGGCCGCAAGAACTCCATGTGGCCCTTCAACTTCGGCCTCTCGTGCTGCTTCGTCGAGCTCGCCACGACCGTCACGCCGCGTTACGACATAGCCCGCTTCGGCGCCGAGATCCTGCGCATCTCGCCGCGCGAGGCCGACGTCATGGTCGTCGCCGGCACCGTCTTTCTGAAGATGGCGCCCATCGTGCAGCGCCTCTACGAGCAGATGATGGAGCCGCGCTGGGTGATCTCGATGGGCTCCTGCGCCAACTCGGGCGGCATGTACGACGTCTACAGCGTGGTGCAGGGCGTCGATTCGTTCCTGCCGGTCGACGTGTACGTGCCGGGCTGCCCGCCCTCGCCGACCACCTTCATGGAGGGCCTCCTGCTGCTGCAGGCCGCGGTGGCCACCGAGGAGCGCCCCCTGTCGTGGGTCGTGGGACCGCAGGGCGTACAGCGCGTGCCGAGGGTGTCGATGCGCGACCTCAAGCGGCCGAGCCGCGCCCTGGCCACGGAACTGTCGCTCTCAGGGTGAGGTGTAGGCGCCGTGAGCGTGGCACACGAGACGGTCGGCGTGGTCGGTGAGCTCGAGGCCCGGTTCCCGGACCTCGAGCTCACCGTGCAGCCAACCGCCGACGAGATCCCCACCGTCTGGGTGCCGCGCGACCGCGCGCGTGACGTCGTGGCCCACTTGAAGAGCGAGGCCGCGACGACCTACCCCATGCTCTACGACCTGACCGCCATCGACGAGCGCGTGCGCGTGCACCGCGAGGGCCAGCCGGCCAGCGACTTCACGCTCGTCTACCACCTGCTCTCGCTCGAGCACAACCGCGACGTGCGGCTCAAGGTCGCCCTGCAGGGCGAGGCGCCCTCGCTGCCCACGGTCACCGGCGTGTTCCCGGCCGCCGCCTGGTACGAGCGCGAGGTCTGGGACATGTTCGGCGTGGGCTTCGACGGCCTGCCCGAGCGGCCGCGGATCCTCATGCCCCCCTGGTGGCAAGGCCACCCGCTGCGTAAGGAATCGGCCGCGCGCGCCACCGAGATCGGCCGCCTGGTCATGCCGCCCGAGCGCGCCGCCGAGTGGCAGGACATGCTCGCCTTCCGCCCCGAGGAGTGGGGCCTCGAGGAGCTCGCCGACGACCCCGAGATCATGTTCCTGAACGTCGGCCCGCACCACGGCGGCACGCACGGCGTCGTGCACATCGTGGTCGGCCTGCGCGACGAAGAGATCGTCTCGTGCCTCGTCGACATCGGCTACCACCACCGCGGCGCCGAGAAGATCGGCGAGCGCCAGACCTGGCACACCTTCATCCCCTACACCGACCGCGTCGACTACACCGGCGGCGTCGTCAACAACCTCGCCTATCTCATGTCGGCCGAACGGCTCGCCGGGCTCGAGGTGCCGGAGCGCGCCCAGGTCATCCGCGTCATGCTCGCCGAGCTCTACCGCGTGAACAGCCACCTGCTGTTCTACGGCACCTTCGCGCAGGACATCGGCGCCCTCTCGCCCGTCTTCTACATGTTCAGCGACCGCGAGCGCATCCACGACATCACCGGCGCCATCACGGGCGGCCGCATGCACCCCGGCTGGTTCCGCCTGGGCGGCGTGGCCGAAGACCTGCCCGCCGGCTGGGAGCAGCTCGTCGCCGACTTCCTCGACTACCTGCCGCCGCGCCTGGCCGAGTACGACGCCCTGGTGCTGGGCAGCCGCATCACCAAGGCGCGGGCCAAGGGCGTCGGCCCGCTCAGCGAGCGCGACGCCATCGAGTGGGGCATCACCGGCCCCAACCTGCGCGCCGCCGGTCTGTCGTGGGACGTGCGCAAAAAGCGCCCCTACTCGGGCTACGAGCGCTTCGAGTTCGACGTGCCGACCGCCGACCACGGCGACTGCTACGACCGCGTCTGGGTGCGCAGCCAGGAGATCCGCCAGAGCCTGCGCATCATCAGGCAGTGCCTCGAGCAGATGCCGGGCGGCCCCTACAAGTCGCACCAGCCGCTCGCCACGCCGCCGGTCAAAGAGCCCGGCACCATGCACCACATCGAGACGCTCATCGACCACTTCCTGGGAGTGAGCTGGGGTCCCGCGCTGCCGCCGGGCGAAGCCTGTCTCGGGATCGAGGCGACCAAGGGCAACAACGGCTACTACCTGGTGAGCGACGGCGCCGAGTGCGCCTACCGCAACCGCATCCGCACGCCGTCGTTCCCGCTCCTCCAGGCGCTGCCGCTCATGACCGAGCACTTCGAGATCCCCGACCTCATCACGGTCCTGGGCAGCATCGACTTCGTGATGGCCGACGTGGACAGGTGACGCCCGCATGCTGACCGACGACGAACGCACAGAGATCGAGGCGACCCTGCACCACTACCCGCACCGCCACTCGGCGGCGGCGGGGGCCATGCGCACCGTGCAGCGCCACCGCGGCTGGCTGTCCGACGAGGCCCTGGCCGACATCGGCGAGTTCCTGGGCGTCTCGGTCGAAGAGCTCGACTCGCGCGCGACCTTCTCGAACATGATCTTCCGGCACCCCGTCGGGCGCCACATCATCCTCATCTGCGACAGCGACTGCTGCTACGTGATGGCCTACGAGCAGATGCGCGAGCACATCTCGGCGCGCCTCGGCATCGGGCTCGGTGAGACCACAGCCGACGGGCGCTTCACGTTCCTGCCCATCGTCTGCCTCGCGCAGTGCGATCACGCCCCGGCCATGCAGATCGACGACGTCTTCTACGGCGATCTCACGCCCGAGCGCATCGACGAGATCCTGGAGCGCTATGACTGACCCGACCACGACCGCCTTCACACCCGACGAGCGCCCCCTGACGGCCGCCTTCCGCGCCGACGGGCGCGCTCTCGACCTGGCCGAGTACGAAGCCGCCGGCGGCTACCAGGCGCTGCGCAAGGCGCTGCGCGAGCTCGCGCCGACCGACGTCACCAAGCTGGTCAGCGACGCCGGGCTGCGCGGCCGCGGCGGCGCCGGCTACGCCACCGGACGCAAGTGGAGCTTCGTGCCCATGGGCGACGACGCGCCGCCCGTGAAGTACGTGGTCTGCAACGGCGACGAGATGGAGCCCGGCAGCTTCAAGGACCGGTTCCTGATCGAGGGCAGCCCCCATCTGCTGGTCGAGGGCATGGCCCTGGCCTGCTACGCCATCGGGGCCAGGACGGGCTACATCTTCGTGCGCGACCAGTACGACAAGCCGCTCGCCCTGCTCACGCGCGCGCTCGCCGAGGCCCGGGCCAAGGGCTACCTGGGCGAGCGCATCCTGGGCAGCGACTTCAGCCTCGAGATCAACCTGCACGTGAGCATCGGCCGCTACATGTGCGGCGAGGCGTCGGGCATGCTGAACGCCCTGCAGAGCGACCGCGCCAACCCGCGCTGGCGTCCGCCCCACATGGCCAGCGCCGGCCTGTGGAGCCGCCCGACGGTCATCAACAACGTCGAGTCGCTCTCCTGCCTGCCCGGCATCGTGCGCCTGGGCCCCGAGCGCTGGCGCGCCCTCGGCCTCACCGACGAGGGCGGCACCCGCATCTGCGGCGTCTCGGGACGCGCCCGGCGCACGGGGGCCTGGGAGTTTCCGGTCGGCACGCCCATGCGCGAAATGATCGAGCAGTACGCGGGCGGCATGCGCGACGGCTACACGCTGCGCGCCGTGCTGCCGGGCGGCGCGTCGACGCCCCTCCTCGCGGCCGCCGACATCGACGTCCTCATGGACTTCGACCACATGAAGCGGGCCGGCACCGGCCTGGGTACGGGCACGGCGCTGCTGATCGACGACTCGGTCTGCCCGGTCGGGCTGTGCCTCAACCTGCTGCGCTTCTTCGCCCAGGAGTCCTGCGGCTGGTGCACGCCGTGCTGGGCCGGCCTGCCCTGGACCGTCGACGTCCTGAACGACATCGAACAGGGGCGCGGGCGTCCCGAGCAGCTCGACCTGCTCGTCGAGCAGATGTGGTTCATGGGCGAGCAGATGTGCTTCTGCGACCTCGCGCCGAGCGCCACCAAGGCGCTGGGCACGGCGCTCAAGCTGTTCCGCGACGACTTCGAGCGCCACATCGACGAGCACCGCTGCAGCTACCGCACGGCCGACACGACGGCGAGGCGCTGACCGTGGCCACCGTCGCCATCACCATCGAGGGCACACCCTACGAGGTCGACGACACCCGCAACCTCCTCGACATCTGCCTCTCGCTGGGCTACGACGTGCCCTACTTCTGCTGGCACCCCGCCATGGGTTCGATCGGCGCCTGCCGGCAGTGCGCGGTCAAGCTCTACTGGGACGACGACGACGACAAGGGCGAGGTCGTGATGTCCTGCCTCACCCGCCCCCGCGCCGGCAACCGCGTGGCGATCTCAGACGACGAGGTCGTGCGCTTCCGCGCCCGCGTCATCGAGCTGCTCATGACGAGCCACCCCCACGACTGCCCGGTCTGCGACGAGGGCGGCGAGTGCCACCTGCAGGACATGACGGTGATGACCGGCCACGTGTACCGCCGCTACACCTACGCCAAGCGCACGTTCGAAAACCACGACCTGGGCCCGTTCGTGACCCACGAGATGAACCGCTGCATCCAGTGCTATCGCTGCCTGCGGTTCTACGTCGACTACGCCGGGGGACACGACTTCGCCGCCTTCGGCCTGCGCAACGAGGTCTACTTCGGACGGCTGCGCGACGGCGCCCTCGACAGCGAGTTCAGCGGCAACCTGGTCGAGGTCTGCCCGGTCGGGGTCTTCGACGACAAGACCTTCGCCGCCCATTACACGCGCAAGTGGGACCTGCAGACCGCGCCCGCCGTCTGCCCCTACTGCGCGCGCGGCTGCAACATCATCGCCGGCGAGCGCTACGGCGAGCTGCGCCGCGTGCTCAACCGCTACAACGGCGAGGTCAACGGCTACTTCCTCTGCGATCGCGGACGCTACGGCTACGGCTCGGCCAACGTCGCCGAGCGCGTGCGGCAGCCGCTCGTCGGCCTCGCCGGCCTGTCGGCCAGCGAGCTCGTGCGCGGCCTCGGCGCGCGCCTCGAGTCGGCCCTCGGCGAGCGCCGCGTGGCCGTCGGGGCGCGGCCCCGCGTAGCGCGGCCGCGCCCGGTCGGCATAGGCTCGCCGCGCGCCTCGCTCGAGGCCAATTTCGCCCTCAAGCGCATGGTCGGCGACGACCGCTTCTTCCTGGGCATGGCCGAAGGCGAGCACACCCTGGTCGCACGCGCAGTCGAGCTGCTGCGCGCCGGCCCGTCGGCCACTCCCACGCTGCGCGACATCGAGGCCGCCGACCTCGTCATCGTGCTCGGCGAGGACCTCACCAACACCGCGCCCATGCTCGACTTCGCGGTGCGCCGCTGGGCGCGGCTGCGGCCGACCGGCGACGAAGAGCGCCTCGGCATCGCGCGCTGGAACGACGCCGGCGTCGGCATGGTCAAAAAGGAGGAGCCCAAGGCCCTGTGGATCGCCGCCACGCACGCCGGCAAGCTCGACGAGATCGCCGCCGAGGCCTGGCACGCGACGCCCGACGACCTCGCCCGCTTCACGCTGGCGCTGGCCGCGGCGCTCGCCCCGCAGCGCCGCCGGCGAGCGGCCAAGGCGCCGCTCTCAGACCAGGCCGCCCGCATCGAACGCTACGCGGCGGCCCTGCGCACGGCCGAGCGCCCCGTGGTGATCTCGGGCGTGAGCTGCGGCAGCGAGGCGCTGCTCGAGGCCGCGGCCGCCCTGGCGCGGGCTCTGCCGGGCCCGGCCGCCGCCGCGCCGCTCGCCCTGGTCGTGCCCGAGGTCAACACGCTCGGCCTCATGCTGCTCGGCGGTCGGCGCCTGTCCGAGGCCTTCGACCTGGCCGCCGCGGGCGACGTCGAGGTCGCCCTCGTCATCGAGAACGACCTGTACCGGCGGGCACCGGCGGCCCCGGTCGACGCCTTCCTCAAAGCTTGCGGCACGGTGATCGTCGTCGACCACGTGAAGACCGCGACAGGGGCGGCGGCCGCCGCCGTGCTGCCGGCGGCCTCGTGGGCCGAGGGCACCGGCACGTTCGTCAGCCTCGAAGGACGCGCCCAGCGCTCGCTGCAGGTCATGCCGGCGCCGCGCCCGGTGCAGCCCACCTGGCGCTGGCTCTCGGCCTTGGCGGCGGCCGCGCGGCTGCCCGTGGGCCAGGACTGGATCACGCTCGACCACCTGCTCGACGAGCTTGCCCGCGAGCGGCCCGACCTGGCGCCGGCCACCCGCGCCGCGCCGCCGGCCGACGCCCGCTTCGTCGACATGAAGATCCCGCGCGAGGCGAGCCGCGCGAGCGGGCGCACCGCCATGCACGCCGACGTCTCGGTGTTCGACGCGCCGCCCCCCGCCGACCGCGACGCGCCCATGAGCTTCTCGATGGAGGGCTTCCCCGGCCGGCCGCCGGCGCCGCTGATCGCCCGCTACCACGCCCCGCACTGGAACTCGGTGCAGGCGCTCAACAAGTTCCAGGAAGAGATCGCCGGCCCGCTGCGCGGCGGCGACCCCGGCGTACGGCTCATCGAGCCGCCGGTCGCCGACGCCGACGACGCCGGCGCGACCGGCGCGCGCCCTCTTGGCCGGCGCGGCGCCGGGCATGACCCCGGCGCCCGGCAGGCTGCTGGCCGTGGCCCGCCACCACATCTACGGCTCCGAAGAGCTCAGCATGCTGTCGCCGCCGGTCGCCGGACGCGCCCCCCGGCCCTATCTCGCCCTGGGACCGCTCGACGCGGCGCGGCTCGGCGCGCGCGAGGGCCGGCCGCTGGCCGTGGCGCTGCACGGCGCCGGCGAGCCGCGCCTCAGCCTGCCGGTGCGCATCGACGATTCGCTGCCCGAGGGCCTCGCCGGCCTGCCGGTGGGCCTGCCGGGCCTGCCCTTCCTCGACCTGCCGGCCGAGCTCGAGATCGACGAGGGGGGCGGCCGTGCCTGAGGCCCTGCGCTCCACGCTCGACCTTGGCGGCGCGGCGCCGCTCGTGGCGGTCTCCGGGCTCACGGTGCTCTACGACCTCGTGATCGTGCTGGTCGTGCTGGCCGGCGCGCTCTCCATAGCCGCCGGCCTGACCTGGTTCGAGCGCCGCCTGCTGAGCTTCTTCCAGGACCGCCTGGGGCCCAACCGCGTGGGTCCCGCCGGCCTGCTGCAGCCGCTTGCCGACACCGTCAAGATGTTCACCAAAGAGGACTGGATACCGCCCTTCGCCGACCCCTGGCTGTTCGTGCTGGCCCCGACGATCATCATCGTCTCGGTGCTGCTGGCGTTCGTCATAGTGCCGGTGAGCGGCTCGTTCGTGGTGGCCGACACCAACATCGGCCTGCTGTTCTTTCTGGGCATGTCGTCGCTCGGGGTGTACAGCGTGGCGCTCGCCGGCTGGTCGTCGGCCAGCAAGTACTCGATCATCGGCGGGCTGCGCGCCGCCGCCCAGATGATGAGCTACGAGGTCTTCATGGGCGTCGCGCTGACCGGCGCGGTGCTGATGGCCGGCTCGTTCGACTTGAACAAGATCGTCGAAGGCCAGCGCGGCCTGTGGTACGTCATTCCGCAGTTCCCGGGCTTTCTCGTCTTTCTGCTGGCCGGCTTCGCCGAGATGCGGCGCATACCGTTCGACCTGGTCGAAGCCGAGAGCGAGCTCGTGGCCGGCTACCGCACCGAGTACTCCGGCATGAAGTCCGGCATGTTCCTGGTGGGCGAGTACCTCGGCATGACGCTGATCGCCGCCCTGATCGTCACCATCTACTTCGGCGGCTGGCTGGGGCCGGGACTGCCCAACTTCGTGTGGTTCCTGCTCAAGGTGTTCGTCTTCATCGTCTTCTTCATCCTGGTGCGCGGCACGCTGCCGCGGCCACGCTACGACCAGCTCATGGACCTCGGCTGGAAGATCCTGCTGCCGCTCTCGCTGGTCAACCTGGCCGTCACCGGGGCCATCATCCTGGCGGTGCAGAAATGAGCTACCTGCGCGGCCTGTGGATCGTCTTTCTGCACCTCTTCAAGCGCACCGACACGATCGAGTACCCCAAGGAGATGCTCTACCTGCCGCCGCGCTACCGCGGCCGCATCGTGCTCACGCGCGACCCCGACGGCGGCGAGCGCTGCGTGGCCTGCTACCTGTGCTCCGTGGCTTGCCCGGTCGACTGCATCGCCCTGCAGGCCACCGAGGACGAGAGCGGGCGCCGCTACCCGGCCTGGTTTCGCATCAACTTCTCGCGCTGCATCTACTGCGGCTTCTGCGAGGAGGCCTGCCCCACCTACGCCATCCAGCTCACGCCCGACGCCGAGATGAGCGAGTACCTGCGCCCCAGCATGGTCTACGAAAAGGAAGACCTGCAGATCGCGGGCACCGGCAAGTACCACGACTACAACTTCTACCGGGTCGCCGGCCTCGCCATAGCCGGCAAGGGCAAGGGCGAGGCCGAGCACGAGGCCCCGCCGGCCGACCCGCGCCAGCTGCTGCCATGAGAAACCGTCGCACGCCATGACCGTGGTCTTCTACATAGCCGGCGCGATCGCCCTGCTCTCGACGCTGCTCGTCGTGACGTGCCGCAACACGATCCACGCCCTGCTCTACCTCGTGCTCTCGCTGCTCGCCGTCGCCATCGTCTTCTACACGCTGGGGGCGCCCTTCGTGGCCGCCCTCGAGGTGATCGTCTACGCCGGCGCCATCATCGTGCTGTTCCTCTTCACGGTGATGCTGCTGAACGTGGGCCGCGAGGCCGAAGGCGACGAGGCGCACCGCCTGCGCGCGATCAGCTTCCTGTGGCCCGGCCTGCTGGCCGCGGCGCTGCTGGTCGAGCTCGGCGTGGCCATCGCGAGCGGCCCTTCGGCCCAGGTCGGCGCTCGCGCCGTGGCGCCGCGCGCCGTCGGTATAGCCCTCTACGGGCCCTACGCCATCGGCGTCGAGCTGGCCTCGACGCTGCTGCTCGCCGCCCTGATCGGCGCCCGCCACCTGGGTCAGCGCCAGGCCGAACAGAGCTTTGCCGACCTGGCGCTGGCGGCCGACACGGTCGCGTCGCCCCCCGGCGGCGACGACCGGCAGCTCGTGGCGGTCGGCGCGCCGGCGGCCGAGGCGGCGGCGCCCGGCGGCGAGCCCGGCGAGGCATCCGCCGACGACAGGTCGGGCGGCGCGGTGGGCACGGCCGGCGAAGCCCCGCCGCAGGCGCCCGACGACGCGCCCGCGCCGGGCGGCACCAGGTTCTGGCGAAAGGGAGACGACTGATGGCCCACGTGCCTTTCGAGTACGGGCTCTACCTGGCGGCCGCGCTGTTCCTGGTCGGCCTGGTCGGCGTGCTGGTGCGCCGCAACCTGATCTTCGTGCTGGCCTCGATCGAGATCATGCTCAATGCCTCCGGCCTCGCCTTTGTGGTGGCCGGCTCGCGCTGGGGACAACCCGACGGCCAGGTGATGTTCGTCTTCATCCTCGCCATGGCGGCCGCCGAAGTGGCCGTGGGCCTGGCGCTGGCGCTGCTGTTCCGCCGCGCCTTCGGCTCGCTCGACATCGACAAAGCCGACCAGATGCGAGGCTGACGTGCTGCACCTGCTCTTCCTCGTGCCCCTGCTGCCCTTCGCCGGCTTCGTCATTCTGGCACTGGGCGGGCGGCGCCTGTCGCACGGCGGCGTCGCCGCCGTGGGCGCCGGCTCGGTCGGCCTGGCCGCCCTCGTGGCCCTCGCCGTCTCGATCGACTTCATGGCGAGCCCGCCGGCCGGCCACGCCTTCGACCAGGTCCTGTGGACCTGGTTCAGCGTGGCCGGCCTCAAGGTGCAGGTCGCCCTCTACCTCGACCCGCTGGCGGTCTGCTTCATCCTGATCGTGGCCTGCGTGGGGTTCCTCATCCACCTCTACTCGGTCGAGCACATGGCGCACGACGACGGCTTCGCCCGCTTCTTCGCCTACATGAACCTCTTCGTGGGCTTCATGCTCGTGCTCGTGCTGGCCGACAACCTGCTGCTGCTCTACCTGGGCTGGGAGGGCGTCGGCCTGTGCAGCTACCTGCTCATCGGCTTCTGGTACAAGCACTGGTACAACGGCTACGCCGCCCGCAAGGCGTTCGTCGTCACGCGCATCGGCGACACCGCCATGATCGTCGGTCTGTTCTTGCTGTTCACGCAGCTCGGCACGCTGCAGATCCAGCCGCTCATGGCGCGCGCCGCGGCGGCCTGGCCGCAGGGCTCCGCCCTGCCGGTGGCCGCCGCCCTGCTGCTGCTCGGCGGCGCCGTGGGCAAGTCGGCCCAGCTGCCGCTGCAGACCTGGCTGCCCGACGCCATGGCCGGCCCCTCGCCGGTCAGCGCCCTCATCCACGCGGCCACCATGGTCACCGCCGGCGTCTACCTGATCGCCCGCACCAACGTGCTCTTCGACCTGGCGCCGGCGGCGCGCACCACCGTGGCCGTGGTGGGCGCGGCGACGCTCCTCTACGCCGGGGTCAGCGCCCTGTTCCAGGTCGACCTCAAGCGCATCCTCGCCTACTCGACGATCAGCCAGGTCGGCTACATGTTCCTCGCCCTCGGCGTGGGCGCCTGGTCGGCCGGCATCTTCATGTTCATCACCCACGCCTTCTTCAAGGCCCTGCTGTTCCTCTCGGCCGGGGTGGTGATCGAGGCCATGGACGACGAGCACGACATCTTCAAGATGGGCGGCCTGCGCACGCGCCTGCCGGTCGCCTTCTGGACGTTCCTCATAGGCGCCGCGGCCCTCGCCGCCCTGCCCATCGTGACGGCCGGCTTCTACAGCAAGGACCTCATCATCGACCGCGCCCTGCAGTCGACCGAAGGCGGTTTCTGGCTGTGGATCGCGGGCATCGTGGGCTCGCTGCTCACCGGCCTCTACGCCTTCCGCGCGGTGTTCGTGGTGTTCTTCGGCCCGGTGCGCACCGAGCCTCGGCCCGGTTTTCGTACCGGCCTTGCGGTGCGCCTGCCGCTCTTCGTGCTGGCCTTCCTGGCCGTCGCCGGCGGCCTCATCGACATTCCGCGCGGCTGGGCCCACCTGCAGAAGCTCGACGACTTCCTGGCGCCCGTGCTGCCCGCCACGCCGCTGCGCCACGGCGGCCTGGCGGGCGACCTGTGGACGACCTTCGTGCCGGGCGTCGTCGCCCTGGCCGGCATAGGCCTCGCCTGGCTGCTCTACGAGCGCCGCCGGCAGCTGGCCGCCGAAGCCGACACCTCGGTGGCCGCGCGCTACTTCCTGGGCGGCTGGGGCTTCGACTGGCTCTACCGCTACGCCTTCGAGGTGCCGTTCCTGTGGTTCGCCCACGTGAGCCGCAACGACCTGTTCGAGCCGCCCGTCGACGCCATCGCCCACCTGGCGCGCGCCGGCTGGCGCGGCCTGTCGGCCACCCAGAACGGCCTCGTGCGCTCGTACGTCTTCGTGATCGGCTTCGGCGTACTGGTCGGCGTGTTGCTGGTGGTGCTGCGATGATCCTTGTCGCGCTGCTCGCCTGGCCCTTCGTCGCCGGCATCGCCGCCTGGATCGCCGGCCGCCGCCGCCCCGACCTCGCCCGCTGGGTGTCGGTCCTGGCCATGGCCGCCGGCCTCGTCGCGGTGGTCGTCGAGTGGATCGCCAAGGCGCCCGACTTCTCGCTGTCCGGTCACGGCCCCTTCGTGGCGAGCGTGCACGTCGCCTGGGTGCCGCAGCTGGGCATCAGCTTCTTCGTGGCCGCCGACGGCTTCAGCCTGCTCATGGTCGCGCTGTGCTACGCCCTCGGCCTGCTCGCCGTGCTGTCGTCGTGGCACGACATCACCGAACGGGTCGGCTTCTTCCACTTCATGCTGCTCTGGACGATCGCGGCGCTGGTCGGGGTGTTCACTGCCCTCGACCTGTTCCTCTTCTACTTCCTGTTCGAGATGATGCTCGTCCCCATGTTCTTCCTGATCGCGCTGTGGGGCCACGAGCGGCGCGTCTACGCCGCCATCAAGTTCTTCCTGTTCACGCAGATCGGCGGCCTGCTCATGCTGGTCTCGATCCTCGCCCTGTACGTCATCCACGGCCGCCAGACCGGCGTGTACACCTTCGACTACCTGCGCTTGCTCGGCACGCACCTCTCGATGGCCACGGCGACCTGGCTCATGCTCGGCTTCTTCGCCGCCTTCGCCGTGAAGCTGCCCGCCGTGCCGCTGCACACCTGGCTGCCCGACGCCCACACCCAGGCGCCGACCGCCGGCAGCCTCGTGCTCGCCGGCCTGCTCATCAAGATCGGCGCCTACGGGATGATCCGCTTCATGGTGCCGCTGTTCCCCCAGGCCACGTTCCGCGCGGCGCCGGTGTTCATGGGCCTCGCCGTGCTCGGTATCCTCTACGGCGCGGCGCTGGCCTTCGCCCAGAAGGACCTCAAGCGCATGGTGGCCTACACCAGCGTGAGCCACATGGGCTTCGTGCTGCTGGCCATCATGGCGTGGAACACGCTCGCCCTGCAGGGCGCGGTGCTCGAGATCGTCTGCCACGCCTTCTCGACCGGCGCCCTGTTCGCCATCGTCGGCCTCATGCAGGAGCGTCTGCACACCCGCGACATCGACAGGATGGGCGGTTTGTGGCTCACGGCGCCGCGCCTGGGCGCGGTGACGCTCGTCTTCGCCCTGGCCAGCCTGGGACTGCCCACCCTGGGCAACTTCGTCGCCGAGTTCCTCATACTCATCGGCTCGTGGCGCGTGAGCGAACCGGCTACGGTGCTGGGCGCGGTGGGTCTGGTGGCCGCCACGATCTACTCGCTGTGGCTCGTGCAGCGCGTCTTCCAGGGGCGTGAGGCGCCGACCGTGACCATGCCCGACCTCACGGTGCGCGAGGGAGCGATGCTGGCCTTCATGGCGGCCCCGCTGCTCTGGCTCGGCGTCTACCCGCAGCCCATCTTCAACACCGTGCGACCGGGCCTCGCCGCCCTGCAGCAGCGCGCCGTGCGTGCGCCGGCGACGACGCCGTCCGCCTCTATCAGGCCGCCCACCGTGGCGGCCGCGGCCGCGCTGCGCGACCAGACCGCGCCCAAAGCGCCGGCGCCCGCCAGGGCGTCCGCGCCCACCGCCCGAGGCCTGCAGTGAACGCCCGCGACACGATCACCCTGCTGCCCTTCATCGCGCTGACCCTGTCGGCGGTGATCGTCATGCTGGCCGGCACGTTCCACAGCAGCCACCGGCTCACCGTGGGCCTCACGCTCGCCGGGCTCGTCTGGACCGGGGCCATGCTGCCCATCACCGCCGCGCGCGGCGGCCGCCAGGTCACCGCCCTGTTCCTGCTCGACGACTACACCCTGTTCTTCATGGGCCTGCTCGTGCTCACCACGGCCGGCGTCGTGCTCATCTCCTACGGCTATCTCGAGCGTCGCGAAGAGCACCCCCACGACTACTACACGCTGCTCCTGCTGGCCACGCTGGGTGGCGCCGCTCTCGTGGCCTCGACCCACTTCGCCTCGTTCTTCCTGGGCCTCGAAGTGCTCAGCGTGTCGCTGTACACGCTGATCGCCTACCCGCGCGCTGCGCGCCGGCTTCATAGAGGCCGGCGTGAAATACCTCGTGCTGGCGGCGGCCACGGCCGCGTTCCTGCTCTTCGGCATGGCGCTCGTCTACGCCGAGCTCGGCACCATGAGCCTGAACGCGTTCGCCCACCTGCACGTTACCGGCGGCGGGGCGGCCGAGACCTCGCTGCTCATCGGCGGCTTCGCCCTGATCATCGTGGGCATCGGCTTCAAGCTCGGCGTCGTGCCGTTCCACATGTGGACGCCCGACGTCTACCAGGGCGCGCCCGCGCCGGTCACCGCGTTCGTGGCCACCGTGTCGAAGGGCGCCATGGTCGCCCTGCTGCTGCGCTACTTCCGTCAGGTGAGCCTGTCGCCCCACGACACGGTGTGGATCGTCTTCGCCATCATCGCCGCCGCCTCGATGATCGCCGGCAACCTCCTCGCCTTGCTGCAGGCCAACGTCAAACGGCTGCTGGCCTATTCGTCGATCGCCCATCTCGGCTACATCCTGGTCGCCTTCCTCGCCGTGGGCCGCACGGCGGCGGTCGCCGTGCTCTTTTATCTGGTGGCCTACTTCGTCACCACGCTCGGCGCGTTCGGCATCGTCTCCGAGCTCTCCGGGGCCGAGGGCCGCGACGCCGACCGGATCGACGACTACCGCGGCCTCGGCGCCCGGCGTCCGCTGCTCGCCGCGACCTTCGCCGTGTCGCTGTTCTCGCTGGCCGGCATTCCGCTGACGGCCGGCTTTCTCGGCAAGTTCTACGTGGTGAACGCCGGCGCCGGCTCGCGACTGTGGTGGCTGCTCATCGTGCTCGTCGCCTCCAGCACGATCGGTCTCTACTACTACACGCGCATCGTCGTCGCCATGTACGTGCAGCAGCCCGCCGACGACCTTGTGGTGGACAGCTCGCCGGGCTCGCTCACGCTGGCCGGCAGCCGTGCCGGCGACGCCGTGCTGGTCGTCGTCACGGGCCTCGTCCTGTTCCTGGGTATCTATCCGTCACCACTCATCAGGCTGCTCGAGCACGTCGTGGCAGGACTGCCGTGACGCCCGTGACCGCCCGCCCAACAAGGAGCCGACCAGCGCGATGACCGGATTCGAGGAGACCTACACGATCGTCGGCGACCTGCCGCCGGGCGACGCCTTTCGCGCCCAGCGCGCGGTCACGGCCGACGGCGCCGAGGTGGTCGTCAAGACCGTCCGCCCGGTGGCCCCCGACATGTTCGAGCGCGCCATCGCCCGCGTGGCCACGGTCACGGGGCCGCACAACGAGCACGTGCTCGGCTGGGAGCGCCGCGACCAGGCCGTGGCGCTGGCGGCCGCGCCCGTGCGCGGCGTCGACCTGGGGCATGAGCTGGCTCAGGCCGGCGCCCTGCCGCCGCAATCGGTGCGCGGGCTGGGCGCGCAGGCGGCGCTCGGCCTGGCGGCCCTGCACGCCAGAGGCATCGTGCACGGCGCGGTCAAGCCGGCCTCGCTCGTCCAGGCGGGTGACGGCGCCGTCGTCGTGGTCGACGCCGGCCTCCTGCAGGCCCAGGGCGGCGCCGACCTGAGCGACACGGCGCCGCCGCGCAACGGCGCCTACGTGAGCCCCGAAGAGGTCATGGGCCGGCCGCTGCTGCCGGCTTCCGACGTCTACAGCCTCGGCGTCGTGCTCTACCAGCTCGTCACCGGCCGGTTGCCGTTCGACGGCCAGAACGCCTTCGCCGTGGCGCAGGACCACGTGGGCGCGCCGGCCCGTGCCGCCGCAGCGCTGGAACGCGGCGGTGCCCGACACGCTCGAGGCCGTGATCATGCGGGCTCTCGCCAAGGCGCCCGAAGACCGCTACCCCTCTGGTCGCGAGCTCTTTGCGGCCCTCGACTCCGACCTCGAGCCGACGCGCGTCATCGCGCCGGCGGCCGCGCCGCGCCGCGCCATCTGGCCCTGGGTCGTGGCCGGCCTCGCCGCGCTGGCCGTCATCGTCGGCGTGCTCTGGGCGACGGGCGTGTTCACCCAGAAGGCCATGGTCCCCAACGTGGTCGGCGCGACCCTCGCCAACGCGCAGACCACCCTCTCGCAGGCCGGCTTCAAGGTCGGCAGCGTGGGCTACCAGCAGGGCGTCGGCAAGACGCAGGGCACCGTGCTCTCGCAAGACCCGCGGGCGGGGGCGCAGGCCGGCAAGGGCTCGAGCGTAAACCTGATCGCCGTGGGGGCGACAGCGCAGACCGTGCCCAACGTCATCGGCATGACGCAGGCGGCGGCGACCGCCGCCATCACCGCCGCCGGCCTGGCGCTCGGGCACGTGACGCAGCTCTACAGCTCGGAGCCGGCCGGTTCGGTCACAGACCAGGCCCCCAACTCGGGCGTCAACGCGCCGGCGGGCTCGCAGGTCGCCATCACCATCTCGCGCGGACCCACGCCCTCGGCGAGCCCGGCGGCCGCGGCGGTGCCCACTGTGACCGGCCAGAGCCAAGCGCAGGCCACGACCACCCTGCAGTCGGCCGGCTTCGTGGTGGTCGCCGACCGGGTGGCCAGCAGCTCGGTGCCCGACGGCGTGGTCTCCGACCAGACGCCGGCCGGCGGCGTGCTGGCGCAGCCGGGCACGACCGTGACGATCGTCGTCTCGAGCGGCTCGCCGTCGGCCTCGCCGTCGCCCTGACCGGGGCGCGGACCCACCTTCGAAGGGAGAACAGACGATGGAGAGCGACGGACTCGTCCTCTACCTTGGCATCTACGACACGCCGGCCCGGGCCGAACAGGACTTCTCGGAGATCGCCGCGCTGCACCGCTCCGGGCGGGTCGGCACCTACGACGCGGCCATCGTCGAGAAGGCCGGTGACGGCGCGCGTGACCATGCGCAAGCACGAGAAGCCCACGCAGCACGGGGCCTGGACCGGGATCGGCGTGGGCGCCGTGCTCGGCCTGCTCTTTCCGCCCTCGATCATCGTCGGCGGCGTCGTCGGGGGCGTCGCCGGAGGGCTCACCGGGCACCTCTGGCGGGGGCTCTCGCGAGCCGACGTCAAGGAGCTCGGCGAGACCCTCGACAGGGGCGACGCCGCCCTGCTCGTGGTCGGCTCGCCGGCGCTGCGCGAACAGACCGAGCGCCTTCTGTCGGGCGCGCAGCAGCGCGTCGTCAAACAGCTCGACCTCGCTCATCACGAGTTCGCCCGAGCGCTCGCCCAGGCCGAGGCCGAGGCGGCCAAGGGCGGCGCCGCCACGTCGGCGGGCGCGCAGGGCGGCGCGACGGCGTAAGGCGGCGCGACGGCGCGCAAGAGGCGTGAGCGCGACGGCGTGAGGCCGACGGCGCGAAAGTGGCGCGTCCCGCGAATGCGGCGTGAGCGCGACGGCGTAAACGCGGCGCGCCCCGGACATCATGTTCTCGTGAGCAGGCAAGCCACAGCAGAGTCGCTGTCGAGCTGGCTGGCGACCGAAGAGGAGCTCGCGGCGCGCGGCAGAGGCGCGCACCTCAGTCTGGTGACCGAGGGCTGGCGCCCGGCGCGTGAGCACCGCGCGCTCGGCAAGGCCGCTCGCAAGACGGCGCCACGGCGCGGCCATGCGAATTGGGAGCCCGCCCCGGGGCGCCCCGACCCCATCGCCGCGCTGCGCGGTCAGGACGCCGATCGCGTACCCGAGCTCGTGCCCATCCGCTGGGGCCGCATGTCGATCTCGCCGTTCACCTTCTACCGCGGCGCGGCGCTGGTCATGGCGTCAGACCTCGCCACGACGCCCGTCTCGGGCCTGCGTGCGCAGCTCTGCGGCGACGCCCACGTCATGAACTTCGGCGTCTTCGCCGCGCCCGATCGGCGCCTGATCTTCGACATCAACGACTTCGACGAGACACTGCCGGGGCCTTGGGAGTGGGACGTCAAGCGTCTCGCGACGAGCGTCGTGATCGCGGCGCGCAACCGCGGGTTCACGGCGGACCAGGGCCGCGACGCGGCGCTGTCCGCGGTCTGCTCGTACCGTTCCTGGATGGCACGCTACGCCACCATGACCAACCGCGACGTGTGGTTCTCGCGAGTCACCGCCGACGACGCGCTGACCCTGGTCAGAGACATCGCGGGAGCCCGGACCAAGACCACCGCTGCGATGCTGGCCAAGGCCCGCGCCCACGACAGCGCGCACGCCTTCCACAAGCTCACCACGGTCGTCGACGGCCGGCCGCGCTTCATCGACAAACCGCCGCTGATCGCCCACCTCACCGCCGAGCAGGCCGACCTGGCGACCGCCGGCCGCCAAGCCTTTGCTCACTACCGGCGCACGCTGTCGGTCGAGTGGCGCGCGATGCTCGACCGCTACGCCTTCGTCGACCTCGCCTTCAAGGTCGTCGGCGTGGGCAGCGTGGGCACCCGCGACCTCGTCGTGCTGCTCATGGGCCGCGACGACGGCGACCCCCTCATCCTGCAGCTGAAAGAGGCCGGACCCTCGGTGCTCGAGGCCTACGCCGGGCGCAGCCACTACCACAACCACGGCCACCGCGTGGTCGCCGGCCAGCGCCTCATGCAGGCGGCCGGCGACATGTTCCTGGGCTGGATCCGGGGCACGGGCCACGAGCACCTCGACCTCTACTGGCGCCAACTGCACGACCTCAAGGGCTCGATCCCCATAGACCGCGTGCGGCCCGCCGGCCTGTGCCTGTATGCCGGCCTGTGCGGCTGGACGCTGGCGCGCGCCCATGCCCGCTCCGGCGATCGCCTGGCGATCGCCGCGTACCTGGGCGCGAGTGACCGCTTCGATCAGGCCGTCGCCGACTTCGCCGCCGCCTACGCCGATCAGGCCGAGCGCGACTACGAGCTCATGATCAAGGCGATCAAGCGCGGCGAGATTCACGCCGAGACCGGCGTCTGACCCCCGCTTCTGACCCCCGCTCCTGGCCCGCCTGCCGCAGGCCGCGGTAGCCGACCACGGTCGCGGACGGCGCGCGGCGCACGCTCACGCGCTTCGCCGCGGCGACGCGTTGCCCCTCAGGTAGAATACGGCGTTCCTTTTGCAAGCGCCGACGAACCGAGGCCTGTCCATGCTCACCGTGCTCCTGGCCGACCTGCACCTGGGCCTGTTCGGCAGGCTGTCGTGGTGGGTGCTGGTACCCCTGATCGTGTACTGGGCGATCGTCGTGGTGCTGCTCATCTACGACAACCGCGAGCCCAGCAGCACGCTGATCTGGCTGTTCGTGCTGGTCTTCCTGCCCGTCGTCGGCCTCGTCTTCTTCCTGTTCTTCGGCCGCGACTGGAAGGTGATCACGGCGCGCCGGCACTGGGCCGAAGGCTACGTCGCGGCCGTCAAGGCCAAGATGCGCCCGATCTACGAGCGCAACGCCGCCACCCAGGCACGGTTCGACGAGCTCTACGCCGACACTCCGGCGGCCGACATCTCGACCACCATCCGCGTCGACAGCGACTCGTGGCCGCTGCCCGCCGACAGCGTCGAGATCTTCGCCACCGGCGCCGAGAAGTTCACCCGCCTCGAGCGCGACCTGGCCGCCGCCGACGCGCGTTCATCCACATGGAGTACTTCATCTGGGAGCAGGACGAGCTCACGGCGCGCATCACCCAGATCCTGCTCGAGCGCCTCACGGCCGGCGTCGAGGTGCGCATACTCTACGACTACATCGGCAGCATCAGCTTCAAGAAGGACGAGCTCAAGGAGCTGGCGGCGGCCGGCGCCCAGGTGAGCGCCGACGTGAAGTACCTCTTCAAGCTGAACTACCGCAACCACCGCAAGATCGTCGTGATCGACGGCGTCATCGGCTACACCGGCGGCATGAACCTGGGCCAGGAGTACATCGACGGCGGCAAGCGCTTCGCGAGCTGGCGCGACACCCACCTGCGCATCACCGGGCAAGCCGTCGCCGAGCTGCAGAAGCTGTTCGCCCTGCGCTGGTTCGAAGACGAGCACGAAGACCTGCTCGACGACCGCTACCTGCCCCCGGCCGAGAGCGGCGACCGCGACGGGTCAGGTCCTGACGCAGCTCGTCGCGCACACGATCGAAGACCCCTGGGAGGCCGGCCGCCGCGCCCACATGATCGCCATCTCGCAGGCCGACCGCACGGTGAAGATCCAGTCGCCGTACTTCGTGCCCGACCAGGGCATGTACGACGCCATGATCAACGCCGCCCTTTCGGGCGTCGACCTGCGCTTCATGATGACCGGCATGATCGACAAGAAGCTGCCCTTCTGGGCGGCCCAGACCTACTACGAGCCGCTGCTGCGCGCCGGCGCCCACGTCTACCTCTACGAGGCCGGCTTCTTCCACGCCAAGACGATCGCCGTCGACTCGCAGATCTGCGCGGTCGGCACCATGAACATGGACATCCGCAGCCTGCGCCTGCACAAGGAGCTCATGCTCTGGATGTTCGACCAGGACCTCACCCGCCAGCTCGAGGTCGATCTTCGAGCGCGACCTGCTGCACTGCCGCGAGATGACCCTGGCCGACGTGCGCTCGGTGAGCCACTGGCAGCGCTTTCGCAACTCCTTCGCCCGGCTGTTCTCGTCCGAGATCTGAAAGCCACGCGCGCCACGGCGCGGCCGCGGGCCGGCGGGCGGCGCGCCGCGTGGCGCGGGCTCAAGGGCCGCGCGAGGGGCCCGCGCCGGGCCGAGCTCGCGGGCCGGGCGCGCGAGCGGCCCGACGCGCGCCCGCGCGATCCGTGGCGCCCAAGCGCCCCCAAACGGGACAGGTTTTCGCCCACCGCTGGTATCTAGTACGGAGCAACCAGCCCTGCGGGCGGCCGAGCGCAGCGCGCCGATGACCGGCGGCTTTCAGAGAGTGACGGCGGCGCTCGCAGGGCGTGACGAAGGGGTCGCGACCATGACCGAGACACAGCAGCCCGGGGCGGCGGCGCCCCGCCCACAGACGAGGAGCTCGCGGCGCACCGCCGCTCGGTGCTGGCGGTCGCCGAGGCGACCCACACGACGCGCCAGCTGCACTCGATGCGTCGAGTTCCGCGACGACCACTACGAGTGGCGCCGCCTGTTCTCGGAGCTGCTCGGCACCTTCATGCTGGTCTTCGTGGCCGCCGGCGGCGGCATCGTCAACGCCAAGTTCGGCGGCAGCAACATCCCGCAGTTCATCCTGGTGACCGCGCCCGGCATGATGGTGCTCAGCATCATCCTCTTCATGGGCGCCGTCTCGGGCGCGCACCTGAACCCCGGGGTCAGCCTGGCCTTCGCCCTGCGCGGCGACTTTCCCTGGCGGCGCGTGCCGGGCTACATCGTGGTCCAGTTCGTCGGCGCCATCCTGGCCACGCTGCTGCTGGTCGCCCTGCTGGGCAAGCAGGGCAACGCCGGCCTCACCCTGCCCGGCCCCGGCATCAGCGCCACCACCGCCCTGCTCTGGGAGATCGTGCTCACCGACCGGCCTGGTGAGCGTCATCCTGGGCGTCTCGTCGGGCGCCCAGGCGGTGGGCTGGGGCGCCGCCCTCGGCGTCGGCAGCTTCATCGCCCTGGCCGGCATGATCGGCGCCTCGGTGAGCGGCGCCTCGATGAACACGGCGCGCTCGCTGGGACCGGCCATCGCCCTGTGGCGCTTCACCGACTGGTGGGTCTACCTGATCGGCCCGCCGGTCGGCGCCGTGATCGCCGTGGGCATCGCCTACGTGCTGCGCGGGCCGGGCGGCGACGCCACGGCGCGGCGGGCTGGCTCGGGGGCGCTGGGGTAGGCGGGGGCGACGGCCCGGAGCGGCCGGGCCTTCAGCCCTTGGACCGCGCCTTGGCCTCGGCGGCCTCGCGGCGTTCGAGCGGCACGAAGGTGACCGCCAGGCCGGCCGGCCGCACCTCGACGATGGCCACCGTGGGACCGTCGTCTTCTTCGTGGGGCGCGCTCGCGCTGCCCGGGTCGAGGTAGAGCGTGCCGTCGACCCAGGCCGCCGCCGGCACGTGGTCGTGACCGTAGATCACGAGGTCGGGAGCCGCCGACTTGGGCAGGCCTTCGATGGTGCCCGCGGCGAGGTCCTTGAGCAGGCGCTTGCGCTTGTGGCCCACCACGAAGCGCACGCCGGCCACCTCGCCGACCACGTGCCGCGGCAGCGCGGCCGTAGGCCCGCCCGAGTCCATGTTGCCGACCACCGCCGTGACCGGCGCCACCGTGGCGAGCCGTTCCAGGATCTCAGGGTCGACGATGTCGCCGGCGTGGATGATGTGGCTCACGCCGCTGAAGACGTCGAGGACCGCCGGGTCGAGGTAGCCGTGGTTGTCGGAGATGACGCCGATGCGCGCGGGCGACCCCACGGCAGCGTCGCTCGCCGCCTCGGCGGCGCCGGGCGCGGGCCCGCCGGCGGGCGCGGCGAACGAGCCCTCAGCCGCCTCGCGGCGGCTCGACTCGCCGGCCTGGCCGTGCCGCCCGCCGGCCGCCGCCCGGAGAGCGCCAGGCCCCAAGCGGCCGGTGGCGATCTGCCTGTCGCCGCGCGCTGCGGCCCACGCCGAGCCCAGGTCGTCGGGCGGCAGCCTGTTGAGGCTCTGTTCGAGGGCAGCCGGTAACCCCCGCCCGCTCATCATCGAGGCGAAACTCCCGTTCGTCTGCTCTGACATGGACTCCTCCGTGGCGCCCGCTTGCGCTCAGCCGCCGGCCGAGCGCGGCCGGCTACTCAACACACGAGCGCCACCGGCACGCGTCGGATCTGCACCCGGATGATGCACCCGAACGGCGCAGTAGAAACGTCGGTCGCCGTCAACGGGTTAAGCGGTGTGTGTTGCGGCGAGTGTACTAAGCGATGGATCCATCCACTGGGGATCGCGCTTCGGCCGCGAACGGGCGCGGGCGAGCCCCGCAGCAACGAGGAGAGTCACCTTATGGACAACGAGATGCGACGCGGTTTCGGCTGGCTGGCTTTCGCCGGTTACGTCCTGATCATCGCCGGTGTCTTCAGCATGATCGACGGCATCGTGGCGCTGGCGAACGCCAGCTTCTTCACGGCAAACGCCCACTATGTCTTCAGTGACCTGCGCACCTGGGGCTGGATCACGCTGATCGTGGGCATCGTCGAGACCCTGGCCGGGTTCGGCGTCTTCACCGGCAGCCAGGTGGCGCGCTGGTTCGGCATCGTCATCGCCGGCCTGAGCGCCATCGGGCAGCTCATGTTCGCCCAGGCCTACCCCTTGTGGAGCCTGATCATCATCGCCGTCGACATGCTGGTCATCTACGGCCTGGCCGTGTACGGCGGCAGGGTCGCCAGCGAGGCGGCGCGGCTGCAGGACGTCTCGGGCTCAGAGACCGACCGCGAGCGCCGCGCGGCGTAGCCGCTCGGTCCGGGACCGACGCAGGCGCGGGCGGGCGGGCCGGCCTTGGGCCGGCCCGCCCGCCCGCTTTCAGTGCCCGTCGGCGGACGCGGGCGCGGCGGCAGAGCCGCCGTCTTCTGCTTCGAGCTCGGCCTTGGCCTGAGCCAGCTCGCTGAGCGCGGCCGGGTCGAGCTTGGGGTAGCGCGGGTCTATGTCTTTGAGGGCTTCGATGATCACGGCCGCGGCCGCGGCGCGCGCGAACCACTTGTGATCGGCCGGAATGACGTGCCACGGCGCCCACGGCGTGCTGGTCGCCGACAGCATCTCGGAGAAGGCCCTCTGATAGTCGTCCCAGTAGCCCCGCTCGTGCACGTCGTGGGCCGAGAACTTCCAGTTCTTCTCGGGCATGTCGATGCGCTCCAGAAAGCGCTTGCGCTGCTCGTCTTTGGAGACGTTCAGCAGCAGCTTCACGACGCGGATGCCGTTGTCTGAGAGCATGTGCTCCCAGTCGTTGATCTCGCGGTAGCGGCGCTTCCACACGTCGCGCCGCGTGGCGGCCTTGGGCAGGCGCTGGGCCGCCAGCAGCTCGGGGTGGACGCGCACAACGAGGACCTCTTCGTAGTGCGAGCGGTTGAAGATGCCGATCTCGCCGCGCCCCGGCAGGCGCCGCGCATAGCGCCACAGGAAGTCGTGATCGAGCTCCTCGGGCGAGGGCACCTTGAAGCTCGAGACCGTGACACCCTGGGGGTTGACGCCGCTCATGACGTGGCGGATGGTGCCGTCCTTGCCGGCGGCGTCGAGGGCCTGCAGGACGACGAGCACGCCCCAGGTGTCCTGCGCGGCGAGGCGCGCCTGGTAGTCGGTGAGCTGCGTCACGCCGTGTTGCAGGAGCTCCTCGCCGTCGCGCTTCTTCAGGTAGTGGCCCTTGAAGGCCGGGTCGAAGTCGCGCGCGAGGCGCACCCGGCGCCCGGGCTCGACACGGAAGGGCGCGATGAACCCGCCGAGGTCGCGGAGGGTGGTGTCGGCCACGTCGCGGCTCCTTTCGCTCGTCCTGGTGAGCGGCGCACGGAAGTGCCCGGCGCCGATCCTACGATCATGTCAGCAGGAGGCGGGCGGGGCAATGCCCCGCCCGCCCCGCCCCCGCTTGCCTCCTGGAGGATGCGTGCGCCTGTGTGACGCCGCGCTCGGCGTGCGGAGAGCGTCGCCGCCTGCGAAAACCGCGGCGCGCCTAGGCCCAGACGGTCTTCCAGTCGTCCTTCATGCTGACCACGACCCAGCCTCGCTGCGCGGCCAGCTGCAAGGCCTTTCCGGCGCCCTCGTCGTAGGCGTACTCGCGCTCGGCGTCGTCGTGGTGCACCAGCAGGCAAAGGCTCGGGCCGGAGTGTCCGGCGGCGTACTTGAGCATGTGGATGTCGCCGTCGGAGTTGCCGCCGGCAACGATCGGCCGGCGCCCGGTGGCGCGGTGGATGTGCAGCGGCTTGCCGGGGCCGTCGTCGATGGGCTGCTCGATCTCCTTGGTGCGCACGACCTGCGCCACCCCGTGCGCGTCTTCGGCGTAGCTGAACGTGACGCTGCTGCCGATGGCTCGCGCCCGCGGCACGCCGTAGACCTCCTCGCAGACGGCGCGCATGAAGTCGCGCCCGCCCCCCGAAGTGAGGAAGACCTGAAAGCCGTTGTCGCGCAGGTAGTGGAGCAGCTCGACCATGGGCCGGTAGACCAGCTGCCTGTACGGCTTGTCGAAGCGCGCGTCGCGCGCGGTGCTCAGGAACTCGAGCGCGTCGGCTTCGAACTCCTCGACCGTCAGGCCCTCGAAGGCCTCGGTCATGCCCGAGGCGAGCATGATGACGCCGCTCGGGTCGCCCGCGGCGTAGTCGGCCTGGACCTTGGCGAACCAGGCCATGTCGTGCTCGACGACCGCCTTGAACGGCTGGCGCTCGCGCAGCTCCGGGTGCGCGGCGGCGAGCTTGCCGATGGCGCCCAGGCCGTGCTGCAGCTGGATGTACATCGGTTTCTCGAGCCACAGCGTGCCGTCGTTGTCGAAGGTGGCGATCCGCGCCGCGGGCGGCACGAAGTCCTCTTCGCCCGCGGTCGTCACGCGCCTGACGAAGTCGCAGATCGCGCTCCTGGCGGCGCCGTCGCGCCACGAGGCAAGCGTGCCGGTCATCGTGCTCCTCTCAACGCCAGAGCTTCTGTCATCGCGCCCCTCTCCCGATCGGTTGCTCGGCGACCGAGCGGGGGCGCGGGCGGCTTTTCAGCCGCCCGCGCCCCCGCCTTCGTCAGTCTGGCCGGCCGTCCGTCAGCATCCGGCGCATCACTCGCGCATCAACATCAGTTGGGCTTCGCGCTCCAGGTCGACGTAGGGCTCGCCGCTCACGTCGACGGCGACCCGGTCGATCGTGCCGCCGGTGAAGGTCCAGGGCGACTCGCCGGGGTAGTCGTCGGTGATCGGCTCGGCGCTGTCGCGACCGACGCACAGGCCCTCGCCGGCGAGCGAGAACATGCCGGGCTGGGTCTTGATACGGCCCTCGCCGACCTTCTTGTCGCCGTGGTAGAGCGAGAGGATGCCGGTCGCCACGTGCGGCGGATCCTCGCCGTCCTTCTCAAAGGCGGCCGACAGGATCAGCTTCTTGCCGGTCGGCACGTCTTCGGTGGCGTCGATCTTCTGCTCGAACATGCCGACGAAGTTGTTCACGTAGTGCAGCCGGTTGTCCTTGACGTACAGGGCATGGCCGCCGAAGCGCGAGCCGTGCGCGAACAGCACGCCCTGCGCCCCGGGCGCGGGGATGTCGACCAGCGCCCCGATCGTGAAGGAGCGGTTGCGGATGTTCACGGCCTGCGCCTCGGGCACCTCGGCGGTGTCGGGGAAGTAGACGTAGCGGTCGCGCGGCGAGGCCAGCTGCGGGCCGCGGCGTCGGTGATGATCTCCAGCGGCCGACCGGTCATCGAGCGGGAAGGCGTCGTTCGCGCCGGCCTCGGCGAACCACAGGTTGACCAGCTCCCGCAGCTTGTCCGGGTGCTCGGCGGCCAGGTCGTGCAGCTCGGCGCGGTCGACGTCGGTGTGGTACAGCTCCCAGGTGTCGTCGTTGAAGTCGCTCCAGCCGCTGAGCGTCGGATGGGTGGTGACGGCCTTCCAGCCGTCGTGCCAGATCGCCGCGCGAGCCGAGCATGGAGTAGAACTGCGTCTTGCGCGCGCCGTCGGCGCCGTGGCGTCGTCGAAGCTGTAGCGCATGCTCACGCCGTCGAAGGCGCTCTGCACGTGGCCCTTGATGGTCGCGGGGGCCTCGACGCCGAGCACGTCGAGGACCGTCGGCACGAGGTCGATCGCGTGGTGGTACTGATGCCGCATCTCGCCCCTTGGCCTTCATGCCGGCCGGCCACGAGATGATGCACGGGTCGGCGCGTGCCGCCGTTGAACTCGTAGCGCTTCCACATCTTGAACGGCGTGTTGAAGGCCATCGCCCAGCCGTTCGGGTAGTGGTTGTAGGTCCTGGTCCCGCCGAGCTCGTCGAGCATGGCGAGGTTCGGCTCGATGTCGTCGGGCATGCCGTTGGCGAACACGTTCTCGTTGACCGAGCCGTTCGGGACCGCCCTCGCCGCTGGCGCCGTTGTCGGACACCAGGATGACCAGCGTGTTCTCGCGCTGCCCGGTCTCCTCGAGGTAGTCGAGCAGGCGGCCGATGTGGTGGTCGGCGTGGGCCAGGAAGCCGGCGTAGACCTCGGCCATGCGGCTGAACAGCGCGCTTCTCGTCGTCGGTCAGCGAGTCCCACGGCCGGGTGACGTCGAGCGCCGGGAACGGCTGGCCCTCGGGGCCCTTTCGGGTCTCGGGCGTGCCGATCGGGTTGATCGGCGGCAGCTCGGTGTCGGCCGGCACGATGCCCAGCTTCTTCTGGCGGGCCAGGGTCTGCTCGCGCATCGCCTCGTAGCCCATGTCGAAGCGGCCCTTGTACTTGTCGGCCCACTCCTTGGACACGTGGTGCGGCGCATGGCAGGCGCCCGGCGCGTAGTAGAGGAAGAAGGGCTTGTCGGGCGCGACCGCCTTGGCGTCCTTGATGAACTCGATGCGCCTTGTCGGTGATGTCGTCGGTCAGGTGGTAGCCCTCGGCCGGCGACTTCGGCTGGTCGACCGGGTGGTTGTCGTAGACCAGGTCCGGATACCACTGGTTGGTCTCGGCGCCCAGGAAGCCGTACCAGCGCTCGAAGCCGCGGCCGGTCGGCCAGTTGCGCCGCGGTCGAGGCGAGGTTCATCTCGTCGGTCGGGCACAGGTGCCACTTGCCCACCATGTAGGTGTTCCAGCCGCGCTCGCCGAGGATCTCGGAGAGCATGCCGTTCTCGGGCGGGATGGTGCCGCTGGCGTTCGGGAAAGCCGATCGGCCGCCTCGGTGATGCAGGCCATGCAGTTGCGCGTGTGGTTGCGGCCGGTGAGCAGGCAGGAGCGCGTCGGCGAGCACAGCGCCGTCGTGTGCCACTGCGTGTAGCGCAGGCCGTCGGCGGCGATCCGGTCGATGTTCGGCGTCTCGATCGGGCCCGCCGTAGCAGCCCATCGCGCTGAAGCCGACGTCGTCGAGCACGATGTAGACGACGTTGGGCGCGCCCTCGGGCGCCTTCGGCGGCTCGAACGGCGCCCAGTCGGGCGTGGAGTCGCGGATGTCGACGTTGACGACGCCCTTGAACGGCTTGCTCATGGCGGTCCCCCTGGGTGGCTCCTGTGGGCGCGCCCTCCGGTGACTTCGGGCGGGCGGTGCATGTTCTGGTCGTAGCAGCCTACCCCAGCGCCCGCTTCACTGCGGCGTTAGCGTTGGCCGAGCCCCCGGATGAAGGGCGTGCCGCCCGAGCGTGCGCGACGGCGGTCGGGCGCGAACGCCCACCGCCGGCGAACTCGGCGGCTTCAGCGATCGCGGCGCGGCCTGCCGAGCAGCGCCGTGGCCCAGCCCGACTCGTCGTAGGCCTCGATGAACAGGCGCCGCACGAGCAGGGTCATGGGCACCGCCAGCAGCCCGCCGAGCAGCCCCAGGACCCAGCCCCAGACGACCACCGAGAGCACCACCGTGAGCGGCGACAGGTTCGTGTGGTGGGCCACCAGGCGGCGCCCGACGACGTTGCCGATGACCGCGTAGATGAGCAGGATGCCGAGCACGACCGCGAGGGCCTGCCACCAGCCCATCTCGAGCAAGGCGAGAAAGGCCGGGGGCGCCATGGCCAGCAGCCCGCCGAGGGTGGGGATGAACGCCATGAAGAAGGAGAGCAGGCCCCAGAGCGGCGCGTAGTGCACGCCCAGCACCAGCAGGAACACGGTGACAGCGGCGCCTTCGATGGCGCCGGTGATGGTCGTGGCCTGCACGAAGCGGCGCATGTCACGGGTGAAGTCCTCGAGCCGCGAGAGCGAACGGCCCACGCGCGGCGGCGTGCTGGCGAAGCGCAGGCTGATGGTGCTCGCCTCGCCCAGCATGAACAGCACGAGCAGCAGCGTGAGCAGGCCCAGCGAGACGGCGTGCTTCACGGCGTGGAGGACCTTGACGGTCAACGACACGACGTGGTGGGGGTCGAGCGGGGCGTTCGATCCCTTCGTCAGCCCCGAAGCGTGGATGCCCAGGCTGGTTGAGCGCGTCGGTCGCGTGCTGCCAGCGCGCGGCGAGCTCGGCCTGATAGCGCGGGACCTCGGCGATCAGCCGGGCGACGCCGATCGAGGCCAGCCGCCACCACGGCGGCCACAGCCACCAGGGTGACCACGACGGTGATCAGCCAGGCGAGCCACAGCGGCAGCCCCTTGCGCACGAGCAGGTGCAGCAACGGCGAGACCGCCATGGTGATGACGACGGCCAGCAGGAGCGGGTTGATGACCGAGGCCGCGGAGCGCATGAAGACCAGCACGATCGCGCCGGCGGCCAGGCTGAGCAGCAGGCGCAGGCTCGGCGTGAGACCGAGCGAGGCGCCGCCCAGTGCGGCTTCGCTGCCGGGAACGCCGGGGTCACGGGGGCCGGGGTCGTGGCCGCGCGGCGCACCGGGCGGACCCTGCGCTTCGCCGGCATCGTGCCCGTCAGGCATGAGCTGCCCCCCTCTTTTCTGTTCAGATGTCGCCGCGCCGCACAGCGCGCCGCGCGACCCTGCGGCGGTGACGGCGCAACACCAGCAGGAGCTGACCGGCGGCGAGCGACAAGCCGATCGTCACGACGAGCAGCAGCCACAACGGCCACGAGAAGCTCCAGAACAGCCAGGTCAGCTTGACCGGGCCGCGGTTCTGGGCGACGAAGGCCCCAAGGGCAACGGCGATCGCCGCGACGATGCCCGGCATCACGAAACGCGCGGGCGAGGCCGACCGGCGCGAACCAGACGCTTGCGTCATGGCACTGACCTCCCGGGTGGCGCCTCGCCGGCGCTCCCCTGTCGCTGTGCGCGGGGCCGGCGCCCGCCTTCGTTTGCGTTCAGGACGCGCCCGGCCCGGCGTCGCTCTCCTGATAGTGCTCGAGCAGCTCGTCCTCTTCGGCCTTCTTGGGGAAGCAGAAGAAGACGACCACGGTGCCGATCGCGACCGCGATGGCGCCCGCCCCGTAGGCCCAGTCGGCGCCCGACAGGAACGACGACTTGGCCGCGGCGGTGATGGCCTTGGCGTACTGCGGGTACTGCCGGGCGACGTTGGCGGCGCTCGAGTACGACTGCTCGAGCTGAGCCTGCACGCTGTTCGTGATCTGCGACTTGTTGGGCGCCGAGGCGATGGCCGTCGAGACCGCCGCGGCGTAGCCGGCGGTCGAGCAGCGCGCCGAAGATCGACTGCATGATGGCGCCGCCCAGGTCGCGCTGCAGGTCGGCGGTGCCCGACGCCATGCCCACGCGCCGTACCGGCACCGAGCTCGTGAGCGAGCGCGAGGCCGGCGTGCCGAACAGGCCGATGCCTATGCCGAGCAGGGCGTACCCCAGGCCGACCTCCCAGTAGGGCGCGCCCTGGTCCCACAGCAGAAGCATGGTGAGAAAGGCGAGCAGACAGAACAGGTAGCCGAGGAGCAGCGTGAACCGCGATCCGCGGGCGTGCACGAGGCGCGCCGACGGCGGCGCGACCAGCACCATGGCGAAAGCCGCCGGCAGAATGGCGAGGCCGGCGTCGAGGGTCGAGTAACCGAGCACGTTCTGCATGAACTGCTGGCCGATGAACATGGCGCCCATCAGCGAACCGAAGACGATGATGCCGCCCAGGGCGGCGACCCAGAAGATGCGCCGACCGGCGATGTGCAGGTCGTAGAGGGGGCTCGCGGCGCGGCGCTGGCGCACGACGAAGGCGACGGCGGCGACGACGGTCACGGCGGCGAGCGTCAGGGTCAGGCCGCCCTTGCCCGGCACCGGCGCGAAGTTGATGGCCAGAATGAGCGCCGCCACCATGACGATCGACAGCACGCCTCCGAGGTTGTCGATCGGGTCGCTCGACTCGTTCACGTGGCTGGGCACGTAGAGCAGGGACATCACCAGGGCGACGACCGCGAGCGGCAGGGTGAACAGAAAGACCGAGCCCCACCAGAAGTGCTGCAGCAGCGCTCCCGAGATGACCGGACCGAGCGCCGCCATGGCGCTGCCGATGCCGGCCCACAGGGCGATCGCGTGCGTGCGTGCCGCGCCCGACCACAGCGCCGTGATCAGGGCGAGCGTGGTGGGGTAGGCCATGCCGGCCGACAGCCCGCCGACGATGCGGGCGGCGACCAGGACCCCGTCGGATGGCGCGTAGGCGGCCAGCAGGCAGGCGGGCACCGAAAGCGCCATGCCCAGCACGAGCAGCAGCTTGCGTCCGTGGCGGTCGCCGATGGCGCCCAGGTAGAGCACCGACGCCGCGAGGCCGAGCGAGTAGCCGACGGCGACCAGGTCGAGCGCGGTCTGCGACGAGTCGAACGCCTTGCCGATGTCGGGCAGCGCCACGTTGGCGACCGCCAGATTGATGTTGGCGACGCCGGCCGCGAGGATGAGCGTGAGCAGCACAAGGCCGGCGCGCCGGGGAGCGGCCGACGGCTGGGCGATCTTCACCGGCGCAGCCGGGCGCGGCGGCTGCGCGGCTATTGCGCGGCCTCGACGCCGAGCGCGAGCAGGTCCTGCGGGTGCAGCCACTCGTCGGCCAGGGCCACGCCGCCCGAGGCGATCACGGCGTCGCGCAGCGGAATGGCCCAGCGGTGCTCGATCACCGCGACCGCCGCCGACATGCCCTCGGGGATGGCGTCGGCGACGTACCAGACCTCGGCCTCGTCGAAGACCGAGCCCTCGTCGACGGCGCCTGCGGCGCCGACGAGGGCGCCCACCTCGGCGCCCTCGTCGCCGGCCGCGCCGAAGCCGATCAGCGCGCCGGCGACGGCGCCCAGCTTGGCGAGCTCGTGGGTGTCGCTGAGCTCGACCTTCTCTACCGAGCCGTCCTCGTTTTTGTGCACGAAGAGCAGGTCGATCAAGCGCACGACGTCGTGCTCGGTGAGCTTCTTGAGCTCATCGAGCGCCCCCCCGGTGAACTGGGCGTCGGCGCCGTAGCCGATCACCAGGATCTGTACCGGACCTAGTGCCATTGGTCATCCTCCTTGACTGAAAACCAGGGTGGTGGCGGGCGACCGCCGGCTACATGCTCTGCAGGATCTTCTGCTTCTGGGCGTCGAACTCGGCCTGGGTGAGGACGCCGCTGTCGAGGAGCTCCTTGAGCTGCTTGAGCTGCGCCATCTTGTCGTCTTCGCTCGCGGCCGGAGCGGCCTGCGGCGCTTGCGGCGCCTGTTGCCCCGCGGCGAGCTGCGCGTCCTGGTCTGCGGTGTGCTGCTTGCTCTGCGCCACCTTCTTGCCTACGACGTAGGCGCCGCCGCCGACCACGGCGGCCCGCATGAGCGGTCGTCTCCTGAACATCGTTACGGCCTCCTTAAGAGTTGTCCGAATGGTACGTGCGTCGTGACCCGCTGCCAACGTACCCACGGCAGGCTGCACCCGAACGGTTGGGAAGGGCGCGTGGTGATGGCGCCGAGGGGCGCGCCGTCGCACGGCGGCCGCCGGCGGCCGCAAGCGGCCGCACGCTGACGCCGTCAGGCACGGGTCCACCCGGACGGGCGCCGGCGCCACGCCGCAAGCCAGGCGGGCAGCACGCCGAACAGCGTGTCCATGACCTCGAGGCTGCGGCGCTCGAACTCGCCGTAGTCGTCGTAGACCTCGCCGCCCGTCGCGTCGACCAGGTCGCTCACCGCCCGCAAGATGAGGCAGGGCACGCCGTTACGCGCCGCGGTCCAGGCGATCGCCCCGGTCTCCCAGTCGGCGGCGACGGCGGCAAAACGCGCGCGCAGCACGCCCACCTGGGAGGGCGCGATGTCGCCGTCGGCCGACACCAGGCGGGCCCGGCGCACGGGCGACGGGTAGGGCGCCGGCCCCAGCCACGAGAGGTCGATGGCCGTCGTGAAGGCGGCGATGGCTTCGTCCGCGTCGGTCATCTGCTCGACGATGTCGTAGACGAGCGTCTCGTCGGCAAGCAGCACCTCGCCGCGTGCGACGTGACCGGTGAGGCCGCCACAGGTGCCGAGGTTGACGAGCAACTCGGGCGCGAAGGCGTCGATCACGTACTGTGTGGCGGCGGCACCGGCGATCTTGCCCCAGCCGCCGTAGAAGACGGCCGTGGCTAGGCCCGCCGGGGGCTCGGGCATGACGAACCACTCGCCGAACGGCGACCTGCGCCGCGGGGGCTCGGGGCAGAGCGCCTCGAGTGCGCGCCACTCGCTCGTGGCGCAGACCAGCACGACGACGGCGACGTCGGCCGCCGCGCCGGCGCCGAGCGGCGCGCGCGACGCGCTCGCCGGGAGCGGCGGCTGCGCTGCGAGTGGCGGCTGCGCCGCGTATGGTGCGAGCGGTGCGCGCGGCGCGCGTGGCGCTCGGCGCCTGCGGCGCCGCCCTTCGCCGGCTGGTCGCTGTGGCTGCGACACTCGTGTCCCCCGATCGTGCCGTACGGTGGTCGTCTGCGTCGCGCCGGCGGTGTGCAGGTGGGCCCAGCGCGCCCGGGCGCGGCTCTCGCCCGGCATCATACCGCGCCGCGCCGGGCGCGCCGACGAAAGGAGTATGATGCCGGGCGCCATGAGCGACCCGATCGACACTCCGGCGGCAGCCGCCGCGCCCCGCCACCGCGTGGTGGTGGTCGGCGGCGGCTTCGGGGGGCTCTACGCGGTCAAGGGCCTCGCGACGACGCCCGTCGACATCACGCTGATCGACCGCGTCAATCACCACCTCTTTCAGCCTCTGCTCTACCAGGTCGCCACCGGCATCATCGACGAGGGCTCCGTCGCCCCCGCCCTGCGCAGCGTGCTGCGCGGCCAGGCGAACGTCGAGGTGCTGCTCGCCGAGGTCACCGGCTTCGACACCACGACCCGCACTGTGCAGGCGCTGGCGCCCGACGAGCGGCCGCTCTCGATCGCCTACGATACCCTCGTCGTCGCCACGGGGGTGCGCACCGACTACTTCGGTCACGACGAATGGCAGGACGCCGCGCCTGGCCTGAAGTCGCTCGAAGACGCGCGCTGGCTGCGCAGCCATATCCTCGGCGCCTTCGAGATGGCCGAGCTCGCCGCCGACTCAGACGAGCGCCGCGCCTGGCTCACCTTCGTCGTGGTCGGCGCCGGGCCGACCGGCGTCGAGCTGACCGGCGAGATCGCCACGCTCGCGCACCGTGTCCTGCCCAAAGACTTTCGCCACGTCTCGACCCGTGAGGCGCAGGTGATCCTGATGGACGCCGGCCCCACCATCCTGCCGCACTTTCCGGCGTCGCTGCGCCGGCACGCGGCCGCCGACCTGGGCGCCCTGGGCGTCGAGATCCGCACCGGCACGCTGGCGGTCGAGATCGACGTCGGGGGCATGAACGTGCGGCCCGCCGACGCCGAGACCGCCCCCGAGGAACGCCTGGGGGCGCGCACCATCATCTGGGCCGCCGGCGTGCGGGCGGCCGCGGCGGCCGACGCCCTGGCGGCGGCGACCGGCGCCGCCCGCGACCGCCTGGGGCGCCTCGTGGTCGCGCCCGACCTCTCGCTGCCCGGCCACCCCGAGATCTTCGCGGCCGGCGACGTGGCCGCGGCCGGCGACCTGCCGGGCATCGCGCCGGTCGCCATGCAGCAGGGCCGTTTCGTGGCGAGCGTCATCGCCGCCCGCGCCGGGGGCCTGCCCTCACCGGGCGCGTTCCACTACCGCGACAAAGGCACCATGGCCACCGTCGGCCCCCGTCGGGCGATCGTCGACGCCTTCGGCCTGCGGGTGGGCGGCTTCGCCGGCTCCCTGCTGTGGGCCTTCATCCACCTCTACTACCTGATCGGCTGGGGCAACCGCTCGGTCACCCTGCTGCGCTGGCTGGTGCAGATGACGACCCGCAACCGCAGCAACCGCTTAGTCGACGTCGATCACGCGGCGAGCTGGCGCGAGCTGCGCCGCCGCGGCGCGGCCACCGGCCCCGGGTTCTGGGAGAAGATGCGCAGCAAGGACCGCCCCGAGTGACGCTCGGCTCCCGGCGCGCCTCGCCCCTCCGGCTCGTGGCGCGCCTCGCCCCTCCGGCTCGCGTCGCCGTCCGGCCGACCTCGCCTTTTTAGCCCGCGTCGCCGTTCGGCGCCTCGTCGTCTTCGCAGCCCTCAGCCGTCCACTTCCCCGTCGCCCTCGGCGCCACCGTAGCGCGGCGCCAGGCGGCCGCTGCGGTTGCCCGCCGCGAGGGTCTGCTGCTGCAGGTCGCGGAACCGCTCGAAGACGACCGCCGCGTCGTCGAGGCCGGGCACGCAGACGACCTCGCCCAGGGCGAGACCTGCCACGATCGCCCGCGCGCAGTCGAGGGAGCTCATGAGCGGCGGCACGCCGGGCCGACCGGCGAGCGACCGCGAGCCGTGGAACTCGCTTTCGACCATGCCGGGCAGGCAGACCATCGCCCGGACGCCCGTACCCTCGAGCTCGGCGGCGAGCGCCTGGATGAACACGAGCTGGAACGACTTGGCCCCCGCGTACGTCGCCCGGCCCGACATGCCCAGACGCAGCGGACCGCTGAGCGACAGCAACGAGGCGACGTTGACCACTGCGCCCGCGCCGCGGGCGACCATGCCGGGCAGCGCCGCGCGGATCAGGGTGACCGGCGTGGTGACGTGGATGGCGACGACGCCCGCCATGACCTCGGGATCGAGCTCGGCGAACGGCCCGTAGCCGGAGAAGCCGGCGTTGTTGACGAGCAGCTCAAGGCGCGGCTCGTCGGCCACGCGCGCCGCGACGCGGGCGACGTCGGCGGCGTCGGTGAGGTCGGCGACGAGTACCTCGACTCCGGCGCCGGTCGCGGCGCCCAGGTCCGCCGCGAGCGCCTCGAGGCGCTCGCGGCGCCGCGCGACGACGACCAGGTCGTGACCGTCGCGGGCCAGCAGGCCGGCGAGCTCGCGGCCGATGCCCGATGAGGCGCCCGTGACCAGGGCGAGGGGACGCGGTGGCGTCATATGAGCCTCCAGAAGCGTGGGGATGGTGCGCGTGGTTCGCCGGCGGTGCGGTCGCCGGCCGGAACAGTCTACTCGTCGTCGGTCGCGGGATCGGTCGCGGCCGTTCCCGGCCCCGAGGCCGGATCGCCGGGCTCGCCGCCTTCGGATGCGCCGGCGCCGGGCTCGCCGCCTTCGGACGCGCCGGCGCCGGGCTTCGGAGTGAGCAGCCCGGCGGCGCCGCCGGGAGCGCGCGGTCCGAGGGCGCGCACGGCGGCGTCGACCGTGAGGAACAGGTGATCCTCGCCGACGTGGCGGCGCAGGCCCGCGCGGGCCGCGTCGAGCGGCGCCTCGCCGGTCGCCCGGGCGACGGCGAAGTCGACGTCGCCGGCGTGCAGCTCGTGGACGACCTGGAGCAGCATGCGGCCCCCGGTGTAGTCGACGTCCTCGATGCCCGAGGCGTCGAGCACGAACAGGCGAGGCGGCGGCGACGACGCCGCCACCAGGCCGCGCACGCGGTCGCGAAAGTGCGTGGCGTTGGCGAAGTAGAGCGGCGCGTCGAACCGGTAAGCCACGACACCGGGCACGACCTGGGCGTCGGGTCGCTCCTGGAGCGCCCACCACACCGTGGTGCCGGGCAGGCGCCCGAGCAGCGCGTCGCGCGGTCGCGAGCTGCGCCACGTACGGTAGAGGATGGAGAGCAGGATGGCGAGCAGCACGCCGGGGCCCACGCCGAGCACGACGACGGTGCCGAGGGTGGCGAGCGCCACGCCGAACTCTGCCTTGTCGAAGCGGTAGATGGCGCGCAGCTCACCCACGCGAAAGATGCGCAGGGCCACGTAGATCAGCACCGCGCCCAGCGTGGCAAGCGGCAGGTCGGCGAGCGCCCCCGCGGCGGCCACGATGAGCGCCACGACGAGCGCCGCGGCGACCAGGCCGGGCACCTGCGAGCGTGCGCCCGACGAGGTGGCGACCGCGGAGCGCGGCGGGCTCGCGTTCACGGCGAAGCCGCCGATCAGGGCGGCGAGCACGCTGCCGGCGCCTACCCCGATGAAGTCGCGGTCGACACTGGTGTCGAAGCCGCCCAGCTCGGCGAAGGAACGGGTCGTCGCCGACGTCTGGGTGATCACGATGAGCGCCACGGCGAGAGCGCTGGGCAGCAGCCGCCAGGCGAGGTGCGCCGAGAAGGACGGCGCCTGGAGGGTGGGCAGCCCGGCGGGCAGAGCGCCCATCGTGACGACGCCTTTCGCGGTCAGGTCGAACGCCGCCGAGGCGGCCAGCGAGAGCAGCACGCCGATGAGCGCGCCCGGCAGCCGGCGGCTCACGCGCTCGCAGCCGACGATGACGGCGAAGACCGCGACGGCCACCGCCAGCGCGTACAGGTTGGCGTCGCCCAGGTGGCGCGCGACGCCGGCCAGCTTCTGCAGGGCGTTGCCCCGTGTGGAGGGCAGGCCGAGCACCTCGGCGAGCTGGCCTGCGACGATCGTCACGGCGATGCCGGCGAGGAACCCGGTGACCACCGGCGCCGACAGAAAGTCGGCGATCCAGCCCATGCGGGCCACGCCGACCGCGACGATCAGCACGCCGACAAGCAGCGAGAGCAGGGCCATGTCGGCGCTGTAGCGCGACGACCCGGTGACCGCCACGGCGGCCACAGCGGCGGCGAGCAGGGGAGCGATCGTCGAGTCGGCGCCCACCGACATGGTGCGATTGGCGCCGAGCAGGGCGAACATGGCGACCGCCGCGAGGAACGCGTAGAGGCCGGCGACCACCGGCATGCCCGCCAGGTGGGCGGTGGCGAGCTGCTCGGGAACGGCGATCGCCACCAGCGTGACGCCGGCCACCACGTCGAGGGGCAGGTAGGCGGCGCGGTAGCCGGTGAGCCAGGGCAGGACGGCGCGCCGTGCGGCCCGGCGAGCCGGACCAGACGGCGCGCCTTGTCTGTCTTTGCCGTTATGGGCAGACTCGTTCATGAGTATGGCTTTCGCCGCCGACCCGGCCCTCACCTTGCGTGCAGGGGGCCGAAGGCGCGAAAGTAGCCGGACGGGCACACTGAGGAGGGCCGACCATGACCATCATCGCGAAGCGTGAGGACAAGACGATCGCCGAACGGCAGGCAACGGGCCGCGATGCGCGCAAGCTCGTGCCCCGCACCGCGCACGGCGCCTGGACGCCGGCGCCCGACCGTCCCGACCCGCTCGCCCTGCTGCGCGCGCAGGACGACGACCGCATGGCCGACCTGGTGCCCATCCGCTGGGGCCGCATGTCGACGTCGCCGTTCGCCTTTTATCGCGGCTCGGCGATCCTTATGGCCGCCGACCTCGCGCCGCTGCCGCGCACCGCCTTGGGTGTGCAGCTGTGCGGCGACGCTCACCTGTCGAACTTCGGCCTCTACGGCTCGCCCGAGCGCGAGCTGCTGTTCGACGTCAACGACTTCGACGAGACGCTGCCGGGGCCGTTCGAATGGGACCTCAAGCGCCTGGCCGCGAGCTTCGTGCTGGCCGCCCGCAACAACGGCCTGGGCGAAGACGTGGCGCGCGAGACGGCCCTGGCCGCGGTGCGCTCCTACCGCGAACACATGACGGCTTACGCCGAGATGAACGAGCTCGACGTCTGGTATTCGCATATCGTCGCCGACGAGCTGCTCGAGATGATCCACGCCGCCACGGCGGACAAGGCGGCCGTCAAGAAGACCGGCAAGCAGCAGATCAAGGCGGGGACGAAGCTCGCCGAGAAGACCCTCACCAAGGCGCGTGGCCGCACCAGCCTGCAGGCGGCCGGCAAACTCAGCGAGGTGGTCGATGGCTCGCGGCGCATCGTCGAGCAGCCGCCGCTCGTCATGCACCTGGCGGAGCTCTCGGAAAACGAGGCGACCGCCAGCCTGTTCGGCCAGTACAAGGAGACCCTCGAAGACGACCGCCGCGAACTGCTCGAGCGGTATCGAGGTCGTCGACATCGCCCGCAAGGTGGTCGGTGTGGGCAGCGTGGGCACGCGCTGCATCATCGTGCTGCTGCTCGGTCGCGACGCCGACGACCCACTCTTCCTGCAGATCAAGGAGGCTGGTCCGTCGGTGCTCGAGCCCTACCTCGGTAAGAGCAGGTTCATCCACGGCGGTCACCGGGTCGTCGCGGGCCAGCGGCTCATGCAGGCCGCCAGCGACATCTTCCTGGGCTGGATGACGGGCAAGCCCGGCGGACGCCACTTCTACTGGCGCCAGCTGCGCGACATGAAGGGCTCGATCGAGGTCGAGCTGCTCAGGGCCCCGGGCCTCGAGATCCTCGCCACCATGTGCGGCTGGACGCTGGCCCGCGGGCACGCGCGCTCGGGGCAGCGCGTCGCGATCGCCTCGTACCTCGGCGTGAGCGGCCGTTTCGACCAGTCGGTCGCCGAGTTCGCCGTCTCGTACGCCGACCAGGCCGAGAAGGACTACGAGACCATGCTCAAGGCGATCAAGCAGGGCAAGATCCCGGTCGAGAGCGGCATCTAGAGCGAGGCTCTGCCCGACGGCGGCGCGGTTTAGAGCGGCACGCCGCCGTCGGGCGGCAGCGGCACCGGGGTGTGCAACGACGCCGCGCGCACCGTCGCCCCGGCCGCCGCGATCATGACTGTGACGATGGCCGCCACGTCGAGCGCGCTCAGCGTCTGGCCGACGAACAGAAAGCCGGTGAGGGCGGCGATCGCCGGCTCCAGGCTGAGCAGCACGCTGTAGGTCGCGGCCCGCACCAGGCGCAGGGCGATGAGCTCGAGAAAGTAGGGCGCCGCCGACGACACGAGGCCGACGAAGGCCCCCAGGGCCACCGCCGACGGATGGTGCACGAGGCGTGGCGCGAACAGCAGGGCCACCGGGGTCAGCATGAGCGCCGAACCCGTGAAGATGAGGGTCGTCACCTGCAGCGGCTCGAGCACCCCGAGGGCGCGCCGGGCGAGCACCAGGTACAGGCCCCAGAACAGGGCGGCCGACAAGGCCAGGACGAGGCCACCCAGCCCGATCGACCCACTCGGGCCGACGAGCACGGCGATGCCCACCGCCGCGAGGCCGACCCAGACGAAGTCGGACGGCCGCCGCGAGCCCAGGACCGCCACCACGAGCGGGCCCGAGAACTCGATGGCCACGACGATGCCGATGGGCGCCTGCGAGATCGCCCCGTAAAAGCTCAGGTTCATGCACAGCAGGCTCAGCGCGAGCAGGGCGACCGTGCGGCGCTGCCCGGGCGGCGGCAGGCGCAGCGAGCGCGGCCGCACCGCGATCAACACGAGGGCGGCCGTCGTGGTGCGCAGCCAGTTGGCGTCGACGACACCCACGGCGCCGATGACCTTCGTGGCCAGGGCGGAGCCGCTCTGCATCATGAAGGCGATGACGATGACGAGCAGCGGCGCCACCAGCGGGCCACGGGCGGCTCGCGGGCTCATCGCTCCGTACCGGCCAGCGCGAACCAGACCCAGGCTCCGCCGGCCAGGCAGAGCGCCGCCGCGCCGCCGAACAGCGCCGGCGCCCCCAGACGGGCGTAGACGAAGCCGCCGACCGACGGACCGACGACGGCGCCGACACCCCAGCCCACCGTCTGCGTGACGGTCTGGCCCGTCGAGAGCAGGCGGCGCGGCACCAGCCGCCCGACGACCACCACGACGCCCACGTAGCTGAGCGCGAAGGCCACGCCGTCACCGGCGGCCACCAGCGCCAGGGCGAGCGGCGAGTGCAGGAACGACCAGGCCAGGAACACGAGGCCGTAGGCCAGCGAGCCGGCGACGAACACCGAACGCAGGCCGAAACGCCGTGCCAGCCCCGAGCTCCAGTGCATGACGGGGATCTCGATCAGGGCGCCGAGGCCGGCGGCCACGCCCACGAGAAAGGGCCCGCCGCCGGTGCCCACGATACGCAGGCTCACGAAGTCGAGGGCGGCGTAGGTGCCCGCGCTCGAGATCACCATGCCGACCAGGAACGACAAAAGGCCGGGCGAGGCGCGAAACACGTCGCCGAGCGCGCCGTAGCGCGACGCGGCGCGCACGGGCGCCGGCGCGCCGGCCGGCAGGCGCAGGGTCCACAGGCCGAAGGCGACGGTGCCGGCCGCGTAGAGCGGCAGGACCGGGCTCAGGCCGACGACCTCGTAAAGGGCGCCGAAGCCGATGACCGCAAGGCCCCAGCCGAGGCTCGCCCACAACCTGATGCGGCCGTACTCGCTCATGCGCTCCGCGCCGAGGTAGGCCACGGCAAGCCCGTCCGACAGCGGCGCGGCGGGCGCCGAGCATGCCGTCATGAGCACGGCGCTCGCGAGGATCGCCCAGAACAGGGGCCCGCTCACGGCCAGCGCCAGGGCGAAGAACGCAGTCGCCGTCGACGACACGACGAGCACACGCACGGCGCCCAGGCGGGTGTCGGCCAGGTGGCTCCAGAGCGGCGCCGCGAGGGCGCCGACCAGCGCGATCACGGCGAACACGAGCCCGATGCGCTGCGGCGTAAGGCCGCGCCCGCTGAGCAGCAATGCGAAGAAGGGAATGAACGCCGAGCCGCCGACGCCGGCGATCAGAAAGAGCAGGCGCAGCGACCACAGGCCGCCGAGGTCGGGCCGCCCCCGACCGCGTGCCGGCGCAGACCGCGCCGCCCCCGCGTGCGCTTCGTCGGGGCCGTCCGGCTGTCCTGTGAGCTCGCTCATCGGCTCGCATGGTAGCAGCTCAGATGAGCGAAGGACGCCGCGCCGCGCGGGCGGCGGCGGGTGCTGAGGCGGCGCCGCCTTAGGAGCGGGGCACCGCGCGCCGGTCGCTCACCGAGTAGAGCACGCCGGTCTCGACCGTCGGGATCAGAAAGCCGCTGCCGCCCTCGCGCGCGTCGTCGAGCGAGCGGCCCAGCGCATACGACAGGGCCGGCGTGGGTTCGGCGAGCCAGCGATACGTGTTGACAAGGCCGCTGCTGGCCGGTTGTGGACCGTACACCGTCTCGCACCAGGTGTCGCCGTCGTCGAGCAGCAGGTAGCGGCGGCGCTTGGCGTGCGGCACAGGGTCGTCGAGCAGCCAGGCCGTGCGCGGCACGCTCTCAAAGGCCACGGTGCGGTTGGGAGCGCGGCCCAGCGCCCGCATGGCGTCGAGATACTGACGCACGCTCTTCTTGAGTTGCGCCCTCGTCGTGGACGCTATGATCGTCGTGTTCACCGGCTCCTCCGTGCCCGTCGGCGGCGCGAGACCGTTCGCCTGCGCACCGCTCTCCTAGTTCGCGCCGACAGGCGGACTCTCCTACTACTACTTACTAGTTTACTCAGAAGACCCGTTGCCTGGACGCGTTACGGCGTCCGAGCGCCGCCCCGATACGGCATACTTGGCAGATGGACTCGCGTTCGTCACCCTGGGCGAGGCTCGCCGTCGTCACCATCTACGCGGCCGCGATGGCGCTCGTCGAGGCCATGGTCGTCTACTACCTGCGCCGCCTGTTCGCCCTGCAGTACTCGGCCGTGTTCACGGCGGGGCACTTCAGCTTTCCCCGCGCCTACCTGCGCCACGAACAGCTGCGCGAAGCGGCGACCATCGTCATGCTGCTGGCGGTGGCCTTCCTGGCGGGCCGCGGCCCGTGGCAGAAGGTCGCCTACTTCCTCTTTGCCTTCGGCGTCTGGGACATCGGCTACTACGTGTCGCTCAAGGTCATGCTCGACTGGCCGGCCTCGCTCGCCACCCGCGACCTGCTCTTTCTGAGCCCGTCGCAGTGGTGGGCCCCGGTGTGGGAGCCGCTGCTCGCCTCGGTCGTCTTCGTCGTGGCCGGCTGCGCCCTGCTGCTCGCCGGCCAGAGGCGGCGATGAGCGGCGGTGGTGCGCTGTCGGCGCCGCGCGACGCGGCGACGGCAGGCGACGCGGCGCCGGCCGCAGGCGAACCGCCGGCGCTGCGCGTCGCCACCTTCAACATCCGCAACGGGATCGCCTTCGATGGTCTCGACTCGTGGCCCCTGCGCCGCCGTGCGACCGCTCAGGCCATCGCCGACTTAGACGCCGACCTCATCGGCTTGCAGGAGGTCTACGGCTTTCAGCAGCGCTACCTGATGGGCCGCGCGCCGGGCTACGAGGCCACCGGCGTGGGGCGCACCGACGGCCGCGGGCGAGGCGAGCGCTGCGCCGTGCTCTACCGCAGCGCTCGCCTCGCCCTCACGAGCTCGACGACGCGCTGGTTCTCCGACACGCCCGACCTGCCCGGTTCGACCGGCTGGGGGAACCGCCAGCCCCGCGTCGTCACGCTGGCGCGCTTCATCGACCTCGCCACCGGACGCGCCTTCGGCCTGGCCGACTGCCACCTCGAGGGCGCCCCCGCCGTCGCGCGACACCGCAGCGCGGCGGCGCTTCCAACGTGGCTCGACCCCGCGCTGCCATGGATCGTCGCCGGCGACCTGAACGCCGAGCCCGACGACCAGGCCCTGCGCACCCTGCTCGCCGCGGGGCTGCGCGACGTCTTCGCGCCCGCGGCGGCGGCGCCCGTCGCGGCGCCGCCCACCACCCGCCCCCGGGGCGCGGAGCGGGCGCGGCGCATCGACTACCTGCTGGTCACGCGTGAGTGGCGGGTCGGCGCGGCGGCGGTGGCGGCCGCCGGCCGCCACCGCCGCGCCTCGGACCACCTGCCGGTCGTGGCGACCCTGCGCCTGCTCCCCGACCGGCCGAAGGCTGCAGGACCCGCCGCCATTGCCTACACTGAGTCCAAGGATGAGACGCACGAGCGGCACACGAAGGAGCCCACATGACGACGCCCGGCGCGCGCGCCTGCTACAGCAGGTGACCCCATGACGCAGGCGGCGCCCGTCCCACCCGCAGGCCGGCGCCTGTTCGGCCGCGTCCGTTCGGTCGAGGCCGCCGGCTTGCTGATCGCGGTGCTCGTGGCCGTCGCCTTCCTCGTGTGGGGCGCCCACATGGGGCGCGCCCGGGAGGGCGCCGCCGACCCAGCCTGGCCGGCGGGTAGCGGCAGCCTTGTGGTGTGGCGTGGCAGCGACGGCGCGCTCACGGCGCGCGTCACCAGCGCCTCCGGGGTCGCCACCGAAACGTCGCTCGGCGCCGGTGACGACGTACGGCTCGTGGCCGGCGGCGCGCGTCCCGTGGTGTTGGTCAGCGGGGCCGACGGCGGGCACCGGCTGCTGCGCTACGCGCCCGACCAGCGCTCCTGGTCCGCTCTCGCCACGTCGCTGCACCCGGGCGAGCTCACGTCGGCGGCGATGTCCGCCGGCCTCGCCTACGTGCCGGTGGGCGCCGGAACGACGGCCGCGGTCGTCGCCGTGCGCCCCGACGGCGCCGTGGCCGCACGCTACCCGCTGCCCCTCCTCGAGCCCGACCCGAACGCCCTCCTGGCGCAGCCGGGCCAGGCGGCCGGGGCGGGGACGCGCGCGGCCGGCCGCGGCCACGTGGTCGCCCTCCTTGCCGTGCACGGCGACGTGCTGGCGGTCACCGCCACGTCCTTCGCCGCCGCGATCACCGACCTGCGCACCGGCGCCAGAGTCTCGCTGGGCAGCTACACGCGGATCGTCGCGGCGACGGTCGGCGGCGACGGCTCCGTCTACCTCCTCGCCGGCAGCGCCGACCCCGCCTTCACGCTGCGCTTCTTACGCATCGACCCGCGCACCATGCGCTCGCTCGCGGCCTGGGACACGGGCGTCGCGGCTTCGTCGCAACCCGCTTGGGGACTGCCCACGCGCTTCGGCGCAATCGTCTACTCACCCGGTACGCCGCACTCGATCGACGCCTACTCGGGGACCAACGTCTGGCTGCTCGACGGCGGCGGCGCGCGCACGAACTCGGCCGTGTCGTCGAACGCGGGCGTGCGCATGGGTCCGGGAGCGGGCGACAGCGTGCTGCTCTACGGCGCGCCCGCCGGCGGCGCGGTGTCGCGACTCGACACCGACAACGGCGTGCTCAGCCGGGCGGGCGGCCGGCTCAGCGCGCCGCCGGGCGCGACCGTCCTCCTCGCCGCTGACTAGGCGCGGGACGTAGTCACGCCTGTCTGAGCCGGCGACGACGCAGTCCGTCGGCGGGACTAGGCGCGCGACGAAGTCACGCCTGCCTGAGCCGGCGACGACGAAGTCGGTCGACGGGACTAGGCGCGCGACGTAGTCACGCCTGTCTGAGCCGGCGACGACGCAGTCGATCGGCGGAGCTAGATGATTGATTCCACGAGATTCGCCTCAGGCAAGGAAAGAGAAGCAGAGAGGCCGAAGCCGACGGTGCCCTAAGTCACCGTCTGCCCGGAGGCCACGATGGACGCCGACCTCGACACTCTCTGCACCGTGGTTTATTGCACAGCCGACGATCTTCTGCCAGAGGCACGGCGTAACGCCCGCCGCCGCGTGAGCGACGCCGAGGTCGTCACCCTCTGCGTGGCCCAGGCGATCATGGGGATCCCATCCGACCGGCGCTTCCTGGCGACGGCCCGCAAGCGCCTCGTCCATCTGTTCCCCGACGTGCCTCGCCAGGCCGGCTATCACAAACGCCGCCGCCGTCTGGCCGACACGATCGAGTGGCTCACGGGCGTCTTCGCCAGCAAAAGCCCGGGCTTTACGGACGACCTTCTGCTGTGCGACTCGACCCCGCTGCCCTGCGCCGCCAGCCGCGAGACGGCCAAGCGCTCAGCGCTTGGCGAGGCCGCCGGCTACGGCTACTGTGCCGCCCACTCGCGCTGGTTCTGGGGCTTTCGCCTCCACCTGCTGGTGGCTCCCGATGGTACCCCGCGGGCCTTTACGCTCGCCGATCCCGCCCGCGGCGAACGCGAGGTGGCCCTCGAGCTGCTGCGACGCGCGGCGCGCGGCGGTGAGGTCCTTCTGTGCGACAAGGGCTACGCCGGGCGCGAGTTCGCTCGCGGGGCCGCCGAGCGCGGCGTCGCTGTGGTGCGACCTGCGCGCAAGGACGAGACCGCAGCCGGCCCGTACCTGGCGCCCATCCGCCAGCGCATCGAGTCGATCTTCTGGACGGCCAAGGATCTGCTCACCCTGGAGCGCCACGGGGCACGCACCATGGCGGGGCTACGCGAGCGTATCCTGCAACGCTTCTGCTGCCTGGCGGTCTGCATCAGCCTCAACCACCGGCTGGGACGGCCGAGCCGCGCCCTGGTCGACTACTGCGCCTGAGGCTGTGGGCGTGGAATCAATCATCTAGGCGCGCGACGCACCCCAGGCGAGCCAGCGCGCGGGGTTGTCGACCATGAGGCGGCGCAGCGTCGCGGCGTCGACCCCGGCCGCGGCGAAGTGCGCCGGCAGGGCGCGGACGAGGTGCGCGTACCCGCAGCCCCCGTAGGCGGCCAGCCTGATCTTCATGGCGATGTCGTGAGAGACCAGGAGGCTGCCGGAGAAGCCCTCGGCGCAGAGCGCGGCGACCGCCGCGACGCGCTCGTGGTCGGCGCGCGACGGCTCGGCGCCGTCACCGGCCGGCCGGGGGCCGCGCGGCGCGGGCCAGCCGAAGCCGTCGAAGGCGACGAACGCGCCCTCGCGGGCTATCTCGCGGCAAAAGTCGAGGTCGATGCCCGGCCCGGAAGCGTCACCCGGACCGGATGGGTCGCTGTCGTCGGCGTCGAGGCCCGAGTCGAGGTGGCAGACGGCGACCCGGCCGGGGTCGACGCCGTGCTCCTTCAAGACGAGCAGCGCCTCGAGTCCCATGTGCCCGGGCGCCACCGAATGCAGCGAGACCGGTGCGCCCGTGGCGCGCTGCGCGCGGGCGGCCGCCTGCAGCACGCGCAACTCGACCGGGGCGATGCTCCGCGACGACACGCCGATCTCGCCGATCAGGCCGCAGGGCGGGGAGCCCTGCGCGTCGGGCGCCAGGTCGGCGAGCAGCTCCGCGGCAATCTCGTCGACCGTGGCGGCGACCGTGCCCGGTGAGACCAGATCGGCGGTGTAGTGGCCGCAGCCGGCCACCACGTGCAGGCCGGTGGCGCGCGCGAGGCGCGCCAGCGCGGCGCGGTCGCGCCCCAGCTCGTCGGGCGTCTGGTCGACGACCGCGCGACCGCCGGCGGCAGCGTACAGCCCAAGCTCGGCGACTATCTCGTCGAAGTCGTCGAGGCGCAGGTTGGCGCGGTTGCCGAGCGGGTCGCGACGGACGCGGTCGAGGTCGGCCGCCGTGAGCGGCTCGTCGGCGAAGGCCGACGCCGGCGCGCCGGCCGGCGGCCAGTCGAGGCCCCCGTCGAGCGCGCAGATGAGGTGTTCGTGCGGCAGGCAGACGCCGAGCTCGGCCGGCGCGATCGGTCCGAGCACGCTCACGACCTTGCCCGTCGGCGCCCCGGCCACCGCGCGCCCCGGGTCAGACGCCGGCGCCGAGCCGGCGCGCCTCGCGGCCGCGCAGCCGCCAGGCGAATCCCGCGAGACGTGACTCGTCGAGCGGGTCGCCGTCGTTGTAGACAAAGAGCAGCGGGAACGCGGCGCCGCGGCGCAGCTGCGCCTCGCTGACCAGGGCCGGGCCGCAGCCGCGCGGCGAGACCACGACCACGCCGTCGACGGCCTGTGTGGACCAGGTGAGCAGGGCGCCGCCGATCGTGGGGATCGACTCGCCGAACGGGTAGCCGTCGAACAGCGGCTCGCTGGCGCGCCAGACCTCGCCCACGTCGTGCCAGAAGACCCAGGGCTCGTGGGGGCGCACGACGCCGAGCAGCCGCTTGACCACGTAGCGCATGAACTTGAGGGTCGCCAAGCGCTTGGCGCCCTGCCGCGTGGTCGCGCCGTGCTCGCGCGCGTCGCGCAGGGCGAGCAGCTCGAAGATCTCGCCGAACGGCTCGAAGATGACGCGCAAGCCCTGGTCTGAGAGCTTGCGCTGCAGGTCGTCGTTGCCCCACTCGTCGACGCGCAGGTAGATGTCGCCGCACAGAAAGACGGTGCGCAGGTCGTCGCGGGTCTCGCCGCCGCCGAGGGCGGCGAACTCGCGCGCGGCCTCGGCGACGAGCGCCTCGCAGCGCGAGAGCAGGGCGCGGGCGTCGCCCAGGCCCTTGACCTTGCCGGTCAGCCGCGGCGCCGCCAGCAACGCCTCGAGACGATCGGCGTAGGCGTGGTAGAGGGCGTCGGAGGCGCCCCGCCGGGGCTCCGTCGCGTAGTGGTAGAAGCGCAGCATGTTGAGCAGGTCGGCCGCCGCCGAGCCCACCCAGATCACCGACGTCAGCGACCAGTCTTCGAACAGCAGGGTGAAGTCGGCCACCTCGACGGGCTTGTCGTAGCCGAGCCGCTCGAGCTGGATCTGCTGGGCGACCGGGAACAGGTTGGGGCGACAGGCCTGAAAGCCGCGGCCGATGCTCACGAACACGCAGCCGCCCTCGCCGATGGTGTCGCCGGCGCGCTCGAGGTAGTCGGCCAGCGTGCCCCAGATGAGCTGGTAGGGCAGGCATTCCTTTCCAGAACAGCCCTGACGCCCCCGGTCGAGGGCCTCGGGCGAAGTGGCGCCCACGAAACGCGCGTCGATGCCGGCGCCGCGCATGGCGGCGGCCGCGAAGCGGCCGCCGCTCCCGCCGATGTTGCCGAACACGAAGGTGCGCTCGCGGTTGTTGCGCAGCGACAGCGCGACCGGCCGCTCGCAGCGCTCGAGGTGGCGGGGGTCGACGGCGCCGGGCAGAGCGCCCGCCCGGCCGCCGGCGTCGGGAGCGTCGGCGACGGCGCGCGCCTGCGCCTCGCGGTAGCCCCGCACGGCGTGCAGGAACGCCTGCACGCGGGTCACATAACCGGCGCTGCCGCCGTGGCCGTCGCTTTCGAGCACGGTGTGCGGGTAGGCCGAGAGCAGGTCGTCGAAGAGGTGCTCGACCAGCGAGTTCGGACCGCAGCCGTAGGCGCACAGCAGCAGCGGGAACACGTCGCCGGCGGCCGCCGCGGCGAGCGAAGCGCGCAGGGTCTCGCCGGCGCCGGCCCAGTGCACGCAGCGCAGGCCCGGCGCGGTCTCGTCGACGGGAAAGCAGTCGAGCGGCAGCGGCACCGCGCCGCTCGCCGCCACCAGGTCGTGGATGCCCGAGTTGATCACCGGGTCGTGGACCACGTGCACCTCGCCCACGATCAGCACGACCGGCACGCCCGCGGTGCGCGCGAAGCCGAGCGCGCGGTCGCCGATCTCGTGCAGGCCGCGCTGGTAGCGCTCCCACAAGTGCGCTCGCGCGGGCCTGAGCGGCGCGCACCGCCGCCGCGTCGTGCACGCCCAGAAGCCGGGCGGCCGCTTCGAGCTCGGCGAGCAGGCCGGCGTCGCCAAAGTCGTACGCCTTGGCGGCGAAGAACACCGGCCGCACCACAGGTGGCGCCCCGGCCTCGCCGGCCAGGGCGTGCTCGAGCATCTGCGGCGTGCCCTGGGCGATGGGGCAGGTGTAGGTGCCGGCCGCGCCGTGCGACGGCAGGTTGATGAACGCCGGCGCGAAGAGCGCGTCGAGCTTCGTCCCGTCGGCGGCCGCGGTCAGGCCGTGGGCGATCTTGACCGGCGCGCAGGCGCCCGGCGCCGCGCAGCGCCGGTCGCCCAGGGCCAGCGTCTCGACCGTCGGGCGCAGCACCTCGACCTCGGCCCCGAGCGCCGCCAGGAAGGCGGCGAAGAACGGCAGCGTGTCGAGAAGGTAGTGCGCCTGCGGCAGGCCGATGCGGCGGCCGGCCAGCGGGCCGGCCGCCGCATCGGCAACGCTCTCGGCCACGAGGGCCGCCAGCAGCTCGTCGCGCTCACGGTACGGGCTGGGGGCGTCCTTGGGCAGCTTGGCGCCCACCTCGGAACGGTCGTCGTACTTGGGGCAGTTGCCGCCGCTCACCACGCGGCGGCGTTCGCCGGCCACCTCGACGACCGCCGTCTCGAGCCGGCAGAGGTTGGCGCAGTGGCGGTCGCCGCAGCGGCCGCTCTTGCGCTCGACCACGCGCGCCGCCGCGAAGACGTCGAGGTCGACCGCGGCCAGATCGGCGGCGCTCGCGGCGCTCTGAGCGCTCGCGGGGATCGCGGGCGTTGCGGGGAGCGCGGCGCCGGCCCCGTCGGGGGCTGCGCCGGCCGCAGCGCCGCTTGCCTGCGCGGCGAGCAGGGCGATGCCCAGGGCGCCCATGGCGCCCGGGTCGGGCGGCACCACGACCTCGCGACCAGTGACCGCGGCCAGCGTGCGCGCCAGCGAGGGGTTCGCGGCCGGCTTGCCCTGAAAGAAGACGCGCTCCTCGAAGCGGCGGTCGCCCATCACGCGGCCGATGTAGTTCTTGATCACCGAGTACTGCAGCCCGGCGAAGATGTCGGGCCGCGTGAAGCCGTCGGACAGCGCCTCGGCGGCGACGTCGGCGACGAACACGGTACAGGTCTGGCCGAGGTCGGGCGGATTGTCGGAGCGGGCCGCGAGGGCCCCAAACCCGGCGATGTCGTCGAGCCCGAAGGCGAGGGCCTGCTCCTCGAGGAACGAGCCCGTGCCGGCGCTGCAGACGCGGTTCATGTCGGATTCGGCCACGCGTCCGTCACGCACGTTGATGAACTTGGCGTCCTGCCCGCCGATCTCGACGATCGAGAGGCTGCGGCCGCCGTCGGGGTCGAAGCGCACGGCGGCGGCGGCGTGCGCCACGATCTCATTGAGCACGGTGAGGCCGGCCGCAAGGCCGGGGTAGGCGGCCCGCATGACGGTCGCCACGGCGTCGCGCCCCGACCCGGTCAGGCCGACCGCGACCACCGTGTCGCGCGGCCGCGCCGCGCGCAGGTCGGCCACCAGGCGCTTGGCCGCTTCGACCGGGTTGCCGTCGGTGCGCCGGTACACGTCGGCCAGCACGGCGCCCGAGCGCGGTTCGATCAGCACACCTTTCGAGCCCGTCGAACCCAGGTCGAGGCCCAGCACGGCCGCCGCGGGGGGCGCAGCGGCGCCCGGCGCAGCGTTATCCGACGCAGCGGCGCCTGGCGCGGCGATGTCCGACGCGGCGGCGCCCGGCGCAGCGCTGGCCGATGCGTCGGCGCGTGGCGCGGCCGCCGCGGGCCGGCCGGTCGCCCGGTCATCGCCGAGCTGCACGACCGAGCCCGGACCGTCGGCCGCCGGAGTGAGGGCGCGCACCCTGACGCGGCGCTCGACCACCAGGTCTTCGGGCGCGGCAGGCCACTCGGCGCCGCTCCAGTCGCGCGCGGCGGCGAACTGCAGCGCGCCGAGCGCCTCGAACGCGCCGGCCTGCGCCGAGACCTCGACGGGCGCCGCGACGAGCTCGTCGAAGGCGGAGACGAGCGGACCGATCAGTGCGCCGTGGCCGATCAGCACGACCGGGCCGTCGACTTTTGTACGGTCGTAGAGCGCGTGCACGTTACGCGCCACGCTCTCGAACAGTCCACGAAAGAGGCGGCCGTGGTCCTCGCCTTGATTAGCGAAGTGCGTGAGCTCGCTCTTGGCAAAGACGGCGCAGCGCGAGGTGACGGTGATGCCGCGGTCGGCCGCGGCGGCGAGGGCGATGGCTTGCTCGAGGCCGCATCCGAGCCGGCCACACAGGCCCTCGACGGTCTCGCCGGTGCCCGCCGAGCAGCGCTCGTTGCGCTCGTAGTCGATGCGGCCCGCAGCGTCGCGCGTGAGCACCGAGTAGCCGCTGCCGCCGATGCGCACCACGGTCAGGGCGCCCTCGGCGCCGTAGAGGGCGCGCGCCGCCCACTCCTGCGCGATCTCTTCGGGGATGCCGCCGAGCGCGGGCGCCGTCAGGCGGTCGCCAAAGGCCCCCGCCGCCACGACGCCCGCGACCCGCGCGGCGCCGAGCGCGCGATACAGGGCGAAGAAGGGCGCCAGCGGCTCGCCGTGGTGGCGCGCGGCGCTCGAGCCCTCGACCGAGAGGACGCCGTCGGCGCCGACGCTACCCCAGGCGAGCGACGTCGTGACCTTGCCGGCGTCGAGCCCGATGAGCAGGCGCGGCGCACCGTCGGCGGGCGCGGGAGGCGTGGCGAAGGACTGCATGTGCGTAGTCTACGACGAGCGACGGCCCACCGCCCCCCACGACCTATACTTGAGACCCGGCCAGAATGGGAAGCAGGTAGTACGTGACCGCCGCGGGTGGCCACCACAACGACCGAGGGAGGACCTCATGGAGACACAACAGGCAGACGACCCGAAGGATTATCTCGACAGGATCGGCGCATCGTGGGGCTGGCTGCTGGCCTTCTCCCTCGCCACGCTGGTCCTCGGCGTCATGGTGATGGCATGGCCTCACGCGACCATCAAGCTGGTCGCGCTGCTGTTCGGCCTGCAGCTCCTGATAGGCGGCGTCTTCTCGCTCGTGCGTGCCTTCACCGACCGCGGCGAGAGCTCGCGCGTGCTGCTCGCAGTGCTCGGCATCCTGGGCATCGTCGTCGGCATCTTCGTCTTGCGGCACCTGTTCGAGACCGTGGTCATCATGGTCGTGCTGCTGGGCGTCTACTGGGTGCTGCACGGCGTCATCGAGTTCTTCGTGGCCGTCGACCACAAGGGCGCGCCGGCGCGCGGCGTGAGCATCGTCGCCGGCATCCTGAGCTTCGTCGCCGGCGTCGTCGTGCTGTCCTGGCCGGCGCCCACCTTGCTGGTGCTGGTCTGGGTGCTCGGCGTCTGGCTCGTGGTCTACGGCCTGGTCGGTATCGCCGGCGCCTTCATCGTGCGGCACGCGCTCAAGGCGGCGGCCTGACGGCGCGCCGCAAGGCCTGACGGCGCGCTGCAAGGGTCGGCGGCTGCAAGGGCCGGCAGCTACAAGGGCCGGCGGCCGGCTCTCAGTGGGTTCTCAGGCGCCTGCTTGGGCGAGGGCCGCCAGGACCGGGGTCACTCGCGCGCCGGGAGCGTCGCGAGGAACAGCGTCTCGGCCACGATGCAGCGCTCCAGTTCGGCCAGGTCGACGCTCTCGTTGGCCCCGTGGATATGGCTCAGCGGCTCTTCGGCGCCCCACAAGATGATCTCGGCGGCGGGCGCCGCCGCGTGGAACGCCGCGACCAGCGGAATCGAGCCGCCCATGCCGTAGTACGACACGGGCACGCCATACGCCGTCTGGAGGGCCTGCGCCGCGGCGGCGTAGGCGGGTCCGTCGGTGCGCGCCGCGAAGCCCTCGCCCCCGCCGGCGTTGGTGAAGACGAGCACGGCGCGCCACGGGGCGACCGCCTGCAGGTGGCGCACGACCGCCTCTCGGGCGACGGCGGGGTCGAGACCGGGCGGCACCCGCACCGTCACTGCCGCCCGGGCGCGGGGCGCCACGACGTTCGCGGCGCCCTCGACCGCGGGCGCGTCGATGCCGATCACCGTGATGGCCGGGCGGCTGAAGAGCTGCTCGGCGATGTTGCCTGAGCCGGCGAGCGCGACGCCCGCGAGCACGCCGGCGTCGCGCCGGAACGCCGGCTCGTCGTAGTTCGCGCCGTCGTAGGGGACCGCCTCGAGCCCCTTCACGGCGACGTTGCCGACCGCGTCGTGGAGCGTGGCCAGCATGCCGATCAGCGCGGCCAGCGCGTCGGGCGCGGGACCGCCGTAGACGCCGCTGTGGATCGGGCCCGCCAGCGTGCGCACCTCGATCAGGATCTTGGCCATGCCGCGCAGCGACGTCGTGAGCGTGGGCCGGCCGACGGCCCGGTTACCGGCGTCGGCGATCACGATGGCGTCGGCCGCGGCCAGGTCGGGACGAGCGCGCACCAGCTCCTCGATGCCCGTCCGGCCGGTCTCCTCGGCCCCCTCGATCAGCACGTTGACCCCGACGCGCAGGTCGTCGCCCAGCGCGCGCAGCGCCGCGGCGTGCAGCACGATGCCCGACTTGTCGTCGGCGGCGCCGCGACCGAACAGGCGGCCGTCGCGCTCGACCGGCTCAAACGGCGGGCTCGTCCAGTCGGCCTCGACGCCGGCGGGCTGCACGTCGTAGTGACCGTAGAGCAGCACCGTCGGAGCGCCGGGCGCCGCGGGGCGCCGGGCGAACACGGCCGGCGGCGAGCCGGGCACGTCGAGCAGGCGCACGTCGGGCATGCCGGCCCCGCGGAGGATCTCTGTGACGGCCTCGGCGGCGGCCGCCAGCGGCTCGGCCGGGAACCCGTCGAGAGCCACGGAAGGAATGCGTACGAGCCGCTCCAGGTCAGCGCGCGCGGCCGGCAGGCCGCGCGTCACGCGGCGGCGCAGCTCGTCGGCTGACGGCTTCGCCGCGCCGACGACGTCGCTCATGCCGGCCTCGCGGCCCGGCGGCCGGCGCTAGCGTATCGCCCACGCGCCGGCGGCCGGGCGCCCACGGCGCGGCCCAGGGCGGCGCGGCCCAGGGCGGCGTAGCTCGTCGCGGCCGCGGACACCTGCGGCAGACCTTTCAGCGCGCCGCCACGGCGACCGCTCGCTGCCGCCAGTCCAGCACGTGTTCGTCTTCGAGGATCAGCAGTGCGGCTTCGCCGGGCCCGACCGCCACATGGTGCGGCAGGCGCAGCTCGGTCAGGCACCAGTCGGTCTCGCGACCATCGTCGATCAGCACAGTGCGACAGCCGGCGCGCACGCCGCCCTCGACCTGGTCGAGGGTATCGCCGATCATCCACGAGCGCTCCATGTCGATGCCGTACTTGCGGCCCGCTCGCGTGAGCAGGCCGGGCCGCGGCAGGCGGCACACGCAGTCTACCGCGTAGCCCCGCCGCACGCCGTGCGGGTCGTGCGGGCAGTACGAGAAGCCGGTGAGCGCGACGTTCTCGGCCGCCAGCAGCTCCTCGAGCCGCAGGCCCACCGCCTCGAGCTCGCGTTCTTCGAACTGGGCGCGCGCGACGCCGGGTTCGGTGCCCACGATGTAGAACAGAAACCCCGCTCCGCGCAGCAGCCGCAGACCGGCACCCACCCCGTCGACCAGTCGCAAGCCGGCGGGTCCGCTGCCGGGCGTCTCGCTGCGGACGATACAGTCCTTGGCCAGAAAGACGGCCTTGTGTGCGTTCATCAGCATCTCCCGCGCTCACCCGCGAAGGCGCCGGTCCGGCGGCGCCTCCGCGGTCACTCCCTCTCAAAACCAAGGCGGCGGCACCGTACCGCGACCTGCGCAAAGCCGGCCCTGCATGCCACGCAACCGGTCGGCCGCCGCAGGCGGCGCCGCATCGTCCCCACGGGCACGTGGGTTGCCGCCGCAGGCCGCACGCAAACCGTTGCGCCCTGCGGCGGCAGCCGCGAGGGAGCTTCAGCGGGCCGCGATCACGGCGACCCCGGCGAGGGCCGCCAGGACGCCGAAGAGCTGGCGGCGCTCCAGGCGCTCGCGCAGCACGACGTAGGCCAGCACCACGGTGGTGACCGGGTACAGCGAGCCGATCACCCCGACGATGCTCAGGTAGCCCTGCGTGGTGGCCAGCGAGAACAGCCCGTTGGCGGCCGTGTCGAAGATGCCGACGGCCACGATCCCGGGCAGGGCCGCGCGCTTCAGGCCGATCCGCGGCCGCAGCACCAGCAGGACGATGGCGAAGAAGCAGGCCGAAGAGATGCGCCCGCCGAGCATGGCCCACAGGGCGTCGTGCTTGGCCGTCTGGTCGTAACCGATCAGCATGAGACCGATACCGGCCGCCGCGACGACCGCGAGCAGCGCCGCGCGGCGCTGCGTGGCCCTGTGCGCCGCGGGAGCGTCGCGGCGCGGGCGCTCGATGGTCACGACCAGCACGCCGGCGACGGCCACCGCCACCCCGACCAACTGCCACAGGCCGGGACGCTCGCCGGCGGCGATGCCCCAGGCGAAGGGCACCAGCGCGCTGGTGGCGGTGATCGGCGCGACGATGCTCATCGTGCCGATGGCGAGCGCCTTGTAGAAGGCCATGAGGGCGATGCTGCCGGCGATGCTGCCGAGCAGGACCGGCCAGAGGCCGGCGAAGCCGATCCACGGCCGGCCGGCCAGGATCACGACGGCGATGGCGCCGGTCAGCCCCACCACCTGGCTGCCCAGGATGACGGCCCACAACGTGGCGCGGCGCGTGGTCAGGCCGCCGAGGAAGTCCCCCGAACCCCAGCAGAGCGATGCGGAAAGCGCCAGTGCGACGGCCAGCATGACGGGAGGCTATCAGAGGTCCGCCGCCAACGGCCGCCCGCGTTTCGGGTCGGACCGCGCGGCAACAAACCCTGGAGTCGCCGGGGCTGGTGGGTCTCCGCGCGGCGAGTCATGCAAACGTTTCCCGGGGAGGTAGTCGGATGGCGACCACGATCGACGAGATCGCGCCCGACATCTTTCGCATCTCGACCTACGTCGCGGCCGGCGACCTCGGCTTCGCCCAGTTCCTGGTGCGCGACGAGCACCCCCTCCTGTACCACACCGGCATGAAGCGGCTCTTCGACGACGTCCACGCCGCCGTGGCGCGGCTGATCGACCCGGCCACGCTCGGCTGGATCGGCTTCAGCCACTTCGAGGTCGACGAGTGCGGAGCGCTCAACGAGTGGCTGGCGGCGGCGCCGGCCGCCGTGCCCGTCTGCAGCGAGACCTGCCGCCTCGTCAACATGGCCGACTTCGCCGCGCGCCCGGCTCGCGGGCTGGCCGACCACCAGGCCATCGCCACCGGCGGCCACAGGCTGCGCTTCCACCAGACGCCCCACCTGCCCCACGGCTGGGGAGCGGGCCACCTGTTCGACGAGACCACCCGCACATTGCTCTGTTCGGACATCCTCCACCAAGCCGGCGACCGGCCGGCCCTCACCCACGACGACGTGGTCGACGACGCGCGGCGCACGCTCGCCGGCTACGAGGGCACGCCGCTCAAGGGCTACGTGCCCCTCACGAGCCGGACCGACCGGTTCCTGCGCGAGCTGGCCAGCCTCGAGCCGACCACGCTGGCCACCATGCACGGCTCGACCTATGTGGGTGACGGCAGCGCCGCGCTGCTCGCCTACCGCGACACCCTCGACGAGCTCTTCGACGGGTAGCGAGTGAGGCACGGCTGCCGTGCGAGGCACGTTGCCGTGTGAGGCGCGGGCCAAGCGCCGGCGAGGCGAAGAAGGCGGCGCCGCAGCCCTCTCCGGCCGGCGCTAGTCGGCAGCCGCGAACTGCCTGACCGCCTCGACCGCGCGCTGCCAGCGCCCCAGCAGCCGCGCCCGGTCGATGGCCGGATCGGGCACGAAGCGGCGCCCCGCCCGGTGCATCGCGGCGAGCTCGTCGTCGCGCCAGAAGCCCACCGCCAGTCCGGCCAGAGCGGCCGCTCCGAGCGCGGTGCACTCGGGTTCGGCCGCACGCACGACCTCGAGGCCGCAGATGTCGGCCTGGAACTGCAGCAGCGCGTCGCTGGCCGAAGCGCCGCCGTCGACGCGCAGCTCGACCGGCTCGAGACCCGAGTCGGCCGCCGTGGCGGCGACCAGGTCGGCGACCTCGAAGGCGATGCCCTCGAGCACCGCCCTGGCGAGGTGCGCCGGCGTGGCCCCCAGCGTGAGGCCGAAGAAGGCGCCGCGTGCCGCCGGGTCCCAGTGCGGCGCGCCGAGGCCGGCGAGGGCGGGCACGAAGACCCCGCCCTCGCCGGCCCCCACCTGCGCGGCGAGCTCGCTGGCCTGTTCGGACGACGAGACCACGCCCAGGCCGTCGCGCAGCCAGCCGACGGCCGCGCCGCCCACGAAGGCGCTGCCCTCGAGGGCGTAGGTCGGCGTGCCGCCGCGCTGCACGGCCACGGTGGTGAGCAGGCGGTTGCGCGAGGCGACGGGGTCGGCGCCGGTGTGGGTCAGCAGGAAGCAGCCGGTGCCGTAGGTGAGCTTCGCCTGGCCGGCGCCGTGGCAGCCGTGGCCGAAGAGGGCCGCCTGCTGGTCGCCGCACAGCGCCGCGATGGGCAGCGCGACGCCGAACAGGCCGGGGTCGGTCTCGCCGATCACGGCGCTCGTGTCGACCACGGTCGGCAGCAGCTCGCGCGGCACGCCGAACAGCTCGAGGAGCTCGTCGTCCCAGGCGCCCGCGGCGATGTCGTACAGCAGCGTGCGCGAGGCATTGGTCGCGTCGGTCACGTGCAGGCGCCTGCCCGTCAGGTTCCAGGCGAGCCACGAGTCGACGGTGCCGCCGGCGAGCTCGCCGCGCCGCGCGCGCCGCAGCCCGTCGGGCACGTGGTCCAAGATCCAGCGCAGCTTGGTCGCCGTGAAGTAGGGATCGAGCACGAGACCGGTCTTGCGCCGCACCAGCGCCTCGTGGCCCGCGTCGGCCAGCGCGCGACACGTGGCGGCGGTGCGGCGGTCCTGCCAGACGATCGCCGGAGCCACCGGGGCGCCCGTCGCGCGCTCCCAGACGACGGCGGTCTCGCGCTGGTTGGCAAGACCGACCGCGGCGATGCCCGACGCCCCGCCGGGACGTTCGGCCAGCACCGTGCGCGCCGTGTCGAGCTGCGCCTGCCACAGGGCGAGCGGGTCTTGCTCGACCCAGCCCGCCGCGGGATAGGTCTGGCCGACGGCCTGCTGCGCGCTGGCCACGATGCGCCCGTCGTGATCGACCAGCAGCGTGCGCGAGCTCGTGGTGCCCTGGTCGAGCGCCAGGATCATCGCGGCCCGCCCGGGCCGAGGGCGCGCTTGAGGCGCCGCAGACCTTCTTCGAGGGTGGCGCGCGGACAGCCGAAGTTGAGGCGCAGAAAACCGGGGGCGGCGCCGAAGGCGGCGCCGTCGGACAGCGCCACGCCGGCGCGCAGGCAGGCCTTGGCCGCCTCGGCGCCGCCGGCGTCGTGGGCCGCAAGCCAGCCGCGCGCGTCGAGCCAGGCGAGGTAGGTCGCCTCGACGCGCGTCGTGGTCACCCCGGGCAGCTCGCCGCCACGAACGACGCCACGAGGTCGGCGTTGCCGCGCAGGTAGGCGCGCAGCTCGGCGAGCCACGCGACGCCGTCGCGGTAGGCGGCTTCGGCGGCGGCGATGGCGAAGCAGCCCGGGAACGGCAGCAGCACCGGCGCCCGGCTTCGACGAAGCGCCGGCGCAGCCCCTCGTCGGGGATCACGGCGAAGGCGAAGTTGAGGCCCGGCAGGTTGAACGTCTTGCTCGGCGCCATGAGCGTGACGGTCAGCTCGTCGCCGGCGGGCGCGGCGACGGCGGACGGCACGTGGCGTCGCCGGCTCGAGGAGCAGGTCGCAGTGGATCTCGTCGGAGACCAGCACCAGGCTCGCGACGGCGGCAGAGGTCGACCACCGCGGCGACCTCGGCGGCGTTCCAGATGCGACCGAGGGGGTTGTGCGGATGGCAGAAGAGCAGCACCCTGGTCGCCGGCGTCACGGCCGCCTCGAGCTCGGCGAGCGGCAGCTCCCAGCGGTCGCCCACGCGGCGCGCGGCGACCGTCGCGAGCTCGCGCCCCTGCAGGCCGGGCGCCTCGAGGAACGGCGGGTAGGCGGGCACCACGGTGAGCACCGTCTCGCCGCGCGCCGCATACGCGCGACAGGCGAGGTTGAGGGCGGGCACGACGCCGGGCAGAAAGACGAGCGCCTCGGGCGCCACCGTCCAGCCGTAACCGTCGCGCAGGTGGGCAAGCAGGGCCGCGACGAGCGCGTCGGTGACGTGGGTGTACCCGTAGACGCCGTGGGCCGCCCGGGCCTGGAGCGCGGCGACCACCGCCGGCGGCGAGGGCAGGTCCATGTCGGCCACCCAGAAGGGCAGCACGTCGGGCCCGTAGCGGTCCCACTTGTAGCTCGCCGTCCCGCGGCGCTCGACTACGGCGTCGAAATCCACGCGTGCCTCCCGACTCTCGCGAACACGACCGGTCTCGCCCGTGGGCGGCCGGCCGCCGCCTGCGATGCTATCGTATCCGCCCCGCCGGCCGGCAAGGCCGTCGAGCCGCTCAAGCCCGGCCGACTTCGCGCCGACATCGACTCGCGGAGAGGGAGATCGCGCGGCTGCGCCCGGTACCGGCAAAAGAGAACAGCCGCCGACGTTCGTTACGGCCAAGGAGACAACGTGCGCGTCAACCACCTCGCACTCACCATCACGCTCGGCGCGGCCCTGCTCGCGCTCACCGCCGGCCTCGGCGCCTGCGCGTCGAGCGGCAGCAGCACCCTGCCCGACCAGGTGACGGCCGCGGCCAAGTCGATGAGCCCCGCGCCGGCGTCGGCGTTCGGCCTCGACACCAATAAGCAGTACCGCTTCTCGGTCGACTACCCGCTGGGCTGGCTCAGCGTCTCGGCGAAAGGGGCGACGAGCGGCGAAGCTCTGACCAGCACGCTGTGGGCCGACCCCAAGGGCAAGGTCGTCGCCGGCCACGCCCTCGACACGCTGTCGGTGTCGGTCTACGCCATGACCAAGCCGGTCAAGGCCACCGACCTGGTGAGCCACTCCGGCGACTTCAAGGTCATCGTCGACGACCTCATCAAAGGCCTGCCCCGACTGAAGGTCACCGATGCCTTCAGGCCGGTCACCGTGAACGGCACCAAGGGCTTCCAGGTCACCTACACCTACGACTCGCAGAGCACAAAGGCCGGCGCCATGTCGTACCTCCTGCTGCCCAAGGGCCGCTACGCCTACTGGATCACCGGTCAGGCGAGCGCCGACACCTGGGCGCAGTCGTGGTCGAAGCTCACTCCGGCGATGGCCTCGTTCACGATCGTGCCGGTCAAGAGCTAGGCGCCCGCGAGGCGCCGTCGGCGGCCGGCGTCGCGGCGGCCGGCGTCGCGGCGGCCGGCGTCGCCGCGGCCAGGGCCGGCGCCTCGGCGCCGGCAGGCGAGGCCCCGACAGCGAGCGCCGGCACCGGCTCGAGCGGCAGATACCAGCGCATGAGCGCGATGATGGCGACGGCCGCACCAAGCACGTTCAGCAGGTCGAGCACGCGCACGTCGAAGATACGGCTGCAGAGCAGCGCCGCAGCCACCCCCATGGTCACCACCGCGGCCGGATGGCCCTCGGGCGGGCGCGCCGTGAGCACGAGCGCGAGCGGCACCAGCGTCCACACGTAGGCCATCTGCCAGGCGAGCGGCGAGAAGAACAGCATGAACAGCACGGCCAGCAGCAGCACGGCGTAGCGCTCGCGGCGCTGCTGGTCGCCTGAGTCGGCACCGAACGGTGCCCGCCGCCGATTGCGGCTCGCCACGTAGGCCAGGAAGAGCAGCGCGCAGTAGCCCAGCGCCGAGGCCGCCTTGAGCACCAACGGGTACTGCCACCAGAAGCGCAGCACCGTCTGGTTGAAGCGCGAGGGGTCGGAGACCGCGATCGAGGGCAGGGTCGTGAACAGGAACACGCGGTACAGACCGACGTGCACCCAGGCAAGCGACGCCGCTCCCAGGACGGCGCCGCAGAGCAGCGCCTTGAGCGCCAGCCGCCAGTCGCGGAAGTAGACGACCATCACGGCGAGCAGCAGCACGGGCGTCACCTTGGTGGCGATGGCGATGGCGAGCAGCGCCGCCGACGGCCACCCCCGCCAGCGCGGATAGAGCAGAAACCCGGAGATGGCAAAGGCCGACGCGACCAGGTCGGCCTGCCCGTTGTGCACGTGGTAGATGAACGGATACGAAGCCATGGTGAGCAGCACGGTGACGCCCAGCACCTCGAGCCGGCGCCCCGGCGTCACCCACAGAGCGACTGCCACAAGCAGCGCGAAGGCACTGAGCGTGATGGCCAGCCAGGCGCGGCGCGCGTCGTCGTAGCTGTAGTGGGCGAGCACGCCGTAGACCGGCAGGAAGGTCGGCGGGTAGATGTAGCCCGAGATCTGGGGCGTGTCGAAGCGCGGGTAGACGATGGCGCCGGTGACGCCCGGGTGGTTGGTGTAGGGGTCGAGGCCCAGGTTCCAGTTGTGGCCGCCGGCGTAGTACTGGAAGAAGTCGTAGTTGGGCACATGCACGATCGGGTCGACGTCGTTGAAGGCGTTCGAGACGATCTCGACCCAGTAGCTCGCGGCGATCGCCGTGGCGAGCAGCACGAGCAGCACGGCGATCGTGCGCCGTGACGGCCAGGCGCCGGTCGTGCCGGACGAGACTGCGGGCGGGCGGTCCATGAGGCCCAGTATATCGACCGCCCGGGGCCGCGGCTTGAAGCGCACCGCGGCGGCCGCTCCTGAACGCCATCGTTTTTCGCGCGGCCCGCGCGGGCAGAACCGCTCGGGCGACCGACCGCGGCAGCTCGAGCGGCAGAGAACGAAGAGAAGGAGACGACGATGGCCAACTCGATCGTATGGGCCGACATCCCGGTGCTCGACCTGGAACGTGCCCGCAGGTTCTACGGTGCGATCCTGCAGGAAGAGGTCAAGCTGGCCCCGGGCATGGAGGGTATCGCCCTGCTGCCCGGCGAGATGGGCGAGGTGAGCGCCGACCTGGCGGTCGGCGGGAACGTCAAGCCGAGCACAGACGGCGCCACCGTCTACATCGACTGCAAGGGCGACATCGAGGGCGCGGTCGCGCGCGCGGTAGCGGCGGGCGGCGAGGTCATCATGCCGCCGAGCGACATGGGCGAGGTGGTCGGCACGATCGCCTTTCTCAAGGACACCGAGGGCAACCGCATAGGGCTGCACGTGCCGCCCAAGATGTAGAAGCCCGCGACGGGTGGTTCGAGCGCGGGTGACTCAGGTAGCCGGAACAGGCTCCCAGACGCGCATCCAGTTGATGGTGAACACCGGCGACGCCGGCACGCTGCGGTCGATCGAGCCCTGAGCGAGCACGCGCTCACCGACGGTCAGGTCGGCCAGCGTGAGCACGACGGGCTTGCCCGCGACCCAGGTGAAGATGCGGGCGGTCGGGGCGACCACGAAGGTCGTCTTCACGCCGATGACGTCCCAGAGGCCGCGCGTCACGAGCAGCGGGCGAGCGACGATCGTGCCGCCGGTCAGGTCGATCGACTTGACGGGGCCGCGGAAGGCGAACCACTTGATCTGGTTCGGGTTGAGCACGTGAGTGGCCACGACGCGATTGGCGGTGAAGACGGGCTGGGCGGGCACGGTCAGGTCGATCGCGCCGGTCACACGCACGTGGTCGCCGAGACGGATGTCGCTCATGGTGATCGCCTTGAAGAGGCGGCCGTGGGGCTTCAGGAGCTGCGTCTTGGGCGTGACCACGACGGTCAGGTCGTCGCCCAGGTAGGGCGCGACGCCGATCGAAGCGAGCGTCACGCGCACGACCAGGCGGCCGTTGGTGGCGTCGACGGCGTCGACTTTACCGGCCGCGGTGAACGACTTGGCCGGGGTCCACCACGAGATGTGGTTCTCCGCTACTACGCCGGTCGTCGCGAAGGCGGCCGGGACGAAGCAAGCAAGCGCCACGACCATGACGGCCAGCACGAGCAGTGCTTTCTTCATGTTCTCCTCCTCAAGGTCAAAAGTCTCGCTGCGGGGACAGCCTCTGCACCATGGAACGTCGGCGTCGCGGCGAACCCTAGCGGCCGGTGGCGGCCCCGCGACAAAGACCCGGAGTGGTGCTAGGGTTCTGCCAGTCCAGGCGTTAAGACGATGGGCAGCCAGGAACGATTCGGGGGCGCAGTGGGCATGTCGGTGGGTCAGGGTCCGGTCACGGGCGAGCAGAGGTCGCCCGGTCTCGAACCGAGCGACGAACGGCTCGTCGCCGACCTGCGACGCCATGCTCCCGACTCGCTGGCGCGCCTGCACGGTCTCTACGCGGTCGGCATCTACAACCTCGCGCTGCGCATGGTCCACCAGCGCCAGGACGCCGAGGACATCACCCACGACGTGCTCATCCGCGCCTACGAGCGCCTGCCGCGCGACTGCGAGGTACGGCTGCGCCCCTGGCTGTACCGCATCACCCTGAACCGCTGCTACGACCATCTGCGCACCGCCGCCCGCCGCCGGCCGGCCGACGTGGCCGGTCAGACCGGCCAGCCCCCCGAGCTGCCCGCCGTGGGCGACCCGTTCGAGCAATCCGAGCTCAGCGCCCTGTTCGAGCGCACGCTCGAGACGCTGACGGCGCGCCAGCAGACGGCCCTGCTGCTCAAAGACGTCCACGGCTTCTCCACCGCCGAGCTCGCCGCCACGCTCAACGTCACGCCGGGCTCGGCCGAGGTGCTGCTGGCTCGCGCCCGCAACTCGTTCCGCGCGCGCTTTGCCGACATCTCCGGCGTCGAAGCCCGCTCAATGCCGGCCTGGATCGGAGCCGGCCTGGTGCTGCCGCTGGTCGCGCTGCCCAAGGCGCTGCTCGTGCCCCCGGCGCCGCCGGTGCTCGCCCTGCACCCTCTGCCCGACCTCTTGGGTCACGCCGGCTTCGGCGCCGGCTACGCTGCGCCGGTCGGAGTGGCCGGCGGCAGCGTGGGCTCGGCGATCGCCAACTCGGCGGCCGTCAAGCTCGTCGCCGTGCTCGCCGCCGCCGCCACCATGACCGCCGGCGTGAGCGACATGGCGCGCCGCACCCACCTGCCGGTGCGCCCGTCGCGGGTCGCCGCGGCGCGCACCGCGAACCCCGTCGCGCAGCACACCGTCACGGCCTCGACGGTCGGCGGCGCCACACCCGCCGCGCACTCCTCACCGCGCGCCACCTTCGCCGTCGCCGGCCTCGGAACGACGGCTTCGGCGTCGCCGTCACCGTCGCCGAGCGGCAGCGCCTCGCCGTCGGCCACTCCTTCACCGTCGCCCACCGACACCCGCCTGGGCGACGCGCCCCCCACGGCCACGCCCACGGCGTCGCCGAGCCCGACGCCCACACCCTCGCCGAGCGCCAGCGACAGCGCGACGCCCTCCCCCACGCCGAGCGCCGCGCCGAGCGCCGCGCCGAGCACGGGCGACTCGCCCAGCCCGACGCCGTCACCCACGATCTGACGGCCGCCCCGCGGCGCCGTTACCGGCTCCGGCGGGGCGGGAATACGGGGCCGTGACCATCCCCTCAAGCGCCGCCGCCCGACCGCGTCCGCGGCGCGCCACCGAAGGAGCCTCATGGAGAAACGCAAGCTGGGCGGCCAGGGCCTCGAGGTCTCGGCCGAAGGGTTGGGCTGCATGGGCATGTCCGAGTTCTACGGGCCGGCCGACGAAACCGAGGCCATCGCCACCATCCATCGCGCCATCGACCTGGGCGTCGACCTTGTCGACACCGCCGACATGTACGGGCCCTTCACCAACGAGCGCCTGGTGGGCAGGGCCATCGCCGACCGGCGCGACCAGGTCGTGCTCGCCACGAAGTTCGGCAACGAGCGCCGCGAAGACGGCAGCTGGGTCGGCATCAACGGCCGGCCCGAGTACGTACGCGCGGCCTGCGAGGCCTCGCTCGCGCGCCTCGGGGTCGACCACATCGACCTCTACTACCAGCACCGCGTCGACAAGACGGTGCCGATCGAAGAGACGGTCGGCGCCATGGCCGAGCTCGTCGCCGCCGGCAAGGTGCGCTACCTCGGCCTCTCCGAGGCCTCGCCCCAGACCATCAGGCGGGCGCACGCCGTGCACCCGGTGAGCGCCCTGCAGACCGAGTACTCGCTGTGGACGCGCGACCCCGAGCAGGCCGTCCTGCCGACGGTGCGCGAGCTCTCCATCGGCTTCGTCGCCTACAGCCCGCTGGGCCGCGGCTTTCTCGCCGGCCGCTTCCGCGGGCCCGACGACCTGCGCAACGAAGGCGACTTTCGCGCGAACCATCCGCGCTTCAAAGACGAGAACCTCCAACAGAACCTGAAGCTGCTCCACTACCTCGAGGAGATCGCCCAGGAAAAGGGCGTGACGCCGGCCCAGCTGGCGCTCGCCTGGGTGCTGCACCGCGGCCCCGACGTGGTGCCCATCCCGGGCACCAAGCGGCGCCGTTACCTCGAGGAGAACGTGGCCGCCGCCGAGATCTCGCTGAACGACGAGGAGCTCGGCCGCCTAGACGAAGCGCTGCCGCCCGGCGCTACGGCCGGCGAGCGCTACGCCGACATGAAGACGATCGACGCCTGAGCGACTCGGCCGCGGCGCCTGCTCAGTCGGCCGAAAGCCCCGCGAAGAACCCGAGCAGCCGCGCCCAGGCGTCGCGCGCCGCGGCGACGTGATACGACGGCCGCGTGTCGTTGAAGAAGGCGTGCGGCGCGTCGTCGTACACGTGAGGCTCGTAGTGCTTGCCGGCGGCGCGCATGGCTTGCGCAAAGGCCGGCACCGCGTCGGTGATGCGGGGGTCGTTGCCGCCGTAGAAACCGATCACCGGGCAAGCCACCTGCGCGATCAGGGCGGCCGGCGTGGCTTCGCCGTAGAAGATGGCCGCACCGGCCAGCGCCGGCTCGTCCGCTGCCAGGCGGGCCGCGAGGCCGCCGCCCATGCACCAGCCGACGGCGGCCACGCGTCCGTCGCAGCCGGGGTCGTCGCGTAGCACGACGAACGCGTCGCGCAGGAGCGCGACGAGCGCGTCGCGGTCGCGCGGTGCGAACAGCGCGCCCAGGGTCTCCCCGACGGCGGCGCCCTCGTCGGGCGGCAGGCTGGCGAGCGCCTCGCGGCGCGCCGCGCCGTCCCACCAGGTCCCCACCGGCAGCGAGTTCAGGAACGCCTTGGCGGCGGCCACCCGCTCGGGCTGGAGCGCCGCCGGCCGGCCACCGAGCGCGTAGAGATCGGGTGCCAGGGCGCTGTAGCCCGCCGTGGCAACGCGCGCCACGAGGTCCTCGATGTGCTCGTCGACGCCCCAGATCTCCTGGATGAGCAGCACGCCGGGCAGGGGGTCGTCCGTGGCCGCCGGACGCGCGCCAAAGGCCGGGCATGGTTGCGCGCCGCTCGTGAAGTCGCGCCAGCCGCTGTCGAGTCGCATGATGTCCCTCCGCTTTGCAGGTTGCGGCGCAGCCTACACCGGCCCTTCGGCGCGAGCGGCCGTTGTCGGGCGACAGGCGCGGCCCGGCGTGATGTACTTGGCCACGAACCGGAGGTCTGTGCCGACCGACGGGCGTCCGCACAACGCCACGGCAAAGGAGCCCACATGCCGACCGAGCTTGTCATCAACGCCGAGTACCAGGGCGGCATGAGAGTGGCCGCCGGCGACGGCGACCACACGGTCACCATGGACTACCCGCTCGAGGCCGGCCAGACGGTCGCCGGCCTGACGCCGCTCAAGCTGCTCCTGGCCAGCCTGGCCGGCTGTATCGGCAACACCGTGCCCATGCTGCTCGCCAAGCGCGGCCAGCCGGTGCGCGCCCTCGAGGTCAAGGTCACGGGCCACCGCCGCGACGAGCACCCGAGCGTGTTCACGAGCATCGACGTCGAGTTCGTGCTGCACGGCGACGGCCTCGATCCTGAGGTAGTCGAGCACTGCATCACGCTGGCCGACGAGAAGCTCTGTCCCGTCTGGGCGATGATCCGCCCCGCGACGCCGATCGCCACCAGCTTCCGCATCGAGGACTAGGCGCCCGACGGGCCGGTGAGGCGGCCGGCGCCAAGACCGGGCGCCGGCGAGCAGCCGACGTCGCACGCGACACGCCGGCTGCTCGCACAGGCCTAAGCCTGAGCGGCGACGGGCTCCTCGGCGAGCTCGGCGAGCTTCTTCTTGAGCGTCTCGTAGAACATGCTGAGCGGGAACTCGTCGTCGAGCACGCGGTCGATCCAGGGGCGCGTGTCGGCCTCGTCCGAGTAGACCCGGGTCTCGCGCTGCCACTGCGAGCCGACGTTCGGCCGCACGAAACGCGCCACCAGGTCGTGCGCGGCGATCCAGTAGGAGACCTTGCTCAGGTCGATGCCGTCGCGGTAGAGCTCATCGAGCAACGCCTTGAGCTCGGCCACGGCGTCGTCGACGTGCTCCCAGTCGATCAGCAACCGGTTGTCGGTCCAGCGCACGATGCCGCCGCGATGCAGGTAGGCGAACAGGAGCTGACCGCCCAGGCCGTCGTAGTTGCGCACACGGTTGCCGGTGATCGGAAAGCGCAGGATGCGGTCGAAGAGCACCCCGTACCGCACGTAGCGCGCAAACGGGAAACCCTCTCGCGCGAGCTCGCCGACCGTCTCGTAGGTGGCCAGGTCGACGCGCAGCTCCTCGAGCGAGTACATCCAGTAGGGCAGGCGCTGGCGGATCATGAACGGGTCGAAGGGCAGGTCGCCGTGGCTGTGCCAGCGGTCGTGGATCATGTCCCAGAGGATGTAGACGTCGCGCGAGAGGTCGCCGCTGGCCACGAGGGCGGCGGCGTCGGGCGGCAGATCGATGCGCAGGGCCTCGGCGGCGCGCTGCGTAGAGCGCTGAAAGCGCGCCGACTCGCGGTCGCAGAAGATGCCGCCGAAGTTGTTGGTCGGCCGCTCCGCCACGCTGACCGTCTCGGGGAACAGCACTGCGCACTCGCCGTCGTAGCCCGCCGTGTGGTCGACCAGCTGCACCGGCACGAACTTCGCGTTGTCGAAGCCGCCGCGCTCGAGGCGGTCGATGAACTCGGGCCACGGGGTGCGCACGATGAGCGCCTCGAAGCGCGTGTCGGGCGAGCCGTTGGGCGTGTACATGGGGAACACGACCAGGTGTTCGATGCCGTCGGCCCTCGACAGCTCCGGGCGAAAGACCGCCAGCGAGGGGCCGAAGTCGGGCTTGCCGAAGCCCTCGTCGGCCCAGCGGCGCAGGTCGAGCACGACCTGGGCGAGGTAGTCGCGCTGGTGGGGAAAGTGGTGGCCCAGCTCGCCGATGGCCGCGGTCATGGCGGCGACGCGGGCGCCGGCCTCGGCGCCGTCGCGGCGCCCGAGGTCGATCTCGCCCTTGGGCTCCTGCAAGGCGCGCAGCGCGTCGGTCTCGTCGCGCAGGCGCTCCCAGGCCGGGTCGCCGGCCGCCGACGACACGATCGCCTCGGGCTCGGCGCGAAAGGCCGGCAGGGCGACCCAGTAGAGGCAGTTGAGCCACAGGCGCTGGTGATCGAGCACGCCCAGGGCGTCGTCGCCGAACAGGTCCGAGTCGGCGGTCACGACCACCCGGCCCTCGCCGTAGCGCACCGCGGCGAGCAGACCGGCGCGCGGCGGGTAGGCATCGTCGCCGGCGCGCAGCACGATGGCGCCCTCGCGCTCGGCGCGCAGCGCGCCAGCGCGGTAGAAGCAGACGGTGCGCACGAGGTGCAGCAGGCTCGTCTCGTCGGCGTTCTCGTCGGGCTCGCCGAACACCCAGGTCGGGGCGCCGTTGTTGCGCACGTAGTCCTCGACCGTGCGGCTGTCGAGGGCCAGGCCAAAGCGCTCCAGCAGCTCGCTCAGGTTGGCGCCGTACTTGTCCTCTTCGGTCTCGCCCAGCACGACCAGGCCGCCGCCGTCGGCGACGAAGGCGGCGACCGCCTCGATCTCGGGGACCGACAGGACGGGGGAACCGCCCACGGTGCGCTCCCAGCGCGCGTCGGAGGGGTGGGCGATGACCAGCACGTCGACGCCGCTCAAGGCGTCGGCCGACAGCGGTCCCGCCGCCAGCGTCGCGACGTCGAAGTCGCGCTCGGCGAGCGCCGCGGCGGCGAGCGCGTACGACGACCCCGCGGGGTGCTCAGGCTGGATCGCCGCGGCGACGTCTGGCCGCACGCTCCAGGCCTCACCGTGTGACTCATCGAACAGCACGCGCGCGACCTTGCGCTGGCGCAACGAATACGGCATCGGGAGCCTCCTTGCTGCCGGCCGGCCGCGGCGCGTGCCGGACCATGATCGTCGACCCTTCAGGATTGTCCCAGCGCGGCGAGCCCCCAAAACCAGCGGCGCGGCGGCGAGATTTGAGTTTCGGGCCGGCCCCGCCGACAATCACAAGCAGGAGTCCGTCGCGACCACGCCCACCGGAGGGTCCCCTTGAGACGCTCACTGCACCCGCTTCGCGCCCTCGGTCTGTGCGCCGTCATCGCCGTGGCCGGCGTGGCGGCGTGGGCCGCCCCGGCGGCCCACGCCGCCACCGCCGCCGGCCACGTGGGCCCGCTCAACCCGGCCTTCGTGGCCTATCAGCATGCGCTTCGCGCCATGAGCCCGAACGCGACCCTCAAGGGCCTCGCGCCGTCGTCGGTCGACCCGCGACCGTGGGCCGACGCCGCCTTGGCGCTGGGGCCGCTGGCCCTGGTCGTCCTACGACCCTACCTACGACCTGCGGACACTCGGCAGGGTGACCGCTGATCCGCGACCAGGACCCACTTAAGCATCTGCTGGGTCTTCGCCAGCCTGGGATCGCTCGAGTCGTCACTTCTGCCCTCCGACACCGAAGACTTCAGCGAAGACAACTTGGCGCTTGCAGCCGCCAACGATTTCGGCACCGGCCTCTATCGGCCGCGGCAACTTCTACATGACGACCGCCGAGCTCGCGCGCTGGAACGGCCCCGTCGACCAGTCAGTCCGAACCATACGGCGACGGATATCGTTCGTCTCGGGCCTGCCGGCGCTCGCGCACGTTCAGAACGTCCTCTTCCTGCCCGACCGCACGGGTTACACCGGCGACGCCAACGACACCATCAAGTGGGCGGTCGAGAACTACGGCGCCGTCTACACCGGGCATGTACGCCGACCCCGGCATGAGACATCGAAGCGCTCCTCCTACTTACAACACGCGACCACGCCTACTACTACAACGGTCACGGCGGGCGCCGACCACGCCGTCGACATCGTCGGCTGGGACGACGACTACGCTCCGACGAACTTCAGCGCCGACGACCGCCAGCCGACAACGGCGCCTTCATCGTGCGCAACAGCTGGGTCGTCGGCCAACGGCGACTGGTCGGCGAGCATAGCGGCTATTTCTATGTCTCCTACGATGACGTGCAGATCGGCAACGGGCATGGCCGTGTTTACCGGCGAGTCCACCGCACGATTACGCGCAGAACCTCGGCTACGACACGATCGGCCTCACCAATGACTACGGGTTCACTGACGGGCAGGGGAACCCCAGTGACACGGCCTGGATGGCAGCCGGCTTCACACTGAAGGGCGACAGCCCAATCGAGGCGGCCTCGTTTTACGCCCAAAGCCCTGAACACCGACTATGACATCTATGTGGCATCCAACCTCGACGACAAGTCCACCTGGTCGGAGCTTGCCTCGGGCACCATCGCCGTGCCCGGCTACCGCACCATCCCGTTCCCAGCGCAGTCGCAGCCGATCGAGAAGGCGGCCGAGCGTTTCTTCTTGGTCGTCCATCTGACGACCCCTGACTACCGACTATCCCATCCCGCTCGAAGACGACCAGACCTACCCATCGAGCAAGGCCACGTCTGCTGCGGGCGACAGTTTCGTTAGCGCTGACGGGTCGGCCGGTGGCTGGGGTGACATTGGCGCGGAGGGAGCCGACGTATGCCTAAAGCTCTTCGCCGGCACCGCGACACCCGACCCCTTCAAGCCCGTCACGAGGGCGCTCGCCGCCGTCACCGTGAAGCGCGGCGCTTATGCGACCCTGCGCTACCGGGTGAACGATCAGACCACCGGCGACAAAGAGAAGGTCACGATCAAGCTGCGCACCATGTCGGGGCGCTGCGTGAAGACGCTGGCCCTGGGCTGGCGGGCGGCCAACGCCTCGCTCACCTACAAGTTCCGCTGCCTGCTGCCGCGCGCCGCCTATCGCTACTGCGTCTACGCCACCGACCGCTGGGGCAACGCGCAGACCTCGGTCGGCCGCGCGTCGCTGACCGTCAGGTAGCGCAGCGGGCAAGACGACTTGCGGCGTTGCGCCACTCGCGCCCGCCGCGGTGCGTCGCGACGGCCCCACGAAAAAACAAGGCGGGGGCGGCTCCCTCTTTGGGGAGCCGCCCCCGCCTCTTTCAAAGGGTCGCCGGCCCGCTCGCCCCGCTCAGGCCAAACGCGTCACTCTCACTGCGGAGCGGTGCTCGGCGCGTGCGTGCAGCCGGTGTGCGGCGCCGGCGTGCGAGTGGCCGCCGTCGTCGGGACCGAGGTGGTCGTCGATGCCGATGTCCTGGCCCCGTTGCTGCCGAACGCGGTCGGCACGAGCCAGACGGCCAGAGCCAGGACCACGACGGCGAGCATGACGGTGAGTACTCTCTTGGACATGAGTCCCTCCTTGCTTACAGTGCTGGTCGCCTTCTTCCCCCGGCGTGCCACTCCCACCGCTCCGCCGCATTAAGAGATGTTCACCAGACTGTGAGGCCGCTGCGGACTTGCTGGGCGTGCGCTTGGGAACCCACGCGCGGCGCGGCGCGGCGAGCCCGACGAAGTCACCGCGCCCGGCGGCGGCGCGGACCGTGTACACTGAGAGCGAGCCGCGGCGGCGCCGCCGCGCCGCCGCGGCTCGCTTCTCCTGCACGTCCACCCGAAACGCCGACAGAGAGCCTTTTGCCATGCATGCCCCAGCCAACATCCGCAACCTCGCCATCATCGCCCACATCGACCACGGCAAGACCACGCTGATCGACGCCATCTTCCGCGCCGCCCGCGTGTTTCGCGAGAACGCCCACGTCGAGGAGCGCGTCATGGACAGCAACGACCTCGAGCGCGAGCGCGGCATCACGATCCGCAGCAAACACTGCACGGTGGAGTGGCAGGACTACCTCATCAACATCATCGACACCCCCGGTCACGCCGACTTCAGCGGCGAGGTCGAACGGGTGCTCAGCATGGTCGACTCGGTGCTCCTGCTGGTCGACGCCAACGAAGGCCCCATGCCCCAGACCCGCTACGTGCTCATGCGCGCGCTACGCCTGGGACTGCGACCCATCGTCATCGTCAACAAGGCCGACCGGCCCAACGCCGACCCGTCGGGCGCGCTCGACGCCACGTTCGACCTGTTCGTCGAGCTGGGCGCCGCCAACGAGCAGCTCGACTTTCCCGTGCTCTACGGCTCGGGCCTCGAGGGCTGGATCGTCAACGACATCGAGGAGTACCGCCGCGAGGAGCGCGACCGCGAAGCGCACCTGGCCGACGGCGGCACGCTTTCGCCGGCCATGCGCGCCGAGCTCGCCGCGCGCGGCATGCGCGACCTGTTCGAGACCATCGTGGCCTCGGTGCCGGCCCCCAAGGTCGACCTCGACGCGCCGTTCCTCATGCAGGTCAGCACGCTGGCCTGGAGCGACTACATCGGGCGCATCGGCTGTGGCCGCGTGCTGCGGGGCCGCCTGGCCGTCGGCGACGAGCTGCGCCGCATAGAGACGCGCCACACCGCCGACCCGGCCAGCCCCGACGCGACCGCGTCCGCAACGCCGGCCGCGTCGGCGGCCCGCGCCGCGTCATCGCTCGCGGCGCCCGGCGCGCCGCTCGAAGAAGAAGCCTGGGAGGTCGTCGGCGACCAGACCGCGCGCGTCACCCACCTGTGGGTCACCCACGGCCTCGAGAACCGCGAGATCCAGGACATCAACGCCGGCGACATCGTCTGGCTGGCCGGCCCCGACGAGATCGCCATCGGCGACACGCTGGCCGCGCCCGAGCTCGAACCCGCCGCCGTCGCCCTGCCGCCGCTCGAGATCGAAGAGCCGACCGTCAGCATGTTCTTCCTGGTCAACAACGGTCCCTTCGCCGGCGAAGACGGCCGCGCTGCGACCCTGCGCCAGATCAAGGACCGCCTGCAGCGCGAGCTGCGCGTCAACGTCGCGCTGCGCGTCGAAGACCTGGGGCGCCCCGACGGCGTCAAGGTCTCGGGCGCGGCGAGCTGCACCTCGCCATCCTCATCGAGGAGATGCGCCGCGAGGGCATGGAGCTGTGCGTCTCCAAGCCCGAGGTGATCACCCGACGCGACGCGCGCGGCCACCTGCAGGAGCCCCTCGAGGAGCTCGTCATCGACGTGCCCGGCGAGTACCAGGGCACCGTGATCCAGGCGCTCAGCCTGCGCAAGGGCGAGCTCACCGGCATGCACGCCAGCCTCACCGGCTTGGTGCGCCTCGAGTTCACCATCACCACGCGCGGCCTGATCGGCTACCGCAACGAGTTCCTCACCGAGACCCGCGGCCTGGGCGTCATGAGCTCGCGCTTCGTGGGCTACGGCCCCTGGGCCGGCGACCTGCCGGGCCGCGACCGCGGCTCGCTCGTGAGCCAGGCCGACGGCGAAGCCGCCGGCTACTCGCTCGAGAACCTGCAACAGCGGGCCACCATGTTCGTGGGCCCCATGGCGCGCGTCTACGAAGGCATGATCGTGGGCGAGAACTCGCGCGGCGACGACATGCTCTGCAACCCCACCAAGCGCAAGGCGCTGGGCAACTACCGCCAGTCCACCAAAGAGATCGACACCGGCCTCAAGGTGGTCCGCGTGCTCACCCTCGAAAGCGCCCTCGAGTGGATCGCCGACGACGAGCTCGTCGAGGTCACGCCCCAGTCGGTGCGGGTGCGCAAGCATATCCTGAGCTCCGAGGAGCGCAAGAAGGCCGCCAAGCGCGTCGCGGGGTAGCCAGCCGGCAGTCGCCCGGTAGCAGTCGCCCGGTAGCAGTCGCCGGGTAGCAGTCTCCCGCCCCATCCTCCCCGGAGAGACCGCTGGCCGGCCCCGTCAGCCGCAGGCGCAGCTCGGGCCGCGGTCGTGGCGATGCAGCTCCTCGACCGCTCCGGTAAAGGCGGCGAGCCCCTCCGAGAAGCGCCCCCAGTCGAGCGCATAGTAGGTGCGGGCGCCTTCGCCCCGCGAGCACAGCAGGCCGGCGTCGCGCAGCACCGCCAGGTGGTGCGAGACGAGCGGCTGGCTCATGCCCAGGTGCGCCGTGATCTCGCAGACGCAGCGCTCGCCCCCCAGCAACTGCTCCACGATGGCCGCCCGGGTCGGGCTGGCGAGCGCCTTGAACTGGGGCACGAACCCGGTCAGCGGCGTGGCTGCACCGGCCAGTACACCGTCACGGCGCTCCTGCGTCGGTCGTTCGCTCCTCACGTCGCCTCCCCACCGAGCGGCGCCGCCGCGGGCGTCGCAAAGAACCGCCGCCGCAGCAGCAGCGCCACGTTGACCAGGCCGATCATGACCGGCACCTCGACCAGCGGCCCGACGACGGCGGCGAACGCCACGCCCGAACCTATGCCGAAGACCGCCACCGACACGGCGATGGCCAGCTCGAAGTTGTTGCTGGCCGCCGTGAACGACAGCGTCGCAGTCTTTGGATAGTCGGCGCCGATGCGTGTGGCCCAGGTAAAAGCTCACCAGGAACATCACGACGAAGTAGATCAGCAGCGGCACCGCGACCCTGACCACGTCGAGCGGCAGCCGCACGATCACGTCGCCCTTGTAGCTGAACATCACGAAGATGGTGAACAGCAGCGCCACCAGGGTGAGCGGGCTGGTGCGCGGAATGAACACCTGCTCGTACCAGTCGCGGCCCTTCACCTTGAGGCCGACGTAGCGCGTCGCCATGCCGGCCAGGAAAGGGATGCCGAGATAGACGAACACGCTGCGCGCCATCTGGCCGATCGAGATGTCGACCGCGGCGCCGCGCAGGCCGAACAGCGGCGGCAGCCTGGTCACGAACACCCAGGCGAAGAGGCTGTAGAACAGCACCTGGAAGACGCTGTTGAAGGCGACAAGGCCGGCGGCGTACTCGGTGTCGCCCGCGGCAAGCTGGTTCCAGACGAGCACCATGGCGATGCAGCGCGCCAGGCCGATCAGGATGACGCCGACCATGAGCTGCGGATAGTCGTGCAGAAAGACGATCGCCAGGAAGAACATGAGCACGGGGCCGATCACCCAGTTCTGCACCAGCGACAGGCCGAGGACGCGGTAGTCGCGAAACACGTCGCCCAGCTCCTCGTAGCGCACCTTGGCGAGCGGCGGATACATCATCACGATGAGCCCGACGGCGATCGGCAGGTTGGTGGCGCCGACCTGGAAGTGCCCCCAGAACTACTTGATCTGCGGCGCCGCCCAACCCACCCCCACGCCGACCATCATGGCCAGAAAGATCCAGGCGGTCAGGTAGCGGTCGAGGAACGAGAGGCGCTTCCTTGCCACCGATGCCACCGATGCCGCCGCCATCGCCATGCCGCGCCTGCTCCTTCGTCCGAGACCCTCAACGGTGCCGTGGCTTGATTGTCACATATACTTCTGTTTATGGTCAACTTCTGTTTATGCATTTGGCGCACTCACCGTCTTCTGACCGGGGGCGGGTAGGGTGTGTGCCAAGCCGGACGGAAGGAGGCGGTCGTGATCAGGCCCAGGATGTGGGACACACTCGCCGGGCGGTGAACGGGCGATGAAGAGGCTGACGATGAGCAGTCCGCTCGCCGTGTTCTCGGACGTGCACGGCAATCTGCCGGGCCTCGAGGCGATCCTCGCCGACATCGCGAGCCGCGGCGCCACGAGCGTTCTCTGCCTGGGCGACCTGGTGGGCTATGGCCCGTTCCCCAACGAGGTCGCCGCGCTGGTGCGCGACCGCGGCATCCCGACCGTCATGGGCAACTACGACCAGGGCATCGGCTTTGCCACCGGCGACTGCGGCTGCGTCTACAAGACCGACGAGCAGCGCGCCGAGGGCGCCGCGTCGCTCGCCTGGACCGAGCAGGCCGCGAGCCCCGAGACCCGCGACTATCTGCGCACCCTCGAAGACCGCTTCGTGATCGAGACGCCGGCCGGCGAGCTGCTCGCCGTGCACGGCAGCCCGCGGCGCATCAACGAGTACCTCTTCGCCGATCGCCCCGATTCGTCGCTCGCGCGCATCGCCGCAGCCGAACCCTACCGCGCCATCGTCTTCGGGCACACCCACCTGCCCTACGCGCGCGAGAGCGGCGGCACGACCTTCGTGAATGTGGGCAGCGCCGGACGGCCCAAGGACGGCGACTGGCGGGTCTGCTACGCGCTGATCGACCTCCGGCCGGCGGGCGCCGGCGGTCTCGCCGTCGAGTTCGTGCGCCTCGCCTTCGACTACGAGCGCCTCGCCGCGGCGCTGGCGCGCACGACGCTGACGACGACCTTCGACGGGCCCCCCGCCACGGCCGCGGAGACCTCTGCCGCGGTCGACGTTCGCTAGCGCCGCCGCCAGCACCGCCGGGCAGCACGGGGGAGTCGCCGGTCGGCGCCGCGTGCGGAGCGCCCCGGCCTTGCGCTTACGAAGCCTCGTCGATGGCGGCGGCGAACTGGGCGTTGTACAGGTCGTAATAGAAGCCGTGCAGCTCCAGCAGCTCCTCGTGGCTGCCCTGCTCGACGATGTGGCCGTGGTCCATGCAGAGGATGATGTCGGCGCCGCGGATCGTCGACAGCCGGTGGGCGATGACAAAGCTCGTGCGGTCCCTCATGAGCTCGTTCATGGCCTGTTGGATCAGCACCTCTGTGCGCGTATCGACCGAGCTCGTGGCCTCGTCGAGGATGAGGATGTCGGGGTCGGCCAGGAACGCCCGCGCGATCGTCAGCAGCTGTTTCTCGCCTTACGACACCGACGTCGCGCTCTCGTCGAGCACCGTGTCGTAGCCGTGCGGTAGCGTCCGCACAAAGTGGTCGACCCGAGCCGCCTTGGCCGCGGCCAGCAGGCGCTCCTCGGTCGCGCCGTCGCGCCCGTAGTTGATGTTGTCGCGCACGGTGCCGCTGAACAGCCAGGTGTCCTGGAGCACCATGCCGAACATGCGGCGCAGGTCGCTACGTGACATCTGCCGCGTATCGACGCCGTCGAGCTTGATGCGTCCGACGTCGATCTCGTAGAAGCGCAGCAACAGGTTAACCAGGGTGGTCTTGCCCGCCCCGGTGGGCCCGACGATGGCCACCGTCTGGCCGGGCGCGACGTCGAGGTGGAGGTCGCCGATCAGCGGCTGGTCGGCGACGTAGCGGAACGAGACGTCCTCGAAGGTGATGTGGCCGCTCGCGTTCTCGAGCCTGACGGGGACGGCGGGGTCGGGCTCTTCCTCGGTCTCGTCGAGCAGTTCGAAGACGCGCTCCGACGACGCCGCGGTCGACTGCAGGACGTTCACGATGCTGGCCACCTGGGTGATCGGCTGGGTGAACTGCCGCGAGTACTGGAAGAAGGCCTGCACGTCGCCGAGCGAAAGCGTGCCGCTGGCCACCTTGATGCCGCCGATGACGGCGATGGAGACGTAGTTCAGGTTGCTCACGAACATCATGACCGGCTGGATGATGCCCGAGATGAACTGCGCCCCGAAGCTCGCCCGGTAGAGGCCCTCGTTGCGCTCGTCGAACTGGTCGATGGCCTCATCCTGGTGGCCGAAGACCTTGACGACGTTGTGGCCGGTGAACATCTCCTCGACGTGGCCGCCCACGTCGCCGGTGCGCTTCCATTGCACGGCGAACAGCTTCTGCGACCGGCGCGCGATCACGATCGTGATCGCGAATGAGATCGGCACGACGATCACGGAGATCACCGCCAGCAACGGGCTGATCGAGAACATCATGATGAGCACGCCGACAATGGTGAGCACCGACGTGATGAGCGTGGTGATCGACTGCTGCAGCGACTGCGCAATGTTGTCGAGGTCGTTCGTGAGGCGGGACAGCACGTCGCCGTGCGGATGGTCGTCGAAGTAACGCAGCGGCAGGCGCCCCAGCTTCTCGTCGGCGGCGCGCCGCAGCCGATAGACCGTGCGCTGCGCTATCCCCACCGTGAGGAACTGCCGGCCCCAGCCGAACACCGCGCTCGCCAGATAGATGCCGACGGCCAGCAGCAGCGTCAGTTCGAGCGCGTGGAAGTCGATCCCGTGGCCGGGGTGCAGGTTCATGCCCTGCATCATGTCGGCGTAGCGCCCCTGACCATGTGCCCGCGCGTACGCGACCGCTTGGGCCTTCGTCGTCCCGGCAGGGATCCGTTTGGAAAACACGCCGTCGAAGATGATGTTGGTGGCGTGGCCCAGCACGCGCGGTCCGATGACCACAAAGACGACGCTCACGACGCCGAGTACCACCATGCCGCCGAGGCGCAGTCTCTCCGGGCGCATCGTCTTGACGAGACGGCGCATCGTGCCCCAGAAGTCGCGCGCTTTCTCTGTTGGCGTGACGAGGGCTTGGCCCGGCCCGCCGGGCCCGCCCCGGCGCTGTCCCGGTCCCAAGCCCCGGCCCGCCGGCGCCGACGTGCCGCTGTCGTTGCCGTTTGTACGTTCGTCGCTCACTGTTCCTCGTCTCTCGATGACGACGGGAGCTCGCCTGCGAAAGCGTCGGGCGGGGTCGGCGCCACGGGCGCCACCACTTCGTCGCCGGTGGGCGCCCCACCGGCGCCGGCGAGGTCCTCGTCGATCTGGTCGGCGAAGCCCTCGAGTGCTCCGGTCCCGAGCTGCGAAGTGACGATCTCACGGTAGGTCTCGCAGGACTGCAGCAGCTCATCGTGCGTGCCGAGGCCGACGACGCCGCCGTCTTCGAGCACGACGATCTGCTGGGCGTTCATGATGGTTCCGACGCGCTGGGCGACCACGATAGTGGTGGCCTGGGCGGTCTCGCGCCGCAGCGCGGCGCGCAGGTCGGCGTCGGTCTTCACGTCGACCGCCGAGAAGCTGTCGTCGAAGATGTAGATGCAGGCTTTCTTTGCGAGGGCCCTGGCGATGGCCAGACGCTGGCGCTGGCCGCCCGACACGCTGGCCCCAGCCTGGGCGACCTGCGTCTCGAGCCTCTCCGGCATCTCGCTCACGAACTCGATCGCCTGAGCGACGTCGAGCAGGTGCCACAGCTCGTCGTCGGTCGCGTCGGGCCGCCCGTAGCGCAGGTTGTCGGCGACGCTGCCGCTGAATAGGAAGGCCGACTGCGGGACCAACCCGATCCGCTGCCACAGGTCCTGCGGCTCGTACTCGCGCACGTCGACGCCGTCGACAAGCACCGCGCCCCCGGTGACGTCGTACAGGCGCGGGACGAGGTTGATGAGGGTCGACTTGCCGCTGCCCGTGCCGCCCACGATGGCGGTCATCTGGCCAGGCGCCGCGGTGAAGGAGATGTGCGACAGAACGGGTTGCTCGGCGCCGGGGTAGCGGAACTCGACGTCGCGGAACTCGACGATGCCCATCGCCTGCGTGCCGGTGACCGGCTGCTCGGGCGCGGCCACCGAGGGCCTGACGTCGAGCACAGCCTGGATGCGCTCGCCGGCGGCGGCGGCGCGCGGCACCATGACGAACATGATGGTCGCCATGATCACGGAGAACAGGATCAGGTAGGTGTACTGCAGGAACGCTTGCAGGTCGCCGATCGCCATGCCGTGGTACTGGATCTGCCTGCCGCCGAGCCAGACCAGAACGACCGTCGTGAGCTGCATGATCAGCATGATCACCGGAAACATCACGGCGAACATGCGGTTGACCCGCAGGGCCGTGTCGGTGAGGTCGACATTGGCATCGTTGAAGCGCCGCTCCTCGTACTTCGTGCGATCGAAGGCGCGGATCACGCGCACGCCCGACAGGACCTCGCGGCTGACCTGGTTGACCCGGTCGATCTTGCCCTGCATCGAGCGGAACAGCGGCAGGGCGCGCACCACGATGCTGGCGAGGAAGACGCCCATGACGACGACCGCGGCGACGATGACGCCCGAGAGCGGCACGTTGAGGCGCACCGCCATGATGATGCCGCCGACGGCCATGAAGGGCGCCACCAGCACGACGTTGAACAGCATCAGCACCACCTGCTGGACCTGGTAGACGTCGTTGGTGTCGCGGGTGATGAGTGAGGCGGTGCCGAATTGGTTGAGCTCGGCGAGCGAGAAGCTTTCGACCTTGCGGAATAGCAGGCCGCGCACGTCGCGGCCGAAGGCCATGGCCGTCCGGGAGCCAAAGTACACACCGGCGATCGTGGCGACGACGAGCACCGCGCTTAAGATCAGCATGACGGCGCCCATGCGCTCGATGTAGTGCACGTCGCCCGTGGTCACGCCGTGCGTGATGATGTCGCCGTTGATCGTGGGCAGCGACAGGTTCGTGATCGCCTGCACGAGCAGGAGCGCAAAGATGATGAGGATGCTCCAGCGGTAGGGCGCGAGCCGTTCGCGAAGCAGCCTGCTCACGCCGGTACCCGCGAGGCGTGCGCCGAGGGCCGGTCCCCGTCCGCGGTCTGTGCGGCGCCGCCGTGCGGCGCGCGCTGCGCGTCGAGCGCCGCGGAGATGCTGACGGTGAAGGCGTTGAGCAGGCGCTCGAGCTCGGCGCGATCGGCTTCGGGCAGGGTGCCGATCGTCTCGTTGATGGTGGCCGCCGACACGGCCCGCAGGCCGGTCTCGAGCTCTCGTCCCGCGCTCGTCAGGTGCACGCGAGTCAGGCGCTGGTCGGTCTGGTCGGGGCGGCGCTCGATCGCGCCGGCCTTCTCCATGGCCTGCAGCATCTTGCTCACGGTGGGCCGCGACAGGCGCAGCGCCTCGGCCAGGTCGCGCTGCGTGATGCCGTCGTTGGCCGACAGCAGGCGCAGGCAGATGGCCTGACCGGGGTGGGTGTCGCGTTCGGAGAGCGTCGCGATCATGAGCTGGCGGTGCAGACGCAGCGCGTTCAAGAAGGCGCGAAAGACCCGTACGGACAGCTCATCGACGCCCTCGAGCTCGTCGAGCGACAGCTTGAACGCAGCGTGTGCCGCCTTGTCCACGATGGACCTCCCCAGAGACTTCGACTCCGACTTCCGCAGCAAACGTTAGCATACTAACGATTAGCACACAAACCGTCTCCCGGAACGGTCGGCCGCAGAGCGTAGCCCCACCACTCAGACCCGCGTCGCCCGGACCCCGACCGGCCGCCTCGCCGGCTACCCGGCGGCAACGTCATTGCCCTCCCGACGCCACGGGTATCAGGCCAACGGCGCCTGCCGTGGGCGAGCAGGCCGACGGCGCAAGGTGGGCGAGCAGGCCAACGGCGCATGCCGTGGGCGAGCAGGCCGGCGACGCATGCCGTGGGCGAGCCGGCCGGCGGCGTGGCGGCAACGAGCAAGGAGGCCACGATGACCCTGACAGGCAAGGCGGCGATCGTCACGGGCGGCGACAGCGGCATCGGCCACGCGATCAGCGTCGCGCTCGGCAAGGCCGGCGCCGCGGTCACCGTCAACTACCACAAGAACGAGGCGGCGGCGGCGGCCACCGTGCAGGAGATCGAGCGGGCCGGCGGACACGCCCAGTCGTTGCAGGGCGACGTCTCGGCCGTAGCCGACATGCAGCGCTTAGTCGACGAGACGGTCAAGGCGTACGGCCACCTCGACGTGCTGGTCAATAACGCCGGCATGGAGACGCGCACCTCGGTGCTCGACACCACCGAGCGCGAGTTCGACCTCGTGATCGCGATCGACTTGAAGAGCGCCTTCTTCGGCGTGCAGTGCGCCGCCCGGCAGATGATCAAGCAGGGCGGCGGCGGCCACATCGTCAACATCTCCTCGATCCACGAGGACTGGCCCATGCCCGGCAACGCCGCCTACTGCTGCGCCAAGGGCGGCGTCCGCATGCTCACGCGCACGGCCGGCGTCGAGCTCGCCCCGCACGGCATCCTCGTGGCGGGCGTGGCGCCGGGCGCCGTGAACACGCCGATCGACGCCGCCACCTTCGCCGACCCGGCCATGAACAAGAAGCTGCACGAAGCCATTCCCCTGGGCCGGGTCGCCCAGCCCGAGGAGATCGCCGCGCTCGTCGCCTGGCTGGCCTCCGACGAAGCGTCGTACGGCACGGCCACCACCTACGTGCTCGACGGCGGCATGATGCAGGCCAGCGTGGGGCTCTGAGGGCCATGAAGCAGCGCGTGCTCGTGCTCGGCGGCGGCTTCGGCGGCGTGGCCGCCGCCCGCCATCTCAGCGACCCCAGGGCCGCCGGCCGCGACGGCGCGGCCGACGTCGAGGTCCGACTGGTCAACCGCTCGAACTTCCTCACCTACACGCCGTTCCTGGCCGACGTCGCCGGCGGCACCATCGCCGTGGTGCACGCCGTGCCGCCGCTGCGCGCCATGGCTCCCGCCGCTCACAGCGAGGTGGCCGAGGTCGAGAGCATCGACGTGGCCGCCCAGCGCGTCGCGGTGCGGCTGCCCGACGGCCGCGCCGAGAGCCGCGAGTTCGACTACCTGGTGATCGCCCTCGGCGCCACCACGAGCTACCGCCACGGCAAGGGCGCCGCCGAGTTCGGCCTGCCACTTTACGACGTGGCCGACGCCTACCTGCTGCGCAACCGCGTGCTCGAGATGCTCGAACTGGCTTCGGTCAGCCGCGACCCGGCGCTGCGCCGCGAGCTGCTCACCTTCGTGTTCTGCGGCGGCGGCTTTTCGGGCATAGAGGGCGCCGCCGCCGTCGAAGACCTGGTCCACGAAGCGCTGCGCTTTTACCCGTCCCTCGGGCCCGACGAGCCGCGCTTCATCCTGGCGCCGCACGGCGACCGGCTGCTCGCCCAGATCGACGAGCGCCTCGGCACGTACGTGCTCGAGCGCCTGCGGCGGCGCGGCGTCGACGTGCGGCTCGGCGTCGGGGTCGAGGCGCTCACGGCGCGCTCCGCCACCCTGAGCACCGGCGAGACCGTGCCCACCCGTACCGTCCTCTGGGCCGCCGGCATCGAGGTCAACCCCCTGCTGCGCAGCGTCGACCTGCCCAAGGATGCCCACGGCGCCCTGCAGGTGGGTCGTAACCTGCAGGTCGCCGGCCACGACAACGTCTTCGCCCTGGGCGATTGCGCGGCGGTGCCCGCCGCGCAGCCCGGCTCGTTCTACGCGGCCACCGCCCAGAACGCCGAGCGCGAGGGCCGGGTCGTGGCCGCCAACATCGCGGCGCTGCTGCACGGCCGGCCGGCGCAGCGCACCTTCGACTACGCCCCGATCGGCAGCCTCGCCAGCCTCGGCCACCGCGAGGCCGTCGCCCAGCTCAAGGGCGTCAAGCTCGCGGGAGTCGGCGCCTGGTTCCTGTGGCGGGGCGTCTACCTCGGCAAGCTGCCGCGCTTCTCGCGCAAGCTCCAGGTGGCGCTCGACTGGGCGGGCGACCTGGTCAGCCCGGCCGAGATCACCTACCTGCCGATGGGCGCCTTCGCCGCGGCGCGCGCCCGCGACAACGAGCGCCGCGACGAGCGCGACGTGGCCCAGGCGTCGTAGCGGGGCCGCCGAAGAGGGCGGTCACCCGCGGGTCGCCGCCGGCTGTGGGCCGCCGCGGCGCGAGCGCCCACGGCGCGGCCACCGAGGGGGCTGTGGCACGCCGCGGAAGTTTTTCAGTCCAACGGCGTAAAAACGTTGAACCGATGGAGCCCGGGGCCATATCATCGCCTTCGTGAGGGCGCGGGCACGTCTCGCCGCCTTGCCCAGATACGGATGAGCGCGCGGGTCCCAACACTCCTCGCGCGTGGCCGCGGTGTTCAACAGGGGGAGTGCGCAGATGAGGAGCTCGGTGGTCGTGGGTGTCTCGCAACTCGATCTTGCTCGTCTGCAGTTCGCGGCGACGAGCATCTACCACTTCTTGTTCGTCCCGGTCACGATCGGCCTGGCGTTCCTGGTCGCCATCCTGCAGACGCTCTGGCACCGCCGCGGCGACGAAGACTACCTGCGACTCACGCGCTTCTTCGGCACCCTGCTGCTGATCAACGTGGCGGTGGGCGTGGTCACCGGCCTCGTGCAAGAGTTCCAGTTCGGCATGGCCTGGTCGTCGTACTCGCGCTTTGTCGGCGACGTCTTCGGCGCGCCCCTCGCCATCGAAGGCCTGGCCGCTTTCTTCCTCGAATCGACCTTCCTCGGCCTCTGGCTGTTCGGCTGGGGCCGCCTGCCCAAGGGCGTGCACCTGGCCACCATCTGGCTGGTCGCCCTGGGCACCGTCCTGTCGGCGGCCTTCATCATGGCCGCCAACTCCTGGATGCAGCACCCCGTGGGCTACAAGATCGACCCGGTCTCGGGGCGCGCCCAGCTCACCAGCATCTGGGCGGTGCTCGTGAACCCGCTGTTCCTGTGGGCCTACGCGCACGTGCTGCTGGCCGCCGCCGTCACCGGCGCCGGCCTCATGCTCGCCGTGTCGGCGTGGCACCTGCTGCGCCGCTCCGACCACCACATCTTCCACAAGACCGCGCGCGTCGCCCTCGTCGTGCTCGTGCCGGCCGCCCTGCTCGTGATGCTCGTGGGCAGCGAGCTCGGCGTCTCGGGCGACCACTACCAGCCCATGAAGATCGCCGCCGGCGAGGCGCTCTGGAACACCTCCCAGCCGGCATCGTTCACGCTCTTCCAGATCGGCGGTTACACCGTCGGCGACCAGAAGCCGAGCTTCGCCATCAAGATCCCCCACCTGCTCTCGGTGCTGGCGACCAACTCCTGGAACGGCAAGGTCGTGGGCATGAACCAGGTCGACGCCTTGCAGCAGGCCAAGTACGGGGCGGGCGACTACAGACCCAACGTCTTCGTCGCGTTCTGGTCTATCCGCATCATGGCGTACCTCGCCGGTCTCATCTTCCTGCTCTCGCTGTGGGGGCTGTGGCTCATGCGCCGCAAGAAGCTCGAGGCCTCGCCCTGGTTCTGCCGCATCGCCATCTGGGCGGTGATCGTGCCCTTCGTCATGAGCACGGCCGGCTGGATGCTCACCGAGAACGGCCGCCAGCCCTGGATCGTCCAGGGCCTGCAGCTCACCAAGAACGGCGTCTCACCGTCGGTGAGCGCCACCACCATCGGCATCAGCCTGGCGATCTTCGTGCTGCTCTACGGCGCCATGGCGATCGTCGACGCCGTGCTCATGATCAGGTACGCGCGCAAGCCCCTCGGGCCGCTGCCCGAGCTCGACGAGCGCGCCGTTCCCGTCCCCGCGATGACGTACTAAAGGAGGCCGGCCATGTCCCTTGCGATACTCTGGTTCATAGTGCTCGCGCTTCTGTGGTGCGGCTTTCTCTTTCTCGAAGGGTTCGATTACGGCGTCGGCATGCTGCACTACTTCGTCGGCCGCGACGACGACGAACGGCGCGTGGCGATCAACTCGATCGGCCCCGTGTGGGACGGCAACGAGGTCTGGCTGATCGTAGCCGGAGCCGGCATGTTCGCCGCCTTCCCCGAGTGGTACGCCACCATGTTCTCGGGCTTCTACCTGGCGCTCGCCGTGGTGCTCGTGGCGCTCATCATCCGCGGCGTCTCGTTCGAGTTCCGCGGGCAGGGGCAAGGCGCCGCCTGGCGGCGCACCTGGGACGCCACCCTCACCGTGGGCAGCTTCCTCATTCCCGTGCTCGTCGGCTGCGCCCTGGGCAACCTGCTGCGCGGCGTGCCGATCGACGCCCACCACGAGTACACCGGCAGCTTCTTCACGCTGCTCAACCCCTACTCCCTGTTCGTCGGCATCACCGTGCTGCTGCTCTGCCTGGCCCACGGCGCCTCGTTCCTGACGCTCAAGACGAGTGGCCCCGTGCACGACCGCGCCGAGCACCTGGGCGGCTTTCTTTCGCCGCTCGCCGCGCTCGCGGTCCTGGGCTTCACCGTCTGGACGGTCGCCCTGGTGCATCACGCCGCACGCGCGCCCGTGCCGGTCGTGGCGGTGCTCGCCATGCTGGCGGCGACCTGGTTCGTGCGCTCGCACCGCGACGGCTGGGCCTTCATCGCCACCGCCGTCGCCATGCTGGCCACGGTGGCGACTATCTTCGTGTTCCTCTATCCGCACGTGATGGTGTCGAGCACGGCGGCCGTCAACAGCCTGACGGTGAGCAACGCCTCGTCGTCGTCGTACACCCTGAAGGTCATGACGGTGGTCACCGCGATCTTCTTCCCCCTCGTGCTGATCTATCAGGGCTGGACCTTCTACGTGTTCCGTCGGCGCATCAGCGTCGCCGACGTGCAGGGCAACGGCTCGGGCGGTCAGGCCCCGGCCGCCGCGACCCCCGCCGCGGGAGCGACAGGGGGTCGCTGACCCGCTGTGAGGACGCTCGACCCGCGGCTGCTGCGCACGGCGCGCGGGGCGCGCACGGCGCTCGCCGCCGACGTCGCCCTGGGGCTGCTCGCCACCGTGGCGCTGCTCGCCCAGGCGACGCTGTTCGCCTACGCCGTCTCGCAGGCCTTTGCCGGCCGCGGCCTCGGCGCGGTCGCCGGGGCGCTCGTCGCCCTGGCCGCCCTCGCCGTCGCGCGCGGCCTGCTGGCGGGCGCCTTCGAGGCGACCGGGCGCCGCGCCGCCGCGCGCGTCATGTCGCAGTTGCGACTCGAGCTCGTGCGGCGGCGCACCCACGACGCCCCCACAGCGGCCGACGGCGCCGAGTCGGGCGAGGTGGCGACGGCCGCCGTGCAGGGCGTCGACGCGCTCGAGACCTACTTCGCGCGCTACCTCCCGCAGCTCGTGCTGGCCGTGCTCGTGCCCCTGGCGGTGCTCGCCTGGACCGTCGCGGTCGACCCCTTCTCGGCCCTGATCATGGCCCTCACGCTGCCCCTGATCCCGGTCTTCATGTGGCTCATCGGGCGCTACACCGAACGCCGCACGCGCGCCCGCTGGAACGCCCTCGCCCGTCTCTCGAACCACTTTCTCGACGTCATGCGCGGCCTCACCACGCTGCGCGCCTTCAACCGCGGCGAGGCCCAGACCGAGCGCATCGCCGCCGTCGGCGAGGAGTATCGGGGCACCACCATGCAGACGCTGCGGGTCGCCTTTGTGTCGGGCGCCGTGCTCGACCTGGCCGCCACCCTGGCCACCGCGCTCGTGGCGGTCACGCTGGGGCTGCGGCTGGTCGACGGCACCGTGACCTTGCGCGCCGCGCTCACCGTGCTGCTCCTCACCCCCGAGCTCTACGTGCCGCTGCGCGCGCTGGCGCTGCAGTTCCACGCGAGCGCCGACGGCCTGGCCGCCGCCGAGCGCATCCTCGACCTGATCGACGCGCCCGGCGCGGCGCCCGCCGGAGCGGCGGCCGCGCCCCTCGCCTGGCAAACGCTGCGCCTCGACGGTGTCAGCCTCGCCAACCCGGGACGCCCCGGGCAGGTCCTCGACGACGTCGCCTTCGAGCTGCGCCGCGGCGAGATCTGCGCCCTGGTGGGCCGCAGCGGCGCCGGCAAGACCACGGTGGCCGCCCTGCTGCTCGGCTTGCGCCGCCCCGACACGGGGCGCGTGACGGTCGACGGCGTCGACCTTGCCGGGCTCGACGCCGCCGCCTGGCGCCGCCAGGTGTCGTGGGTGCCGCAGCGGCCCACGCTGTTCCACGGCAGCGTGGCCTACAACATCGCCCTGGGCCTCGACGGCCTGACAGCAGACCAGGTCGAGCGGGCCGCGCGCCTGGCCGGCGCCGACGAGTTCGTGCGCGAGTTGCCGCACGGCTACGACACGACGATCGGTGAAGGCGGGCGCAGCCTGTCGGCCGGCGAGACGCGGCGCGTCGCCCTGGCGCGTGCGCTGGTGCGCGACGCACCCCTGCTGATCCTCGACGAACCGACGGCCGACTTAGACGCCGAGAGCGCCGCCGTGGTCACGGCGGCCATCGGCGAGGCGCGCGAGGGCCGGGCGGTGCTCGTCATCGAGCACCGCCCGGCCCTCGCGCGCCTCGCCGACCGCGTGGTACGCCTGCGCGACGGCAAGACGGTCACGGAGACGGCCGGCGCCGACAGCGCAGGGACTCGTCCGGGAACCGGCGCCCCCGGCGACACGACGGCCCCCGGCGCCGCCGGCGCCTCGGCGCCGGTCATCGCACCGGGCGCGGCGCCGGCATGAAGACGCTCCTCGCCCTGCTGCGCGCCGCCCGGCCGCCGCGCGCCCGGGTCGCCGCCTCGGTCGTGCTCGGCATGACGTCGGTGCTGTCGGGGGTCGGGCTCATCGCCTTCGCCGGCTACCTGATCAGCCGCGCGGCCGAGCGCCCGCCGGTGCTCTCGCTGGGCGTCGTCATCGTGGCCGTGCGCTGCTTCGGCCTCGCGCGCCCGCTGTCGCGCTACTTCGAGCGCCTCACCTCGCACGACCTCGCCTTTCGCGTGCTGGCGCGCCTGCGCGTGAGCTTCTTCGCCAGGCTCGAACCGCTCGTGCCGGCCCGCCTCGAGGGCTACCGCAGGGGCGACCTGCTCACCCGCATGGTGGGCGACGTCGACGCCCTGCAGAACCTCTTTCTGCGCGGTCTGACGCCGCCGCTCGTCGCCCTGCTGTCCGGCGCCGCCTCGGTCGCGGTCTGCGCCGCCTACCTGCCGAACGCCGCGCTGGTGCTGGCCGGCGGCCTGCTGGCCGGAGGCGTCGTCGTACCCGTCGTCGCGGCGTACGCCGGACGGCGCTCGGGCGCCCGCCAGGCGAGCGCCCGCGCCGAGCTCACGGTCGAGCTCGTCGAACTGCTGCGCGGCGCCCCCGAGCTCGTGGTGCTGGGCGCCGACCGCGCCGCCCTCGAGCGCGTCGCGGCGCTCGACGCCGAGCTCACCGGACTGGCTCGCGCCGAGGCTCTGGCGAACGGCCTGGTCGAGGGCCTCGCCGTGGCCGTCGCCGGCCTGACCGTCGCCGGGGTGCTCGCCGTGTGCATCGCGGCGACCGCCGCCGGAGCCCTCGACCGCGTGCTGGTGGCCACGCTCGCCTTGCTGGCGATGGCCTCGTTCGAGGCGGTGGCGCCGCTGCCCTCGGCCGCTCTACGCCTGCAGGCCACGCTCAACTCGGGCCGGCGCCTGCTGGCTCTGGCCGACCGCGAGCCGGCCGTGACCGACCCCGCGGGGCCCGCCGCCCTGCCGGCCGGCTCGCAGCTCGCCCTCGACGACGTCGGCTTTGCCTACGGCGACGACGAGAGCTGGGACCTTCGCGGCCTCGACCTGCACCTGGCTCCCGGACGGCGCGTGGCGCTGGTCGGTCCCTCGGGCGCCGGCAAGAGCACCATCGCCGCCCTGCTGGTGCGCTTTCTCGACCCCGACGCCGGCCGCCTCACGCTGGCCGACCGCGACCTGCGCGACCTGCGCCAGCACGACGTGCGCTCGCGCGTCACGCTCGACTCGCACGACGCCTACCTGTTCTCGACGACCATCCGCGAGAACGTGCGCCTGGCGCGACCCGGCGCGAGCGACGCCGAGATCGAGGGGGCGCTCGCCCAGGCCCGGGTCTGGGACTGGGTGCGGTCGTTGCCCGACGGCATGGACACCTTCGTCGGCGAAGAGGGCGCCGCCGTCTCGGGCGGCGAACGGCGGCGCATCGCCCTGGCGCGTACCTTCCTCGCCGGAGCGCCGGTGATCGTCCTCGACGAACCGACCGGCCACCTCGATCCCGAGACGGCCGAAGCCCTGATCGGCGACGCGCTGAGCGCCGCCGACACGCGCTCGGTCGTGCTCATCACGCACCGCCCCGAGGGGCTCGACCTCGTCGACGAGGTGCTCACGCTGCGCCGAGGGCGTATCGTCGACGTACGGCCGGTGCGGCGCCCGGCGGCGGCGCGCCTGCCGGCGCCGGTCTGACCGGCCCGCAGCGCAAGCGCGCGCGTGCCGGCGAGGCCCGGCGCGGCGCGCCGGCGCGCGTGCCGGCGGCGTCCGGCGGGCAACAGCGAGACTCGACCAAGGAGGACGGATGGACCTGTTCGAAGCGATCGGCGCGCGCTACAGCGTGCGCGGCTACACGGGCGACCCGATCGACGACGCCACACTCACACAGGTGCTCGAAGCGGCGCGCCGGGCCCCGACGGCCTCCAATCGCCAGCCGTTTCGCTTGATCGTGGTGCACACCCGCGGCCGCGAGGACGAGCTGCTGCGCATCTACGGCCGGCCGTGGTTCGTGCAGGCGCCCCTTGTGCTGGCCATGGTCGCGGTGCCGGCCGAAGCCTGGCGGCGCTCCGACGACAAGCTCTACGACGAGGTCGACGCCACCATCGCCATGGACCACCTCGTGCTCGCCGCGACCGCCCTCGGCCTGGGCACCTGCTGGATCGCGGCCTTCGACCCGGCGGCGGCGCGCGCGGTGCTGGGCCTGCCCGACGACGTCGAGCCGCTCGCCTTCACGCCCCTCGGGTTTCCCGACAAGCCCTCCGCGAACACCCCACGACGGCCCCTCGCAGAGATCGTCAAGTACGAGCGCTGGTGAGCGAGCGGTGAGCGTCGCCCGAACGCCCGTCGGCCCAGCCGCCCGACCGCTGCCGCCGTGCCGCCCGTGAGCCCCGACGACCTCTGGAAGCTGCCGCCTGCGGCCAAGGTCTACGAGGCGTTCAGCGCCGTCACCGACGGCCGCGTACACCTGGGCGAGCCCGGGCGGGCCGAGGTCGTCTCGTCGGGGGGCGACCGGCGCTACGCGGTGGAGTGGTCCGACGACCTCGCCACCATCGGCGCCAACGACAACGCCTCGTACTGGCAGGGCTACCTCGGTTACCCCGCGCTGGCGGCGCTGCTCGCCGTCGGGGCGCTGCACGCCGACGCGGCCGTCGTCGCCCTGTTCGCCGGCGTGCCGTGGCACGACCTGAACGCGCGCTTCAAGCGCGACTACGAGGCGGCCGTCGACAGCGTGCTGACAGAGCTCGAGCGCGAGGGCGCCGACCGCGCGGCGATCGTCGCCGAGGTGGCCGGCGTGCTCGAGCAGCTCGCGGCGCTGGGCCTGCGCAGAGCGCCCCGCCGGCGCCGTCCGCCGCGCTAGCTAGTCGCCGCCGTCGCGCGCCGCACCGGCGAACGCGCGGCCGGCGCGCCACCGCCCCCCGCGCGCCGGCCGGCGACGGCGCCGCCCCTCGCGCGCCGCTAGACCAGGATGTCCTTGCGGCGGAACAGGTACCAGGCCACGGCCATGAAGCCGGCGATGTAGGCGGCGAACGTGATCAACCCGGTGACGATCGGGTGCCACGAGATCGGCTGGCTGAGCAGGCCCTGCCAAGCGTCCATGTGGCTCGTGAACAGGTAGGGCTTCATGAAGTCGAAGTAGCTGAACGCGCCGAGGATGTTCATGACGATGAACACGACGAGCGCCCCGATCGCCGCCGTGAGGCTCGAATTGGTGAGGGTGGCGAACAGCAGCGCGAGCGACAGGATGCAGATCACGCTGACCAGCACGTAGAGGAACGACAGGAGCGTCAGCCACAGGCCGTGGGTCACGCTCACCGTCTGGCCCGAGAGCAGGGCGGGGGCGTGCAGCCCGAACGCCAGGGCGCCGCCGATCAGGCCGCCGACGAACACCAGCACCAGACCGATGATGACGTAGATGATGGCGATGCCCCATTTCGAGGCGAGCACGCCGCCGCGGCTGATGGAGTGCATGAGCCAGGTCTTGATCGTGCCCGTCTCGGCTTCGCCGGCGAGCTGGTAGGCGCCGACCATCGAGGCCAGCAACGGCAGCAGAAAGCCGGTCAGCAGGAAGATCGCGGCGACCGGCATGAACAGGCCTTCGTGCTTGGCCAGCGAGATCAGGCCGCCGGGGCCGTCGCCCCTGCGGTGGTTGTTGCGGTTCAGGTAGAGGGCCAGCGAGATGAGCAGGGGCACGGCCAGCAGGCCGGCCCAGCCCACGTAGCTGCGCTTCTGGTGGATCAGCTTGGTGAACTCGCGCCGCAGGAGCATCATTTCGCACCTCCCGAGACGCCGACCGCCCCGCCGGTATCGACATCGGAGCTCTGCGTGAGCCCCAGGAAGAAGTCTTCGAGACCCTGTTCGCGCGCCGGGATGACGGCGTCGACGCCGACGCCCGCCGCGACCAGACCGGCGACCATGCCGCGCACCGCGCCGTCGTCCGCCTGCACGATCAGATACTCCTCGTCGCGCGCGACGTTCTGGGCGCCCACCAGGGCGGCCACCACGTCGCGCGCCTTGTCCTGGTCGGCGGTGAGCAGCTTCACCGAAGAGTGCTCGGGGTGCAGCTCGCTCACGGGACCTTCGATCACGACCTTGCCCCTGTTGATGATCACCGCGCGGTTGCAGACCTGCTCGACCTCGTGGAGCAGGTGCGACGAGAGGAACACGGTGGTGCCGCGGTCACCCAGCTCGCGCACCAGCTCGCGCACGTCCTTCATGCCCTGCGGGTCGAGGCCGCTCGTGGGCTCGTCGAGAATGACGAGCTCGGGTGCGTTGATGAGCGCGTTGGCGATGCCCAGGCGCTGCTTCATGCCGTGCGAGTAGTCGCCGACCTTGGAGTCGGCGCGCTCGCGCAGGCCGACGATGTCGAGCACCTCGGCGATGCGCTCCTCGTCGACTGAGCCGTTCAGGCCGCCCATGAGGCGCAGGTTGCGCCGCGCGCTCATGTTGCCGTAGAAGGCCGGCACCTCGACGAAGCCGCCGATGTGCTTGAGCGCCTCTATCTTGTCGCGCGGCACCTGGTGGTCGATCACCGTGGCGTAGCCGCTCGTCGGGTAGATCAGCCCCACGATCATGCGGATCGTGGTCGGTCTTGCCGGCGCCGTTGGGGCCCAGAAAGCCGAAGACGTCGCCGCGGCGCACGGTGAGGTCGAGATGGTCGACGGCCAGCTTGCCGCCGAAGCTCTTGGTCAGGCCGTAGGTGGCCAGCACGACCGGCGCGGCGCCCGCCGGCGTGGCGAGCCCGTCGGCGCGCTCCTGGGTCAAGGTCATCTTCGATGGTCCTCTCGTTGCTTTCCGTCTGAACGCGTCGCAGAAAGACGTCGCGGCGACCGCGCACGGCGCGCCCACGAACAGCACGATACCCGAGCCGTCATAAGGCCGGCGTAAACGGCGCCCCTTTAGACTTGCGGAGCCTCGACCGGTGCGGCCGCGGGGTCCTCGAGCTCGACGGCAGGCTCGGCGTCGTCGGGCTCGTCGGGCTCGACCGAGAGGTGCGGCAGCCAGCGGTCGAGCCACGACGGCAGCCACCAGTTGCGGCGCCCGAAGAGGTGCATCGGCCGACGGCACGAGCACGGTACGTATGACCAGGGCGTCGAGGAAGACCGCCGCGGCGAGGCCTATGCCGAACTCGGCGATGATGCGCTGCCCACCCAGCACGAACGCCAGGAAGACGCAGATCATGATGGCCGCGGCGGCGGTGATGACGCGCCCGGTAGTCGCCTGCCCGATCGTCACCGCGCGCTCGTTGTCGCCGGTGTGCACCCACTCTTCGTGCATGCGGCTCACCAGAAAGACCTGGTAGTCCATCGACAGGCCAAAGAGGATGGCCAGCATGATCACCGGCAGGAACGCTTCGACCGGCCCCGGCTTGCCCAGGCCCAGGAGCTTCGCCCCCCAGCCCCACTGGAAGAAGATGACGAGCACGCCGAACGACGCGCCCGCGGCCAGCAGGTTCATGACGGCCGCGGTGGCCGGCACGAGCAGGCAGCGGAAGGCCACCAGCAGCAGCAGGAACCCGAGCCCCACGATCACCGTGATGAAGAGCGGCATCTTCGAGCTGATGATGCTGGCGAAGTCGTCGAAGATCGCGGTGCTGCCGCCGACGTAGACGTGCAGCGTGGTGCCCGCTTCGACGGGCGGTATGACGTCGTTGCGCAGGTGCTTGATCAGCTGCGACGTCCTGACGTCTTGCGGCGCCGTCGTGGGGAACACCTCGACCACCATCACCTTGGCGCCGGGCTTGCCGGGCAGGGGCGCCACCGCGGCGACGCCCGGCATGGTGGAGAGGGTCTTTTCGAGGCGCCCGAGGGCCGCCTGGTCGCTGGATGAGCCGGTCTGGGCCACCAGCACCAGCGGGCCGTTGAAGCCCGGCCCGAACCCCGACGCGAGCATGTCGTAAGCCTTGCGCGCCGTCGTGCCGGCCTTGTCGTTGCCGGCGTCGGACAGGCCGAGGCGCAGCGAAAAGTAGGGGACGGCCAGCAGGCACAGCACCGCCGCCGCCGCGACCAGCAGCACGACCGGGCGGCGCGCCACGAAGCGCGACCAGCGCGCCCAGAAGCCGATGCTGTGGCTGTCGCGCGCGCCGTGATCGTCTAAGTGCTGGCGCTCGCGGCGGCTCAGCACGCGCACGCCCATGAAGCCGAACAGCGCCGGCAACAGGGTCATGGCGGCGGCCATCGCCACGAGCACGGTGCCGGCCGAGGTGATGCTCAGGCCGTTCAGGAACGCCATGTGCAGCACGAGCAGGCCGAGCAGGGCGATGCACACGGTGCCGCCGGCGAACATCACGGCGCGCCCGGCCGTGTTCAGGGCGCGCACCGTGGCGTCTTCGGGCGACAGGCCGGCCTTGAGGCCCTCCCGGTAGCGGGTGACGATGAAGAGCGCGTAGTCGATGCCGACGCCCAGGCCGATCAGGGCGGCCAGGGTGGGGGCGATGACGGCGACGCTCGCCACGTGGCTGAACAGGCCGATCCCGAAGATCGCCGTGCCGAGCGCCACGATGGCCGTGATGAGCGGCAGCGCCATGCCCAGCAGCGAGCCGAAGGCGATGAGGATGATGATGCCGGCGGCGACCACGCCGATCGCCTCGCTGTTGGAAGGCGGCGTCATGGTGGCCTGCTCGATGGCCTGGCCGCCGATCGCCACCTCGAGGCCCGGCTTGCCGGCCGCCTTGGTGAGGGCGATGACGTGCTCGACGTCGGGTTTGGGCAGCTGGTTGGCGAGCTTCGTGAAGAGCACCGCGGCGAAGGCGGTCTTGCCGTCGCGGCTGATCTGGGCGGCGCCCGCGGGCGAGTAGGGGCTGACGACCGCCGCGACCGACTTCGACTTGGCGACCAGCTGCAGCAGGGCGCTGATGCGGGTGCGCACGGCCGGCGCGTCGATCGAGCCGCTCGACACGTGCCAGACGATCGAGTCGGAGTCGCCGGACTGTTTGGGCAGAGCGACGCTCAGCAGGTTGAGCGCCTTGGCGGACTGCGTGCCGGGCAGCGCGAAGTTGTTCGAGTAGGCGTTGCCCACGGTACGATCGACGCCGACCACCGTCGCCAGGATGACGATCCAGGCGATCACGACGATGAGGCGATGCCGGTAGCACCAGCGGGCGAACGAGGCCATAGTCAACTCCTGCTGTTGGTGGGTCTGGGTGGGCGGATAGGTTTACGACGGCAAGGCACCATACCATTATCGGCGGTAAGGTCGCCGTAAAGGAGTTTGGGCCCGGCAGTTGCGGCCGGCAGGCCTTACGCGCCCCTTACGGGCCGTCGGCGAGAATGGCCTGAGACGTGGCAAGCGGCCCGGCGAAGCGCCGGCCGCCGCCGGCAAGGAGCGCCCGTGCGCGTGCTGATCATCGAAGACGAAGAGGCGCTGGCGTCGGCGATCGCCCGCGGCCTGCGGCGCGAGGGCATGGCGGTCGACGTGGCGCTCGACGGCGCCGGCGGCCTCGAGAAGGCGCTCATCAACGCCTACGACGTCGTCGTGCTCGACCGCAACCTGCCGGGACTGCACGGCGACGAGGTCTGCCGGCGCCTGGCCGCGGCCCCGTCCCAGGCGCGCATCCTCATGCTCACCGCGGCTCGCGGCCTGCACGACAAGGTCGCCGGCCTCAACCTCGGCGCCGACGACTACCTCGGCAAGCCGTTCGCCTTTGAGGAGCTCGTCGCCCGGCTGCACGCCCTCTCGCGGCGCACGGGGCCGCCGCGCCCGCCGGTGCTGCATCGCCGCGACCTCGAGCTCGACCCCGCCAGCCGGCGCGCCTGGCGCCGGCGCCGCGAGCTCGAGCTCACCAACAAGGAGTTCGGCGTGCTCGAGGCGCTCCTCGCGGCCGATGGCGCGGTCGTGTCCGGCGAGGAGCTGCTCGAGAAGGTCTGGGACGAGAACACCGATCCGTTCTCGAACGTGGTGCGCGTCACGATCATGACGCTGCGCAAGAAGCTCGGCGAGCCGCCCCTCATAGAGACCCTCGCGGGCGCGGGGTATCGGCTGTGAGGCGACGCCCAGGCCCCGGCGCTGCGCCGTGGCGGCTACTGCTCGCGGCACGCCGGCCGTGAGGCGACGGACCATCAGCCTGCGCCTGCGGCTCACCCTGTCGTACGGCGGCGTGTTCTTCGCGGTCGGCTTTCTGCTCGTGGCCGTGAGCTACGTGCTCATCCGCCAAGTGCTCGTGCACAACCCCGGCGAGTTCCTGGGCCGTGTCGCCGAGCATCTCGGCCTGTCGCCTGCCTTTCTCGCCTCGCGCATGCCCTCGCCGTCGGGCGGGCAGGAGACCGTGGCGGCCTTCATGCGCACCGTCCAGGACCAGGTCGTGTCGCAGCTGTCTCACGGCCTCACCTTCGTGTCGTTCATCGCCCTGGCCGTCGCCGCGATGCTCTCGGTGGCCCTGGGCTGGCTGATCGCCGGCCGCATGCTGCGCCCTCTGCAGGAGATCGCCGTGGCCGCCCGGCGCGCGTCGGCGAGCACCCTGCACGAGCGCATCGCCATGCAGGGCCCGAGCGACGAGCTGCGCGAGCTGGCCGACACCTTCGACGGCATGCTGGCGCGGCTCGAGGCGGCCTTCGAAGCGCAGCGCGACTTCGTCGCCAACGCCTCGCACGAGCTGCGCACGCCGCTCGCCATCATGCGCACCGAGGTCGACGTCACCCTGGCCGACTCCCGGGCAAGCGGGGCCGAGCTGCGCCGCATGGCCGAGACGGTGCGCAGCGCGGTGGCGCGCAGCGAAGACGTCATCGACCGGCTCCTGGTGCTGGCCGAGAGCGAGCAGCTCACCGACACGCACGCGGTCGCTCTCGACGAGCTCACCGCCGTCGTGATCGCCCGCCGCACGCCGGCCGCGCGGGCGCGAGGACTGTCGTTTGCCGCCGACCTGGGGCCCGCCCCGGTGCGCGGCGACGCCGCCCTGCTCGAACGCCTCGTCGACAACCTGATCGACAACGCGGTGCGCTACGCGAGCGCCGACAGCGTCGTCACCATCGCCGTGGGCGCCGACCCCGGCGGCGTGACGCTGCGCGTCGCCAACTCAGGCGAGGTGATCGCGCCCGACGAGCTCTCCCACCTCTTCGAGCGCTTCTACCGGCGTGGCACGTCGCGCAGCCGCAACGACGGCGGCGCCGGGCTGGGCCTGGCGATCGTCGCGGCGGTGGCCGAAGCCCACGGCGGGACGGCGACGGCCGCGGGGCCGGGCGGCGGCGGCCTCACCGTCACGGTCACGCTGCCCGCGGCGGCAAGACCTGCGCCCACGGCGGCCGGAGCAGGGACTGCCTCAGGTAACTGATTTCATAGGCAACCATCGTGAGTATGATAGTTGCCGACGCAACTTGGGTAGAACCATGGCGAGCAGTCGGTTCAAACGAGACCCCAAGGAGGCCCCCCATGGCCGCACCTTCCGATACCTGGCCCGAGCTTCGCTACGACCAGTTCAAAGACACCAGAGACACCCTCCACATGTACGCGCAGATCGTGGGCAAGCTGCGCCTGATGTTCACGCCGCCGCTCTCCCAGTGGGCCCATTCGCCGCTGCGACTCAGCGTCGACGGCCTGGCGACCGGCCCGCTCTGGGTGGGCGACGGCGTGCTGTCCGCCGACCTCGACCTCGTACGCCACGAAGCGCGCTTCGAGCGCAGCGACGGTCGCCGCGTCGCCGTGCCGCTCGGCCGGGGCACCGTCGCCGACTTCTTCGGCGCCGTGCGCGGCGCCCTCGACGAGCTCGGTGTCGAGGCGACGTTCAACACGATGCCGCAGGAGATCCCCGACCCGATCGCCTTCGACAAGGACACTACGCACGGCGCCTACGACCCGGAGCAGGCCAACCGCCTGTATCAGGCCTTCATCCGCATAGGCTCCGTCTACGAGCAGGCGCAGAGCGGCTACTGGGGCAAGCAGACGCCCGTGAGCCTCTACTGGGGCGGCTTCGACTTGGCCTTCACGCGCTACTCGGGCCGCCCGCTGCAGGCTCCCGAGGGCCTGCCGCAGATCATGACGGGCTCGCTCGACGCCGAGCTCTCCAACATCAGCTTCTACCCCGTCTTCGGGCCCGAGTCGCGACCGACGTTCCTGGCCGCCGGCTTTCCGCCGCCGCAGGGCATGGCGTCGGCCCGCGTGAGCCCCGCGCAGGCGCGCTACACCGAGGTGCCGGGCATGGGCGGCATGTTCGCGCTCGCCTACGACGACGTGCGCACCGCGCCCGACCCGCGCGCCGCCCTGCTCGAGTTCTGCCACAGCAGCTACGAGGCCATCGCCACGCTCGGCGGCTGGGACCGCGAGCTGCTCGAGCGCAGGCCACCCAGCGTACGCAAGGCAGCCTAGCCGCTCTCGCACGCCGGCCACCCAGAGACCATGGAGGGACAGATCGTGGACGAGGAACTGAAACCGGCCGCACCGGCGCCGACGGCCGACCTGGCCGCGGCCGCGGCGGCGGTCGCGCGGCGCGCCGGCGAGGCCCAGGTAGAGGGCCGCATGCCGGCCATCTACCTGGGGCACGGCGCGCCGCCCCTGGTCGACGACGCCCTCTGGGTGGCCGAGCTTGCCGCCTGGGCAGGCGCCCTGCCGCGCCCGACGGCCATCCTCATGGTCTCGGCGCACTGGGAGGCCGCGCCCATCACCCTGGGACCGACCGACGACGGCGTGCCGCTCGTCTACGATTTCTACGGCTTTCCCGAGCGCTACTACGAGGCGCGCTACCCGGCGCCGGCGGCGCCCGCCCTGGCCGCCCGGGTACGCGCCCTGCTGGGCGACGGACCCGTCGCCCAGCACCCGGCCCGCGGCCTCGACCACGGCGCCTACGTGCCGCTGCTCGTCATGTATCCGCAGGCCGACGTGCCGGTGCTGCAGGTCTCGCTGCCCACGCTCGAGCCGCACCGCCTGCTCGCGCTCGGCGCCCGTCTCGCGCCGCTGCGCGACGAAGGCGTGCTGCTGATCGGCAGCGGCTTTCTCACGCACGGCCTGCCGTTCCTGCGCGACTTTCGCACCGACGCGCCGCCGCCGGCCTGGTCGAGCGAGTTCGACGCCTGGGCGGCCGCGGCGCTGGCGGCCGGCGACCTCGACGCGCTGGCCGGGTTTCGCGAGGCGCCGGGCGGGCGCTACGCGCACCCCAGCGTCGAGCACTTCGTGCCGCTGTTCGTCACGCTCGGGGCCGGCGGCGCCGCGACGGCTCCCGCCACGCCCATCGAGGGCTACTACCTGGGCCTCTCGAAGCGCTCCGTGCAGATCGCCTGAGCGCTCGGCCCGACTCGGTCGCGCGCCCGGCGCCGCCGATCGACTGCGTCGTCGCCGCTCAGGCGCGCGTGACCACGTCGCGCGCCTGGTCGCGCTCCTCGCGGCAGGCGGAGCACACGCCGAAGACCTCGACGGCGTGACTCACGTCGCTGTAGCCCAGCGACGCCGCCACGTGGTCGGCCCACTCCGAGAGCTCGGGGCACTCGGTCTCGGCGCTGCGCCCGCAGAGCCGGCAGACGATGTGGTGGTGGTGGTGGTGGGCGTCGCTCGCGCAGTAGCGGTAGCGCACGTCGCCTTCGGCCTGGCGCGCGGCCGCCCGTCTGGCTCGTGGCGCCGGCCCGCGGCCGGCCCCCGTGTGAGTGATGCAGTAGGTGCATGGCGAAATGATAACCGTTTTCAGCAACCGCGACACATCGTCCCCTCGGGCCGCGACACGACCGGGCGGCGTGAGAACGCCATGGCCCGGGAAGATTCGGCGAGCCGTTCCCGCGTGACGCGGGATCTGCCGGCGGGTGCACCTGCCGTGCAGCAAAGGGAGTGTGACCATGCCAGTCGCGATTAGGGCGATCGGGGCGCCGTCCATCGGCGAGGCGCGCGCCGAGCTGCTGGCCTTCACCGTCGGCCTGCTGGTGACCTTTCTCGCGGTGCGCGTGAACACGCGCCTGATCAGGGCGAAGGTCTCGTGGTGGTTCCACGACATCACCCCCGGCGGCACCCACATCCACCACATGGTCTTCGGGGTGATCATCATGGTGGCCGCGGGCCTCACCACGTTCGGCCTCGGCCCGGCGGGTCTGACCCTGCAGATCCTCGCCTTCATCTTCGGCGCCGGGACGGCGCTCACCCTCGACGAGTTCGCGCTCATCCTGCACCTGCAAGACGTCTACTGGCTCGAAGAGGGCCGCGTGTCGGTCGACGCGGTCGTCGTCGTGACCGCCGCCGGCGCGCTGTCGTTGCTGGTCGGCCCGCCGCTCGTAGGCTCCGACGTGGGCCGCTCTTCGCTCTGGTCGCTCACCATCCTGGTGATCGTCAACCTGGGCTGCGCCGTGATCGCCGTCGCCAAAGGCAAGCTCTGGACCGGGTTCATCGGCGTCTGGGTGCCCTTCGTCGCCTGGATCGGGGCCGTGCGGCTGGCGCGCCCCACCTCGCCGTGGGCGCGCAAGCGCTACGCGAGCCGTCCCCACAAGCTGGCCCGCGCCCAGGCCCGCGAGGACCGGCGACACGGCCGCCCGAGCAGGTTCAGGGACTGGTCGTACGACCTGATCGCCGGCAGGCCGTCGCTGCCGCCGGTCGGCGCCGACTCCAAGGAGCGCCGCGACCGGGAGGACTGAGCCCCGGGTGCTTTAGGCCAGGCCCTGGGCTTCGAGCCAGGCGATGCTGGCGAGCGCGGGGGGTTCGTCGAGGTGCTCGAGGATCACCGTGGCGCCGGCGGCGCGGGCCACCGCCAGCACGGGAGCCGCTTCGACCACGCCCTCGCCCAGCGGGCGGTGCGGGTCGTCGGTGTCGGTCGGCCCGAAGTTGCTGTGCAGGTGCACGTGCGCGAGGCGCGCCTGAGGATCGGTGAGAAAGGCGTCGAGCGTGCCGCTGATGGCCGCGTGGCCGCAGTCGAGCACGAAGCCGAGCTCGCCGAGCTCGAGATCGCCGGGCGCCGTGAAATGCGATGAACCCACGCCCGGCATGTTCTCCATGGCGATGGGCACGCCGAGCTCGCGCTGCAGGTCGGCCAGGTCGGCGATGGTGCGTTGCAGCGCGTCGACGGCCGCCTGGTCGCGCGGCCCCGGCGGCTCGATGTAGTCGGGGTGAGCGACGTAGAGCAGCGCGCCGATCTCGGCGGCGGCCTCGATGTGGCGGCGGTGCAGCGCCACCGCCTGCCGGCGCACCGCTTCGTCGGGGCTGCCGGGCTGGATGTCGAAGCCGTAGGGGCCGTGCACGGTGAGGCGCAGGCCGCTCTCGACGGCGTCGCGGCGATTGCGCGGCGAGAGCACCGTGTGCATGCCGAACGAGTCGATCTCGACGAGGCTGGTGAGCGGCGCGAGGCGCTCGAACAGCTCGACGAGCGGCAGCTCGGGGCAGATCTGGCTCGGCAGGCCGATGTCGGGCGGAAGACCCATGAGCAAAGCATAGCCGCCGGCAACGGTCGCCGTCACGCCGGACTGGACCCGCGAACCTTGGTTGCCGGGCCCTCCCAGGGAGTCTCGCCTGTTCCCCGTTCAGCGCCGGCGGCGCAGACTGGCCGTCGGCAGCCTCGATCTGCAGGGCCGGCCGGCAAAGAGGGCGGGTGGCCTAGTGGCCACCCGCCCTCTTTGCCGGCGACCAGAGCGCGCCGCAGCGATGTACCCCCAGCGTCAGGTTCCCGCCAGCTCCTGCCAGGTGCCCGGAACCGGCTGGATCGTGGTCGACAGGATGCTGTTGAGCCCGATGTTGTTGATCACCGTCGGGTTGTAGCAGATGCTGGAGTTGTTCGACAGCGTGAGATCCGTTCCGCTGTCGCCACCGCCCGAGGGGCAACCTTCGAGGACGGCGCCTACTACATTGGGGTGCGTGCCGTCATTGCCGAGAGGCGTGCCCGACGGCGCGTTGGCGCTGTGCGAGTAGCCGTGACCGTCGGTCGTCGCGTATCCCGAGATGCAGCACTCGGCCTCGAACAGGATCATCAGACCGTAGTACGTGCCTTGGCTGTCCCAGCAGCAGGTGTTGTTGTAGAGACCGTCGTTGTCGCACTGCATGAAGTAGACCATCGGGCTTGCCATCGTGCCGAAGTTGACATAGCCGTTCGAGTGGGTCTGCTCCGTAGTGGCCAGGACCTTGCACATGACGGTCGAGGCCTGCGAGGTCGACTCGTAGGGTCCTGAGAAGTTGACGGCGACGTCGCCGGTGCCGGCGTCGCCATCGATCCAGACGTCGCCGAGATTCAGGTAGGTCGGGCCGCTGCTGCCGTCGTAGTCGGTGTTGTCGGCGGTGTCGCCATCGACCATGAGGATCTTGGCGAACAGCGGGCCGGCCACGGTGGGGCTCGCCATGATCGTGCCGTTTGCGGTCGTGGTCGTGGGCGACGTCGTCGCGATCGTGACGAGAGGAGAGGTCTTGGTCGTGCCGCCCTTCCAGTTGATCGTGTGGGCACAGTAGAGCGGCCCGAACTGGTCGGTGATAGCCGTAGTGGCGCCGCTTACGATCAGGCAACCGGTAGGGCCGCCGGCGCTGTTGCCGCTCACGTAGGTCGATGTGGCGTTGAAGGTCACGTTACCCGATAGCGCGAGAGCGCCGTTCACGTACAGTTTCTGGAAGTTGTACGTGGTTCCGGCGGTGTTGAGCGTGAGCGTGGTGCTCGTGTTGTTGTACTCCAGGTCTGAGCTCGCCGTGTAGGTCTTCGTGGCGGAGTTGTAGGTCATGGCGGCAAGCAGCGCACTGGCGGTCGTGTAAGTGTGTCCCGACCCGGGGCTCAGGTCGAACAGCGACGAGATGTTGTTCTGGCAGGTCTGGGCTTCGGTCATCAGCGCGGCCTGGTGGGCCTGGTCGAAGTAGTCGCTGAGCATACCCACGCCGCCACTCGTTTTGGTGAAGGTGTGGCCGGTGGTGGTGACCGAACCATTCACCTGCAGGCCGACCGACTGTGTCTGGGTGCCATCTGCCGGCGCCGCGAGTGTCGCGCTGCTGTCGGAGGTGAAGTTCCCCCCACACTCGATCGTCGTGGCGTAGGGGGAGCCCGACGTGTCGGGGGTGCCGTCGCCGTTCACGTAGTAGATGTTGCTCGTACCGGTCAGCGTCATGTTGGTATCGGTCCAGGCCGCCGAGAAGGGGATCACCGACAACGACTTCTTCGACTGCACAAGCTCGCGCACGGTCGTCGTGCGGCCCTGGTAAGTGGTGGTGGTCTGCACCCACACCTCACCGTCGCCGTTGGAGTCCCAGTTGACGCCGTAGTTGACGGGCGTCAGGTTGTCGTAGACCTGGTAGGTCACGGTCGGCGCGCCGGAGATCGTGCTGTAGTCGGCGCTCATCTCGGTCGCGTTCGTGAACGGCGTCGTCAGCCAGCTGTTGTCGTTCTCGACGCCCACGACGGCGCTGTTGAGCGCTGCCTCGGCGTACGACTCCGAAGTCTTGCTGGACCGCTCCCTGGCCGTGTTCCACTGCTGGTTTGTCAGCAGCATCACCAGGGCCGCGGCAAGGATCGCCAGGGCGGCCGTGATGCCGATGAGCAAGATCAGCCCGAATCCTTCCTCTCTTTTGCGACCCGGCATCGCTGCTCCCTCAGTTCGCGCTCGCGTTACGCGGACGTATCGTCGAAACGAGATCGACGTACGTCGGCTTGCTGAGCAGGTTTGTGTCAAGAACGACTTCGATGTTCACCGCGACACACTTGGACGCGGTGGCGCTGGTGATGCTACTGGCCGTACTGTACGTGCCGTTTGTGTCAAAGACGTAGCTGAAGATCGGCCGGTTGACAGCCGTCGCGCTGTTCACGACGTTCGTGGCCAGCGTCATGACCTGATCGCCGGTATCGAACACGCCATCGTGGTTTGTGTCGTGGATCATCATCAGCTTCTTCTGAGACTGCGCTCCGGAGGTGTCGAGGTAGATCGAGGTCAGCACCGATTGGGCTTGGCCGCCAGCGCCACTCTGTGCGGCAGCGCTTGGGTTGTTGTACGGCGTATAGAACGTGCAGTCGTAACTGTCGTTCACGTAAGGGCTGGAGAGGGTGGAGCAAAAGGGGCTCGCCGTGCTGGATGCGCAGGGCTGAGCGTCGCGAAGTTCGCTCGAGACGCGGTCGAGCGCGTCTCGGCCCGCGGCCGCGGCCTGGTTCTTCTGCTCGGAGAAGTCGGCAGAGCGCTGCAGGGAGATCCAGGTGCCCACCAGCATGGTGCTCACGATCCCCATGATGAACATCGCGACGACGAGCTCGACGAGCGTGAAGCCGGCCTGGCGCCGACCGTGCCGGCCGGGCGCACTCGACCTGCCGCGCCCGCTCACGATCCACCGGGGTTCGTGTCGAACTTGACCCAGCCGTTGCTCAGCATATGGAAGTTGGGGGTGTAGAGCGCCCCGGACCAGTCGACGCTGTTGCAATAGACGGTGTACATGTAGTTCATGCCGCCGGGCAGATTGGTCCAGGTGCAGGTCGTGGCGGAAGCGCTGGGCACCTGCTTGAGCGGCGTGGCGGTCGTCGCGACATTAGGCGTCGGGCTGGTGTTCACGTAGACGACGTAGACGCCTGCCGAGCTCACCTCGGTGTAGTTCTTGAACGCGACCGTCAGCGAATAGGGCCCGTTTCCACCCGTGGGGCCGGACGTCGAGGACGTCACGATTGGATTGGGGTTCTGGATCGTGGTCTTGACACTGGTGGTGAAGCCATCGTTGGGCCTGGTGACCGACACCGTGACGTTCTTGTACGGAGCGTTCGCACTATCATCTGAAACAGTCGTGCTGATGTTGTACGGCTGGCCCCCGGCGGGAGGCGTGTAGGTGGTGCTGATCAGGGAGGGGTTCCAGGAGCTCGAGTTTAGGTTGGCGTTTGTGATGTTGGCGTAGCTCGAGGGGCTCGCGGCCAGCACGCGTATCTTCTCCAACTGAGCCTGAGCGATGTTGGTGGCGATGACGCGACGGGAGTTGGTCGACGTGCCCTTGAGCACGCCGACGAACATGGGCGTCATGGCCAGGAAGATGATCCCGGCAAGGAGCACGGTCACCAGCAACTCGACCAGGCTGAAACCGTCGTTTAAGCACCGAGATGTCTTAGGGCGTGCATGGCTTGATCAACCCCCCATCCTGACGGGCTTGCAGGGCCCACAGCTGTCGCGACAGTCGTCATGGCGCAGTCGTTCGTCAACCAGTCGGCACGTTGCGCGCGACACTTTAGCGTCGTTCCCGAGAAGGTCTGGTGGGTGAGTCGAGTGCCTGGCGGACAACGTGGCTGACTCCTGTGGCGCCTCGTCACGGCGAGTCGCTGTCGGCGATTCCCTTCCGGGCTTCTGTGCAGTGAATGCGCCGGGCAGGGAGTCTGTGACAGGTTTCTCTTGCCGGGGCCGTGACGAAGCGCAGATTTGTGTAGCCGCACCTGGCGACGGAGCACGGGGCGCAAGCGGACGCAGGCTCCGCGCACGAGTGCGGGCCGTGCGGTCAGCGTAGTCTCACCGTCTCTGCCGGTCCGATCCGGCTGGCGGCGCCAAGGGCGCCGCAACCGGGCGCGCCTGTTTCAGGCCCACCGTTTGACGGCGGCGTCGGAGAGGCGGTCGGCGGCCTCGTTCAAGCGCAGGCCGACCACGTCGAGGCGGCGCAGCAGCTCGCGGCACTTGACGACCTCCATGGTGAGCTTGCCGCGGAACAGGCGGCCGAGCTCGATGTCGTAGAGGCGGCGGATCTCGCCGGCCGACTCCTTCGATGCCAACGCGGTCTTCACGTCTTTGGGGTCGTTGGCGATGGCCTGCACCGCGAGCTGCAGATCGGCGATGCCGCCGGCCGTGGCGTCGAGCAGGCCCAGATACGACGTGGCCGCCTTGATCTCGTAGAGGTCCCACTCGCGAATGAAGTCGCGCAGGTTGTCGAGCACGTCGTCGATCGAGCGCGACAGGCGAAAGAGGTCTTCGCGGTCGATGGGCGCCACCAGCACGCCCGACAGGCGCGCCACGAGCTCGCCGCGCATGGTGTCGCCGCGCCGTTCCACGGCCGCCATGCGCTCGTGGGCCGTGACGCCGTCGATCGTGCCGCCGGCCACCGCGCGCGCCACGCCGCAGGCGTTGGTGGCCTCGGTGAGCTGCGCTTCGAGCGCCGACACGACCGCCAGGCGGCTGTGCAGGCAGTCCTGCACGGCCTCGTTGACGGTCAGGAAGAAGTGGTCTTCGCCGAGCAGCTCGGTAAGGCCGCTGCGCCGGAAGACGTCGAGCACGAGCGAGCCGACGCGGGCGAAGACCAGGTCGCGGCCGCTGTCGCGCAAGTTATGGGCCAGGCGCACCAGCGTCTCGGCCGCGGTCACGTCGAGGTCGGTGGTCGACTCCATGTTCCACACCACGACGCGCGGCTTGGGCCGCGTGTCGCTCAGCAGCTGGTTGAGGCGGTCGACGGCGAAGCCCGCGTTGGCGAAGAAGAGCTGGCCGTCGAGGCGAAAGATGAGCAGGCCGGGAAAGGTCTCGTTCTCGGGGTGGCGGGCGGTGTCGCTGTAGGTCGTAGCGTCGGGCACGCGGCCCAGCTCGGCGGCGTGCGGGCGGCTCGTGCGGTAGATCAGCACGGCCAGCGAGAGCCCCACGGCGATGCCCAGGCCGGGCAGCACACCCAGGGCCAGCACACCCACGAGGGCGGCCAGCGCGGGCACGGCGTCGACGGCGCGCACGCCGGCAAAGCGCCACAGGGCCTTCACGTCGATCAGGCCCCAGACGGCGCGCACCACGACGGCGCCGAGGATGGCTTCGGGCAGGTCGTGTCCGACCCGGGTGACCGTGAACACCGCGGCGACCATGACGGCGGCGCCGATCAGGCCGGCGAGCTGGGTGCGGGCGCCGGCGGTGTCGTTCAACGCCGACCCCGACAGGCCGCCGCTCACCACGATGCCGCCGAAGGCTCCCGAGCCGATGTTCGCCAGGCCCAGGGCGACCAGCTCCTGGTTGGAGTCGATCTCGTAGCTGTGCCGCACGGCGAACGTGCGGGCGCCGGACAGGGCCTCGGCGTAGACCACGATGGCGATGCCGGCGGCGCTGGGCAGCAGGCCGAGGGCGTCGGACAGGTGGACGTCGGGCAGATGGGGCAGCGGCAGACCGCTCGGGATGGTGCCCACCATGGCGACCCCGTGGGCGCTCAGGTGAAAGACCGCCGCGGCGACGATGCCGAGCACAAGGACGGCGAGCGCCGCCGGCACCCTGGGCCAGCGCCGCAAGACGAACAGCAGCGTCAAGGCCACGGCGCTCACCAGCGCCGTCACCAGGCTCGCGCCGCTCAGGTGGGTGAGGTCTGCCCAGACCGGCCTGAAGAAGTTGGCGTAGCTCGGCACGTGCAGCCCCAGGAGCTTGGGCACCTGGCGGGCGATGATGGTGAGCGCGAGGCCGGTGACGTAGCCCGTGACCACCGGGCGCGACAGGAACGCCGAGATGAACCCCAGCCGCGCGATGCCGGCGAGGAGGCTGAACGAGCCGACGAGCACGGCCACCATGGCCACCAGGGCGGTCGCCTGGGCGGGGCTGGTGGCGCCGTGGGCGGCCACCACCGCCGCGGTCATGATGGCGGCGGTCGAGGTAGGCGAACAGGCGAGCTGGCGCGAGGTGCCGAAGACCGCGTAGATGACGAGGGCGGCCAGGGTCGCGTACAGGCCGGCCTGGGGCGGCACGCCGGCGATCTGCGCGTAGGCCATGCACTCGGGCAGCAGCAGGCCGATCACGGTGAGGGCGGCGACGGCATCGTAGCGCAGCCAGCGCCGCTGATACCCGGCGGTCCACTGTGTGATCGGCAGCAGGCGGTGCAGCCGCGCGTACCGCACCGCGTGGGGCGGCCCGCCCTGCTGAGACTCCTGCGGCCGTGTAGCCGAGCTAGAAGCGCTCACTCGCCCTGATCTTCCGTTCGCTGCCGTCCTGCTTATGATAGAGCGGGAGCGCCGCGAGGCGTAGCCCCCCAAGACAGAAGAACGAACGATCGCGCGCTTACAGCGACCCTGTAGCGAGACCCGCGACGATGGTCTTGAGCGCGCGGAGCCTGCGCGCCGACGGGGCGAGGGGGCGCCCCGCCCCTCGCCGCCCCGCCCCTCGCCGCGTCACCCGACGTCAGCCAAGCCGGCGGCTTACATCTGCGGCGGCTTGTGCACGCCTATGCGGTTGCCCTCCGAGTCGATGAACGCGCCGATCGTGCCCACCATCTGTCCCATATCGGTGGCGGGCATGTCGATGCGGCCGCCTGCGTCGGCGGCGCGCTGCAGCATGCCTTCGGGGTCGTCGTGGCTGTTCAGGTAGATCGTGGGGCCTTCTGCGCTGGGCTTGCGGTCTGTGACGACCATCAGGTCGAAGGCGACCGGGAACTGTGGCTGACCGTCCTGCGAGTCGGCCTCCGGCGCCGGCAGGCCGATACCGTCCATGCCCTCGACGGTGACGAACGGATGCTGCAGCACGGCGCCGTAGAACTTCATGGCGCGATCCAGATCGCTGACCGGGATGTCGGCCCAAACCACCATGTTCTCCACCGGTGTCCCTCCTGCCTCGAGGTGCGGAAAAAGAGGGAGGCAGCCCGACGAGAGCGGTCCGCTGTCGAACGTCCTTCCCTGCGAGACTGCCGCCACAGGCAGCTTGCCCCTTCGGGCGGCGTCTCTATGCCGCTGGCGATGCCGCCGACCCGTCGGGGCGCCGCGAGCGCTCCGGGCGCCGCGAGCGCGCCGGGCGTCGCGAGCGCTCCGGGCGCCGCCAGCGTGCCGCGAAGCGGCCGCCGCGCTGCGTTGCGGCCGCCCCCCTACACGCGCGGCAGGATCGTCGTCGTCTTGGAGTCGATACCCGTCGCGCCCGAGGGGAACTCGGGGTTCTCGGCGGCGTCCTGCACGATCCCCTGGCCGTCGTAGGCGCGCACCGCGAAGACGTGCACGCCCTCGCTGAACGGCCACTCGTAGCGCCAGATCACCCAGGTCAGGCCCGACAGCGGCGCACGCAGCTCCGCCGCCTGCCACGGGCCCTGGTCGACCCTCACCTCGACCTTCGAGATGCCGCGGTCGCCGGCGTGGGCGATGCCGCCCACCGGCACGAAGACGGCGCCGCCACGCTGCACGAGGTCCTCGGTCGCCACCGTGTCGACGACCGAGGTGGTGCGCATGCGGGCCACCGCGTCCCAGCCGCGCCGCACCCAGTACCCCTGTGTGGCGTCGGCCGCGAGCACGATGTCGGTGATCCACTTGGGCTGCTTCATGCCGTAGCGACCGGGCCGGTAGATGCGCAGCGGAAAGCCGTGCTCGGCCGGCAGCGGCTGGCCGTTCCAGGAATGAGCCAACACGATGCGCGGGTCGGCGCGCACGTCGGCGAGCTCGACCACCTCGTCGAAGCCGTCCTTGGCCAGCAGGTGGACGTAGGCGGCCGCCGGTCGCGGGGCCGCGTCGGCGAGCACGTCGCGCAGCGGCGGGCCGCTCCACAGGGTGGTGCCGATCAGCGGTCCGCCCACCGGGTTGGAGATGCACGACAGGGTGATGAACTGGTCGCTCGCGCGATAGGCGGTCTTCAGCTGCGCGAGCGTCAGGCTCAGGGGCTGCGCCACCAGGCCGGCGATGCGCAGCCGGTACGACGCACCGTTGATCGACGGCGGCGAGAAGTCGATGTCGACGCGGTAGTGGTCGGCGACGGCGGTGTACTCGGGCCGCGTGCCGGGGACCGGTTTCACGGGCGAATCAGCGTTGGGGAACGGGATCGGCGCCTTCACGATCGCCGGCACCGCCGGGCCGCCCTCGACGCTCAGCAACTCGGCGACCTCGGCGCCGACGAAGACCACGGTGGCGACCAGGCCGCCGACCCTGACGAGAAAGCGGCGGCGGTCGAGCCGCGTCACGTCGTCGGCCGTGGGCGCCGGAGGAGCCTCCACGGCGGCGGGCGCCTCGACGGCGGCGGGCGCCTCCACAGCGGCGGGAGCCTCGACAGCGGCGGGAGCCGTGCGCAGGCAGGCGACGGCCAGGCCCCAGCCCCACAGCTGAAAGAGCCCCAGGATCCAGAGGGCGTGACAAAATCGGCGGCCGCGCCGGCCGGAGGCTGTTCGATGAAGGTGACGACGAGCGAGAAGAGGCCGATCACGGCGCCCACCGCGCGGCCGTAGCGCGACACGCGCAGCGGCTCGCGCGAGCGCACCACGCTGAAGAAGAGCAGGCCGACGAGGCAGCCGGCCACGAACAGGCCGCTGAGCGCCAGCGCCTCCTCGGCCGTCTTGGCCGTGTTCTTGATGTTCAAGCCGAGGTCGGTGAGGACCCGCAGCGTGGTCTCCAGACCGAAGATCACCAGGCGGCCCGGGAGCACCCGGATCAGCCACTCGAAGACGGTCAGACCGACCGACGGCAGGCTCAGCCGGCCGCCCAGCGCAAAGGCGCCCAGCAGCACCGCCGTGAGCAGCGCTCCCGCCGCGAGTCCGGTGAGCGCCCGGCCGATCCTGTGTGTGCGTTCCACCTGCGCCCCCCGCCCTCGTCCGGACGCTCGCGGTCGTGCCGCGCCAGTCCCGATGCCCTGGGTCGTGTCGCGCCCCTCGTCCGGACGCAGGAGTCGTGCCCCATCGTGCCGACGCAGGGGTTGTGCCCCCGCGTCGCGCCCCGCTAGCCGCGTTTTTGCGGCCAACGCGGGCGACGGCGCCGGGCCGGGGAATACCGCCGACGTCGCCCTAACCCGAGGAGGACTCGATGCTCACCCACAGTCACGCGTTCAGCGGCTTCTCGTCGAACGACATCGCCAAGGCTCAGGAGTTCTACGCGACCACCCTGGGGATCGAGGTGACCGAGGCCAACGGCTTGCTCACCCTGCAGTTCGCGGGCGGCGCGCGGACCATCATCTACCCCAAGGCCGACCACGAGCCGGCGACGTTCACGGTGCTGAACTTCCCGGTCGACGACATCGACGCCGCCGTCGCCGAGCTCACCAGGGCCGGCGTGCGCTTCGAGCGCTACGAGGGCATGCCCCAGGAAGAGAGCGGCATCATGCGCCACTCAGCCACGCAGCCCGGCCCTTCGATCGCCTGGTTCAAAGACCCCGCCGGTAACATCCTGTCCGTGCTCGAGGACTAGGCCGGCGCCCGCCGCCCGGGCGACGGCACCGCGGCGGAACGCGGCGGCGCGTTGCGGCGCTGCGTCGTCAGCCGCACCCCCGGGCGACGACGCCCGACGCCTGAGGTAGGCTGAGCGCCCAGCCAGAAGGCGCCGCGGCGGTGCCTCGAAGGGAGTCGCGCATGAAGGCCTACCAGCTCGTCGAGTGGGCGAGACCGCCCGAGCTGCGCGACGTGCCGGTGCCCGAGCCGGGCCCCGGCGAGGTGCTGCTCAAGGTGGGCGGCTGCGGGGCCTGCCACACCGACCTGCACCTCATGGACCGGCCGATGCACGACGACCCCTACGAGCGGCCGCCGTTCACCCTGGGGCACGAGAGCGCGGGCTGGGTGGCGGCGCTGGGCGCGGACGTGAGCGGCTGGCGGGTCGGCGACCCGGCCGCCGTGTACGGCGCCTGGGGCTGCGGCCGCTGCGCGCCCTGCCTGCAGGGTCGCGAGATGCTCTGCGAACGCATCGCCGATGTCGGCTCGTGGGGCGGCGGCCTGGGTCGCGACGGCGGCATGGCCGAGTACCTGCTCGTGCCGAGCGCCAGGCTGCTGGTGCCGCTCGGCGGCCTCGATCCGCGCGACGCCGCCCCACTGACCGACGCGGCGCTCACGCCTTACCACGCCATCAAGTCGACCCTGCCGCTGCTCGGCCCCGACACGTGGGCGCTCGTCGTCGGCGTCGGCGGTCTCGGTCACCTGGCCGTCCAGTTGCTGCGCGCCGTCTCTCCGGCTCGCGTGGTCGCCGTCGACGTCGGGGCAGGCCGGCTCGCGCTGGCGCGCCGCAGCGGCGCCGAGGCGACGGTCGTGGCCGGCCCTTCGGCGGCAGCCGAGGTCCGCGAGCTCACCGACGGCCTCGGCGCGATGGTCGTGCTCGACTGCGTCGGCTCCGACCAGACCATGAGCCTCGCCGCGGCGGCGGCTCGCGCCGGCGGTGCGGTGCAGGTCATCGGTCTCGGCGGCGGCGCGCTGCACCTCAGCCTCGGCGTGCTGCCGTTCGACTGCAGCCTGACCATGCCCTACTGGGGCAGCCTCGGCGAGCTCGCCGAGGTGATCGCGCTGGCCGACGCCGGGGCCATCCACGCGCACACCGAGCGCTTCGCCTTGAGCGAGGTCGCCGAGGCCTATGCCCGGCTGCGGGCCGGCGCCGTGCAGGGCCGCGCGGTGATCACCCCGCACGGATAGGGCCCGGCGCCGCGAGCGGCGCGCCTCGCTCAGCACGCTCGCGCTCCCGTCGCGCCGCCGGGCGCCCCTGCGAAGGGCGGCGGGCGCTCACTCGCCCTTCAGGTCGCGCCGCGCAAAGGCCGCGCCGCCGAGCGCGGCCGCGACGATGCCGATGGCGACCATGATGGCTGCGCTCTCCCAGTCGGGCGCGACCGCCGGAGCGGCCGCCATCTCGTGGAACAGCGAGGTGTCGAGCAGCCAGTGGCTGATCACGACCGTGCCGCCCAGCACCTCGATCAGCAGCGACCACGCCAGCACGACGTACACGGCGGCGCTCGCCGCGCGCGGCCGTACGCCCAGCACCAGCACGCCGATGCCCAGCAGGCAGAGCGCGGGGGCCGCCAGGTTGAGGCCGGCGGCGATCATGGTCCCAAAGCCCACGCCGGCGTTCTGGCTGGCCGCGCCGAGCCAGGCGCAAACGCCGGCCAGCAGGCCGCCGGTGACCACCGCGGCGGCGGCCACCGCGACCCTGCCCGACAGCCACGCCCAGCGCGAGACGGGCCGCACGAGCAGGTGCTCGAGGCGCCCCTCGGCCTCTTCGGCGCGCGCGGCGCCCACCTGTCCGGCGGCGATCACGCCGACGAGCACCGCCATCATAAGGAAGGTCACCCCGAGATAGGCCGCGGCGCCCGTGCCGGGTGCGCCGAGGCGCGTGAAGGCCTGCTTGATGCCCGGCGAGCTCGTGATCGCCCCCTCGGCCGACGAGGCGACCACGCCGACCAGCAGACCGAAGGCGACGATCGCCACGCCCCAGCCCGCGAAGGCGCCGCGCACCAGGCGCAGGGCCAGGCCGAACGGCCCAAAGAGCAGGCGCGTGTGCGGCCGCGCGCTGCTGCGGTCGGGCAGGGTGGCGGCGCCGAGGTCGCGCCGGCCGGCCAGAACGACGGTCAGCCCGGCGAGCACCGCGACGAAGGCGGCGATGGGCAGCAGCGCCAGCGGGTGCGACCCGGTGAGCGGCCGCAGCTCCTCGATCCAGCCGAGGGGAGTCGCCCAGCGCAGCCAGTCGAGGCCCACTCCGGAGTCGGCCACCATGCGCAGCGCGTAGCTCGCCCCCAGGACGGCGCCGGCATAGGCGGCCGCCTGGCGGCGGGTGGCGGCGAGCTGCCCGGCGAGGGCGCCCACGGCGAGGAACATGACGGCGCTCGACACCAGGGCGAGCGCGAAGAACAGGGCGGCGCTCACTCCGATGCCGACCCTCGCCGACTCCCCGACGACCGCGATGATGAGCGCGGTCAGCACCCACAGCACGGCGGCGCCGGCGGCCAGGCCGGCGAGCGCCTGGGCGGCCGCCGCCCGGCGGGTCGTCTGGCCGGCCAGCAGCAGCTCCCAGCGTCCGGCGTCTTCTTCGCCGCGCAGCAACTTTGTGCCAGCCAGCAGTCCCCATGTCGCGCCAATCAGATTGACGAAGGCGAGGTACTTCCAGGCGGTGAAGCCGGCGACCGTCTGCAGCCCGTGGGCCGGCCCCACGAGCGCGCTCAGGCCCACGTTCGAACCGAAGAGCTTCGTCAGGTGGGCGCGCTGCGCGGCCGTCTTGTAGCTCGACGCGTAGGTGTAGGCCCCCACCGCCACGTAGGCGCCGAAGACGTAGCCCCACAACACGGCGCCGCGCACGGCGCGCCGCGCCGTGCGCCGCGCGATCAGCGTGGCCGGCGCGCCGCCGGCCGACGCCGGCGCCGGGGCGACGGTCGGCGCCGCCGCTCGCCACGACCGCGTCAGTCTGCATGGCCCGGCCGGTCGCCCGTCGTTTCGCCGAGGGGCGCGCCCGGCCGGTCGCCCGTCGTTTCTCCCGCGCGCGGCGCGCCCGGCGCCGCGCCAGCCGTTTCTCCCGCGCGCGGCGCGCCCGGCGCCGCGCCACCCGCAGCCGGATCGCCCGGCGCCGCGCCGCCCGGAGAGGGCCCGTCGGCGGGCGCGGCGCCCGCGGGCGCGCCCCCGCCGTAGTGCGCGAGGAACAGCTCCTCGAGCGAGGGCTCACGGCTGAGCAGCTCGTGGACACCCGCAGCAGCCAGCACCTTGAGCAGGGGCTCGACGCTGCCCCGCACCTGCAGGCGCACGACCCTGCCGTCGGGCTCGACCGCGCTCACGCCGGGCACTGCGGAGAGGTCGGGCGCGTCGCCGTCGAAGGTGGCTTCGACCGTGAGCGCCGCGAGGTGGCGCATCTGGGCCAGCGTGCCCATCTCGACCAGCACGCCTTCGCGCAGTATGCCCACGCGGTCGCACAGCGCTTCGACCTCGCTCAGGATATGCGACGACAGAAAGACCGTCTGGCCACGCTCTCGCGCCTCGCCGATGCAGTGGCGAAAGGCCTGCTCCATGAGCGGGTCGAGCCCGCTGGTGGGTTCGTCGAGCAGGAGCAAGTCGGGCCGGGTCATGAGGGCGCCGATCAGGATGAGCTTCTGGCGGTTGCCCTTGGAGTAGGCCCGCACCTTCTTGGAGGGATCGAGCTCGAAGCGCGCGATCAGCTCGTCGCGGTAGGCGGTATCGACCCGGCCCTGGATGCGGCCGAGCAGATGCAGGGTCTCGGCGCCGGTGAGCGAGGGCCACAGGTTGGCCTCGCCGGCCACGTAGGCGAGACGGCGGTGCGCCGCCACGGTCTGACGCTGACAGTCGAGGCCGAAGATCTCGGCGCGCCCTCTGGTCGGGCGGATGAGGCCGAGCAGCAGGCGGATCGTCGTGGTCTTGCCGGCGCCGTTGGGGCCTAGACAGCCCACGACCTCGCCCTGGGCCAGCTCGAGGTCGAGGTCGCGCAACGCGTCGACCGCCCCGTAGCGCTTGGACAGGCCCTCTGTGCGGATGGCTGTCTCTCCCACCGTGCTTACGTCCTTTCGCAGTAGCAGGTCACGCCGAAGACGTGTCTGCGAGCCGCCCGCGCGCACTCGGGACTCACCGGCGCGCCGCCGGCAGCGCCCGCTCGGCGGGCGCCTGCAAGGCGGCGACCAGGGTCACCAGGTACTCCCGCAGCTCGGCGTAGTCGTACAGGCGCAGCGAGCCTTCGGCCGCGCCCAGGATGCGTTCGCAGGCAAGCTCGCTGGCGCGCGTGGCCTCGAGCAGGTCGTCGATGGTGGCCTCGCTCGCGGCCGGGGCGACCAGGCGCGGCATCATCCACTCGCCGAGCCCGGCCCACAGCCACATCACGGCCCGGCTGGCCCCGGCCGGGTCGCCGACGGCAAAGAGGCCCTCGGCCCGGCCCTGCGCCACGATCCGGGTGAAGAGCGGGTGGAACTCGGTGAGCGAATCCTGGAGCCGCAGCCGCAAGGCCTGGTTCTCGTCGCTGTAGAGCACGCGGGAGTAGCTCTCGGCGAGCTCCGGGTTGTCGCGCTTCCAGCCCCACAGCAGGGCGATCACGGCGCGCAGGCGCGCGACCGCGTCGCCGGGCGTGGCGGCGAGCGTGCGTTCCGCGGTGGCGAGCAGACCGCCGACCTGGCGTCGGCAGGCTTCGGCCAGCAGCTCGGCCTTGGAGTCGAAGTAGTGGTAGAAGGTGCCCTTGGCGACGCCCACGGCGTCGGTCACGTCTTGCACCGCGACCCGCTCGTAGCCGTCCGTGAGGAACAGGCGCAGGGCCGTGTCGAGCAGTTCGTTGCGGCGATCTGCGGCGCTTTTGACGACGCGAGTGCGCATGGCGGCGAGCCTCCGTGCCGGCGTAGACGACTGGAGTCGGTCACCGACCGACCGTCAGTCATTTTGCCACACGGCGGGCCGAATGCAACTACGAAACGGGCGCCTCGCCGACCGCGACGCGGTTCTTGCCGAGCCGCTTGGCGTTGGACCACCCGCGGCGACCACGCGACGACCTCCGGAGCGCTCGTCACCTGGCGGCGACGTCCTCGTCTCTCCGGGCCGAGACCATCGCCTGCGCGACCCGGCGAGGGACGTGCGAAAGACCGCCCGCAGCGCGCTCAGCGACCGCGGCGCGACAGCCACGTCTCCTGCGACACGAGACGGTCGCGGAACGACAGCACGCGGTCGCGACCGGCGCGCTTGGCCGCGTACATCGCCCAGTCCGCCTTGTCGAGCAGCTCGTCTTTGGCCGAGGCGTCGTCGGGGAACGTCGCGATGCCGATGCTCACGCTCAGCGGGCAGCCGCCCTGGGCGGACACCACCTCGGAGCGTATGCGCTCGGCCACGGTAAGGGCGCCTGCGGTGTCGGTGTCGACCAGCACGAGCACGAACTCCTCGCCGCCGTAGCGCGCCGCCAGGTCGACCCGCCGGCTGCACGACTCGACGATGCGCGCGATGCGCGACAGGGCGGCATCGCCGGCCTTGTGCCCGTGGTCGTCGTTGTAGACCTTGAACTCGTCGCAATCGCAGAACAGCAGGCTCACCCGCGTCTCACGACGGCGGGCGCGCTCGAGCTCCTCTTCGAGGCGTTCGTGCAGGTAGCGGTGGTTGTAGAGGCCGGTGAGGCCGTCGGTGATGGCCTCGACCTCGGCGCGGCTGAAACGGATGGCGGCGGTCTGCAGCATGGCGGCCAGGGTGCGGGAGCGATCGGCTTCGAGCCGCTGACCGAGCGACTCGTGTGCCGGCGCGTCGACCGTGACCGCCCCCACGACGCTGCCGGCCGCGTCGCGCAGCGGCGCGATGCCGGAGACCCAGACGCCGAAGTCGTCGGCGTCCAGGATGTTGGAGTCCAGGCTTTCGCCGCGCAGCACGCGGGCGAGCTCGTCGTCGGGCAGCCAGGGGTCGCCCACGTGCGACGACTCGTGGTCGGTCTCGCCGGTGTCGAGCACGGTGATGCAGCCGTCGCCCACGAGCGCGTAGCTCGTGACGTAGCGCACCGGCGGGTGCTCGTCGCGCAGGCGGCGCAACGCGGCCACGGCCGCGCGGTAGCCTTCGCTCGCCTCGTCGGCGCGGCTGCGCCAGCGCCCGTGCTCGACCGGATCGATGAGCGCCACGGCGCGCCGGGCTAGGTCGGCCACGCGCGCGCGACGCTCCTGAAGGCGCTGCAGCGCGCGCAGGAAGACGGTGACCATGCCGGGGTCGAACTGGACCCCCGCACAGCGCCGCAGCTCGGCGAGGCACTGGCCGTAGCTGAGCGCCGGGCGGTAGGGTCGCCGGCACGACATGGCGTCGTAGCAGTCGACCACACACATGGCGCGGGCGATCAGCGGGATCTCCTCGCCGGCGAGGCCGTCGGGGTAGCCGCCGCCGTCGAACCGTTCGTGGTGGTGACGCACGCCCCTGACGAGCTCGTCGTCGAACATGGGACGCACGATCTCGGCACTAATGCCCGGGTGCTGGCGCATGAGCTCCCACTCTTCAGAGGTGAGCGGACCGCCCTTGAGCAGCACGCGGTCGGACACGCCGATCTTGCCGATGTCGTGGCAGAAGGCGACGTCCTGCACCGCCTGCAGGCGGTCGGTGGGCCAGCCCAGCTCGGTGCCCAGCATGGTCATGTAGGCGGCCACCCGGTTGGCGTGTCCCAGCGTGTAGTGGTCCTTGGCCGACAGCGCCGAGCTCAGCGCGCGCAGGTTGCCCAGGTGCAGGCTCTTGACCTCTTCGTAGAGCTCGACGTGCTCGAAGGCCAGGGCCACCAGGCGCCCGACGGCCTCGGCGGTGTCGATCTCCTCGGCGGTGAACTGCCGCTCGACGCGATCGAGCAGGTCGACCACGCCGACCACCTTGTCGCGCGCCACCAGGGGCAGCGACACGCAACTGCGTTCGCCGTAGCGCCGCATGGTCTCGCGGTCGGCCGGGCCCAGGCGCGGGTCGTCGAGGCTGGGGATGGTGACCGCGTGGCGCGCCCCGACGGCCAGACGGGCGCAGTTCCAGTCGGAGAGGCGCAGGCGCTGGCCCACCCAGTCGGCGTCGCAGACACCGTCGATGGTCGACGTCAGGCAGACGAGGTGCTCGTCGCCTTCGAGCCGGTAGATGTCGCAATCGGGGATCTTGAGGACCGAGCTCAGACGCCGCGCGGCGGACTGCAGTATCTCGCCCAGGTCGAAGGTCGACGCCAGCTCGAGGCTCGTGTCGAGCACGAGCTGGTAACGCTCTTCGGCGCGCTGGCGCCGCGTGGCGTCGCCACGCTCGCGCCCTGTGGCGTCGGCGCGCTCGTGCGGGGAGGCCGCGCTCAGGTAGCGCCCCAAGTCGTCGGCCAGAAACCGGCGCTGGCCGCTCGGTGTGCGCCGGCAGGCGAGAGCGCCGGAGTCGGCCCACCGGCGCACGCTGGTAGCGCTGACGCCGAGCACATCGGCCGCCTGCTGCACCCGCAGCCATTGAGAGCCCGAACCGGTGGGTGTCATGAGAGTAGTATCGGTCGATTTCGGGGCTTTCTTGACCAGCTCTTCCACCGCGGCGAGCGCTCGCCGCATGCGCCGACCGCCTCGATGGCCCGGCGGGTCCGCTCCGGTCGCAGGCAGGACCGGCGCCTCGCCGCGATCGCGTCAGTGCATGCCGGTCGCCGCCTGCAGCAGCAGGCTGCTGATGCCGACCGTCGCCCACAGGATGGCGCCGAGCGCCAGCGGGCGCAGCCCGGCGCTGCGCAGGGCCAGGGGACGCGTGGCCAGCCCGATGCCGCTCAGCGCCATGGTGATCAGGAACAGCGACAGCGTCGACAGCGGCGAGTGGGCGCCGTGCGGCACGGCGCCCAGGCTGTTGAGCGCGGCCGCGACCAGGAACCCGACCAGGAACCAGGGTACGAGCTGCCAGACCCGCAGGCGGCCCACAGGGCGATCGCCGCGGCGTGTGCCGGTGGCCGGCGCGGCGCCGGGGCCTGCGCTCGGAGCGCCGGCGGCCGCCGCGGCCTCGACCGCCGCATTCGCGGCGGCCTTCGTCTCGCGACGTCTGACCATGACGCTCAGGGCGATGGTGATGGGAATGATCATGAGCGTGCGCGTGAGCTTCACGACGACGGCATAGTCGCCCGCTGCGTGGCCGTAGGTGTAGGCCGCCGCGATCACCGAGCTCGTGTCGTTGATGGCCGTGCCCGACCACAGACCGAAGGCGTGTTGCGAGAGGCCGAGAAGGTGGCCCAGCGTCGGGTAGGTCAGCACCGCGATCACGTTGAAGGCGAAGATCGTGCTGATGGCGTACGCGACGTCGGCCTCGGCCGCGCCGATCACCGCCGTGGTGGCGGCGATCGCCGAGGCCCCGCAGATACCGGTGCCCACGCCGATCAGGGTGCGCAGGTCGCCGTCGATGCCCAGCAGACGCCCGACCCCCCAGGCGGCCAGCAAGGCGAGAGACAGCGTGCCCAGGAGCACGGGGAGCGACGACCAGCCGGTCTTGGCGATCTGGGCGAGCGAGAGGCCCGTGCCCAGTACGACGATGGCGAGCTGCAGCACGACGCGGCTGGCGAACGACACGCCGGGCTTCAGGGGCGCATCGAGACCGCGCTTGCGCACCACGACGCCGAGCCCGACGCCGAAGACGATGCCGCAGACCGGGGCGCCGACGACGGGCACGAGGCGCCCCACGGCCGTCGCCACCGCGGCGATGGCCGCACACGCCAGCAAGCCCGGCGCCAGCGCCAGCCCGCGCCGGCTGGGCGGCGGGGGTGGGACGGGCCAGATCTCGAGGGCGTCGGGATCGATGACTGAGGTCACGGCGACGGCTTTCCTTGGGCCGGCGTGCTCGCCGGCGAACGCCGTCGTCGGCAGGGCACGGATTTGCCCCGGCGCGGCCGCCTTGGCCTTACGTCGCCGGGCCTGTCGAGTCTACTCGCTCTCGCGGTCGGGCCTGCGTGTCGCGGCCCCAGGAGGTCGGTTCGTGAATGACAACGCCGGCGTTGGCCGAAGATACCCATAGGGGTATATTGGTGGCCATCTTGGAGGCCGACCGCACGGAGTCCCGCATGATCGTCGTCGACGACCGCTATTGTCCGCAGAACCACGCCTGTCCCGCCGTGGCCGCCTGTCCCGAAGGCGCCATGACGCAGGACGGTGTCTCTGCCGCGCCGCGCATCGACCACGACCTCTGCACCGAGTGCGGGGTGTGCACGGGCCTCTGTCGCGTCTTTTCGCTGGTGCGCGACGAATAGGAGCGCGACCGCGCCCCGAGGTCAGCGACCTCAGCCGTAGCCGCCCGTCGGTACCGCACCACAGGTCGGCGCCGACAGAGGTCCGTTGCTGAGGAAGCTGCCCACCGTCTGGCGGACGTCGCTCGAGCCGCACTTGGGGCAGCGCTTCTGGCGGTCCTTGATCGCTCCGGCCGTCTCTACGACGAAGCCGTGGTCGCACGCCTTGCAGACCAGCTTGATAATCGCCACGGCATCCCTCCTGAGAATGACGTCATATACCCTAGGGGGTATCATAGTCCAAGGCGCCTTCGCCCTGCAACATCGCCCGCGCATCCGCGCGGGGCACAAGCGGCCGTCGGCGCCGGCGCGCCACGCACGGTGGCGCGCGCCGGCGCGCCACGTCACGGTGGCGCGCGATACCGCCGGGGTGTAGTCTCGCCCATCCAAAAGTCGACCGGCCCGCCAAACCGGGCCACCGAATCGGAGCGTGGGCCATGAAGGGCACAGCAGACGTGCAGGCCGGCATCTGCGGGCACCACACGACCGTCGAGGCGCAGAGCGGCGATGCCCGTCGCGTGACGTTCACGATCGAGACGACCTGCGACAACATCGAGCGCTTCACGGCGCAGGTCGCGGCGGTCGTGCCCGTCGACGCCTACAAGGAGATCAACCCGAAGGCGTCGAGCGACGTGCTCGACTGCGGGCGCGAGGCCCACATCTGCACCGACTGCATCGTGCCGGCGTCGGCGCTCAAGGCGTTGCGCATAGCGACCGGCCTGGCGCTGCCGGGCGACGCGGCCATCGCCATCGCCAAAGGCTGACGCTTCAGGGCAGCTGCACCAGGCCGTTCTTCATCTTCGTCATGTAGTAGCGCTCGAAGCCCAGCTTGGCCCAATGCGACCAGGGCCCGGGGATCATGATCTCGAACTTGCGCGGCTTGAAGACGCGGTCGAGGCCGATGATCATGCCCTGCGTGCCGGCGTCCATGATGCACAGCGGGCGGATGTCGCCGAAGGGCTTGACGATGGGCTCGGCCCCGGTGATGGCGGCGGCGATGTTGTGGGCCGTCACTTTGGCCATGACCTCGGCCATCCAGCCCGTCTTGGGCACGCCGGTCGGCACCTCGGTCGGGTGCGGCGGCTTGACCTGCACCGCGACCCCGGCGGCGTAGACATTGGCGAAGTCCAGATGCCGGTAGCCGTCGTCGACGGGCACAAAGCCACGGGCGTCGCCGAGGCCGTCGGAGTCGAGGATGGCCTGCACGCCGGTGAACGGCGGAATGACGATGGCGTACTTGTGCTCGAGCACGCGCCCGTCGGACAGCGTGATGGCGCCCTTGCTCACGGCGCTCGTCGAGACGTTGGCGATCGCCTGCACGCCGAGCATCTTGAAGTAGCCCTTGAGCATGGCCTCGCCGCCGCGCATGCCGCCGATGCCGAAGTGGCCCAGGAAGGGCTCGGCGGTGAAGAAGGTGAGCGGCGCCTCGCGGCGGATCTTCGCCTGGCGCAACGCGCGGTCGATGTTGAAAGCCACCTCGTACTCGGCGCCGAAGCAGCTCGCCCCCTGGGTCGAGCCGATCACCACCGGACCGGGGTCCTGCACGAAGTCGAGCCAGGCCTTGGCGGCCTCCATGGCGTGGGGCAGGTTGCAGACCGACCAGGTGGTGCCGTCGGCCGGACCAAAGCCGGGCACGACGGCCCAGTCGTACTTGGGGCCGGTGGCGATCAGCAGGTAGTCGTAGCCGATCTCGCCCTGGTCTGTGATCACCTTGTTCTCGGCCGGCAGGATGCGCTCGGCCGTCGCGAGCGTGAAGTCGATGCCGCGGCGGCGCAGAGCCGGCTCGAGGGCGAAGCTGATCTGCCCGGGCTTGCGCCACCCGGGCACCACCCAGATGAGCGAGGGAATGAAGACGAAGCGCGGGTCGCGCGAGACGACGGTGACCTCGGCGCGGCCGTCGAGGTCGCGCTTGAGCTTGAAGGCGGCGCTCAGGCCGGCGAAGCTCCCCCCAAGGACGACGATCCGTGGCGCCATGGCTACTCCCCTCGATCGCGATTCGACTGTGACAAATCGTGCGGGCGGTTCCTACCCGACAAGCCTCGCCGCCAGCCCTTTCGTATCATCACCCGAACGGCATGCCGGACGGTCGCGGGACCAGGTCGACCGCGGCCTCAGCCCTGCCTTGTCGTGTCGAAGCCCAGCGGACGGTAGAGCTGGCACGAGCCCGTTGCGGCCGTGAACAGGAGTACCGTGCCCACGAGGCCCGCACCGAGGCCCAGCGGCCTCCTGGCCTTCAGGCCGGCGGCGAGAGCGAGGAGGCCGGCGCCAAGGATCGCCCTTGCCATGCGGTCGACGGCGCCTTCGTTGCGAGGGAACATGACTGCCTACCTTTCCGGTTCGAGAGCCCGTGCGCGGAGCGTGAGCTCGCGCCCGAGGATCTCGTCGATCAAGGCGCAGGCTTGCGCCAGGCGTGGGTCGACGACGCCCCACGACACGCGGCCGCCCTCGCGGGTGCGCCGCACCAGCCCCTCGCGCTGCAGCACGGCGAGGTGCTGCGACACGTTGGGCCGGCTGACCCCCAGGAGCTCCGCGAGCTCGCTCGGCGTACGGGGGCCGTCGCACAGGTGGTGCATGAGCTCGTGGCGCGTGGGGTTGGCGAGGGCCGCGAACACGGCGGCGTGGATGGCGTAGCGTTGTCGTTCATCGTCCATGACCGCGTTATTGCCAAGTTTCGCAATCCTGCAACATGGCAATTCTTCTGGCAGTCAGGTCAGACAAGGCATGAAGAAAGGGCCCGAGTCATGGATATGCAGATCTACTTCCCCGGCGGCAAGCGCGTCTTCGCCGGTTACGGCGAGTTCACCGTCGAGACCGATCAACCCGCGCAGGGCGGAGGCGACGGTTCTGCTCCGGCTCCCTTCGATCTGTTCCTGGCCTCGATCGGCACCTGCGCCGGCATCTACGCGCTCGGCTTCATGCAACAGAGGGACCTCGACCCGACCGACGCAAAGATCACCATGCGCACCCATCGCGATCCGGCAAGCGGGCTCGTCAGCAAGATCGATCTTGAGCTGCAGCTTCCGGCGGACTTCCCCGACAAGTACCGCGACGCCGTGGTCAACGCGATGAACCTCTGCACCGTCAAGAAGCACCTGCACCAGCCACCGGCCTTTGAGATCACCACGGTGGCCGGCTGATGGCCGACGCCTTCGACCCCCAGCACGCGGGGCGCTTCGAAGACCCGGCCCGCCTCGCCGCCCTGCCGCAGGCCGCGGTCGTGTCGCTGCTGCGCCTTGGTGGCGGCGAGACAGTGGTCGACTACGGGGCGGGTACCGGCACCTACACGATCGGCGTGGCCGAGGCCGTCCCCGACGGCCGCGTCATCGCCGTCGAGGCGTTACCGCGCCTGGCCGAGATGCTGCGCGCCAAGCTCACCCCAGAGCTCATCGACCGACTCGAGGTCGTCGAGACCGACTCCAACTCCGTGCCGGCACCCGATGGAGTCGCCGACCGCGTCGTCATGATCGACGTACTGCACCATCTGTACGACCAGCCCGAAGCGCTTGCGGAGGTCACGCGGCTGCTGCGTCCTGGAGGCCTCTTTGTCGTCGTGGACTGGGGCGACCGCGAGAGGCCTGTGGGCCCACCGCTTGACCACGTACTGGGGCTGCTAGCCGCGGTGCGCGAGTTGGTCTCGGGCATGGGCCTCTACGAGATCGAGGGGCACGAGCCGGGCACGCTACTGCCCTGCCATCTCGCCGTGGTAGCCGGCAAGGCCTGAGCAGCCCGGTCCTGCCGCCTTGGCCGAGCGCCCGTAGGCGGGCGGAAGACGTGATGAAGAACGAGGGAGCCGCCGCGCCGCCCGGGTTCGAGGGGCGCGGCGACCTCCTCGTTGCGCGGAGACCCTAGAGGACCTGAACGACGTCGGCTTCTTCGCAGCCCGCGATGTACTGGGCGATCCCGACGATGTCGTCGACGACGTCGACGAAGTCTTCGAGCGCGCCGGCGCCCCAGATCTTGCCCGCCGTGCCGCAACAGTGGATCTTGACCTTGCCCTCGGCCTTGAGGCTCCGCAGGTTGTCGAGCGGCGCGGGCACGCTGTTGTCGGCCATGCCGCTCAGCAGCTCCGCGTGAAGCTCCGGTCGATCGGCGTAGGCGCCGCCGCCGGCAACGTCCTTGCGAAAGGCGTAGGCGCCGCCGAGCAGCAGGTAGATGTCGACCTCCATATCGAGCGCCACGGCGCCGCCGGTGAGCGTGCTGGCGACGAGCAGCTTCTCGATGCTGCCGCTCGCCAGGCCGATGATCATCGAACTCATTGACTCCTCCTTCGAGCTCGCACGCACGCGGTCCGCGCCGGCTCTAGCCGGCGTCGGCCCTGTCAGATGAACAGGTTGACGTTAGCCTCGTCGGCCTCGCCCAGGTACGAGCCCACGCCGGCGAACTCGAGGCCGTCCATGAGCTCCTCTTCGCGCAGGCCCATGACGTCCATCGACATGGTGCAGGCGACCATCTTGATGCCCTGTTCCCTGGCGCTCTCGATGAGCTCGTCGAGGGTCATGACGTTGTTGTCCTTCATGACCTTCTTCATGAGGGGCGCGCCCATGCCGGCGAAGTTCATCTTCGACAGGCCGAGCTTGTTGGCGCCCCGCGGCATCATCTTGCCGAACATCGCCTGCAGCGCCGACTTCTTCTTGCCGACCTGCACCTTCTCCGCCTTGCGCAGGGCGTTCAGGCCCCAGAAGGTGAAGAACATGGTGACGTCGTCGCCCATGGCCGCGGCGCCGTTGGCGATGATGAAGGCGGCCATCATCTTGTCGAAGTCGCCGCTGAACACGATGATCGTCTTCTTCGTGGTGCGCACGTCGACCGAGTCGGCGCTCTCCATGACGGCTTGTGTCTGGTCGTCCATCAAGTGCTCTCCTTCAAGATGCGTAGGCTGCGCGCAGGTACTGCGAGATGTCCTTGAAGCGCATGGTGTCGCCGGCCGCGTTGCTCAGGTTCACGAAGCACATGGGGCACATGGTGACCGCGTCGGGCGCGGCCTCGCGGAGCTGCGCGACGCGCTTCTCCGCGTTGGCGATCGCCTTGGCCGGGTAGAGCGACTCGACGGGGCCGCCGCAGCACCAGGTCTGGCGGCCCGAGTTCTCGGGGTCGCGGACGGTCAGGCCGGCCGCGGCGAGCAGCTCGCGCGGCTCGTCGACGATGCCCTCGTAGCGGGCAAAGACGCAGGAGTCGTGCACCACGATCTCGCCCGAGAGCGCCCTGGCGGTGTGGCCGTTCGCGCCGAAGCCCTTCTCGACCAGCACCTCGAGGTAGCTCTTCACCTCGACGTCGTAGCCGCTCAGGATCTTGGGATAGACGCTGCGCAGCATGGTCGTGGTGTGCGGGTCGATGGTGATCACGGTCTTCACGCCGCGCGCTTTGAACGCGGCGTGGACCTTCTTGGCGTGCTCGACCACGACCTCGTCGAGGCCCAGGTCGTAGGCCAGGGCGCCCGAGTAGAGGTCGTCCTCGTACAGGGCTCCGAACTGCACGCCGGCCTTGCGCAACAGGTGGACGACGTTGACCGGCACCTGGTCGTAGACGGCGCGCTCCGCTGCCGAGGGCCGTGCCATGAACGCGGAGATGTTGAGCATGCGGTTCACGCGACGGCCCAGGCCGGTGTACTTGCCGAGCCACGAGTCGCCGAACTTGATCTCCGCCTTCACGAGGCCCTCGATGTACGGGATGAGCTGGTACATCAGCCCCGTATAGAGCACGGTCTCCCCGCCGCGCGGCAGGTCGAGGCCCTCGGTCCACTTGGTAGCCACCCGGGTCGACAGGGGAAGCACCGACTTTCGCAGGCGCAGGTTGTCGCCCAGGATGCCGATCACGTCACCGGTAGGAAGAGGCATCGTCATCCCTCCCCAAGGCCGTAGCTGGTTCGCACGATGTGGTGCCGCAGCGTGCGCACGTTCTCGGCGATGTGCACGCCCGCGGGGCAGTTCTCTTCACACATCTTGCAGAGCAGGCAGGAGAAGACGCTTTCGGTCTCCGCCCTGACCCTGGTCTCCATGCCGAGGAGCACGTACCGGAACAGTTTGCGCACCTCGGCGTCGACGCCCATCGGACAGATGGCGGAGCACACCCCGCAGTTCATGCAGGCGTCGGCGTTGAACTCGTCGGAGCGCGCCAGCTCCATCGCCAGCCCGGGGTTCACGAGAGCCGTCATGAGCCCTCCCTCTCCACCACTTGGTAGCGGTAGTAGCCTTCGTCGTTGACTTCTTTGATCTCGGCCAGCCAGCCGTACTTGCGTAGGCCCATGACCCAGAACATCGCTTCGTGGGCCGGCCGCTCGATGGCCGCCGCGATCTCGGGCACCGTGAGGGGCCCGTCGGCGAGCACGGCCAGGATGCGGCGTCGCATGACCTGCTCGTCGCGCACGATCTCGCGTACGTCGCGCTGGCCCGGCGCGGCGTCCCTGATCACAGGGCGGACCGTCGTGATCGCCTTCTCGTCAGGCGTCATGAGCAGGTCACCTCCAGGAGGCCGTCGATCATGGACCTGATCTGGGCATCGGTGTAGCCCTGCAGGTCGACAGCGTCGCTGGCGCACACGGGCACGCAGCCGCCGCAGCCCTTGCAGGCCGTTCTGATGACCTGGGCAATCTGCCTGCCGTCGGCTTCGACCTGCTCGATCGCGTCGTAGGGGCAGGCCTCCTGGCACTTGCCGCACCAGGTGCAGGCCTCGGCGGCGACCAGCGCCACCATGGGGTCGAGCTCGGCGAAGCCGCGCTTGAGCATGGCGCCGCTCTGCGTGACGGCCGCAAGGCCGCTGGCGACGCTCTCGGCTGAGTTCTTGGGCGCCTGGCACGCGCCGCAGATGAGCACGCCGTCGACGATCGTCTCGACGGGTCGCAGCTTGGGGTGGATCTCGTTGTAGAAGCCGTCGTTGCCCACCGGAAGCTTGAGGACGCCGGTGAGCTCGGCGTTCTCGCGCGGCACCATGCCGGTGACGAGCACGACGAGGTCGGCCGGAATGGCCACCTCTTCCCCGCCGGTCAGCAGGTCGTTCGTGGTGACCTTGAGACCGCCGGAGGAGAGTCTCTCGACCGCCGGCGGCTCGTCGTCGGGCACCCGCAGGTAGAGCGAGCCCTTCTCGCGCGACTCGCTCCACAGCAGCTCGTACTTGCCGTAGGTGCGCATGTCGCGGTAGAGGTGGTACTGACGCAGCCCGGGGTCGCCCTTGGCGGCCGCCTCGAGCGCGGTGTGCACCGCAGACGTGCAGCAGTAGCGCGAGCAGTAGGTGTGAGCGCCGTCTAAGCTCTCGTCCTGACGGCTGCCGACGCAGTAGACGTAGGCGATGGTCTTCACCGGCCGGCCGTTGTACTGCAGCGGGCCGTCCGCTGCGTCGACCATCGTCTTGAACTGCGGCAGCGTCACCACGCCGTCCAGGCCGTAACCGAACTCGCCGGCCGTCGGCTCGTAGTCGTCGAAGCCGGTGGCGGCGACGATCGAGCCGACGTCGAGCTGGATCGTCTCGAGCTGGTCGCCGTGAATGGCGATAGTCACCTGGTTGTTGCCAAAGCTGCCGCTCTTGGCCATCAGCTCGGCATTGGTGAACACGGTGATCGCCGGGTTGGCGCGCACCCTCTCCTCGAGCGTGGCCACCAGGTCAGAGCCCTTGCGGCCTTGCGGGAACATGGGGCCGTACGCGGCCACACGGCCGCCGAGCCGGGCCTCTTTCTCGACCAGGAAGACGGTGAGGCCGATCTCCGCCAGCCCCAGCGCCGCACGCAGGCCGGCGATGCCGCCGCCCACGACGAGGCTCTTGGGCGTCGTCTCGACGACGATCGGTTCGAGCGGTTCGGTGAGGCGCGTGCGGTTGATGCCGGCGCGCACAAGGCGCACCGCCTTTTCGGTGGCGCCGGTCTTGTCGTCGGTGTGCGTCCAGGAGCACTGCTCGCGCACGTTCACCTGCGTGTACTGGAAGGGGTTCATGCCGGCGCGCTTGGCGACGTCGCGGAACGTCAGCGTGTGCAGCTTGGGAGAACAGGAGGCCACGACGAGGGCGTCGAGGCCCTGCTCCTGGGCATCCTGCACGATCTCCTGCTGGGTCGCGTCGGAGCAGGTGAACATCGCGGAGCGGGCGACCACGACGTCGTCGTCCCCCTTGATCTCGGCGACGACCTTGTCGACGTCGACGTAGTCGCCGATGTTGCCGCCGCACTGGCAGACGTACACGCCGATCTTGCGGCCGCTCATGACGCCACCTTCGCTTTCGCCGCTTCGCTCACGTGCGCTCGCTCCAGGTGGGCTGCGGCCTGTGCGACCGCGGCGCCCGCGTGGAGGATCGAGTCGGGGATGTCCTTGGCCCCGGCGGCCGCGCCGGCGACGAATACGCCGGGGAGGTTGGTGCGACCGGGGTCGAGGTCTTCGTCGGCCTCGCCGACGTAGAAGTAGTCGTCGAGCGCGAGGGCGCCGTCGCCGTCGCCGAACAGTTCGGCGACCCCGAGGCTGGGCTGCACGCCGACCGCGAGGACGACCATGTCGTGCTCGGTCTCGGCGAGCGTGCCGCCGTTCTCGATGTCTTCGTAGCGCAGCACGAGGTTGCCCTCGCCCGTCTCGGTGATGCCCGAGACACGGCCCTTCACGAAGTTGGCGCCCATGTCTTTGGCCTGCTGGTAGAACTCGTCGTAGCCCTTGCCGACCGAGCGCACGTCGATGTAGTAGACGGTGACGTCGGCGAGGGGCAAGGCGCCCATGATGAGCTGGTTCTGCTTGACCGAGTACATGCAGCAGATCTTGGAGCACAGCGGGTTGTCGACGGTCTCGTCGCGCGACCCGGTGCACATGACGTAGGCGATGTTGTCCGGCACCTTGCCGTCGCTGGGGCGCAGCACCGCGTTGTAGGGCCGCGTCGGCGCCAGCAGGCGGTCCATCTGCATGCCGGTGATCACGTTCTTGTACCGGCCGTACCCGTACTGCGGCTTGGCGTCGGCCGGGAAGAGCCTGAAGCCGGTGGCCAGCACCACGGTGCCGACCTCGGCCTCGAACTCGCGCTCGCGGTCGTCGAGGTTGATGGCGTCGGCGGGACAGACGTCGACGCAGGCGTGGCACTCCGAGCAGACGCCGCAGTCGAGGCAGCGGGCGGCGCCGAGGAACGCTTCGTCCTCGGTCAGTGTGGCCTCGGTCTCGGCGAAGTCGCTCGGCGAGGCGCTCATGGCGGCGCTCGACTCGAGCGGCTCGCGCCGGTCGTAGACGTCTTGCCGGCGAAGCACCGTGTCCTTGTCGACGACGGCCAGAGCCTCGTCGAAGGCGTCCGCGTCCATCGCGGCGCCCTGCAGGTAACGGTCGATCATGAAGGCGGCGCGGCGGCCGTGGCCGACGGCGCTGTTGATCATCGTGGGGCCGGTGACCACGTCGCCGGCGGCAAAGACGTGCGGCACGGCGGTCTGCAGCGTGGCGGGGTCGGCCTTGAGGGTGTGGTTGCCGTTGGTCTCGAGGCCGAACGCCGCCGTGTCGGCGCCCATGCCGGCGGCGACGATCACGACGTCGCACTCAAGGGACTTGTGCTGACTCTCGTCGTACTCGGGCCTGAAACGGCCGTCGGGGTCGAAGACGCAGGTGCAGACCTTGAGGTCGGCGCCCTGCACGTGGCCCTCGCCGGTGAAGTGATCGATGCCCCAGCCGTCGTGCAGGGTGATGCCCTCGGCCCTGGCCTCTGCGACTTCGAAGTCGTGGGCCGGCATCTCTTCGCAGCATTCCAGGCTGACCTGGTCGACCGACGCGGCGTCGAGGCGGCGCGCCGTGCGCGCCGCGTCGATGGCGACGTTGCCGCCGCCGACCACCAGCACGCGTTTGCCGGCCACGTCGACGGCTTCGCCGAGCTTGACGGCGCGCAGGAACTCGAGCGCGGTCTGCACGCCGGCGAGCTCCTCGCCCGGCACGCGCAGACTCACGGACTTGTGGGTGCCCGTCGCCACAAGGACGGCGTCGAAGCCGTCGTTCTTGAGACCCGCGACGTCGTCGACCCGCGTGGCGGTCGCGATCTCGACACCGATCGCGGTGACGTTGGCGATGTCGTCGTCGATCACGTCGTTGGGCAGCCGGTATGCGGGGATGCCGAGGCGCAGCATGCCGCCGGCCTGCGGGGCTGATTCAAAGATCTTGACGCCGTAACCCTTGCGCGCAAGCTGCCAGGCGGCGGTCAGGCCGGCCGGACCCGAGCCCACGACGGCGACCTTCTTGCCGTTCTGCTCGGGCTGCTCGAGAGGCTTCAGCTCTGCCTGCCCGTAGTGCCGGTCGGCGATGAAGCGCTTGAGCCGGCGAATGGGCAGCGGGCCCTCGAGCTCGCCGCGCGTGCACTGCTCTTCGCAGGGCGCGTAGCAGGCGCGCCCAAGCGAGCCGACCAGCGGCGTCGTCTCGAGCACCAGGCCAAAGGCCTCTTCGTATTCGCCGCTGCGCACGCGGGCCACGTAGCCGTGCGCCTTGATGCCCGCGGGGCACTCGTAGGTGCACGGCGAGACGCCGGCGCGGTCGATGACCGCCTTCTTGGGCACCGCCTGCGGAAAGGCGATGTAGGCGGCGCGGCGCGACACCATGTCGGCGTTGAACTCGTCGGGTACCGCCACGTTGCAGGCCATCTCGCACAGCCGGCAGCCGGTGCAGGCGGCCTCGTCGATGAACTTGGGCTTCTGGCGGATGGTGGCATGGTAGCCGCCGTTGCCGTCGGCGCGGATGCCGTCGACCTCGGCGTAGGTGAGCACGTCGATGTTGGGGTGGTGGACGGTGGCGGCCATCTTCGGGGTGGAGATGCAGCTCGCGCAGTCGAGCGTTGGAAAGACCTTGCTGAGCAGGATCATCTTGCCGCCCACGCTGGCCTGCTTTTCGACGACGAGCACCTTGTAGCCCATGTCGCCGAGCTTGAGGGCCGACTCCATGCCGCCGATGCCGCTGCCTACTACAAGAGCGTCGTACTTCATGCTGCCGATGCCTTTCGCGACGGGCCCAGCTTGGTCAGGACCGCGGAGAACTCGTGCATGTAGTTGGTGAAGGGCTCCGCGCAGACCGAGCAGATGGCCGCCATGCGCAGGCGTTGCGGCTCGTAACCGTGGTCGACGAGCAGCGTCTGGGCGGCGGCCATGATCTGCGAGGTGCGTTCGCTGCAGTCGGACAGGTAGGCGCACTCGTCGCCGTCGGCGGCGACGAAGACGCCGTCGAAGCCCTGCTGCACGGCGTAGAGCGCCCAGCTCGGCTTGATGCCGCTCGTGCAGGGCACGCTGATCACCATGACGTTGGGCGAGTAGTGCATGTGCGAGCTGCCCGCCAGGTCGATCCCCGGGTCGGAGATGTTGTTGGTGGACAGCACCAGGATACGGGGCACGAAGCTGTCGTCCCCGCCGTGCGCCGACGCAGCCGCGTCGACCGCCGTTGCGGCATCGGGCGCCACTACTTCATCTTCCTGACGTAGAGCTTCATGAAGCCGGGCTCTTCGACGGTGCCGAGGAACTCGTGGCCCATCTTCTTGCACCACGCCGGGAGGTCTTTCTGCGTGCCCGTGTCGGTGGCCATGACCTCCATGACGCCACCCACGGAGACGCTGGGAATGCCCTTCTTGGCGGCCAGGATGGGGCCTGGGCACGAGGTGCCTCTGGCGTCGACTACCTTCTCGGCCTGGATCGTGGTCAGGTCTTCTGTCATGACGGCTCCTCCTTGAGGGACGACTGCTTGTGCTTGTGCCTTCATTCGCAAAGTGGCAGGAATCCTCGGCCTGTCCCGTGCGGTCTCGAGTGGGCTTGCCCGGCGGCCCGGCAGGCGCGCCGGCTAGGGCGCCGGCGGCAACGGCAGGTGCTGGACCGCCTCGAGCACGCCGGGAGCGAGCAACGACTCGCCCAGCTCGCGGTGCTGCTCGATCAGGGCCTGACGAATGAGGGTGCAGCCCTGGATGAACTTGGGGTTGGTCATCGAGTAATAGACCGTCTGCGCGTCTTTACGCGGCTTGACGAGCATCTGGTCCTTGAGGACGCGCAGGTGCTGCGAGACGTTGTGCACGGAGATCCCCAGGGCCTCGGCGAGGTCGCCGACGCACAGCTCCTGCTGGCTCAGGGCGTACAAGATGCCGAGCCGGTGAGGGTTCGCCAGGGCCCTGCAGAGCTCCGCGTGCATCCTGAAGAGGGGCTCCAGGTCGGCGGCCTGCGGCATGGTGTGATTGTCGTTCCGTATTTGCATAGTTTCATATATACGCTTTACCGCAGTCACGGTCAAGCAGTTGGTCGTCGCGGCACCCCGAGCTCCGTGCACCGAGTTCGAACGGCGGCCCGCTTTGCACAAGACTCTGCGGGAACTATACTGACATACCCTAGGGGGTATATAGGTGCCAGGTAGGCGAGGGGCTTTCGGTCACTCGAGCCGCCCTCGGCACAGAAGCGAGAAGTGAGGGATCGTGGCGCTGTACGACTTTGTCTGTGGCGACTGCGACCACACCTTTGAGGTGTTCTCGATCGGCTTTCTCAAAGCCGAGCAGGAGGAGTGCCCGCAGTGTGGCTCGCACAACGTTCGTCAGAAGTTCTCGAGCTTCCTGACCGCAGGTTCCGGCTCCGGCTCCGCCTCGGGCTGCGACGCGCCGTCGGGCAGCCCGTTCGGCTGAGGCTGAGACCGGGCGGCGCGGTCGCGCCGCAAAGGGAGCCGACCAGAGGCGGATGCGAGTCCGTGGTCTGATCCACAAGGATCACTCCAGACAGCGAAGGGGACCATGGCTACAGTGACCATCCATGCGAAGAGCCGACCGTTCGTCGGTTGCGACCGGCGGCGTCTCGCCGCGGCCCCCGGCGCCGGGAGGTAGCGCGATGTGGCCGTTTCGCCGTGCGCCCCGCGCACCTGCTTCGGCGCCCACCACGATCGACGTCCGTGAGGCGTGGGCCAGAACGCGCAAGGGCGCGCGGCTGGTCGATGTGCGCTCGGGGCGCGAGTTCGCCGGGGGCCACCCCAAGGGCGCGCGCAACCTGCCGCCGGCGCGCATAAAGTCCGGCGAGACCGGCCTGGCGCTGGAAGACGAGATCCTCGTCATCTGCCTGAGCGGGCATCGCAGCCCCCGGCAGGCCAGAAAGCTGGCGGCCATGGGATACGTCAACGTCGCCAACGTGAGCGGCGGCCTGCTCGCCTGGAACGCGCCGGTCTGCCGGTCAAGGGGTCGCGCCGATAGCCCTTTCACGCACGGCCCGGTGATCGCCGGGCACGACATCGATCTCTGCCTTGGTTCTCCGGTCTGAACAGCTCCGGATAAGGCGGCCACGCCGGGGCCATCAGCACGGCGATCCCAAAGCGATGACGACGAGAGCCGGCGCGCGAATAACTCGAACGAGGAGGGTCAAGGGATGAAGGTGCTGGTGCTCGGCGGGGGTCCCGCCGGCTACGTGGCCGCGGGCCGTGCCGCACAACTCGGCGCCGAGGTGACCGTCGTCGAGGCGCGCGAGGTCGGCGGCATCTGCCTTAACCGCGGCTGCGTTCCGACCAAGGCGATGGTCGCGGGCGCCCAACGCTTAGACCAGGCGCGGCGGGCGGCCGAGTACGGCGTCACCACCGGCGAGGTGAGCCTCGATTTCGCCTCGTTCATGTCCCGCAAAGACGCCGTCACCGCGCAGCTGCGCGACGGTGTCGCGCGGCTGCTCAAGGCGCGGCACGTCGAGGTCGTGGCGGCTCGCGGCCGCCTGGCGGGGCCGGGCAAGGTGGCGCTCGACGACGGAACCGAGCTCACGGGCGACGCCGTCATCCTGGCGAGCGGCTCCGACCCGGTGCGCCTGTCGCTCTTCGATTTCGCAGACCCGCGCGTGATGACGAGCGACGAACTGCTCGTCGTCGACCATGTTCCGGCCAGCCTCGCCATCGTGGGCGGCGGCGTGATCGGCTGCGAGTTCGCCTCGATCTTCGCCCGGCTGGGCAGCAAGGTGACCGTGATCGAGATGCTCGACCAGCTCCTGCCCGGCGAAGACAAACGTGCCGGTCGCACCCTGCAGACGGCGTTCACAAAAGCCGGCATCGGGGTCGTCGTCAAAGCCGGCGTGGACAGCGTGGACCAGACCGACCCCTCAGGCGTGAGACTGCGCCTGGCCAACGGCAGCGAGCTCGTCGCCGAAGCCGTGCTGGTCGCCGTCGGACGCCGACCGCTCAGCCGTGGGCTGGGCTACGAAGAGGCGGGCGTCGAGGTCGGCCCTCAGGGCTTCGTCGTCACCGACGAGACGATGCGCACGAAAGTCGCGGGGGTGTTCGCGGCGCGCGACGTGGCCGGCGCTCCGCTGCTCGCCCACTGGGCCTACCACCAGGGCGCGATCGCCGCCGAGAACGCCGTGACCGGCTCCCGCATCGCCTACGATCGGCGCATCGTCCCCTCGTGCGTGTTCAGCTCACCAGAGGTGGCGAGCTTCGGCCTGAGCGAGGACCGCGCCGCGGCCGAGGGCCGCGAGGTGCCAGATCGCCCACGCGCGTTTCAACGGCAGCTCCAAGGCCGTGGTCGACGGCGACGCCGACGGCTACGTGCGCATCTGCTGCGAGCCGGGCGGCGGCGCCATTCTGGGTGCCAGCCTGGTGGGGCCGCACGTCAGCGACCTGGTGCACGAGCTCGCCCTGGCGGCGCAGGCCGGCTTGACCCTCAGCCAGGTGACGGAGACCATCCACGCCCACCCCACGCTGAGCGAGGCGATCGGTGAGGCGGCGCTGAGCGGCTTGGGACGCGGGATGCACAGCCTGTGAGGCCGGGCGGACCGCTACCAGAGCCGACCGGCCGCGAGTCGCGCGTCTGACGCTCACACCTCGGTCCGGTCACCGCGAGTGCGGGCAAGGACGGCGATGGCTTGGGGAGCGCCCTGCGGGGCGAGGCCATAGTTGGCGGCAAACGACACGCCCAGCACCGCTGCGCCCGCGACGACGTCAAGGATGTAGTGATTGCCGGTGATGATGATGGCGGCAAACACGAACAGAGGGTAGACGGCGGCCAGCGTCCGCGCCAGGCGATTGGTAGTGAGCAGGCAGACGGCCAGCGTCAGGAAGAGCGCGTACCCGATGTGGAGACTGGGAAACGCCGCGTACTGATCGGTCACGAACGACAGGACGCCGGAACGATAGTTCGTCGTCGAGTACAGGAAGAGCGTGTCGACGACCCCCGACGTAGGGACGAGCCGAGGCGGCGCGACCGGGAAGACGGCGAAGATCGTCATGGCGATCGCGTTCATGGTGAGAAAGACGTTGCGAAAGAAGCCGAAGGTCTCGTGGCGGTAGAGGTAGATCCACACGAGAGTGAGGACTGTCGCCGGCAGGTGGACGTTGGCGTAGAACCAGTCCATGAACTCGATCACCACGTGGATATGGCTGGCCGCCGTCTGGATGGCGGGCTCCAGGTAGAGCCGCAGGCCTTTCTCGACGTTGATGATGCCCTGGGCGTTGGCCATGGCCGCCGCCCCACGGCCGCGCACGACGATGCGGGCGACGTCGTAGGTCGCGTAGCACAGGACCAGCAGCACGACCTGACGCAGTGCGTCGCGGCCCCCCGCCGGCAACGCTCCGCGCCATGAGCGCGGCGATCCGACCTCCAGGTACTGCTGCTGCTTTGGCTTACGCGTCACCGTCACCCCTTCTCCGCTCCGTTCGGCCTGCGACGACTCAGGCAGTGGCCACGACAAGGATCATCGTGGCCACTGCCAAGGCGAGGCTCAGGGCCAACATCAGGACGGCCGCCCTGCCCCTCGAGGGGACCGGGCGATCGGTAGCGAGGGCACGGTCGATCTGCCTGGCGCGAACAAGGGCGTAGCCGATCATGCAGGCACCGAGGACGGCGTAGCCGATGCCGAGGGCGGCGTAGGCGACGCGAGGACCGCCGAGCAGGGCGGGGATCGCGCGGCCCACGACGAGGGCGCCCGCGATCGCTCCCAAGCCCGTGCAGAACCAAGCCAGGTACGCGCGCTCGCTGCTCAGCCGTGTGCGCCGCGAGGCGCCTTCGCCGCTGTGGTCTGCCCCGTCGTCGCGCGACCGTGCGTTCAATGCTGACTGCCTGATGGTCTGCCTCCTCGGGCCGAGCCGTCGATCAGCGCCAGTAAGTGCCGCGCCGCAAAGACCGAATGTTTCCCTGATTTGCAGCAATTCTTGCTGGAGACTCGGCTCAGCGTATGCTTGCTGCCGTGCGGAGATCTCAGAGAGAGACGAGCGGGGCCTGCGGACCGTGGAGGCCCGACGGCACGCCGCGCTCACGCTGATCAAGGTCGTCCACACCCTGGCCTGGTTCTCTATCGAATCGTGCATGGCGTACCTGCTCTACGCGGGACTCGCCAAACGCTCAGACCGACGGGCGGCCGTCGCAGCCGCGGTCGTGACCGGCGAGGGCCTGATCTTTGCCGCCAACCGCTGGCGCTGTCCGCTTACTCGACTGGCCGAGCGTCTCGGCGCCCGCCGGGGGTCGGTCACCGATCTCTACCTGCCCGAATGGTTCGCCCGCAGCCTGCCGGCCGTCCATGTCCCGCTCGTCGGCTTCGCCGCTGTGCTGCACGCGCGGAACCTTGTTTCTAGCGAGCCGAGGCGACCCCCGGGGCCGCGGCCATAGACGACCGGCCCCGAGTGGCCGCCACGACACCGGCGACCACGGAAGCCGAGGCCAGGAAGATCATGGCGAACCGCAGTCCGTCCTGGGGCGTCGCCGCGAGGCCGTAGATCAACCCCGTGAAGGCGAGACCGAGCGAGGTTCCCATGCCTCGCGTCATGTTGAGCACGCCAGAGGCGACGCCGGACTGGTGCTTTGGCGCCGACGCCATGATCGCCGCGTTGTTGGGCGGCGTGAACAACCCGAGTCCGACGCCCACCAGAGCCAGGGCGACGAGGAGCATCGCCTGGCCGGGCCGCGACAGCGCCAGCACGGCCAGGGTCGCGGCGACGATCGCCATGCCGCTGACGGTGAGCGGTCGCGCGCCCCAGCGATCGGCCAGTCGCCCGGCCAACGGCGCGGCCAGGCCGAGAAAGACCGGCATGACGGTGAGCTCAAGTCCCGCTTCCCCCGCTCCGAGGTGCAGCCCCCGCTCCAGGTAGAACGGCGTGACGAAGAGCACGCCGAACATGACGAGGTACGAAAGCAGACCGCTGACCACGCCGGCCGAGAACGCGCTCCGCTGAAACAGGGTGAGGTCGATCATGGGGTCCGCGGTGCGCCGCTCGCGCATGACAAAGCCGACCCCCAGCACCACAGCTGCTGCCAGCAGGCCGAGGATCGCCGGCGAGACCCAGCCGAGCCTGTTGCCGAAGGTCACCGCGACCATGAGGCCGACGACGGCCGGAAAGAACAGCCCGAGGCCGGCCCAGTCGAAGGGCACCCTGCCGACGAGGTGCCGGCTGCGCGGAATGAACAGGATACCGGCCACCATCCCGATCAGCCCGGCGGGCACGTTGACGAAAAAGACGAGGCGCCAGCCGCCGGCGGCCAGCAGCAGGCCACCCACCGCCGGCCCGAGGGCAAGACCGAGCGCCTGGGCGGCGCCCTGGATGCCGATGCTGCGCCCGAGCGACTTGCGCGGCACAGCCAGATAGATGATGGCCACGCTGTTGGCCTGCAGCATGGCCGCGCCCACGGCCTGGAAAGCGCGGAAGGCGTCGAGCGCGGCGAGGCTGGGCGCGAGGCCGCACAGGATCGAACCCAGGATGAAGACACCGAAGCCATAGGTGTAGAGCAGTTTGCGCCCGACCATGTCGGCGAAGCGGCCCACGGCGGTGACCGTGGCCACCAGCACCAGCAGGTAGCTGAGGCCGACCCAGGTGACCGCCGCTACGTCGGCGTGAAAGACGTGCTGCAACGTGGGCAGGGCCATGGTGACGATGCTGGCGTCGAGTTGCCCCATGAAGGCGCCGACGCACACGGTCGCCACCACGAACCAGGCGGCGCCACGGTGCCCCACCACCCAGCGAGGCCGGGGCGGTTCGACGAGCAGTCGCCGCCACCCGCGAGCGCGTTCCCGACTCGCCGGCGGAGCGTCGTCTACCGCTTCCTCTCGCCGAGGATCTTCACTCGTCATCGCCATCGCACTCATCGTCGGACCTGCAGTTCCATAAGTCGAATACAGGTGTGAGCTAAGAGCTATATGATTCGCCAATGGACCTGCGGCATCTGACCTACCTGCTCGCCGTTGCCGACCACGGTGGCTTTACCCGTGCGTCAAAAGCCATATTCGTGTCCCAACCCGCGCTCTCGCTGGCCGTCAAAGAGCTCGAAGACGAGCTTGGCGTCGAGCTGCTCTACCGGCTCGGGCGAGGAGTCCGTCTGACTCCCGCCGGCGCCGCACTCGTGGGCCCGGCTCGTCAGGTGCTGCGCGACATCGAGACCGCCGGGGCGGAAGTCGCTTCCATCGCGGGTCTCGAGGGTGGCTCGCTTGCCTTGGGCTCGTTGCCGACTCTGGCAGCCGACCCGCTGGCCGGTCTCGTCGGCCGGTTCCGTGCCGCACATCCGGGTGTGGTCGTCGACCTCGCCGCCCCCGATGACACCGCCGATCTGGTGACCCTGCTGCAGCACGGTCAATGCGAGCTTGCGCTCCTCGAAGGGAGCCTTCTGCCTGACTCGTTGACGACCCACGACCTCGCTATCCAGAGTCTGTCGGTGGTGCTGCCGCCCGGCACCGTCCGCCCCTCGAACCGCCTTTCCGTCGAGGATCTTGAGCGCGTGCCCTTTATCGCCGCCCCTAAGGGGACGTCGAGCCGCCGGCTCCTCGACGAGGCCTTCGCGGCGGTGGGCCTCACGCCGCTGGTCGTCGTGGTGGCGGCGCAACGCGAGTCGATCCTGCCGCTCGTGCTCGCCGGCGCCGGCGCGGCATTGGTCCCCGACTCGCTTGCCCGGCAGGCAGCCGGGCTCGGCGCGGTCGTGGCCCACCCGCGCTCCGCGATCACCCGCCGCGTCGTCCTCGCGCACCGACCAGGGCCCCTCGCGCCGGCCGCGCGACGCTTCCTCGAGCTGGCGCTCGAAGGCGTTACGCCCGGCACCTGACCCGCGTTCTGGTCCGACGCCGCCGGGTTTGCACTCGGGGTCCGCACGTAGGTAATATGGGCATGTGCTCATAATGAGCATCGGCGTGATGAGCTTGGTGGCAGCGTTTGCGGAGTTCGGCGACGGCCCGCATCCGCCCGCCGCGACGGCGATGACGCCGACCTGCCGACCGAGAGGGAGATGCGTGGCGCGCCCGCCGATCGAACGTTCCGTCGAAGGAATCCCGCACATCACGCTCTTCAAGCCGGCCGGCGTGCCGGCGCGCGAGCTCGAGCAGCTTCAGCTGACCGTCGACGAGCTCGAAGCCATCCGCCTCGTCGACCTCGAGGCGCTCAGTCACGAGCAGGCCGCCGAGGCCATGGGAGTCTCTCGCCAGACCGTGGGTCGCGTGCTCGAGCGTGGCCGTGCCAAGGTCGCCGAGGCCCTTGTCGGCGGCAAGGCCATCCTCATCGGCGGCGGCCAGTACCGGGTGCTGCCACGTATGCGCTGTTTCGCCTGCCAGAGCCTCTGGGTCGCAGATGCCGAAGTTCCGGGCCGCGTGACCTCATGCCCCAGATGCGGCTCCACCGATGTGGGCGCGTGCTGGGGCCCCGGTGCGCGCCGCGGCTGCCGGCAAGGCCGCGACGACCCCCGAGGACCCGGCTGCGGCCGCGGGGGCCAGCGACGTTCTCTGCAGCAACCAGTAACAAATCGACGAACCGATGAATCGACGACCGAGAGTGAGAACCACATGAGCGACCAGACCAGCACGACGATCCGCATCGCCATTCCCTCCGAGGCGCCCGGCGGCCTCGAAGCCCGCCGCTCAGGCCACTTCGGCCGCTGTGAGTGCTTCACGATGGTCGACGTGACCGACGGCGCAGTGGGTGAGGTCGAGATCCTCGAAAACGCGCCGCACACCGAGGGCGGCTGCCTGGGCCCAGTCACGCTGCTCGCCGAGCACAACGTCGACGCCATCGTCGTCGACGGCATCGGCGGCCGCCCGTTGATGGGCTTCAACCAGGTGGGCATCGCCGTGCACGCCGGTATCGGCGGCGACGTGCAGTCCGCCGTCTCCGCCTACCTTCAGGGCGGCCTGCCGGTCGTTGGACTCGAAGGCTCCTGCCAGCACTGATCGGCGAGCGAAGAAGCCCGTCGCTAACCCGAACGGGTCAGAGGGTGCCGCCACGAACGCAGGCAACGAACCGGGAGTCAAGCTCATGAAGAAGATAGGCATCATCATCTGCGATCGCTATCACACGTGCGCCGGGGGCAAATGCCTGCGCGCCATGCGAGAGCGCGACGGCGCATTCGCCGTCTACGGGAACGAAGAGATCGAGCTGGTCGGGTTCACCACCTGCGGCGGCTGCCCCGGGGGCAACGTGGAGTACGCTCCCGCGGAGATGAAGAAGAACGGCGCCGAGGTGATCCACCTGGCTACCGGCCTGGTGGTCGGCTATCCGCCCTGCCCGAGGATCGATGCGTTCGGCGAGTTCATCCCTGCCAAGTACGGCCTGGACGTCGTCGTGGGTACCCACCCCATCCCCGAAAACTACTATCAGACGCATGAAGCCCTGGGGACCTGGAGCTCGGCCGACTGGCAGCGTCGTATCGAGCACATCGTGACGGACCCCGAGACGCGCCGGGCATACGACTGACCCTGGCCGGGAGAGGGGCAGAGGCCGGTCGGCCGGCCTCTGCCCCTCTCCCGACATTCACGCGAGGAGTGGCGCCGGCCGAGTGCGCCGCCGGTGGCTGCCCGCGGTCCGCCACCGCCCAGACAACGACCGGCAACGGCGGCTACCGTCGCGGCGGTCGCGATGAGCTTCCACCTCATGCGCCAACCTCTCGTCGCCGGTGTGTCTTGCTTGGGTCGATCGCCGTGCGGTGCGTCCGCTTGGCCGCGCACGACGGCGCCTCAGAGACCGAGCTCGATCAGGCTCTGCCGGTTCCGGGCCGAGTCGCGCAGCATCAGCGGCGGACAATCGTCAAGGCTCTTTTCGCCCTCGATGAGCGCGACGGCATAGGCCATGCACGACGGGACCCCACAATCGCCGCAGTTGGCGCGAGGCAGGAGCCTGAAGACCTCGAGAGCCTTCGGCTTTGAGCGGAGGGAGAAGTCGGGTGTCAGGTGTTCGCGCGAGTCCCAGGGCTGATTGAGGAACCGGACGAGCTTCTCGACCTCGCGCTCGGCATGGTCTCTATCGCTCAAGTTGCTGATGCCGAACTGGCGCGACCTCAGGAAGACCTTGTGGGCTCCCTTTCTCCACACCAGCGTCGGAACGCTCGGGCTGAACTCGCCCTTCTCGACGGCACCGTTGACGTAGGGCATCAGCTCGCTCAGCTCCACAATGGTGTCGACCGTCGCCGCCCAGGCCTCGGCCCCCGGGTGGCAGGCCGGGCAATACAGGTCTATCTCGTAACTGTCGATCAACATGAGCGCGACACCCCTCCGTGCGGTACCGTACCCAGCGACACCATGCTCGGCCGGATACGCGTGCAACGGCCTGCTCCAGGGAGGCGCCATGAATGCCGGCAGCGATTCGACCAGAGACCACGACCTCGACGGGTTACCGGCACACCTCGCACGATCGCGCGGTACTCCGCCGACGCGCGTCGCCAGCTCCGCCCGTACGGTCAGGGCCGCAGATCGCGCGGCGTCATGGCAGTAGACAGCTTCGAGGGACGGATGCCTCTGATCGGCGCAGGGACGTGGGTCCATCCCCCGGCCGAGGTCTTCGGCGACGTCCGCATCGGAGAGCGCTGCTGGATCGGACCGGGCGCGCGACTCCGCGGTGACTACGGTACGATCGTGCTGGGCGACTGCTGTGCCGTCGAAGACAACTGCGTGATCCATGCCCGCCCGGGCGAGACCTGCACGCTCGGCTCGTGGGTGACGCTCGGCCATGGCTGCGTGGTGCACAACGTAGCGCTTCTCGGTGACTACGCCGTCGTCGGCATGGGATCTGTCGTCAGCGACTGGGCCGACGTCGGCGAGTGGGCCGTCGTCGCCGAGGGAGCCGTCGTAAGGCAACGGTTCGTGGTGCCTCCTGCGACGATCGCCGCAGGCGTGCCGGCGCGCTTGCTCGAGAGGCCCGTCGACGACGAGTTCCGCGCCGCGTGGCTCGGTTTCAAGCAGCTCTACGTCGATCTCTGCGAGCGATATCGCGCCGGCTATGGCCGATAAAGGCGACCGTGTGAGTCCCGCCTTCGGGGCCACCGCCGGCGTTCCCCGCTCCGCTCCAAGCTGAACGCCGGCGCTGGCCTCAGCCCAGGGCGGCGACGACGCGCGTGAAGCGCTGCTTCACCTCGGCGGCGATCTGGTCGAGCACGGGGTTGGCGATCTGGCCGAGCATGCCGGCCGGGTCGACCGCGCTCACGTGCGTGCCGTCGGCCGCCTCGTAGACGACGACGTTACAGGGCAGGAACACGCCCAAGTCGGGTTCGGCCTCGAGCGCCTGGTGGGCGAGCCGCGGGTTGCAGGCGCCGATGATGAGGTAGCGACCGCGCTCGATGCCGAGCTTCTCCTTGAGCGCGCCCCGCACGTCGATCTCGCTCAGTACGCCGAAGCCCTCATCCTTAAGCGCTTCTTTGACGCGCGGCACGACCTCGTCGTAGGGCGCGGCGAGCGTCGTGCCGATCGCATAAGCAGGTACGTCCATGGCTCCCCCTTCGATTCCGACTCCGTGCACCACGGATACCCACCAGGGTATAAGCGCAACCTCAGGTCCAGGACCAGCCTGGTCAGACGCACCGGGTAGACGACACCGCCCAGACCGCGCACACTAAGAGGCGAGCGCGACTCGCCGCCGCGGCCACGACGCTGAGCGCCACAGCCACGCAGGCGGCCGCGAACGGCGCGGCAGGCGCACGCGGAAGGAGCCGACCATCGACAGGCAGACGCCCCAGGGCATGTCCTCCATGACCGACTGCGGGGTGTGTGGCCGGCCGCTGGTCTACGCGGCCACGGCCGCCGAGCGCACCTGCGATGGCTGCGGAGCGACGCAGACCACCATGATCTGGTGCCCCGCGGGCCATTTCGTGTGCGACGCCTGCCACGGGGCCACTGCCGCGGAGAGCGTGCGCCGCCTGCTGGCGGCGACGACCTCGCCCGACCCCGGCGCCATCCTCGAACAGCTCATGGCGCTCCCCGGCCTGCCCATGCACGGCCCCGAGCACCACGCCATCGTACCCGGCGTCATCGTGGCGGCCGCGCGCAACGCCGGCGCGGCAGTGCCCGAGGGCGCCCTCGAGAGCGCGCTCGCGCGGGGCGCCAAGGTGCCGGGCGGCTGGTGCGGCTACTACGGCGCCTGCGGGGCCGCCCTCGGCGTCGGCGTTGCGGTGAGCGTGCTGAGCGCGGCGACGCCGCTCACCGGCAGGGAGCGCTCGCTCGCCCTGGGCGCCACCTCGTTTGCCTTGGCGCGCATGGTCGACGACCAGCCGCGCTGCTGCAAGCGAGCCTCGCGGCTGGCCGTCGAAGCGGCGGTCGAGTACCTGCGCGACCACCTCGACATCGGCCTGCCGGCCGGCGACCGGGCGCGCTGCGCTTCGTCGGGCCGCAACGCGCAGTGCGCGGGGCCGGCCTGCGCGTTCCACCCACGACACGTCGAGGGCGTGCGCGAGAGCTAGGCCGCCCTGGTCGAGTCCGACGCGCTGTCGGCCCGCTTGCGCTCAAGCTCTTCGAAGAACTCCACGAGCACCGGTGCGACGATCTGCGGGTTCACGCTGTGCGTCTGGCCCTCGAGCTCGCGGTAGCGCGCCCCGGGGATGGCCTGGGCCAGCGCCAGCGCCACGGTGCGCATGGGCGCCGCCGCCGCGCCGCCGTTCATGACGAGCGTCGGCACGGTCAGGGCCGCGGCTCGCGCGGTGGGCGCCAGACGGTCCTCACCGACGACGCGGTTGTCGTAGGCGAGCGTCGGGGCGATGGCCTTCATGGTCTGCGCCGTGGGGCTGCCGCGCATCGCGTCGATCTGCTCGGCCGGCACGCCGACCAGCGTCATGAACAGCTCTACGGCGTCGCCCCGGCGGTCGGCGGCCAGGAGCCCGTCGAGCCTCACCGTGTACTCGCGGCGCTGCTCGGCGGCAGCGGCGTCGGCCACATACGGCGCCTCGTACATGGCCAGGCCCGTCACCTTGCCGGTGAGCTTGAGGGCGGTCTCAAGGCCCAGCGCCGCGCCCGAGGAATGACCGTACAGGAACGCCGCGCCGCCGACCTCATCCAGGAGGGCATCGATGTCGTCGATCTCGCGGTCGACCGCGTAGGGCGGCGTGTCGCCGCTGTCGCCGCGACCGCGACGGTCGTACCCGACGACGCTGAAGCGCTCCGAGAGGAGCGCCGCCAAGGGCGGCATGGGGCCGAACGCCCGCGAGCTGAGCGCGCCGTAGACAAGGATCACCGGCGGTCCTTCACCAGACCTGTCGTAGGCGATCCGCGTACCGTCGCGCGAAGTCACGTCCTCCATGGCGCCTGCCCTTCTCTCGCTTAGCAGCTGTCGCAGAAGTGGTTTCCGGGCGGCGCGCACCGAAACCATGAGAGCACCTCGTGAGTGAGGACGATCGGCGCGGCGCGCGCCGCCGGCGCGTGCGCTGCCGCCGGCAAGTGCGCCACCGCCACGCGCGTGCCTGCCGCGCGTGGCAGGCGCCCGCCGTCAGTCGACGTCGCGGCGGACCGTGAGGGCGGTGCCCACCGCGAATAGCGCGCCCGTCCAGGCGATCAGCACGAGGCCGCCGACGGCCGGCGTCAACAGATGGTTCGCCGTAAGACCGGTGAGCGCGTTCGAGGCCTGCTCCGGCCCGAAACGGCCGACCGACGGGGCGAAGGCGAACACCAGGTTCTCGACGACGAAGCCCCAGGCGAGCAAGGCGATCACGCCGGCGACCTGGTTGCGCACGATGGCTCCCAGTCCGACCCCGAGCCCGCCCCACAGGACCACCCCGGCGACCGTGCCGCCCAGCAGCAGCGCGGTCTGCCCGCCGTTGAAGGCATACGGCACGCCGCGACCCACCAGGATGACGTAGCCGACGCCAAAGCCGAGCAGCTCGCCCACGACGCCGAAAGCCAGGCCGGTGAGCATGCTGGCGACCAGCTTGGCGCCCAGCACGCGCGACCAGCGCGGCGTGAAGAGAAAGGTCGGCCGTACGGTGCCGTGGCGGTACTCGCTCGTCACCGCGAGCAGGCCGGCGAGGGCCGCGAACAGCCCCGCGACCCCGCCGAAGCCCAGCAGGTCGCCCTGCGTGCTCTTGCCGGCGAGGAGGTCGGCCGAGCTGAGCAGCCCGGTCAGCAAGACGAAGAGCAGCACGAGGGCGATCATGCCGGCCACGAGACCGAGCATGGTGCGGGTCGAGCGGATCTTGAGGAGCTCTGCTTTCACCTGGGCGTTCATGGCTGGACCTCCGCCGTGAGATCGAGAAAGACTTCTTCGAGCGAGGAGCCCTCGGTGACGAGCTCGTGCAGCGGGATGCCGGCGGCGCAGGCGATGTCGCCGACACGAGCCGCCGCGGCGCCGTGCACGAGCAGGGCGTGCTCGTTGCTGGTCGTGACGGCGATGCCCTCGCGCTGCAGCGCCTCTGCCAGCCGCGCCTGCTGCGGGCTGCGCACGCGCACCGCGTCGCCGATGCGCGCGGTGAGCTCGTCGAGCGGCGACTCGGCGACGAGCCGTCCGTGACTCACGATCAGGACCTGATCGACCGTCTGGGCGACCTCGGCCAGCACGTGGCTCGAGACCAGCACCGTGTGGCCCTGTGCCGCGAAGGCACGCAGAAAGTCGCGCAGCCAGCGCACGCCCTCGGGGTCGAGGCCGTTGGCGGGCTCGTCAAGCACCAGCAGCTCGGGGTCGCCGAGCAGCGCCGCCGCCAGGCCCAGCCGCTGACGCATGCCCAACGAGTAGCCCTTGACCCGCCGCCCGGCCGCGTCGTGCAGCTCGACCAGGCGCAGCACCTCGTCGGTGCGCGAATCGGGGAGCCCGACGGCGCAGGCCAGCGAGCGCAGGTGGTCGCGGCCCGAGCGTCCGGGGTGAAAGTCGGTGGCCTCGAGCACGGCGCCCACGCGCAGGGGGGCCCGCTCCAGCTCGGCGTAGGGCTTGCCGAAGATCAACGCCCGCCCACTGGTGGGCGCCGCCAGACCGAGCAGCATGCGCAAGGTCGTCGTCTTGCCGGCGCCGTTGGGCCCGAGAAAGCCGGTGATGGTGCCGGCTTCGAGGGCGAACGAAAGGTCGTCGACCGCGGTCAGACGACCGAACCGCTTGGTCAGCGACTCAGCTACGACAACTGGGGCCACGTGGTCACCGCCATTTCCTTCGCTACAGAGGTCGATGGGACGAATCAGAGGCCGAGCAGGCGGCCGCGCGCCGCAGCGCGGTCGACTCCAAGACCGGCAAACAGCTCGGCCGCGGGATCGGGAGGCTCGAGCTCGAGAAGCGCGGCCAGCACGTGCTGCGGGCCGAGGTGCCGGCCGCCGACGCGGCGCATCTCTTTGCTGGAGTCGCGCAGGAGAGCCTTGGCCGCGGGCGTGAGCGGCAGGCGGCCCTCCAGGACGTCTTTGAACTTGGGCCGCCGCGCGCGGCCGGCGGGCGGAGCGTCGGCGGGCGGGACGTCGGCGGGCGGGGCGTCGGCGGGCGGGGCGTCGGCGGGCGGGGCGTCGCTGAGCGGCGCTTCGCCGGGCAGCGTTCCCGCAGCCTGCCCGGGTGTGTCGGAGGCGAGCGCGAACGGCGCGGCGCCGGTGAGCACGACGCCCACGGCGCCCAGGGCGTCGCGGTCGAGCGCCTCGAGCTGCGCCCTGGCGCTCGCCAGGTCGGCGCCGAGCGCGCCCGCCAGGGCCGGCTCCATAAGCAGGGCCAGCACGAGATGCTCGGTGCCGACCTTGTGGTCGCCGCGACGCCGCGCCTCGTGGCGCGCGGCTATGTACGTGGTCCAGGGGTGATAGTCGTCGGCGGGCGGGCGATTGCGGCGGGTGTGCTCGATCACGGGGCTCACTTGCCGTACTTCGCGTGCACCGACTGGCGCGTGACGCCCAGGGCGTCGCCGATCTCCTGCCACGTCCAGCCCTGGCGCCGGGCCACGGCGACGCGCTCGGCCTCGAGGCGCTCGGCCAGGCGGCGCAGGGCGAGCACCGCGCGCAGGCCCTTGGCCGGGTCGTCGGGCGATCCGTCGATCGGAGGCAGGTCGTCGTCCACGCTTGTCAATCTACATTGACGAAGGAGGGCTGTCAAACGAGATTGACACCTGAGGAGCAACGCCTGCACCGGCGCGACAGCGGCCGGGTCGCGCTGTATCGTGTCGTCCATGAAGAGAAGGCGCGGCGAGAACATGCGATCGGAGCCGGCCGGCACCGATCGCCACAGGGTGATCGTCGCCGTGGCGCTGGCCGTGGCGTTCGGCGCGACGATGTCGGTCGTCAAGGGCAACGGCAGCGGCGTGCGCGACGCCGTGGGCAACGTCAGCGCACCCTGGGTGCTGCTGCCGTTCTTCGCCGGGGCCTTCGCAGGCCGGCGGAGCGTCGGCCGTGCCGCGGTCGTCGGCTGCGCCGTATCGCTCGCCGCGCTCGCCGGCTTTTACGTGGCGAATGCCTTCGTGCTCGACTTCGGGCCGCACCCGTGGCTGCACGATCTTCGCCTGGCGGTGCTGAGCGGCCGGCTCTACTTCGAGTACGGCGTCGTGAGCGGACCGCTCTTCGGGGCGCTCGGCGGCTGGTGGCAGCGACGGCGCGCCACGCTGGTCGGCGTACTGGTGACCGCGCTCCTGCTCTTCGAACCGCTGGCCTGGCTTGCTTATGCGCACGCGCACCACATGCCGGCGTCGACGCTCGCCTATTTCGCCAACCCCGTCGTGTGGGGCCTCGAGGTCGCGGCCGGCATCGCGGCCTGCACGGTGGCGGCCACGGTGGCGCGGCCGGCCGAGCCGTAACGCCCGGGGAGCCGCTCGCCGGGCGCGTCTCGTCAGAGCGCCGCAGCGACCCCGGCGCCCTGCGAGAAGCAGACGCAGCGGTCGCGTCCGCCGCGCTTGGCGCTGTACATGGCGCGCTCGGCGCGGTCGAGGAGCGCCTCTTTGGTGCGGCCGTCGTGCGGCAAGGTGACCACGCCGACGCTCACCGTGAGCGCCTGCCCGTCGGGCCTCAGCCGCGCCCCGGCGATCGTCGTCCGCAGGCGCTCCGCCACCTCGAGGGCGCCCTCGCGGCCGGTGCCGGCCAGCACGATGGCGAACTCGTCGCCACCGTAGCGCGCAGCCAGGTCGGTCTGGCGGATGGCGTGGCTCGCGATGTCGGCCACCCGCTTGAGCACCTCGTCGCCCTCGGCGTGACCGAAGCGGTCGTTCAGCTCCTTGAACTGGTCGATGTCGAAGAACAGCAACGACAACTCCACGTTGTCGCCCAGGGCGGCCCACACGCGGTCGGTGAGCTCCTGCTGCAGGTGGCGGTGATTGTAGAGGCCGGTGAGGGCGTCGGTCATGGCGTCGATCTCGGCGCGCGTGAAGCGCTCCGCCGCGGAGCGTGTGAGCTCGGCGAAGGCAGCGGCGGCGTCGCTGCGCAGGCCGGAGAACGGCATCGCTTCGGCCGGCGCCATCCTGGCGCCGACGAGGCCGACGATCGCGCCGTCCACACCGCGGATGGCGGCCACGCCGGAGACCCACATGCCGTCTCCGTCGACCAGGATCACGTTGGAGTGCGGCGTGCGGTCGGCCAGGACGTCGAGCTCTTCGTCTTCAGCGAAGACGACCTTGCCGGTGAGCAGGGCGGCCTCGGAGTCGGGACCGGAATCGACGACGACCAGGCAGCGCTGCTCGTCGACGGGCGCCTCGGTCACCAGGGTCTTCACCTGCGGGTGCGCCGCCAGCACGTCGCGTAGCGCATCGCGGACGCGCGCATACGCGGCGGTCCGGGCATGGTCGGCGCCGGCCGCCTGGAGCAGCAGCGCGTGGTCGCAAGGGTCGATCCGCGCGGCCGCCGCGGAGGCGGCGGCGCGCGTCACCACAGCGGCCGCCTGGAGCCTGCCCAGGACGCGGGCGAAGGCGGCCGTCATGTCGGCGTCGAACTGCTTGCCTTGGCACCGCGCCAGCTCGGCGAGACACTCGTCGTAGCTGAGGGCGGGCCGGTACGTGCGCTTGGAAGACATGGCGTCGTAACTGTCGACCACGCAGAGCAGGCGGGCTGTCTTGGGAATGGCCGTGCCGGCGAGCCCGTCGGGGTAGCCGCTGCCGTCGTAGCGCTCGTGGTGATGGCGGATGCCGGCGACCAGCTCGCCCTCCAGGAGCGGCGCGACGATCTCGGCGCTGACCACCGGGTGCTGCCGCATGAGCGCCCACTCCTCGGCGGTCAGGATGCCCGGCTTGAGCAGGATGCGGTCTGACACGGCGATCTTGCCGATGTCGTGCAGGTAGGCGATCTCTTCGATCTCCTGGATGGCGGCGCGCGACCAGCCGAGCTCCATCGCCAGCAGGACAGCGTAGGCGGCCACCCGGGCGGAGTGACCGATGGTGTAGTGGTCTTTGGCGCTGAGCGCCGAGCTCAGGGCCTTGAGGTTGCCCAGGTGCAGCCGCCTGATGCTGTCGAACAACCCCGCGTTCTTGACGGCCAGCGAGAGATGCGCGCTCAAACCTTCGAGAAGGCGCAGATCGCGCACCGAGAACGAGCCGTCCCTCGTCCTGCTCAGCACCAGCGCCCCGATCAGCTCGCGGTCGTCGAGCAGGCCGACTACGACCGCCGAGCGCAGGCCCTCGACGACCGGGTGCCCGGCGGCCAGCGGCAGATCGTCGGGCAGGCTGAGGGCCACGACCCGGTCGCGCCGCAAGGCCGCCAGGAACCGCCGGTCGATGCCGGCGATGGGGGTGTGGTGCAGCCGACTGGGGTTCTCGGTCGTGAAGGCGGCGTGCAGGGCGCCGTCGCTTTCCGCCAGGAGCAGGCCGGCGCGGTCGAACTCGATGAGGCCGGCGACGCTGTCTGTCACGGCGGCGGCGATCTCGGGCACGTTCAAGCTGGCTGAGGCGGCGCGGGCGATGTCGTTGAGCAGTTCGGTCTCGAGGGTCCGCAGCCGAAGGCTGTCGAACTGGCGCGCGTTGTGCAGGGCGATGGCTGCCTGCTCGCTCAGGCCGCGCAGGAGCGCGAGCTCGCCCGACGTGAACGCACGCTCGCGCTCGGTCTCGATCAGCACGAGGACGCCCAGCGGCTCGTCGCCGAAGTAGAGCGGGACGTTGACGCAGGTCTTCTCGCCCCACCGCTCCATGGAGTCGCGCACCTCGCGCGAGAGCTCGGCGTCGCCGAGCGTCTCCACGGTGATCAGGCGACCCTCGAGCAGCGCCCGGTCAGAGGGCGAGTCGGCGAGCGAGCACGACTTGCCCAGGTCCTGGTAGCCGGTCGGTCGTCTCTGATAGAGCGCCTTGGAGGTGAGCGCGTCGGCGCCCGCGTCGTAGTCGTAGATGATGCACTCGGCCGCGCCCAGGGCCCCGGCGACGCCGCTTGCGATGGTGGGCAGCAGCTCGTCGGGAGCGCCCACGGCGGTGATCGCGCGACCGACCTCGAGCAGCGCCGTCAGGCGGTGCGCGTGCTCCTCTTGCCGGCGGTACAGGCGGGCGTTGTGGATGGCGACGGCGGCCTGCTTGCCGAGCGCCTCGAGGGCCCCCACCTCGGCCGCGCTGAAGCGCCGCTCGGCGACCGTCTCGATCACGACGAGCAGCCCCATGGGCTCGTCGCCAAAGCGCAGCGGCACGGTGAGGCAGGTCTTCTCGCCGCAGGCCTCCATCGACGCGTGGCTGGCCGGGTGGATGTGTGGGTCGGAGATGTGCTCGAGCACCGAGCGGCCGTCGAACAGCAGGGCGGCCTCGGCCGGCCTCTCGCGGAGCGGCACCGGCTCGCTCGTCGCATACTCGGGGTGCTCACAGACGATGGCGCGCGCTATGAGCGCCTCGAGCACCGGGTCGTACTCCCAGATCACGCACTCCGGTGAGCCCAGCATCTGCCCTGCGGAGTGCGCCACCTGATCGAGCACCTCCTCGAGCACGACCGACGCCGAGACGGCCTGCGTGGCTTCGAGCAGGCCGGCGAGGCTCCGGGAGCGCTCGCTCAGGTCGCGATTCGTGCGGTCGAGACGTTCGAGCAGCCGCGCCTTGTCGCACGAGCCGCCGACGAGCTGGCCCACGCGGCGGAGAAAGTCGAGCGACTCGGCGAAGTCGCGCGGCCGGTCGTCGAAGAGCTCGACCAGGCCGACCACCTCGTCGCCGGAGAGCAGCGGCACGCAGACCTCGCTCTGGAAGCCGCACCTCTCGTAGACGACGAGGTCGGCGGCGGTGAGCAGGGGGTCGCCGGGGCCGGCCACGACGACGATCTCCTTGGAGCGCACCGCCCGGGCGTTCGGGCCGTAGCGTTCGACATCGAGGGCCTCGCCGACCGGGTCGTCTGCCGACGCCTCGCGGTCCCGGCTCACCAGACAGGTCAGCCGCCGGCCGCCGTCGAGCGTGAAGATGTCGCAATCGGCCGCGCCGGTCACCGCGAGCAGCCGGTCGGCCACGCCGGCCAGGAAGGTGTCGAGGTCGAGTGTCTGCGAGGCAAGCTCGCCCATCTCGGCAAGCTCGCGCATCTCGGCGGCGTGCCGATCGACCTGGTCGAGCAGCAACGCGGTCTCGAGGGCGCCGGCCACCATCTGCGCGACGTTCGTCGTCATGTTGATGATCTCGGCGTAGTCGCGCGGCTTGTCGTCGTGTATGTCGATGGCGCCCACAACGTGGCCGCGGTTGGCTAAGGGGATCCAGAGCTCGCTCGCCAGGCCCTGCCGGATGAGCTGGCCGCGCTCGTAGTCGGTCAGCCGCGGATCGTCGGGGCTGGCGATCACGAGCACCTCGCGGCGCGCGAGCGCGTCGGCGCAGAGCGGGTAGTCGGCCAGCGACACCGGCGTATCGAGACTGAGCTCGTCGTACCCGGCGGCGTCGAACGAAGCGGCGTAGAGCAGGCGCGGGCCGTCGCCCACGAAGATGGCGCATTCGCGCACGCCGAGCAGGCTCTTCAGGCGCTCGGCGACGGTCTGCGCGAACCGGGTGACGTCTTGCCGGCAGGTGATCGTGCCCGCCAGGCCAAGCAGCTCCGTGAGGACCTGGGTGCGCCGCTCGGTGTCGAGCCGGCGGCGCGCGCGTCCGCCGGGTCGCCGGCCGTCGCCGTCGGCGACGTCGGCCGCCTCGGGCCGGCGGCGGTCGCGGCGGGCCGACCCGTTCAGCAGAAGGTCGATGTCGGCGCTACGAAAGCGCCGCTGCCCCCCTGCCGTGCGGTAGCAGGCGAGGCGGCCGGTGTCGCACCAGCGGCGCACGGTGCTCGCGCTCACGCCGAGCAGCTCGGCCGTCACGGCCAGACGCAACCAGTGCTCGCGCGTGCCCGTGGCCGTGAGAGGTTCTTCCATCGTACTGGGGAGCATCGGAGCAGGAGGCCGCGAACTTAAGCAACTCCACCATTCCGAACTCGCGGGGCGTCTTAGGGCGCTGCGCCGACGGCCGGATGCCTTACGGCCTGGGCCAGGGTGAGTACCGGAGGGCTGCCACGACGTAGAGACGGCGAACAGGACCAGCGCGCCCAGAAAGGTGCGCAGGGCGGCGAACGTGAACGGCTGCGAGTAGCGCAGCCCGACCTTCATGACCACCCAGTTGTAGCCCCAGACCAGCGCCAGGACGCGTCGAGGGCGCGCTACCGCGCCGGCTGGGCCGGAGCGCCAAAACGGTTACCGCCGGCGGTGGCGGCGGTAGATGGAGCAACCGGTCCCGGCGCCGGCGAGCGGGACGGCATCCGCTGCCCGCCGGGCGCATGGGCGAAAGGACGCGCGTGCACCCGTCGCACCCGGCAGCGAGAACGAGCGGCACGAAGATCGCCCCAACCTGGCCGCCCGCTTGAGACCCTTGGACTGCTGAACCGATGGAGGAGACATGAGCAACGTGGTGGTGTCGCAGTTCGTCACTCTCGACGGCGTCTTTCAGGACCCCGGCGGCAGCGGCGAGTTCGACCGCGGCGGCTGGTCGTTCAAGTTCGACCGCGGTCCCGAAGGCGACCGCTTCAAGTTGGACGAGCTCACGGCGGCCGGCGCCCTGCTGCTCGGCCGGGTGACCTACGAGGGGTTCGCCGCGGCCTGGCCTTCGATGAAGGACGCCGCCGGTTTCGCCGACAAGATGAACGCCATGCCCAAGTACGTGGTGTCGACGTCGCTGGCGCGGGCCGACTGGAACAACACGACCGTGATCCGCGGCAGGGTCGCCGACGAGGTCGAGGCCCTCAAGAAGAAGATCGCGGGCGATATCCTGGTCTACGGCAGCGGGCGGCTCGTGCAGACGCTCATGCGCCACGACCTGGTCGACGAGTACCGCCTCATGGTCTACCCCATCGTGCTCGGCGGCGGCAAGCGCCTGTTCGGCGACTTGGACAGGTCACAGCGGTTGCGCCTGACCGGCTCACGCCAGGCCGGCGAATCGCTGATCCTCACCTACCGGGCCGATCGCGCCGCGGTGCAGAGCACGAGCGACGAAGCGCGTCAGGCGGCCTAACGACGGGGCTGCGCCGTCTCGGCCGTGCGCCGTCTCGGCCGGCCTGCTACCAAGGAGTGACGACCCGATGGACATGAAACTCGAGCTCGTGCCGGTGCCGGTCTCAGACGTCGACCGCGCCAAGGCCTTCTACCTGCAGATCGGCTTCGGCGACCTGCACGACGTGCAGGTGAGCGACGCCATGCGAGTCGTGCAGTTCACCCCGCCCGGCTCGGCCTGCGCCATCGTCTTCGGCACCGGCATGGGCGAGCTCACCGCCATGAAGCCGGGCTCGGTCAAAGGCCTGCACCTGGTCGTCGCCGACATCGAGCAGGCGCGCGCCGAGCTCGTGGGGCGGGGCGCCGAGGTGGGCGAGGTCACCGACATGGGCGGCGTCAAGTACGCGGGCTTCAACGACCCCGACGGCAATCTCTGGCTGCTGCAGCAGTGGCCGCACTGAGCGGCGCCGCGCAGCGGGCGCCGGGCGAGCGGCGCGGGCACCGGCCGGGCGTCGCCGCATGGCGGCGCCCCAGCTGAGCGTCGCCGCGTAGCCGCGCCGCCTAAGCGGCGCGTTCCCTGTCGGCCTGCGGGTCGCGCGCGGCGGCGGCCGCGAGGCCCTGGCGCCCGCTCCCCTCGCCCGGCAGCGGCAGGGGGGCGCTCTCTATGGTCAGGTGCGGCAGCCAGGCGAGCCAGTGCGGCAGGTACCAGTTCCTCGTGCCGAAGAGCTCCATGGCCGAGGGCACGAGCAGCATGCGCACCACCGTGGCGTCGAGCAGGATGGCGACGCCCAGGCCAAAGCCCATCTGCTCGAACATCACGAGCTTGCCGCTGGCAAAGCCGGCGAACACGGCGATCATGATGAGCGCGGCGCCGGTGATGATGCCGGCGGTCATGCCAATGCCCTGGCTGACCGCGTGCTTGTTGTCGCCGCTGCGGTCGTACTCCTCTTTGATGCGCGACAGCAGGAAGACCTGGTAGTCCATGGACAAACCGAACAGCACCGAGAACAGGAACAGCGGCACCCACTGCTCGATCACCGGCACCTTCTGAAAGCCGGTGATGCCGCTCGCGACGCCGTGCTGGAAGGCGAGTGTCATGAGGCCGTAGGCCGCCCCCACGCTCAAGAGGTTCATGGCGATCGCCGTGGCCGGCACGACCACCGAGCGGAAGGCCAGCATGAGCAGCACGAAGCTGAGCGCCAGCACGATGCCTATGACGAACGGAAAGTACGAGTTGACGATATCGATGTAGTCGACGTTGAAGGCGGTGTCCCCGGTCACGTAGACCTTGGCGGGACTGCCGCTGAAGGCCCGGGGCACGTAGGTGTCACGCAGCTCGCGCACCTTGCCGAGGGCCAGGCTGCTGGTTGATGCGCCGCCGATCGGCACGGTGAGCAGGGTCAGGTCGCCGGCCTTGTCGGTCTGCGCCTGCACCGGCCCGAACGCCTGGTCGGCGGCCAGCGTCGCGCGCAGCCGCGAGATGGCGGCCTGCACCTGCGGCGAGGCCGCCGGCCCGTCGACGACGATCTGCGTGGGGCTCGTCAGGCCGGCCGAGAACTGACTGCTGAGCAGCTCGAAGGCCCGCTTCGACTGAAAGCTGTTGGGCAGCGTGTTGACGCCAGAGACGCCCGTCTTCATGCCGATCAGGGGCGCGGCGAACGCCAGCATCACGGCGACCCCGACGCAGAGCGAGAGCACCGGCCGCCGCATGGCGCCCCGCGCCGCGCGCGCCATCAGCGAGGGCTTGCCGGCGGCGCGCGCATCCATGAGGCGCCGCCCCAGCCATGGCAGTTTGAGGCTGTTGACGCGCGCGCCGAGCAGGCTGAGCACCGCCGGCAGCAGCGTGAGGGCGGCACACACGGCGACCGCGACCACGAGGATGGCGCCGGCGCCGAGGCTCACGAAGATGTTGTTGGGCACGAGCAGCAGGGCGCACAGGGCGAGCACCACCGTCATGCCGCTGAAGAACACGGCGCGTGCGGCCGTGCCGCCGGCGACCGCCACCGCGTCGATCTTGGAGCGCCCGTGGGACAGCTCTTCGCGAAACCGCGAGACGATGAACAGCGAGTAGTCGATGCCCACCGCCAGGCCGATCAGGGTGATCATGTTCACGGCGAACGTCGACACGCTGAACAGGTGTGCGAGGATCGCGGTGAGCGCCACCGCGAGGGTGATGGAGATGAGCGCCAGCACGACGGGCAGCGCGGCGGCCACGACCGTGCCGAAGACGATCAGCAAGATGATGAGCGCGATGGGCAAGCCGATGCCCTCGCCCTTGCGCAGGTCGGCGGTCGCCTGGTGGCTGAAGTCGGAGTTGATGGTGGCGGTCCCCGTGATCAGCGCCTGAAAGCCGCCCCTGCCGTTGGCGGCGTCGACCACGGCGCGCACCTTGTCGATGTTCTTGCCGGCCTGCACGACGTCGCCGGCCATGACGATGGGGATGATGGCGTAGTGGCCGTTCGCCGAGATCATGGCGGCGGGACTGCCGCCGCGGAAGGGGCTCACCACGCTGTCGACGACCCTTGACCCCAGGGCCGCGATCCCGCCCTGCAGGCCGAGCACCTCCGCGCGAAAGGCTGGGCTCGTCGCCACCCGGCTCGGCGAGCTCACCACCACGACCTCGTGCGCCTTCTGCGGCATGCCCATGCGCTGCGAGAGCAGGTCGGCGCCGACCTTCGACTGCGGACTGCCGAGAAAGCTCGCCTGGGTGGTCAGCGCACCCGACAGCAGGGCGCTGATGAGCGCGAAGGCGCCGAACAGGAGCACGACCCAGACGCCGATGGTGCGCCATGGGTGGAGCGCGCCGGCGCGCGCGACGGTCTGCGGAGAGATCTTCATAGGTCCGGCTCCTCGGTGGCGGCCCACGGACACCGAGCCCGCGTCGTGGCGCAAAGCGGACGGACGGTGTCCGGTTTTGAGGGCTTTTCCCGGGGCCGTGCGCCCGAAAACCGCAGGCGGCCTGCGCCGCGGCCGGCTCCGGCGCCGGCGGGCCGAGCCGCACCGCGGCGGCCCTCGGCCCTAGTAGGCGAGCCGCGCCTCGGCGAGCATCTGCCCGATCAGCCGCGTGCCGTTGGCTACCGCAGCGCTCGTGGTCGCGCTGCCGTTGGCCAGCTCGCCCGCCGGTATCGGCTCGCCGATGCGCGCCGTGATGCGCGCGAGCGAGGGCCACTTGTTATCGGGCGGCAGGGCCTTGCCGGTGCCCGTGAGGTACAGCGGCAGGAGCGCCGCGTTGGTCTTGAGCGCGAGGTACGCGGCGCCGCCCTGGATCTCGTCGCGGTCGATCCCTCCCTGGGGGAAGATGGCCACCGTGCCGCCTTCGCCAAGGATCTCGATCGCCCGTCTGAAGCTCGCCACGTTGGCGTGCTCCTCTTCGACCGGCAGGGAGCCGATGGCGCGCAGGTAGCGCCCGATGCCGCGCTTCTGGAACAGGTGTGCGGCGGAGAGAAAGGTGAGGCGCCGGCCCCTGAAGACGGCGATCAGCACGAAGCCGTCGAGGTTGCTCTCGTGGTTGGCCACGATCACGAGCGGCCCCTTGGTGGGGATCCGCTCGCGGTCTATCACTTTGAGCCGGAAGGCGCTTCTGAAGACCGGTCCGACGGCCAGCGCGGTGGCCGTATAGGGCACGAGTCGCGGCATCTGGCCGCCTGGGCGATCGCGAACGGGGAGAATGCTGGGCCTGACCTTTACTGGTGGGTCGATGACTCCATGATAGTGCCGAAGTGGGGTCACCGCGTGCTTTTCTTGCGCCGTCGCCTCGGAGGCGCCCTTGGGCATGGGTCCGGCGGACGGTCAGTGGAGCAGCGAGAGCAGGCCTTTCGTGCTGTAGACGGCGCCCACGACGGCAAACAGCACAAGGAGCACGGGGCGATTGTAGCGCGCCACCCAGGCCTTGGCGCGGTCGACGTCGACGGCCCGGCTCCTGTGCGCGCCGAGCACCGCGGCGACGATGGCGACGGGCAGCGCGCAGGCGAGCACGACGAACAGCGCCAGCGCCGCGGCCGCCTGCGCCGCGGTCACGCCGGCAGCCAGGATGTCGAGCATGGCCGGAGTCTGCATCTCGTAGTTGACGAGCAGCACGCCGACGACGACCGCGCCCAGCGGCCCCATGCCGGCGACCAGGCTCATCCAGCGCGGCTGGGCGGCCCCGGCCCGCCGGGGCCGCCGCACGAGCAGCACCGCGAAAGCTGCCAGAAAGGCCAGACCGATGAGCAGCCAGGCCCAGCGCACGAAGGGCGTGCTGGCGCCCGAACTGGTCACAAGCGAGCCGCCGAAGACCACCAGCACGAGCGTGCCGAACAGCGCCATGCCGCCGACCAGCGTGACGACGTAGGCCAGGCCGCACACCTGCGGCCGGCGCGTGGTCGACACCACCAGCGCCGCCAGCATGGGCACCGGGTTGATGGTGATGATGATCGCGACCGGCAGGATCTGCAGGAGGAGCGACGTCATCGGCGGACCGCCCGCGGCCGCGGGCCCAAGCGCGCGCTCACACCGGCCGGCGCTACGCGCCGACGCGCAGCGCCGGCCCCTGGGGCCGCGGCGAGCCGGAGAGGCTGAAGGCCAGGATCTGCATGTCGTCGCTCCAGCGCCCCGCGTAGGCGAGCGCCGCGTCGCGCAGACGCACGGCCACCTCGTGAGGGCCTATGCCGGGGTGATCGCAGAGCGCCTCGGCGAGGCGGCACTCGCCGAACAGCGCCGTGCCCACGCGCGCCTCGGTGATGCCGTCGGTGAAGAGCGCCACGCAGTCACCCGGCGCCAGCGCGACGTGCCCTCCGGGGTAGTCACAGGGAAACGTGCCCAGCGGCACGCCGAAGGTGGTCTCCAGAAAGCCGCACGACTGCGGGCGCACGAGCAGCGGTGCGGGGTGACCGGCGCTGGCGTAGGCGGCTTCGCCGGTGCTCAGGTCGAGCGTCAGCAGAAAGGCCGTCACGAACTGGTCGTCGGGGCCGTTGCGACGCAGCAGCAGCAGCTCGTTGGTCTTGCGCAGGATGAAGCCGGGCTCGGCGTCGACGAGCGCGAAGCTGCTCACCGCGGTGCGCACGGTCTCGGTCATGCCGGCCGCGCGCACGCCCTTGCCCTCGACGTCGCCGAGCAGCACGATCACGCGGCCGTCGGGCACGGTGAAGACGTCGTGAAAGTCGCCGCCCACGAGCTCGGGAGCGTGCGCGGTCTCGGTGACCAGCGCGAGGTCGAGGCCCGCGATGTCGGGCAGGGGATGGATGAAGTTCTCCTGCAGGGTCACGGCGATATGGCGCTGGGCGTGCAGCAGGTCGCGTTGCGCGCGTTGCTCTGACTCGTGGCGCTCGGCGTTCCACACCGCGCTCGTCGCCTGCAGGGCGAGCAGGCGGAAGACGCGCAACAGATCGCCGGCGACCGGCTCGCCGTGGCGGCGCCCCAGCCCGACCAGCAGCCCCTTGAGCCGCACCCCCGCCACCACCAGGGGCGCCGTCCAGGCCTCGTCGTAGCCGTGCCGGGCGCAAAGCGCTGCGAACTCGGGCGAGCCCAGCGACGCGACGGCCACGAGCCGCGGCCCAGTGCGCTCGAGGTCGAGCGCGGCGATGTCGATGGGGCGCAGGCGGACGCCCGCGGTGTCGTCGACGATGCCCTCGGTGGCCGCCGCGCGCAGCTCGCCGCCATCGTCGGCCATGACGAACAGGGCGAAGGCCGGCAACCCGGTGAGGATGCAGCCGTACTCGACCACCTGCGAGGCCGCGCCGTGCAACGACAGCGTCGACGCGAGCAGCGCGCCGAGGTGGATGAGGCCTTCGAGGGTGCGTGCGTCGGGCACGCCGCTGTTGCCGGGAAGGTCTGACCGGCGGCGCAGCGGACGGACCGGCTGCGGAGCGTCCGACGCGCGACTGTCGCTCATGCGACCCGCGGTCCCTCTAGGACGAGCCGCGGCCGGTGAGTTCGGCGAAGGCCTCGCCGAGCACGAACCCGTCGGAGGTGATCGAGAACTGGCGGATCGACGGGTCGTGATCGCTCGCCCTGGTCTTGATCACCGAGATGGCGCGCCTGATCTGCGAGTCGGCGCGCACGTAGCTGAGCAGCAGCACGTTGTCGGACATGTGGCTGATGCCCTGACGGGAGAGCACGGTGGTGGCGAACAGGTCGCCGATCTCGTGGGTCATGAAGATCGAGACGCCGTTGACGGCCATGGCCTGGGTGAGCGAGTACATGAAGTCGCGAAAGCGGCCGCCGCTCGGCGAGGCGGCCTGCAGGTCGTTGACGCTGTCGATGAGCACGCGCTGGGAGCCCTCGTGCAGAGCCCGGCGCGACACCCGGCTCACGAACTCGTCGATGTAGATGTCGACCGGCGAGACGTACATGAGCGTGAGCATACCCGCGGCGATGGCCTCCTCGATATCCCAGCCGAAGCCCTTGGCGATGCGCTGCAGCTGGGTGGGGTTCTCCTGCATGGTGGCGATCAGGCCTCTCTCGCCCATCTCGATGCCCTTGAAGATGAAGTGCAGGCCGAGCAGCGTCTTGCCGCTGCCGGGAGGGCCGAAAGCCAGCGTCGAGCTGCCCTTCCAGAGGCCCGCTGAGAGCATGGCGTCGAGGGCCGGCACGCCGATGGCGCTGCGCGCCCCGGCGAGCTCGTAGTCGACGGGCACGTCGGGCGTAGTGAGGCGCGGGAAGAGCTCGATGCCGTCGCTGCCTATGCGAAAGGCGTGCTCGCCGCCGAAGAAGGCGCTGCCGCGCAGCTTGGTCACGCGCAGATAGCGCACATCGCCCACCCCGACCTTGTCGAGGACGAGCTCGATGATGCTGTCGGTCACGGCGAACTCGGGCAGCGCGGGGATCTCGTCGGCGCCGTACTCGCCCACCCAGAACGAGGTGATGGCCAGCGACGACAGCACTGAGGTCAGCACCGAGAGGCTGGCGCGGAACTCCTGCTCGGAGTCGGTGAAGGAGTGCAGCGCCTTGAAGCTGTCGATCACCAGGAACGCCGGCTGGTAGCGTTTGATGAGCCCGACCATCTCGTCGATCGCGGCGACGAGACCGCGCGTGCGCAGGGGCTCGCTCAGCTCCTGATAGATGATCGCCTCGCCGATCTGGGCCGGATCGAAGTACGCGAACTCCTGCACGTAGCGCAACATGCGGTCGAGCGGCTCGGAGACCGTGCTGATGTAAAGCACGGGGCGGGCGGCCGAGGCGTTGTGAAAGGCGATGCTCTGGGCGAGCACGGTCTTGCCGGTGCCCGGCATCCCCATGAGCAGGTTGGTGGAGTTCGCCGGGAACCCGCCGCCCAGGATCTGATCGAGGGCTTCGTTGCCGCTTTCGATGCGTCTCATGGACCGAGGGCTCCCTTCAGGTGGTCAGCGCGGCATGGTCGACGGCGAGCATGTTCTTGACGAGGTCGATCAGCGCCGGCTGTTCGAGCGGCTTGAGCAGGAAGGCGTCGGCCCCCGCCGCCAGGGCACGCTCGCGCACGTCGAGCACGCTGAAGACGAGCACGGGGATCGGCGCCGTCTCGGGGTCGGCCTTGAGGGCCTGGCAGACCTTGAGGCCGTTCACGCCGGGCAGGATGACGTCGACGATGACGAGATCGGGATGCAGGCGCTTGGCCTCGTCTAAGGCGCGCGTGCCATCGAGCACGACGAGCACGTCGTAGCCCTCGTTGCGCAGGAAGTACTGTTCGAGCTCGGCGGTGATGGGGTCGCGTTCGGCGACCAGGATCATGATGGCGCCCCTGCGCGCTGCCTCGCGTGCGACCCCCTGGACGTTGTCGAGCTCGTGGGCGAGCAGGCGGTGCGCGGCGCCCGCCTGCAGTCCGTCGTCGATCTTGGCCTTGAGGAATCGCAAACGCTCGACGTCGAGCTGGCTATAAAGCCGATGCCCGCCGGCGGTGCGAAACGGCTTCACGACGGCGTAGCGGCGCTCCCAGTAGCGCAGGGTGGTGATGGGGATGTCGGTCATCTCGCTGACGGCGTTGATGGCGTAGATGCCGATCTGGGAGCCTGAGTCCAACAGTACCTCCAGTGACGGCAAGCCGCGGCGGGGGGCCGGGCTTCACCTCGACGAAACTGGACAAATACTAAGACGAACCTCGACGACGCGCAAGGTTCCTCAAGGTTTTTGGCGCTGGCCCGAGCGGTCGTCTCGTCACGTGCGGGCAAGGGGGAGGCGAGGTCCAGGCCGCAGCCGGCGATGGGGCGGCGAGCGTTCAGGCCGCGGCCGGCGCCGACTCCACGTCGAGCAGCCCGATGCCGGTCAGCAGCAGGTACTCGCCGCCCGCCGTGGCGAACTCGGTCGTGACGTCGCCGACAAGGCGCAGGCCGGCCATGGTCTCGACGACCAGGTGGCCTTCGTTGCCGATCGCCCTGTAGGCGCGCGACGGCACCTGATAAAGAGCGACGTGCCAGCCCCGCCGGGCGTGGATCAGCACGCCGTGGCCGAACGACACCAGTCGTCCGTTCAGCGTCACTCTGGCCAGCTGGTCGGCGGTCTCGACCATTCGTCACCCCTCTGGAGAATCGACAGCAGGGGATAGCGTGCCCACCGGCTCTTCTACGAATACACTCGTCGACCGTTGGAACGCGCAAGAGTGCGCACGGCGCCCGCGCTCAGCGCGGCGGGCCGAGGGCGAGCTCGGCGGCCCCCTCGAGGGCGAGGGCGGCGGCTTTCTCGAGGTCGAGCGCGAGCGCCGGCGGGTCGCCGCGGCGCCCGGGGTCGGTCGCCGCGTCGAGCTCGAGGACGCGGCGCAGCGCGGCGCAGGCCAGTTCGAGATGCTCGTAGGCAGGCTCGCGGGTGGTCAGGCAGCGCTGCAGGGCCTTGCCGCCCGACAGGCACACGCGGCTGGCCAGCGAGCGCGGCCAGCGCGAGATCAGCCGAAAGAGCTCGAGGGCGAGGGCGACGGCCAGCACGGCGTACGCGGCGCCGAGCAGGGCGCCCTGATCGCCGAGCAGCAGGCTGCCCAGCATGAGCACGAAGATGATGGCCACGAGGTTCGTGCCGCAGCGGTCGTGGATGCGACTGAAGCTCATGACCGCCTCGGCATCGCGCAGGTCGGCCCCGGCTTCGTAGGCGTTCACCGCCTTGTGTTCGGCGCCGTGGTAGCGCCACACCGCCTTGCCCATGCCCTGGCGCAGGGCGATCAGCGCCAGCGCAAAGCTCAAAGCCTGCACGACCACGTAGCCGGCGAGCTCACCGTGCACGACGTCGGGGACGATCGAGCTTACGGCGAAGCTCGCCAGCATCGCCAGGGCAAGCCAGACGAGGAGCGCGGCAGCGGGGCGCACCCCATTGCGGCGGTGCAGCCCGACGGCCATGGCGATCATCTCGGCAAAGACGACGAGCGAGCGCACGACCGGGAGCCGCAGCAGCCGGTGGCGGTCGAGCACGGTGAGCACGGGCCCGTCGACGACCGAACCGTCGTCGCGCGCCCAGGCCCACCAGCGCTGGCTGCGCATGAGCACGCCGTTGCCGAACGCCATGCCGCCGACCCGGGCCGGGACGCGGCTCGCGCGCATCACCACGCCCCTGCCGGCGTGAGCACCCGATTTGCAGCAAGAAACCTCATCGCTCTTTCACTATACACAGGCCGTGCCCGAGCGCCACCGCGGCTCGGGCGCGCGCGACGGCGGTGGTTTGCCGACGCGGCGAGCCGGTAAGAAGCCCCGAAGAGTCCCGTACGGGCGGCCGGCGCGGGCGGCCGAAGGGCGCCCGCCAGCGGCGCCCGGACGGGAAGATGCAGGCGAACATCGAGCGGCGCGCATCTTTTTGAGAATCGCACCACGCCGAGACGCACACGAGGGACGGGCCGTGAGGCCCGTCCCTCGTGTGCGTGCAACGAGCGGCCGCGCCTCAGTGGCGATGCACGCGACGCTCGACCATGTAGTAACCCGCGCCGACCATGGCCGCCCTGACCATGGTCGGTGACTTCTTCCACACGCGATACCAGGTTCGCACCGTCATCTCAGATCCTCCCACCACGCTGGTTTTGCAGGACGTTTGTCGCCCGAAGCCCGACACCTCTCGTTAAGGAACTACCCAGATCGCCCGCGGACGCGTCGTCCGGCGCCCGGTGACGCCGCGCCGACGCGGCGCGCGCGCAAGGGCATGATCGTCGCCCTGCTCAGCGGGGCGCTCTGGGGCGCCTCCGCCGTCGTGCTGGGTGAGGCCCTGACGCGCCGCCCGCTCCTCGCCGCCGGCGCCCTGTTCGCCGCGCCCCTCGCGGCGGCGGCGCTGCACGACACGTTCGCCTTTCTCTGGGTGAGCACCGTGAACGCGGCCGCCGGACGCCTGCGCGAAGCGACGGCGGCGCTGCGCACGCGCGACGGGCTCGTCGTCTGCCTGGCGGCCCTGATCGGCGGGCCGCTCGCCATGTCGACCTACCTGCTGGCCATCGCCTTTCGCCGGCGCGCCGTCGGCCGTGGCCATCTCGGCCATCTACCCCGCGCTGGGCGCGTTGCTCGGCTACCTCGTGCTCGGCGACCGCCTGGGCAGCCGCGGCTGGGTGGGCCTCGTGCTGGCGGTGGCGGGCGCTACCCTCGCCAGCTACGCGCCGCCGGCGGGCGTCTCGTCGCACTACCTGCTCGGTGTGCTGTTCGCGCTCGCCTCGGCGGCGGGCTGGGCCGTCGAGGGCGTGCTCGTCGCGCGCAGCCTGCTGCGCATGCCGGCTCTGGCCGCCCTCAACATCCGCGAGGGCGTCTCGGCACTCGTCTTTCTGGCGCTCGTCCTGCCGCTGTCGGGCGCCGCCATCGTGGCGGCCCGCACGGTCGCCTCGCCGACGATAGCCATCCTCGTGGTCGCCAGCCTCTGCGGCGCGGGAGCCTACCTGTTGTACTACCGCTCCCTCGACCTGCTGGGGCCCGCGCGCGCCATGCCGGCCAACAGCACCTACGTGCTGTGGACCATCGCCCTCAGCCTGGTGGTCACCGGCGACCCGCCCGGCTGGAGGCTCGTGGCCGGCGGCATCGTGGTCGTGGCCGGCATCACCCTGGTGGCGGCCGACGGCCGCGAGCCCGCGGCTGCGGCGCTCTCCGCCGGCGGCGCGGCCCGCTAGCGAGCGCCGCGGCCCCCAGGTAGCAGGCCACCGCCGCGGCCGCCCAGGCGACCAGCGCGACCAGGAGCGTGACGGCCGTGGTGAGCTCCACGATGAGGGTCGCGCAAAGCACCGCGAACACGATCAGGCCCAGCGCCCCGTAGGCGGCGCCGCGCTCGTCTTCGAGCGCCTGTCGCCGCCCCTCCTTGCGCTCGATCATCGTGAGGGCCGCCGGCAGGATCGCCGGAAAGGCGAGGAACATGCCCCCGGCTCTGGCACCCGCGGCCAGACCGACGAGACCGGCGACCAGCGAGATGGCGGCCCCAAACGCGAACCGCACGACGAGCTCACCCGCGCGCAGCTTCTTGAGCTTCGCGGGGTCGTCGCCGAAGGAGCGCCGCAGCAGGCCGCTCATCGCAACACCGCCACATACCCGGCAAGCGCCACCGCCAGCCAGACGCCGCAGAGCCAGAGCGAACCCTTGAACGAGCCCAGCCGCGCTACGAGCCGGCGCCCGACCAGGGCGGCGACAAGAAAGGCGCACGCCCCGACGATCATGCCCTGCGCTTCGTGCAGGCCGTAGTGGTGGCCCTTGGTGGCCACGACGATGGCGAGGTTGGCGAGGGCGACCGAGGGGGCGGCCGACATGATGCCGGCGAAACGCTTGGGCACGAGCACCTCGCCGAGCACCGCGAAGGCCGTCACGAACAGGCCCCCGATCAGCGCGCGGACCGCCAGCGAGACGACTTCGCTCATCGTGATCGCCCCCTCGCGCTCTCAGCCGGCGCGTCCGGCGTGACCGCGCCCTGCTCGAGCGCGCCTGCTGGAGGAGCTGGCGCGCCCTGCCGGGCGCGCCCCCACGCTCCGGCGGCGCGCCTTACGCCGCCGCCTCGTCTGCCGCGTCGATGCCCTGATAGGCCTGTCGCAAGGCGGCGATGTCGAGCTTCTTCATGCCCATCATCGCCGCGAAGGCGTGCTGGGCGGCCGCTGCGTCGTCTGAGGTCAGCATCTGGTCCATGAAGGCGGGCACGATCTGCCACGACACGCCGTACCTGTCGGTCAACCAGCCGCATGCCACCTCCTGGCCTCCCTGCAGGAGCTTCTCCCAGAGGTCGTCGATCTCTTCCTGGGTGTCGCACCTCACGACGAGCGAGATGGCGGGCGTGAAGGCGAACTGCGAATCGCCGTTCAGCGCCAGGAACTCTTCGCCGTTGATCGTGAACTGCACGGTCATGACCGACCCCGCGACGCCCGGCCCGCCTTCGGGGTACCGCGCCGTGCTGACGATGCGCGCGTTGTCGAAGACCGAGACGTAGAAGTGCGCCGCCTCCTCGGCCTGGTCGTTGAACCACAGACAGGAGCTCATCTTCTGCATGGGGGCCGTCCTTCGTGTCGCATGCCGTCGATCGTTGTGGCCGATCGCTTCTGTGGGTCGTTCGTCGGTGTCGACGACCACCTGCGTGGTCGTTGCAAGGCGACCTTCTCGCTAGAAACGTGCCCGTAACGGGCGCCGAAGAACCGGCGGCGGCCCTGCCCGGGTTCCCCAGTGGTGAGACGAGGCGGCCGTGGGGGAAACCCCTCTAGGTGACGCTACTTCCGCTTCCCAAAGGAGGCTTTGAGATGGTCGACAAGAGCACTCTCGATCAATGCCTGCAGGGCATCAGCTTTCCGGCCCGCCGGGACGAGATCGCCCAGTGCGCCGCGGGCAATACCTGTCCGAGCGACGTCCTCTCGCAGCTAGAGGACCTTCAGGTGAGCACCTACCGCTCGGAGGGCGACGTGCTCTGCCACCTCGGCGATATCAGCTACTGCTGATCCGCCGGCGGGGCGCGGAAACCCCGGCGGCCGTGCCGGCCGCCGGGGTTTCCGCGCCCACGGCAGCTACGAAGGCGAGCGGCTCCGGCGACGCAGGCGACTCCGGGCGGTTTGCGATACTTGTTTCCGATATGTATACTTTCGCTATATCTATTTCGGCTATGAGCTTCACCGCGAAGGAGACCACCTGTGGACGCCCCCCACGAACCTCGCGCTCTGGCGACGGAGTGCCTCGAAGCCATGGTCGGCCTCGCCCGTCAGGTGCAACGGCCGCAAGCCTGCCTGTGGAGCGAGCTCGACCTGAGCATGGGCCAGCTCAAGGCCGTCTTCGCCCTCACCGGCGAAGGTCCGCTGTCGGTGGGGCACCTGGCGCACCTGCTGGCGATCTCAGAACCGGCGGCCAGCGTACTCGTCGACCGTCTCCAGGACGCGGAGCTTGCCCTGCGTGAGCGCGACCCCGCCGACAAGCGCAAGACGCGCGTCGTGCCCACGGCCAAAGCCACTGCGCTCAGCGAGCGGCTCCTGCAGGTCAAAGAAGAGCGGCTCGGCCAGTGGCTCGACTGCCTCTCCGACGACGAGCTGCGCGGCCTGCTGCGCGGCCTGACCGCGCTCGTTGCCGCGGCGTCCGCCGCGGGGAGCGCCGCTGCGCCCGGCGAACACGCCGCCTCCGCCACCGCTGCACCCGCCACCCCCGCACCCGCGTCGCCCCAAGCTGCCCGCAACGCGGTGCGCACATGACCGCGCCGGCCGGCGCGACACCAGCGGCCACCGCGGCGCACCCCGCGGGTCAGCCCTGGGGTCTCACGCTCAGCCGCAAGCGCATCGTCCTGGTCATCGTCAGCCTGATCCTCGGCATGCTGCTCGCCGCGCTCGACCAGACCATCGTGGGCACCGCCATGCCGCACATCGTCGCCGACCTGAACGGCCTGCAGCACTACGCCTGGGTGGCGACCGGCTACCTGCTCGCCTCGACCGCCTCGATGCCGATCTGGGGCAAGCTCTCCGACGCCTACGGGCGCAAGCGTTTCTTCATTCTCGGCATGATCATCTTCGTGGTGGGCTCGGCCCTTAGCGGGCAGGCCCATCGATGAACGAGCTCGATCGCCTTCCGCGCGCTGCAGGGACTGGGCGCGGGCGCGATCATGCCGATCGTGCAGGCCATTCTGGGCGACATCTTCCCGCCGGCGCGCATGGCGCGCTGGATGGGCGTGCTCATGAGCACCTTCGCCGTGGCCACCATCGTGGGACCGCTGCTCGGCGGCTGGATCACCGATAACGTCGGCTGGCGCTGGGTCTTCTACGTGAACCTGCCGGTCGGCATCGTCGCCCTGACCTTCGCAGCCTTGGCCTTACCCGGGCACACCAGCGTGCGCCGGCACGTGATCGACTACGGGGGCACCGCCCTGCTGGTGGCCGCCGCGGTGCCGTTGCTGCTCGCCCTCAGCTGGGCAGGCAGCACCTACCCGTGGGCCTCGTGGCCCGTGATCGGCTCGCTCGTGTTCTCGGGCTTCATGTGGGTCGCCTTCATCCTGCGCGAGCAGCGCGCCGCCGAGCCGATCATCAACCCGGCGTTGTTTCGCAACAGCATCTTCACGATCTCGGCGACCGCGAGCTCGCTGCAGTCGGCCGGCATGTTCGGCGCCATCATGTTCCTGCCGCTGTTCGTGCAGGGCGTCATGGGCAAGACGGCCACCAACTCGGGCATCGTGCTCACGCCGCTCATGCTGGGCGCCATCGTGACGAGCATCGGAGCCGGCCAGCTGCTCACCCGTACCGGGCGCTACAAGGTGATTGTGATCGTCGGCTTCATCGTGGCCGTGATCGGCATGCTGCTGCTCTCGCGGGTGGGCGTCGCCACCACGCAGCGCGGTCTGGCCGTCGACATGGTCGTGCTCGGCCTGGGCCTGGGCGTCTCCATGAGCGTCTTCACCGTCATCGTGCAGAACCAGTACCCCACGCAGCGGCTCGGCGAGGTGACGGCGGGCCTGCAGTTCTTCCGCTCGATCGGCTCGACCGTCGGGCTTGCCGTGTTCGGCTCGCTGTTGAACAGCCGGTTCTCGTCGGCCCTCAAGAGCAATCTGCCGGCGTCGCTGAAGGCCCTCGACCGCGGTCCGGCCGCCAAGACGTTCGGCAACCCCCAGGTGCTGCTGTCGGCCGGCGCCCGCACGCAGCTGAGCGCCAAGCTGTCGCAAGCGGGACCGCAGGGTCACGCCCTCTTCGAAAGCTTCATGGGCGCCGTGCGCCAGGCGCTGTCGACCAGCATCAGCAGCCTGTTCCTGCTCGGTGTCATGCTCATGATCGCCGGGCTCGTCGTCGTGGTCTTCCTCAAAGAGGTCCCGCTGCGCAGCACCCACACGCTGCCCGAGCACCCAACGCCCGACAAGCCCGCCGCGCACGCGCCACACGCCAGCGCGCGCGCCACCTCCGACACGGTGTAGACGCGCCAAGGGCGGGCAGGGCCGACGGCGCGAGCGCCCGACGGCGGGAGGAGTCGGCAGCGCGGGCGAAGCTTTGCGCTGATTGTCCGCGATCTGGCGCCGGCGCCTTCATCGTCACCGCAAGCGCCCCGCGAAAAACCCCGCCGGCGTCCGGGGCCACGGCGCCCGGTTCACAGCTGTATCACAGCCGTTTCTTGGTCGAAACTCACCGCCGCGGCCGACACTCACCAAGGTAGGCCGTCTTCGTGCGGCCGCAGGCGGCAACGAGAGGATCTCCATGAGACGCATGAGCATCGTCATCTGGATCGTGGTGGGCGTGCTCGCAGCGGCCGTGCTGGCGGCCGTCGCCATCGTCTTCTACCACGTCGGCTTCGACCACGGGGCGACCACCGGAGCGGTCACTCGCGTGCGCCTGCCCCTGCGCAGCGGCATCGCCATCGGCTTTCCGCGGCGCTTCGGCGGCGGCGGCCTGGGCGGCGTCGGCGTCTTCCTCGCGCTACTGGCGGCCGGCGGCATCGGCGCGCTGATCGTCTATCTCGTGACCTCCGGCCGCCAGGGAACGGCCGTTGCGAGCGTGCCGGCCCCGGCGGCGCAGGGTGGCCCCGACGACCCGCGCCGGCGGCAGTTCGAGCAGTGGCAGCAGTTCGAGGAATGGCACCGCCAGACGCACGGTGCGGCGGCGCCCGACGTGCCGGCGCCCAGAGAGGCGGCGCCCGACGAGGCGCCCGACATCGCGGCGCCCGACGCGCCTGCCGACGCGCCGGAGCCTCCGACGCACGGAGCCTGAGCTCGAAGACCAGCTCGCCGTCGACGACCCGCCCTGGGGGCGCGAAGCCGAGCTCCTCATTGACCCGCGGCGAACGAAGGTGGCCGGAGCGGCACCCCTGAGAGCAGCCGGCGAGCTACAGGGCGACCGGCTCCCCGATCGTCACGACGCCGCTCTCGAGCACAGCCTTGCAGGCTGCGACGACCGCGGCGTCGTAGCGCACCCCGCTGCCCGCCTCGACCTCGGCCAGGGCCGCCTCGATACCGAGCGCGGCACGGTACGGCCGGTCTGAAGCCATGGCCTCGACCACATCGGCCACGGCGATGATGCGGGCTTCGAGCAAGATCTCGTCGCCGCTCAGGGACTGTGGATAGCCGGAACGGTCGAGACGCTCGTGGTGCTGGTGCGCGACCTCGGCCACCGGCCACGGAAAGTCGATGGCGCGCAGGATCTCAAAGCCGGTATGCGCGTGTTCCTTGATCAGCATGAACTCGGTGTCGGAGAGCCGTCCCGGTCTGTTCAGGATCTCGGCCGGCACGACGATCTTGCCCACGTCGTGCACCAGGCCGGCCACGCGCACGCCGGAAACGGCGTCGTCGTCGAGCCCAAGCTGCACGGCGATAGCCGCGCCGAGCTCGCTCACCCGCTGCTGATGACCCGCGGTGTAGGGGTCGCGGAACTCGACGATGCCGGCGATCGTCGCGATGATCTCCTCGCTCAACGACTTCACCTGCGCGAGGCTGGCGATGAGCCGCTGCTCGGCCGCCTTGAGCTCGCTGATGTCGCTCACCACGTGGATGCCGCCGGCGAAGCCGCCGGCGGTGTCGACGACCGGCTCGAAGGTGACCCGCAGCCAGCGGTCGCCCTGCCGCAGGACAGAAGATTCGCTGTGACCCGAGGCCAGGGAGCGCTGATGCGGGCAGTCGCGGCTGAAGCCGGCCGTGCCGTGGAAGGCCTCGAAACAGTGGGCGCCGATCACGCGATCGAAGCTCAGGGCGGCGAGCTCCGTGGTCGCCTTGTTGCAGCGCAGCACCACTCCCTGGGCGTCGAGCACGGCCACCGAGTCGTGCATCGCGTCGAAGGTCTGGCGCCACTCGCGGGCTGCGGCGGTGAGTCGCTCCTCGGCCTTGCGCTGGTCGGTGACGTCCTGGATGAAGCCCTCGAGCATGCGGGCGCCCGCGACGGCTTTGCCGCGGTCGACCGCAGCGCCGCGCTCCCACACCCACCGGGTCTCGCCGGCGGCCGTGACGATGCGATACGTGCAGGTCCACGTCGCCCCCGCGGCGATGGCGGCCTCGATATCGGCGCGCAGCGCGGCGCGATCGTCGGCCCACACGAGGTCGGCGTAGGAGACCTTCGCGTTGCCGAGCAGCGCCTGCGGCGCGTAGCCGGTCAGGGCCTCGCAGCCCGCGCTCACAAAACGCATCGTCCACTGATCGTCGGCGACGCAGTTGTAGGCCATGCCCGGCAGGTTGCTCATGAGGGCGCCGAGCTCGGACTCGGCGCGACGCCAGTGCATCGTGACCCAGGCCACGCTCTCGCCGATGGCGACGCAGACGACGCCCACGAACACCAGGCTGGTCAGCGCCACGGCCGACGTCTGCTGGCTCGCCAGGAGCGGCGCGCCGTAGGCGACCACGAACAGCGGCAGCGCCCGCACCGACGTGCCCGGCTTCTGGCAGACGCCGATCCACACGAAGAGCAGCAGGAAGAACGGGCTCCAGTCCCAAGGGTCGCGTCCGCCGCTGACGTTTCCGCACGCGATGCAGGCAAGGGCGACAGGGATCAGCCACAGCGTGGCGCGGCTCGTCCAGCGCGCCCAGGGCAGGCGCCAGACGACCGCGGCGACGAGCATGCTGGCGACCCCCGTCGCGGCCAGCGCGGCGTCGCTCTCGCGCGGCACCAAGGGCTGCGCCACGAGCGCCAGGCACAGCAGGCCGCCGACGAACAGGAGGACCGCAGCCGAGCGCGCGGCAAAAGCGGAGGGGATCCCCGATCGGAGCGTGTTTCCATCCCAGACGGACTGGATCTTGCCCTGTGACCAGCGCACAAGGCCGGGGGTGAGCACCTGTCCTTCTCTCCGCATCGGGCGTGATTGGCCTGGAGCCGGCCCGCGCGGCGCCCGTGCCTCGCCGCGCGCGCTGTGGCCTTCGTGACTGCCGTTCAGTATCGGCTCGTCTCGGCCGTGCCTGAAGGGGCGGCGCCGCGGGACCTTTTGCTCGACGACGACCCGCAGTGCTGGGTCGGTCTGCCCGCAGCCGCCGGGGAGCTCTTCGCCGACGCGCCTCGGGCTCGCTCGCCGCTGGTTCGGCTCAGCTCGTCGCGCGCTTCAGCTCTGCGCGCGCTTCAGCTCTGCGCGTCGCGCGCCAGAAAGCCTTCCCAGCGCTTGTCGACCCACGCCTGCGCGCCGGCGACGTCGTCGGCGCTCATGCCGCTGAAGCGGCCCTGCTCGGCGATGAGCTCGGCCACCGGCTTGCGGCGGCCGCTGCGGGCCAGCGCCCGCGAGCCGCTCGTCAGGCGGAACTGCCCGTCTTCGACCTCGTACAGCACGGTCAGGCCGGTCTGCACGGCGAGCTTGCCGAGGCGCACCGTGTCTTTGGGGTCGAAGCCCCAGCCCGGCGAGCACAACGTGCTCATGTGGATATAGCGCAGGCCTTTGATGCCGCGCGCCTTGGCCACCTTGTCGTACACGTCGTCGGGGTACACGGCCGAGGTCGAGGCGACGTAAGGAATGCCGTGGGCTTCCATGATGCGCGGCAGGTCTTTGGGGTTCTCGCGCTTGCCGGCCGTGGTCGTGGTCGTGCGGGCCCCGCGCGGCGTCTGGCTCGAGCGCTGCGTGCCGGTGTTCATGTAGGCCTCGTTGTCGTAGCACAGGTAGATGAAGTCTTCGTTGCGCTCGGCGGCGCCGGAGAGCGCCTGGATGCCGATGTCGCCGGTGCCGCCGTCGCCGGCAATGGCCAGCACGGTGAACTCGTCGGCGCGCCCCGTGGCGCGCAGGCCGGCGGCCACGCCGGTGGCGGCCGCCGCGGTCGACGCGAAGGCGACGTTGATCCAGGGCACGGTCACCGAGCTCACCGGGTACATGCCGCCGAGCACGGTCAGGCAGCTCGCCGGCACTGTCATGATCATGCGGCCGTCGAGCGCCTTGGTGATGGCGCGCAGGCCGATCGCCAGGCTGCAGCCGGCGCAGGCCCGGTTGCCGGACAGCACGAACTCGGCTTCGGGCAGGTCGACGATCTTCGTCATCAGGATGCTCCCGTCACAGCTTCAGGGTAAGCCAGTCGTCGGCGCGGTCGCGCACTCCGGCGGAGTGGTCGGCCAGGGCGCGGCGGGTGGCGTCGGCCAGGTCGTCGGGCGTGGTGTCGCGACCCCCGAGGCCGGTGATGGCGCCGAACACCGCCGGCGCGTCGGCGCGGCCGCACAGGGCGGCCCGCAGGTCGTTGCAGATGGGGCCGCCGAAGCCGTACGACAGCGCCTTGTCGAAGACGAGCGCGACCTTGCGGCCGGCCAGCGCGGCGCGCAGCGCCGCGGCCGGGAAGGGGCGGTAGGCGCGGATGCCCAGCACGCCGGCCTTGATGCCCTCGGCCCGCAATGCGTCGACCGCCACCGTGAGCTGGGTGGCCAGCGAGCCGGCCGCGACGAGGGCGATGTCGGCGTCGCCCAGGCGGTCTTCCCAGAAGAGGCCGCCCCACGAGCGACCCGTGACCTCGCCGTACTGCGCATCGACGGCGGGCACGACCTCGAGCGCCTGCAGCAGGGCGCGTTGATGCAGGGCGCGCAGCTCCATGTAGCCGTGCGAGAGCGCGCCCTCGGCGTTCACGCGGGGGTCGGCGAGCGTCACCTGGCCGATGTTGCGCGGGTCGGCCAGGTCGACGACCTGCAGGGGCGAGGGGCGCGGCGGCAGGAAGGCGTCGACGGCGGCCTGCTCGGGCACGTCGACCGGCATGACGGTGTGCGACAGCAGGAAGCCGTCGTAGCAGACCATGACCGGCACGTTGACGGTCTCGGCTATGCGGAAGGCCTGGATGAAGGTGTCGAGCACCTCCTGGTTGTCGCGGCAGTAGAGCTGGATCCAGCCGGCGTCGCGCTCGGACATGGAGTCCTGCTGGTCGTTCAGCACGTTCCAGGGGGCGGCGAGCGAGCGATTGACCACGCCCATGACGATAGGCAGCCGGGCGCCGGCCGCCCACCAGACCTGCTCGTTCATGTAGGCGAGGCCGTTAGAGCTCGTGGCGGTGAACACCCGCGCGCCCACGGTCGACGAGGCGATGCACACGGTGAGCGCCGAGTGCTCGGATTCGACGGCCACGAACTCGCTGTCGAGCTCGCCGCTCTCGACCCACTTCGAGAGATGCTCGACGACGGGCGACTGCGGCGTGATGGGATAGGCGGCGACGACCTGCACGCGGGCCAGCCGGGCTGCCGTGGCGGCGGCCTCGTTGCCGGTGAGCAGCGACACGCGGGCAGAGGTGTTGCTCTCTTGCATGGCTCTCGATTCCTGTCTTGTCGGCGGACGGCCTAGCGGCCGCAGGCGCCGGGCTCGTGTTCGGGCTGCATCTCGATGGCCTGCGCGGGGCACACCGCGGCGCAGATGCCGCACCCCTTGCAGTAGGTCAGGTCGATGACCGGACCTATGCTGCGCGACACGCAGGCGTCGGGGCAGTAGACCCAGCACAGCTGGCAGCTGATCTTGTCGGCCTTGACCGCGAGGCAGGCCTCGGGCGCCACGAGCACCGGGCGCTCAGAGCGCCAGGCGCCGGTCGCGCCGGCCTCGCCGACCCTCGGCGTCGCCATGCTGATCTCGTGGCCGCACTCTGTGGTGCCCATCGTCGTGCTCCTACTCGCTCGTGCACTCGGCGGCGAAGGCGGCCGCCTCGAAGTTCTTCTTGGCGGCGCCCGGCGCGAACGCCTGGGCGATGGCCGCCTCGAGGGCATCCATGCCGATCAGCGCCGTCGCCGCGGCGACCGCACCGAGCATGGCGGTGTTGACCATGGGCGCACCGCCCACCATGAGGCCGGCGGCCAGCGCCGCGCCGGTCACGTCGGCGGTCACGAGGCGCGTGCCGGCGGGCAGCCCGGCCCTGTCGAAGGCCAGCTCGGCCGGCGGCTGCGCCGAGTTGACGAGCACGACCGCGCCCGGCTTGAGGCCGGCGACGATGTCGTCGCCGCCCAGCAGCGACTCGTCGAGCACGACCACGAGGTTCGGGGTGGTGACCTGCGAGAGCACGCGGATGGGAGAGTGGGAGAGCCGTGTCGAGGCGGTGATCGGCGCGCCGCGGCGCTCGGCGCCGAACGTCGGCGCGCTGGTGACGCCCACGAAGCCGCTGCGAAAGCCGGCGTCGGCCAGGATCTTGGCGCTGGTCACCGCGCCCTGCCCGCCGCGCCCGTGCCAGCGCACCTCGTACATCTCCTGGGCGTCCAGCGTGGGGGCGCTCACCGCCGTCGGGCTCGTCATGACGCACTTCCTTCGCTTGGGTCGCCGTCGGGCGCCACGGCGAGCACGCCGTCGCGAGCCGAGACGAGGCTCTGCGCGAGCTCGCGCAACTTGTACTTCTGCACCTTGCCCGACGCCGTCAGCGGGAACTCGTCGACGAAGAAGACGTACTTGGGCGTCTTGTAGCGGGCCAGGCGGGCGCGCGCGAACTCTTGCACGTCGGATTCGCTCAAGTCGGCGGCGGCGGCGCGCCGCACGAAGGCGCCCACCACCTCGCCGTATTTGGCGTCGGGCACGCCCACGACCTGGGCGTCTTCGACGCCCGGCATGGTGTAGAGGAACTCCTCGATCTCGCGCGGGTAGATGTTCTCGCCGCCGCGGATGATGATGTCTTTGATGCGGCCGGTGATGCGGTAGTAGCCGTCGGCGTCGATCGTGCCGAGGTCGCCGGAGTGCAGCCAGCCGTCGGCGTCGATCACCGCGGCCGTCGCCTCGGGCATGTTGTAGTAGCCCTTCATCACGTTGTAGCCGCGGCAGAGGAACTCGCCGGGCTCGTCGGGCGCGCAGTCCCTGCCGGTGCGCGGGTCGACGACCCGCACCTCGACCTCGAGGCTGGCGGTGCCGACGGTCTCGCACTTGCGCTCGAGCGTGTCGTCGGCCGACGTCTGCATGAACACCGGCGACGCCTCGGTGAGGCCGTAGCAGATGGTGAGCTCGGCGGCGTGCATCTGGTCGATCACCTGGCGCATGGTCTCGATGGGGCACGGGCTGCCGGCCATGATGCCGGTGCGCAGGCTGGTGAGGTCGAACATCGAGAACATGGGGTGGGCCAGCTCGGCGATGAACATGGTGGGCACGCCGTAGAGCGCGGTGGCCCGCTCCTTCTGCACGGCGGCCAGCACGAGCAGCGGGTCGAAGGCCTCGATCATGACCAGCGTGGCGCCGTGCGTGAGGGTGGCCAGCACGCCGAGCACGCAGCCGAAGCAATGAAAGAGCGGCACGGGCAGGCAGACGCGGTCGGCCGGGCCCAGGTTCTGGCGGTCGCCGATGTAGTAGCCGTTGTTCAAGATGTTGCGGTGGGTGAGCATGACGCCTTTGGGGAATCCGGTCGTGCCCGAGGTGTACTGCATGTTCACGACGTCGTCGTTGCCGACGACCGCCTTGGTGGCGACGAGCTCGGCGTCGTCGCTGTGACCGCCCAGCAGCAGCAGCTCGGGCACGGTGTACATGCCGCGATGCTTCTCGGGGCCCAGGTAGATGAGGCTCTTGAGCGCCGGGAATTCGGGCGAGTCGAGGCTGCCGCGGGCGTGCGAGAGCGACTCGGGCACGAGCTCGCGCACGATCTCGACGTAGTCGACGTCGCGGAAGGCGTCGATGATGCACAGCGCCTTCATGTCGGACTGCTTCATGACGTAGGCGAGCTCGTGGCTCTTGTAGACCGGGTTCACGGTCACCAGCACCACGCCGATCTTCGCCGTGGCGAACATGAAGGTGAGCCAGTCGGGCACGTTGCGCGCCCAGATGCCGAGGTGATCGCCACGGCCTATGCCGATGGCGAGCAGGCCCTTGGCGAGGCTGTCGACGCGCTCGTCGAACTGGGCGTAGGTCCAGCGCAGGTCGCGGTCGGGGAACACGACGAACTCGCGCTCGGGATCGGCCGCGACGATGCGCTCGAAATACGCGCCGATCGTGTCTTCAGTGTGCAGCGCCACGATCCGGGGCTCTCAGAAGGGGGCGTAGATGACGGCGAGGATCGTGGCTGCGGCTGTACCGGCCGCGCGCACCTGGTGCGGCACGATGGAGTCGTAGTAGATGCTGTCGCCGACACCGAGCACGTGGAGGTCTTTGCCGTACTCGATCTCGATGCTGCCGTCGAGGACGTAGATGACCTCTTCGCCCTCGTGGCTCGACAACGCCCGCGCGGCGCCGGCCTGCACGACTATGCGAAACGGCTCCATGTGGCGCGCGCTCTTGCCGGCGGCCAGCGAGAAGAACTCGAGCTGGCCGCGGTCGGGGGTGCCGGTCTCGAGGCTGCGCAGGCGGGCGATCGACTCGCTCTCTGCGCCGCGCGTGACGACGGGGCCCATCTGGGTGTCGTCGTCGAGCAGGGTGCCCAGCCGGCAGCCGAGCGCCCGCGTGATCTTGATGAGCGGCGCCAGCGACGGGGCCAGCTCACCGGCCTCGAGCTGCTCGATGACGGCGACGTCGCAGCCGCTGCGCTCCGCGACCTGTTCGACGGTCAGCCCGAGCGAGTCGCGCAGCGTCGTCAGCTTCGCGCCCGTTCGTGTGTCGTGCGCCATGGGTCGGTCCCTTTGTTCCCGGGCCCGCGTGTCGTGACCACCCGGGCAGGTCGGTGCGCGCTCGTCGCAAGCCGCGCTCAAAACCGGCCCGCCGCGCTCGTACAGTCCTTAGGATACCTGACCACGCAAGCGGCCGCCGCCTCGGCTGAGCGGCCGCTCGGCCACGGTCGAAGGGGCGCGGCGCGAGCGAGCGTTTGCCGCGCCGATGAGGCGGCTGTACGATATACCCCTCAGGGTATTATGACGACGACAGGATGGGGTGTGTACGATGGCAGCGACCGTCTCCTTTGACGCGATGCCGGCGCGTGGCTTTCGGGCCGCGCTCGGCCGCAGGGGTTAGCGCCGTGTGGCCGTTCCGCCACGGCGCCTCCGCCCCCGCGTCGCCGCCGGCGATCGACGTCGCCGAAGCCGCGGCCCGGGCGCGCAAGGGCGCCCATCTGGTCGACGTGCGCTCGGGGCGCGAGTTCGCCGCCGGCCACCCGAAAGGCGCGCGCCACCTGCCGCCGGAGAGCATCAAGGCAGGTGAGACCGGCCTCGCCCGAGACGACGAGATCCTCGTGATCTGCCTGAGCGGGCACCGCAGCGCCGGCGAGGCCAAGCGGCTCGCGGCCATGGGGTTCACGAACGTGGCCAACGTCACCGGCGGCCTGCTCGCCTGGCAGCGCGCCGGCCTGCCCGTCACGAAGCCGGGACGCTAGCGGTGCGGCATAAGGCGGAACGTCCGGTGACGGCCCCGTGAACCCGCCCGTGCCCGCCGACCACGGCGAGCTCGCCGCGCTGCTCTCGCGCGCCGGCTTCATCGCCGCCGACGCTGAGGCCGCTGCGTTGCTGGCGCGCGCCGCCGGCGACGCCGCGCTCCTCGAGGCGCTCGTCGCACGCCGCCTCACCGGCGAACCCCTCGCCTGGGTCACCGGCCGTGTCAGGTTCTGCGACCTCGAAGTGCTCGTCGCGCCCGGCGTCTACGTGCCGCGCCCGCAGAGCGAGGCCCTCGCCCGGCGCGCCGCCGCCCGCCTGCCTGCCGCAGGCACGGCGATCGACCTCTGCACGGGGACCGGCGCCATCGCCATGACCCTGCAGAGCACCCACCCCGCGGCCCGCGTCGTGGCTTCAGATGTCGACGAGCGCGCCGTCGCCTGCGCTGCCGCAAACGGCGTCGAGGTCTATCGCGGCGACCTCTTCGCCCCGTTGCCGACCGGTCTCGCGGGTAAGGTCGACGTAGTGGTCGGCGTCGTGCCTTACGTGCCGACGCCCGAGCTCTCCCTGCTGCAGCGCGACACCTTCGCCTTTGAGACCACTCTGTCGTACGACGGCGGTCCGGACGGCGCCGCCATACTGCGCCGCGTGGTGGCCGACGGCGCCCGCTTTCTGCGGCCCGGCGGCGCCCTGCTGCTCGAGCTCGGCGGGCGACAGGCCGACCTGCTCTCCGGCGACCTTGCGCGCCTGGGCTACGTCGCCGTCACGCTGCTGGTCGACGACGACGGCGACGCGCGCGGCATCGAGGCCCTGCGCTAGAGTCCGGCCCGGGCGCAACGGCCGGTCGAAGCGCCCCGACAGGGGTGCGTATACTGCCTCCATGGCCGCTCTCGACCTGCCAGTCGACCTTGCCCAGGAGACCCGGAGCCACCTGGCCAACGTCGTCGACAACCTGCAGCTGATCGCCGACCTGGGTTACGGCGACGTAGCCCTGGTCGTGCCCGACCAGACGGGCGCGCTCGTCGTGATCGCCGACTGCCGGCCGAGCACCGCCGCGACCCCGTTCGCCACGTCGCGCGTGGGCCGCGCGCTCACGGCGAGCGAGTCGCCCGAGGCCCTGGGAGCCCTGGAGCGGGGCGCGCCCGTCGAGGGCGAGCACGAGCGTCGCGCCCACGACATGCGCTACGCGACGCTGGCCTACCCGATCGGCGAGCCCGTCCCGTTCGCCGCCGTCGTGCGCAGCCTCGCGCGGCACGCCGAGTCGGCTCCCGGAGCCATGGAGAAGGCCTTCATGCGGGCCGCCGAGGCGCTCTTGCGAGCGCTCGCCGCCGGCCCCATCGTCGACCTGCGCACAGGCGGCGGCTTCGCCACGACACGCCACGCGGGCGACGGCGTCATGCAGGTCGCCCCCACCGGACGCATCGCCTACGCCTCGCCCAACGCGGTCAGCATCATGCGGCTGGCCGGCGTCGAGGGCCGCGTCACCGGCATGAGGGCCTCGGCGCTGCCCGGCGGCGTGCTCGGCATCTCACCGACCTTCGGCGCGCGCGGCGCCATCGCGGTGCAGGCCGAGGTCGCCCAGCGCGTGCTCGACTACCGCTCCATCGCCCTCGACTACGGCACGCTCGTGCTGGTCGAAGACCTGACCGAGGCGCGCCGCCGCGAGCGCGAGATCATGGTCAAGCAGGCCACCATCCGCGAGGTGCACCACCGCGTCAAGAACAACCTGCAGACGATCGCCTCGCTGCTGCGCGTGCACGCGCGACGCACCACGAGCGACGAAGCGCGCAAGGCCCTGGCCGACGCCACCGACCGCGTCACCTCGATGGCCGTCGTGCACGACCTGCTGGCGGGCTCCGACGAGGAGCGCGTCGACTTCGCCCAGGCGGCGCGCACCGTCGTCGACCTCGTGCGCCGCGGTCTCGTGGGGGAGGAGTCGCGCGTCACCGTCTCGGTGAGCGGCGCGACCGGCCAGGTCGACGCGCGCACCGCCACCTCGCTCGCCCTGACGATCGCCGAGCTCGTGCACAACGCCCTCGAGCACGCCTACGCCCCGGGCGCCGCGGGCAGCGTCGCGCTCGTCCTGCAGCGCCTGCCGCACGAGCTCGAGCTCACCGTGAGCGACGACGGCAGCGGCCTGCCGGCCGGCTTCGACCCCGCCCGCTCGAGCAACCTCGGCCTCGCCATCGTGCGCGCCCTGGTCGAAGACGACCTGCAGGGCACGCTGCACATGCGCGGCGGCCCGGGCGGCACGGTCGTCACCGTACGCGTGCCTCTCGCCGGCCCCGAGTAGCGGTACGCTGGCACGGGCCGCCGGCGGGTGGTATCCTGCCGGCACGGCACAGTGACGTGCCGCACCAGCCATATCGGTGAGCAACGATGCTCGTCCAGCCCTTGCGGGGCCGGGCGGGCGTTTTTTCGTTGGGAGGCACCCAGGCCATGACGTACGACCCGCTGCTCGACCGCATGCCCACGACGCGGACGCCCGGTCGCGGCGCCCGCGCCGACGAGCGGCCCGCGTACCGCGAAGAGGCATCGTTCAAGATCCCCGGCGGCTGCGGCCTCATGGGCGTCTGCGACGAGTCGGGCGCCGCGCTGCCCGCCGAGCTCGCCGTGCGCGCCATGGCCGTGCAGCGCGACCGCGGCAACGGCCTGGGCGGCGGTTTTGCCGGCTACGGCATCTACCCCGAGCTCGCCGAGCTCTTCTGCTTTCACCTCATGTTCCACGACACGAAGGCCAAGGACGAGGTCGAGGCCTTCCTCGCACAGGGCTTCGAGGTCGAGCGCGCCGAGCCCATCCCCACGCGCCCCGTGGCCGGCATCGACGACCCGCCGCTGCTGTGGCGCTACTTCGTGAGCCCGCGCGCGGCGTCGCTCGAGGGCGGCGCGCTGACCGCCGACGACGTCGTGGTCGCGGCCGTCATGCACGTCAACGCGGCCGTCGACGGCGCCTTCGTGGCCTCGTCGGGCAAGAACATGGGGGCCTTCAAGGGCGTCGGCTTTCCCGAGGAGATCGCCCACTTCTACAGGCTCGAGGAGTACGCCGGCCACACCTGGCTCGGGCACAGCCGGTTTCCCACCAACACCCCCGGCTGGTGGGGCGGCGCGCACCCCTTCACGCTGCTCGACTGGTCGGTCGTGCACAACGGCGAGATCTCGAGCTACGGCATCAACCGGCGCTACCTCGAACAGTTCGGCTACCGCTGCACGCTGGGCACCGACACCGAGGTGGCGGCCTACCTGTTCGACCTGCTGCTGCGCCGCCACGGACTGCCGCTGGAGCTCGCCTGCAAGGCGCTCGCCAGCCCGCTGTGGAGCGAGATCGACCGTCTGGGCAAGAGCGACCAGGCGCTGCTGCGCGCCCTGCGCTGCGTGTACGGTTCGGCCATGCTGAACGGCCCGTTCGCCATCGTGCTGGGCTTCGCCGGCGGCATGATGGCCCTGAACGACCGCATCAAGCTGCGCCCGCTGGTGGCCGCCCGTCGCGGCTCGATCGTCATGGTGGCCTCAGAGGAGAGCGCCATCTGCGAGGTGCTCGAGGCGCCCGACGCGATCTGGTCGCCGCGCGCCGGCGAGCCCGTGATCGCTCGCGTAGCGAGCTCCGCCGGCGCGCCGGCCGCCACCCCCACCGTCGCGGCGCCCGCGAGCGGCGCGGCGCCCGCGAGCGGCGTGGCGCCCGCGAGCGGCGCGGTGGCAGCGGCGCGGCCGCCGTCGCCGCGGTGGGCTAGATGCCGCCGAGCATGGTGCAGCCCGAGTTCACGGTCGCCATCGACGACCGGCGCTGCAGCCGCTGCGGAGGCTGCGTGGCGCAGTGCGGGTGGGGCGTCGTTGCCTTCGACGAGCGCCCCGTGCCCGACGACGCCAGGTGTCGCGCCTGCCACCGCTGCGTGACGTACTGCCCAAGCCACGCGATCACGATCAAGAGGAGCGAGCTTGCCTACGGCGGCAACCAGTTCTGGGCGGCGCCGCTGCGGCGCGCGATCTGGCGCCAGGCAGAGACCGGCGGCGTCATGCTCGCCAGCACCGGCAACGACGGACCCTACCCGAGCATCTTCGACCACCTCGTGCTCGATGCCTGTCAGATCACCAACCCGTCGATCGACCCGCTGCGCGAGCCCATGGAGCTGCGCACCTACCTGGGCGGCCAGCCCGAAGCGGTGGCCGTGGAGCCCGACGACGCGGGCGGCTACCGCCTGAAGGCCGGCGCCGCGGCGAACGTGGGCGCGGGCCACGCCATCAAACTCGACACGCCGATCATCTTCTCGGCCATGAGCTACGGCTCGGTCTCGCTCAACGTGCACAAGTCGCTGGCCATGGCGGCCGAGCGCTGCGGCATCGTGATGAACTGTGGCGAGGGCGGCCTGCACGCCGACCTGCACCCCCTCAAGGACCGCGTGATCGTGCAGGTGGCGTCGGGGCGCTTCGGCGTCGACCTCGACTACCTGAAGCGCGGCGTCGCGGTCGAGATCAAAGTCGGCCAGGGCGCCAAGCCCGGAGTCGGCGGCCACCTGCCCGGCGAGAAGACCGGCGGCGACGTGGCCACCACGCGCATGATCCCGCAGGGCTCCGACGCCCTCTCGCCGGCCCCGCACCACGACGTCTACTCCATCGAGGACCTGCGGCAGCTCATCTACTCGATCAAGGAGACCACGGGCTACAAGCCGGTCGGCGTGAAGATCGCCGCCGTGCACAACGTGGCCGCCATCGCGTCGGGCGTGGTGCGCGCCGGCGCCGACTACGTCTTTCTCGACGGCTTTCGCGGGGGCACCGGCGCGGCGCCGATGGTGATCCGCGATCACGTCGGCATTCCCCTCGAGATCGCCATCGCCGTGGTCGACCAGCGCCTGCGCGACGAGGGCATCCGCCAGCGCGCCTCGATCATCGCCGCCGGCTCGATACGCTCCGCGGCCGACATGGCCAAAGCCATCGCCCTGGGCGCCGACGTCGTGGCCATCGGCTCGGCGGCCCTGGTGGCGCTGGGCTGCCACCTGTGCGGCGGCTGCCACACGAGCGGCTGCAGCTGGGGCCTGACCACCCACAAGCCCGAGCTCGCCAGGCGGCTCGACCCCGAGTGGGGCGCCGAGCGCCTCACCAACCTGATCGACGCCTGGAGCCACGAGCTGAAGGAGGTCCTCGGCGCCCTGGGGGTCAACGCCATCGAGTCGCTGCGCGGCAGCCGCGAACGCCTGCGCGGCGTGGGGCTCGACGCCCAGACCCTCGAGATCCTCGGCGTCAAGCCGGCCGGACTCTAGGAGAGGCGGGCACGATGGCGTCGGATCCCGTTCCCGCTCCGGTCACCCAGGTCGTCGGCCACCTGCGCACGGCGCCGACGCTGAAGATGGCCGGCGACACGGCGACCGTCGACTGCCGCGGCGTCTACTACCGCTACGTCAACGAAGCGGTGCGCGGGGCGTTCGAGCAGGGCGCCCGCACCGTGAAGCTCGCAAACGTCATGGGCCAGCGCTACATCGGGACCGGCCTCCAGGGCGCCGACAAGCGCATCGAGGTGCACGGCACGCCGGGTCAGGACGCGGCCATGTTCATGGACGGCCCCACCCTCGAGGTCTTCGGCAACGCCCAGGACGGCCTGGGCAACACGATGAGCGCCGGGCGGGTCGTGGTGCACGGCAGCGCCGGCGACGTGCTGGGTTACGGCATGCGCGGCGGCCGGGTGTTCGTCGCCGGTGACGTGGGCTACCGGGTGGGCATCCACATGAAGGCCCGCGAGGAGCTGCGGCCGATCGTGGTCTGCGGCGGCAAGGCCCGCGACTTCTTCGGCGAGTACATGGCGGGAGGCCTGCTCGTGCTGCTCGGCCTGGACTCGGCCTTCGAGGGGCCGCTCGCCGGCGGCTACCTGGGCGCCGGCATGCACGGCGGCGAGATCTACCTGCGTGGCGAGGTCGAGCCCTGGAGCTGCGGCGCCGACGTCACGAGCGCCCCGGCGAGCGACGACGAGATGGGCGCCCTCGCGCCCGTGCTGGCCGACTTCTGCGCCGCCGTGGGGCGCGACGTCGCCGGCGTGCTCTCGGCGCGCTTCACGCGCATCGCGCCGGCCAGCAGCCGCCCCTACAGCGGGCGCTACGTGGGGCTGTAGGCCGGCCCGCGGGCCGTCGCCGGCCGCGGTTCGCTTACCTGCCGGGCTCCTCCCGCCCGCCCGGCGACCTCGACGCGACGGCCGCGATCGCCTCGGCGAGCGCCGCCAGCCCCTGGGCCAGCTCCGCCGCCGTGATGGTGAGCGCCGGGAACACGCGCACCCCGACGCCCTGTGTCTGGCGCACGAAGGTCTTGCGCGCCAGGCACTCGGCGGCCACCGCGCCGGCGGCGGACTCGTCGCGAAACTCCACGAGCAGCAGCAGGCCGGCGCCGCGTACGTCGGTGACGAGGTCGGGCCAGGCCGCGCGCCAGCGCTCCATCTCGGCGAGCGCCTCGCGGCCGCGCGCCGCCACCAGCGCCGGCGCGTCGATCTCGATCAGGTGCGAGATCACCGCGCAGGCCACCGCGCAGGCGAGCGGGTTGCCGCAGTAGGTGCCGCCGTGGTCGCCGAGCTCGAGCCTGCGCGAGACGGCTTCGGTCATGGCGAAGGCGCCCAGGGGGAACCCGCCGGCGATGCCCTTGGCCATGGTGAGCAGGTCCGGCGCGGCGCCGGGTGGGGTCGCAAAGAACGGGCCCGTGCGACAGAAGCCCGTCTGCACCTCGTCGACGATCAGCAAGGCGCCGCTCGCATGGCAGAGCTCGGCCACGCCGCGCAGGTAGCCGTCGGGCGGACGGCGCACGCCGCCCTCGCCCTGGACGGGCTCGACGATGACCGCTGCCACTGCCGGGTCGAGCGCGCCGGCGAGGGCGTCGAGGTCGCCGTAGGGCACGAACCGGTAGCCCGGCATCTGCGGCGCGAACTTGTCGCGGTGGCGCGCCTGCCCGGTCGCCGAGACCATGCTGATCGTGCGCCCGTGAAAGCTGCCCTCGCACGCCACCACGTCGCGCCGGCCGGTGGCCTTGCGGGCGAGCTTCACGGCGGCGTCGTTGGCCTCGGCGCCGCTGTTGGTGAAGAAGATGCGCTCGAGGCCCGCCGGCAGCAGGCCGCAGAGCAGCGTCAGCAGCCGCGCCCGCGCCGGCGAGTAGGTGAGGCCGGAGTCGGGGTTCTGCAGGATGAGCGCGCCCTGCTCGGCGAGCGCCGCCGCGATGGCGGGGTGCGCGTGGCCGATCGACGTGACGCCCCAGCCCGCGGTGAGGTCGAGGTAGCGCTCGCCCTCTTCGTCCCACACGACGACGCCCTCGCCGCGCACTATGGAGATCGGCGTCTTGGCGAAGAAGGGCGGCATGTGGGCGTTCTCTACGGCGATCGTCTGCTGGCTGGCCATCGGTTCCCTCTCGATTCGTGTCCGGTCTGCCGGCCGGCCTTGTCGTGGCGATCGCCCGCCGCCAGGTCTGCCGCCCGCCGGCAGCCGCGGGCGCGCCGGCGTACCCGGATATCGGCGTACCTGGTCACCGGCGTACCTGGTTACAGGGCGTCGCCGGCCGTGATGATCGCCTCGGCCACCTCGCGCAGGGTCTTGCGCCGGTCCATGGCGACCTTCTGCAGCCGGCGAAAGGCGTCGGCCTCGGTGAGCCCGCGCGCCATGAGCAGGCCCTTGGCCTGGTCGACGACCTTGCGGGTCTCGAGACGCTCGGTCAGGTCGCCCACCTCGCGCGCCAGCAGGGCGGCCTCGGCGAAGCGCGCGACCGCCACCTCCATGGCCGGCACGATGTCGTTGCGCGAGAAGGGCTTGACGACGTAGCCCATGGCGCCGGCGCGTGTGGCTTGCTCGACCTGCGCGGGCTGCGAGAACGCCGTGAGGATCACCACGGGCGCGATCGCTTCGGCGCTGATGGCGGCCGTCGCCTCGATGCCGTTCACGCCCGGCATGTTGATGTCCATGAAGACCACGTCGGGCCGGCACGAGCGCGCCAAGGCGATCGCCTCGGCGCCGTCGCGCGCCTCGGCCACCACCTCGTGGCCGCCGTCTATGAGCATCTCGCGCAGGTCCATGCGGATCAGCGCCTCGTCTTCGGCGATCAGCACTCGCAAGGCCGGGGTCCTCTTCGTCGTCTCCGTGTCGTCGCGCCCCGGTCGTCGCTCGCCGGCGACCGGGGCCCGGCACGCTTGTAGCTTACCGACGCGCGTGGCGTCGCGCCTGCGTTTTCGCCTACATCTCGAAACCGAGGGAGCTGAGGCTGCAGAACACGTGGGCCGTCTTGGCATGCCCGCGGCGCTGCGGGGCTATGCGGAAGGTCGACCAGTGCGGCAGGGCGACGATGTCGGCTCCGCCGCCGTCGCGCAGGTCGAGCGCGCCCGACTCGAGCACGCCGTTGTCGAACACACCGGCGAATTCCTGATGATGGATCTCCACCATCTCGAGCTCGCCGAGGATGTCGGTGAACCAGAGTTGGATGCGCTTCACGTCGTGTTCGGCGACCTGAAGGCGGATGCTGGCCAGGAGCTCATTCTTCCTGTGTCTTCCTGGTGGCCATGGTCCGCGCACGTGGCGCGCTGGCAGATGAGCGAGGAGGGTTCGGGGCCCGGGGTCTCCTTTCTGCGCCGCGCCGGAAACGAAAAAACTCCCCGGGCCGCGAGGGCCAGGGGAGCGTCGTTGCTCCGGCAGGTGGCGGCACGCCGTTGTGCCGATGCCGCATGCTAGCACGCCGGTTCGGGGGCGCGCAATCGTGAGCCTGGGCCGGCACGCGCATGGGCCGGCACGCGCCCGCCTAGGCCGGCACGCGCCCGCATGGACCGGTACGCGCCTGGGCCGGCACGCGCCTACGCCGGCCGCACCGGGTCGGCGCCACCGGACTGCCGGGACTGCTGCGGCGCGCGGCCGGGCGCGAGCGGGATACTGAACGTGATGGTCGTGCCCGCGCCGTCGTTGCTTGCGGCGGCGATCCGCCCGCCGTGGCTTTCGACCAGGCTCCTGGCGATCGCCAGCCCCAAGCCGCTGCCCTTGGAATCGGCCGACTTTGAGAAGCGGTCGAACAGCCCGGAGAGCTCCTCGGCGGCGATGCCGCGGCCGTTGTCGCTCACCGTGAACACCGCGTCGCCGCCCGAGAGCGCCACGGCCACGACCACGGCGCCGCCGGCCGGCGTGTAGCGCACGGCGTTGGCCACCAGGTTGTCGAGCACCTGGCGCAGCCGCACCGGGTCGACGTCGAGCTCGGGCACACCCTCGACGCCGGCCGTCAGCGTCACCCCACGGGCGGCTGCCGTCGCCTGAAAGGCGCGCAGGGTCTCGTCGACGAGGCGCCGCGGATCGGTGGCCTCGCGGTGCAGCCGCAAGGCGCCCGCCTGGGCCAGGGAAAGGGTCTGCAGGTCCTCGAGCAGGCGAGCCATGAGCTACGTCTCGGCCAGCACGGGGGTGAGGTGGTCGTCGTCCCGTGGGTAGAGGCCGTCGAGCATGCCCTCGACGTCGCCGCGGATGACCGACAGCGGTGTGCGCAGCTCGTGGGCGATCTCGGCCAGCAACGCGCGCCGCTGCTCCTCGTTCTCCTGCAGCCGCTGGGCCATCTCGTTGAATGCCCCGGCGAGCTGCCGGACCTCGCTCGAGCCGCGCGCCTCGACCCGCGCGCCGTAGTCGCCCCCGGCCACCCTGCTGGCGGCGTCCATGACGTCGCCGATGGGCGCCGCCGTGCGGCGCAACACGCGGCCGATCACCAGGGCGCCCACCACGACGAGGGCCACTACGGGGAACAGCAGGAAGAACGGGTGCGGGCCGCCGCGCCAGCCGCCGCCGCGCGGCCGCAAAGTCATCGCGTTCCAGATGACGCCCAGAGCGATCAGCAGCGCAAAGAAGGCGAGCAGCAGCAAGACGACGCGCCGCACGAAGCGGCGGCGCAGGCGGTGCCAGTCGCCGCCGCTCGGCGGCCAAGGCTCGCCTTCGGGCCACCAGGGCGGAGAGCGCCGGCCGGCCGGACTCATCGCTCTTCGGCGAACCGGTAGCCGACGCCGTAGACCGTCTCGATGTACGAGGGCGCGCCCTCGCGAGCCTCGAGCTTGCGGCGGATGTTCTTCACGTGGGCGTCGATCGCCCGCTCGTAGGAGTCGAACGCGACGCCGCGCACCGCTTCGAGAAGCTGGCCGCGGGTCAGCACGCGCCCGGGCCGTCGCGCCAGGGCGACGAGCAGCTGGAACTCGGTCGGCGTCAGGTCGACCCGCTGCCCGGCGGCGCTCACGCGCATGGCGGGCACGTCGATGACCAAATCGGCGGCACGCACGACGTCGGGCGCCTGCTGGGTGCCGTCGGTGCGGCGCAGCACGGCGCGCACCCGGGCGACGAGCTCCTTGGGGCTGAACGGCTTCACCATGTAGTCGTCGGCGCCCAGCTCGAGGCCGACGATACGGTCGGCTTCGTCGCCGCGCGCCGTGAGGACGATGATCGGCATGGCCGAGAACGCCCGCACCGTGCGCGTCACGTCGAGGCCGTCGAGGCCGGGCAGCCCGAGGTCGAGCACCATGAGGTCGGGCTTGGCGGCGCGCACCTGGTGCAGGGCGGCTTCGCCGTCGCCGGCGACGAGCGCGGCGAAGCCCGCGTGCTCGAGGTAGTCGCGCACGAGGCGGGCGATCTGCGGTTCGTCCTCGACGATCAGGATCGTTCTCAAGGGGCCACCCTACCCGAGGTCCGTCGTGTCGGCCGTCACGGCGGCGTTCACGACGGCTAGCATTCCCGGGCGGGGGCGGGCTTGCGCCCGCCCCCGCCCGCTCGGTCACGCCGCCGGGCCGTCGGCGGGACCGCCCTCCTGCGTCTCGGCCGGCGGCGGGTCGGCGGGCGCGCCGCCCGGGGGCGCCTCGTGCGCCCGGCGGTGCCACTCGTCGAAGGCCGGCGGCGGATCGCCCGGCGACCATCCGCCCGACCCTCCCGCGGCCGCGTCAGAGCCGGGACCCGGACTCGAGCCGTAGCCGGGACCGGGGCCAGGGCCGTACCCGGTACCAGGGCCGTACCCGTAGCCAGGACCCGAGCCGTAGCCGTGCATCCAGTGCCGATGCCACGGCCGCCGCCACGCGATCAGCGCGATCACCGCCAGCACGACCACCGGGAAGAGCAGGAAGCCCGGGAAGAACCCGAACCCGCGGCCGTACCCGGGGTACCAGAGCGCGCCCGGTCCGACCCGGGTGATGACGTGTGCGCCGCTTCCGATGCCGTGGTCGTAGCCCGCGTGGTAGGCGCCGGCGATGCCGAACACAAGCACCAGCGCCGCGAGCACGATCGCGATCACGACGGCGATCTTTCGTCCCACGATGTCTCCCTTTCCTTCGAGGAACTCCGCGGCACTCGTGGCCGCCTGTCTCTAAGGATGTCCCGGGATTGTGGAGCGACTGTGAACGCGCTGGGGAGATGTGGCCGGGCGGCGAGCCGGTGGAGACTGCCGACGCACGACCTACGGCGGCGCACGTTTCCGCGCGCCTGCCATCGTCAACGTTTTCGTGTACTAGAGTCGGCGCCAAAAGGACACAGGGAGGCGGGCGATCATGGCAGAGGCGGAGGAGTGGAGCGCCGACGAACGGCGCCTGTTCGACGAGTACCGGCACGCCGGCAAGGAGCACGTGGCGCACGAGAACGACCGCATCCGGGTCGGTGACCGCGTGGCTACGCCCGGGGGCGCGGCCTGGGCTGTAGAGGAGCGCCTGGGCGGCTTTCTGATCAAGCTCGAGCCCGGCCCGCCCGACGACGGCTCGACCATCGTCGGCGACACGCTCAGCGGCCGCGAAGAGGTCTTTTACCTGCCCGCCGGGCTGCTGCGCAGACTCAACTGAGGAGGGCGACCGACGGACAGGGCGGCGGGGCCGCCCGTTCAGCGCCGCCGCTCGCGCGCGCCTAAGGCCGCCGGTGGTGCAGTTCGAGGCCCACGGCCGACCACTCCGGAAACCCTTTCCAGATACCGGCCGGGTAGCCCGCGTTGTTGTAGTCGTTGCTGTCGTTGGAGCTCACGTCGTCGACGTTCAGGTAGTCGGCGTAGGCGGCTCCCTTGAGCTGCAGCCCCAGGAACGCCGTGAGAAAGTGCTGGTTGACGTTGTTGGTGCGCGTGTTGTCGAGCGCCGGCTCCTGGTAGTGCGCGTAGTCGCGCCGGCGCGTGAAGGCGACGGGCGGCGCGGGGTTCACGGCGACCTCGTGGTCGCCGCTCTGATGCACCAGCAGGTAGCGGTCGGAGCTGGTCGCGTTGTCGAAGATGAACCGGACGCCGTCGTAGGGCGCGGTCTGGTCCTGGTCGCCGGCCACGAACAACGCCGGTACCTTGATGCCCGCAAGACCGGCCGCGTCCCACGCCCCGTAGGTGCCGCCCCAGGGCGCGATCGGCACGATCGCCTTGATCCGCGAGTCGAGCAGGGCGGCGTGCTGCGGCGTGCCCGCCTCGAGGAACCGCAGCGTGTCGCCGGCCGCCCAGTACGGCGCCGAGGCAAAGGCCGGCGTGATGCCGGCGCCGGCGCAGATGAGCACCCCGTAGCCGCCCATCGAGTAGCCGATCAGCGCCGTGTTGTCGGCGTCGACGATGCCCGACAGGAAGCTGGGCGAGCCGCTGCCGCCCAGCCGCGCCATGGTCGCCAGCACGAACCCGATGTCGAGCGCGCGGTTGCGCAGCGTGCTGGCGAAGACCGTGGCGTCGGCGTGTGTGGAGTCGGTGTGGCTGATGGCGACCACCACGTAGCCCTTTGAGGCCAGGTTCTCGGTCAGGTTCGTGAGCAGCACGTCGGAGCCCGGGTAGCCGTGCGAGACGATGAGCAGCGGGTAGGGGCCCTGGCTCGGGTCGGGTCGCGCGTCGCGCAGGGCGCGGCCCGGGAACGTGAACGGCACGACCGGCCGGGTGGGATCGCCAGGACCGCTGCCCAGGCTGTCGGCGTAGGTCGTGAGCTCGCGCTCGCGCCCGGGGATGACGGCCGGATACCACACCTGCAGGGGCAGGGGCCGGTCGTAGCGCGGATCGGTGTCGGCGGCGCTGTAGCGCGCCATGTCGAGCTGATCGGGGTTGGTAATCGTCCATCCCCGCACGCCGACCTTGAAGGGCCCGCGCCGGGCCAGCTCGGGCGCGTCGGGGCGCAGGTCGCCAGGCATGGGGTAGCCGAGCCACGGGTCGTGGGTCGTCTCCGGCGAGCCGCTCTGTGCCGCGCCGTTCTGCGCTCCCGCCGAGCCCGCCGCACAGCCTGCCAGCAGGGAGACGCCGGCGGCCGCGGAGATGCCCAGCGCCGAGGCGCCGATCATGAGCTGACGGCGCGTCACCCGGCGGGCGCCGGCCTGGTCGGACTCGACGGTCTCGGCGTCGACGAGGCGCTGATCATCGACCATGGTTCCCCCTGACCTGCCGCTTGCCGATGTCCCGAGCCTACAGCGGCCGCACCGCGCGCGAAAGAGCGCGCCGGGCCGCCGGCACGACTCAGGGCGGGCGACGCGCCGCTGCTCGCGCACAGTGGCACGGTCGCGCAGCCCCGATCAGCGACCGTCGCGCGCCGCCGCCTCTTTGTGCACCGTCACACCGATCAGGTTGGTGAGCAGGCGCGTGACGGTGAGCGCGGTCAGGCCGTTCAGGTCGAGGCGCGGCACGAACTCGCAGAGATCGATGCCCGCCACGTCGGCGACGCGCGCCACAGCGCGCACGATGGCCGCGGCCTGCTCGAACCGCAGCCCGCCCGGGTACGGCCAGCCGGCGCCGGGCGCGCACCCCGGGTCGAGGCCGTCGAGGTCGATGGTGATGTAGTAGCGCGCGCCGGCGCGCAAGCGGTCGAGGACGACCGCCACGCCGGCTTCGTGCACCTGGTCGGCGGTGATCAGCACGTTGCCGGCGGCCAGTGCGGCCTCGACGTCGGCGGCCCGGGCGCTGCCCGGGCCGCGCAGCCCGACCTGCACGATGTCGGCCACGAAGGGCAGCTCACGCAGGCGACGGATCGGGCTCGAGTAGCCGTCCCTGACGCCGTCCACCTCGTCGCGAAAGTCGAGATGGGCGTCGATCTGCAGGATGTTGAGCTCGCGGGTCTGGTCGAGTCCGGCGACCACGAGCGGCGGGATGGCGTGGTCGCCGCCCACCACGAGCGGCATGGCGCCACCGGCGACCAGGTCTTTGACACAGTCGGTCGACCCGCGCGCCGTGCCCGCCAGGTCTCGCGGGTCGCCGGCTACGTCGCCGCAGTCGACCAAGTCGAGGCGCCCGTCGGCCGCCAGCGGAGCCCCCAGGTCGAAGTCGTAGTGGTCGTGCTCACCGATGAACTGCCGCGAAGCGGCGCGCACCGCTTCGGCGGCGCCGGCGGACGGCGGGCAAACGCCGGCCATGTCGTAGGGCACGCCGAACGGCATGCCGAGAAAGGCAAAGCGCGCCCGGGCGGCGGCCGGGTCGGGAACCACCGGCGCTCCGAGAAAGCTGGTGGCCGATGGCACGGTAGTCCTGGGCATGGTCCTCCTTGAGTCGCGACGCTGCCGAACAACTGACAGACTGTTCGGGCACCTGCCCGTGACACCCTCCCCCACGGCCACCCGGCGCGGCTTCTCCGGCCGGCGGCTCGTGAGACAGAGACACCGGCCGGCGGCCCGTGGGGCAGAGACACCGCCCGGCGGACCGTGAGGCAGAGACACCGCCCGGCGGACCGGCGGCGGACCGCCCGCGCGAAGGGCGCGAAGGGGGCGACAGTTGACGACCACCGGCGTCGCGCGGCACTCTGGGGCGGTGACCGACTCACCCAAACCCGGCTCCGACTGCTCCGCGACACGTCCGGGGGGGCTCACACTGATCGCTTGCCCCGCCGTGCTCGGCGAGCTCGCGCCCGGCGCCACCGACGGCGTCGAGTGCGTGACGCTCGACGCGCAGCTCCACTTGAGCCCAGAGAAGCTCAAGGAAGGGCTCCGCGTCGCCGTCGCCGCCGCCGACCGGCCCGGGGCCACCATCGTGCTGGGCTACGGCATGTGCTCCAACGCGGTGCTCGGCTTGCGCACGCAGCACGCGACCCTGGTCGCGCCGCGGGTCGACGACTGCATCGCCATGATGCTCGGCTCCAACGCCGCGTTCGCGGCGCAGTCCGAGAAGGTGCGCGGCTCCTATTACCTCACGAAGTCGTATCTCGAGGACTGCGACACCATCCTCACCGAGTACGACAAGCTCGTCGAAAAGCGCGGCGCCGAGCGCGCCGAGCAGCTCATGGGTCTTATGCTCAACCACTACACGCGCCTCGTGCTGATCGACACCGGGCGCCACGACCTCGCCCCCTACCGCGAGCGGGTCGAGGACTTCGCGGCGCGCTTCGGCATGACAGTCGAGGACGTGCCCGGCACGACCGAGCTGGTCGACGCGCTCGTGGTGGCCGGGTGGGGCGACGATTTCGTCGTCGCCCCACCCGGCCACGAGCTCACCCTCGACGATTTTCGGGCAGAGCCGAGCCCGTCCGAGCCGGCCGCATCGTAAGCGTCCGTCGTCAGCTCAGGCCGGCCAGCAGGCGGTCGAGCGCCGCGTAGCTTTCGTTCAGGCCGCCCTCCATGCCCGACTGCAGCATGCCGTCGCGCTCCTCGCCCGTGTGGAACAGCGAGGTCGTGACGAGCTTCGTGCGGCCGTCGCCCAGGTCTTCGAACGTCAACGTGTTCACCACCACGTGGCCCGGCATGCCGTCCCACTCGAAGGTCTGCACGATGCGTTCCTCAGGGGTCACCTCGCGATAGCGGCCCTCGAACCCCACAAGGCCCTCGGGGCCGTGCTCGACGTAGCGCCAGTGGCCGCCGCGCTCGACCTGCATGCGCACGACGTCGAGCTTGTTGCCGCGGCCCCACCACTCGGCGACGAGCGCCGGGTCGGTGCAGGCGCGCCACACCCGCTCGCGGGGCGCGTCGAAGACTCGTTCTACGCGGATCTCGCGTTCGGCCGGGGTGGTCACCTGGGCCGGGGCCGAGGGCTCGGGCTGCCGGAGGGGAGTACTCATGACGAAAGTCCTTTCTCACGATCGAGGAACTCGCCCAGCCGGTCGAGGCGCGCTTCGAGCGTCTGCCGGTACAGGGCGATCCAGTCGGTTTCGTCGTCGAGGCGCCGCGGACCCAGTCTGCAGGAACGCACCCGGCCGACCTTCTCGGTGGTCAGGAGCCCCGCCTGTTCGAGGATCCGCACGTGCTTCTTGACGCCGGTGAGCGACATGTCGAAGGCGTCGGCGAGCTCGCTGAGCGAGCGATCGCCCTCGCCGAGACGCTCGAGGATGCCGCGGCGAGTCGGGTCGGACAGGGCCGCGAAGGTGGCATCGAGCTGAGGAGAATACTGAACCATATGGTTCAGTATTGTCGTCTTAACGACTCGCCAAACATCAGCTGCGCGGCGTCACGCAGGAGCGGCGTCGCCGGCGAGGCCCTTGGCGCGCAGCTCGTCGAGGGCGTCGCTCGTCTTCGCCAGGGCGTCGAGGCCCATGCCGTGCAGCACTCCCGGCGCCTTCGAGAACTGGATCTCGCGGTAGTCGACCACCTGCACGTGGTTGCCCCAGGGGTCGCTGAAATCGACCGAGCCGGAGCGCTGCACCTCCACGCCCGCCTCGCGCAGCAGCGCCCGCACCGCCTCTTTGTCGTCGACCACGAGCCCGAAGTGCCGCGTGCTGTCCGGTGGCTGTGAGCGCCCCGCCATGAGGGCGAGGAACTGGTCGCCCATGTCGACGAACGCCGCCTTGCCGCCCGCTCGCCCGCGCAGGCGCACGTCGAAGAAGCGTCCGTACCAGGCCAAGGCTTCGTCGATATCGCCTACCTCGAGCGCCACATGGTTGATGCCGACCAGACGTGCCATGAGGGCCTCCTCAGCCGTTTATCCGCCTGTGTTCCCGTGGTTCGGCGAGACGTGTCCATCGGCGCGATGGCCAGGGCGATCGGCCGGGCGAGACCTGCCGGTGGTCTGGCGACTCAGTGGCAGGCCGTCTTGCGAGGCCGCGGGTGGTCTTTGGCGGCTAAAGCGGCAGGCGGCGTGTGGGAGCTGCGCCTAGGCCGTCGGGCGCCCGCAGCAGCCGCGACTCTCGGCGGCGCTGCCCGACTCCTGCTTGTGAGGCGCGCAGAAGCGACAGGTGCAGCCGTCGAGGTGGTGCCAGCCGTCGTCGAGGAGGTGCTCCGTGCCGCGCAGGCTGCTCGGCCTGACGGACATGGGAGCGGACTCGGGGGCGCCAGCCTGCGCCGCAAGGCCGACCGGCATGACTATCCGCAACAGGGTGTCGTTGGCAAAGATGTAGTGCAGTCCGTGCCACGCGAACACCCTGGCCTTCTTGACCTGCTCGAACGTCAGGCCTACCGCCATGCCAATCGCCCCCTTTGCCGCACTAAACGTCGGGAAGCGTACGTGCTGGGCGAAGTTCCTGCAACCGGCCGTCGGGACTCAGGAGTGACGGCGAGGGCTGCCAGGGGGCTCCGCCATCCCGCGCCCCGACGAGCCCTGCACGCCCGGCGAAGTCGCCAACGACCCCGAGGACTCACATCGACGAGAGGCGGGTAGTCAGGTCTCGAACACCCGAGTTGTGGAGGACAGCCATGACCAAGAGTAGCGAGGAACTGACTTTCGTGGCCATCGAGGGCAGCAGCCTGCCCCACTCGCACGCCGTGCTCATCGAGACCTCGCGCGGCTGGCACGTCGAGCTTGAAGACGTCCCCTCCGACAGCTGCCCGCTCGTCAGGGCGGAGTGTGAGATCACCTTCGACACGTGGGAAGGCGACCGCTACGCGGGCACCGTCGCGGCGACCTACGTCACCGACAACGCCGGCTATGTGCTGTTGACCGGCGTCGGCGAGCTGCAACACAGCGCCGCCGCCGACGTGGCCTAGCCGACGCGGCGGCCGCGCGAGGGGCCGACTCGCTGCGGCGTGCCCGCGACCTGGTCCGGGCGCGCGCGGTCGCGCCGCGCGGGCGCGCTTCGGCGGGCGGCGCCGCGGGTCAGGCCAGCGCCCTGCGCACCGCCTCGGCGAGAGCGGCCGGGGGCTGCGCGCCGCTCACCAGGTAGCGGTCGGCGATCACGAAGCCGGGCACGGCGCGGATGCCCAAGTCGGCGGCCAGCCGCTGTTCGGCACGCACGGCGACCGCGTAGTCGTCGCCGTCGAGGACGGCCGCTATGCGCTCGGCCGACAGGCCGGCCGTCGCCGCGGCGTTCGCCAGCACGTCGCGCAGGCCCACGTTCTCGCCCCGCGCCCAATAGGCCGCGAACAGCTCATCGCCGAGCGCCTGGTGCGCGGCCGCGCCGTCGTGCAGAGCCGCGGCCAGCAGGCGGTGAGCGGCGAAGGTGTTCGGTCGGACCGAGGGCGCGCTCAGGTCGCGCATGGGCAGGCCCTCGTCGCGCGCGATGCCCGCCAGGCGCTCGTTCATCTCGGCGACCAGGTCGGGCGGGTACTTGCCCTTCATGTGCTCCTGCGCGTCGATCCCTTCGGCCGGCACGGTCGGGTCGAGCTCGAAGGCGCCGTAGCGCCAGTCCACCTGCGCGGCGTCCTCGCCGAGCATCTGCAGTGCCACTCGCCAGCGCTCCACGCCGACATAGCACCATGGTCACACCACATCTGACCAGATCACGACGTCGATCATGGCGACTCCTTTGCTTCGTGCGACCGGGTCGGCGCCGCCCACGGAAGACGTGGCGACGGCGGGCCGGCAGCCTTGACTGCGGGGTCGGGAGGCGCGCCGGCCCTCAGCCTTGTAGTCTAAGCGTTCACGAGGCATGAGCGACGCGTTGTTCGACGAAGCAGGAGATGACAGTGACCGACCCCCACGCCGCCCTGGAGCCGGAGTTCGCCGAAGTGCATGAGCTGGTCGCCGAGGGACGCGAGCAAGGCTACCTGAACGGCGCGCGCATCGCCGACGTGATAGCCGAAGTCGACCTCACGCCCGATCAGATCGACAACGTCTTCCTGCTCTTCGGCGACCTCGGCATCGACATCGTCGAGGCCGACGACGGCCTTTCGTTGGTGGGAGCCGGCGTCGACGAGCCCGTCGCCCCGGCCCTCGACCTGTCGATCAAGACGGCCAGCAACGACCCCGTGCGCATGTATCTCAGGGAGATCGGCAAGGTGCCGCTCCTCACCGCCGAAGAAGAGGTCTCCCTGGCCAAGCGCATAGAGCGCCGCGACATGGCGGCCAAGCGCCGCCTGATCGAGGCCAACCTGCGCCTCGTGGTGTCGACCGCCAAGCGGCACGTCGGCCGCGGCCTGCCCCTGCTCGACCTGATCCAGGAGGGCAATCTCGGCCTCATGCGCGCCGTCGAGAAGTTCGATTACCGGCGCGGCTTCAAGTTCTCGACCTACGCCACCTGGTGGATCCGCCAGGCCGTGAGCCGCGCCATCGCCGACCAGGCGCGCACCATCCGCATTCCGGTGCACATGGTCGACAAGATCAGCGGCGTGTCGCGGGTGCGGCGCCACCTCACCCTCGAGCTCGGCCGCGAGCCCACCCCCGAAGAGATCGCCGTCGAGATGGAATCGACGCCGCAGCAGATCCGCGAGATCCTGAAGATCAGCCAGGAGCCGGTCAGCCTGGAGACGCCGGTCGGCGAAGACCAGGACGTGCAGCTCGGCGACTTCATCGAAGATCGCGAGGCGGTCGAGCCTCACGCGGCCGTAAGCGAGATCATGCGCTCCGAGGAGCTCTGCCAGGCGCTCTCCACGCTCACGCAACGCGAGCGCAAGGTGATCGAGCTGCGCTTCGGGCTGAAAGGCGAGCACCCCTGCACCCTCGAGCAGGTCGGACAGATCTTTGGCGTCACGCGCGAGCGCATCCGCCAGATCGAAGCCAAGACGCTCGCCAAGCTCAAGGCCTATCGCGAGTCGCGGCGCCTGCGGGAGTTCCTCGACTAGGAATGAGTCCGGCCGCTCACAGACGGGGCGGCGGCGCGCGGCGCCGGCCGCCGCAGCCCGGTGTGCCGGCCCTGCCGCCCGGACTCGCGCCCTTGGACGCGGCCGATCTCGGCGCCGACGCCGAGCTCTCCGACGTCGAACTGCTCGACCTCGACCTGCGCGACGGGCGGCTCAGCGCCCTGTCGCTCGAGACGGCCCGCGTGAAGGACTGCCGGTTCGACGGCGCCGAGCTGCGCCGCCTGCGCTGCCGCCAGGTCGTCTTTGAGACCTGCGACTTCGCCAACACGCGCTGGTTCGACTGCGAGCTCTCCGACGTCGCCTTTCTCGACTGCCGCTTCATCGGCGCCAGCATCACCGGGGGTGGCCTGTCGGCCGTGTTCCTGCGCGACTGCCTTGCGCAGCTCGCCAAGCTCTCTCACCTGGGGCGCCCGCACGCGCTGCTCGAGGGCTGCGACCTGCGCGGCGCGCTGGTCCTCGAGAGTGACCTGGGCGAGCTGCGCTTCTCGGGCTGCGACCTCGAGGGCCTCGAGTTCGCCGGCGTCAGCCTCGCCGGCGCCGACCTGCGCGGCAACGAGCTCGCCGGCCTCAAGGGCGTCGCCTGCCTGCGCGGCGCCACGATCGACGGCCTGCAGCTGCTCGCGCTCGCGCCGGCCCTGGCGGCGCAGCTCGGTGTCGTCGTCGAGCAGGCCGGCATAGACGCCTAGCCCAGCGGCCCCCGGCAGGGCGAGCCCGTCAGGGCTTCGGGGCTCAGGACCTCGTCGAGCCGCTCGCGGGTCAGCAGTCCGTGCGCCAGCACGACCTCTTGCACGGTGCGGCCCGTCGCGGCCGCTTCCTTGGCGACGGCCGTGGCCTGCGCGTAGCCGATGATCGGGTTGAGCGCGGTGGCCAGGCCGATCGAGTTCTCGACCTGGGCCCTGAGGTGGTCGACGTTCGCCGTGATGCCGCCCACGCAGCGCTCGGCGAGCGTGCGGCAGCCCATCTCGAGGTGCGTGATGCTCTCGAACAGGGCGTGGGCGATGATCGGCTCGAAGGCGTTCAGCTGCAGCTGGCCGGCCTCGGCGGCCATGCTCACCGTGACGTCGTTGCCGATCACCTCGAAGGCGATCTGGTTGACGACCTCGGGGATGACCGGGTTGATCTTGCCGGGCATGATGCTCGAGCCGGCCTGCACCGGCGGCAGGTTGATCTCGCCGAGACCCGCCCGCGGACCCGACGACAGCAGCCGCAGGTCGTTGCAGATCTTGGAGACCTTGACGGCGATGCGCTTGAGCACGCCCGAGACCTGCACGTACGAGCCCGGGTCCTGGGTGGCCTCGATCAGGTTCGGCGAGATCGAGAGGGCGATGCCGGTGAGCTCGCTCAGATAGCGCAGCGCGACCTCGGAGTAGCCGGGCGGCGCGTTCAGCTTGGTGCCGATGGCGGTGCCCCCCAGGTTCACCTCTTCGATGAGCCGGCAGGCTTCGGACAGGCGGTGCTCATCTTCGCCGATCATGACCGCGTACGTGGTGAACTCCTGCCCGAGCGTCATGGGCACGGCGTCCTGGAGCTGCGTGCGCCCCATCTTCACGGCGTCGGTCAGCGTGGCGGCCTTGGCGGCAAAGGCGGTGCGCAGCACGCTCATGGCGTCGAGCAGGCGGTCGGCGGCCCAGCGCAGCGCCACCTTCACCGCGGTCGGATAGACGTCGTTGGTGCTCTGCCCCTGGTTGACGTCGTCGTTGGGGTGCAGGTACTGGTACTCGCCGCGCTGGTGGCCGAGGTGCTCCAGGGCGCGGTTGGCGATGACCTCGTTGGCGTTCATGTTGGCCGAGGTGCCGGCCCCACCCTGGATGACGTCGACCACGAACTGCTCGTGCAACCGCCCCGAGCGCACCTCGTCGCAAGCCTTGATGATGGCGGCCGCCTTCTCGGCGCTGAGCAAGCCGAGGTCGCGGTTGGCGGCGGCGGCGGCGTGCTTGACCGCGGCCAGCGCGTTTACCAGGTCGGGGTAGGCCGACATGGCGATGCCGCTGATGGGAAAGTTCTCGCGCGCGCGCAACGTGTGGATGCCGTAGTAGGCGTCGGCCGGCACCAGGCGGTCGCCCAGAAGGTCGTGTTCGACGCGGGTCTCGGCTGCGGGCATGGGGCGCCTCCGGCGGTTGCGTTTGACCGGCGGTCCCGCAGGAGTCGGGTCTTCGCGACCGGGCCGCCGGATGCCCAGTGTGCCGCCGAATCGCGCGGCCCACAACCCTGTGGAAACCTGTGGACTGGTGTACGCGCGCCGCAAACCGAGCAAAGTCGAGACACAACTTATTGCGTTGCAACCACTAAAGTGCTTAGACTTCCACAAACTTCCTCGCGGAGAAAGGTTGCGACGTGGGCGACGCGATACCCGAAGAGCGACGTCTTGTCATCATGGAGCGTGTGCGCAGCCGCTCGCTGGTCAAGCCCGCCGAGCTCGCCGGCGAGCTCGGCGTCTCGATCGAGACCATCCGTCGCGACCTGGTGGCCCTCGAAGAAGACGGCCTGGTGCGACGCGTCTACGGCGGCGCCACGCGCACCACGGGGCGCGCCTTCGAGCCCACCTTCGAAAAGCGCCGCATGCGCCACCGCGAGCGCAAGATCGCCATCGCCCGGCTGGCGGCGAGCCTCATCAAGCCCGGCGACACGCTCATTCTCGACATCGGCACGAGCGTCGCCGAGCTGGCCGCCGAGCTGCCCCGCAGCCATCGCGGCATCGTGCTCACCAACTCGCTGCTCGTGGCCAACGCGCTGGCCGACCGCGAGGGCATCGAGGTGACCACGTCGGGCGGCCGGGTGCGACCCGGCGACCTCGCCTGTTTCGGGCCCGTGAGCGAAGCCTTCTTTCGCGACTACTTCGCCGACAAGGCGTTCCTGGGCTCCGGCGGCGTGCACCCTGAGATGGGCCTCACCGACTACTACCCCGACGAGATCGCCTCGCGCCGCGTCATCTTGCAACACGCCGCCGAAAGCTTCGTGCTGGCCGATTCGTCAAAGCTCGGCAAGGTGGCCTTGCGCAAGGTCGCGGCCGTCGACGCCCTGACCGCGGTGATCACCGACGACGGCGCCAACGAGCAAGACGTCGAGCGCCTCGAGGCGGCCGGCGTGACCGTGCTGGTCGCCCCTGTCGAACGGGCCGGGTCAGACGAGCTCGCCGAGACTCTCGTGCACCAAGGAGGGCCCCTGAACGAGCACTGACACCGGCCTTTTTTCGTGACGCAGGCGGTCCTTGGGGGGCCGCCGACAGCTACAAAGGCAAGAGAGGGGGAGTCCCGTGGAAACAACAACTGCTCCCGAAAGGGAGCTCAGCAAGTTCGGTTACGAGCAAGACTTCGACCGCACGTTGCACCGCTTCGCGTCGTTTGCGATCGGGTTTTCGTTCATCTCCATCACCACCGGCATCTTCACCACCTACGGCGCCGTCCTCAACTCGTCGGGGCCGCTCGGCATCTGGACCTGGCCGATCGTCATCGTCGGGCAGCTCATGGTGGCCCTGGTGTTCGGCTCGCTCGCCAGCCGCATGCCGCTGGCCGGCTACACCTACCAATGGATGTCGCGCCTGGCCAACCCGCTGATCGGCTGGCTGGTGGGCTGGTTCATGTTCGCCTTCCTCATCGTCGACGTCGTGGCAGTCGACTACGCCGTCGCGTCGGCGGTGGCGCCGGTGCTGTTCGGCTACACCGGCACGACGGCCAACACCTGGATCGTCACCGCCCTCGTGATCGCCGTGCAGTGCCTCCTGATCATGTTCTCGACGCTCTGGTCGGAACGCGTCAACAACGTGGCCGTGGGCACCGAGCTGATCGGCATCGGCGGCCTGACCATCCTCATCGTGGTCGTGGGCGCCATCACCAACAAGCTCTACTGGGGGCACCTCTTCAACCGCGGCGCGGCAGCCGCCACCCACCCCTACTTCGGCCTGGGCACCATCAGCCACGACAGTCCCTGGGTGCTGGCTTTCCTGCTCGGCGCCTTCACCATCGTGGGCTTCGAGGCCTGCGGCAACCTGGCCGAGGAGACCAACGAGCCCGAAAAGGTCGTGCCGCGCGCCATGTGGATGTCGGTGCTGCTCTCCGGCGTGCTCGGCTTTCTCTTCCTGCTCGCCATCACCATCGCCACCTGGAACATCCCCGCGCTGACCTCGTCGGGCACGCCGGTGGCCGACATCGTCGACCACGTGCTGGGCTCTGTCGTCGGCAAGATCTTCCTCGTCATGGTGTTCTTCTCGATCTTCGCCTGCGGCCTCGTGATCTACATCACGGCCAGCCGCGTGGCCTGGGCCATGTCGCGCGACGAGCGCTTCCCGGGCTGGAAGGCCATGCGCCGCGTCAGCAAGTCGTACCGCACGCCGCTCATCGCGACGGTCGTCGTGGGCGTCGTGCTCGAGGTCGTGCTGGCCGCCTTCGCGCAGAGCACCGGCGCGCTGTTCAAGCTGTTCAGCGCCGCCACGCTCATGCCGGCGATCATCTACTTCATCACCGTGATCCTCTTCATGTTCGCGCGCAAAAAGCTGCCGCACGTGCCGGGCGGCTTCGACCTCGGCGCCTGGGAGTGGCCCGTCATCATCGTCTCGCTGGTGTGGCTCGTCTTCGAGCTGTCGATCTTCCGTGACTCGTCGTTCAAGGATCCCTGGATCTACGTCGTCATCATGGTCGCCATCGGCCTGATCTACTTCGTCTACATGCTGGCGACCGGGCGCTCCCTGACCATGCCCGGCGAGGCCATCGACCCCGAGAAGGTCTCCGCAGACTCGGAGCGCTGACGGCGACTCCGCTACCCTGCCGCCCGCCCGCGGGCGGCGCGAGCGGCGCGACGGCCCGCCCCCATGTGGCCGTCGCGCCGCCTTCACCCCAGGTCGTCGAGGCACCCTCATCGCGGAAAGGCGAACGCGCATGGCGAAGAAGTACATACTGGCCCACGACACGGGCACCGGCGGCGACAAGGCGGTCCTGACCGACCTCGAAGGCCGCATCGTCGAGTCGGCCTACCAGCCCTACGAGATCTACACGCCGCGCCCCGACTGGGCCGAGCAAGACCCCGACGAGCTCTGGAGCGCCGTCGCGGCCACCACCCGCGAGGTGCTCGCCAAGTCCCAGATCGACCCCGCCGAGGTCCTCGGCGTGGGCGTCTCGGCGCAGATGTTCAACCTGCTGCCGGTCGACGAGCAGTGCCGTCCGGTGACGCCCATGCTGAGCTGGCTCGACGTGCGCAGCGTGGCGCAGGCCGACCGCCTGCTCACCGACGACATGCAGGCCTTCCTCTACGAGCACACCGGCAACATGCCGACCGCCAAAGACGTGGTGCCCAAGATCCTCTGGCTCAAAGAGGAGCGTCCCGACCTGTGGGAGCGCACCCGCTGGCTGCTCGACTGCAAGGAGTACATCCTCTTCAAACTCACCGGCGAGGTGGCCATCGACTGGCACGGCGCCAGCGTCTTCTTCTTGTTCAACCCGCACACCAAGACCTGGGACCAGGAGGTCTGCGACCGCCTCGGCATTCCCGTCGACAAGCTGCCGCCGGCGTTCCCGTGCACCAAAGTGATCGGCGAGGTGACCGCCGCGGCGGCCGCGCAGACCGGCCTGCCGGCGGGCACGCCGGTCGTGCTGTGCGCCGGCGACGTGGCGGTGGCCCAGTCGGGCTCGGGCGCCAACCGCGAGGGCAAGGCCCACCTCTGCATCGGCACGGCCACCTGGGTGGGCGTGTCGAGCACCGCCCTGCGCAACGACCCCGACAAGCCGTTCTGGGCGCTCAACCACATCGACCCCGCCAAGTTCGTCATCGCCGGCGAGATGGAGACCGGCGGCGGCGCGCTGCAGTGGTACCGCAACCTGCTGGGCGGCGAAGAAGCGCGCGCCGCCAAGGAGCGCGGCGTGTCGACCTACCAGGTCTTCGACGAGCTCGCCGCCACGGCCCCGGCGGGCAGCGACGGCCTGTTCTTCACGCCCTGGCTGTCGGGCGAGCGCGCCCCGGTGCTCGACCACTACGCGCGCGGCGGCTTTCTGGGGCTCTCCATGGGCCACACCCGCGCCCACCTCACGCGCTCGGTCATGGAGGGCATCGCCTTCCACATCCGCTGGATCATCGAGGCCATGGAGATGGTCGGCTTTGAGATCGACGAGATGCAGGCCATCGGTGGCGGTAGCGTGAGCGCGCTCTGGACTCAGATCATCGCCGACGTCACGGCGCGCCGCCTGAACGTGGTCGAGAACCCGCTCGAGGCCGGCGCCATGGGCGCCGCGCTCACCGTAGCGGTCGGCCTCGGCGTCTACCCGAGCATGGACGCGGTCGACGACCTGATCAAGGTCAAGGCCGTCTTCGAGCCGCAGCCCGCCAACCACGACGTCTACGAGCGCATGTACGACACCTACCGGCAGTTCTATGCGGCGCTGGCCCCGATCTACAGGGCCAGCGCGACGCACGCCTAGGCGGCCTGCGCAACGCTGCGGCGGCCTACGCAAGGCTGGGCGGCCTACGCAAGACTGGGCGGCCTGCGCAGGTCTCGGCGGCCCGCGCACGCGTAGGCCGCCCAGACCTGCCTGTCAGTTGCTGATCGCCGGCAGCGCCCTGAGGTAGGTCGTGTCGTCGAGCTGACCGACCAGGAACGCGGCGATGTCGGCGCGCGTCATCGCCCAGCCCATCTGGTCACGCCCCAGAAACCCGACGCGCAGGGTGCCCTTGGCGGGACCGTCGGTGGGGTTGGTGATGCGCACGATCGTCCAGTCGAGGCCGGAGCCGGTGACGGCCGCGGTCATGCCGCCCAGCTCGATCAGCGCGTTGGGGAACATGAACCCGGCCAGCACCGGCAGCAGCCTGGCCTTCAGCGTGGGAAGGTCGCGGGGGTCGGCGACGCTCGGCGTCGCCAGGCCGATGAACCGCCGCACGCCGCCCTCGCGCATGGCCGCCACGATGGCGCTCGTGCCGGCGGCGACCGGCGTGCCCAGGGCCCCGAGCTTGAGCGAAGGTCCCAGGGCGCTGATGACGGCGTCGCTGCCGCCTACCACCTCGCCCACCGCAGCAGCGTCGGAGAGCTGCCCGGCGCGCACGATGAGCCGTGGGTGAACGGCGGTAAGCTTGGCGGGGTCGCGGGCCAGCACGACGACGTCGTGGCCGCCGTCGAGGAGCCGCGCGACCACCAGACGCCCGATCTTGCCGGTGGCCCCGAAGACGGCGACGCGCCCGGGCGTGGCCGCGCTCACGAGACGCTCAGGGCGAGCTTGCCGATGTGCGGTGCGACGAAATCGGCAAGGGCCTGCGGGGCCTGGCCGAGCCCGTAGGTGTGAGCGATCGGCACGCGCAGCGCCCCACTCGCCACGTCGGCGGCCAGCTGGTCGAGGGTGCCCGCCTCGGGGCTCGCCATGACGGCTAGGGCCGGCGGGTCGCCGTCTGCGCCGTAGCCCAGGGTCGACACCAGGCGTCCGCCTTCGGCGAGCAGGCCGGCGAGCTCTCCGCCGTCGCCGGCCAGGTGGACGACGGCGGGTACGCCCGCCGGCGCGATCGCACGCACCTGCGCACCCAGGTCGCCGGTGTAGTCGACGACGTGGCTTGCCCCCAGGCCGCGCACGAACTCATCCTCGCCGCCGGCTCGCGCGGTGGCGACCACCACGGCGCCGGCGGCGACCGCGTACTGCACGGCGAGCGCGCCCACGCCACCGGTGGCGCCGCTGATCAGAACGAGCTCGCCGGCCGCCGGGGCCAGCGCGTCGATCGCGTTACGCGCGGCGGTGCCCGCCAGGCCAAGCGCGCCGGCTACCTGCGGGTCGAAGCCGCCGGGCACCAGAGCGATGCCGAACTGCTCGTCGGTCGCGAGGTACTCACCCCAGCCGCCATCGCCCAGGAACGGCTTCATGACGACGCCGAACACTTCGTCGCCCACGGCGAACCGCTCGGCGCCCGCTCCCAGCGCCTCTACCGTGCCGGCGAAATCCTTGCCGAGCACGACCGGAAAGCGATGTTCCATCATGCCTTTGAGCATGCCGGCCGCGACGGCGGCGTCGAAGCCGTTGACTGAGGAGGCGCGCACGCGCACCAGCACCTCGCCCGGCCCGGGCTGCGGCTGGGGCACGTCGGTGAGAGCGGGCGGCGCTCCATACTCGGTGACGGCGATGGCGCGCATGGCGATCCTTTCGTTGGGGAAACTAAGTGGAGTAGCTATTCCACTTAAGCTAGGGTGAGAAACGTGAGCTCTTCCGCCGACAAAAGCCAGACAGGCCCGGGCCCGCTCGACCCGGGGGCAGGCGACACGATCGCAACCCCGCCCGGCGGGGCCGACCGCCCCCCGCTGCGCGCCGACGCGCAGCGCAACCGGCAGCGCATCGTGGGGGCGGCTCGCGGGGTGTTCGCCGAGCAGGGGCTCGAGGCGCCCCTGAACGAGGTCGCACGCCGCGCCGGAGTGGGCATCGCCACGCTGTATCGCCGCTTCCCCACCCGCGAGGCGCTCATCGCCGAGGTCTTCGCCGAGAAGATGAGCACCTACGCCAAAGCCATCGCCGTGGCGCTCGCCGACCCCGACCCCTGGCGCGGCTTTTGCGCCTTCATCGAGCAGGCCTGCGCCATGCAGGCCGACGACCACGGCTTCACGGACGTGCTGACCTTGACCTTCCCCACCGCTGCGGCCTTCGAGGCCAAGCGCGTCGCCGCCTATCGCGGGTTCGCCGAGCTGATCGCGCGGGCCAAGGCCGCGGGGCGGTTGCGCGCCGATTTTTCGCCCGAGGACCTCGTCTTGCTGCTCATGGCTAACGCCGGCGTCGTCGCCGCTACGGCCGACGCCGCCCCCGACGCCTGGCGCCGCCTGGTCGCCTACATGACGCAGGCCTTCGCCGCCGGTCACACCGATCCGCTGCCGCCTGCTCCCACGCCGGCCGCCCTCTACCGCGCCATGCTGCGGCTCAGCCTGCGCGGCTCCGGCTCCGGCGCCGGCGAACCGCCCGAGCGAGGCGGGAGCGCCTGACCGTGCAGTCCGCCGAACAGCGGCGGGGACTGGTCGTCGGGGCCGCCCGCCAGGCGCTGCAGAGCAGCGCGCAGCGAGTCGACGCACGAGCGGCCGAACCGCGCGCGCCAGCGCGTCTCGACGTCGCCGAGCAGGCGGCGCGCCGTGTCTCGAGCTTCGAACGGCTGCAGCGCCGCCTGGAGGGCGTCGACCTGGGGCGCACCGAAGCGCTGCCTCCAGCGCTCGAGCCCCTTCAGCAAATCCCTTGCCGTGCGCGCCCGGGCGTGCAGCTCGGCCACACTGACGCCGTCGGCGTCGACGAATGCCACGACGTTCGCCCAAATGACCTCGGAGACCAGCCAGGGGGCGCCCCGCGGCGCGCCCGCCCTGCCCGTCGCGCTCGTACGGTGGGGCATGCGGTGCTCGAACTCGTTGTCGAACTCGATGGTGAAGGCGACCAGCGCCTGCGAGAGCAGCGCGGAGAGCCCCGGAAGGTCGGTCGTCACAGTCCGCTAGACTAGCTCGGTCCGCCAGACACCACCGGCGTCCCAGGCCCGCCACCCATCGCATCCTCCCAGCCGACGACCCTCCCGCGAAAGAGCGGGACTTTGCTAGAGGTGTCGCCGTCTGGCGACCGTTCTAGTCGTCGGCCGAAGCGGCCTTACCTGACCGCGACCCTGATCACCGACGTGTAGGCGCGGTAGTACCAGCCGTCGCCGGGGTAGCGCACCACATACCAGGTGGTGTGCCGCGGGTGCAGGACGGGGCCGGTGTACGCGCCGTAGCCGTTCGCGCGGACGGTCGCGACCTTGCGCCAGCCCTTTGCTCCCGGGTTCCACGCGCTCGGCGGCCCGGCCGCCTTGGTGCGCTGGTAGACGGTCACGAACTTGATCTTGCCCACCTCGCTGCCCAGGTGACCCTGCGTGGGGATGACGCCGCTCAGGCGCACCGCGCCGCCGGCGTGCACCGTGGCGTGCGACGCTTTCAGCGAGGCCACCTGGAAGTACGTGGTGAGATCGAGCGCGCTCGACTCGTCGTCGTAGCGCCAGATGTGGAGCTCGTAGTCGTAGCCGGGCGTCGATTTCGGCAGGGTCATCTTGCGGAGGAAGTCCTTGCCCTGACATGTCACGAAGAAGTTCCAGTCCTTCGTGGGGGCTGTAGCGGGCCACTGTGAGTAGCCGTAGAAAGCCGCCTCATAGCCTTTAGGCCAGTTGTTGAAGTAAAGCCACACAGTGCTGCCCGCCTTGCCCGACTGCCAGTAGGGAGACTCGATCCAGGCGGTCCGGCCGTTGGCCTCGTCGAAGGTCATGGTCTGCCCGTCAGACGTTCCGGGCGTGACAGGCAGGGTCTCGGGGGCGTTCCACTCGATGCCCTGGTTGGCATAGGGGTACGCTACGGCGTAATCGTAGTCGGGCGCCATGACGAGCGCGTGCGTCGTGACAGTCGCGTTGCTGCTGTCGGTGACCCAGGTCGTGCCGCCGCCGTCGGTCCCATAGGTGTCGATGCGCGCTTCGCTCCAGCCCCAGCCGTCGTAGCTGTCTGTGCGCAGCACCTCGGCCGTGGTGGCGCCGGGCCGCAGCGTAAAGTTGTTCGGTCCGTTCTGCGTGAAGGTGTCGTTCCAGCTCTGGCAGCCGTTGTCGTCGGTGAAGTAGGCGTCGATCTCACCCTGCGTCGTGGCGGGCGCGCCGGTGTAGGTGAAGTCGCCCTGGGCGTCGGTGGTGGTGGTGCCGATGTACTGGTCGTTGTCGGCCGCGTCGGTGTACCAGAGGTCGACCTCGGCGCCCGCCTCGGCGCTGCCGTCGAGGGCGAGGACCTGCCCGGTCACGGTGCAGGGACCGGTGGTCATGGGCACCGCCAGCACGCTGGCCCGCGCGTGCAGGGCCGCTCTGCCGTGCGCCCGGGAGCGCGGCGTGAGGGCCGCCCGCAGCCCGGCCGGCAACGAGAACACGGTGTGCGCGCCGCGCGACGGCGCCGCGGTGACCGGTTGCGGCGCCCGCGGGGTGAGCGCCAGGCTTGCGGCCGGCCAGAGCAGGGCGGCGGCGAACACGGCGAACAGGTAGAGCGGCAGCTTCTTCATGGTCCCCCCGGTACGTTCGACTCCTCAAGTCCCACCGATTCTACTCCTTTGGTAAGACGGCGAAAGCACGCAGCCCTCACTCGGCCACGCGGGCGGGACTGCCTGCTGGGCCACGCCTGCGCGACACCGCCCACGGTGATACGCTCAGCCGTCCGACCACCCCGCCGAAGCGAGGCCCGATGGAGCCGCTCACCATCACCCTGACGATGGCCAGGGAGACCAAGAACACGGTGCGTTACGAGGAACCCGAGACAGACCAGCCGATGGTGATCGGCACGCTCTACGTTCACAAATGGGCGGTCAAGCGCCTCGCAGACCCGCAGACCATCACCGTCACGATCGCACCGGCCTGAAGGCCGCACCCGATACGAGCCCGCGTACGCCGGCCGCGTTCGCGCTGCGCCGACGCTCGTGAACAGCCTGCTCGCCGGCCTTCTCGTGCCGGCTCTCGCCATCGCCGTGAACCCGGTGCCGATCGTCGCCGTCGTGACGCTGCTCTCCGGCGACCACGGGCGCCGCAACGCCTTCACCTTTCTCGCCGCGATGGTGGTCGTCATGCTCACGCTCGGCGTCCTGACCATCTTCGTGCTGGGCAGCGAGTCGGCGCGCAGCTCCGCGACTACCGCGCAGGCCGCCGCCCAGACGTTGTTCGGCCTTGTCTTTCTGGCGCTCTTCGTGGCGCAGTGGCGGGCCCGGCCCAGGCGCACCGAAGAACCTCCGGGCTGGATGCGCCTGATCGACAAGGCGGGCCTGGGCGCGGCCGTCGTGCTGGCCTTCGCCCTCACCAACTACGCGCTGCTCTCCGCGGGCGCCGGCGAGATCCGTACGTCCGGGGCGAGCGCTCCCGAGCAAGCCACGGCGCTCGCCTTCTTCATCGCCGTCGCCGTGTCGACCGTCGCCACGCCGCTGGTCCTCTACCTCGTGCGCCCCGTTTGGGCGCGCGAGCAGCTCGGCCGGCTGCAGGATTGGCTCACCCGGTACGACCGCGTCATCCTGATGATCGTCTTCGGGGTGATGGGCGTGCTCTTCACCGCGCAGGGCGCGGCCGGCCTGCTGCACTGAGAACGGAGCGGCAGCCGGCGCCGCGGCCCGCGCCGGCGCCGGATCGCGGCACCCGCCCTCGGCGCCGCAACGCCTGCTCTTCAGTCGCGCAGCAGCTTGAGGTCGCCCTCGAGGATCTCGCGCATCGCCTCGCGACGCTCGGAGACGAGCTCGTCGACCGCGGCGGCAAAGGTCGACCAGGGCGGCTCGCCGGGCTTGATCACGCTCCGCACGTGGGCGGCGAAGGCCTCGCCGCCGGGCGTCGGCTTGACCGCCTCGACCGCGATCGACCACGCGGAAGGCGTGGCCAGCTGCTGACAGATGCGCAGCGAGACGACGTCGAGCTCGTCGCTCACCAGCACGACGGCGCCGCCCATGAGGGGCTGAGGCACCACGTGGTCGACCACCCAGCCGCCGGTGTTGACGACGCGCATGCCGCCCGCCGGCCAGCCGGGATCGCTCCACCACTGGCTGAACGGCTTGTGCGTGTGGCCCACCACCATGGTCACGTCGCCGGGCAGGGGGCGGTCCCACTCCCGGGCGAAGCTGTGGCGCACGGCGGACAGGTAACCCGCCAGGCCGTGGCGCGAGCCGGCGGTGATGACCTCATCGGTGCGGTCGCGCTCGCGCTCGTGCAAGCGCGCCGCCACGATGTGGCCGGCGGCCCGGCGTATGCCCCAGCCCTCCAGTCTGGCAAGCAGCGGGTTCTGCCGTTTGGTGACGGTCACGGCCAGGCCGCCGAGCATGGTCTGCACGGCGCGCGGGTCCTGCATGGAGTCATAGAGCTTCTCGATCAGGGCGCCGGCGCGCGACGAGCGGCCCATCGAACCCCAGAAGAAATCGACCCAGGCCCAGTTCTCGCGCTCGATCTCGTCGACGTCGGCGAGCGGCGGAGTCGACGGCTCAGCCACGCGCGCCATGGCCGAGAAGAGCGTGCCCACGCGTTCCATGTAGTGACCGTGCGTGATCAGCACGGCGCGCCCGCCGTCGGGCGACGTCAGGGCCAGCACCGGGTACACGACGCGGATCCTTGCGGGCGTCGACGTGCGCAGGTAGTCGAGCGCCGCTTCGAGCAGGGGCGCCTCGTAGTGGGGCGGCCGCTCGAGGAACATCGACGAGGTGTGCCACGACGTCGGGCCCTCCTCGATGGGCATGCCCGAACGCAGGTAGTCGACCGCGAGGCGCTCGCGGCTGAGCTCCCAGAGATGATGGTCGTGGTTACCCGGAATGAAGATGGCGTCGTGGGCCACGACCGGCGCTCCGTCGCCGGCGAGCGCGTCGACGAACTGCGCCACCACGGGCAGGCTCAGCGACGGCGAGGCCAGCGACAGCTCGACGAGGTCGCCGGCGGCGATCAAGGTGGGCAGCTCGCCGCCTTCGTTGCCCGACACGATGCTCCGCAGACAGTCGACCAGCGCGGTCATGACGGGGCTCGAACGGCGCGCGTCGGCCAGCGTCGTGCCCTGCTGCAGGCGGGTGAGGATGCTGTTCTCGGCCCCGAAATGCAGGTCTGAAAGGACGATGTAGCGCACCTGGCCGGCCAATTGCTCGCGCCTCCCTCGAAACGACCCCACGCGCGCTCGGCCCCGGTCACGGGCAGGGCGCGCACTCGCGAAGCGCGCGCCACTCGATCGGTGCGCGCTCCTCACACGTGAACGCTACATCGAACGAACGGCGCGACTCAAAGGAGAAGCACAGGAAACGCTCAGGGACTCTTCAGTGCGGCCGGTTACAACCGTAGCGAGGCAGAAGAGCACACCGGGCCGAGGGCCGCGCGGGCGATCGCACGACGCGGTGCTCCTTGCGGTGATCAACATCGAAGCTACGGAGGCACCATGTCAGATCGATCGTCGCCGGGCGGGCCGTACGACAGGCTCGATCCCGACGAAGCGCGCACGACACGAATAGACTTCGGTCAAACGCCGGCGGGCGCGCCCAACACCCCCTGGAGCGCCCCGCAAGGCGACTGGGGCTCCCCGATACCCGAGGCGCCCACGCCGGGCGGCCGGGCCGCCGTGCCCACGTCGGGCGCCGTCGGCTGGGGCGCACCGTCGCCCGAGGCCGGCTGGACGCCGCTGCCGGGCGGCGGCTGGCGGCCGCCGCAGGGCAGCGACGCGACCTTCATCGCGCCGCCGCGTCAGGGCTTCGACCCTCCGCGGCCGCCCGACGACGGCGTGGCGGCCCCCTACTACCCAGAGGGTGGCGCGCCGCGCCGTAAGCATCGCCTGGCGCGTGTCGGAGCGACCGCGCTGCTGGTCGTCGCGGGCACGTTCCTGGGCGTCGCCATCAGCCACGACTTCTGGCAGTCCCACCCCACCACGACGGCGCAGGCGCAACCCGCCGGCGGCTCCGGTTCGAGCTCCACGGGCGGCTCGACCATCGGCAACGGCAGCTCCGGATCGAGCGGCTCGTCGTTCGGCAACGGCTCCGGTTCCGGTTCCGGTAGCTCCCCGTTCGGCAGCGGCGACGGCTCGTCGTCGGGCGGCTCGTCGTCGGGCGGTTCGTCGAGCTCGGCCGCCGGCGCACCGAGCAACCAGAGCGCGATCGCCGCGGCGGTCGACCCCGCCCTGGTCGACATCAACGTCACGCTGGGCTACCAGTCCGGTCAGGCGGCGGCTACGGGCATCGTCCTCAACTCGTCCGGCCTCGTGCTCACCAACAACCACGTGGTCGACGGCGCGACCGCCATCACCGCTACCGACGTGGGTAACGGCAAGACCTACACGGCCACGGTGCTGGGCTACGATCGCAGCCACGACATCGCCCTCATCCAACTGCAGAACGCCTCTGGCCTGAAGTCGGCGCAGCTCGGCGACTCCTCCAAGATCTCGGTCGGCGACGCGGTCGTCGCCCTGGGTAACGCCGGCGGCGTGGGCGGCACGCCCAGCGCAGCGGGTGGTTCCCTGGTCGCCCTGAACCAGCAGATCACGGCGGGCGACGAGACGTCGGGCAGCTCCGAGCAGCTGAGCGGCATGATCCAGACCAACGCCGCGATCGAGCCCGGAGACTCCGGCGGACCGCTGGTCAACGCCTCCGGACAGGTGATCGGCATCGACTCGGCCGGCGGCTCGAGCAGCGACGGCTTCGGCACCTCGCAGACCACCCAGGGCTTCGCCGTGCCGGTGAACACGGCGATGGCGATCGTCAACGAGATCCAGACGAACACGACGTCGGCCACGGTGCACATCGGCGCGACGGCCTTCCTGGGCGTCGGTCTCGAGTCGGCGAGCGACCAGAGCGGCTTCGGTTTCGGCGGCGGTTCCGGCTCGTCGACCTCGGGCGCGCTCATCGCCAGCGTGGTCTCCGGGGCGCCGGCGGCGCAGGCCGGCCTGGCAGCGGGCGACACCATCGTCTCGCTCGACGGCCACGCCGTCGATTCGCCGACGACGCTGAGCACGCTGATGGGCAGCCTCCACCCCGGCGACAAGGTGTCGATCGGCTGGACCGACACGTCGGGCGCCCAGCACACGACCACCGTGACTCTGGCCAGCGGACCGGCCGCCTGAGGCCAGCGACCACCCGGCCCGAGCCGGCTGCAGATCAGGCAAACCGGCGCCCCCGTCGCACCATGCGGCGGGGGCGCCGGCGCGTGAGCCGGGGCCCGTCCCAAAGGGTGCTGGGTGGCTCAGGAGCGCGGAGGGCCGCTGCGTGAGGTCTCGCCCTACTCCTCGCCGTCCCAGTAGGCGGCCCGCTCGAAGCGGCCCACGACACCGAGGCTCAGGAGGGCGATCTTGCCCGAACGCGGGTACCACGTGACGTCGTCTGTGTCGCGGTTGCCGTAGGCGAGGTAGGTCAGGCCGTCCGGGCCGCCGCGCAAGGCGTGGGCGATGCCGGTGCCGGCCGCCACGCTCAAGACATCGCCCTGCTTGACGGCGTGTTCCTGAGGCTGCCAGCCGGCGACCCCGGCCGCCTGGTCGAGGTACGCGCCGCTACCGGCGAGCACGACGAACAGCTCTTCGCAGCCGCTGTGGCAGTGTGGCGGCGGGCCCGTCTTGCCGTCGGGGAGCTCGAAGAGCCGCAGGTTCGTGCGCTGCGCCCCGGCCGCGAGACCGAGCTCGCGGCGAGAGCACACGGAGTCGCCGTGCTCCCAGCGAGTGAGCTCCACGTCGGCGGCGCGCACGATCGAGTCGGGCCGCGACGACGGCTCCGGCATCTCGAGGTCGCCCACGGCGGCCTCCTGGGCGAAGGGGTGATCGGTCTCGCCGGCCTTGACCCAGCTGGCGCCCAGCCACGCCACCCGGGCGCGCGGCAGGTAACAGGCTTCCGAGGCCGTACGCTCGCCGAAGGCCAGTACATCGAGCCCGTCGGGCCCGGCGATGAGGGTGTGGGCCGGCCCGTCGATGCGGTGCACGAGGCAGTCGCCGACCTCTATGCGATGCGTCGCGCTGGCCTGCCAGCTCAGTCCCGAGCCGGCCAGCACGTAGAAGATCTCCTCTTCGCCGCTGTGGGTATGGGCCGGCGTCGAGCGCTTGCCCGGCTCTATCTCGAACCGCCGCAGGCCCACCTTGCGCGTGCCGGCGGCCAAGCCGAGGTCGCGACACGTGGAGTCGAGGGGCCCCACCGTGATCCGTCTGCCCTGCACGTCGTCCCAGTTGACCGCAACTACCTCATAGTCTCCCCTTCCCGAGACCGGCGTCGGCCTCGCTCGGACGCCGGCGGCCCGCGGCGACGCTCTCACCGCCGCGCGATTGTACGTCGTCGCCGCGACGGCCGCGCCTGCAGTACGATAGCCGCGTGGACGACCCGACGGGCGCATACGAGGAGCTGCGGTTCGCCTACGCACGCACGGCCACCACCGACACGCTGCGCATGGCCGCGACGCGGCACCACATTCCGGTGCTTGCCGAGATCGACGTCACCGCGGCTCGCGAAGCCCTCGGCCGCCACGATCGACAGGGCGACGACTTCTCGTTCACGGCCTGGGCCGTGAAGTGCATCGCCCAGGCGGCCTGCGAACACGGTCGCATCCACGCCGTGCGCCACGGGCGCCGCAAGCTGGTGGTCTTCGCCGACGTCGATGTCGCGCTCGCGGTGTACCGGCGCCTCGACGGCGACGGCGCCGACGAGCGGCTGCCCATGCCCTACGTGGTGCGGCGCGCCCAAGCCAAAGACGTCGGCGAGCTCAGCCGCGAGATCCGCAACGCCCAGACGCGGCCGCTGGCCCCCGGCAAGCAGTGGCTCGATGGCATGACGCCGCCGCCGTGGCTGCTGCGTCTCGGCTTCGCCGCGCCGTTTCACCTGCGCAAGTGGCTTTATTGGGATCGCCTGCTACGCGACCCCTGGAGAATGAAGCGCACGATGGGCACGGTCATGGTCACCTCGGTGCCTCTCGCGAGCCGCTCGGGCGGCGGCGCCTGGGCGATCCCGGCCGGCGTGCACCCGCTCACCGTGGCCCTCGGCGCGGTGGGCCGCCGCCCGCCGTCGGCGGAGGGCGGCGCCGCCCGCGAGCTGCTCAGCGTGACCGTGCTCTTCGACCACGACGTGGTCGATGGCCTGCCGGTCGCGCTCTTCCTGCGGCGCCTGAGTGCACTGATGGAGAGCGCATCCGCGCTCTGACCGGGCGCCGTCGATGGCCCAGGCGTCCCGTGCCATCGGGTTCCCGCAGGGCGCGAACACGTTGCGCTACGCGCTGCGCCCCAGGCCCTGCTCCTCCTCGATCGTCAGCTCGGCCAGGGGGTCTGCCTGCAGCCGTCCGTCGGGGATGGGGCGTCCGCTCTCGATCGAGCGGCCGTAGGTGCCCGCCGCGAGCCGCTCTTCGGCGCGCTCGAGTGCCGCGAGGCGCTCGTCCAAGTCGTCCTGCGACCCCTCCGCGTACTCGAGCTCGGTCAGGTCCGACGCCTGGTCGGGCGGCTGGTCCTCGTTAGAGAGCTCGCGCCCGCGTTCGGCCTCGCGCGAGTCGGCCAGAGCCTGCTCGATGCGCCGCCGTTCGGCGGCCAGGAGCTCTCGTGCGCGCTGTGCGTCCATGGTCCTCCCTTCAGATAAGCCGCTTGCGTCACTCCCGCTGCTGGCGAGGTTCCCGGGACGGCAGACTCCCAAGCGGCCCGCCACCTCAAGCGGCGCGCTACCCTGGGCGACGCGTTGCCCGGGCGGCGTCATGCATTACGCCTGCGGCATACGGCCGCGCCGGTACCGTTTTTGAAGACGTTTCCCGCGAAAGGGCACCGCATTGCCGGCAGCACCCCCCACACCGTCACCGCAAGCGCCGCTGATCGTCGTCGTCGACGACAGCAGCGAAGATCTGCGGTCACTGCGTGACGAGCTCGCGCGGCGCTTCGGCCCAGACTTTGAGGTCGTCGCCCGGCGCAGCGCCGGGGCGGCCGTCGCGGCGCTCGAAAAATCGCTCACCAGAGGGCGCGAGGTCGCCCTGGTCATCGCCGACATGTGGATGGACGAGATGACCGGCGTCGAGTTCCTGGCGCGGTCGCGCCATATCTACCCCGACGCCAGGAGGGCTCTCATCTGGTCGTACGGCGACATGCGCGCCCTCGAGCCCCTCTACCGGTCGATGGCCCTGGGCGGCATAGACGACTACCTCACGAGGCCCTGGATACCGGTGGAGCACGGGCTGTACCGACCCGTCGGAGAGCTGCTCGGCGACTGGACCAGGGCCAACCGGCCGCGCTTTGAAGCCATCCGCATGGTGGGCGACGAGAGCTCGCGCCGCTGTCACGAGATCAGGGACCGCCTGGCGCCGTTCAACCTCACCGTGGGGTTCGTCGCCGCCGACTCAGACGACGGACGGCGGCTGCTCGATACAGCCGGCGTCGCCGCCGGGCGGCTGCCGGTGTTGTTCCTGTACGACGGCAGGGTCCTGGTCGACCCGAGCGACGTCGAGATCGCCAACGCTCTCGGCGGCACGACCCGCGCCCGCGCGGGAGTCTGCGACGTGGCGGTGGTCGGCGCCGGACCGGCGGGCCTGGCCGCAGCCGTCTACGGCGCCACCGAGGGCCTCGACACCATCGTGATCGAACGCGAGGCGCTCGGCGGCCAGGCCGGGTCGACGTCGATGATCCGCAACTACCTGGGCTTTCCGCGCGGCGTCACCGGGGCCGACCTGACCGCACGCGCCTACGACCAGTCGCTGCTTTTCGGGGCGGAGTTCATCTTCGGCAACGAGGTCGTGGACCTGCGCCCGCGTGACGGCCACTTCGCGCTGTCGCTCAGCGAGGGCGGCGAGCTTGCCGCCCGCGCGGTCGTGCTCGCCACCGGCGTGGCCTACCGGCGGCTCGGCATTGCCGCGCTCGAGTCGCTCGTGGGGGCCGGAGTGTTCTACGGGGCCGCCGTGACCGAGGCCAGCGCCCTGCGCGGCCAGCACGTGTTCGTCGTAGGCGGCGCCAACTCCGCCGGTCAGGCCGCGGTCTACCTGGCGCGCTTTGCCGAACGGGTCACCGTCCTGGTGCGTGGCAACGCCCTGGCCGACACCATGTCGGCGTACCTCATACGTCAGGTCGAGATCGCCCCCAACATCTACGTGCGCTGCAACGCCGAGGTCGTGGACGGGCACGGGCACGGCCGGCTCGAGTCGCTCACGGTGCGGGACCGTCGCTCGGGACGGACGACCGAAGAGCCCGCCGTCGCCCTGTTCGTGCTGATCGGCGCCGAGCCCCACACTGAGTGGCTGCCGGCCGAGATCGCTCGCGACGAGTGGGGCTTTGTGCTGACCGGCCGTGACCTGGCCGGCGACGGCCTCTCGCCGCGGTGGGCGACCGCCCGGGCGCCCCTGTTCCTCGAGAGCAGCATGCCCGGCGTCTTTGCCACCGGCGACGTGCGGCACCGTTCGGTCAAACGAGTGTCGTCGGCGGTGGGCGACGGGGCCATCGCCATCGCCCTGGTCCACGAGTACCTGGCCGCCTGACGCAGGGCCGGCGCCGCGGCTCTCAGGAGTAGAGGCGTGTCGCCCGCCAGGGCCGTTCGTCGCGAAAGTCGAGGTAGCTGGTGCGCTCGATGAGCAGCGCACCGGTGCCCAGGAACGGCCCCGGTATGTGGCCCCGGTGAAGCCGGATCGACTCGTAATGCAGCGGCGCGACGGCGACCGCCTGGCGGTGCGCCGAGTTGGCGTGCCACAGCTCAGGGCCGTCGGGCCGCGAGAACAGGACGAGGTTGCCGAAGCGCCCATGCTCGGCGCCGAGGTCGTAATAGCTGAGCAGGCCGAGCGCGGCGTAGTCGGCGAACGTCTCGGCCAGCCTGGCTTCGAGATCGAACAGGATGGTGTGATCGACCCCCTGACGGAGCTGGCCGAAGAAGCCGACCGCGGTGACGTCGCGCGCCTCGACCAGGGCGACCGAGTCGGGCGCCACGAGCAGCTGCCGGCGGTCGTCGTCGGCGCGTTCGCTCACCCGGGGGCCGGTCGCGTTCTCGACGACCCAGGTCCGGGCGGCAGCGCGCTCGCGGGCCAGCATGTCGGCCATGAGCGGTATATCGGAACGGCTCGCCGCCAGACGCGCGAACTCGTGCCCGCCGCGAGGTTCGCGGGGTCCCAGCCCCGGGGTGGGCTCGTACGCCGAAGTCGGCGCCGGCGGGGGGCCCGGAACGACCCGGCGGGAACCGGCCACCGTGGCGTCCTGCTCGGGCGCGGGGCGATGTCTCCTGGACACCTGCGACCTCCTCTTCACCGCGCAGCCATCGGCTGCGCACTAGGAGTATCCCACCACCGGCCCGTGACCCAGACTGATGGGAACGCCGAAAAGACCGGGCGCCGTCGCCGCGCGCGGTACCATGCGCGTAGCGACTCCGCCGTGCGTCCGCGACCGCGAAGGAGCTTATGGACCGACTGCGTTTCGCCACGTTTCTCGCCCCCGCCCTGTTGCCGGTCTACCAGGCCTTGAGCGACGAGGTCGGCCGCCGGCTCGGGGTCGCGACGGAGCTCGTGGTCGAGACCGACGCCGCGGCTTGGACGACCGACAGAAACGACGTCTGCTTCATCTGCAGCCTGCCGTACGTCTGGTACGAGCGCCGCGGCGTCGCGCCGGCCGTGCCCGTCGCCGCGCCGGTGCTCGAAGGCGCCCGCTACGCCGGCAAGCCGATCTACTACTCCGACGTCATCGTCCCCAGCGCCAGCGCGGCCACGTCGTTCCTCGACCTGCGCGACCGTACCTGGGCGTGCAGCGAACCACTCTCGCACTCGGGCTACGGCATCACGCGCTACCACCTGGTCGCGATCGCCCAGACCGCCGGCTTCTTTGGCCGGGTCGTCGAGACGGGCTCGCATGCCGAGTCGCTGCGCCTGGTCGCCGAAGGCGCGGTGGACGGCGCGGCCATCGACTCGCAGGTGCTCGCCGTGGCGACGCGCGACGACCCGGCGCTGGGCCGCTCCCTGCGCGTGGTCGACGCGCTCGGACCATCGACCAGCCAGCCGGTGACCGTCTCCAAACGGCTGCCGCCGGCGCTGCGCGACGAGATCGGCCGGGCCCTGACGTCGGCGCACGAGGAGCCGCTCGTGCGCGCGCGACTGGAGATGGGTCTGGTCAGGCGCTTCGTGGCCGCCGGACCGTCGTCTTACGACGACATCCGCCGGATGCTGTCCGCCTGCGAGGCGGCCGGGTTCCTGCGGCTCAGGTGATGGCCGCCCCGGCGAAGGGCACGCGCTGGTCGTGCGTGCTGGCCACGATCACGCGATCGCGACCGCCCTCTTTGGCGACGTAGAGCGCGCGGTCGGCCGCGTCGAGCAGCTCGCCGAACCTGTCGTCGAGACGGCTGCGCGAGGCCGTGACCATGCCGATGCTCACCGTGCAGCGCCACGGCGCCGCCTGACCCCAGGGCGAGCACTGCGGAGTGGAGCTGCGCAGCCGCTCGGCGATGGGCCGCGCCTCGTCGGAGTCGGTCGCCGGCAGCAGCACGCAGAACTCGTCGCCTCCCAGGCGACCCATGATGTCGCCCTCGCGCAGCTGGCTCTGCCAGCCCGCGGCCACCGCACCGAGCAGGCGGTCGCCGGCGACGTGGCCGTGCGTGTCGTTGACCACCTTGAGGCGGTCGAGGTCGAGGAGCACGACGGTGAGCGGCTCCCCACGCGCGGCGGCGCGCGCGACCTCGAGCTCGGCGAGCTCAGTGAAGCGACGCCGGGTCAGGACCCCGGTGAGCCCGTCGGTGGTCGCCAGGCGCAGCGCGTCGTCGAGCAGCGCTACGCGCTCGGTCACGTCGCACACCACGACGGCCAGGCCGAGCACGGTGCCCGTGCCGCTGATCACCGTGGTCGCCCGCAGGTTCAGGACGTGCGGTGCGCGCACGGGCGGCGCGGCGTGGTCGAGGGCGGCGTCATCTGAGGCGACGGCATGAGATCCCGCCCCATGAGCGTCGGCGTCGTGAGTGGGCGGAGCGGCGCTCTCGACGTCCCAGCTGCGGCCCAGGAGACGCTTGCTGTGGCCCGTCTCCGTCAGTCCCCGCGCCGCCTCGTGCAGAACGGCGCCGACGTCGGGCCGCGCCGCGAAAAGCTCCGCGATGGGCTTGCCGATGCTGTCCGTCGCGAGCTCAGGGAACGAGAGCGCGGCGGCCGGGTTGAAGTCGCGCAGGCGCCCTTGCACGTCGAGCACCATGACCCCGTCGGCCAGGTGCTCGATCACCGCGTCGCGCGCCAGCGGCGCCAGGTCGAAGAGCCGGCACGAGAACAGGGCGTAGGCCATCAGCAGGCCAGAGACGCTGAGCACCGCCGTGGCCCAGTTGTAGTCGGGCCACGGCGAGACGCGCAAGATATAGGCCGTGCCGCCCGCCAGCGGCAGGATCGAGGCCACCACCAACGAAAGCGACTGGCGCACGTGGATGCTGTGCGCATGCATCGTGTTGCGCACCAGTAACAGGGCGGCGACCAGCAGGATGACGTACTCGAAGGGCATCCCGCCAAAGCGCCACAAGGGACCATAGTCGGGGTGCAGCGCGCTGAGCGCGCCGTGCGTGACCACCTGGGGATGACCCCGGAACGACCGGTAGGGGTTCACGACGATGCCCAGGTAGAGCGCGCCGCCGGCCGCGCCCAGGGCGGCCCACACGGCGCGCGACAGCCCGCGGCGCCTGGTATAGACCATCACGACCTGCAGCCAGAACAGCGGCAGCGCGAGCATGGCCGCGTACTCGAGGTCGGCCCACACGATCTTCGCGTGCAGGCCCACGGCCATGAGCTCGAATGCATACCCGATCGTCCACACGAGCAGCGCCGCCACCGTGGCGGCGAACCAGAGAGCGACGGGTTCGGCGCGGTTGCGCCAGGCCACGATAAGCATGACGGCGCCGAAGAGCGCCGTGACCACCAGGGGGATGACGAAGGGCGTGTAGTGGTAGTGCGTCATCTACAGGGGTCGCGTCGGCTGTTTGAGCAAATCCCGCACCTTTGTGTTGTCGGCTTTGGCTGCGCTCGCCTTGAGCGCGGCGCAGCCTCGCAGTCGTCGCCGCCGCGCCGTGTTGCGGCTATCCTAGACGTCGAGAGGCGCGCCCAGGCCGGCTCCCCGGAGCCGGACAGCGCGCCGCACCCCCCGACGAAAGGCGCTCATGACCGGCTACACCATCCTCAACCTGCTCGAGATCGACGACTCGGTCGCCGGACGCATGCCCGGCCTCGAAGGCCGCTTCGCCCGCACCAGCCTCGACTCCCGCGACATCGGCGTCAGTCACTTTCGCTACGCCGCCGACCTGCGCTCCAAGATGGGCCATCGTCACGGCGTCCAGGAAGAGGTCTACCTCGTGGTCGCGGGGTCGGGCCAGGTGCTGCTCGACGGCACGGTCCACGAGCTCCACCAATGGGACCTCGTGCGCGTCGCGCCGCAGGTGGTCAGGGCGTTCGCGGCCGGCCCCGAGGGCCTCGACGTGGTCGCCATCGGCGGACCCAAGCCCGAAGGCAGCGACGGCGAGATGCTCGAAGTCACGTGGCCTGCCTGAGCTGAAGGCGACCCCGTCCCCGGGCCCGGCGGCCCGGCCAGCACATCTGGCCGGCGCCTGACCGGGCCCGGTCAGGCGCCCGGTCCGCGGCTACATCCTGCGGACGACCTCGCCCATCAGGTCCTTCTCCTGCAGGCCGCTCTCGATGTCGGTGATGAGCGAACAGCTCGTCGCCCAGAACGAGACGTCGACGCGCTGGCCTTCGTGCCACTCGTCGCGCTCGGTGCGAAAGAGGTTCTGCTGGAGGACCTGGGCCAGGTGGCGGTCGCCGAGGCTCACGATGAACTGGGTCACCGAGCCGACGTAGACCACCGCTTTGATCACCGCGGCAAAGACGTTCTCGCGATCGCCGGTCGCCGTGGTGTCGTGCTCGGCGGTAATCAGGAGCTTCTCGGGCCGTACGACGATGCCCACCTTGGCGCCGACCGCCAGGTCATCGTGCCCATGCACGGAGACGACGACGCGCAGGCCGCCGGTCGTCACGCACTCGGCGACATCGCCGCGCAGCGCCTTCACTTCCGACGGATAGATGTTCGATACGCCGATGAAGTTGGCCACGAAGGCCGACTGCGGGTTCTCGTAGATCTCGGCGGGCGAGCTCACCTGCTCGACGACTCCCTGGCTCATGACGGCGATGCGGTCGCTCATGGTGAGCGCCTCTTCCTGGTCGTGGGTCACGTAGATGAACGTGATGCCGACGTCGCCCTGCAGCTTCTTGAGCTCGAGCTGCATGGCTTTGCGCAGCTTGGCGTCGAGCGCGCCCAGCGGTTCGTCGAGCAACAGCACGGTGGGCTGGTTGACCAGCGCCCGCGCCAGGGCGACGCGCTGCTGCTGCCCGCCCGACAGCTCGCTCGGCTTGCGCCGACTCATCTTGTCCATCTCGACCATCTCGAGCGACTCGCCGACGCGCCGCGTCACGTCGGCCCGCGACACGCGCTTGCGTTTCAGGCCGAAGGCGACGTTCTCCCAGACGTTCAGATGCGGAAAGAGCCCGTAGTTCTGGAACACCGTGTTGACCGGCCGCTTGTAGGGCGGCACGCCCGCCATCGGCGCGTTCGCCACGTAGATCTCGCCGGCGGTGGGGTGCTCGAACCCCGCCACCATGCGCAACGTCGTCGTCTTGCCGCAGCCCGAGGGACCGAGCAGCGAGAAGAACTCGCCGGCGCGCACGCGCAGGTCCATGTCCTTGACGGCCACGTAGTCGCCGAAACGCTTGGTGACGTGCTCCAGCACGACATCGTCCGACCCAGCTTCTTGCGTCATTGCGACGGTGCCTCGCTTTCTGGCCGCGACCCGAACAGGCGCGGCGTCGACCAGGACCAGGTGCGCTCGAAGAACGGCTCGTCGCCGTCGTGCGCGCTCAGCCGGGTCTCGACGTGGAATGCCTGTTCGTCGCAGCTCATGGTGCTGTCGACCTCGGTGACGGTCCTCCAGCCTGGACCGCCGATCTCCATGGTGCGCTCGCAGCGCACGGTGGCCGAGAGCGGGTCGCCCTCGACGATGGCGTAGGTGTTGCGACCCCACTCGCCCACGACCAGCCCCGACGCGGTCAGGCGCACTCGCCCCGGCAGGCCATCGGGCTCGACCACCAGCTCGACGCGCCGCGAGAGCAGGTCGCGAGTCGTGGTGGCGCGGCCAGCCAGGGTCTCCAGCACCTCGATCTCGAGGGGCGGCGCCACCTCGACCGGCGAGAACCGCGGCGCAGCTTCGGCCGCCGGGGCGCGGCGCACGGGCAACGTGAGCCGGCAGGCGCTGGGGCGCAGCGTGAGGGTCACCGGCTCGGGTGAGGGCCAGACCCACGGCCAGTAGGTCGGCGCCACCGTGAGCCGCAGGCTGTGGCCCTGCGGCACGCGGTAGCCGATGCTGTTCAGCGTGACCCGCACCGCGTACGGCCGCCCCGGCTCGAGCGCGGCCGGGCGCTCGCGGTCGTCACGATGCTCCAGGTTCAGGACGCCGCGCGTGACCAGGCTGACCGCGCCCGTGGGGTTCACGTCGCACAGGCGCACCGCCACGAACGCGTGGGGCCGGTCGGCGGCCACCTCGAGGTCGACGGTGGGAAAGCCCAGGATCTCGAGCGGCTCGTCCAGCGGCGCGGAGTCGAACGCCAGCGCCAGGGCGTCGTCGCCGCGCTGGTCGCCGGGCAGCGCCGCCTTGCCGGCGTGCGGGCACCACGTGCCCGAGGCGAGGCCCGAAGCCTCCACTCCCCGCACGCTGAGGGTCTCGTCGCCGCCCGCGGGCTGGGTACCGAGCGTGTGGGCGCCGAAGTGCAGCGTCAGGCCGGAGTCGTCGCGAGCGACCGGCGCGAGCTCGTCTACGCCGACCCAGTGCCCGGCGCGCTGCTCGTACGCCGTGGCCGGCTCTTCGGCGTCGAGCACGTAGGCCCGCAGCAGGGGTTCGCTCATCACGCCGGTCTCGATGCCCTTGAGCCACTGGTCCCACCAGCGCAGGCACTCCTGGTTGAAGCCGATCTGCGGACCGGGGGAGGCCTCGTCGGGGTACTGGTGCGCCCAGGGGCCGATCAGGCCGCGGCGCGGCGCGGTGAGGTTGGCGAGCAGGCGCGACACCGTGTCGTGGTAGGGGTCGGCCCAACCGCCGACCGTGAGCACCGCGCACTCGATGGCGCGGTAGTCCTCGCACACCGAGCCGTGCTTCCAGTAGTCGTCGTAGAGCTGGTGCGTGAGCCAGGCGTGCACGTACGGCTCGGCCGCCTCGAGACGCTCGCGCCAGCGGGCGCGCCACTCGTCGCCCAGCACCGCGGGGTCGGGTGGCCGCAGGTTGTAGGCAAAGGCCGTGATGCCCCACGAGAGCATGTCGTAGGCGAGCACGTTGCCGCCGATGTAGTGGCAGTCGCCGGCGTAGCGGTCGTCGGCGGAATGGACCGTGACGATCGCCTTGAGCTGCCTGGGCCGCAGCGCCGCCACCTGCAGCGCGTTGAAGCCACCCCACGAGTAGCCCATCATGCCGACCGCGCCGGTGCACCAGGGCTGCTGCTCGAGCCAGGCCAGCACGTCGAGGGCGTCCTCGAGCTCCTGCTCGAGGTACTCGTCGTAGATGAGGCCGTCGGAGTCGCCCGTGCCGCGCAGGTCGACACGCAGGGCGGCGTAGCCGTGGCCGGCGAAGTAGGGGTGGCGCAGCACGTCGGAGAGGATGGTGCCGTCGTTCTTACGGTACGGGATGTATTCGAGGATGGCCGGCACCGGGTCGCTGCTCGGCGTCGACCGGCAGCCAGATGCGCGCCGCCAGGCGGCAGCCGTCGCGCAGCGGGATCCAGGCGTGCTCGACGGTGCGGACCTCGCGCGGGAACTCCGTGCGCACGGTCCTCGGCGGAGCATTCAGTTTCACCGACGCCTCCCCACTAGTAGCCAAGGTCCCTGGTGAGGGAACGCTTGCCGGAGCTCGAACGACCCAGTATCCAGACGAACAGGAACGTGATGCCGATCAGCAGGACGGTGACGAACGTGCCGATCGCGTTCACCTCGGGCGACACGCGGAAGCGGATCAGGCCGAAGATGAGCAGCGGCAGCGTCGTGACGTGCGAGCCGGCCAGGAAGAAAGCGGTCACGACGTCGTCGAACGACAGGCTGAAGGCAAGGACGGCGGCCGCCAGTATGCCGGGCAGCAGGCCCGGCAAGGTGACCCTGAAGAAGACGCTTGCCGGTCTGGCGCCCAGGTCGGCGGCGGCCTCTTCGACCGCCGGGTCGAGCAGCCGCACGCGCGCCTGCAGGATGACGGTGGCAAAGGCCGAGTCCCAGACGCTCTGGCCGATGACCGTCGTGGCTATGCCCAGCTGCACGCCGACGCGCGTGAAGATCAGGAACAGGGCGGTCGCCGAGACCACCGCCGGCAGCACAAGGCGCACGTACACGGAGACGTCGAACACGCGCCGCCCGCGCGGCGTGGCGTGGCGCCACCACAAGACGCCGGTGAGCGCCGCGAACACCGACACCACCGTGGTCAGCAGGCCCACCTGGAGCGACGTGCCGAGCCCAGAACGCACGCTGGGGTCGCTCACCGCCTGCCTGATCCAGGTCGAGGTGAAGCCGCCCCAGTGCACGAGCGTGGAGTCGGCGTTCAGGGCGTTCAGCACCACGACGACGATCGGCAGCCACATGAACACGATGCCGAGGACACCGATCGCGACCACGACGGGGTGCTTGCGCAGAAAGGTCATGCCCGCCTCGCGCGGCGTAGCAGCGGCTGCACCAGGAGCATGAGGATCACGAGGGCGATGAGGCACATCGCGAGGGCCGAGCCGAACGACAGGTTGCCGATGTCGAGGAACTGCGTCGCGATGACATTGCCCAGCATCAGCGTCTTGCCGCCGCCGAGGATCTGGGGCGTGACGAACTCGCCGGTGGCCGGGATGCCGACGAGCAGGGCGCCTGCGATCAGCCCCGGCCGCGCCAGCGGCACGACGATGCGCCACATGAAGTGCCAGCCGTGGCTGCCCAGGTCTTCGGCGGCCTCGAGCACGGTGGGGTCGAGCCGCTCGAGGGCCACGTAGACCGGCAGGACCATGAGCGGCAGGTAGCCGTAGACGATGCCGATGGCGATCGCGGTCGGCGTGTAGAGGATGCCGAGTGAGCCGTGCAGGACGCCGAGGTGGCGCAGCACCGACTCGAGCAGGCCGCCGTTCTGCAGGATGTTCGTCCAGGCGTAGATACGGATCAGGAAGCTGGTCCAGAAGGGCACGATGACCGCCAGCAGCAGGATCACCTGCACGCGGCCGCGCTGACTGACGATGAAGAAGGCGATGGGCACAGCGAGGATGGCGCAGGCGAGGGTCGCGCTCGCCGAGAGGATGAGCGAGCGCTCGATGGTGCCCAGGTAGAGCGAGTCGCGCAGGCTGGTGTAGTTACCCAGCGTCCAGCCGAAGTGCGTGCCGAAGGTGACGAGGCTCGTCGTGCCCAGAGAGTACAGGGCGATCAGCGCCAGCGGCGCCACGAAGAACAGGGCGACCAGCAGCACGGTGGGCGCCGCCAACAGCAGGCGCCCACCGTGCAGGCCGAAGTGCGTCGTTCGTTTCAAGGCAGGTCCGCGCCTCGACTAGCGCTGGTCTTCGTGCTCGTGACCGGTCGCGCGGCTCGCCGTCACGCCGCCTCGAACTTCGCCCAGGCGGTCCCCCACAGGGCGGTCGCCGCGCCGACGAACTGCGTCCACTCGACCTTTGCGAGCTGCGCCGCGGTGGGCTTGAGGGGAGCGCTGCTGCGCAGACCGGCGGTGACGTACGGATCGGCGGCCGACTCGACCCACGAGCTGCCCGTCGCGTTGACGAAGGTGGCGTAGACCTTGGGTTCGAGGTGGAAGTTGAGGAACGCATACGCCGTGTCGAGGTGCTTGGCGCCCTTGATGGGTATGAAGCCCTCGATGTAACCGACCGTGCCCTCGCTTGGCACAACCCAGCCGATGTTCTTGCTCGACTGCATGGCGACCGCGGTGTCGTAGTTGTAGCAATGCGCCATGACGATCTCGCCCTTGGCGAGGCCGGTGGACACGTTGACCGACTGCGCGGCCAGCAGGTGCGGCTTGAGCTGGATCAGGGCCTTTGACGCCTGGTCGAGCTCGGCAGCGCTCGTCGAGTTGGCCGAGTAGCCCAGGTACTTGAGCGCGATGCCCAGCGTGGCGCGGTCGAGATCTTCGACGGTGACCTTGCCGCTGTATTTGGTCATGGCCAGCTTCCAGAAGTCGGCCCAGCTGGTAAGGGGCTCCGTGACGATGTCTTTGCGGTAGCCGATGACCCCGAACCCGTAGTCGTTGGGCACGGCGTCGGGATAGTCCTTGCGATAGGTCGCATCGACGTTCGAGATGTTCGGCATGGCCGCCCAGTCCGGCTCCTGGTACACGCCGGCCGCCTTCATCTGGCCCAGCGTCGGCAGGTCGCCGAGCGCGGCGTCGTACGCCCCCGGGTTGTTCTTGATGAGCTCGACCGTGCCGGCGATGGTGCTCGGCATGCTGGTGTTCATGTAGATGCTGGCCGTGGGGAACTGCTTGTGAAAGTCGGCGACCTCGTGGGGGCCGATCCAGCCGGGGAAGTTCGAGATCACGGCCTGGCCGACTGGCGTGGCCGCGCCGGAGGACGATGCCGACGCAGCCGAGCTCGGCGAGCTGCTGCCGCAGGCGGCGAGGAAGGTTCCGGCGAGCGCCGGCACGGAGAGCACCAGCGCGCCGCGCGCGAGAAACTGCCGGCGCGAGAGCGGGCCGCTGAAATACCGAGAGAGGTCTGGGGTGCCGGCGTCGTCTGTCACGTCTCCTCCAAAAGTAGCTCTTGGACGGTATTGTTGAGTGCTCATATCAACATGGCCGCGAATTCTAGTGACGCCTGCGGCAGGGTGCAACCCTGGGGCGGCGACTTCACGACAACGACGGCGGGATGAGGTGGGCGTGACCGAAGCGCGTAGAGAGAGCCTCTATAGTCGGCGTTCCGCCCGCACATTTCAAGCGCAGCCGAAGCAACCGCTGTTCGCGGCGCTCAGGGCACGGCGTCCAGGGCGGCCTGTGACGCCGTTTCGGGCTCGCCGGGCAGCGCACCCTCCAGCGCCTGGTCGAGGTCGCGCAGCAGATCGCCGGCGTCTTCGGTGCCCACCGAGATGCGCAGGGTGTCTTCGAACACGCCGGCGCGCTCCTGCTCTTCGGCCGTCAGGCCGTGGTGGATCGATGTGGCCGGGTGGACGATCATCGACTTGGTGTCGCCCACGTTGACCATGTAGTCGAAGATCCGCACCCGCTCGAGCACGCGCTTGGCGCCGGCCAGCCCGCCGCGCACGCGCACGCCGAGGATGGCTCCGGAGCCGCGCGGGAAGTACTTCGCCGCAAGCTCGTGATAGGGGCTCGACGGCAGCGACGCATAGGCCACCTCGAGCACGGCCGGGTGCCCCTCCAGGAACGTGGCCACCTTGAGCGCGTTCTCGGCGTGCCGTTGCATGCGCAGCGACAGGGTCTCGACGCCGTTCAGCGTGAGGAACGCGGTCATAGGGCTCATGTGGCCACCGAACTCGGCGAGGTACCGCATGCGCAGCCGCCGCGTGAAGGCGGTGTGCTGCAGGGCGCCGGGCTCGATGTAGCGCGCGTTGTCGTCGAGGAAGCGCGCGAACTGCGGAAAGCGTCCGTTGCGCCAGTCGAACCCGCCCTTCTCGACGACGATCCCGCCGATCGTCGTGCCGTGGCCCGAGATGTACTTGGTCGAGGAGTGGCAGACGATGTCGGCGCCGAAGTCGAAGGGACGCAACAGGTACGGCGTGGCGAACGTGCCGTCGACCACCAGAGGCACGCCGTGCTCGTGGGCGATCGCCGCGACCGCCTCGATGTCGACGACGTTCACCGACGGGTTGCCGAGGCTCTCGATGTAGAGCGCCTTCGTCCTGCCCGTGATGGCGGCCGCATAGGAGCGCAAGTCGCCGGGGTCGGCGATCCAGTTGGTGGTGATGCCGTAGTCGGGGAGCACGTCGGCGAGCAGGGTCGTGGTGCCGCCGTACAGCGTCTGCACCGCAGCGATCTCGTCGCCTGCCTGCGCCAGGTTGAGCAGCGTGCCCGAGATGGCGCTCATGCCCGAGGCCAGGCAGACGGCCGCGGCGCCTCGCTCGAGCGCGGCCATGCGCTTCTCGAGGACGTCGTTCGTCGGGTTCGAGAATCGCACGTAGGAGTGCCCTTCCTCTTCGTAGTTGAAGAGGCGCGTGCAACGGTCGAAGTCGCCGAGCTCGAAGGCCGCGGTCTGGTACACGGGCACCGCTTTTGAGCCGTTGTGCCCGGCGGGGTCGTAGCCGGCGTGGAGCTGGAGCGTGTCGAACGCCAGGCTGTCGTCGCTGTGGGCGTCGTAGGCCACCGCAGGGTCCTTTCTCGGGCCTAGTCGAACGGGGTCATACTAGGTATTCTTGACCGGATTTGTCAAGAAGAGCTTGCCGACGGTCCGCGCGGCGCCGCCGGTGAACAGGCGCACCGCGGCCGTACCCGGCGATAAGCCTGCCGGGCTACCGGCGCCCGCGCGGACCGCGAGCCGCCCTGCCGCGCGAGCGCGCCCGCTTCATCTCGTACATGCGCCGGTCGGCCTCGCGCAGAAGGTCGTCGACACCAGCCGAGTCGGCGGTGTGCATGCCCATGCTGGCCGAGATCCGGGGCAGCTTGACGACGTTGTGCTGCGCGATCGCTTCGTTGACCTTGAACGCCACGCGCCGGGCGCCTTCGGCGTCGGTGCCCGGCATCAGCATGACGAACTCGTCGCCGCCGTATCGCGCCACGATGTCGGTCTCGCGACAGCTCGTGCCCAGCAGCTCCGCCAGGTCGCGCAGCAGGGTGTCACCGGCCGGGTGACCCTCGCTGTCGTTGACGCGCTTCATGCCGTCGACGTCGACGAAGAGGATGCTCACCACCCCGCCGTTGCGGCGCAGCTCCTTGGCGGTGCGCTCGAGCGTGAGCTCGAGGTAGCTGCGGTTGTACACGCCGGTGAGACCGTCGTGCACGGCCATGGAATCCTTTTCTTCCATGAGCTGCCGGTTGTCGAGCGCGATGGCCGTCTGGATGGAGAAGGTGCGCAGCATGGTCCGCTCGTCCTCGCCGAACTGCTGGGGACGTTCGTAGAAGAGGACCAGCGCGCCGTATGTGCCGCGGTAGGTGTGGAGCGGCGCCGCGAGCAGGGCGCGGCAGTGGCTCGCGCCGGCCAGCCCCTCCCCGTCGGAGCCCTCCGCCTGCAGGTCGTCGACCGCGATCGTCTGGCCGTTCAGGATGACGCGGCCGAGGAGGGCGTCCTCGAGGGGCACGACGAAGAGCCGCTCGTCTCGGTCGGGCATGCCGTGCGCGTGCTTGGCGACCAGGACGTCGCCGCGCACGACGAGCAGCGCCGACCTCTGGGCGTTCATCAGGCGGGTCGTCTCGGTGAGGATGGTCTGCTCGAGCGAGGCCGAGTCGAGACTGCGATGCACCATCTCGGCCGCCTCGAGCAAGTCGTGCTGGCGGTCGATCCTTCGCTGCTGCTCGCGAAACAGCAGGGCGTACGACAAGTCGTGACGCGAGGGCTCCGGGAGCCGCGGCTCCGAAGGCGAAGGCTCGGGGGGCGATGGTCCGGGGGGCGATGGTTCCATACGACTATGATGCCACACACAACGCAGCGGCCAACGCGATACGAGCTTGCGGGCCGCGCGGCGAGGCTGCCGACCCGCGCCGGTATTACCCGCGCCCGGAGCCTCTTCCGTGACCGCGGGAGTGCGACCGTCCGCGGCCGTAGCCCCCGTGCCCCCTGCCGCGAGCGCCGCCGCCGCGCCAGCGGTGAGCGCCGCCACGCGAGCCGCGCGAGGCGTGCGAGCGCTGGCCCCGACCGCCGCCGTGGCCGCGCCAGGCGCCGCCGTTGGCGGCGTCGCCGCGCGAGCGGGGGTGCGACTGCCCGGACGAACCGGAGTGCGAACGGGTGTCGCGCGCACCGGAGTGCGAACGGGTGTCGCGCGCACCGGAGTGCGACCGCGCATGCGAGCGCGCTGCGACACCTGCGCGCCTGTGGAAGCGCCCGTCGTGTTTGGCGTGGCGGTGCGACTGTGCGGCGTGACCGGTATGGCCGTTATGGCCGGCACGGCTGAGACCGACCCCGACGGCCGTGCCGACGGCGCCCGCAGCGCCGGCGCCCGCCGAGTGCCCGGCGGTGCCCGGCCGGCCGTTGCTCGACGTCGTGCCGCCGCTGGTCGTGGACCCGGTGCTGCCGGTCGTGGATCCGGTGCTGCCGGTCGTCGATTCGGTACCGGAGGTCGGATGCGTGCCGCTGGAGCTTGCCGCGCCGTCGCCGCTTTGCGAGGCGCCGCTTGAGTGCACACTCGTCAGGTTGGCGGTGGCGATCAGCGGAGTGCTGGCCGCGACGGCGCTATGGGTCGACTGCGTCGTGTGCGCGGCGGCCCTGGGCGTGCGCTTGCGGGCGGCGTGCTGGACGACGGCGACCTTCGCCGAGTCGCGCGGTGCGAAGATGGCCGAAGAGGCGGGAGGCCGCGGCACGAACAGGATGATCTTCTGCAGCTCGCGATGGGAGCCGAACATGACGACCCCGACGAGGGCGGCGAGGCAGGCGGCTGCGACGACGTAGGCGGTCGCCTTGCTGCCGACCACCTTGCGGAACCTGATGAGCGCGCCGACGACGGCGCCCGTACCGCAGGCGACGCCGGCCGGTGCGATCGTTGCCGGAGCGACGGGCGCAGCCCACGTGCCGAACACGGGCACCTTTTTCAGGGCCTGCGGGAGCGGAGCTTCGCCGACGAACAGCGCGAGTCCGGCGGCCCCGAGGCCCCAGGCGGCGGTCGTCGTGCGGCAGGGCTCGCAGTAGCGGGCGTGGTCGTGCAGCCGGCGGGTGTCGTCGGCCGACAGGCCGCGACCGACCGACGTGGCGGCCTCTTGCTCGGCAAAACGGCAGGTCGCGACAGTCTGGTTGCCCGAGAGCGCCTCGAAGGCGCCGCGGAACCGTTCGCCGGCGCGAAAGAGCAGGGTCTTGGCGGCCTCCGCCGACACTCCCATCACGGCAGCCGTCTCGCCGTACGACAGACCGTGCACGTCGTTCAGCAGAAGGGCCGCGAGGTCGCGATCGTTCAGGCCCTCTGAGGCCTGGCGGAAGCGCCGCGCGAGATCGCTCTGCGGGTCGGCGCCGGTCGCGGCGTCGGGTTGGGGCGCAGCGGGCATGGCGGGGGAGCCGGGAAGCCGCGGCGAGGTGTTCGCGGCAGGTGTCGAACGCCACTCCGTAGACCCACGGTCGCAGGTCGATCGCGCCGCTGTGGAGCAGGATCTTGCGATAGGCGCGGACGAAGACCTCGTGGGTGATGGCTGCGGCGTCGCCGCGACCGCGCATGAGGCGCGCGACGAAGCCGTAGACGCCGGAACGGTACGTTTCGAAGAACCTTCCGAAGGCTTCGCGTTCGCCGTTTCGCAGGTCGTCGACAGAGGCGTCGAACCCCGGGCCCACGACTGAGCCAAGACCGAGCGACTGCGTGGTCGGATGGATCTGCTTGGTCATACACCGTCTCTATCGGCAAAACGACCAAGGTAATGAGGGCTCGACGCGATTGTTTTTGGGAAACCTGGCGGCAAGCCCGGCTCACGCTCGCCGCACGCCTGCCGGCGGCGGCCCCGCTCCGGCTTTATGGGGCCGCCGCAAGCGGCAACGGTTACCGCCTGCGAGCGTCGCGGTACAAGCCCCAGCGGCTAGTCGGCGGCGCGGGAGGTCGAGGGGATGTTCGGTTCGGCAGTGACGATCGGTCGCGCGACCGCGGTACACGGCAAGAAGGCCCTGGCGAGCGCCGACGAACGTCCTCGTACCTACGGCGCCGGCCGCGTCTGCGCCACGGAGGGCTGCGGGACGGTCCTGTCGAGCTATAACCCCAGCGCCGTCTGCTGCCTGCACAGCCAGGGCTGGACGGTGAAGCGCAGCTCGGTCGAACGCCGCATCCGCGAGCGCCCCGAGCTCGCCGGCACCTGCCAGAACGCACAATGCGGCACCGAGTTCGTCACGACCAATCCGGCCAAGAAGTACTGCTCCGACCGCTGCCGCATGCAGGCCTTCCAGGCCCGCGTCGCGGCCGAGCGCAAAGGCTCAGTAGCCGCCTGACTGCTCGCGGCCCGGGTAACTCTGGCCGTCGTGCCCGGCGAACGCGTTTTCGAGTGACAGCAGCACGGCGGCGTCGGCCGCCCTTACGAGCGCCGACAGCAGCTCGTTGGTGGTCTGGGTGCCCGCGGCGCCAAAACCGTGGCGCGCGATGATCACGCACTCCTCCTCGAGGAACTCGTGGACCGCCTGGTCGTCGGCGGCATACAGACTCGCGAGGCGCACGAGACGGGGGTCGTCGTCGGGGAGCGCTTCGACGGCGCGGGCGGCAACGTAGAGGGCCCTGGCCGACTCAAGGTTGCGCTCGTCGCCGGGCTCGTCGGCGGCGTTGGCGCCACGCCACTGCAGCCATCCGTACAGGCTCTGGACGAGCCAGTCACGGTAGGCCCGCACGCCACTGACCTCGGCCGCCATCACTCCCCCCCGTCGTACGCGCTTCGACTGGGTGTTGCACGGGCGGGCGCCTACTATTCCCGTTGGGGTCGCGCGGCCCGGCCCCGGTCAGGCCAGGCGCAGCACGACCACCTGCAGGTCGTCGCGCAGCGTACCGGCGAACTCGAGGGCGCCGGTGCACACCGCGTCGGCGACCGCTTGCGCCGAGCGCCCGCGCAGGTCGCCGACGATGTCGACGAGGCGCTGCTCGCCAAGCAAGTCGCCGCCCCGGCGGGCCTCGGTGACGCCGTCTGTGTACAACACCAGGTAGTCGTCGCGGGTGAGCACCGCGTGCGCGTTCGTGTAAGGCCTCGCAAACGAGCCCAGCGGAGGGCCGAAGGTCACGTCGAGCGGGCGGCAGGCGGAGGCGCGCAGGTGGACGGGCGCGGGGTGACCGGCGCTCGCGTAGCTCAGGCGCCCGGTGTGCGGGTCGAGCACCGCGAGAAAGGCGGTCACGTGCGGTTCGTCGGGATCGAAGCGCAGGAGCAGCTCGTTGGTCTGCGCCAGCACGAAGGCGGGTGTCGGGTCGACCGCCGCCAGGGCGCGCACGGTGCTGCGCACCGTCTCGGTCATGCCCGCCGCCCGCACGCCCTTGCCGGCCACGTCGCCGATCAGCGCCACCACGTGGGCGTCGTCGACCACGAAGACGTCGCTGAAGTCGCCGCCCACCAGCACGGGCTCGTCGGCAGTCCGCGACACCACGCCGAGCTCGAGCCCGGCCACGTCGGGCAACTCGTGGATGAAGTTCTCCTGCAGGGTGGTGGCGATGCCCTCCTGCTCCTCGTAGAGCCGGGCGTTCTCGAGACCGAGCGCTATCTCGAACGCCACCGACTCGAGGAACGAGACCTCGTCCGGGTCGAAGCCGTGCGGTTCGGCCCACGCGAGCGCCAGGCAGCCGGTGACGGTGCCGCGCACGATGAGCGGCAGCGAGGCTCCCGACCGCTGACCGAGTGACAGCGTGAAGGCGCGTCCGTAGTCCGACAGCGAGGGGTCGGTCGCGACGTCGCGCACGAACGAGGGCGACCCGGCGCGATAGACCCTCGCACTCTCGCCGGGCCCGGCGAGGTCGATGGGCCCGGCGTGCTCCGCCAGGTACTGCTCCGATACGCCCGAGAGCGCCAACGCGACCAGGTGGCGACGCGACTGGTCGACGGCGAACAGAAAGGCGGTGCGCGGCTGCAGGGCGCGCACCAGCAGCTCGGCCTGACGCTGCGCCGTCTCGGTCCGGCCGAGCGTCGAGGCGCCCAGCTCGGCGAGCTCCTTGAGAAGCGACAACCGCTCGGCTCGCGCCGTGAGCTGATCTCGCTGCGCCGAGAGCTCGCGGTTCTGGCTGAAGACCTCGTCGCTCTGCGCCTTGAGCTCCTCGCCGGCGATCTGCAGGTCTTCGGTCTGCCTCTGCAGCTCGGCGGCGAGCTCCTCTACGCGCGCCTGCTCGGCGAGCTGCGCCTCGCGGGCGGCGTCGGCTCGGGCGAGGGCGACCGCGGCGGCCCGGCGCCGCTCGACCTGTTCGCTCAGGGCCCGGGCCAGCAGACCGGCGAGTATGCCGGCGGCCAGCCAGATCGCCGTCGAGATCATGGTCGTGGCGAGGGAGGACCTGGCGCCCTCTCCACCCACCGTCACGTAGAACACGCCGCCGGCGGCGACCGCCACGAGCCCGCCGACAAGGGGACCTGCCAGAGCGCCCGCGACGATGGCGGTGAGCGCCGTCACCGACCCGGGCAATCCCAGAAAGTGCCGCGTGTCGTTGAGCTCGTCGAGTCCCGCGAGGATCGCGCTCTGCAGCGCGATGGCGACGACCAGGACGAACCAGCGGCGACCGTGCAGACGCCGCAGGAACCGCGTCGCGCGTTCGGGCCGCTCGAAGCGCGCGGCCTGGCTTTCGCGCTCGAGCAGGCGCCCGTGCTCGACGGCGGCGCCGGCTTGCGCGGCGATGGCCTCGACCACGGCGATCTCGCGCGCGCTGAAAGGCCGAGCCGCACCGGGCTCGTCGACCATGATGAGCCCCACGAGGCGATCGCGGTAGACGATCGGCACGGAGAGCACGAGCAGGAAGGCATGCTCGTCGACGTAGCGCTGCATCTCGCCGCGCAGCGCGGTCTGGGTGTAGTCGATGACCCGCGTCGTTCTGGCGGCGATCACCTCCCTGGCCGCCTCGGAGATCTCGTCGAGCGCGAACCGCCGTCGGGGAACGACAGTCGCGCCCCGCGACACCGCGACCTCGACCTCCTGTCGCTCCGCGTCCCACAACTCGATCAGCACTCGCGAGTGGTCTGTGGACCTCACCAGCAGGTCGCCGAGCTGCTCCAGCATGTGGTCGAGATCTGTCCACGAGGTCGCCGTGGCGGCGGTCTCGAGCAGGAGAGCCGAGGTCTCGAGCTCCCGGCGCGCCTCGCGTTGCGCCGCGACCTCGGCCTCGAACAGGCGGGCGTTCTCGACGGCGACCGCCGCCTGCGCGGCGATGCCCTCGACCAGCCTGATCTCGCGCCCGGTGAACGCGCAGCGCTCGCCGGGGTCGTCGACCACGAGCAGGCCGACCGTCTTCTCGCGGCGTACCAGCGGCACGTGGAGGGCGAGGTGAGAGCGGTACGGCGCCGCGGCCCGGCCCCGCTCCGCCTGCGGCAGCGCGTCGAAGTCGGCCATCTGCGTGACGCGCTCGTGGATGGCTGTGCGCGCGGCCGACGACACACCGGCGATCGGCCAGCGCGCGCCCAGCGGCAGCGGCATCGCCCCCTCTGAAGCGGCTACCTCGATCTCGCCGCGCGGCTCGTCCCACAGGTCGACGATCACGCGCGAGTGCGGCGTGGCGTTCAGCAACGTGCGCGCCAGGCGGCGCACGATCTCGCCCAGGTCGGTCCACTCGGCGAGCGCTTCGGCCGCTTCGAGGAGCTGCGTAGTGGTCTGCAGCTCCTGCCGCGACCGCCCCTGCGCCTCGGTAGCCGCTTCGTAGAGACGCGCCTTCTCGAGACCCGTGCCGAGCTGGTCGGCCACGCTCTGATACAGCGCCACGTCGCCGGGATCGAACGGTCGAGCGCTCGCGAACGAGAAGCCCAGCGTGCCCACGACGCTGCCGCCCGCTCTCATGGGCAGGATGATCCAGCCACTCCGCGCGGCGCCGGTGACCTGCCGCACCCTTGCGCCCGTCGCCCGGCGCTCACGGGCGTCGCCGTCGGGCGCGCCGGGCGCGTCGTGCGTCGCGACCACGCCGGTCAGGGCGACACGGCCGCTGATCGTGCTGTCGTCGAGCGGCACATCGCCATACTCCTGAAGGGCCTCGCTGTGGATGCCGCGGTTCGCCAGGCTGCGCAGCGTGCCGGCGGCCTCGTCGATCAGAAAGACGTTGCCCGTGGTGGCGCCGAGCAGGTCCTCGGCCGCCGCGAGCGACTGGTCGGCCAGCTCTTTGAAGTCGAGCGTGCCGGCCGCCGCGGCGGCGATCCGGTTGAGCAGCGTGGTGCGCGCCAGCATCTGGTCGTGCGCCTCTTCCTTGCGCTTGCGCTCGGAGATGTCGCGCCAGAAGAGGCTGATGCCGGTCGAGGTCGGGTAGACGCGCGCCTCGATCCAGCCCTGCGTGGTGGGGTAGTCGGCGATCGACGGCCTGCCCAGCACCATCGCCGCGCGAAGGGCTTCGCCTTGCGGCTGTGTGGCGAGAGCCGGATCGAGGTCCCAGATGCACCGCCCGAGCATCGCTTCGCGGGACAGGCCGGCTTCGCTCAAGACGGCGGCGTTGACGTGCAGATAACGGTACTCCCAGTCGAGGGCGGCGAAGCCCTCGTCGATCTCGTCGAGCGTGGCGAGCGTGCGCGCGTCGCCGAACGGCCCGGCGTCGGGCGCGCCTTCGCTCGGGCCGGCGCCCGGGAGCGAGGGTGCGCAGCGCGCCACCGCCCGCGTCGTCATACGCACTTCGAGCCCGCCGTCGCGGCGCAGCTCGAGCGACTCCATGAGGGCGGCAGATGATGAACAGGCCGCGACCGTGGTCGAGAAGCGGGTCGGTGGGCGCCTGCGCGTCGAAGCCCTCGAGGTCGAACCCACCGCCGCGGTCCTTGACCACGGCCACGAGGCGGTCGGCGTCGAACTCCAGCGAGATCGCGACGGGCTCGGGCGAGCCGCTGTGGCGGATGGCGTTGGTGCAGGCCTCTTCGACGCAGAGCACGACCTCGTCGATCACGCGGGGGGCCGCACAGTACTGGCGCAGGTAGTCGCGCAAGCGCTCGCGAGCCCGCAACAGATGAGCCGCCTCCGGGACGACGTCGAAATGCAGGCGCGGTGGCGCGGCCTGCGGCGTTACGCTGCTGCTCTGCGACAAGTGGCTCCCGCGTGGCATCCGCTCGAAGGGCAGACGGTCATTCTACGGTCCCTGAACTGAGCATCGACCGTTGGCAGGCGCGCCTCGCGACGCGCCGTCCGCGGCGCGCGGCGGTCGCTCGACCGCGGGAAGATGATCGGGACCGGGCGAACGCGGACAGGATCGCTCGCGAGGCGACCGCGGGCAGGATCGCTCGGGGTCAGGGCGGCCCGGGCCGACGCTCGGGCGGCGCCCGGCTACTCGTCTGGGCGCTTCTCCGGTTCGACGTGCCCGCGACGTGCGTGGCGCGCCGCCGTCGGGGCGGAGGTCCAGACGCGCGAGCCGGGGCGTTTGAGCGGGTCGGAGGCGGCCGAGGGAGGCGTGACCGTGGCGTTCGCGCACAAGTCGCAGCGGCAGCCCTCGCGGTGGCGCCAGCCGCCGTCGATGGTGTGGTCGCCGTCGCGCAGCGCCGAACGCTTCACGGAGAGGACGCCCTGGTACCCTTCGGTCGCCGGCGGCTCCAGGCGCACAGCGCGAAACAACTCGCCGTCGACCCAGAGATAGCCGAGGGGATGCCAGGCGAACTGCGGGGATCCGCGCACTTGCAAGAGGGTGAGGATCTGAGCCATTGGAGCGCCTCCTGACCTTGCCAGAGCTGCCTCCCGGGCTCATGTGCGAAACAAGAGCGGGGATTCAGCCTACGCCCGTTGAGGGCACTGTCAAGTCGCACGGGCGTTCCGCCGGCCGACGTGAGACCCGGGCCGATGCAGGCGCTTCAGACGACCATCGGTCCACCGCGACCCCGGCCCGGAAGAGTCGCGGACACGAGGGCGCGGGAACGTACGGTCTGGCGGAGCGCCCCGTACGGCGTCCGCTCCACTATCCCGACCGTTTGCGTTGCACGGCTTCGGCAGTGTAGAGGTGTCCCATGGTCTACCTTCTGGCGACGATCGCGGCGCTGGCCAACGCGCTCACCAGCATCCTGCAGCGCATGGGAGTGCAGGACGCCCCCGACAGCGACACGCTGCGCCTCAGCCTGCTGACACACGCCATCAGGCGCGGCGTGTGGCTCCTGGGGTTTGCCTTCATGGTCGGCTCGTTCCTCTGCCAGGCGGTGGCGCTCCACCTCGGCAATCTCAGCCAGGTCCAGCCCATCCTCACCACCGAGCTGCTGTTCCTGGTGGTCATCCTGGCCACCTGGTTTCGCTACCACATCGGCCGGCGCGGCTGGCTCGGCTGCCTGGCCGCGGCCGGCGGCCTGGCCGGGTTTCTGATCTTCGCCCAGCCGACCACCGAGAACCTGGTGCCGTCGACCCTGGGCTGGATCCTCACGGGCGGCGCCTGCCTGGGCGCGATGGGTCTCGCGGTGGCGCTCGCCCTGCGTGGTCCGCGCTGGTGGCGCGCCTTCATGTTCGGGGCGGCCAGCGCCGTCGGGTTCGCCCTCACCGCGGCGCTCGTCAAGACGGTGGGCGACTACGTGGCCGCGGGCTGGACGGAGCCGTTCGGCCACTGGGAGACCTACGCCTTCGCGGCGTGCGGTCTCACCGCGGTGTTCCTCGCGCAGAACGCCTTTCACGCGGGGCCGATCGCGGCCTCGCAAACGTCGCTGGTACTGGTCGATCCCCTGGTCAGCCTGATCATCGGCATCAGCCTCTACGGCGACGACCTGCGCACCTCGGGCGCCTACGGACCGCTCGAGGCGCTGTCGCTGCTCATCATGTTCGTGGGCGCCGCCGAGCTCGCCCGCTCGCCGCTCGTCGCGGGCATCAGGGAGCGCGACGGACGCTACTCGGACTGGCTCGCCGAGCGCCGGCCCCCCAAGAGTGGCGAAACGACGCCCGGCGCCGACTCGTGAGCGCCGGCCGGCCCTGTCCCGAGCGAGTGCCGGGGCCGCTGCCGAGCCCCGCGACGGGCTCGTCCCCGGCCGGTCACGCCGCCAGCAGCTCGCTCAGCTCGTCGGCGGCCGTGCGATCCTGCCCGGCGGCCTTCGTGAAGGCTCGCGAGCTGGCGGCCAGCACGTCTTCGCAGCAACGCACGAAGTCGTCGTGATAGCGCGCCGCGGCGCGCTCGGCGGCGATGAGCTGCGTGACGACGGCCGGCCACGAAGTCGCCGGATTCCTGGTCGAGCGCCCCCAGGTAAGCGTCGCCGTCGAGCACGTGGATGGGCTCGAGGATCATCTCGTTCACCTCGCGGCGGACCGCCGTGAGCTTTGCGACGCGCCCGGCGTGGCCGCGGGCGAGCTCTTCGAACCTGGCGCGCCAGCGCTCGTCGGGCGCCTGGGCGGCGGCCGCCGCGGCGATCTCGGCGGCGGCCTCCTCGGCCTCGAGGGCAAAGCGAAAGGCCGAGCCGTAGGCGACGATCTCGGGGAACTGTCGCGACACGTCTGCTCCTCTCTCGCCGTCGCCCGCTACCAGCGGGTGATGACGACCTTGCTGTCGGTGAAGAACTGCACCGCGTCTCTGCCCTGGCCGTGGAGCGTGCCGAAGAACGAGTCCTTCTGGCCGCCGAACGGAAAGTACGCCATGGCCGCGGCGATGCCGAGGTTCACGCCGATGTTGCCGGCCTGCACCTCGTACCAGAAGCGGCGGGCATGGCGCCCGCTCGTCGTGTAGATACTGGCCGCGTTGCCGAAGGGCGACGCGTTCGTGACCGCGATAGCCTCGCCCAGGTCGCCGACGCGCATGAGCGACGCCACCGGGCCGAAGATCTCCTCCTGGGCGTGGGTCATGTCCGGGGTGACGTCGTCGAGCACGGTTGGCCCGATGAAGTAGCCGCCCTCATGGCCCGGCACGACGACGTCGCGACCGTCGAGCAGCAGCGTGGCGCCCTGCTCGATCGCGGTGGCGATGTAGCGCCGCACGCGCTCGAGGCTTTGCGCCGAGATGACCGGGCCCATGTTGACCGACTCGTCGAGGCCGGGTCCCACCTTGAGACGGCTCGCGGCCTCTACGAACTTCGCTTTAAGCTCGTCGTAGACGCCGCCCACGGCCATGAGGTTGGCGCCGGCCAGGCAGCGCTGCCCGGCGCAGCCGAAGTACGACGACATCAGGTTGCCTGCCGCGCCGCTCGACCTCGGCGTCGGGCATGACCGTCACGAAGTTCTTGGCGCCGGCCTGGCAGAGGGCGCGCTTGCCGGTCTCGCCGCAGCGCGCGTAGATGTTCCTGGCGACCGGGGTGGAGCCCACGAAGGTCACGCCCTTCACCAGCGGGCTGTCGAGGATGGCGTCGACCGCCTCCTTGTCGCCGTGCACCAGGTTGAGCACGCCGTCGGGCAGGTCGGCCTCTTGCAGGATCTCGAAGGTGCGCAGCGTGGTCAGCGGCGTGCGCTCCGACACCTTGACCACGAAGGTGTCGCCCGCCGCCAGCGCATAGGGCCAGAACCAGAACGGCACCATGCCGGGAAAGTTGAAGGGCGTCACGCAGGCAAAGACGCCCAGCGGCTGGCGCACGGCGGCCTCGTCTATGTTGCGCGCCGCGCCGTCTTCGAGGTTGTAGCCCATCATCAGGCTGGTGATGCCGGCCGCGGTCTCGACGTTCTCGATCGAGCGCAGGGTCTCGCCGCGCGCTTCGTCGATCGCCTTGCCGTTCTCCTGACTGGTGATGCGGGCGAGCTCCTCGTGATGGCCGTCGAGAAGCTCCTTGATCTTGAACAGGTAGCGCGACCGCACGAGCGGCGGGGTCGTGCGCCACTCCCAGAAGGCGTCGTGAGCCGCCTTGATGGCCCTGTCGGTCTCGGCTTTGGTGCTCATCGGCACCCTGGCGATCGTCGCGCCGGTGGCAGGGTCGATCACGTCGCCGTGACGCTCGGTCTCTGAGGCGACCCACTCGCCGTCGATGAAGTTGCGGATGGTCCCGTAGTCGCGCTTGTGCGGTTCGAGCAGGTGGTAGGTGCTCTCGGCTGTGTCGGTCATGGTGCGGCACGTCCTCCTTGTCGGTCGCCCGGCCGGGTGGCGTTCAGCACTGCACCTGTTGTTTTGCCCAGCCACGCGGGCGCCGGCGCACAGACCGCCGATGGGGTGGCGGATCGGCCGGACCGGTCGGTCTCTCAGGGGTCTCACAAGAGATGCACAACAAGCCCCCAGCTGCACCGGCAATAACCCCTGCAAAGCCATGCAATCAGTGGGCTCATGGGCCGTGCGGCGATCGGGCGAGCGCTGGTCGAAAAACGCCGGCGCGGGCAGCGAGGCAACGGAGGAACTCTTGTCAGGTGAAGGACCGTTCTGGCGGCGTCACCGCGTGCAGTCGCTGCGCGACCTGCGCGGCGAACTACGCTGGTTCTTCGAGCAGCAGGCCGTTCCCGCCGCCGTCTCCGAAGACCTCATCCTGGCCGCCCAGGAAGCCTGCAACAACGCGTGCCGCTACGGCGCCGCTGGGGCGGACTGCGACCTCGTGGTGACCATCGCCGGCGGCGCGGTCACGATCGAGGTCGCCGACAGGGGTCCGGGGTTCGACCTCGAGGCGGTCAAGGCGACCTGGCCCCCTGCGCTGCTCGACGCCGGCGGCCGCGGCCTCTTTCTCATCGCCGAGCTGACCGACCAGATCGAGGTCGTGCAGCGCCGGCCGGGAACGCTCGTGCGTATCTTCAAGGCCATTGACTGAGCAAAGCGAGCACGCAGACAGAGGGAGGTCGGCGCTCAGGCGGGCGCGACTTCGTTGCGGGCTCAGCCGCCGATCGACTTCGTCGTCGGCGCTCAGGCGGGCGCGACTTCGTGGCGCGCCTGGTACCGAGGATCGACTTCGTCCTCACTCGCTCAGGCGTGCGTGACTTCGTGGCGCGCCTAGTACCGAGGATCGACTTCGTCGTCACTCGCTCAGGCGTGCGTGACTTCGTCGCGCGCCTAGTACCGGCCCCGGGAGCTCGACTTGCGCTTGCTGCGGGCGATCGAGTCGAACTCGTCGAGATACATGCCCGAGCCCACCGCGACACAGGTGAGCGGCGATTCGGCGAGGTGGATCGGCATCTGGGTCTCCTGGCGCAGGCGCTCGGGCAGCCCCTGCAAGAGGGAGCCGCCGCCGGCCAGCATGATGCCGCGGTCCATGATGTCGCTGGCGAGCTCGGGGGGCGTCTTGTCGAGCGTGGCCTTGATGGCGTCGACGATGGCCTGCACGGGCTCTCTGAGCGCCGCCCGGATCTCCTGCGAGGTGAGGACGATCGTCTTGGGCATGCCGCTCACCATATCGCGCCCGCGGATCTCGGCCTGCTCCTCTTCGGGGAGCGAGTGGGCCGAGCCGATCTCGAGCTTGATCTCTTCGGCGGTCTGGCCGCCGATGAGCAGTTTGTACTCTTTCTTGACGTAGCTGATGATCGCCTCGTCCAACTCGTCGCCGGCCACGCGGATGGACTGCGAGACCACCATGCCGCCTAGCGAGATGACGGCCACCTCGCTGGTGCCGCCGCCGATGTCGACGATCATGTTGCCGGTAGGTTCGGCCACCGGCAGCCCGGCGCCGATCGCGGCGGCCATGGGCTCTTCGATCAGCTCGGTCCAGCGCGCCCCGGCCGAACGGGCGGCGTCTTCGACCGCGCGCTTCTCGACACCGGTGACCCCGGAGGGCACGCAGATCACGACACGCGGGTGCGACCACCTGCTCTGATTGGCCTTGCGGATGAAGTGGCGCAGCATCTGCTCGGTCACTTCGAAGTCGTTGATGACGCCGTCTTTGAGCGGCCGGATGGCGCTGATGGAGCCGGGAGTACGGCCGATCATGCGCTTGGCCTCGGTGCCCACGGCGTGCACCTCACCGGACCGGTGGTCGATAGCCACGACCGACGGCTCCGACAGCACGATGCCCCGGCCGCGGACGTAGACGAGCGTATTGGCTGTTCCCAGGTCGATGGCGATGTCGCGCGCGCCAAAGCCCGGAAGGAAGTCGAAGAGACCGATGACATGCTCCTTTCGGTCTGGATCGGTGAGTCATGCTACATGGCGGCCCGGGCGCTGCCAAACCCAAAGCAGGTCAATGCCACGGGTTATCGGCCGCCGAAGGCCGGGCACGTTTTTGCCAAGAACATCTGTCGGCCGACCGCCCCGGCGCCCGCCGGCCCCGGCCGGGCGACAGGCCAGCCATCTTGGGCAACGCCCCACCAAACCATTGGAACGGAGGCTCGCCATGAGCATGTTCACGACAAAGGACGGCACGCGCATCTACTACAACGACTGGGGCCAGGGACAGCCCATCGTCTTCAGCCACGGCTGGCCGCTCGACGCCGACGCTTTCGAGGACCAGATGAGCTTTCTCGCTTCGCACGGCTACCGTTGCGTCGCCCCCGACCGCCGCGGCCACGGCCGCTCCGACCAGCCCTGGAACGGCAACGACATGGACACCTACGCCGACGACCTGGCGGAGCTCGTCGAGCACCTCGACCTGCGCGACGCGATCCACGTGGGCCACTCGACCGGCGGCGGTGAGGTCGCCCGCTACATCGGGCGCCACGGCACAGACCGGGTCGTCGAGGGCGGTGCTGATCGGCGCCGTCCCGCCCCTCATGCTCAAGACGCCGGGCAACCCCGCCGGCTCGCCGATGGAGGTCTTCGACGAGCTCCGCGCCGGCGTCGTCGAGGACCGCTCGCAGTTCTTCAAGGACCTGAGCCTGCCCTTTTACGGCTACAACCGGCCTGGCGCCAAGGTCTCCGAGGGCGTGCGCGAGAACTTCTGGCTGCAGGGCATGATGGCCGGGTATCCGGCCGCCTACGACTGCATCAAGCCCAGTTCTCCGAGACGGACTTCACCGAGGACCTCAAGAAGATCGACGTGCCGACCCTGATCATTCACGGCGACGACGACCAGATCGTGCCGATCGGCGCCTCGGCGATGATCTCGTCGAAGATCGTCAAGGACGCCACGCTGAAGGTCTACCCGGGTGCCCCCCACGGCCTGTGCACGACCCTCAAACATCAGATCAACGACGATCTGCTGGCGTTCGCCCAGGGTCGCCAGGTGGTGCGCGAAGAGCGGGCCGCGTAAGCGCGTCGCGGTCAGTCGATGACCGGCAGCAGCTCGGGTTCGGGCTGCTCGCCGGCCATCATGGCGCCGCGACGGGCGGCCAGCAGCCCGCGCGCCGCGAGCACCGCCAGGGCGACGATGATGAGCGCCATGCCGATCCCCTCGAGGAGGGCGGGCGCCTCGCCGAGCTGGATCCACGCCGCGATCACGCCGACCACCGGGATAGCCAGCGTGCCTATGCCGGCCGCCCCGGCCGGCAGCGAGTGCAGCGCGTAAGCCCACAGCACCCAGCACACGGCGTTGGAGAGCAGCGCCGAGTACGCCAGCGTCAACACGAACGTGCCCGACCACACCGGCCAGCCGCTGTGCGTCAGCAGCGCGGCGGCGATCAGCGGCAGACCGCCCAGCCCCATCTGCCAGGCGGTCAGCGAGATCGCGTCGACCTGGGTGCGACGCTGCAGCAGCTTGACCACCATCGCGCCGGCCGCCCAGGAGAGCCCCCCGGCGCAGGCCAGAAGACCGCCGAGCGCCCCGCCTATGTCCCAGGGCCGCACGACCAGGACGAGACCGGCGAAGGCGAGAGCGACGGCCGGCCACTGCAGGCCGTGCAGGCGTTCGCCCAGGAACAGCCAGGCGAGCAACAGCAGCCAGAACGGCATGGTGTAGGCGAGCACTGAGACCTTGCCGGCGCCGCCCTCGGTGAGGGCGATGGTGACGAGGCTGGCGAAGAGCGACGTCTGCAGCAGGGCGATCAGCACGGTCCAGCCGAGCGGCGGCGGGCGCAGCGAGCGGCCGGTGAGGGCGAGCACCACGAACAGGCAGGCGACGCACACCATCGTGCTGATCGCCACGTAGGTGAACGGCCGGCAGTACTCCAGCGCGATCTTGCTGGCCACCCAGCTGTACCCCCAGATGGGGGCCATCACCACCAGCGCCGTCACGCCCAGGTTCCGACCCGGCGACGGGCCGCGGCTGCGCCCGGCCGCCTCCGTTAGGGGGCTGCTGTCCGCTGTCGATGGCGCCGCGTCGCTCACACAGACCATGCTAGCTGCCGCGCTGGGGTTCGGCATCCCGGGCGGCTCCGCGGGTATGCTCGCGGTGCGATGATCGAAGGCGGCCGCTCATACGACGGCGTGATCCGCGAGGCGCGCCTTGCCGAAGGGCTGACGTTCGCCTGGATGGTGGTCGAGCTGGTCGTGGCGCTTTGGGCCGGGATCGCGGCGCGGTCCGTCGCCCTGACGACGTTCGGGGTCGACAGCGGCATCGAGCTGTTCACGGCGGCGGTCGTGCTGCGCCAGCTCCTGCTCCACACAGACAGGGCGACCGACGAGGAGCTCGACCGCCGCGAGCGCCAGGCCTCGCGACTCGTCGGCGTGGGCCTCTACGGGCTCATCGCCTACATCGTCGCCTCGTCGGCTTGGGCCCTGCTCAGCGGCGACCACGCGGAGGCGTCGCCGGCCGGCATCGCGCTGGCGGTCGCGGCGCTGATCGTCATGCCCCTGCTGTGGCGCTGGCGGCGCGGCCTTGCCGAGCGCCTGGACAGCCCCGCGCTGCGCGGCGACGCGGCCTGCTCGGTGGTCTGCATCTTCATGTCGGCCGTCCTGCTCGTCGGCCTGCTGGCGAACCGCTTTCTGGGCTGGTGGTGGGCCGACCCGCTGGCCGGCCTGGCGATGATCTGGTGGATCCGCGGCGAAGCCCGCGAAGCGCTCGAGGCGGCGAGCACCGGCCGGCGTGACGACTGCGACGACTAGGTTGCGGCCGCCGCGCCCGGCCGGGCGGCCGCGTTGCCGGGTAACGGCCACGGCGCTCTCGCCCGCTCGTCGCGGGAAGACACCCTGTGTGAGTGCGGAGCCGCGCGACGGTCCTGCCGGATGGCCGCCGGCTCCCGTAACGTCGTTCGTTCGATCTGGGGCGCACGAATCAAGGAGGCACGTCATGGCGATCGTCGCGGTGTTCGACTTTTCCAACGAGCCGATCGAGAAGTACGAGAAGGTCATGGAGCTTGGGGGTGCGGCGGTACGCGACCAGCCGGCACGCCTCTCGCACGTCTGTTACCGCACCGACACAGGCTTTGCCGTCGTCGACGTATGGACCGACGAACAGTCCTTCGCGGCCTTCGGCGCCACGCTCATGGACTACACGCGCAAGGCCGGCCTCGAGGCCCGACCCGCCATCTACCAGCTGGAGAACATCGTCTACCAGGATGGCACGAACCTGTACGACCGCAAGGCGGCCTGAGGCCGACGGCGGCGCCGACCACCCCAGACGTGCGTCGGGGCGGAGCGAAGGCCTGCCGGCCTTCGCTCCGCCCCGCAAGAGGCTTCTGAGACCTGACTCCTAAATCAGGTCGTAGGCGGCCTCGCCGAACTCCGAGTCGTCGAGACCCTTGAGCTGTACCGAGTCGGGCACGCGGATCGGGTCGAAGACGTTGATCAGCTTGAGGATGAGGTACGTCGCCACGAAGGCATACGCAGCCAGCGCGACGGCGGCGAAGACCTGCCAGGCGAAGAAGTGCCAGTGGCCGGTGATCAGGCCCTGGCCGCCGGTCGGGTTGATCGCGTAGGTGGCAAAGACGCCGAGCAGGATGATGCCCAGCGTGCCGCCGACGCCGTGGCAGGCCCAGACGTCGAGTGCGTCGTCCCACTGCATCTTGCTCTTGAAGATGCAGGCGAAGTAGCAGATCGAACCGGCGCCGAAGCCGATGATGAACGCCGCCCAGGTGGGCACGTAGCCGGCGCAGGGAGTGACCGTGGCAAGGCCGGCCACGGCGCCGGTGAGCGCGCCGACCAGGCTGGGCTTGCCGTCGTGCCACCAGGTCAGGGCGAGCCAGGTGCACATGGCGATCGAGCCGGCGATGTCGGTGTTGACGAAGGCCTGGGCGGCAAAGCCGTTGGCGGCGTATCCGTCGCCGCTGTTGAAGCCGAACCAGCCGAACCACAGCAGGCCGGTGCCCAGCGCGACGAAGGCCACGTTGTGCGCCAGGCTGCGCTCGCCGGGGGCGAACTTGCGCTTGCCCACCACGAACACCGAGGCCAGAGCGGCATACCCGGCGCTCACGTGGACGACCGCGCCGCCGGCCCAGTCACGCACGCCGTGCTGGGCAAACCAGCCGCCGCCCCAGATCAGATGGACGAACGGGATGTAGACGATGATGCTCCACAGCACGAGGAACCAGAGGTAGCTCTTGAACTTGACGCGGTCGGCGAAGGCGCCGGTGATCAGCGCCGGGGTGATGATGGCGAACATCTCCTGGTAGACGAAGTGCGCCTGCGCCGGGATGGTCGGCGCCCACGGTCCGGGCAGTCTGACCGACGTGGTTGAGCATGGCCCAGTGAAAGTTGCCGATGATGCCGCCGGCGCCGCCCGAGAAGGCCAGCGAGTACCCGAACAGCACCCAGATCGTGGTCACGATGCCCATCGAGATGAACGACTGCATCATGATCGCCAGGAAGTTCTTGCGGCGCACAAGGCCGCCGTAGAAGAACGCGAGAGCCGGCGTCATGAGCGCGACCAGTGCCGCGCAGATCAAGACGAACGCCGTATCTCCTGTGTTGATCTGCCCCACCATCCGCTCCTCCTTGGATCCGCTCAGGCGCCAAGGAGGGACCCCCCTCTGCCGCGTGAGCGTCGTTGCGGGCACGCGGGGGATCTGACCTCGACCCCGCATCACCCCGTGGAGCGCTAGTTTGAGCCTTTCCGGGCGGACCCGCAAACCGAACTTTGCCAACGGCGTCGGGCCACGCATGAGAGAGCGTGCTCGCCGACCACGGCGCCGCCCTCACACCGCGAGGATACTGAACAAGAGACGACTCGCTTTGCGAGTCGAAAGCCGACGCCGCAGGCAGAAGGAGAGAGGGCTCGTCCGGCCAGATCCTGCTCGCCGTGGACGGCTCGGTGCAGGCAAAGGAGGCGGGCGGGCCGCTTGGCCGACAGCGGCCCGCGGACCTAGGAGACCAGGTAGCCGCCGGTCTCGTGGACTTCGGGGCGGATCTCCAGGGCGGCGAGCAGGCGGCTGAGGATCTCGTCGTCGCCGACGAGCAGCGCGCCCAGGTAGTCGCAGCAGTCCAGCGCGCGCTCGACGGTATCGGCGCTCTCCTCGTGGGTCATCCGCGTCCCTCCCGCCGGCCCCGCGTGCCGGCCCTCCGACCTTTCAAGGGTGATATCGGCAGCCGGCCCCGCAGGGAGATAGACGACTGTGCGGGCTCCTGGGGACGCGACCTTCGCCCGGCAGCCCTCGACGCGGTAAGTGCAGGCTGAACTCAGGCCTCCCGCAAGGTCTCGGGGCGAGCACGAATCCGTCGTCATGCAAGGCGACGCCAGGCCCGGCGTCAGTCTCCGGGGCGAAGCGCCGCCGGTGCGGCGCCGGCCCGGGGCGAAACGACGCGCAGCCGCACGACGGGGCGACGGTCCAGGGAGCATCTTGACAGACTAATCGTGACCTCATATACACGTTGAATACACACGACGTGTATCAAGACGAATGAGACCACCCGGAATGTCCGGTCCGACTTGACGAACGACTAGTCGGTTCACGGTCAGGCCCTGCGCGCTATCGAGGGGGACTCAATGGCAACAGACCCAGTCACTCAGACGAGCGACGAACAGATCCTGCAGACGTTCGGATACCGGCAGCAGCTCAGGCGCTCGCTCAAGCCCCTGGCCGTCCTGGGCATCTCGTTCTCGTTCATGTCGATCACCACCAGCGTCTACGTGAACTTCGGGTTCGGCCTCGGCAAGTTCGGCACCGCCAGCATCTGGTTCTGGCCGCTCGTGCTCCTTGGCCAGTTGTTCGTCGCCTTCGTGATCGCCGAACTGGGCTCGCGCATACCCTTGGCCGGCTACTCCTACCAATGGGGGTCGCGCCTGGTGAACGCGGGCTACGGCTGGTTCATCGGCATCTTCGTCTTCGTCTACCTGCTGACGTGCGTGGCGACGATCAGCTACGTGCTCGTCGCCCCCTTCATCGGCGTCATCTTCGGCTGGTCGCTCAGCAACCTCGACCTGCTGCTGATCGCGATCGCCACCGTCGTCGTGCTCACCCTCGTGAACCTCGTGGGCGTCAGGCTCTTCGCCCGGGTCAACAATGTGGCGGTCTTCTGCGAGATCGTCTCGACGCTGGTGATTGCCCTCATCGTGGCCATCGCCGCCCTCGCCAAGCCGGCCAGCCACACTGTCTCGCTGTTCAACACCAACGGCGTGCACGGCTCTGCCATCTGGGGCGCCGTCGTGGGCGCGATGGTCATGGGCTTCTTCGCCCTCACCGGCTTCGAGGCGGCCGCCGACATGTCCGAGGAGAGCGTCGGCGCCCGCCGCGCCATTCCCCGCGCCGTCATCTGGTCACTGGTGGGCACCGGCCTGTTCGGCATGATCGCCCTCATCTGCTTCGCCTCCGCCGTACCCACCGGCCACATGGCCGCCGTCGCCGGCTCATACACGCCCGTCTACGACGTGGTCTCCTACTGGCTGGGCAGCACCGGAGCGCGCGTGGCCCTTGCGTTCCCGCTGGTGGCGGTGCTCGGCACCTGCCTGTCGGTGGTCGCCGTGATGGGCCGGCTGATCTTCGCCCTCTCGCGCGACAACGTCGTGCCGTTCTCAAAGCAGCTGCGCGGCGTCAACGGCAGGTCGCAGGTACCGACGGTCGCGCTCGTGGTCGGCTCACTGCTCGCCATCGCGATGCTCGTCTACGCCTACTACCAGGTCAGCACCTTCGACGTGCTGGTCGGCGCCACCTCGATCCTGCCGTTCGTCTACTACCTGCTGATCGTGGTCGCCTATGCATTCAAGCGTCGCGAGCTCGAGGCGTTCCACGTGCCCGGCATGTTCACCCTCGGCAAGTGGTCCAAGGTGGTCTTCGGCATCGCTTTCGTCTGGCTCATAGCGGCGCTGCTCATGCTCACGCTGCAGCCCATGTTCCACCAGGCCGACATCGCCGTGCTCGGCACGCTGGGCGTGGGGGTCGTGTGGTACGTAGCGGCGCTGCACTGGCGCATCAAGGCCGGCAAGGCCGGCGCGCCCGCGGGCAGCTCAGACGGCGCCGAAGAGCTCCCGGCGCCTGAGCCGACCGGGGTGGGCGTCTGAAACGGGGCGGGCGTCTGAAACGCGGTGCCCGTCTGAGGGGCGCCGCGTTCGTCGCCCTGGCCGTCGCGAACCACCTGCCGAAGATCGGATGCATCACGTGACCTGGACCGTCGACATCATCGAGGTCGGCACGCTGCCCGACACGGCGCTGAGCGCCTACGTGTACGGGGCGCTCGACGAGGTGCTCCTCGACGTACCCTGCTTCTGCTGGCTGCTGCGCGACGGGCAGCGGTCGTTGCTGGTCGACACGGGTCCTGACCTCGAACAGTCCGTCGACGTCGGCTACGAGGTCGGGGGCGACCCGCGCGCGAGCCTGCTCGCCGCCCTCGAGCGCTGCGGAGTGTCCCCGGCCGGCATCGACCAGATCGTCCACACGCACCTCCACCAGGACCACGTGCAGAACGACGCGCTCTTTCCGAACGCGCGGGTGCTCGTACAACGCGAGGAGCTGCGGTCGGCGCTCGCCACGGAAGCGTCCTGCGAGCTGCTGTCCGCCGCCGCCCGCGAGGCGCTCGCGGCGGGGCCCTACGCCGAGTCGCAGGCGGCCGGCGTGCTGGTACCGGGGGATCGCGAGCTTCTGCGAGGCCCTCGGCGAGCGCCTGTGCCCGGTGGACGGCCGTCACGAGGTCGCTGCCCGGGATCACGCTGCTGCCGAACGGCGGCCACACGACCGGCCACCAGAGCGTCCTCGTCGACACCGACGAGGGCGCCGCCTGCCTGTGCGGCGACATCGTCTCGCTGTCGATCAACCGCGACGTCGTCGGCCCCATGACTCCCGACGACGACGCGACCCGCACCTTCCTGCGCCGGCTTCGCTCGGAGCGCTGGGAACCGATCCCCGCTCACGAACCGGCCATGCGCGGCCACCGCTGGTTCGTCGAGGGTGGCCGGTCCGCCGAGACCCGCTCCCGGGAGCGCGACACCGCTCACTCACGATAGAGTGGACCAACGCACAGTGTCGGGTCAGGAGCGACCGAGAATGGAGCTGAGCCTATGAAGCGCAATCTGCAGGCGGGGGCGCGACGCAGCGCCTTGCGCCTTGAGGTCTTCACCGAAGCGGACCTCGACGACATCCACCGCGGGACACTCGAGATCCTCGAGCGCACCGGCGTGTTCGTCGAAAGCGACGAGGCCCTCGACGTGATGGCCGACGGCGGCTGCCGGGTCGATCGCGAGACCAAGATCGTCAAGATCCCGCCGTACATCGTCGAAGACGCCATCCGCTGGTCGCCGAGCACGGTGACGCTCTGCGGGCGCGTGCCCGAGAACGACGTGGTGCTCGAAGGCGGCCGCGTCGGCTTCACCAACTTCAGCGCCGGCATCATGGTCATCGACCCGCGCACCGACGAGTACCGCAAGTCGACCACGCAAGACGTCGCCGACCTCGCGCTCATCACCGACTACCTGAGCGAGATCGACACCTACGAGCACTCCGTCGAGGGCCGCGACGCGCCCGAAGAGACGCTGGCCGTGCGCGACACGGCGCTCGCCTTGAAGAACACGACCAAGTGCGTCGGCACCGGCGCGCTCTCCACCTACGACGTCGACGCCATCGTGGCCATGGGCGCCGCGGTGGCCGGCGGCGAAGACAAGCTGCGCGAACGGCCGCTCGTCTACTTCTGCGAGTGCCCGGTCAGCCCGCTCAAGATCACCCGCGACGCCGCCGAGGTCATCATGGGCGCCGCCCGCCACGGCTTGCCCAACAACGTGATCTCCATGGCCATGGCCGGCGCGTCGTCGCCGGTCACCCTGGCCGGCACGCTGGTCACCCACAACTGCGAGGTGCTCGCCAGCCTCACGCTGGCGCAGCTCACCGAGCGCGGCGCGCCGACCATCTACGGCTCGTCGACCACCGCCATCGACCTGCGGCTCGCCGCGGCGTCGGTCGGCTCTCCCGAGCTCGGCCTGCTCAGCGCCAGCGTGGCGCAGCTCGCGCAACGTTACATGCTGCCCAGCTTCGTAGCCGGGTTATAGGCAGACTCCAAGCTCAGTGACATCCAGGCCGGTCACGAGAAGACCCTGACCGCCCTCATGGCAGCGTTGGCAGGCGCCAACCTGATCTACGGGGCGGGGATGACCGAGTCGGGTGTCACCTTCGATTACGCGCAGTACGTGCTCGACAACGACATGGCGAGAATGATCAAGAAGACGGTGGCGGGCATCTCCGTCACCGACGAGAACCTCGACCTTGCCGACATCCACGCCGTGGGCTCGTTCGGCGACTACCTGTCGCTCGACTCCACGCTCAAGCACATGCGCGAGCTCAGTCAGCCGCGGTTCATGGACCGTCGCGTCCGCGAGGACTGGCAGGCCATGGGCGCCAAGGACGCCTACTCCGCCGCCAAGGAGGCGGCGAAGCAGATCCTTGACGAGCACAAGCCGCTGGCCCTGCCGGGCGAGGTGGCCGACAAGCTCGACGCCATCCTGCACGACGCCGAAGTCCACGGCGGGGTGGTCTGAGGCCCAGCGTCTCAGGGGAGCGGCTTCGGGCTTGCCCGAAGCCGCTCCCCTGTTCTTCATCGCGCTCGCCACGCGCCGTCGCCGCTCGAGAGGCGGCGCGGGCTCCCGCGAGCGACCCGCCCGCCGCGACCGGCCGGGCGGCGTCAGCTCTGGCTCAGCTTGTCGAGCGCCGACTGCAACGAGGCCTCGTAGGCCTGTGTCGTGTAGGTGGCTCCTGAGACCCCCTGGATGCTGGCGCTCTGCGCGCTCACCGTCTGCTGCTCCAGCTGCGGCACGGCGACCTGCTCGATCTGCGCCGACCTGGGATCGTTCGTGTTGAGGGCGGCGGTCGTGGCCGCGGTGATCTTGCCGTTGGCGACGCTCACCCTGACCTGGATGTCTCCGTAGCGCCCACCGCCGATGGCCTCGTCGGTGCCCGTGACCGTCTGCGAGCCGCTCGTGCTCCCCAGGCTCGCCGCCGCAGCTGGTGTGCTCGTGGCGCTCGGCGCCGTCGCCGACGAGGACGAACCCTCGGGCTTGGGGTGGTAGCCCAGGACGAGCGCCAGACCGGCTCCGGTCGCCACAAGCACGATGATCGCTCGGCGCATGTCGTGGTCTCCCTTCCCTGTCGTCGCCGGTGTGCGAGCCGGCGCTCGCGCGCGCCATAGGCACGCCGACCACCGGCGCTTGGCTTTGAGTCTGGCTCATCCTGCCCAGCAGGGGCTGAGCGTACGCTGAGAGAACACTGAGAATGACGAAGCGCGCCCAATGCGGACGCCTCATGACCGGCGTCGGCAACGGCGCTTTCCCCGTTCGCGGCGGCCTGCGCCCGTTACGGCGCCACCGCACAAACGACGCTTCTTGCTCAGCTTGTGGTTGTTAACTGCCGATACGGGCCATATAGGCGGTGGCTGGCCACGGCGTCGTCGTGGCGGCCATCTGTACTAGAGCGCGTACGTTCAGTTGTCGAGACTCGCTCATGAGACCGGGAGCACATCGTGGCCAAGGGAACAGTGAAGTGGTTCAACGCACAAAAAGGGTATGGCTTCATCGAGCAGGCTGACGGAGGCAAAGACGTCTTCGTGCACGTCAACTCACTCGCCGCCGGTGTCGGCACGCTGGCCGAAGGCCAGACGGTCGAATACCAGGTAGAGGAAGGCCAGAAAGGGCCCCAGGCGGCCGACGTCAGGCCTGCCTGACCCAAGGTCTCGGTCTAGATCCCGACACCGCGCCCGGCCGGCCCTGCTTCAGGGCCCGGCCGGGTCTTCAGCCCCCACACAGCAAGAGGCACAGCGTGGCCGTGGGGCCGGCTGCTACCGGCCAGAGGCCCCGGCGGGCCGCGCCTTCTCTTCGGCTGGCTCGCTCCACTTCTTCGCGGCGAGCGCCGCGACGCTGCCGGCTACAAGGCTCTGCAGTTGTGGATACCCCATGACGGACCCCGACTTCGGCTTCTGCGATGCTTCCGCAGCGGACCCTCCGAGAGTGCCGCCGCCGTCATCGCCTTAGCGAGCCCCTTCGCCCGCTCATACTACTAGCTTACTGCTACCAAAGGCCCGCCGGGCCGTCTCTGGACACATGTTCTACACCCCGCGTCTACGCGACCTGGGTCGTCGGCGCCGTCAGGCCAGACCAGCCGAGGGCGGCGCCAACGATACGCGGGTCGTTCTGCTTCAGCCGTCTACGAGCTGCTGGCCACCGTCGACGTCGTAGGTGGCTCCCGTGAGCGCGGTGTTGGTCATCAGGTGGACGGCCAGAGCAGCCACGTCGGCGGGGCCGACGACGCGTCCGATGGGCAGCGTGGCGCGCAGCCGGCGGCGGCGCTCCTCGAGCTCATCGCCGAGGAGCGCCGCCGACAGGCCTGTGTCGACGAAGCCGGGAGCGATCAGATTGACGCGGATGGGGGCGACCTCGAGCGCCAGGTTGGCGACGAGGGCGGGCATCGCCGCGGTGACCGTCGAGACGATCGCCAATCCCAGGCCGGGACGGCGGGAGCCGGTGCCACCCATGAACACGAGCGAGCCCCCCGGCCGCACGCGGCCCATGGCGTTGCGGGCGACCTCGAAGGTCAGCATGAGGTGCTCGTCGAGCGCCCGGCGTGTCTGCTCGTAGTCCAGGTCGGCCAGGCGCCCGTACTTCGGCCGGCCGGCGGTGACCATCACGTGGTCGACCGGCTTGGGCAGCTCCTCAAAGAACCGCCGCAGCGCCGCCGCGTCGGTGGCGTCGAAGGCCGCGCTGCTGCGCGCCCCCAGTTCGCCCGCGGCCTGCTGCAGACGCCCGGGGTCACGGCCGGTCACAATGACGCCGGCGCCCTCGGCGCCGGCTCGCCGGCCCACCTCGAAGCCGATGCCGCCACTGCCGCCGATCACGACGACCGTCTGTCCCAGAAGTTCAGGTACGCGCTCGGGCTGCGGCGCGATGTTTGCTGTGGCCATGATCTCTCCTTATCGTCAGGCGGCCATCGGCGGTCTGACGTCGCTGGCTCCCGACGCCGCCGCGATCTGGCCGCGCAGCGCCTTGAGCGCATCGACGTAGATCTCCGAGAAGGTCGGGAACGGCTGGATCGTGTCGCGCAGCACGTCGAGCGAGACGCGGGCGCGGATCGCCAGCGTGGCCTGTTGCAGCCACTCGCCCGCCTCGGGGCCGAGCGCGTAGGCGCCCAGCAGACGTTCGCCGTCGCTCACCAGTGTCAGAAAGCCGTTCTGGTCGGCGGACGCCCTCGTGTAGGTGGGGGACTTCGCGATCTCAGACACGAGCGCCGTCGCGCTGAAACGCCCGCTCGAAGCGCCCACCGCCGCGGCTTGCGGGTCGGTGTAGACGACGCGCGGCACGGCCTCGTAGCCGGCCGTGCGCGGCTCGCCCAGGATGTTCGCGGCGACCACCTCGCCCTGGTATTTGCCGACGTGGGTCAGCGGCCAGATGCCGGTCACGTCGCCGATGGCCCACAGACGGTCGGCGACGCGCAGGTGCGCATCGACCGGTATCCCGTGGCCGTCGGGCTCGATGCCGACGGTCTCGAGGCCTATCCCGCGCACCCGCGCACGGCGGCCGGTGGCGGCGAGCAGCCGGTCGCCGCGCAGTTCGCGGCCGCCGTCGAGCTCGAGGACATAGTCCGCGCCGTCGCGCCGCGCGGCGGTCGCGATGGCGGACGGGACGAGCTCGATGCCCTCGCCGCGCAGGGCCTCGCCGAGCGCCTCGCCCAACGGCGCCGCTTCGCGCGAGAGCAGGTGTGCGGCCCTCTCGACGATCACCGCCTGGCCGCCGAGCCGACGCACGACCTGCGCCATCTCCACGCCGACCGGGCCGCCGCCCAGAACGAGCAGGCGGCGCGGGATCGCCTTCATCGAGGTCGCCTCGCGGCTCGTCCAGACACCCTCGAGCTCGCGCAGGCCCGGCACGGGCGGCACGACGGCGGCGGCGCCGTTGGCCAGCACCACGTGATCGGCCGTGTGCCGGACGCCGTCGACCTCGACGACGCCCGGGCCGGCGAGCCGCCCGTTGCCGCGCAGCAGGTCGATGCCGCGATCGGCCAGCCAGCGCTCCTGCCCCGCGTCGGACCAGTCAGAGACCATGTCGTCGCGCCAGGCAAGCGCCGCTTCGACGTCGACCTCGGCGTTCGCCGCCGCCTCGCGCGCACCGTGCACCGCCTCGCCGGGCCGCAGCAGCGTCTTCGAGGGGATGCAGGCCCAGTAGGAACACTCGCCGCCCACCAGCTCGCGCTCCACGACGGCCACCCGCAGGCCGCCCTCGGCCAGGGCGCCGGCGCAGTGCTCGCCCGGCGCGCCGCCGCCGAGGACGATGACGTCGTAGTCGCTGCTCATCGCGGCAGCTCCTTTCAGCGGCCGGGAAGCCGCGTCGTGACCTCCTGGAACAGCCAGCCGTTGCCGTCGGGGTCGCTGAACGAGGCGAACGAGCCGTAGCTCGTGCGCTCGGGCGAGGGCCCGGCGACGCGGCCGGCGACGTGGAACCGGGCGCCGCGCGCGCCTTCGTGGAACACCTCGCTCACCTCGACGCCGCGCGCCGCCAGGTCGGCGCGCGCGGCCTCGACGTCGGGGACCGCCAGGTACAGGCTCTGGCTCGATCCCGGCGCGGCGGTGGTGAGGCTCTGACCGAACTGGATCGAACAGCGAGAGCCAGGGGGCGTGTACTGGACGAGGCGAAAGTCGCCGTCGGCTACGTCGGCGTCGAGCCTCCAGCCGAGGCCCCCGTAGAACTCCTTGGCGCGATCGACGTCGGAGACCGCGATCACGACCACCTCGAGGTCCACCTCTCCGGCCTTCACCGGCGGAGTGCCCACGGCCCCGTCGCTGCTCCTGGGGACGGCGCTCATCTCGGGCCCCGTTCCCCTCCGACCCGGTCGCGCCAGTCCCTCGGTGGCCCCGGACTCCAGCCCGGCGGATGGCTGGGCGAGTCCTCGAACTCGGCCGGCTCCGCGGCGACGTCGTCGGCGTAGCAGTAGACCCAGTCCTCGGCGGGCTCGTAGGACTGGATCACGTGGTGCCCGGTCTCACGGGCATGCGCCGTCGCGTGGCGGTTGGGCGAGTCGTCGCAACAGCCGATATGACCGCACGTCAGGCAGCGGCGCAGGTGCATCCAGTGCCCGCCGCTCGCCAGGCACTCCACGCATCCGGGTCCGCTGGGCTCGACGTCGGGAGACGCCTGAGCGATGTGGTCGCAGGTTTCATCCATGGGAGCTACTCCGGGTCCGTCGTCTAGCCGTTCCAAGTGACATACCCGGCTCTGCCCGGCTCGCGCGATCTCGGCGTTTACGACGGCGGCGTACGCGCCTGACCGGTGGCCGCAGACCCACCGCGCGCGGTCGCACGCCGGCCCGGACGCAGGCGAAACAAAGCCGCCTGCCCTCTCGAGCGCGGGCAGGCGGCTTCGGTCACACGGAGCTCTCGGTGGGCCTTCTTGCAGTGAGAAGCCTCAGGCCTCCTCGAGCACCGACGGCGCGGCCACGGCCGCCGGCAGCGCTGCCTCTGTCGCTCCCGAGGTCTCGCCGTCGAGCGCCAGCAGATCGCTGTCGCTCACGGCGCCGCTCGCGAGGTTGCGCCTGCCGATCAGCCAGAACACCGCGCCGGTGACGAAGAAGAAGCCGAGCGTGCCCAGCGTGACGGTCTCGAAGAAGACGCGAGAGACTCCCCAACTGGTCTCGATGTCGTAGCTCATCCCCAGCGCGCGATCGAGCAGCCCGGGCCAGAGCAGCGTGATCGCCGTGAGCACGATGATCGCCTCGGAGAGGATCACGCAGACCCACAGGCCGACGGTGCCGCCCGGCACCCGGAACGGGCGGCGCCGGTCGGGATACTTGCGCCGCAGCGGGATCACCGAGGGGAGCATGAAGAAGTACATGAGCGCCGTCAGCGAGATGACGAGCGTGACCATGACCGTGAAGAAGCTCTGCAGGCTGCCGCTCGTGAGCAAGAAGACCAGGGCGACGAAGATCGAGCCGATGACCGCCGAGACCACGTTCATCACGACCGGCGTGCCGGTGCGCCTGGAGAACGTGCCGAGCCACAGCGGCCCGGCGCCGTCGAGGCCGGCCACCGCCTGCACGCGCACGGCGCCCTGCAGCCAGACGCCGCCGGCGCTGATCACGGTGAGCACGACGAGCGCGCCGATGAGGTAGTTGAGCCCCGTGTGCAGGCCACCGTGCAGCACGCCGGCGACCGCGAAGTAGGTGTCGGCGAAGCCGGTCGCGTTCGTGAGCTTACTGGCGGGGATGACGAGCAGCACACCCAGGATCAGCGAGCCCGTGACGAAGCAGGCCACCAGGCCGGAGCGCAGGATCATGACCGGCACGTCGCGCTGGGCGTTCTTCATCTCTTCGGCGGCGCCGTTGGAGAGCTCGAACCCTACGAAGAGGAACTGCAGCAGCCCGATCACCGCCAGAAAGCCGGTGACGCTGGGCTTGACCGACGACAGGGTCACGGTGCCGGCCGGTTTGCCGTGGCTGATGAGGAAGGCGACGACGAGCACCAGGAAGATGGCCAGCATGAGCAGGCGCACGATCGTGCCGAGGATGCCGGTCCACTTGCCCCACTTGAGCTCGACGAGCGAGAGGCCCACGATCGCCCACACCACGGCGATGCCCACGACGATCGAAGGCAGCGTGCCCATCGGGTTCTTCAGATAGAAGGTGTTGATCGCGGCGACGACCGCCGCCGCCAGCGTGCCGCCCATCCACACCGGGTTGCTCATCCAGTAGAAGACCGAGGTGAGCGCGCCCGGCAGGCGGCCAAAGGCCATGCGCGGCCACACGTAAGGCCCTCCCTCCACGGGGAAGGTCGAGCCCAGCTCCGCGACGATCATGCCGTAGGGCACGAGCCACACGAGGAGAATGACGATCAGCCAGAAGAAGGTCTGCCCGAGGCCGTAGGCCGCGGTCACCGCGATCGTGTCGAGGCTGATGAAGGCGGCGATGGTGAAGAAGACGATGTCGAAGCGCGTCAGGACCTTGCGCATCTTGGCGCGCTCCTGGCCCATCGCACCGGCCGTGGGGTCAGGCAGGGCGCTCATGTCGTCGACGCAGCAGCGACCAGGGCCTTGGCGCGGTCGACCGCCATGCCGGCGTTGGCGCCGTAGCCGTCGGCGCCCAGCGACTCGGCGAAGGCCTTTGTGACCGGCGCGCCGCCGACCAGCACCTTGACCTGCTCGCGCAGGCCGGCGTCCTGCAGCGCGGCGATCGTCTCGGCCATGCGCGGCAAGGTGGTGGTGAGCAGCGCGCTCATGCCGAGGATGGTCGCGTCGTGCTCCTTGACGGCCGCCACGAACTGCTGCGAGGTGACGCCGGTGCCCAGGTTGACGACCGTGAAGCCGGCGCCCTGCAGCAGCATGCCGACCAGGTTCTTGCCGATGTCGTGCAGGTCGCCTTCGACCGTGCCGATCACCACGGTGCCCAGGCCCCCGCTATCGCCGGCCCCGAGGTGCGGCTTCAAGATGTCGAGCGCGCCCTGCATGGTGCGCGCGCTGAGCAGCACTTCGGGAATGAAGCAGTCGCCCGAGCGCATGCGCTCGCCGACCACGTCCATGCCGGGCAGCAGCGCGTCGTCCAGGATCTCGCGAGCCGGGGCGCCGCTCGCCAGCAGCGCCTGGGTGAGGGCGTTGACCGTGTCGGCGTTGCCGGCGATCAGCGCCTGCGTGAGTTGCTCTTTCATCTGTCCCCCTTGGGCAGCCGGCTCGAGCGGGCGAGCCGGCTGCAGTGTCCTTGCAGTCCGCCGGCGATGCGCTCAGGCGACGCCGACCAGCCGGTCCGTCTGCTCGACGATGGCGTGCATGCGCGCGGCGATGTCGTCGGGGATGGGCTCGGGCCGATACTCGCGCACGACGTCGCGCGCCTTTTCGAGGCAGCGTGGTGTAGAGCTCCTTGGAGCCGCGCGCGTCCCACTCCTCGCGCACGCGGCGATCGAGGAACTGCGGCTGGCTGAGCTCGCGCATGTGGAGCAGCGTGGCGTCGAGCGAAAGGAAGTCCCCGAACGGACCGACCTGCACGATGTCCTCCACCGCCAGCGTCTCGTCGTTGACCCGCACTCCACCGACCACGCGCTTGATCATGCGCGCGAACTCGTTGTCCATGACGAACTGTCCGCAATCGAAGGTGACTCCCGACTCGATCATCCCCGCACCGTAGATCAGGTTGGCCCCTGCCAACGCTGCCATGATTCCGGTGAGGGTCTTCTCGTGCCCGACCTGGGCGTCACCGAGCTTGGCATCCGTCTATAACCCGGCGACGAAGCTCGGCAGCAGGTAGCGCCGCGCCATCTGGGTCACCGCCGCGCTGATCATGGCGAGCTCGGGCGAGCCCACGCAGGCAGCCGCGAGCTTCAGGTCCATGGCCGTCGTGGACGACCCGTACATCACCGGGCAGCCACGCTCGGTGAGCTGCGCCAGCGTGATGCCCGAGAGCACCTCGGCGTTGTGGGTGACCAGGGTGCCGGCCAGGGTGACCGGCGAGGAGCCGCCCGCCATGGCCATGCTCAGGATGTTGTTGGGGATCCACCAGCGCGACGTCTCGATGATCACCTGGGTGGCGTCGCGCGGCAGCTTGAGGGGGCTCACCGGGCAGACGCCGCCGTAGAGGATGGGGCGGCGGCGCAGCTCGTCGGCGCCGCCGACGACCTCGGCCGCCATCTCGAAGATCGCCCTCGCCTCGATCCGCGACAGCGGTCCTATGCCGATCGGCTTGGTCGTGTTCAGGAGCTGCGCCTCGGTGTGGTGGACGGCGGCGGTCTCGGGCGGCACGTCGCTCGCTCCCACGGCGGTCTCGTGGGTGTCGATCTCGCTCAAGTAGTCGTTGAGACGGGCGATGTCGGCGATGTCCTTCTTGGTCGAGTTACGATACTCGCCGGTCTCGACGTCGATGACCCTGATGCCTTCGCTGAAGTTGGTGAAGGCCACGCGACCCGGCTCCATGACGAAGTCGTTCTTGGGGTTGTTGCGGCCGTACAGCACGTACCGGCTGGGCGCGGAGCGGATGGCGTCGTCGACCACATGCGGCGGAAAGCGCACGATATGCGTGTCGCGGTCGACCATGCAGCCGCCGTCGGAGTAGATGTCGAGCGCCTCGTCGTCTTCGACGAAGACACCGGCACGCTCGAGGACTTCGAGACTGGCGAAGTGGATCTCCTCGAGCTCGGATTCGGTGAACACGTTGACGCTGAGGCCGCCGCTGCGCGGCCGGCCGGCGAAGAGGTTGCGTTTCACACTGCACCACCCCCTGGAACACGTCGTAGGGATTTACTTAGTTACATAACTAACGGTACAGTATCAGATGGTCGAAGGCTGTCAAGACCTCACGGTCACGCCGCGAGTGGCGCGCCCGGAGGCCGATGGATATCCTCTGGGTAGTCACCGTACGGGGCTCCTCGGGGGCCGACGAAGGGAAGCCGAGCTTGACGAGGTACGAGATACCGATCGAGGACCCGGCGCCGCATCTGGCGCCGACCGCGGCGCGCATCCTCGACGCCGCCAAACGCGTGCTGGCCCGCGACGGTTTTCGCGCGCTCACCTTCGTCAACATCGCCGACGAGGCCGCCGAGAACCCGGCCCTCATCCGTTATCACTTCGGCAACAAGGCCGGCCTCATCGCGACGCTCGTCGACTCGGTCCTCTACCTCGAGAGCCTCGACTTGATCGAGAAGCTCACCAGCGTGCCGCCCGGCGACGAGCGCCGCCGCGCCCTGTTCGCGCTCCACCAGACCTACACCAAAGACCTCGAGGGCTACCAGCTGTTCTACGAGCTCGTGCCGCACATCTTGCGCGACCCCGAGCTACGGCCACACCTGAGCGCCCTGTTCGACTGGTATCGCAAGCTCGACGCCTGGGCCCTGGGCGCGCAGCCCGGCACCGAGCACCCGGCGCAGCTCGAACCGCTGGCACTGCTCAGCGTCGCGCTCGCCGACGGCGTCGCTCTGCAGGTCCAGGTCGACCCCGACCTCGACGTCGGCCCCGCCTTCGAGATCTGGCGCGGGCTGATCCTGAGCTATCTCGACGGCGCCGCCGGCGGCGGCGCACCGCCGCAACCCTAACGCAGCTCCTGGTCGGCGGCGGCGACGATGCGCCGCAGCTCCCGTACCTTGTCGTCGGCAAGCGGCGTGGGCACGTAGTGCTCGAGAATATCGAGCCCGCGCTCGCGAGCGACCTCGACGGGGTTGCGGTAGTGGACGCCGTCGGGGCCGATCTCCTGTCCGATCGAGCGCTCGACGGTCTCTTTCATGTGCCGCCGGGTATGCGGCTGACCCAAAAAGTGCCCGCCCGGCCCCACCGCGTCGATCACGTCGAGGGCCAGCGTCTCCTCGTCTAACTCGACGTCCTTGAAGGCGTTGGCGGCGCGGTGGTAGAGGTCGTCGTCGAGCATCATGTGCTCGGGGGTGAACAGCTGATAGCGATTGGTGAGGCCGATCGTGGTCATGAGCTCCGAGCCGACGAGGCTCGCCACCATCAGCGTGTGCGCCGTCTCGGCGGCGGCCAGCCAGGTGCCCGGCAGGTCGTCGTCTGTGCCAGCGTACCCGCTCATCGCCGGCAGGCCGAAGTGGTGCACCAGCTCGGTCGGCAGGAAGAGGCCGCGATGGTTGAGCGGCGCCGTCGTCAGCGCGGCCGTGCGCGGATCGGCGTGCACCGGCAACGGAAAGAGGATCACCGGCGCGCCCGGGTGGGCGAGCTGGATGAGCACGGTGGCGCTGATGAGCTCGGCGAAGCCCATGACGTAGGCGCCGGCCTTGGTCGCCGGCGCCGTGGTGCCGAAGGTCGGCATGGTCACGAAGCACACCGGAATGCCGGCCTCGGCAAAGACGAGGGCCGCTTCGATCCCGTCCTTGTCGTTGACCAGCGGCTGCACGGTGCCGATCAGGTCGCTCATCGGCGGCCGGCGCCGCAGCTCCTGCGGGCCGCCGGCGACGACCGTCGCCATCTCCACGGCGTAGCGCGCCTCGCGCTCGCCCTGGACCATACCCTGGAGGTGCTTGCCGGTGTTGTTCCAGGCCGCCTCCAGCTCGTGCAGCGTGTGCGTGTCGCCGCAGTCGGCGGCGGCCACGTTCGGCCACCAGAACTGCAGCGAACCGAGGTAGTCGATCATGCGGGTGATGGCTTCGAGGTCTGTCTTGGTCGGCTGGCGGCGCACGCCGTCGTGCCAGTCGATGACCTCGGTGCCGCAGCCGTTGGTGGTGTTGAAGGTGTCGCCGCCGGCGAGGTCGAGGTCGCGCTCGCCGTCGCGCGAGCCCAGCCAGAAGTCGCGCGGCGCGCTCGCCAGGGCGCGCGTCACCAGGTCGGGCGAGAGGCGCGCGATCCCCGTGGCGCGGTCGACGCGCGCGCCGTGCTCCTCGAGGATGGCGAGCGTCTTGGGCGAGGCGAAGCGCACGCCGGTGCGCTCCAGCACCTGCAGCACCGCGTCTTTGTAGCGGTCGAGTCGCGCGCGGTCGTAAAAGGTCGCCTTGAAGTCGGAGCGCAGCGGCAGGAGTGGTTGCGGCCGGCTGAGGTCGAGGTGGGAACGGCCGAGGTCGAGTTGGCTAGTCATGACGTCACTCCCGTCAGGGTCGTGTGGCGCTTGAAACACTCCACCGAGTTCACCGGCACGTCGAGCGTCTCTGCGATATGGAACTTGGCCGCGATGGCGCCGGGCTGGTCGGGGTAGGTCAGGTCCTGCACCGGGATGCGGCCAAGTCCGAAGTCGCGGCGCAGGTCGTGCATGGCGATCGTGTCGCTCAAGTCGAGCACCGAGCAGCCGAGCTTCTCGGCGACGTAGCGCTTGGCCTGCGGGAGACGCATGCCTCGGGTGATCTGCATGCGGGCTACCAGGTCTCCGGCGGTCCGCATTCCGCCCATACCCGAGGCGAGCGCGTGAGTGGAGGCTATCCCCAAAGGATCCCCCACGCCTACCTACAAGCCGTCGAGCTTGAGGATGTCGACCAGCGCGCGTGAGGCGCGCGACGTGGCGTCGACCGGAGGGTAGGGGCTCATCGGCACGCCGCCCACACCCATGCCGGCGTTCATGTGGACGGGGATGGTCGCCTCGGCGGTCACCGGCTTCACGAGCGCGCAAGCGCGCGCCGTGTTCCAGGCCAGCGACTTGGTGGTGTTCACGTTGACCGCCGGACCGAAGATCGTGGCGCCGGCCGCCGTGACGGCGCGCAGCTGGTCGAGCGGCCACATGCCGGCGAGGCGGCGGCCCTCGTACTCGAGCTCGCCGTGCATGCCGAGCACGAGCTCGCCGGCCTGGCCGACCTCGACCCCGATGTCGGGCCAGCGATCGCGGACCTGCCTGACGACCCGCAGCGTAGCCAGCAGGTCGGCGTCGCCGGCCGCGCCGGCCGTGTCGAAATCGAGGCCGTCGGCGCCGGCCGCGATCATGGTCTCGGCGACGATCAGCATGTCGTGCTCAAGGAGGCCGACGGCCTCTTCCTGGGCGCGGCGCGCTTCTTCGATCTTGCCCAGGGGCAGCAGCTGCGACCAGTTGTCGGCGGGGCCGTCGGGCTTCGAATAGCGGCCGAGGTCGGGCATGGCGCCGTAGTTCAGAGGGACCACCGTCTGCAGTTGGGCGTCCTTCATCATCTGCGCCTGAAACGAGAGCACGGTGCGCACGGCCTTGTAGGAGTAGTCGAGGTGCCAGAGCTCGAGCGAGTCGGCGCCGTGGTGGTTCTGGTAGACGAGCTGCTCGGTGACCGGATGCCCCAGGTCGCCGTTGCCGGCACCGTCGAAGCTGAGCACGACCTCGTCGCCGTAGTCGACCGCGGTGAACTTCGATGGCGAGGTGAAGATGTCCAACAGGTGCGCGAGCTCGTCGGCGGCGAGCGGCTCCACCTTGGCGCGCCGCACCGCGGCCGCGACTCCGGCCTCGAGGTCGGCCTCGATCTCGGCCGGCGTCATCTCGGCAAGGGAGCCGTCTCCGAGGCGTGTGGGTATGCGATGCGCCATCGTCCCCCAGTTTCGTTCGCGGATTCTTACTTAGTTACCTAACTAACTCCTGGCGCGCACGATACCGGGGACCCGGCGGGCGTGTCAAGGCTGCGGCGAGCGGGGCGGCGGGCGGGGGTCGGCGACACGTGCGCCGACGCTCGGATCGATCGGAGCGCGAGCCTGCGCGGGCGCCTCTACACGCGCGCCAGGCCGGCTCCCTCGACGAGGGAGCGCAGCTTGGCCCACGCCACGGTCGGGGTGACCTGAGGCCGGCCGACGAACGTACCGAAACCGCAGTCCGTACCCGCCACCACGCGCTCCGCCCCGACCACCGAGGCGAACCGCTCGAGGCGCTGGGCGACCAGTTCGGGGTGCTCGACGAAGTTCGAAGTCGAGTCGATCACGCCGGGTATCAGGTACTTGCCCTCGGGCAGCGGCCGCCCGGCGAACACGGTCCACTCGTGACCGTGACGAGGGTTGCTGGCCTCGATCGACAGGCCGAGCGGCGTTGCGTCGAGCACGACGTCGATGATGTCGGCCAGGGGGACGTCGTGCGTGTGGGGGCCTTCGTAGTTGCCCCAGCACAGATGCAGGCGCATGCGTTCGGGGGAGATGCCGCGCGTCGCGTGGTTGAGCGCCTCGACGTTGAGCGCGATGTCGCGGCGGAACTCCTCGAGACTGAGGCCGGCGAAGACCGTGTGTCTGCCGGCCGCCAGGTCGGGACAATCGAGCTGCAGCGTCACGCCGGCATCGACGATCGCTTCGTACTCCGGCCTCATCGCCTCGGCGAGCGCGCCGAGGTACTGCTCGCGATCGCCGTAAAAGCGGTCCTCGAAGAAGAGCGCGATCACGCCGGGCGAGGCGGCCGTCATGAACAGCTGGCCCATGTCTGCGCCGGCCGCGCTCGCCGCGGCGCGCAGGTTCTCGAGGTCGCGCCCCACGGCCTCGTCGTCGCGCCGCCGCACCGGCCCAGTGCAGGCCGGCGTGCGCACCTGCAACCCGCTCAAGACGAGGCCCATGCGCTCGGCGTCGTCGGGAAAGTCGGCAAGCTCGGCCAACGGCGAGAGGCCGCCGGGCTCTCCTGCGAAGCCGGTCAGGCGGTCCTTGATGTACGTCGAGTAGCCGACCTTGCTCTGTTCGCCGTCGTTTACGATGTCGAGCCCGATCTCGGCCTGAAGGCGCACGGCCTCGGCGACCGCGGCCGTCACTCGCTGCTCGAGTCCGGCGGGCGTCCCACCTTCGTCGCGCTCGACGACCATCGCCGCGAGGTCGGCCGGCCGGGGCAGGCTGCCGGTATGTGTCGTGAGAATGCTTGCCACGGCTACCTCCGGGGCCGCCCTACACCGATGCTCCGCTCTTGACCGCGGCCAGATCGGCTTGCAGAGTGGCCATGTCGAGCCCCGGCGGGTCGCCCTGGCCCCACGAGGGCAGCAGCACGGCGTAGGCTTCGTCGCAGTACTTGGCGAGGAATGCCCAGCTCGCCTTGATCGTCTGACCCCAGGTCACGATCGTCACGCCTTCGGCGGTCACATAGCCGGCCGTGATGACGCAGTGGCCGTTGTCTTCGTTCACCGGCGCCGTCGTGTCGGTCCAGTCGACGACCTTGGGCAGGGCCCTGACCACGCTGTCGGGCAGCGTCACCCCGATGTAGGCGAAACCGAAGAGATACACCGCCTGCCGCCAGTGGTCGTGGCTGCTCGGGTCGAAGGCGACGTAGGGGCCGCACCGCTGGCCGGCGACACCGGTCTCCTGCCAGTACTTGAGCACGTCGAGCATGTTCGCGCCGCGGTCGGTATCGGGCTTCCCGGGTACGTAGCCGGTGATCGCCGAGTAAGCTGCCAGCACCTGTGGCACGGTGATCGACGAAGGCGACTTCTCGCCGTAGGCGTCGCCGATCTGCTCCGCGTGACCGGCGGCCGCACACGTGCAGTCGCCCACGGTGTCGTTGCCCAGCATCCCCCAGCTCTCGCCGATCTGCGTGTAGTCGGCGGCCGCCGGGATCGGCGGAAGCTGCGGGGTCAGGTAGTTCGTCAACCAAAGTCTGCGCTCGAGTCTGGCCGGGTCGCTTGGCAGGCGTCCGAGTGCGTAGCTCACAGCGTGTTCCTTCCACCCAATGCTGGCATGCGCCGTCTCTTCGTTTCGCCGCCCGGGCGTTCCTTCAACCCGTTTGCCCCGCACGGCGGCGAGGCCGCGCCGCGGAGCGGGCGGGCACGCCGGCACGACGGCGCGGCCGCGCCGCGGAGCGAGCGGTCGCGCCGGCGCGACGGCGAGGGCGCGCCGCAGAGCGGGTCACGCGCCCGCGGTCACGGCCTTCAACTCGTCGAGCGACTCTCGGATGAGCTGCGCCAGGTCGTCGTTGTCGGCCCCGCCGACCCAGCGCTCGAAGGCGATCTTGAAGACCGCGATCCCCGCTTCAGCCGCCAGGCTCGCAGCCGGGTCTTTGACGCCGCGCCGGCGCAGCGCCCCGGCGATCGCCGCGGCAAGCGATGCGAGCTTGATCAATTCGCGCTCCTGAAGCGCGGCGTTCGCGGCGATCACGGCCTGGCGCCGCCGGGCGTAGTCGCGGCGCTCCTCGAACACGGCGCCGGCGGCTTCGAGGGCGGCGGCGACCGCGTCGAGCGGCGCCGCGGTATCGGGCGCGCCCGCAACGGCGCTCACGAGGAGCTCCTGGAGGGCGCTTGCGCCCGCGAACAGGACCTCGCGCTTGTCGGTGAAATACCGGAAGAAGGTGCGCTCGGTGAGCCCCGCCTGCCTGGCGATCTCGACCACCGTGGTCTGCTCGAACCCGCGCTCGATGTAGAGCTCGAGTGCCGCCTGTTCGAGCCGTGCGCGCGCGTTTGGCTCCCATCGACCCATGGCCGCGATTGTACCCGATGACAGTGACCGACATCGGGTATAGTGATGACGGTTACTGACATCAGTCTGTCGTCGGCCCCGCTCTCCGAGGCTCGGACAGGCGATCACCTGGAGGCACTCATGCGTGTATTCGTCACCGGCGCGTCCGGCTGGATCGGCTCCGCCGTCGTTCCCGAGCTCATCGGAGCCGGCCATCGAGGTCGTCGGCCTGGCTCGCTCAGATGCCTCTGCCGTGGCCCTTGCCGCCACCGGGGCAGAGGTGCAGCGCGGCACGCTCGACGATCTCGATGTCCTGCGCGCCGCGGCCGCCGCGTCAGACGGCGTCATCCACCTCGCCTTCAAGCACGACATCGCCTTCTCGGGCGACTTTCAGGGCGCCGCCGACGCCGATCGCCGCGCCGTCGAGACCATCGGCGAGGCGCTCGCCGGCTCCGACCGGCCGTTCGTCATCGCTTCGGGAGTGCTCGGCCTCGCACCGGGACGGGTGGCGACCGAGCGGGACGGCCACGGCCTCGACCCGGCTGCGGTCGCTCAGGGCGGTCCCCAGACCCGGCACGTCACCTCCGAGTTCGTGCTCTCTCTCGCCTCGCACGGCGTGCGCTCGTCGGTCGTGCGGCTTGCTCCAACGAATCACGGCGACGGCGACCACGGCTTTCTCGCGGCCATCGTGGGCATAGCTGGCGACAAGGGCGTCTCAGGCTACATCGGCGACGGGTCCAGCCGCTGGCCCGCCGTGCACCGGCTCGACTCCGCGCACCTCTTCTGCCTGGCGCTCGAGCAGGCGCCGGCGGGATCGACCCTGCATGCGGTGGCCGACGAGGGCGTGCCGATCCGCGACATCGCCGAGGTGATCGGGCGGCGCCTGCAGCAGCCGGTGGTCTCGATCGCACCCGGCGACGCGGCCGCACACTTCACCTGGCTGGCCGACCTCCTGGTGCTCGACAGCCCCGTCTCGAGCGCGCTGACCCGCGACCTGCTGGGCTGGGAGCCGGCGCAACCGGGACTCATCGCCGACCTCGACCAGGGCCACTACTTCGACAAGCCGACCGCCTGAGCGGCGCGAGTCGCGTCGCAGAAGGCGCTCGCGGCGGCGGGCCCCAGGAGCGCCGGCGTACTTTGCCCCGCCACGAGGCCTGCCGATACACTCCGTGAGATCGGGGCGAAAGCGCCCATTCCGTAGCGACTAAAGGGTCCGGGGCCGGCCTCGAGGAGCTGAGACGTTGATCTCACTGGTCGTCAACGTAGCTCTCGCTGTGCTGCTTGTGGCCGCGTGCCTGGCCGTCGGCATGAAACTGCGCGGCGTGCCCGTCAGATACGTCGATATCATCGTCATCGCCGCGCTGTGCACCGGCCTCGCCCTGCTGCCGAGCGTCGGTTGGGCCCTCGGCACACTGATCATGTTCCTCCTCGTCACCCGAGCGGAAGACGTCGACCCATGGCCCGACATGGTCGTGCTTGCGGTCGCGGCGAACGTGGTGTGGATGTTCGTGCTCGGCACCCTCTGACCGACATCGTGCCGGAGCGTCCCGGGTTCTGACCCCGGAGCCCTTGCGGCGCCAGACGGCAGGTCACTGTTTGGGACCCTCCTTGCCGTTGTTCTCCGGGTCGTCGTCGTGCGCGGCCCGCAGATCGTCGGCCTGCACGGCCCGCGAGTCGTCGAGCGATGAGAGCACCGCGTCGTCGGCAGCCGTCGCCAGAGCGGTCAGGAGTTCATCGGTGGTCTGGGTGGCATCGTCGCCAAAGCCATGGCGCGTGATGATGTAGTGCTCCTCCTCAAGAAAGTCGCCCACCGCCTCGTCGCCCGCCTCGTAGAGACGCACCAGCCGCCGCAACCGGGGATCGTGGTCGGGAAGGGCCGCGACATCGCGAGCCGCCGCGCGCAACGCGTCGGCCGAGCGGTCGTTGCGCCCGTCTTTCGGGTACTCCGCCGCCTTCGAGGCGCGCCACTCCGCGGCGTCTTCGAGGCTGTGGACGAGTTGTTCACGGTAGTCGCGAACGTTGTTGATCTCTGTCATCGCGCTCCTCCCCTGACCGCGCCCCGGCTCGTCCTGTGGCGCCCGAATCGCCCCAACCTCGCCCGATCGCGCAGTCGCACACCCTGGCAAGCGCCGGCGTGAGTATTCCCCCGGGCGTGGTAGCTCGCGCCGTAGCACGTCACAAGTTGCTGAAAGGCCAACGCCTTGAGTGCGGCGAGGTCGGGGTAGCTAAGGCCACCGGGCCACCGCCTGCCGAGGCCGCCCGACGGCGGGCGCCCTCGGCAGGCCTCGCGCGCCGGCCGGACGCCTCGAACAGGGCGACGACGGCCGCCGATGCGCCCGCCAGAACGACGAGGAGCCACTCACGATGGAGCCTATGGGCGATGCAGGACCTGTGGCCAAGCGCGCAGCCGCGCAAGCGCCGCTCTCGAGCGAGGAGTTGCGCCTGATCGACGGCTACTGGCGCGCGGCCAACTACCTCTCGGTCGGCCAGATCTACCTGCTCGACAACCCGCTCCTGCGCGAGCCGCTGCGCCCGGAGCACGTGAAGCCGCATCCTCTCGGTCACTGGGGCACGACTCCCGGGCTCAATCTCGTCTACGTGCACCTCAACCGGGTGATCCGCAGCTTCGGCCTCGACGCCATGTACGTCTGCGGACCCGGCCACGGCGCCGCCGGCATCGTCGCCAACGTCTACCTCGAAGGGACCTACAGCGAGGTCTACCCGACGGTCAGCGCCGACGCCGACGGCATGCGCAAGCTCTTCCGCCAGTTCGGCTTTCCGGGCGGCATCCCGAGCCACGTCGCGCCGGAGACGCCGGGCTCGATCCACGAAGGCGGCGAGCTCGGGTACAGCCTCGCCCACGCCTACGGGGCGGCTTTCGACAATCCCGATCTGCTGGTCTGCTGCGTCATCGGTGATGGCGAGGCCGAGACGGGCACCCTGGCGGCGAGCTGGCATTCGAACAAGTTCCTCGACCCGGTGCGCGACGGAGCCGTGCTGCCGGTCCTCCACCTGAACGGCTACAAGATCGCCGGCCCCGCCGTGCTGGCGCGTATCTCGAACGAAGACCTGCGGGACCTGCTGCGCGGCTACGGGCACGAGCCGTACATCGTGCAAGGCGACGAACCGGCCGCCGTGCACCAGGAGATGGCCGCCGCCCTCGACCGCGCCGTGGAACAGATCCGCGACATCCAGCGCCGGGCGCGCGAGCGCGACGACCACACGCGTCCCCGCTGGCCGGTGATCGTGCTGCGCACGCCCAAGGGCTGGACAGGGCCCAAGGAGGTGGACGGCCGGCCGGTCGAAGGCGCCGTGCGAGCCCACCAGGTGCCCATTCCCGACGTACGCGGCGACCATGGTCACCTCGCTCAGCTCGAGGCGTGGCTGCGCGGCTATCGGCCCGAGGAGCTCTTCGACGACGACGGCGCCCTCGTCGCCGAGCTCGCCGCGCTACACCCGACCGGCGACCGGCGCATGAGCGCCAACCCCCACGCGAACGGCGGCGGCTTGCTCAGCGATCTCGTGCTCCCCGATTTCAGGGAGTACGAAGTCGCGCCCGCGGTGCGCGGTCAGACGCGCGCCGAAGCGACAAAGGTGCTCGGTTCGTACGTGCGAGACCTGCTGGCGGCAAACGGCGCGACCTTCCGCCTGTTCGGTCCCGACGAGACCGCATCGAACCGCCTCTCGGCCGTCTTTGAGGTCACGAGCCGTACATTCGCGGGTGAGATCCTGCGTGGCGACGACGACCTGGCGCCCGACGGGCGCGTCATGGAGGTGCTCTCGGAGCATCTCTGCCAGGGGTGGCTCGAAGGCTACCTGCTGACCGGACGTCACGGCCTGCTCGACTGCTACGAGGCCTTCGCCCACATCATCGACGCCATGCTCAACCAGCACATCAAGTGGCTGAGAGTGACCCACGCCATCCCCTGGCGACAGCCGATCGCCTCGCTCAACTACCTGCTCTCATCACACGCCTGGGAGCAGGGCCACAACGGCTTCTCGCACCAGGACCCCGGCTTCATCGATCACGTGATCAGCAAGAAGCTGCGCGACTTCGAAGCCCACGACGACGCTCGGCCCGTCAAAGCCGAGGTCATCCGCGTGTTCCTGCCCCCAGACGCGAACACCCTGCTCGTCGTGGTCGACGAGTGCCTGCGCAGCCGCAGCCAGGTGAACGTGGTCGTCGCCGGCAAGACGCCGCGCCTGCAATGGCTGTCGATGGACGAGTCCATCCGCCACTGCGCCCGGGGCGCCGGCATCTGGGACTGGGCGAGCACCGACCGGGGCAGCGAGCCCGACGTGGTGCTCGCCTGCTGCGGCGACGTCCCGACGCTCGAGACGGTCGCCGCCGCCGCCATCTTGCGCGAGCACCTGCCGGACCTCAAGGTGCGTGTGGTCAACGTCGTCGACCTCATGCGCCTGCAGCCGCAGACCGACCACCCCCACGGCATGTCCGACCACGAGTTCGACGCGCTGTTCACCGAAGACCGGCCCGTGGTGTTCGCCTACCACGGCTACGCCGGGCTCGTCCATCGCCTTACCTATCGCCGCACCAACCACGGCAACCTGCGGGTGCGCGGCTACAAAGAAGAGGGCACGACGACGACCCCCTTCGACATGGTCATGCTCAACGACCTGGATCGCTACCACCTGGTCATCGACGTGCTCGACCACGTGCCGGGGCTGGTGTCGCGCAGCGGCCACCTGCGCCAGGACATGATCGACCAGCGCCTCGCGGCGCGCGCCTACACGCGCGAGCACGGCGAAGACCCGCCCACGGTGCGCGAGTGGACCTGGCCGTTCTGAGGCCGCGAGCCTACCTGATGCTCTCGCCGGTCGCCGGGTCGAAGAAGTGAAGCTCGCGGAGGTCGAAGAAGACCCTCGCCGTGTCGCCCTCGCGCAGCCTGGTGTGACGGTTCATGCGGGCGACCACCGTGTCGGCCATCGCTTCTTCGGGCACCTCGGCGTCGACCCCGGTCTCGTCGCGCACCTCGGTCAGGTCGCGCACCAGTCCTCCCGAACAGTGCACGTCGACCTCCGAACCGAGGTCCTCGCAGAGCACGACCGTCAGCTCGATGATCGCCGCGAGGTCGGGAGAGGACACCAGCGTCGCGTCCTCGAGGTCCTCCGGACGGATGCCCATGACGATCTCGCGATCGAGATACTGGCCCAGCCTGGGGCTGTCGTCGAAGGCCTCGACGGGCAGGGTCAGGCGGTGTGGCCCGAAGGCCAGCTCGTGCCGTGAGCCCTCGGCCGCCCGGACCAGCCGGGCCTTGATGAGGTTCATGGCCGGCGAACCGATGAAGCCGGCCACGAACCGGTTGGCCGGGTTGCGGTAGAGCTCGCGCGGGGAGCCGACCTGCTGCAGGTCGCCCTGGTGCACCACCGCCACCCTGTCGCCGAGCGTCATCGCTTCGGTCTGGTCGTGCGTCACGTAGATCGTCGTGACGTTCAGAGACTGCTGGATCTTGAGGATCTCGGCGCGCATCTGGACGCGCAGCTTGGCGTCGAGGTTCGACAGCGGCTCGTCCATGAGAAAGGCGCGCGGCTGGCGGACGATCGCCCGCCCCATGGCGACGCGCTGGCGCTGGCCGCCCGAGAGTTGGCGCGGCTTGCGCTGCAGGTAGGGTTCGAGCTCGAGGATGCGCGCCGCGTCGATCACGCGGCGCTTGATCTCGTCTTTCGGCGTGTGCCGGTACTTCAGGCTGAAGGCCATGTTGTCGTAGACCGACAGGTGCGGATACAGCGCATAGCTCTGGAAGACCATGGCGATGTCGCGATGGCGCGGGTCGAGGTCGTTCACTACCTGGTCGTCGATCGAGATCGTGCCGTCCGTGACCTCTTCGAGGCCGGCCACCATCCTCAGCACGGTCGTCTTGCCGCAGCCGGAGGGACCGACCAGCACCATGAGCTCACCGTCGGCGACGTCGAGCGTGAGCGAGTGGACGGCTACAGTGTCGTCCGGGAATCGCTTTGTGACGCCCTCGAGTGCGATGCGTGACACGTCAGCCTCCTAGACTTCGCGGCCGCGTGCCGGCCGATGAGAACACCATCATTTGCCCATGCCGAGGGTCAGGCCGCGGACCAGGTACCTCTGGAAGATGAGGTACACGACGATCGCCGGCAGGGCGCTCAGGAACGAGCCGCCGAGCAGGGCCGGGATGCTCGTCGTGCGGCCGGCGGCCAGGGCCGCCAGACCGACGGTGATCGTGCGCTGCTGCGGATTCTGCAGAAAGAGGAGGCCGACCAGCAGGTCGTCCCAGATCTGGATGAACTGCAGGACCGCCACCGTCGCCATGGCCGGGATCGACAGGGGGATGGCGATCCGCAGGAACGTGCGGAAATAGCCCAGACCGTCGATGACGGCCGCCTCGATGAGCTCGTCGGAGATGCCCCGGTAATGCGTCGCCATGAGGAAGGTGGCGAACGGCGTGCCCAGCGCCGCGTATACCAGGATCGCTCCGGCGTAGCTATTGACGAGACCGAACCTGCCGAGGTTCACGTATTCCGGGATGATGATCGACTGCAGCGGCACCATCATCGCCGCGACGACCGCGAGAAACACCATCTCACTGCCGCGGTAGCGCAGTTTCGCAAAGGCAAAGCCGGCGGTCGTGCTGACGAAGAGGATGATGAGGATGGCGACGAAGCAGATCAGCGTGGAGTTCAGCAGCTCGCGCGCCACGGGCAGGTCGTTGAAGAGCCTGGCCCAGCTGCTCGCCGAGTGCCCGCTCTGCTGGTCGAACTGGGCAGCGGTGCGGAACGCGTTGTTGAGCATGTAGTAGAAGGGGTAGAGCATGACGACGGCAACGCCGATCATGACGGCGAACAACGCGATCCGCGTCGCTCTGCGGCGCGCGCGTGCGCCCGTCGCCACGGGCCGGCGGACCGTCGTTTCGACGCTCACGAGCCGCCCCCGTCGTCGGGCCGGATCACCTTCAGCTGCACGAGCCCGACGGTGAGCATGATCACGAACAGGATGATGCCGTACAGCGCGGCGGTCCCGAACTCGCCGAGCGAGAACGCCGACTGGTAGACGAAGAACTCCAGGGTCGTCGTGCCGTAGCCGGGGCCGCCGTTGGTCATGACGAAGATGAGGCTGAAGAGCGCCGAGAAGCAGCTGATCACCGTGATCACGAACGAGAACTGCACGAAACGCCGCAGGAGCGGCAGCGTCACGTGAACGAAGATCTGGCGGCTGTTCAGGCCGTCGACGCGCGCCGCCTCGAGCAGCGACGGATCGAGGGTCGCCATGCCGGTCAGGAAGATGATCGTGTTGGTGCCGATCATCGACCAGACGAACGTCAGGGCGAGGGCAAGCAGGGCGGTGTTCTGACTCGCCAACATGTCGGTCCGGTGGGCGCCCAGGCCGATGATGCCGAGCAGCCGGTTCAGGAGCCCGTTGTAGGCGAAGAACTGCACGGCGACGACGCCGATCACGACCCACGAGATCGCCGTCGGCAAGAAGTAGATGGAGCGGAAGATCTTCCAGCCGCGGACGTGCTCGTTCAGGAGCGTCGCGATGATGAGCGGTATGCCTATGGCGAACGGCACCGAGAGCAGCAGGAGCGCGTTGTTCTCGATCACTCGCCAGAAGGTCGGGTCGCGCAGGGCGTCGAGGTAGGCGCGCGGGCCGATCCAGGTCGACGTGATGCCGTTCCAGTCGGTCATCGAGTAGTAGATGGCCTGCCCGATGGGGATCACGAGCAGGACCCCGACCACGACGACGGCCGGGACCGACATGAGCATGCCCGCCCTGTGCTTGCGGCGGACCAGGGGGTTGGTGCTGCGGCGCCGGCGTGAAGGAGCGCTCGCCTTTGTCGTGCGTGCTACTTCGATCGACACCTCCGCTACCGCCTGCTCGGCCTAAGGGTCGGCTCGTCGCGGCGGCCCCACCTGCGGCCGCCGCGACGAGCCTTTAGCGCGCTAGACAACTAGCTACCTGTCAGTAAGAGCTGCCTCGCTGACTGGCCGGCAGCTGCTGCAAGGCGTTCTGCATCGCCTGCAGCGCCGCCTTGGGGGAGATGGTCCCGTTCAGGACGGAAGGCAGTTCCTTGTTGCCGACGCTCACGATCGACGGCTGGATGACGTTGTCGATCATGGGATAGACGGTCATCTTCTGCTTGGTGGCGAAATCGAGCATCTGCTGGTTGACGGGGTTCGTGGTCGTGGTGCCCTTGATGGCCGGGATCAGACCCGCCGCATTGATGATGGCGGCGGCCTGAGGCGTGGTCATGAAGTCGAGGAACGCCATGTCTTCGGCCTGGTTCTTAGAGTAGGTCATGGCGGAGATGCCGTCGCCCGCGAAGTCGACGACGCCCTTGACCGGCGTGGGAGTGAACGGCGGCACGAAGGCCGCGACCTTCGAGCCGAGCGCGTCGGTGAACTTCTGGGTGTCCCAGGTGCCGTCCATGATCATCGCGGCCTTGCCGGTCTCGAAATCGCCGAGGTTGTCGGTCTTGGTGATGACGTCGGGGTTGGTGTAGCCCAGCTTGTGAAGCTGCGCCCACATCGCCAGCTGCGACTGGTTCGCCGACGCCGTCCACGGGATGGTCCCGTTGTAGAGTCCGAGCCACTGGTCGACGGGGTAGTTGCCGATCATCATGTAGCTGAGATCGTAGTAGGGGTAGAAGGTGGCCGTCAGCGGCTGGCCGCCGTTGCCGTACGTGAACGGCGTGTAGCCGGCCGCCTTGAGCTTCTTGCACGCCGCCAGGAGCTGGCTCCAGTCGGTCGGCACCGAGGTGACTCCGGCCTTGGCGAAGGCGGCCTTGTTGTAGAAGCCTATGTAGAACTGCGTCTCGAGCGGCATCACGTAGGGGCCGTTGGCGGGGTTGAACCCGTCACTCGTCCATTTGAGGGCGTCGGGCTCGATGCGCGCGAGGTCGGCCGCCGGCACCTTCCCCTTCATGTTCACCAGGAAGCTCTTGTACTGCAGCGTGAAGAGGCCGGTCCACATGACGGCGAGGTCGGGGCCGGTCTTCGAGATCGCGGCGGCCTGCAGGAGGGCGAAGTAGTTGTCCGCCGGCTGGCTGACGATCTTGATGGTGACGTTCGGGTGGAGCTTCTCGAAGGCCGTGGCGAGGTTCTGCAGCGCCGTGGCGTTCTGCTCGGTGCCGTAGTTGTGCCAGATCGTCAGGGTCGTCTTGGCCGTACCTGGGCTGGCGGTAGAGCCTGAGCTCGAGTTGCTCCCGCAACCCACCACGACCACGGCCATGATCGCCACGGTCACAAAGAGTAGACACCGTTTCATGCGGCCCCCTTTCGCCGGTTTCTCCCCGTGCGCCTGCGCCGGTCGGCGCACCCCGTGCACGCAGGGATCGACCCCATAATTGAACGCCCGATCGAGCGCGTGCAACTGTTTGCCCCCCGCGCGGCTCCGCCGGAACCGTTCGGCTGCCCAAGCCGGCAAGCCTTTGAAGGCGACTCGGCCTCATCTGATGCCGGGCCGCCCCCTCGCGCGACTACCGTCCCGCCTCCCACGTAGGGTCCCAGGCGTCGCCGCTCACGACCGGCAAGGCAAACCCGACCTGCCGTGCGAACGGCTCCAGCACGCCTGCGATCGCGTCGTCGTCGGTCGACGGGCGCGCCGGGCAAGCGAACACGGACCATTCCTCAGCGTGCGAGATGGTCTTCCCAGGCGCCACCGACTGCAGCGGAGAGAGCGATTCGATGTCGATCCCCCAGCCGGCCGTGTAGGCCTCTGCGCTGCATCCCCCGTCCGGGTACGGCGCCCCCGGTTCGTGCCTGAACCGCTTCACCAGGCAGCAGCCGTTGTTGAGGTAGGCCAGCCAACCCGCCTCGTTGGCGTACCCCAGCTTGAACGCGGCGTCGTTGGCCGCATCGTGGTCGAGCACGACGTACCGCTGCCCCCAGTGCACTCGAGGGTCGTCCAGGCGCGCATACGACCAGAGCGCGTAGTGGGCGTTGGGCAGCAGTCCGGCGTTCCGCTGGACGACGGGCAGGATCAACCGGCCGTTGGGCGCGCCGAGGAACAACGACCAGACCGCCATCTCGATCGGCCAGGCGCCCTTGTTGGTGAGGCTGCTCGTGACGGCGATCGACCCCGCCCCAAAGCGCACCTCGATCGACTTTGCGATGTGAGTCCACGGCTCCTCCGCCTGCACGAGCAGCACGCCATCGTCCAGAGCTCGTAGCGTTCGAGGGGATGGTCGTCGGTGGCGTAGCTCCTCGGGAAGGCCTCGGGGCTGTGCCAGACCCGATGCCCGCCGAGGTAGCGGTAGACCGAGCCGTCGGGCAGGTCCTCTTTGAGGCCGCACTCGTCTGCGAACATGTTCGGCCCGCCCGGCAGAGAGACGTGCATGATGCGGGGCCCCACGTCCAGCGTGACGATCGCTTCGAGCGACCCGGAGGACAGCCGCAGGGCGCGCCCGTAGCTCAGGTACCGTTCGATCTCTGCGCATGCCATGGCGCTCATCGCACCCCTCCCTTCGCCCGGACCGCCGTCACTCGCCGACGATCTGGACCCGCACCGTGCGCTCCCGCGTGCGTGTCTGGTCGAAATCGGCGAAGTAGAACCTGCCGAAATCGCCGAGCATCATGGCGCCGTCCACGACCGGCACGCTCTGGGACCGCCCGAGGAGCACCGACCGCAGGTGGGCGTCGGTGTTGAGCGACCAGGACGGCAGCTCGTCACGGCCCCTTGCGGCCTCGATATGCAGGGGGCCGGGATGGTGGTACTGCCCCTGCGTGCGGCAGGTGGGAGCAAGGCCGTCGAGAATCGTCACGAGGTCCTGCATGAGCAACTCAGTGCCCCAGTAGTCGACGTCGTCAGACGCCTCCTGGATCAGCACGCTGCAGGTCGTGTGCTGCGAGAAGACCATCAGGATGCCGTTCCTGATGCCCGAGCCGGCAAGCACCTCCTCGACCTGTGGGGTCACGTCGTCGAATGTCGGACGTCTGTCCGACTGCACGGTGAACGTGCCGTGATGAACCGCCATCCTGCCTCCCTCAGTGGATGCTGTCCCAGGACTCACGCATCGCCTTGATCATCGACTCGAGCATCGCCGCGGGGTCGGGCGCCGTGAAGACCGCGCTGCTCGACCCGGCCCCCTGCGCTCCGGCGGCGGTCACGTCGTAGACGTCTTGCGGGCCGCTGATGCCCGCGCCGTGGAGCACGCGCACGGCCGGATCGACGCTCCAGATGGCCTCGTTGGCCGCGGCGATCGCCGAGCCGCTGCCTTCGCCGCGCCGCCCGCCGGCGATGAGCTCGGGCGCCTCCACGATGATGATGTCGGGCGACAGAGCGGCTACGGCGACCGCGTCGGGCACGTCGTCGGCGCAGACCATCGTGGCGAGTCCCACCTCGTGGGCGCGCCGCCATCGTCTCGACGAGCTCGGTACGCGTGAGGCGTCGCTCGACGTGGTTCAGCAGGACGCCCTCGGCGCCGGCCGCCTTGACCGCTTCGGGCAGGACCGAACCGACGCCGCGGCCGGGATGCAGCGGGTCCATGTGTTGCGCGAAGACCAGAAGCCGGTCGACCGCCCGGGCGATGACGGGGATGTCGACGTATTGGGGAGTGACGATGATCTGCACGTCGTAGCTGCGGCTCAGCACGTCTGCGCGCTTGGCGAGCTCGAGCAGCCCCGCCCCGTAGGAATAGGCCTTCGGGCCGATCTCGAAGAACGGCGGCGTGATCTCAAGCTCGGGACGCATCGCGGATCTCCTCGCTGGCCGCTGCGACTGTGGGCCGGACTGAAGCGGGTGGCGCCGTGCTCACCTCAGACGACCACCGCTTCGATCTGCAGCATGCGAGCCAGCGCGAGCAGCTGAGCCGTCCAGCTACCCTGGGCCGCCGCCATGTGGTGCCCCGCGCCCGCCTTGCACCACGCCGTGCACCAGTCGGCGATCTCGAGGGCGCCGTGGCGGAACAGCGTCTGGGGCGCCGACACCGGGCGCGGCGGGTAGGTCAGGAACTCGCCCTCGGAGATCACGAACCGCCAGCGCCCCTCGCCCATCGGGACCAGCGCCAGGTTCGTCACCGGCCCGGGCCGGTACGCGAACTCAAACCCGGCGCCGAACCCGTGTACTCCCGTGTAGTAGATCGAGTGCTTGATCTTGGCGGTCCCGGGCTCCGCCAGGGCGGGGTTGCCGTGGCCGTCGTGCGAGAAGACGACGGCGTTGTTGTCGAAGTCGATGACGTAGTTCTCGACCGTCGTCGACTGGCCGGCGAGCTCCTGAAGGGCGAGCTGGGCGACGCCGCAGCTCACGTCGCCTTCCGGCGCGGCCGGGATGCCGATCGCGCACAGCCGTCCGGTCGCGTACGAGGGGATGATGCCGATCCGGGGATCGCTCAGCCAGATCTGGTCGAGGGCGGTGAAGACGTCGAAGTGCTGCTCTTTTGTGACCGACTCCAGGGCCAGCGCGAGGCGCACCGAGCGCTCGAAGAGCGCGGGCTCCATGTCGACGGTGTAGGCCGCCCTCTCCGCCGCGGCGAGCGCATCGACCTCGGCCTGGGGGATCTCGCCGAACCGGACCGCGATCTTCTCGGGTTCCAGCGGCCACACGATCGGTCCGAGCTTCTGGCGAAAGGAGAGGCCGTCGATCATGAGGTCGGTCATGCCCTCGAAGGGGTGCCCGACAAGGCCGACCCGGGCGTTGCGCAGCCGGCGCCGCACGGCGGCGGCCTGGACGATCTCGTGGACGCGGCGTCTGCCCGACTCGTCGTCCCACTGCGAGGTGACCATCTCGAACTCGCGCCCGGTGCGCAGCAGGACGGCGGTGAGCTCCGGCATGCCGGCCATGCCCGAGTTGAGCATGATCACGTCGAAGTCGTCGTCTTCGCCGAACCTGCGGATCTTCTGCGTGTTCCACACGAGGACCGGGGCGGTCGTGTCGATGAAGCAGCGGGCCGGGACGGCGCCCTTCGTGTAGGCAAGCTCCGTGGCGACGATGATGTCGACGTCCTCGGCGTTGAACAGGCGGGCTGCCGCGGCCGCCTGCTCTTCCTCTTCGACGAGCCCCGGGTGGACGACGTCGCCAAAGGCGGCGAACACGTCGGCGATCTCTCGCGCGGCGGCGGTCGCCGCGGGCCGCATGTGCGCGGTCTTGTTGTAGTCGTCCTCGAGCAGAGCCATGACCAGGACCCCGATCTTCGGCTTCACGGCCACCGTGTCACCTCCGGTTTCGTGTGTTGACGTGCCGGCGCCCTTCGCACTGTGTCAGGTCGCCCCCGCGTCCGAGTACATCGGCCGGAGCGCCTCGAAGAGCTGGATGTAGCGAGCGTATGCCGCGTCGTAGGCTTGATGGGCCGCGGGATCGGGCGGGTACCGCTCGCCGATCCTCACCATGGCCGCCGCGGCGGCTGCCAGGTCGGGGTAGACGCCGGCGGCGACGCCGGCCAGCATGGCGTCGCCGCGAATGGCCGCGTCCTCTCCCTGAAGGGTGACCACGGGCAGCCCGCAGACATCGGCCTTGATCTGGTTCCAGAGCGCGCTGCGGGCGCCGCCGCCGTGCGAGCGTATCTCGCGCGCCTGCGCGCCCGCGCCGGCCAGAAGCTCAAGGTTGCGCCGCAGCATGAAGGCGACGGCCTCGAGGACGGCCCGCACGAAGTGCGCCTTGCCGTGGTGCAGGGTGAACCCGTAAAACGCTCCGCGTGCACCTGGTTCGTACTCCGGGCTGAAGGCGCCCATGAGGTGGGGCAGCATGATCAGGCCGTCGGCCCCCGGAGCGATCGGGGCGGCGAGCGCGGTCAGCAGGTCGTAGGCGCTGCCGTTCTCGCGCTCCGCGCGCGCCACCTCGTCTGCGCCGAACTGGTTGCGAAACCAGGTGAGCGTCATGCCCCCGGTCGGGCAGACCGGGCAGTAGAGGTACCGGTCGCGCGCCGAGTGGATGTAGACGGGCGTCTGGCGCGTCGGGTCGCCGCCGTGGCGGTCGACCGAAGCCTGCAGGGTCAGGGCCCCGCCGCTGCTCTCCGAGACGACGTCGGGGCCGACGTTGCCCACGCCGACCGCGCCGGCGCACTGGTCCATCCCGCCGGCCACGACGAGCGCTCGGGCAGGCAGGCCGAGCGCTGCGGCGGCCCGCGGCGCGAGCGCGCCGACGACGGCGCCGGGCGCGACCGGCTCGGCCAGCCGGTCCTGATCGATGCCCACGACCTCGAGCATGGGTTCCCACCAGCGCCGCTCGACGATGTCGTAGAGGAGCGAGCTGCAGGCGACGCCGCCCTCGGTGACGAAACGGCCGGTCAGGTGGTGCAGGACGAAGTCCTCGACGAAGAGGAACCGCGCCGCCCGGCCGAACACGTCGGGCTCGTGGCGACGCCACCAGAGGATCTTGCAGGCGGTCCAGGTCGGAATGACGGAGGGCACCCCCGTGACTCCGTAGACCGTCGCGTCGTCGAAACGCCGGGCGATCTCTTGCGCCTCGTCGGTGGCCCGGTTGTCGAGCCACACGAGCGCCGGGGCCAGCGGGCGGCCCTGCTCGTCGACCGCGACCACGGTCTCTCCCTGGCTCGACACGGCGATCGCCGCGACGGCGTCGGGGTCGGCCCCAGGTACGGCCAGCACCCTGCGGATCGCGGCCTGGGTCGCGCTCCAGTAGACGCCGGGGTCGAGCTCGGCACGGTCGGGCCCGGGGTGGTCGAGCCGGTATTCCTCGGCGGCCGAACCGAGCAGCCGACCCGAGGGGTCGTAGAGCCCGGCCTTGACCGAGGTCGTCCCGATGTCCAGCCCTATGAGGAGGCTCATCTGGAGACCGTCGACGATCAGTCCAGACCGTACTTCTCCGCCACCGCGCCGGGCTCGGCGCCCGCCTTCACGACCTCCTGCAACGCTTCGAGGAACCGCTCGGGCTCCTTGGCGCAGACCACGTTGCGCCCGAACACCACACCACGGGCGCCGTCGCGGATGGCGGTGGCGGCCAGCTCGAGCGCGTCGATCTCGCGGTCGGCCTTCTTGGAGCCCAGGGCGAGGATGGGCACGGGCGTCGACCGCACGACCTCGGCGAACCGGTCGCCCGTGTGGAAGGTCTTGATGAGATCGACCCCAAGCTCGGCGACGATCCGGCAGCCGATCGAGATCTGCTCGTGGCGCTCTTCGGGGGCGACATCCTCGTGTCCGGCCGGATACACCTCGCCGACGATCGGCACTCCCGCCTCGCGCTTCTGCGCGACGCAGCGTGCGACCTCGGCCACGTTCTCGGCGTCGACCGCCTCTGAGCCGGTCTTGATGGACATGCCCACGAGCACGATGTCCGCACCCAGAGCGACCGCCTGCGCGGCCGAGAGCATGGGGACCGTGCGGCTCTCGTGGTACCCCCACTGGCTCGCGTACTGGGTGCCCCAGTTGAGCCGGAGCAACAGCGCCGGCGCCCCGCGGGTGCCGAACACCCTGGCCGTGTGGGCCACCATCCCGGGGCTCATCAGGATCGCGTCGGCGCCCTTCAGGCGCTCGACGAGGGTCCAGGGGTGCTCAAACCCGGGTCGGGGTCCGTTGTACAGGCCGTGGTCGATCGCCACGACGACCGCGTTCGCGCCCCCGTCAAAGAGCCGGCTCAATCGGATGTCTTCGCCTGTTGACACTCGTGGTTCTCCTTTCGAAGACGCATCGAACAACGCCGCCGGCTCGCGACGACGCCGGTCCTCCTACCCGTCCAGCCCTCTCGAGACAGCGACAGGATAGCAGCAGGCAAACAGAGGAGTCATAGCCGCCGCCCCGCGGTGACGCCGCCCGCGAAGACGGGGTATGAGATGGAGGGGACGGTCTCTCGACGACGACGCACCGGTGGACCTCTACGACCAGACAAAGCACGCACGACGGTGGCTTGGGCGGCGCTTCGAGCGGCACCTCGACAGGCTGACCGAGCGCCTCGGGGGTCCGGCGCGGCGTCAGGTCGTGCTGCTCCTCGGGCTCGTGCTCGCGCTGAACACGGCCGACGGCAGCGCGATCGGGGCGCTCGCCACCCAGCTCGAACCGGGCCTGCACATAGGCGCGGCCGAGCTCGGCCTGCTGGTCACCGTTTCGTCGCTCGTGGGCGCGCTGGCCGCCATACCGTGCGGCGTCATCACCGACAAGACGCGGCGCGTGCGGTTCCTCAGCCTGAGCATCCTGCTCTGGGGCGCGGCCGAGGGGGTGAGCGGCCTCGCGACCTCGTTCGCCATGCTCCTGCTCACGCGCCTTGCGATCGGCGCGGTCACGGCGAGCGCCGCGCCGGCCGTGGCGTCGCTGACAGGCGACTACTTTCCGGCCGGCGAGCGGGGCCGCATCTACGGCTTCATCATCACCGGCGAGGTCGTCGGCGCCGGCTTTGGCATAGCGACGGCGTCGCTGGTCTCGGGGCTGCTCGGCTGGCGCGCCGCCTTCATCGCCCTGGCTGTGCCGAGCATCGTCCTGGCCTGGGCGCTGTGGGCGAAGCTGCCCGAACCCGCGCGCGGCGGCCAGAGCAGGCTCGAGCCCGGCGCCACCGAGATCGTGGCGGCCGACGAGATCGAGGACTCCGCGGAGCCGGCCCAACGAGACGCCGCCGGGGCCGACCGTTCCGACGACCTCGTCCTGCGCAAGGTCGAAGAGCAGGGCGTCGTCCCCGACGAGGACGTGGTCGTCGTCGCCGACCCGGCCCAGATGACCACCTGGCAGGTCATGCGCCACGTGCTGCGCGTGCGCACGAACGTCACGATCATCGTGGCTTCCTCGCTGGGCTACTTCTTTCTCGCCGGCCTGCGTACGTTCGCCGTGGTCTTCGCCAGCGGCCAGTTCCGCGTGGGTCAGGGCCTGGCGACGGTGGTGCTCGCGGTCATCGGCCTCGGCGCCGTGGGCGGCCTGCTGGTGGCCGGGCGCCTTGCCGACGGGCTGGTCAGGCGCGGGCGCGTCGACGCCCGCATCGTGGTGGCCGCGATCGGCTACCTGGTCGCCGCGGCGCTCGTGCTGCCCGCGCTGCTGTCGACGAGCCTCGTCGTCTCGCTGCCGTTGCTGATCGTCGCGGCGGCGGCGATCTCGGCGCCCAACCCGCCTCTCGACGCGGCCCAGCTCGACGTCATGCCGGCCCAGCTCTGGGGTCGCGCCCAGGGCATAGGCACCGCCCTGCGCAACTCGCTCGAAGCGATCGGTCCGCTGCTCTTCGGGCTGCTGGCCGAGGCGTTCGTGGCCGGCAACGTCACCATCTCATCGACGGCCGACAAGGCCGGCCTCGCCGCCCAGACTCACGGGCTTCAAGTGGCGTTCCTCATCATGCTGGCGCCGCTGGTGGGCGCCGGTGTGCTGCTGCTCGTCATGCGGCGTCACTACGCCGTCGACGTCGCCTCGGCCGGCAAATCGGAGCGCCAGGGCGGCGCCCAGAGCGAGTCGCGCCGCGCGGCCTGAGGCGCGACGACCGCCACGGCCGCCAGGTACGGTCTGAGGACGCGACGACCGCCACAATCGCCGGGTACGGCCGGCATCGAAGACCCTCAGGCCGCACGCCGCTGCTGCCGCCCCGACCGGGCCTCGCCGAGCAGCTCGCGAAGGGCAAGGGCATCGCGCACGGCGTTGCCCTTGGCGTCGTTGTTGAAGTAGCAGTAGACGTCGCGTCCGTCGGCCCGCCAGTCCCGGCAGCGCGCGGCCCACGCCTCGAGCGTCGCCCTCTCGTATCGGCCGCCGTAGGCGCCGTCGGGGCCGTGAAAGCGCACGTAGACGAGACCCGCAGCGCCCTCCACAGGCTGCCGCGGCCATTCACGGCGGCGCCAGTCGTGCAGGCACACGGCGACGTGGTGCTCGGCGAGCACGTCGTAGACCCGTGTGTCGTCCCAGCTGCGGTGGCGAAACTCGACGACGAACCGGCCCCTTCCGGGCAGCGCGTCAAGAAACGCCGACAGGCGCTCGTCGTCGCGCCGCATGGTGGGAGGGAGCTGAAAGAGGACGGGGCCGAGAGCGCGGCCCAGCCGCCGCGCGCTGTCGAGCTCGCGAGGCACCGTCTCCTGCGCGTCGTTCAACCGTTTGGTGTGCGTGATGAAGCGGTTGGCCTTGACCGCGAACACAAAGCCGCGCGGCGCGGCGTCGCTCCAGGCGCGCATCGAGGCGTCGGGCGGCGTCCGGTAGAAGCTCGAGTTGAGCTCGACCGTATCGAAGCGCTCGGCGTAGTAGGACAACCATTCACGGCTCGGCACATCGCTGGGGTAGAAGACGCCCTTCCAATGCGCGTACGACCACCCCGATGTGCCGATGTGGATCCGACCCGCCACGTTCGCTCGTCCCCTTCAAGTCCGAGGGCGCGTCTCGTGCGCCCCGCCAGGCCTACGCGGCCTGTCCCAGTGCAGACGGCGGCTCCTGGTCTCGGGACTGAGCGTCGCGCACGAGGCGCTCGATGCGCCGTCGAAACTCCTTGGGCGACTCTCCGTAGATCCGCCTGCCCAGCCGCCACGCCTTGTGCTGCAGCTGCGCGCGGCGTTGCTCGGCCAGCTCGATCACCGGGTCGGCCGGCACTGCGACCCGCCCGGCGAGCCCGTCGGGTTCGCCCAGCAGCACGACGAGCATGGCCAGGTCGTGATCGTCGCCCAGCAGGTCGGCCAGACGCTGGGCCTGTCCCGTGTAGGCTTCGATGGCCGCCGACCACGCCGACTCCAGCAGCCCCACCTGATACGCCAGGTCCTTGGCGCGCTTGCGCCACTCGTGCAGGGCCTCGACGCTCGGCTCCCGCCGGGCGCGGACCCAAGCCTTGCGTCCGCGCCGGTACGTGCGCTGCAGCTCGTCGAACAGCTGCGGCCAGCCGATCTCCCACAGCGGCCAGCCTTCGACGTCGTTGCGTACGCCCGCCAGCACGTCGCGCCGGGCGGCCAGCTCGTCACCGCCGCTCGACGCCCGCTGGGCCAGGACCGCTTCGAAGGCCGCATACGTGCTGTCCGGAAGGCGGCCGACGTAGCGCGCCTGCAGTCCCCGCAAGGCGACCGGCGCTACGTCGGCGTCGCGCGCCGCCGAGATCGTGCGGGCGCTCTCGCGTAGCGTGCTCATCTCGGCGGCGTAGAGATCCGCCTTCAGCGCCGGCCGCATCAGGCGCAGCAGCGAGCGGCTCTTCTTGAGGTCCTTCCTGACGTCGTGCAGCAAGGTCGTGCGATCGTCACGCTCGCTGTCGAATCTGCCGACCGCCGTGTCGAGCCGGGCCGCCAGCGTCTGTCGGGCCGTGACTGCGGGTGGCTGGTCAAGGTCTAACCTGTACGACACGGAGGGAACCTCCCGATCGCGATTGCCTGTCGGAGACGTTCCGGCGGGGTCGGCGCCCAGGACCGACCTCAAACCGAGGGCGACGCCTCAAGCCGGACGACACCTCAGGCCGCGGGCGACGCCGCCGCGGGCGACGCCTCAGGCCGCCTTCTTCTGCTGCCAGGGCGCCGTCTCGCCGAACTTCTCGTAGTAGCGCGCTATTGAGCGCTTGACGCCCGCGACATCGCCACGTGGCAGGTCGACGCCGCCGCGTGCCCCGTTCACCACCTGGGCCGCCGACATCACGGCCCGAGGTACCATCGTGAGCTCACCGCCGATCACGTCTGCGATGGGCAGCTTGTAGGCCGTGAACTCGTCGGCGCGTGCGGCGTCGTACCACAGAAAGGCCTTGCGGTAGCGAGCGTTGGGCGCCGATTCGGCGTGCGCCCAGCGGCGCACGCGCTTGTCGGCTGCATCACCGTTCCACGAGCGGCCGCGGTCGGCCACAGGCAGGTTCGAGTAGCGGATCGCAGTCATGCGTAACCTCCTTCGATCGTAGCGTGGCCCAGGGTGAGGGAGCGCCCGCTCACCACCGATACCAGCGCGCCGTACTGCCGCGCGCGAAGAACCCGATGATCCAGATGATCGCCAGCACGGCCGCCAGGATGAACAGCCACTTGACGATGAACCCCAGCCCGAACAGAAGGGCGATGATCACCAAGAGGAGAACCAGAGCCAGCATGTTGTCGCCACCTCCTTCCACCTGAATCGCCCACCCGGCGTCCTACGGTCGAGTGGTCCATATGGAGTGAACCTCGCCAAAAGTTTGACTCTAGGTAAGCTGTTTCCGAGACCGGCGCGCTACAAACCGCGGGGGCGGCGGCGAGTCCGGCCGGCGTCTCGCGCCGTGTCGCCACCTGTCGACGGCACCGCAGAGCCGGTGCGTGTCAGTGCCTGCGTTCGGGTTCCTCTCCGAGCCACTCCGGGTGCTGGGCGGTGCCGTCGAAGAGCGACGTGGTCTTGAAGGGTTCGAGCTCGCCGTCCGCCGCGGCGCTCGCGGTTCTCGCCAGGAGCGCCGCCACCTCCCTGCGCTCGAGGGGACGAAACGTGCGCACCGCCTCAAGGGCTTGATCGAGAACGGCCAGGCTGTCGATGCCGGTGATCACTACCGAAGTGGGCAGGTTCAACGCGTACTGCAGACATTCGATCGGCGTCACCACGTGCGACTCCGGCAGCACGCCGTCGGCCATGCTCTTCATGCCCAGGACGCCGACGCCGTGCTCGAGCAGGCGCGGGAGTACAAGCGCTTCGAAGCTGCGGTAGTGGGCGTCGAGAACGTTCAGCGGCATCTGCACCGCGTCGAAGGCAAAGCCGTGCGCGGCGGCGACTTCGAGCATGTGCAGATGGATGCGCGGGTCTTTGTGCCCCGTAAAACCGATGTAGCGCAGTTTGCCGGCTACGCGAGCCTCGACCAGCGCGGCGTTGGCGCCGTCTTCGCGAAAGATGCGATGCGGGTCTTCGAAGCGGATGACCTCATGGTGCTGCACGAGGTCCAGCCGGTCGACTCCGAGGCGGTGAAGCGATTCGTCAAGCTGGCGCGTCGCCTCCTTGCTTGAGCGGCCGTCGATCTTCGTCATGAGAAAGACCCTGTCGCGGTACCCGTCGCGCAACGCCTTGCCCATGCGGATCTCACTGCGGCCGTCGTTGTAGTCCCAGCAGTTGTCCAGAAAGGTGACCCCGTTGTCGACAGCCGTGCGGACGATCCTGACGGCGAGCCGCTCGTCCACGTGGGGGAGGCCCAGGTGGAACCCGCCGACTCCGATGGCCGAGACCCTTTCCCCGGTACTACCCAGAGTGCGGTAGAGCATTTGTCCGCGCGCTCCTTCCGGCATAGCTGTCGATCCTCCTGACGAGCCGGCCCTCGCCCTGGTCAGACCGCACCCTCCGGCGGCCAGTAGCCCACGGCGTAGGCGATCCACGACCCGACCAGGTTGCCGGCGACCCCGGCGACCACGATGCCGAGCAGGCTGAGGTGGCCCTCGCTGACGGCAAAGCCGGCGAAGGGCATGGTCGCTTCGCTGGGGATGGGGATGCAAGCGCTCTCCAGCAGCATGAGCACAAAGACGGCCGGCAGACCCCAACTGCCGATGAGGTGCGTGCACCATTGGACGACGTCGTTGGTGATCGACATGCCTGGCGATCCCTCCAGCCCGAGGCGGCTCATCCCTGCGAAGGCGTTTGCCCCGCGCAATCGCAGAGGACGCCGTTAGAGCCCACAAGCGGCACGACGGCCAACGGTCTGCCGCCGCACGCCACGGGTGAACTACCCGGAGAGGCAGATCCGTCCAAGGAGAGCACGATGGAGACTCAGCTCAATGCCTATCTCAACTTCCGCGACAACGCCCGGCAGGCCATGGAGTTCTACCGCAGCGTCTTTGGCGGCAAGCTCGAGATCAGCACCTTCAAGGACTACCAGGCCTCGTCGGACCCGAGCGAAGACGACAAGGTGATGCACTCGGTGCTGCGTACCGACGGCGGCATGACGATCATGGCGGCCGACGTGCCCAACAGCATGGACTACCAGCCCGGGAGCAACTTCAGCCTCTCGCTCTCGGGCGACGACGAGCAGCAGCTACGCGACTACTACGGCAAGCTCAAGGACGGCGGGGCCGAGACCATGCCCCTCGCGAAGGCCCCGTGGGGCGACACCTTCGGCATGATCCGCGACCGCTACGGCATCAGCTGGCTGGTCGACATCTCACAGGCCGCGGCGCAAGAGACCACGCAGGCGGCATGACGGGCGCCACGGGAGCGGAATAGCGCGTCGCCGCGCGGCGCTCGCGCCTGGCTATCGGACGAGCGGCATCAAGCTTGAGGTCACCACCCGCATCGCGGTCATCGACCTCGTCCCCCGCGTCGTCGCCGACCTCGTCGCCCGTCACGCTATCCGACCTTCCTCGGCCGCCCCTGGCGGCCCACCTCCAGCCTGCAACGACCTTTGCGATGATGAGCGCGACTACGGCGGCGTGGAGGGCGATGGTGAGAGGCAGCATGATCCAGCCGCTCAGTGCTCGCGCTTCACGTTCGCTGGTCATGGCGTTCCTTTCGTGGCTTCACGGTGGCTTCGGTATGATATCACCACGAAATCGCAACCGCAAACACCCAGCTCCGCGAAGAGCCGGTTCTAAACGGCAGGTCGCCGGCGCTCGGATCGGCGCCGGCTACCTCTGCCGGCAGGCGCCTACGACGGTATCCGCGCGGCGATGCCGTCGAGCACGCAGGCGAGGCCGAACTCGAAGCGCTCATCGCGCGTCTCGGCCGCGTCGGGGTCGATCCCCTCGTGGAAGACGCGCAGCAGGCGTGAGAAGCGCCCCGACCGTTCGAGGCTGATCCACCACGACCGCATGGCCGCCTCGATCTCGCCCTCGCTGAGTCCGGCGCCGGCCTGCTCCTGTTCGACATGGCTGTCCCGCATCTCGTTGAGGACCGAGCCCGTAACGTAGGTCATGACGGTCGTGAGGATCTGGATCGCGGTGCGCGTCTCGATGGCAAGGCCGTCGAGGCTGGCGAGTGAGCGTTCGATGTTCAGGAGCCCATTGGGTCCGGGTGGCCTGCCCGCCATGAAGTCGAGCTTCCAGCGGTGGCGCAGCAGCGAGGCGCGCTCGCGCCGTGCGATCTGCGCGAGGTCGTTCCGCCAATCGCCGCTCGGGTCGACTGTCGCCTCCTCAGCCTCGACGGCGTCGACCATGAGGTTCAGGAGCTGCTCCTTGCTGGCGACGTGCCAGTACAGCGACATGGTTCCGGCGCCCAGCTCCTTGGCGATGCGCCGCATGTTGATGGCCTCGGCGCCCTCGGCATCGGCCAGGGCGACCGCAGCCGTGACGATCTCAGTGCGCGACAGGGCCGAGTCTCGCTGTCCCTGCTGGGAGCGCGGCGCCCCCCGCCGCGGTGCGACGGCCGAATACGGTGGCCACAGGTCGTCGAGGTCTTCCACCGCTTTGTCCTCCAGGCTCCGCTGCGCGTACGTTGTATGTTACTCTCGTACAGTGTACTATATGCTCGTACCTTGTATGAGAAGGAGGACCCATGGGCGCATCACTGGCCATTGAAGCAGTGGGCATAGACAAGTCGTTCGGCGAGACCCACGCCCTCGCCGGGCTCGATCTCGAGGTAGAGCGGGGCACCATCCTCGGCGTGCTCGGGCCCAACGGCTCCGGCAAGACGACGGCCGTGCGTGTCCTCACAACGTTGCTGCGAGCCGACGGCGGCACCGCGCGAGTCAACGGCTACGACGTGGTCGCCCAAGCGACGCAGGTGCGCCGCTGCATCGGTCTGTCGGGGCAGTCGGCGGCCCTCGACGAATCGCTCACGGGGGCGGCCAACCTGGTGATGATCGGGCAGCTCTGCCGGCTTTCGCGGCGCGATGCCCGGCAAAGGTCTGACGAGCTGCTGTCCCGGTTCGACCTGACCGACGCCGGAGACCGCGGGGTGAAGACCTACTCGGGCGGCATGCGCCGCAGGCTCGACCTCGCCGCCAGCCTCGTGACCCGCCCGCCGATCCTTTTTCTCGACGAACCCACCACCGGCCTCGACCCGCGCAGCCGTTCGGTCCTGTGGGACATCATCCGCACCCTCGTGGCCGACGGCACGACCGTGTTCCTCACGACGCAGTACCTGGAGGAGGCCGATCGGCTGGCCGACCGGATCGTCGTCATCGACAAGGGTTCGGTCATTGCCCAGGGCTCGTCAGACGAGCTGAAAGCCGAGGCCGGCGGGGACCGCCTCGCCGTCACCGTGGCCCTGGAGTCCGATCTGGCGGCGGCGCGCGAGGTGCTTGCCCGGCACGCCGAAGGCGAGCTCCACGTCGACCCGGAGCGGCGGGTGGTCCACGCGCTGGTGGCCGATGGCGCCCGGTCCATTCCGGCGATCGCCGCGGCGATGAGCACGGCGGGCGTGCTGATGGACGACCTGGGCATGCTGCGGCCCTCGCTCGACGACGTCTTTCTCACCCTCACGGGCCACTCCGCGGCTCCCGTCTCCGCTCCCGACAAAGAAGAGGCACTCGTATGACGATCGCTCCGACATCGCCGCTTGCCACTCCGGCCGAGCCCCTGCTCGCTCAGCTGTGGTGGTCGATCCGCAACGCCCTGGTGCTGACCCGTCGCGGCATCGCGCGCATCATCCGGGAGCCCTCACAGCTCCTCGACGTCACCGTCCAGCCCCTCATCTTCGTGCTGCTCTTCGTCTATGTCTTCGGCTCGGCCATTCGGCTGCCGGGCGGAGGCAGCTATCACGAGTACCTCGTCGGCGGCATGTTCGGGATGGCCCTGGTCGGGACGGCCCAGGGCACCGCGGTCGGAGTCTCGGCCGACATGGCGACCGGCCTCATCGACCGCTTCCGGTCGCTGCCCATCGCGCGTTCCTCGGTGCTCGTGGGCCGCGTGGTGACCGACCTGCTCACCCAGGTGATCGCCACCGGTGTCCTCGTCATCACCGGGTTCGCCGTGGGCTGGGGCATCCACAACGGCGTCGCCGACGCGCTGGTGGCGTTCGGCCTGTGCCTGCTGATCGCCTTTGCGATGACCTGGGTGGGGGCTTGCGCCGGCATGCTCTTCAAGTCGGCGGAGGCCGCTCAGGCGATCGCCTTAATCTTCTTCTTGCCGCTGACCTTCGTCTCGAACACCTTCGTGCCCACACAGGGCATGCCGGCCTGGCTGCGCACGGTGGCGGAGTGGAACCCGGTGAGCGCGGTCGCCTCGGCGTGCCGCAAACTCTTCGGCAACCCCAACCCGGCCGCGAACATCGGCGCCTGGCCCATGCAGCATCCGGAGCTGGCCACCGTCGTGTGGTCGATCGGCTTGATCGCCGTGTTCGCGCCGCTCGCCGTCTACCTCTACCGGCGCAAGTCGCTGGGCTAGAGTCGAGCCGGCAGACGTGCCGGTCGCCGGCGCCGGCCGACGGCGCCGGCCTGCCGCCGCTGATGGGTCAGCGGTGCCGCCGGTAGCGCAGCTCGACGACCCCGTTGCCGGAGGCGGCGCTCGAGATCAGGTCGAGCCGGTACGACTTGGGGACGTCGTCGAACAGCACGGTGCCCTCGTCGGCGACGTAGGGATACAGGGACACGCGGAGCTCGTCGATCAGGTCGAGCCTCATGAGCGACCGCCAGAACCTGACGCCGCCCCAGACCACGATGTGGCCATCGCCGCCCCGCCTGAGCTTGTCGATCTCTTGCGCCGTGTCGCCGTCGGCGATGGTGGTGTTGGCCCACTCGGCCGTTTTCAGGGTGCGCGAGAAGACGACCTTATGCCCGGCGTTGACGATGCCAGCCCACGGGTGGTCGGGGCTCGGCGCGAGGTGCTCGGCCATGCCTTCGTAGGCGGTGCGACCCATGACGTGCGCGTGGGCGCTCCGCAGAAAATCGAGTGTCTGCTCGTCGCGTCCCAGGCCCTGCAGGTCGACCAGCTCGAAGCAGACCTTCCAGAACTCGGTGCCCTCGTCGGCGAGAAGGCCGTTGAGCGAGTAGTTGAACACCGTCGCTATGAGTTTCCGCATCTCGGGACCTCCTTCGCCGCGGGTAGTGCGGGTATCTGTACCCCGGGGGACGCACCGAAAGGCCGTGAACACCAGGAACAACGGACTCGCCGGGAACGTTCCGATCAGGGCCCTACCGGGCTCAACTCCCGAACCGTCCCGAAAGGATCGCAGAATGCCGAAGGAACACTGGAAGACCGAGCCCGACCAGAAAGACTTCGAAAGCGCCGCCAGCTACCTGAGTCTCATCCTCGCCGCGCCCGCCGTCGGCGCGACGGTCGCGGCGTTGCGCACGGCGCCGCTTGAACACGGCGAGGCAAGCGACCTGCTCCGTGCGAGCACCCTCCCCCTGCTCGACGACGATGACGCCCTGGTGCTCAAGGACCTCGCCAAGGTCAAGAAGGGAGAGAAGCTCTCGCCGGTGCTCCTGGTGCGCGGCAGTATCGCCACCAGCGTGCCGCTCACGGTAGCCGACGGCTACCACCGGATCTGCGCAAGCTACGCGATCGACGAGGACGAGCTCGTGCCCTACCGCATCGTCGATCTCGCCTGAGGTCGCCCGAGCCGACCGGCGGTCAAGGCCGGACCCGCAGCCGCATCACCCACCGCCACTTGGCTATCTGCCGGTCGCGTTCGAAGCCGAACTCCTCGAACAGGTCGGTCGGGCCCGTGTGAAAGTAGGCGCCGCGCTGCGGGGCGCGCCCCTCGACTTGCTCGGGGTAGGCCTCGACGAGCCCGCCTCCGGCGTCGCGGATGGCAGCCAGCGCCCCGCCGAGGGCCGCGCGGGCGACCCCACTGCGCCGGTGCCCGCTCCCGGTGAAGATGCAACCGATCCGCCAGTCGGGCAGCTCGCCCAGGCCCCTGGCATAGGCTTTCGGGTTCTTGATGTTGGGAAGCTCCGTCGGCCGTCCGTACTGGCACCAGCCGACGCAGTCGTCGCCGTCGTACACGAGGATCTGGTGAACCGTTCCGTTGCGCACGTGGGCTTCCTTTGCCCGACGGTTTCCGGAGACGGTATGACCCTTGCCGACGCCCTCCGGGTGGAACCCCATGCACCAGCAGCCGCCCCAGACCCCGTTGTTGGCCTCCACCAGACGGGCGAAGTCGTGCCAGGTATCGGGACTGAGCGGCCGCGTCAGATGGGAGTCGACCCGTGCCATCCAGCCGTTATGCCCGGCTGCGGCTTCGCAGCGGCGACCAGCCGTTTCGCGGGCGCAGGCGCGACTGTGGCCGGCTCCAACGCCATCGCCCATCCGCCGTGTTCGCGGCCGCGGGCGAGAGTATCATCTGAAAACAAAGCAACGGTCATGCCGTCCTTGGGCGTCTCTCACCCGACCACGGCGCTTTGCCGATGGGGGGAGTGCTGTCAGCCGCATGACATGGTCGGGGCCCGATACCACAGCCCGGGCGCGTCGCGTCGCAAGCGCGCAGCAGACCGTTGCCTGGCTGCGCTCACGTCGCCATCTGGTGATGGCGCTCACCGTGGCCGGCGTCGCGGTGTCGTTCCTCCTCGACCTCGTCATACCCGGGTACGCGATCGCCGGGCTGTACCTTGTGCCGCTGCTCCTCGTTGCCTTCGTGCTCCGCGAGCGACGCATCGTCGCCTTGGTCGGCGTCCTGTGCCTGGCCTTGACCGTGCTCATGATGATCGTCCAAGGTCGAGCGGACAGCCAGAACATCCTGCTCATCGTGTTTGGTGCGCTCGCCGGAAGCGGGCTGATCGTGTTGGGGTCCATGTACCAGCGATTCGACCAGCTCTACGAGAACGAGAGGTCGACGACGGCACGGCTCCATTCCCTGGCCGCACAGGTGCAGCGGCTCCAGGAAGTGTCGGTGCTCGACTCGGACCGTCCGCTGTCGGAACTGCTCCTGGACGTCGTCAGGCAGGCGCGCCAGCTCCTCGGCAGTGACGGCGGCAGCCTGTTCCGCTTCGAGGCCGCCGAACACGTGCTGAGCCTGCAGGCGGCAGACGGTCTGTCTGACGACCGCACCCCAACTCCCTTGCCGATCGGCGACGACCCCCTCGGTCGGGCGGTCTCATCGAGGCGGCCGGTGGCCCTGCCCGACGTCGCAGCGGGGCAAAGCGATGTTCGCAGTCCCGACATCGGCTGCCGCGCCTGCCTGGCGGTGCCTTTGGTCGTGCGTGACGATGTGTACGGCGTGATCGCGCTGTACTACGGCAGGGCCACGACCTTTGACGACAACGAGGTCCGCCTTGCCTCGTCGTTTGCCGATCAGGCCGCCCTGGCCATCGAGAACGCCCGGCTGCGCGAGCAGATCGAGCGCGGCGCTGCGGCTGCCGAGCGCTCGCGCCTCGCCCGCGAGCTGCACGACTCGGTGACGCAGTCGCTGTTCGCCGCCAGCCTCACGGCCGAGGCCCTGCTGCAAGATCCCGAGCCGGCGTCGGCGCGGGCACGCCGGAACCTGCTCGACGTGCAGCGGCTCACGCGAGGCGCTCTCGCCGAGATGCGCACGCTGCTGCTCGAGATGCGCCCGGGCACCCTGGCGCAGTCGTCGCTCGACGACCTGCTGGCGCACGTCGTGCAGGCCGCCGAGGCTCGCACACACACGGCGATCGCGCTGAACGTCGACGACGACCTGCGGGCGCTGCCCGCCGACGTGACCGTCGCTCTGTACCGCATCGCCCAGGAGGCCACGAACAACATGGTGCGCCACGCCCAGGCCGGCCGGGCGTGGGTGACGCTGGCGCACTCAGACGATACCGTACGACTTCTGGTCGGCGACGACGGCGAGGGGTTCGACCGCGCCAGCGTCGGCGCCGAGCAGCTCGGGCTGCGCATCATGCGCGAGCGAGCCGAGGCCGTGGGGGCCCGTCTGGAGGTCGACACCAGGGTCGGTGACGGCACGGAGGTCAGCGTCACGTGGTCGGCCGGGCAGGAGGATGGGGCGTGAACAGTAACGCGGCGGCGCCGACGATCAGGGTGATGATCGTCGACGACCACGAGCTGGTGCGCAGCGGGCTCGAGAACATCCTGCGCCTGTTCGACGACATCGAGCTGGTGGCGCAGGCCGACAGCGGGGCGCAGGCCGTCAGGTCGTGCGGGCAGGCCAGGCCCGACGTGGTCCTCATGGACCTCGTCATGCCGGGCATGAACGGCGTGGCGGCGACCGAGGTGTTGCTGCGCGAGCACCCCGGCACGCGCGTGCTGGCGCTGACCAGCTTCTCAGACGAGGAGCTGATCGAGGGCGCGCTGCGCGCCGGGGCGATCGGCTACCTGCTCAAGAACATCAGCGGCGCACAGCTGGCCGACGCCATCCGCGCCGCCCACGCCGGCCGCTCGACCCTCGCTCCCGAGGCCGCCGAGGCCCTGATCCACGTGGTCTCCACGCCCGACGCCCCCGGCGGCGACCTCACCCGGCGCGAGCGTCAGGTGCTCGCTCTCATGGCCGAGGGGCTGTCGAACGCCGACATCGCCGACCGCCTGGTGATCAGCCGCTCGACCGCCAAGACCCACGTGAGCAGCGTGATCGCCAAGCTCGGCGCCTCGAGCCGTACCGAAGCGGCCACCATCGCCGTGCGGCGGCGGCTCGTTTAGGCGCTCGGCCTGCGGCGGAGTTCAAGCTGCGTCGTCGATGCGCTCGTCTAACCGGACCGTGACTGCTTCGCCGGCCTTCTTGCCGATCGCGCGGCGGACATCGTTTGTGATCAGAAGCTTGTGCAGACCTTCACCCATCGTCATGAACGAACTGCGAAACGGGTGACCGTCGGCCGTGCCCCGCACCTTGACCAGCCCGCGGGTACCGAAATACTCGACCGATCCGGGCCAGACGACGTAGCCCCAGCCGCCGCTCTTGCTCCTTTGCAGAGGCACGACGAACTCGGTACTGATTGCGCTCATGAGAACTCCCTCCACGACATAGCTGTCTCACGCATTCGATGTGGCAAAACGTTCTTCGTGATCTCGATTCAGACCATTCGCACCATCGCAGGCGGCACGGCGCGCCGACTCGCTCTCCAGCGCTGCCACCATCGTCAGACCCAGTCGTAGGCGCTCTCGCCGTGGATCTCCTCGTCGAGACCCTTGAGCTGCACCTGGTGTGACAGCTGCACGCTGGCGACCAGGTCGACGACCTTCAGGATGGCGAAGCTCATGCAGAAGGCGTAGCTCACGGCGATGGCGACGCCGGCGCACTGCAGGCCGAACTGCCTGCCGTCGCCGGCCAGCAGGCCGTTGTGGCCGCCGACCGACGCGTAGGCGAACCAGCCCACGCACAGCGTGCCGAACAGGCCGCCGACGCCGTGCACGCCCCAGACGTCGAGCGAGTCGTCCCAGCCACGCTTGGCGCGCAGGTGGGTGGCGCCGTAGCAGATCCAGCCGGCGGCCAGGGCGACCATGGCAGCCGCCCAGGTGGGCACGTAGCCCGCGCAGGGGGTCACGGCGACGAGCCCGGCGAGCACCCCGGTGAGGGCGCCCACCATGCCGGCCTTGCCGGTGCGCACCCAGTCGGTGAACATCCACACCAGCATGGCCAGGCCGCCGGCGATGAAGGTGTTCACGAACGCCTGCGCGGCGACCCCGTTGGCGTGCATGGCGCCGGCCGGATTGTCGCCCAGCCAGCCGAACCACAGCAGCCCGAGGCCGATGGCGATCAGCGGGATGTTGCTGGGCCGTTCGTCTTCGCCGGGCGCGAACACGCGCTTGCGCACCACGTAGACCGAGGCCAGCGCGGCAAAGCCGGCGCTCGCGTGCACGACCATGCCGCCGCCGAAGTCGAGCACGCCCCACCGCTGCAAGAAGCCGCCGCCCCAGACCCAGTGCGCCAGCGGCACGTAGACCAGCAGGCTCCACATGGTGAGAAAGGCGATGTAGCTCTTGAACGGCACGCGGTCGGCGAAGGCGCCCGTGATCAGCGCCGGCGTGAGGGCCGCGACGGTGAGCTGAAAGACGAAGAAGGCGAGGAAGGGCACAGACGGGGCGTACTGCGCGTTGGGCGCCTGGCCGACGTTGTTCAAGAAGAAGTAGTGCAGGTTGCCGATGATGCCGTGCACGTCGGGACCAAAAGCCAGGCTGAACCCGCAGATGACCCAGATGGCCGTCACGACGCCGAGGCTCACGAAGCTCTGCATCATGATGGTGATGACGTTCTTGCGGCGCACCAGGCCACCGTAGAAGAACGCCAGACCGGGTGTCATGATCGCCACCAGCGCGGCGCAGAGTAAGACGAACGCGGTGTCACCTGGGCTGATGTGGTTCATGACGGCGCTCCCTCCTGCCGTTGGCGCAGTGACGGGACCATGCAGAATCCGGCACGAGACCAAGCCGCCGGCTGCTGGCTGCAATCAGACCACGAGCAGTCGAGCGGCGCATCGGGCTGCGGGCCAGTATGGGAGTGGGCCGCTTGGCCAGCCTGCGCATCGGCCAGATGGCCGATGACTTCTAAGATGGTCGCCGTCGCACCCAGCGCGGCTATCGGTCAGGCGACCCACACGAACAAGGCGATCGCAATGAGGCCGGCCGCCAGCCAGCGCAGTCGGTCGGCTCGTGACGGCGGGACGCCGGCGACGATCGAAAGACCGGCGAACACGAGCAGTATCGGAAAGTCGACGTACCGTTCAAACCAGCGCGGGTTAGCCATGGCGCTCAGCAGCAGGCCGAGGAGCGCGCCGATAAGCACGCGACTTCTCGGCTCGGAGATCCGAGTCGACACGATAGCCGCGGTCGCCGCCGTCCCCAAGGGCACCAGGGCCCACCAGAGCAAGCTCACCCCCGCGACCTGTGGGGCGTCGACACGAGTGAGCAGAGCGATGAATGCCACGCTTGGGTTGAGCACGCCGGCGGCAAGCAGCGCTCCCGCGCCGACCGCCGGGAGCGCGACGCCGACCAGCCAGGTCGGGTGTTCTCGAGCGCGTCGCGCCCAGGCGACGAGCTCGGCGGTCGGGACCATGATGAGGGCATACGTGCCGACGACGCCAAGGCTCAGCAGGAGGTTGCGCGCACGGCGGGCGACTTCGATAGAGGTAGCCGTGGCGCCGCCGGAGGGCAGGAGAGCGCCCCAGTAGGTGAGCAGCGCCGCCAGGGGCACGACACCGAGGACGATCAGGCCGAGACCAGCCAGCCGTCGACCGCGCGAGACCGGCACGCTCATCAGCGTGACCAGAGCGGGCAGCACAAGCCACACCGCGATCTGGCGCATGAGCGTGGCGGCAGCAAGGCAGGCGGCGAACCCGGCCAGCCGGGCCAAGGTCGGTCGTTGCAGGTAGGCGAAGAGGCGCTCGAGCCCGAGCACCACGAAGAACCAGGTCGGGTTGTCGGTGAGCACGTGAAATGACTGGCCGAAGAACAGCGGAGAGACGACGAGCAGCAAGGTCAAGGCGAGCGCGTCGAGAGGCCCGGCGCGAAGACGATCGCGAAACAGCACGTAAGCGACCGCACAGGTGCCCCACGAGAACGCGGCGACCACGAGCCGTATGGCCACGAGGGAGCTGCCGAACGGTCGCGAGAGCGCCGCCAGCAGCCAGTATACGAGCGGGCCTTCCCAAGAGGCGTACCCCTTAAGGAGCGGGCGGGGCCACTGGCGGATCACCATCTGGACGATCTGGTAATGGACGCCCTCGTCGCCTGCCTGGAAGGCGTTGAAGTCGCGGTAGAGCCCGTGGGTTCCGACGATGATCAAGACGAAGGGCAGCGCCAGCAGGAACAGATGCGCCCAGCGAGACTCAGACAGCAGGGGCAGACGGCTGGTGACGCTGGTGCTCGGAGGAGCTATCGCGGATGTGTGTTGCATCGAGCAAGTCACCTTCTCTTCGCTGTGTACCTACTGGCAGGTATCGGCGCTATCGAAGGCGACTGTAGCCGGGGACGGCTTGCGGCAGACCAGGCCGCCGGGAGAAATGGTCGGCCCGCTCAGAGGCCGCCGATGCGGCTGACGGGCCAGTAGGTGAAGAACGCCTCACCGATGATCGCGCCCTTCGGCACGGCGCCCCAATAGCGGCTGTCGTCTGAGTCGGTGCGGTTGTCGCCCATCACGAAGTAGCGGCCCACAGGCACGCGATAGGGCTGGGCGAGCGACCACGGCGGGCTCGGATCGTCGCTCGTCGAAGAGTAGGCGGGCCGGGTCGGCTCCACGACACCGCCAACCTTGTCGACAAAGGAGTCGCTGGCCTGCACGCCGTTTACGTAAAGTCGCCCGTTGCGCAGCGCCAGCAGATCGCCAGGCAGGCCCACGACCCGCTTGATGAGCACCTCGTTACCGAGCGCAGCACTGCGAAAGACGATGATGTCGCCACGATGGACGGACCGGAAGCGATAGACCAGGCGGTCGACCAGCACGCGTTGATTGGGCACCAGAGTGTTGGCCATCGAGTCCGAGGGAATGCGGTAGGACTTGACCACGTAAGCCTGCACGAGCCACGCACAACCAACCGCCAGCAGCGCGGTGAGGGTCCAGGCCAGGATCGCACGGCCCAGGCGGCCACTGGACCTGACTCTGTGAAGTTCGCCGCCAGTGGCTGGCCCAGGCGCTGCGATCTCTGTGGGCAGATGCTCGCCAGGGCGGGCGCGCAGCTCGGGAGGGACTGGCCTGACGCGCGCGGCGGGCTCCTGCGAGTGCCGCCATTCGGGCGCCGTATAGATGCCGTGCTCGACCAGATGGGCGCGCAATCGCCAGCGGTTGCCGAAACGTGCACGGCAGCGCGAGCACACGAAGGTCACGTCCGAGCGGTCCGGGTCCGGTCTACCCTGTACGCCGCTCATTGCCTAGGCTGCCTGTTCGGGCGTTGCTGCCACCTCACGTGGATCTCCCTCAGTACGCTGTGCGGCGAGCCAACGGGGTAGCCCTCGCCGGCCGACGCGGGTCGCGCTACCAGCTGCGTAATCGTTGAAGTTGCCAAGCCATGGGGTCGCCGCGCCAACGCCGCTGTCGAGCTGCTGTTGAGCTGCACACGAAGGCTCACGTTCTCGGTGCCGGGCCCTACGTGCAAGGGCATGTGAGCTGAGCTGGGATTCCGGGCAGGCGCCGCGCTGGTCGGCCACCTGGGGGGCCGAGCGCATCGCCCAGCCCATCGCCTCTCGTGATGTTACTGGAGGTGGCGGTGAGGCGCACGCCCGGCGGCTGCGCCACATGCTGCGCCTGGCAGACAAGCCCTCCGGGTACCCCAGGCGAGCGATGAGCACAGCGACCCAAGCTCTCGCTTCTCAGGCCTTAACATGAGCAGCCGCGAATCCCAAGATCGCCCCGTCTGCAGGGTAAACGACGAAACAAATCCGAAGCCTCAGCGGGTCCGTACGTACCTTCTGAGCCTTGACGCCCACGAAAATGGCCGGTAAGGTCCGCCGCGTTTACCGGCTAGGCAACGCCTCGACACCGACCAACAATGCACGGCGCTCCATGACGGTGCGCGCCCTAAGGAAGTCCGCCAGACTTCCGAAAGGAGGCAGGTCATGTACCGGCAACGTTCGGCTCCGGCCATCCGGCACCTTACCCACTCTTCTGCCGTCAGACTCCTCTTAGCAGCCACCAGACGACGCTAGCTGCGCTGCTCCCCCCTGCGCTGGGGGCGAGGGCCGCCCGGGCGGCCCACCCCGCGCTCCCCAGCTCCACTGCATAGGTCGGGCGAGCTTCAGCATGCCTTGTTCGTTCCATAGGCGAGGGTCGCGAGCAGGAAGGCGCGGCATGACAGGAAGGGTGGCCGCCAAACCAGGCCAGCCTTCACAGGCAAGGAAACGGAGCCCTGGATGAAACGCCAGCACCTCATCGGCGCGGCCGTAGCGACGATCGTGATCATCCTCGTCGCCTCGGCCGTCGCCTCGGCGATGTCGCCACCCAAGCAGCACGTGACCGGTGCCGCCGGCCAGCACGACCGCGGCAAGGTCTGGAGCGGGTCGCACACCAAGGCCATGCCGACATCCGACCCGAGCCCATCGACGGCGCCGACGTCCACGCAGGCATCCTCGGTGGCCGCAGCCGCGACGCCTACGGCGACGCCGAGCGCAGCACCCACTACGGCGCCAGCGCCCTCGACGACCGCGACGCCGAGCACAGCGCCCACTCCAGCGCCCGCGCCCTCGACGACGCCGACGGCGACATCCGGGAAGACGCCCAAGCCCTCGGCAGCCCCGACCTCGACGCCCACCGCCACGCCCACGACGACCCCCGCGCAGACCAAAGCGCAACTGCTGGCGAGGCAGAAGAAGGCGCGCCGCGCAGCCGCACGCCGTGCCGCGGCCCTGGCACGACGCGAAGCTGCAGCGGCGGCACGCCGAGCCAAGGCGGCGCGTCAGGCAGCGGCAGCGCGGCAGGCGGAGACTGCGGCGGCCGCGCGTGAATCAACGGCTGCGCCGGTGACAGCTGCGGTAGCGCCACCAGCGCCGGCCGGCCCTTCGCTCGCAGCGGGGGCATACAACCTCTCGGGTTGGGCGCAGGCGCTGCTGAAGGCCCTCGACATGCCCCTCAGCGCCCAGAACGTCACTGCGATCACGTCTTGGGAGATAGCTGAAGGCGGCAACTGGCACAACTCGGCGCACTACAACCCACTCGACACGACCATGCCCGAGCCTGGTTCGACCGCGATGAACTCGGTCGGCGTACAGGCGTACACGAGCTGGTCCGAGGGGCTTACGGCCACGGTCGCCACGCTGACAAACGGCCTGTACGGCGGCATCCTCGCCGCTCTGCGAGCAGGTGACAGCGCCCTCGCCGTGTCGGCTGCGGTGGGCGACTCGCCGTGGGGCACCGGAACCTTCGCGGTCTGGACGACCGCGCCGCCGACGCAGACCGCGACGCCCACGCCGACCGCGACCCCCACGGTCACCCCCACGCCCACGCCCACCCCGACCAAGAGCACGACCCCCACGCCCACCCCGACCCCGACCGTGACTCCCACGGTCACCCCGACCACGACCCCCACGCCGGTCTCCGGCGACACCACGGTCACCGGCCAGACCTTCAACACCTACACCATCCCCGCCGGCACCCACGACGTGGACTACGTCGCCTGCACCTTCAACGGCGGTAACGCCTGCACAGCCGTGCTCACCTTGAACCAGACCTGCTACGACCTCACCTTCACCGACTGCACGGTCGGCTCGGGCCCCTGGAACGGCGTCACCATCAACGTCACAAACGGCAACATCCACGACATCACCTTCACCGGCTGCCACATCCTGGCGGCGGGGCGCATGGGCATCGAGTGCACGCAGCGTCCGGCCTCCAACACCGTGGGCTACAAGGACATGAAGTTCATCAACGACACGATCGAGCCCTCAGCCGAAGAGGCGATGAGCTTCGACGGCGGCTACTTCGCCGCCAACAGCCTGATCGACGGCTGCACGATCAACGGCTCCGACAACCAGGCAAACCCGGCCTACTCGGGCGCCATCGAGATCAACGGCCCGACCTACTTCACGGTGCAGAACACGACGATCTACGCCTGCCGCAAGAACGCCTTCAACCTCGAAGGTCCGGCCGGCGCCAACGGTCACCTCGTCTTTGCAAACGACACGGTCGACTACTCCGTGCAGAAGGAGAGCCAGCCCACCGACGCCTCCACGGCGCGCCTCACCGAGCTGCAGAACGTCAACGACGCGGTCTTTAGCAACTGCAAGTTCGTCATGGGCCACGCCTGGAACGCGGGCTACTGGACGAGCTCCTCCAACAACGACCTCTCGACCTCGACCCTGACGGGCTCGGGTAACGGCGGCAGCGGCTTCACGCTCGACTCCGCCAGCACCGGCAACAAGCTGCCGCAGAGCAAGTAACAGCAACTCCACAAGGCAGCGAGCTGTCCCAGGGCAGCGAGACGCGGCGGGGCGGGCCACCTGACGGTGGCCCGCCCCGCCGCTTTACGTGCCCGTCCGGACGAGCCCGCTGCCCTTTCCGCGACCGACCTTGTACTGTATGGCTACTATCGTGCAGGTCTTGGGGGGGTCATGAGACGGATCTTGGTCGCGGGCATCGTCGTTGTCGCAGTGGCGTGCCTGGGGGGCGTCGTCGCCGGTTCCGCTCACGCCTACGTGCCCGACGGCACTCAAGGTTGGTACTGGCAGATGCCGCAGCCCGCGGCCGGTCTGGCCGACGTCACCTTCGCCGACGCCGGCGACGCCTGGGCGGTGGGGGCCGGCGGGGTCATCCTGCACAGCACCGACGCCGGCCAGACCTGGGCGGCCCAGCAGTCCGGCACCGTCGACGACCTCGATTCGGTGAGCTTCGCCGACGCCCAGCACGGCTGGGCCTCCGGCGCGTCGACCTGGGACGACCCCGGGCAAAACGTCGTCCTCGCCACCACCGACGGCGGCGCAACCTGGGTCGACCGCACCCCCAGCGGCCTCACCCGGACCCTGACCAACGTCAGCTTCGTCGACGACCAGAACGGCTGGGCGGGCACGACGAGCGGCTATGCGGCGCATACGACCGACGCCGGCCTCACCTGGACCACCAGGCGTGTCGGGACCGCCAAGGGCGCGCTCGCCGTCGACTTCGCGAGCGCCTCCAGAGGCTGGGCCACAGAGGATGGCGACGTCGTGTGGCGCACGACCAACGGCGGGGCGACCTGGTCGATCGTGCATCGCTTCGACACTCAAGAATTCGTCGACTTCACCGACTCGAGTCACGGCTGGGCTGCGCTGGGGACCTATGGCAACGAGAGCGTATCGTTCTCCTTTCTTGCTACCAGCGACGGCGGCGTCCACTGGCGCGTCGTGCGCCGCATCGCCGACGCCTGGATCTCTGCGTTCCACACCTCGAGCCCTCTCTACGCCGCCTTCGTCGGCGTGGTCGAGAACGGCAGCACGGTCTCCGACTCTCTGGCGGGCTCCTACATCGTGAGCGCGACCACCGACGGCGGCATGAGCTGGACCACGCGGCACATAGGGAGGACCCTTGCGCCTGCGGCGATTGCGGGCCGAGGCAGCGCGCTGTGCGCGGTGGGCGAAGGCATCGTCGCCTTGGCCGACGCCGGCGGCTCCTGGAGCGCGGCGAGCTCCGGCCAGCAGTACTCGCTCAACGACGGCGTGGCGGTCTCGTCGTCCGACCTGTGGGCGGTCGACGACGGGGGTGCACTCCTGCATAGCTCCGACGGCCGGCAGTGGGCGGAACAGCCCAGCCCCGTGCGCTGGTCGCAGGAGCTGCGCGCCCTGAGCTTCCCCGACGTAAACGACGGCTGGCTCGTGGGGACCACCCAGTCGTTCTCGGCGGGGTCATCTTGCACACCTCCGACGGCGGCGCCACCTGGAGTCCCCAGGCGTCGAGCCTCGCCGGGGGCTTGTCGGCGTCGATTTCGTCGACGCCGCGAACGGCTGGGCGATCAGCGACGACCCCTGGGGCTCCGGGAACGGCGGCGCCATGACGGCGATCGAACGCACGACCGACGGCGGGGCGTCGTGGCTGGCGCAGTACGTGAACGGCAATCCGTCGCTGACCGCTGTCGATTTCGTCGACGCGACGACCGGCTGGGCGGGGGGCAGCGCCGCGAACGGCGAGGCGGCAGTCGTGTACAAGACGACCGACGGCGGCCAGAGCTGGGCGACCGAGGCGCTGCCTAAGGGGCTTACGGGTCTCAGCGGCCTGCAGTTTATAGACCAGAACGAGGGCTGGGCGGTCGGCTCGAGCTTCGCGGAGTCCTCGGCGCCCACGCCGCAGGGCTGGCTGCTGCACACCACCGACGGCGCGCCACCTGGGCTGCGGTGACCACGGCGCCCGCGGGATCGTTCGTCGACGCGGTCCACTTTCTCGACTCCCAGCACGGCTGGCTGGCGGGGCTGGGCGTCGGGCCACCACCGACGGCGGCGCCACCTGGGCGAAGGTCGCCGGCGGCGAGACGACGACGATCGCCGCTACCGACGCGACACACGTGTGGGCCTTTGGTGACGGCATCGTCGCGACGCTCGACGGCGACGGCGGCGATGCTGCCCCGCCGCAGACCCTCGACGACGCCGACTGGGCCTGGCACCGTCTCCGGTCACGATCGCGCTGACCGCGAGCGACACGGGCGGCTCCGGCGTCAAGGACACGCAGTTCAGCTCGGACGGCGGCTCCACCTGGCAGCCGGGAACGGCGATCGCCGTGCCCGCGCCGGCCGACACCCACGCGAACGACGGCGAGCACATCTTCCTCTACCGCTCGACAGACAACGCCGGCAACACCGAGGCGACCGAGATCTGCGGCGTGGGCATCGACACCGTCGGGCCGGTCTGCGGTGCGCTCAAGAACGCGACCGCCGGCGCCGGCAAGTCGGCCATCGTGCGCTTCAAGGCCGCCGACGTGACCAGCGGCGTGGCCGTGGCGACGGTCCGCATCGAGACCCGTGCCGGCCGCGTCGTGCACACGCTGGTCGCCCGCTCCGGCGACTGGTCCATGGACCCGGCGCCCGCCTACCCGCTGGCTGCGCTTCACCTGCAAGCTCAAGCCCGGACTGTACCGCGTGGTGGTGCGCGCCGTCGACCGCGCCGGCAACCTGCAAACCAGGACCGGCCGCGGCTGGCTGCGCGTGGTGCGTAGCGGCGGACCGAAGGCCACGCCGCCATTCTGGCCTTCCGGACTGCCGGCGAGGGGCCTGCGTCCGGCGCGCCCCGGCAGCGGCTCGCGGGCGCGCCCAGCGCGCGCCGGCCTCCTCGGGTCGCTGTGGAGTGAGCCGCCGTGGCAGGCGGGCGGCGGGCGGCTCGCCGTCACAGATATGGCAGAGTAGAAGGCGGACGCGACACCGACAGGGGAGAAAAGCCCATGGCAATCGCTCTCACCCCCAAGACCACGATCGGCACGCTGCTCAAGGACTATCCGTTCCTGCTCGACTTCCTGGCCGACTACCACCCCGAGCTCAAGAAGCTCACCAACCCGGTCATGCGGCGCACCATGGGCCGCACCGCGACCCTCGAACGGGTCGCGGCGCAGTGCGAGGTGCCGCTCGACCGCCTCATGAACGACGTGGCCGCCGAGGTCGCGAGGGTGACCGGCGAGCGCCCGGAGATCGCGCAGACCGCGGTCGCCGGCATCGACCCCGTGCGCCAGGAGGAACTGAAGGCGATCATCACCGCGCTGCATACCGGTAGCACGCCCGACGACGTCAAGCCGCGCTTCGCCGCGCTGATCGGCGACATCGAACCTACCGAGATCGCCGCCATGGAAGAGGCGCTCATGGCCGAAGGCCTGCCCGAAGACGAGGTCAAGCGGCTCTGCGACGTGCACGTGCAGGTCTTCGCGGACGCCCTCGAGGACCACGAGCCGGTTGCCGCTCCCCAGGGCCACCCCATCGACACCTTCCAGCGCGAGAACCAGGCGTTGCTGCAGATCACGCAGTCCATCCGCAAAGTGGCGGAGCGCATAGGCACGCCGCCTGGCGCCGCCGAATGGCAGCGGCTGAAGCCCGCCCTGGCGGCGTTGGTCGACCGCCTGCTCACCGTCGACCGCCACTACCTGCGCAAAGAGAACCAGCTCTTCCCGTTCCTCGAGAAGCACGGCGTCGAGGGTCCGGCCAAGGTCATGTGGGCCCTGCACGACGACATCCGCACCGTGCTCAAGGAGCTGCGCGGCGCGCTCGCCGACGACGATGCCGCAGCCGCCGTGCACGCCGCCACCGAAGCCGCCATCATGGCCGACGACATGGTCGTGAAAGAAGAGAAGATCCTCTTTCCCATGGCGGTCGACACGCTCTCCGAGGCGGAGTGGCGCGAGATCCGCGCCGGCGAGCCCGAGATCGGCTACTCGCTGATCACCGACGTGCCGAGCTGGCCGGGCGCCGGCGCCGAAGGCGCCACGCCGGCGCCGCCCGTCGCCGCCGGCTCGAGCGAGTTCCTGCAACTGCACACCGGCGGCATGAGCCTCGAACAGCTCAACCTCATGCTGGGCAAGCTGCCGCTCGACGTGAGTTTCGTCGACGAGCACGACGAGGTGCGCTTTTACTCAGAGGGCGAGCGCGTGTTCCCGCGCTCGCCGGGCGTCATTGGCCGCAAGGTGCAGAACTGCCACCCGCCGGCCAGCGTGCACAAGGTGCAGGCGATCATCGACGCCTTCCGCGCCGGCCGCGAGGAGACCGCCGAGTTCTGGCTCACCCTCGACGAGAAGTTCCTGCATATCCGCTACTTCGCCGTACGCGACGCCGAGGGCGCCGACCGCGGCGTGCTCGGTACCCGCAGAACGTGACGGCCATCCGCGCGCTCGAGGGGCAGCGGCGCTTGCTCGACTGGTAAGCTGGCGCGCGGCGAGCGGGTGCTCACGCGCGCCCTCGACCACGCCGACGGCGACGAAAGGACACACGTGGCCCTGAACGACTACCCGATCGACCTGCGGGTCGACTACCCGCCGCGCAGCTCGCGCGCCTGGGCCGCACTGACCATCGTCTGGATCAAGTTCGTCGCCCTCATACCCCACTTCTTCGTGCTGGCCTTTCTCGGCATCGCCCAGCTCGTCGTGGCGTTCGTCGCGCAGATCGTGGCGGCCATCAAGGGGGAGTACCCGCAGGGCATGTTCACGTTCGTGGCCGGCGTGCTGCGCTGGAACACTCGGGCTTTCGCGTTCTTCTTCTCGATCACCGACCGCTACCCGCCGTTCGCGCTCAACCCGACCCGACGTACCCGGTCGATGGGTGCTCGAGCGCCCGCCCGCAGCAGCCGTACGCCGTCTTCACCGTCATCGTCCAGGTCGCGCTCGTCGTCGCCTTCATCGCGTTCATCGTCTACCTCATCCACCAGGGCTCGAACACGACGACGTTCGACAGCGACAACGTCAGCGCTCCGCGCCTCAACTTTGGCTCGCCGACCGGCGGTGGCGGTCTGGTGCTGCGCGACCTCGCCGCGCTGCCGCACTACATCGTGCTGTTGGTCCTGGGCATCGCCGCGGCCGTCGTGTGGATCGTGGTGCAGTGGGTCATCCTCTTCGCCGCCGCCTACCCGCGGGGCATGTTCGACTTCAGTGCCGGAGTCCTGCGCTTGCAGACGCGGGTCAGGGGCTACGCCCTCGGCCTGAGCGACCGCTACCCGCCGTTCACCCTCGAGCCGTCGATCGGTGCGACGGCGCCCGGTCTCGCGCCGGCTGCCTGGGGCGCCACGGCCGTGCCCGGCGCCGCGCCTGCGTCGGCGCCGCCCGCCTGGTATGTCGACCCCTCCGGACGCCACACCCACCGCTACTGGGACGGCGCGCAGTGGACCCCGCACGTGGCCGACGGCGGGCAGGCCTCGTACGAGCCGCTCGTGGGTCCGGGAGCGCCGGGCGCCTGACACGGGGCCGGCTGCGCGGACCGGCGGCGACCCGCCCGGCTACGCCGCCATCTCACGAGTGTGCCGTCAGCCCACCTTGGGCGCCGCGAAGGCATGCGGCAAGGCACGCAGTACGGCGTCGACCACCAGGCGGGTCGTGTCGGGCCGCAGGTGCACGCCGTCGTAAAAGCCAGTGGCGGAGCCGCCGATGCTCGACAGCCGGCTGAAATCGAGGACGTTGAAGCGCGTGCTGCGTTGCAACCCGCGCAGATAGGCGAGCACCAGGCGATCGCGTGCCTGCCACCCGTGGCGGTAGATGGCCGCCAGGTAGCGCGGCTGCAGGGGCGCCAGCACGACCGTCGGCCGGGCGCCCATGTCGTTCATGAGGCGGAGGGTCAGCACGAAGTAGTGGCTGCCCGGATCGATGCGCGGTGGCTGTCGGCGGTAGAAGCGCAATGCGGCCGCGATGTCGCCGTTGACCCGCCGCCGAAACGACCGCACCGAAGCGGCGGCAGAGATGGGGTCGGCGATCGTGAAGCCGTTGGGTGCGATGACGCTGGGCTCCTTGGCGCCGGCGAGCAGGGCTGTGTTCGCCAAGGCGCGAGGCGACCGAGCTGCGACTCGACCAGCGCACTCGGCAAAAAGCGCGCCAGGAACGGATCTTCGAGCAGGGCCGCCCCCGGCGAGAACT